>NZ_JBICMD010000035.1:0-588037 GCF_043106015.1 Vibrio sp. GLN_1
TTCCGCATAGTTACTGAGTAAAACTCAATAACGTAAAATAATGGCAGGTCTACCTGGATTCGAACCAGGGAATGGCGGCATCAAAAGCCGCTGCCTTACCGCTTGGCGATAGACCTGCAGACAATAGTCATGAGACTATATCATCTCTATTTCTAGAGAAAGAATGGTGCGGAAAGAGAGACTTGAACTCTCACACCTTGCGGCGCCAGAACCTAAATCTGGTGCGTCTACCAATTCCGCCATTTCCGCATATATTCTTTATATAGAGTTGAATCAAGATGGTGCGGAAGGAGAGACTTGAACTCTCACACCTTGCGGCGCCAGAACCTAAATCTGGTGCGTCTACCAATTCCGCCACTTCCGCGTCTTGAACTCTATAAACCATCAGTTAATTGGTAAAAACTAACAGTTATATTTCTTATTTCTTTCATTAAGAAAGAATGGTGGCTACGACGGGATTCGAACCTGTGACCCCATCATTATGAGTGATGTGCTCTAACCAGCTGAGCTACGTAGCCATCTTTTGGAGCGAGACAATATAAACCTTCGCGCTCTCAGTGACAACCCTTTTATCAAGGAATCTCACTTTGAATAATGGCAGGTCTACCTGGATTCGAACCAGGGAATGGCGGCATCAAAAGCCGCTGCCTTACCGCTTGGCGATAGACCTGCAGGCAGTAGTTTTTCAACTACTTAAAATATGGTGCGGAAGGAGAGACTTGAACTCTCACACCTTGCGGCGCCAGAACCTAAATCTGGTGCGTCTACCAATTCCGCCACTTCCGCATATATTCCTAAGTACTCTTAATTAAAGAACGTTTAGGAATGGTGGCTACGACGGGATTCGAACCTGTGACCCCATCATTATGAGTGATGTGCTCTAACCAGCTGAGCTACGTAGCCAAAACCACATTTTTGCTCTCAACGCTTTGTTGCCTTGTCGTTGGGAACGGCGCGCATTATGCGAAGTTGAGTGAGATCCGTCAACAGTTTTTTTAAATAAATCCCCCAAAAAACATCGTTCGCTTTCTTTTTAAACAAAGAGGCGTGTTTATGATCTAAAACTGGAAATAAATTAGCTTGAAGCAAGGAACTTAACTTTGTGGCGTTTATTGCAGACATAAAAAAAGCCAGCATTACTGCTGGCTTTTTATGTAAATGAAGTGTTTGAATTTCATTCACTTAATTATACGTTGAAGCGGAAGTGTACAACGTCACCATCTTTTACGATGTAGTCTTTACCTTCAAGACGCCATTTACCTGCGTCTTTTGCTCCGTTTTCACCGTTGTATTGGATGAAGTCTTCGTAACCAACGACTTCTGCACGGATGAAGCCTTTTTCAAAGTCAGTGTGGATCTTCGCTGCTGCCTTTGGTGCTGTTGCGCCAACAGGAATTGTCCATGCACGAACTTCTTTTACGCCAGCTGTGAAGTACGTCTGTAGACTTAGCAGTTCGTAACCAGCACGAATTACGCGGTTTAGACCAGGTTCTTCGATGCCTAGATCCGCTAGAAACTCTTCGCGTTCGTCGTCTTCTAGTTCAGCCATTTCTGATTCGATCGCTGCACATACAGGAACAACCACGTTGTTTTCTTTTGCTGCGAACTCACGTACTGCGTCTAGGTACGGGTTGTCTTCAAAACCATCTTCATTTACGTTTGCAATGTACATGGTTGGTTTTAGCGTTAGGAAGTTTAGGTAACTTACTGCTGCTAATTCTTCTTTAGAAAGCTCAACGGTACGCGCTGAACCACCTTCTGTTAGTACAGGAAGCAGCTTTTCTAAAACTGTCAGCTCGAACTTCGCGTCTTTGTCGCCGCCTTTTGCTTTCTTCGCGTTACGCTGAATCGCGCGCTCACAAGAATCAAGGTCAGCCATAGCTAGTTCAAGGTTGATTACTTCAATATCTTCGATTGGAGATACTTTACCTGCAACGTGAACGATATTTTCGTTTTCGAAACAGCGTACAACGTGACCGATAGCGTCTGTTTCACGGATGTTCGCTAGGAATTTGTTACCTAGGCCTTCACCACGAGATGCGCCCGCAACCAAACCAGCGATGTCTACGAATTCCATTGTAGTAGGTAGAACTTTCTGTGGGTTAACGATCTTTGCTAGTGCGTCTAGACGTAGATCTGGCACAGGAACCACACCAGTGTTTGGTTCGATGGTACAGAACGGGAAGTTTGCTGCTTCAATACCCGCTTTAGTTAGTGCGTTAAACAGAGTTGATTTACCAACGTTAGGTAGACCAACGATGCCACATTTAAAACCCATGATAGTAACCTTATTCAGCTTTGAACGTGTGGAGGCGGTTTTGTGCTTTGGATAGGCCATCCTTAATCAGGATGTCTAGACAACGAACAGCTTCATCTGCTGCGGCATCTAGTAGCTCTTGCTCTTTCGCTGGAGCTTTACCTAATACAAAACCTGCCACTTTATCTTTGTGTCCCGGATGGCCAATGCCGATACGAAGACGATAAAAATCTTTGTTGTTGCCCAGTTTGCTTATTGTGTCACGTAGTCCGTTGTGGCCCCCGTGGCCACCACCTTTCTTAAACTTAGCGACACCTGGCGGTAAGTCTAGCTCGTCGTGAGCAACCATGATCTCTTCTGGCTTAATTTGGTAAAACTTCGCCAAAGCAGCGATCGCTTTTCCAGAGAGGTTCATGAAAGTGGTAGGGATAAGCAAACGGAGATCCTGGCCGTTGACCATGATGCGTCCGGTTAGGCCAAAGAACTTTGGTTCGTTCTTCAGGGTAACGTTATGGACGCGTGCTAATTCTTCTACAACCCAAGCGCCCGCATTATGGCGAGTTTTGGCATATTCTGGTCCCGGATTAGCAAGACCAACAAGAAGTTTGATTGGTTGAGTCAAGGTTAGGATCTCTCTGGAATCTCAAAAAGCGCAGTATAATAGCACAGAATTCTCACAGTGGGCGACCAAGGGATTTTCTGCCTATCGATACAAATAAAAAAAACACCCCATAGAGGGGTGCTTTTGAAATCAGTCTAACTGAAATGTTCAGATTAGTTGAACATTGCAGAGATTGACTCTTCGTTGCTGATGCGACGGATTGCTTCAGCTAGCATACGAGATAGGCTTAGTGTGGTTACTTTGCCTGTCGCCGCCATCTCTTTAGAAAGAGAGATAGAGTCAGTTACGATAACTTGGTCAAGAACAGAGTTCTTAATGTTGTCTGCAGCGTTACCAGAGAATACAGCGTGAGTTGCGTAAGCGAATACACGCTTAGCACCGCGCTCTTTTAGCGCTTCAGCTGCCTTACATAAAGTGCCACCTGTATCGATCATGTCATCAACGATCACACAGTCGCGACCTTCAACATCACCGATTAGGTTCATCACTTCAGAAACGTTTGCACGTGGACGACGCTTATCAACGATAGCAATATCGATGTCGCCTAGCGCTTTCGCCGTTGCACGAGCTCGAACCACACCACCTAGGTCAGGAGAAACCACTACTGGGTTATCTAGACCGCGAGATTGCATGTCTTCAAGTAGTACAGGAGTACCGAAGATGTTATCTACAGGAACATCGAAGAAGCCTTGGATTTGCTCTGCGTGTAGGTCGATAGTAAGAACGCGGTCAACACCAACGTTAGATAGGAAATCAGCAACAACTTTTGCAGTAATTGGCACACGAGCAGAACGTACACGACGATCTTGACGGGCGTAACCAAAGTAAGGGATAACTGCAGTGATACGGCCTGCTGAAGCACGGCGCATTGCATCAATCATAACAACCAATTCCATTAGGTTGTCGTTAGTCGGTGCACAAGTGGATTGAATGATGAAAACATCGCTACCACGAACATTCTCATTGATTTGAACTGCAACTTCGCCATCAGAAAAGCGAGAAACAGATGCATCACCAAGAGAGATGTAAAGACGATCAGCAATACGTTGGGCTAGTTCAGGTGTTGCGTTACCAGCAAATAGCTTCATATCAGGCACGGTGGAAACCTCGGGTTTGCGTCCAGTTTTAAATAGGTCGGTGTGAGGCTGATTGGTATTCAGCCAAAGTCTCTTTTAGTGGCGAAATATTGCGCCCTTGAGCGACAAATGCCGAGACTTTATCAGAGAGTTGTGCAAGGATAGTTTCTGCTTCCGATTTGCTCGAAAATTCAGCAAAAACGCAAGATCCTGTCCCCGTCAATCTTGACGGCGCGTATTGTAGCAGCCATGAAAGTTGCTTATCAACCTCTGGGTAGAGCATTCGTACAATTTTTTCGCAATCGTTTACGCTCGGCGCGTTCAAAAGTGTTTCTAGATCTCGTTTTGGTGTGTTTCGTGTCAGATCTGGATGACGGAATATATCCGCTGTCGCAATAGAAACATTTGGTCTCACGACGAGATACCACTTTTCTTCCGGGTTGGCTGGAGAAAGCTTCTCACCCACACCTTCAGCAAAAGCGGAAAAACCGCGCACAAAAACAGGCACGTCAGCGCCCAGTTTTAGGCCAATTTCGGCTAATTCATCATCAGTTAAATTGAGCTGCCACAAGTAGTTGAGTGCCACAAGTGTCGTAGCGGCATTTGAAGAGCCGCCGCCAATTCCACCACCCATTGGTAAAACTTTGTGCAGTTCGATATGTGCACCAAAAGAGCAGTGAGTGTAATTTTGCAGCGCAGTTGCAGCTTTCCAAATTAAATTGTCTTGAAGAGGCACACCTTCTATCTCTGGAGAAATCGTAACATCACCAGAATGGTTTGCTTGAATGGTGAGCTCATCTCCATGATCGACGAATTGGAATAAGGTTTGTAACTCGTGATAGCCGTTTTCTGTGCGGCCATTGATGTATAGAAAGAGATTCAATTTCGCCGGAGACGGCCAGCGGGTTGAAGTTTCGATCATTGGGTGATGTTCCATTTTGTGATCACTAGATTGATTTTTACGTCTGATGTCGTCAGCTTTAGTTTATTCGGTAATGGAAGCGTCTGTTCGTGCCATTCTACGTCGCCATAACGTTCGTAAGCGATTTTCCAGTCGTTAAGACCTATCTGTTTGTCTAAGGTTTGCAGTGTGTTGGCTGGAGAAAGCTGGAATGTATCTGCATCGGTAGGTAAACCGAGTAACCAGTCGGGCATGTGGTCAACTGGCATCATCAAGCCTGTGAGGCGATAAATCAGTTGATTAGCGTTGCGTGCGGAAAGGACTTGGTCATCATACGTTTCAACCGTTGCCCCTTGTGGGGTAATCGTCAGTTTTAATGCGGTTTGTCCCAAGACAGTGGTTAATCGAAGTTGGCTTAAAGCGGTGGAGTGCTTCCAAAAAAAGTTCAGACTTTGTCTTTGGTCGGGGCCGATGTAGCCTAATTTCCCGGTCGCTTGAAAATCATGGATGGTTTCAAGACGTTGTTCATGAGCTTGCCATTCGACGCTGGTGACGCTTTCAGGAACGGAACTACACCCAGCGAGAATAAGGCTCGACAAGAGAAAGATGAGAAAGGAACGTAAGGTCATGTTTGATGGCTTATTAATCAGTTTCATCGGGAATCGCTCACAACTATAGCATTGAAAAGACGGACTTAGGAAAACAAATCCGGCTTACCCTTTCAATAAATGCGTGCTTACAGTAAAATTCTGAACCTATTTTATAACCGATCTCAGAGATACCACGTTAGATGTCCTTGCTTGCTATTGGAATTAATCACAATACAGCGTCTGTTGACTTGCGAGAGAAAGTGGCGTTCGGGCCTGATAAGCTCGGCCCTGCACTTGAGCAACTCAGAGAGCACGAAGCGGTTAACGGCAGTGTGATTGTTTCAACCTGTAACCGTACTGAGTTGTACTGCGACGTTAAGCAAGGAGCGCGAAACAAGCTGATCGATTGGCTCGCTCAATTTCACCAAGTGAGCCGTGAAGACCTGATGCCAAGTTTGTATGTACACGAAGAACAAGCGGCAATTAAACACTTGATGCGCGTCTCGTGTGGCCTTGATTCACTGGTACTTGGTGAGCCGCAGATCTTAGGTCAAGTGAAACAGGCATTTTCTGATTCACGTGATCATCAAGCTGTAGACTCGTCGATTGATAAGCTGTTCCAAAAAACGTTTTCTGTTGCAAAACGAGTTCGTACGGAAACTGATATCGGTGGCAATGCTGTGTCGGTGGCTTACGCCGCATGTACATTAGCAAAACACATTTTCGAATCGTTATCTGACTCGACAGTCTTACTCGTCGGGGCAGGTGAAACCATCGAACTGGTCGCGAAGCACTTAGCGTCGAACGGCTGCACAAAAATGATAGTCGCAAACCGCACCAAAGAGCGTGCTCAAGGGTTAGCTGAGCAGTTTGGTGCAGAAGTAATCAGCCTGAACGAAATCCCAGACCACCTCGCAAGAGCGGACATCGTGATTAGCTCAACAGCGAGTCCGTTGCCTATTATTGGTAAAGGCATGGTCGAAACAGCGCTGAAACAACGTCGTCATCAACCTATTCTGTTAGTCGATATTGCTGTACCACGTGATGTGGAAGCGCAAGTTGGCGAATTGAACGATGCTTATCTGTATTCGGTGGACGACTTGCAGTCGATCATCGATAGCAATATTGAGCAACGTAAAGTTGAAGCGATTCAGGCCGAAGCCATTGTTAGTGAAGAAAGTGCGTCGTTTATGACGTGGCTACGCTCACTGCAAGCGGTTGATAGTATTCGCGATTATCGCAATTCGGCGAACGAAATACGTGAAGAGTTACTGAGTAAAAGCCTGCAATCATTGGCAGCTGGCGCAGATCCGGAGAAAGTACTGCGCGAACTTAGTAATAAACTCACCAACAAACTGATTCACGCCCCAACACGCGCACTACAAAGTGCGGCGGAACAAGGCGAACCAGCAAAATTAACGATTATCCGCCAAACGCTTGGCTTAGATGATCTGTAACTCACGCTTTTTATTAAGAAAACGACACTATGAAAGCCTCTATTCTGACTAAGCTAGAAACGCTAGTAGAACGTTACGAAGAAGTTCAACATCTTCTTGGTGATCCTGATGTAATTGGAGATCAGGACAAATTCCGTGCTCTATCAAAAGAGTACTCTCAGCTAGAAGAAGTAACTAAGTGCTTCCAAGCTTACCAACAAGCTCAAGACGATCTTGCTGCCGCTGAAGAGATGGCAAAAGAAGACGACGAAGAAATGCGTGAAATGGCTCAAGAAGAGATCAAAGACGCGAAAGAAGCGATTGAACGTCTTGCTGATGAGTTGCAAATTCTTCTTCTTCCAAAAGATCCAAATGATGATCGTAACTGTTTCCTTGAAATCCGCGCTGGTGCTGGCGGTGATGAAGCAGGTATCTTCGCTGGCGACCTATTCCGTATGTACAGCAAATACGCAGAAAAGCGTGGCTGGCGCATTGAAGTGATGTCTTCAAACGAAGCGGAGCACGGTGGTTACAAAGAGATGATCGCGAAAGTGAGCGGCGACGGTGCATACGGCGTGCTGAAGTTTGAATCTGGCGGTCACCGTGTACAACGTGTACCAGCGACAGAATCTCAAGGTCGTGTGCATACTTCTGCGTGTACAGTAGCGGTCATGGCGGAAATCCCAGAGGCGGATCTGCCAGAAATCAAAGCGGCAGACCTAAAAATCGATACGTTCCGTGCATCTGGCGCGGGTGGTCAGCACGTTAACACCACGGATTCTGCAATTCGTATTACCCACTTACCAACGGGTACAGTGGTAGAGTGTCAAGACGAGCGTTCACAGCATAAGAACAAAGCGAAAGCGATGGCAGTACTGGCTGCTCGTATCGTTCAAGCGGAACAAGAGCGTCGTGCAGCAGAAGTGTCTGACACGCGTCGTAACCTACTAGGTTCTGGTGACCGCAGTGACCGTATCCGTACTTACAACTACCCGCAAGGCCGTGTTTCTGACCACCGAATCAACCTAACCATCTACCGTTTGAACGAAGTGATGGAAGGCGACCTACAAAGCTTGATTGACCCAGTGGTTCAAGAACACCAAGCAGACCAACTAGCGGCGCTAGCTGAGAACGCTTAATCGATGAGCCAAGTTCAATCCATTGAGCAAGCACTGAAAAGTGCGACGGCAAAACTGACAGAAGGCGGCAAAGAGTCGCCTTCTCTCGATGCAGCTGTCCTTCTTTGCCATGTTCTTGGCAAACCGCGAACCTATTTGCTAACGTGGCCAGAAAAAGCATTAGAACCAGAGCAACAAGCGCAGTTTGATGCTTTACTCGCAAGGCGCTTAGCAGGCGAACCCGTTGCTTACATTATTGGTGAGCGCGAGTTTTGGTCTCTACCTCTCAAAGTTTCTCCTACTACCTTGATCCCAAGACCAGACACCGAGCGTTTGGTGGAAGTTGCTTTGGATAAAACCTATGGGCAGACCGGATCGATTCTAGATTTAGGCACAGGGACAGGAGCAATTGCGTTGGCATTAGCGTCTGAGCTACCGAATCGTCAGGTAATGGGAGTTGACCTCAAACAAGAGGCCAAAGAGCTTGCTGAGTACAATGCCGCGCAGCTAAACATCAAAAATGTGACGTTTGACCAAGGTAGCTGGTTCGAGCCTATTGCAGAGGGAACAAAGTTTGCTTTAATTGTTTCCAATCCGCCGTATATTGACGAGAAAGATCCGCATTTATCCCAAGGTGACGTTCGTTTTGAGCCAAAATCCGCGCTGGTCGCTGATGAAAATGGCTTAGCGGATATTCGCCATATCTCCGATTTGGCTCGTCAGTATCTTGAAGAGGGCGGTTGGCTTGCCTTCGAACACGGTTACGACCAAGGCGAGGCGGTTCGTGAGATCATGAGTGGCTTTGGCTATCAGCAAGTTGTCACCGAAAAAGATTATGGTGGGAATGATCGAGTGACCCTCGGTTGCTACCAGCCTTCATAAGAACGAGCAAGTCAGTAGTAATTTATTAAAAGAGAAGAAAAATGTACGTAGCTCTAAAACATATTCACCTTGTCACCATCGCACTGAGTGCCACATTGTTGTCGATTCGATTCGCGTTAATGATGATGAACTCTCCAAAGCGCAACCATCGTTTTCTGAAAGTTTTTCCACACATTGTTGATACCGCGCTGTTGTTGTCAGGTGTTGCTTTGATCTTTGTTACTGGCTTCATTCCATTTACAGACTCAGCACCTTGGCTAACCAACAAGATCACGTGTGTGTTGGCGTACATTGCTCTGGGCTTCTTCGCTCTGAAATTAGCTAAAAATAAATTGCTGCAAATTTTCGGTTTCTTTGGCGCACTCGGTTGGTTGGTCATGGCGGCTAACATCGCCGTGTCTAAGAGTCCAACTTTATTTGGGTAATCGTCATGCTTGAGTTTTTTGACGAAGATTTTGACAACATGGCGCTGGTGGAAGGAGCGTTAGAGCTCAATAAATCCGTTAATCCAGAAACCAACGTCCATTGGGCTAAGCAAGAGCTAGAGCGTCTGTACCAAGAAGCAGAAGCAACGCTTATCCATGAAACAGATGAAGAGCAGCGTTTCGACTCTTTCCTACGTCTGTTTTTCCATGAGTGGGGCTTCAAAGGTGACGACCAAGAGTACTTTATCTCTGACAACAGCTTTATCGATAAAGTACTAGAGCGTAAAAAAGGTATTCCGGTCAGCTTAGGTGCAATTTTATTGTACTTAGGCAATCGCCTTGGCTTCCCTATGAAAGGTGTGACATTCCCAACTCAGTTCCTAATTAAAGTGGATTGGATGCACAAAACACCAGACTACATTAACCCGTTCAACGGGGAGTATGTTGGTGAGAAAATCCTTCAAGCTTGGTTAATCGGTCAAGAAGGACCGTTAGCGCAACTTAAACCAGAACATTTTGACGAAGCGGATAATCCGACAGTGATTGGTCGCTGGTTGGCGTTGATTAAAAGCGCGATGCTGAGAGAAGAGCGTTACACACTGGCGCTGCGCTGTACTAATCTGGCGTTGACCTTTGTGCCAGATGACCCATACGAGATTCGTGATCGCGGTTTTATCTTCCAACAGCTTGAGTGTCATCAGGTCGCGGTATCTGACTTTCAGTACTTTATTGACCAATGTCCTGACGATCCTGCGTCTGAGCTACTAAAATCACAAGTTAATGCGATGAGTGAAAAACACGTCACACTTCACTAATTTTATCGGAGTGCCCAAGTGTGGCATACCGTGGACAGAAAAAAGAGAATCATAATGGAACAGAAAATAGTTAATATCGGCGACATCCAGGTTGCTAACGACAAGCCATTCACCCTATTTGCAGGCATGAACGTTCTTGAGTCTCGTGATCTTGCTATGCAGATCTGTGAGCATTACGTAAAAGTAACAGACAAACTGGGCATTCCTTACGTATTCAAGGCGTCGTTCGACAAAGCAAACCGCAGTTCTGTTCATTCATACCGTGGCCCAGGCCTTGAAGAAGGTATGAAAATCTTCCAAGAGCTAAAAGACACTTTTGGTGTCAAGATCATCACTGACGTTCATACAGAAGCGCAAGCTCAACCTGTCGCTGACGTGGTAGACGTTATTCAGCTTCCTGCATTTCTAGCTCGTCAAACTGACCTAGTTGAAGCAATGGCGAAAACAGGTGCAGTGATCAACGTGAAGAAACCTCAATTTATGAGCCCTGGTCAAGTGGGTAACATCGTTGAGAAATTCGCGGAATGTGGTAACGACAAGATCATCCTATGTGAGCGCGGTTCTTGCCACGGTTACGATAACCTAGTTGTAGACATGCTTGGCTTTGGTGTAATGAAGAACGCGTCGAAAGGTAGCCCAATCATTTTTGACGTAACGCACTCACTACAAATGCGTGACCCATCAGGCGCAGCATCTGGCGGCCGTCGTGAGCAGACAGTTGAGCTTGCAAAAGCGGGTCTAGCGACAGGCATTGCGGGTCTATTTATCGAAGCGCACCCGAACCCAGATCAAGCACGTTGTGATGGCCCATCTGCACTGCCTCTAGACAAACTAGAGCCATTCTTGGCGCAAATGAAGTCACTAGATGACTTGATTAAGAGCTTTGAAAACATCGATATCAAGTAATGAATCGTTACTGTTCATGATGAAAAATAAAATAGCCAACCTAGAGTTGGCTATTTTTTTATCTGATAAACCGTAAATTCTCAAACTTGTTACTGATGAATTTGTTATTGCTAAACAATGCATCATAATTATGAAATCAATGTGTTAGGGTGCGCGTGGTTTTCAAATAGCTCTAATGTTTGAAAATGTGCATCAGTAATCCCGATAAGAAAAAGGAAAAAAAATGAATCAGCGTCTGATTATCAAAACCGCTTTGAGTGCCGCTATTTTGGCCTCGCTGGCTGGATGTGCTTCGCAACCTGCTCATGAATGGAATGCAGATACCACTTATAAATTGACTGTCTTACACACCAACGATCACCACGGTCGTTTTTGGCAGAATAAACACGGTGAGTACGGCATGGCCGCGCGCAAGACGTTGATCGATGATCTGCGTGATGAAATTCAAGCAGAAGGAGGTAGCGTGCTGTTGCTGTCTGGTGGTGATATTAATACCGGCGTTCCTGAATCTGATTTACAAGACGCTGAACCAGATTTCAAAGGCATGAGTAAGATTGGCTACGACGCGATGGCGTTAGGCAATCACGAATTTGATAATCCGCTAGACGTGCTATTCAAACAGCAAGATTGGGCTAACTTCCCAATGCTGTCAGCCAACATCTACGACAAAAAAACGGGCAAGCGTTTATTCCAACCTTACGCGATGTTCAATAAGCAAGGCATTAAAATTGCGGTTATTGGTCTGACAACAGAAGATACCGCGAAGTTGGGAAATCCTGAGTTTATCGGTCAAGTGGACTTCCGCGACCCGAAAGCGGAAGCGAAAGAGCTGATTGCAGAACTGAAAAAAACAGAAAATCCGGATCTGATTTTCGCTGTTACGCACATGGGTCACTACGAAAATGGCAACCGTGGCATCAATGCGCCGGGTGATGTAGCTTTGGCGCGTTACCTTAATGAAGGCGATTTGGACATGATTGTGGGTGGTCACTCACAAGAGCCCGTTTGTATGGAAGATCCTAACGTTATCAAAAAGAACTTTAAACCGGGTGATGAGTGTCAGCCAGACCAACAAAACGGTACTTACATTGTTCAGGCGCATGAGTGGGGTAAATATGTTGGCCGTGCCGATTACGAATTCCGTAACGGCGAACTATCAATGGTGAGCTACGATCTTATTCCGGTAAACTTGAAGAAAAAAATCAATGTGGATGGTCAATCACAACGTGTGTTTGTTCAAGATGAAATTACTCAAGACAAAGCGATGTTGGACTTCCTTCGTCCTTTCCAAGAAAAAGGCCAAAGCCAGCTGAATGTGAAAATTGCGGAATCAAACGGTAAGCTAGAGGGTGACCGTGATGTCGTGCGATTCCAACAGACGAATCTAGGTCGTTTAATTGCAACGGCTCATATGGAACGTGCAAAAGCTGATTTCGCAGTGATGAACTCAGGTGGTGTGCGTGATTCTATTGAAGCTGGTGAAATCACATACAAAGATGTGCTGACCGTGCAGCCATTTGGCAACATGGTTTCTTACGTCGATATGTCTGGGCAAGAAGTCTTGGATTACCTAAACATTGTTGCAACCAAGCCAGTTGATTCAGGTGCTTACGCGCAGTTTGCGGGTATCTCTATGCGTATTGAAAATGACAAAGTCACCAATGTATTTATCGGTAACAAGCAACTGCGTTTAGATGGTCGTTACCGCTTCACAGTACCAAGTTACAACGCTTCTGGTGGCGATGGTTACCCTAAAATTGATACGCACCCTGGCTACGTCAACACAGGTTTTACCGATGCAGAAGTCTTGAAAGACTATCTAGAAAGCCATAGTCCAATTGACGTTAACGAATACGCACCTTCTGGTGAGGTGATGTACCAAACAAACAATGTGGTCAATCAATAGAGTTTGATTGCGAAAAAGCGTTTGACTCAAACTCGCTGATATCATTAACTAAAAGCGCAGCTCCCATTGATGGGGGCTGCGTTTTTTATTTTTATAAGGAGAATCTTGATGACTCCGGCCATTAATCTTGCGAAAAAGAAAAAAGTTCCTCACACCATTCACCAGTATGAACATGACCCGAGAGCAGACAGCTATGGGTTAGAAGCGGCTGAAGTGTTGGGGCAAGATCCTAAAAAAGTATTCAAAACCCTGTTGTTTTGCCTTAATGGCGAGCCCAAAAACTTGGCAGTAGCCATCCTTCCTGTGGATCAAAAACTGAATCTAAAATTGGCAGCCAAAGCAGCAAAGGGTAAAAAAGCCGACATGGCAGATCCAGACATCGCCCAAAAGACAACGGGTTATGTAGTTGGCGGCATTAGTCCACTTGGACAAAAGAAAGCGTTGCCAACCTTTCTACATGAAAGTGCAAAAGAACAAGAGACGATTTGTGTGAGCGCGGGTAAACGAGGCTTAGAAATTGAGCTTGCTCCGCAAGATCTTGTGGCTTTGACCAGAGGGCAGTTTGCCCCATTATGCTTGTAAGCCAGTTTGGGTTGAATGACCAACAAAGAAAAAGGACGCGAAAGCGTCCTTTATTGTTATTTTTTGAGGCTTAATGTGCCACTAGTGCGTTTTGCCGGTTTACTTGTCGTATTCGGATTGACGTAATGCTGCTTCGGTTTGCTCGGTGTTTGAGGCTTGTTTTGCGGTCTGCCATGCTCACCTTGTGGCTTCGCGCGTTCACCTTGAGGTTTCGCTTTGTAATGCTCTTTCGCAGGGCGTGAGTTCTCATCATCACGTTGACGGCGCTTTTGCTGGCCTTTTTTAGAGTTAGGTGCATGACGGAACTCGTCAGCGTTATTACCACGGAAGGTGCGCGTTTTTTGATTGCGACGAGCAGTCGAACCTTGGTTCTCTTCTCGGCTATCAAACAGTTTCGCATCAGTCGCTTTACGAATATTACGACCTCGAGAATCTGTCTTTGACGCTTCCTCGGTACCAACTGAGCCATCGCACATTGCTAAAATTTCTGCGACTTCGTCATCGGTTAGGTAACGCCATTTACCATTTGGAATACCATCTAGAGAGATGTTCATGATGCGTACGCGGCGAAGTTTAAATACTTCGTAGCCGAGTGCTTCACACATACGGCGGATCTGACGGTTTAGGCCTTGCGTCAAAACAATACGGAAAGAGAACTTGGTTTCTTTCGTAACTTTACAAGGGAGTGTTACGGTATCGAGGATTCGAACACCACTCGACATCTGTTTTAGGAATTCGTCCGTAATCGGCTTGTCGACACGCACCACGTATTCTTTTTCGTGGTTGTTACCAGCGCGCAGAATCTTGTTCACAATGTCGCCATCGTTAGTCAAGAAGATCAAACCATCCGAAGGTTTATCGAGTCGACCAATTGGGAAAATACGCTTTTTGTGACCGATGAAATCGACGATATTGCCGGGGATATCACGCTCAGTCGTACAGGTGATGCCTGTTGGCTTGTTGAGGGCGATATAAATCGGCTTTTCTTTTGAAGCGACAGGCTTGCCATCAACACAAACGTCGTCACCAGGTAGTACTTTGGTGCCCATTTCTGGCTGTTTGCCGTTAATGGTCACTCGACCTTCTTCGATCAGTTTATCGGCAGCGCGACGCGAGCAAAAGCCCGTTTCGCTGATGAATTTATTTAAGCGTTTCGCGTTGTCTTGTGACATATTGGTCTCCTAACGTTTCACAACGGCGGTGAATTTGATGACCCTTCCCGCGAGTGGGAAGGGGAAATAAGGTTGGGCATTCTAGCACCGAGGAGAAACTTAACCTAACCGTTTTTGATGACGTTCGCGGTTTTCTAGTTTCTTGTCTGCGCTTTTTCTTAGCAATACATAAACAGCACCACTGCCACCGTGAAAGCGTTGTGCACTGTGCACGCATTGCACTTCTTTTATTTGTTGTAACCAACTGCTGACGAAGCTTTTCATTAATGCTGGTGGATTCGAACGTTCGCCGCGGCCGTGCACAATCACAACAGTACGAATATCCATTGAGATACATTGCTTTAAGAACTTCACTACTTCATCACGTGCTTCTTTCAGCGTTTTACGATGCAAGTCTAAACGGGCTTGGATAGGGTACTTCCCAAGGCGAAGTTTGCGAAATACACCATCTTGAACACCATCTCGTTTGAACTCGACGAAGTCATCGGGTTTGAGCATTTCTGCATGATCGAGAGAAAGGTATTCTGGGTCATCTTCGGTGAGCCAAATCGCTGCTTCGCGTTTGGCAATATGTGCATCAGTCACTTGGTGGACTTTTTTGTGTTCAGCAGTGTCTTGGTTGATTGGCTTAACATCGCCCATCATCTGTTGAAACAGTTCAAAATCGTCATCGTGAGACATAGTGGCAATCTCATAAGAACAGGATAGGTAGGTAGGATTATATCAACGAGATGTGGCAGAAGATCAAATAAAAAACCGGAGCAGGCAAGTAACCGGCTCCGGTGCAAAGCGTTTCTAGAGCTAAGCGAGATCTAGTGAGGAGATTTGTCGTTCATGATCTTATAGATGAAGAAACCGCCGTAAAACAGCATCAGACCAAATGCCCCAAAGATTACTATCATTGACGATAGACCCACTGCATTACCAAATAGGAGATCAAGCCAAAAGTCCATATGTTTCCTCCAAGATATTCCCGACAGGCATAAAACTAAATGGCGGTGTTTTTTTGCACACTGATCTGGATCAATTATGTTGCTAAGGTTAACAAACTGTGTTTTATTGTGGGTTATCAATCACATTTTACGTGCTAGTGTTCAGTTATTCATCAAACGAATTAAGACATTACGTTTTTTTGCAAAAAGCACTTGCGTCTCCGATCAGAATCCGTAATATACGCATCGTTGACGGGGACAAGACCCCAGTTAAACATCTCGGTGAATAGCGCAGCTTGGTAGCGCATCTGGTTTGGGACCAGAGGGTCGGGGGTTCGAATCCCTCTTCACCGACCACTTTCAAAGAAGCCGCAGCAGAAATGCTGCGGCTTTTTGCATTCTATGCATTTGCATTCGAACATCGGGTTTGGGTCGGGGAGCCCAGCCGCGTCGAATCTCTCTTCACCGACCATTTTTAGAAAGCCTGCTCAATGAGCAGGCTTTCGTCGTTCTAGCGCTAGCAATTTTAGAGGTCAATGGTATAGAGCTAAATAGGGTTTGCCTGAAGTTAGAACATAGCTCTTCATCGACCATATTAAGAAAAAGGCTCTACAGAAATGTAGAGCCTTTTTCGCATGTGTAATGATGGTTTTGGCTGGGTTTTAAATATTGCACTTTGCTTTGCGTGTTTTACCAAGCGGGGTAATTTCAAATCCCCGTTGTGCGAGCAAATCGATAAGGTTGTCTTTCCCCACCAGATGCAGACTTCCAACCACAACGGTGTAGCTACCTGACTTTTTAGGCAGCACACTGCCAGTATCGAGTTTTTTCGCCCAATCACGGTTACGAGAATATAAGAACGCTTCGTTAAAATCTGCCGTCGCTTTGTCTGTTAAAGATGCCTCTTCCAGCATACTGCCATCACCACTTTTCCAGCTTTCTATCAAACACTGTACAAGCTTGTCACCACCTTCGTATTCGTCTATCGAGGACAGCAGCATTTCTTGCCCACCATTTGGCTGACCAGCAATAAGATCGATTTGAAACTGCACCGATTCTAACGAGAGGACTGGCAGGTGCTTTTTCTCAGCTAAACCAATTAGATGCATGTCTACACCTTTGTCCGATACGTAGCCAAGCTTATTGACTAGCGCGAGTTGGATGGTCAGAGCTGCGGTCCAAGGTGGCGCATTGAGAAGTTGCGCTTCTGCCATGCCTAGATCTTTGGCGATGTTCACTAACAGTTGGCGTTGAGTTTTGTCGAGTACGTCTTTAGAGAGAATCGAACTCTCTGGGTACACCACACCTTCAGAGCTTCTTACATCGGCTTCAATAATTAAGCCCGAGCTTTGTTCCAAAAACTTAGTGATGTTTTTCGGAAGTGGATACATGCTTTTATCACCGACATGTACGGAGCCGATAATCATGTATTCCGTATCGCCTTTTTTAGCTCGCCAGTGTTGAGGCTCAGCGTAGGACGAAAAGGAGGTAAAGATAACAATAAGAGATGACATCAGTGTCATTAGGCGAAACATAGTTTTTATCCTCGGCTGAATCTTATGGTGAGACTCTGATTTCAGCATCTACAACTCACAGGGGATATTACTTTATACCCAAATAAAGCTTAGACACCAGAGCTCACTTTAAAACTCTTTTTTGCAACGATTGGATAGACCAACCAATCGACAAAAACGTCATTTCAAACAATATTGACGAGTTTTGACACGCTAAAAATGAGATTGACTTCACGAAAGCTAAATTGGTTAGTTTGTTATTAATGGTTCACAAAATAATCAGATGTGATCCGAATCCTACAAAGTCATACCAAATCAATCGGAATCGGTGATTTAGATCGCAACAAACTCGTCAAAATAAGTTGTTCGATTTTGACGTTGGTTGTAAGTACATGAAATAAATGTGTTTATATTTTTTCTTGGTGAGTGGAGTTTGAGCTGGATCACTTCTTACTTTTATTTATTTTACGCTTAGAAATAACTGCTTGTATGTTGAATGACATTGTTGAGCACCACAGATTTGGGTGCTTTTAAATTGCGTAATTGTCGTTTTGAACCACTGACTTTTTGGGGAAAGTAAGATGTTGAAACCTAGTTTGATTGCTGCTTCTGTTATTGCAACACTAGCAGGTTGTTCTGCTCTGCAAAGCTCTGAGCAACAAGTTGTAAATTCACTGGCTGATAACCTTGATATCCAGTATCAAGTGCTCACCAACCATGGTGCTAATGAAGGTCTTGCATGTCAGGATTTGGGCGCTGAGTGGGCATCTTGTAACAAGGTCAACATGACGCTAGTAAACCAAGGCGAAGCAGTTAACTCAAAAGATTGGGCGATCTACTTTCACAGCATTCGTTTGATCCTAGATGTCGACAATGAACAGTTTAAAATCTCTCGCGTAACGGGTGATCTACACAAACTTGAACCAACTGATAAGTTTGATGGTTTTGCAGCGGGTGAAGAGGTTGTTCTTCCTCTGATCGGTGAATACTGGCAGCTTTTTGAAACAGACTTTATGCCGGGTGCATTTGTTGCAGCGCCAAACGCTGAACCTAAAATGATCGCTTCTCTCAATACTGAAGATGTGGCTTCTTTTGTCACTGGTCTTGAGGGTAATAACCTAAAACGTACACCAGATGACAACAACATCTTTGCCAGTGCGGTATCGCGTTTCGAGAAGAACGACGACTTAGTTAAACAAGATGTCTCCACGACGTTGTTACCAACGCCAATGCACGTTGAGGCGGGCAAAGGCAAAGTCGATATTACAGAAGGTATTGCGCTGCCTAAAGACGTATTTGATGCGGCTCAGTTCGCAGCGATTCAAGATCGTGCAGAAGTGGTAGGTGTGGATGTTCGTGGTGATCTTCCTGTAAGCATCACTGTTGTTCCTGCAGACTTCACCGGTGAATTAGCAAAATCGGGTGCTTACGAAATGAGCATCAACGGCGACGGTATCGCGATTAAAGCATTTGATAAAGTGGGTGCTTTCTACGCGGTACAATCTATCTTTGGCCTGGTAGATAGCCAAAATGCTGATTCTCTACCACAACTGTCCATCCAAGACGCACCACGTTTTGACTACCGTGGCGTGATGGTGGATGTGGCTCGTAACTTCCACTCTAAAGATGCCATCCTTGCAACGCTAGACCAAATGGCGGCGTACAAGATGAACAAACTGCACCTTCACCTAACGGATGATGAGGGTTGGCGTCTTGAAATTCCGGGTCTGCCAGAGCTGACTGAAGTAGGTTCTAACCGCTGTTTTGACCTTGAAGAAAAAAGTTGCTTGTTGCCACAACTAGGTTCTGGCTCAACTTCTGACAACTTCGGTTCAGGTTACTTCAGCAAAGCAGATTACGTGGAAATCCTAAAGTATGCGAAAGCACGTAACATCGAAGTAATTCCTGAAATTGATATGCCAGCACACGCTCGAGCAGCAGTTATCTCAATGGAAGCACGTTACAACCGCCTAATCGAAGAAGGTAAAGAAGCGGAAGCGAACGAGTACCGTCTGATGGATCCTCAAGATACATCGAACGTAACAACGGTTCAGTTCTACAACAAGCAGAGCTTTATCAACCCATGTATGGAATCTTCCACTCGCTTCGTAGATAAAGTGATTTCAGAAGTGGCAGCAATGCACACGGAAGCAGGCGCGCCTCTAACAACATGGCACTTTGGTGGTGATGAAGCGAAGAACATTAAGTTAGGTGCGGGTTTCCAAGACGTTAACGCACAAGACAAAGTTAGCTGGAAGGGCACGATTGATCTGTCGAAACAAGACAAGCCATTCGCGCAGTCTCCACAATGTCAGACGCTAATCGCAGACGGTACAGTAAGCGATTTTGGTCACCTTCCAAGTCACTTTGCAGAACAAGTGTCGAAGATCGTAGCAGAGAAGGGCATTCCAAGCTTCCAAGCATGGCAAGATGGCTTGAAGTACAGCGAAGGTGAGAAGGCATTTGCAACCGAAAACACACGCGTTAACTTCTGGGACGTTCTGTACTGGGGCGGTACTTCATCAGTGTACGAGTGGTCTAAGAAAGGTTATGACGTGATCGTTTCTAACCCAGATTACGTGTACATGGACATGCCATACGAAGTAGACCCGAAAGAGCGTGGTTACTACTGGGCAACACGTGCAACAGATACTCGTAAGATGTTCGGTTTTGCACCAGAGAACATGCCTCAGAACGCGGAAACCTCAGTTGACCGCGATGGCAATGGCTTTACTGGTAAAGGTGAAATCGCAGCGAAACCTTTCTACGGTCTATCTGCACAGCTTTGGTCTGAAACCGTGCGTAACGACGAGCAGTTCGAGTACATGGTATTCCCTCGCGTACTTGCTGCGGCAGAGCGTGCATGGCACCGTGCTGAGTGGGAAAACGACTACAAAGTGGGTGTTGAATACTCGCAAAACTCTAACCTAGTTGATAAAGCATCGCTAAACCAAGACTACAACCGCTTTGCAAACGTGCTTGGTCAACGTGAGCTGGCTAAGTTAGAGAAATCTGGTATCGACTACCGCCTGCCTGTACCAGGTGCGAAAGTAGAAGATGGTAAGCTAGCAATGAACGTTCAGTTTCCTGGCGTGAAGCTTCAATACTCTCTAGACGGCAAAAACTGGCTGAATTACGTAGACAATGCTCGTCCAAATGTGAAAGGTGAAGTGTTCATCCGATCTGTATCGGCAACAGGTGAGAAAACAAGTCGTGTGACTAGCGTAAAATAACACGATTCTTGTAAGTTAATTTTTGGCAAAGCCTCACGTATGTTGAGGCTTTCTTTATTTTCAAGGGAAATTAAGTGTGATCGAAGTCTTAATATTTTGCATTGATAAATAAGTTTTGGTGTTAAAGATAGAAATTAAATGTGAAGTGAGTCGGGTTATTTCGCCATTTATTAAATCGTTAGTTGTTTATGATCACATTTTATTTTTTTGACGAATTTTTATAAATCAACGCAAGTGTCTGTAATTACCAGTGTTTTTATTATGGTTATAGAGTCGGGTTTGAACGAGATCACTTTTTAAACGGATTTATTTTCCATTGCGAATTAATTATTTCAGTATGGCCACCGCCACGGAGGCACATTCCAAGGCTTGCGATGATCGGGAAAAGAAGCCCATGGAACCATCGCATAACGTGAATAATTAAAGGCAGTAATTATGAAAAACATCTTTGCACTGAGTGCTCTTTCACTCGCTTTCGCTTCTAGCGCTTTTGCTGGTTCTTCTTACGTAACGGGTAACGTTCAATTCCACGATGATGGTCGAATTCATGGCTCTGACGTGACGTCTACCCTTGAAGCTGGTCATACTTTTGATAACCAATTTGGTGGCTTTACGGTTTACACTGAGTTTGATGGTATTCAACTGGGTAAGTTGGAAACTGAAAATGGCGGAGCAGGCAATACGACTCCTGCAATTACCGTGGGTGGTGAGCAGTCATTCAACATTACCGATCATCTATGGGTTGCGGCGGGTTACCAACACCTGTTTTCTGCCGGTGAGAACGTGCAATATCGTCCACTGGTTAAGATCGGCTACAACTTCGATAACGGCATCTCATTAAGTAACCGTACTCGTGCTCACATCGACGCTACAGACGCAGATGCGGATACAGATTACCGCATGGATAACCGCATCGGTTACGTGATGAATGAAGATGTGACGCTGAGCTACAACAACGTTTACATGATTGAAGCAGAAACTATGGATCACGAGTTCCGTGCGACATGGACGCGTAAAGGTGTTCAGCCTTACTTTGAATTACGCTCTCAAGCTCATGGCGCAGAAAACGCGAGTGGTGACAGCCTAGTGAATAACGCTTTTGTATTTGGTGCTTCTTACGGCTTCTAATTTTATATTTGTCTTAACTGTCCATTAAGAAAAAGCCCAGCAATTGGTTTGCTGGGCTTTCTTATTACTTGTCGTTACCTTCGTGGCGGCGGTATTCGAAAACTTGGCCTTTTTCGTTAAAGGCGTAGACCGTGTAGCTGTCTTTTTTGTCGCCATATTCCATACCCGGAGAGCCCATTGGCATACCTGGTACAGTTAAACCTTTCGCGTTACGTGGTGGATTTTCTAAGAACGCTTTAATGTCTTCGGCTGGAATGTGACCTTCGAACACATAGCCGTTGATCTCTGCCGTGTGGCAAGAATAAAGCTGTTCGTTCTTGATGCCTAGATCGCGTTTGATGGCGTTCATGTCATCGTGCAATTTTTCTTCGACCGTAAAGCCGTTCTCTTCCATGTGTTTTGTCCATTCTCCACAACAGCCACAGTATGGCGATTTGTGGTTAATGACATCGGCTGCCAATACGTTGGCGGACACGGTCGCAAGCATTGCAAAGGTCAATAGTTTCAACTTCATAATACCCTCAAAAAGAAGTGGTTATTTTACTGAAAACAGTCGTAGTCGATTTGCATTACTAACGACAGTAATTGAAGACAGTGCCATTGCCGCTCCTGCGACAACAGGACTGAGCAAAAATCCAAATGCTGGGTAAAGCACGCCAGCGGCAACTGGAATACCCAACGAGTTGTAAACAAAGGCACCAAATAGGTTTTGCTTCATATTTTTAAGTGTAGCGCGAGACAGTTCAATCGCATGTACTACCGCCATTGGTGACGTGTTCAGGATGGTCATTTGCGAACTTTCAATGGCGACATCACTTCCGCTACCCATGGCAATACCAAGGTTGGCTAACGCGAGAGCAGGGGCGTCGTTAATACCATCCCCCACCATTGCCACGACATGTCCTTGAGATTGAAGTTGCTCAATGTGCTGAGCTTTTTCATCTGGCATTACTTGGGCGATCACTTCATCAATGCCAAGTTCTTGGCCGATAGCATTGGCAACGTGTTGGTTATCTCCCGTCAGCATTACCGTTTTGATGCCTTGCGATTTTAATGCAGAGAGCGCTTGTTTCGCATCTGATTTGATTGGGTCGGCAATGGCAATCAGACCGATCAGTTCGCCGTTCAATGCCACAGCTACCGGAGTCCACGCATTTTTTGCGCATTCATCGATGGCAGGTTTTAATGCGCTGGTCTCTACGTTTTCTGCTTGCATGAACTGCAGCGAACCAATAAGCAGCGGTTTATCTTGATACGTCGCCAAAATGCCGCGTCCGCGAACGTTCTCAAACTTGTCTAATGAGACGTCTTTTGCGTTGTGTTGTTTGGCATAATCACACACCGCTTTTGCCAGTGGGTGCTCAGACTGACGCTCTGCCGCATACGCTAAAGCCAATAGATCTTCTTGGCTGGTGGCGTGAGTAAACACTTGCTGAACGCTCGGTTTTCCTTGGGTTAGTGTGCCCGTTTTGTCGAATACAACCGTGTCGACTTTGCTTGCCAATTGCAGGGCATCGGCGTCTTTGATCAAAATGCCGAGTTCAGCGGCCTTACCCACTCCCACCGTGACAGAAAGTGGGGTTGCTAAGCCTAGAGCGCAAGGGCAGGCGATGATCAGTACCGTTGTGGTGACCACAAGCATATAACTCGCTTTTGGCTCTGGGCCAACGGCAAACCAAACGAGCGCGGCCAGTATTGCTATACCAACAACGACAGGGACAAACACCGATGAAATCTGGTCTGCCAATTTCGCGATGGCAGGCTTACTGCTTTGCGCTGTACGCACCATGCGGATGATTCGAGCCAGCATGGTATTTGCGCCAATGCCCGTTGCCTCAATGATTAAGGCTCCATCTGTGTTCAAAGTACCTGCGGAGACTTGAGCCTCTTGCGCTTTTAATACAGGAACAGGTTCACCAGTGAGCATAGATTCATCAATGTACGATTCACCTTGAGTCACAACGCCATCAACAGGCACTTTTTCGCCGGGTTTGATACGCAGTTTCATGCCCAACGTGATTTGCTCAACCGTTATTTGTTGGTCGCCTTGTTCCGTGATTACCGTAGCTTGCTGAGGTTGTAAGTTAATCAACGCTTGTAAGGAACGCGTTGTGTTCGCCTTAGCTTTAGCTTCTATATAGTGACCAAGTGAAATCAAACCAATGATCATCGCGCTGGCTTCAAAATAGACATGACGAGAAGCCATTGGGAACCAGTCAGGAAAAATCACCACCAACATCGAGTAAAACCATGCCGCACCCGTACCGAGTGCAACCAAGGTATCCATTGTGGCGCGTTTGTGAGTGGCCGCTAACCAAGCGTTACTAAAGAAGTGTTTACCCGCCGTGGCAAGAAGGAGCAAACATACGATACCGATCGCGCCCCAAGCTAATTGGTCGTTGGTGTTGCGAATCATCATATTGCCGCCAGCAACGCCCCAAATCATTAAAGGGGCACCGACGACAAGGCCAGCAATAGCATCCAGTTTGAAGCGTTTTTGCTGCTGACGTTGTTGCTGCGCTTGTTTTTCTTGCTGGGTTGCGGCGTCTTGTAGAATTTCACCCTGATACCCGGCTTGTTTAACCGATTCTAAAATCTCGGCGTGCAAGTCGTCAGAATCGTTATCGACAAAGACCAACGCACTTTGCTCAGCCAGGTTGACTTGCGCTTTTTCAACGCCTTGGACTTGAGTCAGCGCTTTTTCAACAGAGGCAACACAGCTGGCACACGTCATCCCTTGAATCAGCATTTGTAATTGTGTCGCGCCTGCTGGTGGTAGCTCTTCAATTTTAACTTCAGGCTCACCGTGATGTTGCTGCTCAACTTGAGTTAGCGTGTCTGCCTTTTGGGGAGCTGATACATTTGTTTCTGTATTTGCTTCTATGATCACTTCGGAACTTGCGCTATAGCCTAAGCTTGCCACCAAATCGATGATTTGCTCTTGTGTCAGCAGAGTATGAATGCGTAAGTGCGTTGTCGAAGCTTCGAAAGAGACAATATCTTGATTGGACTCTAATAAAGAAGAGAGTTTTTTCACGCAGCCACCGCAGCTTAGCCCCGATAGTTGGAGCTCATAATGGGTGCCAGCTTGGTAACCAAGGGATTCAATTGAGGCGACCACGTCAGATAAAGACGCATCCGTCTTTAATTCTACAGAGGTCGGAGACAAATTGATGATTTCAACATCGTGATTAGCGTGTAACGCTTTCTCTACTTTCCTTGCACAACCCATGCAGTTGAGCCCCGATAACGGTACAACGAACTGGTTCATAAACTTGTCCTCAATAATAGCGATGTAGAGAGCTTAAACCTTACATCAAGGGGAAGGTCAAGCATTTCATTGGCGAAACAATTTCGTCAAAACAGTCAGTAAAGCTCCGTTTCTTCCTCTGTTGTGTTGCGAGTGATCTCAAGGTTTTTTCTCTCTGAATATAAAGTTCCGTTAAAACTCCTAAAACATGAATGAAGTCGCTCACGAATTTGAAGCTTTTCTTATGTCAGAACAGCGTAAAAACTCACTTTTGACGTTTTTATGTTTTTATTTATCTATATAAGTAATTGAAAAATAATGGTTGATATTGTTTTTGATCTTCTCATTTTGAACTTGCTCAGATTGCTGCTGGGAAAGTTTTTTACTGCGAAAAAAGTTTGTCATATTTGCCCCGTCCAAACATTGTTTCAAGTTCCTGCAATGTCCTAGTTAGCGAATTTGAAAATGGAAAAAACTAAAAATATAGGGGTTAAAAATGTCTTACCTAAAGAAAAGCCTACTTGCTACGGCAATCACAGGCATGATGTTCAGTGGTGCAGCTCTTGCTGATGGCGCAAACAGCGATGCTGCGAAAGAGTACCTAACAAAAGATTCTTTCTCTTATGAAGTTTACGGGATCATCGCGATGCAGGCCGCGTACCGCGATTATGATTCTGGTGATGCAAAGCAAGATGACAAACTTGGTGGCATGCAGCTAAACAACGAATCTCGTATCGGTTTCCGTGGTAAAAAACAATTTGCTAACTTCGGTCCTACCTTTATTTGGCAAATCGAAGGTGGTTACGTAGACCCTAGCTTTGGTGGCGAGGGTGCTGGTCTTGGTGAGCGTGACACATTCGTCGGTTTTGAAAGTGCTTCTTGGGGTCAAGTTCGTCTAGGTCGTGTTTTGACACCTATGTACGAGTTGGTTGACTGGCCAGCATCTAACCCAGGTCTAGGCGATGTTTACGACTGGGGTGGTGCAATCGGTGGTGCTAAGTACCAAGACCGTCAATCAAACACCATTCGTTGGGACTCTCCAATGTACGCAGACAAGTTCTCTCTAGACATCGCTGCGGGTGCTGGTGATAAAGCGGGTCTGGGTGACGGTGATGATTACTGGGGCGGCATCGCGGCTCACTACAAGTTAGGTCCACTACAATTGGATGCTGCTTACGAAGGTAACCGTAACATTGAATCTGAAGGTCAAACTTGGGAAAACAACACGTACCTAGTTGGTGTTCAAGGTTGGTTTGATAACGGTATTTCGTTCTTCGCTCAATACAAATACATGGAAGCGGACGCAAGCAACGGCGTGAACGAGAAGCAAGATGCAATGTCTGCAGGTCTGATGTACACAACAGGTGACTGGCAGTACAAGCTAGGTTACGCAGCGAACTTCGACCTAGAACGTGACGGTAAGACAATTAACGATACAGCAGACGATGTACTATCTGCACAAGTTATGTACTTCGTAGACCCATCTGCAGTGCTTTACGTACGTGCTCGTACTCTAGACTTCGGTGACGGTGCGTCTCCATTAGATGCACCATCAGGAGCGCGTTGGAAGTCAGCTGACTACGATGAGTTCTCTGTAGGTGTTGAATACTACTTCTAATAAAGAAGCAGCTTAAAGGGCGGAAACGCCCTTTTTATCTTGATACTTATTCATATAAGCCATTGAAATGACTGGCCTGTAAGTTTCAGTGGCTTATCTAAATTGGTATAAAGTGAGAAACCATGATGAAAAAAACAACGACACT
Organism: Vibrio sp. GLN_1; assembly: GCF_043106015.1. Lineage (NCBI taxonomy): Bacteria > Pseudomonadati > Pseudomonadota > Gammaproteobacteria > Vibrionales > Vibrionaceae > Vibrio > Vibrio sp. GLN_1. The sequence continues at coordinate 26,509 of NZ_JBICMD010000035.1, forward strand.
TCTTGGAATTTGCGCAATCCTTTCTGCGCCTGCCTTCGCTGCTCAGTTGACTCTGCAAAAGGAATTAGTGCCTCGCGTTATTAATGGTGAGTTCGTTTACCCTGAGTGGATCTCTGACAACAACAGTATCGAGCTAAAAGACGGTGAAAACCAGTTAGCGGTGACTGTTGGTCAAATTGTGTTTGAAGATGGAAAGCGCCGTAAGTTTGATTCGCAGCCTCTTTTATTAGAGTTTGATGCAGAAAAAGATGCTGAACTTTCTCTGACTTACAAAACCTTCCGCACCATTGAAGAAGCGAAAGCCTTCGAACTCGATCCAAAAGTGGTACTAAAGGATAAAAACGGAAAAGAAGTGGATTTCTCTATGGTTCAGCTCCGTAAAGGTGGTTTGCAAGGTTTTCGTGATTACGAGCGAGAAGTGGCCGACTACAACAACGCAATGAACAAACAAGCGACTAAGAGCAGCATCGCGCAATCTCCGGCGGTGACGAAAACATTGAAAGAGTCGTTCAATGAACTCAGCCGTGAAGAGCAACAAGAGTTCATGCAATGGGCGATGCGTAACCTGAAGTAATTTCGTCTCGCGCTTAAACAATAAATAAGAGGGCAGTACCTATATTGGTGCTGCCCTGTTTGTATTTCTGGTGTCAAACCGATTGTAGAATTGACTTACGGTGGTAAAATGTCGCCACTTTTATCCTTGACATCACAACGAGAGCCCTCTCGTTGCTCATTACCCCTAAGGAACTCAAATGACGGTTAAAACTCGTTTTGCTCCTAGCCCAACTGGCTATCTACACGTTGGTGGTGCGCGTACTGCACTTTACTCTTGGCTATACGCTAAAAACCAAGGTGGCGAATTCGTTCTACGTATCGAAGATACAGACCTTGAACGTAACTCTCAGGAAGCCGTTGATGCGATTCTAGAAGGCATGGAATGGCTAGGCTTGGAGTGGGATGAAGGTCCTTACTACCAAACTCAACGTTTTGATCGTTACAACGAAATGGTTGATAAGCTTCTTGCTGAAGACAAAGCGTACAAGTGTTACGCGTCTAAAGAGCTGCTAGATGAAATCCGTGCAGAGCAAGAAGCAAACAAAGAAATGCCTCGTTACGATGCAAACCATCCAAAAATCAAAGCGGCAAACGAAGCGGCAAAAGACGGTGACCCATGTGTTATCCGTTTCCGTAACCCAAAAGAGGGTAGCGTAGTATTCGAAGACCAAATTCGTGGCCGTATCGAAATCCGCAACGATCAAATGGATGACCTAATCATTCGTCGTACAGACGGTTCACCTACTTACAACTTCTGTGTAGTAGTGGATGACTGGGACATGGGTATCACTCACGTTATTCGTGGCGAAGACCACATCAACAACACGCCTCGTCAAATCAACATCTACGAAGCATTGGGTGCGCCAGTACCAACGTTTGCACACTGTGCAATGATCTTAGGTGATGACGGTGCGAAACTGTCTAAGCGTCATGGTGCAGTATCAGTAATGCAATACCGTGATATGGGTTACCTGCCTGCGGCACTAAACAACTACTTAGTGCGTCTAGGTTGGTCTCATGGCGACCAAGAAATCTTCTCTCAAGAAGAGATGATCAACTTGTTCAGCCTAAACGCAGTATCTAAGTCAGCGTCTGCTTTCAACACGGATAAACTGCAATGGTTGAACAACCACTACATCAAGAACTCAGATCCTGCGTATGTTGCTGAGCATCTACAATGGCATCTAGATCAGCAAAAACTGGACGTAACAAACGGCCCTGCGATCACTGACGTGATCAAGCTAGTCGGTGAGCGTTGTCATACTCTTGTTGAGCTTGCTGAACAAATTCGTTACTTCTACGAAGATTTCTCTGAGTTTGAAGCGGGCGCAGCGAAGAAGCACCTGCGTGGCGTAGCGAAAGAACCTCTAGAAGTAGCACTTGCGAAAGTGGAAGCGATCACAGAGTGGACGACAGAAAACCTACACCAAATGATCGCTGACGTATGTGCAGAGCTTGAAATTGGCATGGGTAAAATCGGTATGCCACTTCGTGTTGCAGTGACAGGCGGCGGTCAATCACCTTCTGTTGATGCTGTAATGGCGTTGATCGGCAAAGAACGTTGTGTTGCTCGCATCAAAATGGCGCTAGAGTTCATTGCTGAACGTGAAGCAAACGCATAATTAGACTGAATAAATAGTCATTCTAAGCCGCGATATTTGTCGCGGCTTTTTTGTATCTGAAGGTTCACAGCACTATAAAGCTTAATCTTGCTAAGAATATAAACTGCTCGTTTTGCTTTTTAGTTGTTCAAAAATGGATAAGTTTTTGTAATCCACATATGCCTAATATGAATGAAAATTAACCGTTCGCATTCAAAATATCTCTCTGATTTATATTTATAAATCCTAAAGTTCCCTAATTATTGTCTCAACATTGAGAAATAAACTTGCTTTAGCTGCCTGGTTTTAAAAAGTGACGCAAACGTTTGCTTGGTTGGTAGGGTGGGTCTTTGAGTGCTCAAGATCACATAATGTGGAACTTTTTGATGACATGAAATTGACAGTTTTGGGATTTGTCTCGTGATTTCTTAGCGTTATAGTTCAACCCGTCAGTGAGAACTCGATAACGATATGCATCACTGCACTGGAAATATACTCAAGTGACTTTCCATAAATTTTTTGCATGTGCATAAAGCGGAAGTTGCTTCGGTATCCACTCAAGGAATGAATAAAAAGAATTGAAATACAACGTCAGTGTTATTAGGCGGCGCATTTCGTCATCGAATTAAAAAAAAGTACTTCTTTAGAGGAATCAATAATGAAAAAACTAGCAGCGGTAATTTCAGCGTCTTTACTTATGGCTTCAGCAGCTCAAGCAGAAGTATACGTGGGCGGTAAAATGGGTAAATCTTGGTTGGAAGATGCTTGTGTAGCAGGTCAATCTTGTGACAAAGATGGCTCAACTCTTGGTGCTTTCGTTGGTTACGAATTCAATGACTACATTGCACTAGAAGCTGGTTTCGACAACGTTGGTGATTTCGATCAAACTTCTTTCGGTGGCCACGTAGAAGCAATCACTCTTGCTCCTAAATTCAGCCTACCAATCACTCAAGACATCGCACTTTACGGTAAAGTTGGTGGTGCTTACGTAATGTTCGACGGTAAAGACGATTACTCTTACCTAGGCGCAGCTGGTGTTGAATTCAACCTAAGCCAAAACGTTACAGCACGTGCGGAATACCAAACAATTACTGACATTAGCAACAACGTAAGCAAAGCAGCTGGTAACTCTGCAACTCTAGGTGTTTCTTTCAAATTCGGCGGCAACGATGAGCCAGTAGTAGTTGAAGAAGAGCCGGTAGTTGAAGAAGTTGTTGTAGAAGAAGTTGTTGAGCCAGTAGTGGTTACTAAAACTTTCGAAACTCAAACTATCGGTACTGGTAGCTTTGACCTAAACAGCACAACACTTAAACCAGAAAGCGCTTCTAAACTAGACAACCTAGTTGCTTTCCTAAACGAGCACCCACAAGCGAAGGTTGAAGTAATTGGTTACACTGATACTTCAGGCGCTGCAGCATACAACCAAAAAGTTTCTGAGAAACGTGCTGAGTCTGTAGCAAACGCGCTAGTTGAAAAAGGCATCGATGCATCACGCATCCAAGCTCGCGGTGAAGGTGAAAACAACCCAATCGCATCAAACGATACTCGTGAAGGTCGTCAACAAAACCGTCGCGTAGAAATCGTTGTACCTGAGTTCGAATACCAAGTTCAGCAATAAGCTCCTATCCGACCGTAGAATAGCAGCCTAAAGCTGAATGCCCCGAAGAGTTCGCTCTTCGGGGCTTTTTTTATCTGTTCATTTTGTATCGCTTAATTTGTGAATGGTGGACACAAAAAAAGAGAACCGGTTGATGACGGGTTCTCTTTTTGCGTTCGATAGAGGTTCAACTCTCGAAATCATTTTTAGCAGTGAAGCGAAATTTGTCTGAAGCGCTTTTAAGCTGTGTAAGTACGAGAGTGGATTACTTCAGATCGATGCTGTTGAGTCGGCCCATAAAAGTGAGGATTTCTAAGTTCTCTTTGTGGGCTTCTAGTAGTGCCTTTTTCGTTTGCATGTAAGCGGCAAGTTTGCCGTATTTGTTAATCGAACGTACTACCGTCTTGTATTTGTATTCACCCTTATCGTTAAACTCGCGCCATTTCGCAATGTAACAAGTGTCTCGGTTGTCTGGGTTCTCTAGGGTAGGGTTAGGCTTATGAACGATTTTAGGCTCCACGCTGTGCGGCAGACGCGTCATTAAGTACGGGTCTTTTAATAGACGTCGCCAAAACTTGCCCCACATTTCTCTACCCAACTCATTTCTTAGTTTGATGGCTTTCTTCAAGCCCTTTTTCTCTCCAATACGAACAAAACCCACTGAGCGATGCAAAACAGTATCGTCAGGAGTATGAATGTGGATCTTAAAGGCAGTCTTGCCTTTCGAAATAAAGCGGTGTCCAGTGTTAGTAATTAAATTGCTCTTAGACATAGTGCTAACTAATATTTTTATTAATAGTCGAGAGGGTAAGCAAAACTCATAAATAATTAAAGTAATAAAATACAAAACTGTAAATAGTGACTGTGAAGTAATTAAGGGCGACGGCGAGCGTTTTCAACCCGCATGAGGTTTGACCAGAAGCGGCAATATGCTGCTGGTGGGCGTTTGGATTATCGGGAAGAGAACCTTGTGTGCGGGAAATGAGCTCGATAAACGCGTATAAAAAAGCCTTAGCTCAACGGTGAGCTAAGGCTATGATATGGCGCCCCCAGTAGGATTCGAACCTACGACCTGTCCCTTAGGAGGGGACTGCGCTATCCAGCTGTGCCATGAGGGCGTAATACCAATCACAGTAACTATTGGGTTATTGCTACAGGTTAAACAAATTCACAGCCATGTTGCTGATTTCTTTAACCCTAGTGCTAACTTGTTAGTTACTTAGACAGGCATAATCAAATAAGATGCGTTGTCTATGATATTCAAAAGTAAGCATATCTCAAGGCTTAATGTGACCTTTTATAAGATCTTGTTCATTACATCGCCAATTTGAACGCTGGACGCCAAATTCGGCTGATCAATCGTCAATTCTGCTTCTTGCTCATAGATGCGGGAGACCGTCAAAGTGATCTCGCTTTGCGACACTTTATTACGTGGTAAACCCTTTTGATCGATGAATGATGCCGTGTGCCACAGTTGCAGTTTGTCACCTTCTTTTACGCCGTGCATGCGGCCCAGATCCATCGTGACGGTGTTGCCAAAAACGGCCACCACTTCCGGTAGGGTAATCTTGCAAGACAGTTCGGACTCGAGGTCTAACATGATGTTGCGGCTGACGCGTAGCATCATTTCGCCATAGGTCGATGCCCAGAAACGTGCGCTGCGAGTATCAACTTGGCTGGTTTTGGCGAATGGCCAACGCGCGACTTCGCGGTAGGCTTTGTTGAAGACTTCATGGCCTGTCTTGCCATCGAAGACTTTCATCTCTAAAGCAAACTGACGGTTAATGATGTCGTCTTTTAAGAGTTGAGATTCAATCGTTGCCGTTAAGTCAGTAATCACGCCGCCAATAATGTATTGTGCGCCGTTGTCCTGCGCAATCATTTGAGTGCGAGCTGGATAATTGCTGCTGATTGAGTAGTCTGTCGTGCCAACAGAAACGAAGCTGCGTGAGGTTTGATCCAATTGGCGATTAACGACTTTGCTGAAATCGTCACCTACTTGGTAGATTTGCCCCATGACTGCTTGTTGGGGGGAGGCAACGTCAATGTTACCGACCAAAATAGTCTTTTTGTATTGATCCGTGTGGCAACCCGTTGCCGATGGATAGATGTCCACTCGGATCTTCATTTCCATTTTACCACCGCGTTTGCGCTCAGATTCCACGAGAATGTAGCGCACCTCATGGTTAGTAAACTGATATTCTTTGCGGTTTTCTTCCAATAGCGGCATCAAGTTACTGATGCTGCCAATGTCTGCGCCCGAAAAGTTGACGGCTTTGAATAGAGCGTCTTCCAACGCATGGAGCCTTGCCGCATCTTCAGAAGAAACGATCGTGGCAACGCCTGTCACTTCGTACCAAGACGCCACTGCACGAAATGGCAGAAGCATAACGAAAGTGATTGAAAGTAGGCTAAATAATATTTTTTTCATTGGGTATGACCGTTCGGGTATAAATATTGCTATATCAATTTCAGTGAAGTTTGGTGGCGTTTTCTTAGTTCGACAAACAAAGAAAAGCAAAGACTGTTCCAATATTACCTTTACTCAGTAAGGAATTGTGAAAGAACAGTGCCACCCAAGATTATCTGGAGAATCAAACCATGAAAAAGTGGCTTGTCGCCGCATCGATGATGACGCTTTTGACATCGTGCGCGTACTCACCGATTTATAATGGTAAAGAACCGTATTCAGGCAGCCAGTTCATGTTGATGGACAGTCCTCGTCATACGATGGACTTCTTTATTGAGAGCATGACAGAAGATTTGATGGTATCTAACGTTGCCGTTTCTGCACGTACACCAATTGCTATCACATCGTTTGTTGATCTGCAAAATATGGATGCGACCAACTGGTTGGGCAACTCTGTATCTGAAGGGTTTATCCATCAGTTCCAACGTCGCGGTTTTAAAGTCGTCGATTTTAAAACGACAGGATCTATCCAAGTGACGCAGCAAGGCGACTTTGCCTTAAGCCGTGACTGGCAAGATCTGGCGCAAGAGCAGCAAATTCAGTATGTGTTAACGGGAACCATGCTTCGTCAAGAAGGTGGCGTATTGGTTAATGCTCGCGTTGTTGGTATGCAAAGCCGTGTTGTGGTTGCCACAGCGCAAGGGTTCTTGCCTGCAGACCGAATCGGCCGTGATTTGGATACGCTAAATAGCATCCGTACCCAAGATGGCGTGTTGATTCGTTCAGACCCAACCATTCGCCAGCCATACACTGTGATTCTCCGCCCATAGGATAGAACCATGAAGAAGTTATTATTTATTATTGCCACCTTGGTACTTGTGGGATGTCAGCCATTACAACAGATGCGCCAAGATGAAATTTTAGTGGCGGTAGGTTATGCAAGCGTAAGCGAACAAACTGGCCGCACGGTAGAAGAAAAACGTGTGCGCGCGATGCGAGCATCAAAAATTGATGCGTATCGTGAGTTAGCAGAGCAAGTTTACGGCATGCGAGTAAGCGGTCGTGCCGAACTTGAAGATCAGCGTCTTGGCATTGAAAGCACGAGTGGTGCGGTCGATGGCGTGATTCGCGGTGCAGAGGTCGTGCGCAGTTACTTAGTTGAAGACAGTTACGTAACAGAGTTACGTTTGGATATCCGTAAGATGGATAAGCTACGCGATTACGGTGAAGTTCAACAAGTGCCTGAGAAGCGTCAGCAAACTTTGTTCTAAAACCTCTTCACTAAACAGATAATCTTTTCGAGCGGCTGATTGGCAACAATTGGTCGCTTTTTTTATGGGTTGATTTGATGGCTTTGCCTAATGAGGAAGGAGAGGCTAGAGCGTTAGGCTTTAATATTGGTGCCTAGCGTTGAAATAGTGTGGGTTTTTCCGCCGGCATTGTAGGTCATACCGATCTTGCCGTGAGTGTGTTGAAGCATGTTATTGAGCTTGTTAAAACTCAATTGAGCGCGGCTGAGGGATTCTCCATTCACACGATTGACCTGTTGACAGTCCAGCACGATGGATTGGATTTGGGCTACAACCTGACTTAGGTGCTCATCTTCGGTAAGTTGATTGACATGCGGGTGAGAGGCAATTCGCTGATCAGTGGTTCTTAGCTGATCAATGAGTGTCATTTTTTGTTTGGCGATGCTTTCGATTTCAGAAGAGACACGCGCAGTAATCGCCTGTGTTTCCTGACGTAAAACAGTAGAAAGTGCCTTAGCATTTTCTAGTTGAAAGTTTACGAGATCGACTAATGCTGCCATAAATACTTACCTTGGGCCTAAGTCAGTTAGCTTTTGCCTTGCAATTCGTTTTCAAACTTGATCATATTGTCGGCCAGTTTTTCTGGGTCAACGCGGTATGAACCGTTTGCGATTGCTTCTTTGATTGCCGCTACTTTCGCACTGTCGTAAGCCGGAGAAGCTGCCATATCCTTTTGGAGTTTGCTGACGGCTTTACTTTGTTGGCTTAGCGATACAGCGTCTTGTTGAGCTGGCGCTTTTTTCGATTCAGTTGCGCTTGATGTCGCACTTGAATCGTTACGTGCAGGCGCGCGACTGGTCGTCGACATCATTTGCCCTGAACGTATATTATCTATACCTGCCATGTTTAACCTTTGCCTTGTATCGTAATACTGGTATCCAGACTATCGACCAACCAAACGATAACTTTAATCATTTTTTGCATTTTTATTGATCAATTTTCACAATGCGGTTGTGCCACCTAAATAAAGGTTAAAAGGTGACGGTAATTTCCGCAATGTCAGTCACTATGCCCTCTATTATACGTTGTGACTTGTCATTTTTCACTCTTACTTGATCGCCCGTGGCTCCATCTTGCAATGCTGTGCCTTGTGTTGTGATCGTCATGCCTGATTTTACGGCCTTTATTGTCACTTTTTCATTACGGCAAACCACGCAAACATCATTGCGCTCAACCACATCACCAAGGCGAACGCTACGTTTTAACTTTGCACCGACCACTTGTTCGAAGCTGGAAAAGCCATCTTTGCGAAAGCGTTGAAGCTCAATCATGGACGTTGTGACATCGGATGCGCTGATGATCTCACCTCGGCCAAGTTGTCGAGTTGCGACGATCATTGGTACTGAAGAGGAGACACGAACAGGGACATACACTTTCCAGTCATCAGCAGGGCATTCTACCAACACATTGATATTGCTGCGGGTGCTGCTGGTGGAAGAAGCTGATGTATCGAGTGGTTCAGGGCAGTCTGTTGCCTTGATTCGAGAGTCAATGTCTGCCGCATTCACAGTCAATTCACCTCCGGCTGGCTGCTCTACCGTGGCAAGAATATGTTGTTCTGCTGCCAATTTTATTTGTTCTATCTGATTATCTGTTGCCGAATGCACAAAAAAACTAAACATACTGAGCAAAATGCCGATAGACTTAGCGTACTTTGTAAATAGCGCTCTACATATTGTCATAGTCAATGTTGTCGAAGTTATAGTGAAATACGCCATACTGTTTCCCTGGTATCATGCTTGCCAGTGGTAGAGTATCATTTAAAAACAAAAAGTTTGAGATGGAGATGAGCATATGACGGGGATTCTTGACTCGGTGAATCAGCGTACGCAACTCGTCGGTCAGAACCGATTGGAATTATTGACCTTTCGACTGATGGGGCGACAGCGTTACGGCATCAACGTATTCAAAGTAAAAGAAGTACTTCAGTGCCCTAAGCTGACTTCTATGCCAAATCTACACCCTCTGGTAAAAGGTATTGCTCATATCCGTGGCCATACCGTGTCAGTAATTGATTTGAGCCTGGCAATTGGTGGCCGCCCAACCACCGATATTGATAAATGTTTTGTTGTTATCGCTGAATTTAACCGTACGATCCAAGCATTTTTGGTATCATCGGTTGAGCGTATTATCAACATGCACTGGGAAGCGATTTTGCCGCCGCCAGATGGCGCAGGTAAAGCGCACTACCTAACTGCTGTGACGAATATTGATAACGAACTTGTTGAAATCCTAGACGTGGAAAAAATCCTGGCTGAAATCGCGCCAGTTGATGAAACCATGGATTCAACCATCGGTGAAGAAATCGCACAAGCGGAGCAAGAAAAGCCTATCGTACGTCGTATTCTAATTGCTGATGACTCAACGGTTGCACGTAAGCAAGTTGAGCGCGCGATTACTTCGATTGGTTTCGAGGTCGTATCTGTCAAAGATGGCAAAGAAGCGTACAATAAGTTGCTTGAAATGGCTCAAGAAGGCAGCATTTACGATCAGATTTCTTTGGTGATTTCTGATATCGAAATGCCAGAAATGGATGGCTACACATTAACGGCTGAAATCCGCAGAAATGCAGATTTGAAAGATCTTTATGTTATCCTTCATTCCTCATTAAGTGGCGTTTTCAACCAAGCCATGGTTGAGCGCGTAGGTGCAAACACCTTCATTGCGAAATTTAACCCAGACGAATTGGGTAACGCGGTTAAATCTGCATTAACACAATAAAAGAGACATTAATGACTGCTATTACAATCAGTGATCAAGAGTATCGTGACTTTAGCCGTTTTCTAGAATCGCAATGTGGCATCGTATTAGGCGATAGCAAACAATACCTCGTGCGCAGCCGACTGAGTCCTCTAGTGACTAAGTTCAAGCTTGCGTCGTTGTCTGATTTGCTACGCGATGTTGTTGCTGGCCGCAATCGTGAACTGCGTATTGCTGCTGTGGATGCGATGACGACTAACGAAACATTGTGGTTTCGAGATACTTATCCGTTCACGGTTTTAGCTGACAAACTATTGCCAGAAGTTGCGGCAAATAAACGTCCAATTAAAATTTGGTCTGCGGCCAGTTCATCTGGTCAAGAACCTTATTCAATCGCGATGACAATTCTGGAAACGCAACAGCGTAAGCCAGGTTTGCTGCCAAGTGCTTCCATCACAGCGACGGACATTTCTGCAAGCATGCTCGAAATGTGTCGTGCAGGTGTGTATGACAACCTAGCTTTAGGTCGTGGCCTTTCGCCTGAGCGTCGCCGCACTTTCTTTGAAGATGCAGGCGATGGCCGTATGAAAGTGAAAGACAACGTTAAACGTTTGGTGAACTTCCGTCCTCAAAACTTGATGGATAGCTACGCACTGATGGGTAAATTCGACATCATTTTCTGTCGTAACGTGCTGATTTACTTCTCTCCAGAGATGAAATCTAAAGTGCTTAACCAAATGGCGAGTAGTTTAAACCCTGGTGGTTACCTATTACTGGGTGCGTCAGAGTCGTTAACCGGTCTGACTGATAAATTTGAAATGGTGCGCTGTAATCCAGGTATCATTTACAAGCTTAAATAGCGGTATCTCTTATTTGAAAACAAAGCCTGACCTCGTGTCAGGCTTTTCTTTTTCTGCATTCTTTCTTTTGTCTACATGAGATGAGCTTTCGAGTTTCCCCTCGCTAATCTGTTGTCGGACTTTGCCCTGTTCCCTCTGCAGGGTGTATCTTTATTCAAGTAAGCGAAGTGATACGACATTCCAGTTACTTTGGCTTGCTTATTGCAACCTAAAACGTCAATAGCTGATAGGTGCTTTAGCGTTTCCGGTTTTTGGCACGCTAATTGCTATTTAGTTATTAATAACGGTCAGTTCTTAATTGTAGAGGCAAACATGGCTATATCTTTTGACAAGGCACTAGGCATCCACCAGCACACGGTGGGCGTACGTGAGCGCAATGCAGAGGTGATTTCCACCAACATCGCGCAAGCAAACACGCCTGGTTACAAAGCAAGAGGTCTAGACTTTGCCAAGGAGTTACAAGCGGCAACATCTGGGGCAAGCATTGGTCTTAGCCGAACAGATGGTCGGCATATTCCTGCCACTACAACGTTGATGGGGGACAAACTGTATCGTCTTCCTACGCAACCAGACACGGGTGATGGCAACACCGTTGATTTGGATTTAGAGCGTAACTTGTTTATGCAAAACCAAATCAGACACCAAGCATCACTCGACTTTCTAGGCGGCAAATTCAAGAACTTAACCAAGGCAATCAAAGGGGATTAATTTAGATGAGCTTATTTAACGTTTTCAATGTGACAGGTTCCGCAATGAGCGCTGAGTCTGTTCGTCTGAATACTACCTCGAGCAACTTGGCGAATGCCGACAGTGTCAGCAGCTCTGCGAAAGACACCTACAAAGCGCGTCATGCTGTATTTGGTGCTGAGTTAAGTAACGCCATGCGTGGCGGTGATACTGTGCCAGTGAAAGTTCTGGGAATTGTAGAAAGTGATAAGCCGCTTAGTGCGGAGTACAACCCTGATCATCCTCTTGCAAACGACGAAGGCTACATCTACAAGCCAAACGTCAATGTAATGGAAGAAATGGCAAACATGATTTCGGCTTCTCGCGCATACCAAACGAATGTGCAGGTTGCTGATTCTAGTAAACAAATGCTGCTGCGTACGCTGCAGATGGGTCAATAAGGATAAGGAGGTAGCGTATGGCCGGAATTAACAACGTTGGTCAAAGCGGCTTGTCCTATATCGACCAGCTTAAAAGTCTTCAAGAGAACAAAAAAGCGGAAGGGAGCACAGGTAAGCAGGACCTAAAACAGGAAGACTTCTTATCGTTGCTCACGAAACAATTGTCTCAACAGGACCCTTTTAAGCCGGTAAGTAATGACCAGATGATTGCACAAATGGCGTCATTTGCGACCGTAGATGGCATTGGCAAGATGAACACTCAGTTTGAGAGTTTGAACTCGTCAATGACATCGAACCAAGCGTTGCAAGCTTCCTCTTTGGTAGGGCGCGACGTATTGGTCCCAGGTGCGGCGGGTGTGAAGCAAGACGATGCGCCTATGGCGGCAATGGTTAAGCTTTCGAAATCTCTCGACAACTTGTTTGTTCGTGTAGAAGACGAAGCTGGCCAATTGGTTCGTACTTTTGAGGTAGGTGCGAAACCAGCCGGCGACACACGCGTACTTTGGGATGGTAATGATGAAAGCGGTAATCCATTGCCTGCTGGCAAATACAAAGTGAAAGCGTCTGGCTTAGTGGATGGGGAGTCACAAGAGTTCCCAGTGTCTACTTATGCCAACGTAAACAGCGTATTGCTGGGTAAAGGTGACGGAAACGTATTACTCAATCTGGCTGGTTTTGAATCACCAGTTCGACTTGCAGAAGTACTGGAAGTTGGCAAAGCGTAATCCATAACACGCTAGATTAGGAGATTTTGGAATGTCATATGTATCTTTAAGCGGTTTGTCCGCGGCTCAACTGGATTTAAATACAACCAGTAACAACATTGCGAACGCCAACACGTACGGCTTTAAAGAGTCTCGTGCGGAATTTGCTGATGTTTACTCAAACTCTTTGTTTACTAACGCGAAAACCACTCCGGGTGGCGGTGCACAAGCAAGCCAAGTGGCACAACAGTTCCACGAAGGCTCAAGCATTTACACCAACAACCCAATGGATTTGCGTGTATCGGGTACTGGTTTCTTCGCGGTAGCGAAAGATCGTCTCATCCCTCAACAAAATGAAATGACACGTAACGGTGCATTCCATTTGAACAAAGAAAACTACATGGTAACCGCGAACGATGAGTTCCTACTTGGTTATCAAGTAAACCCAGAGTCTGGTGAGGTTTCATCTTACGAGCCACAACCAATCAATATTCCTGCGGAATTTGGTAAGCCAAAACAAACAGCGAACATTGAAGTGGGCGTGAACTTACCTGCTAACGGTGATTTGAAAGATCCAACTCAGTTTGATTTTTCAGACCCAGATACATACAACCGTTCAACCTCTTCGACCATTTATGACTCGATGGGTCAATCTTACAAGTTAACAACGTACTACTTGAAAGATCAGACTCAGCCAAACACGTGGAACACTTACTACACAGTAACAGACAAGAGTGGTGAGAAGCCGTTAAACGTTGCTGGTGGTGATGCGCAAACACCAACAGGTCATATTGGCCACACCATGAAGTTCAACAACGATGGTACGTTGGCAAGCCTAAACAGCGGTAACCCGATTACTTCTGTTGCATTGGGTGATCCTGCAACAAACACCACGCCGCTTGATATGAATGGTGCCGATCCTGCTCAGACGCTTAATTTTGGTCTGGGTGCTGCGACACAATTTGCCGCCCCATTTGAGCTGACTAAGTTCGATGAAGATGGTGCGACAACGGGTTTCCTAACCAAAGTTGACTTTGATGAAAACGGCAGCGTATTGGGTACTTACTCAAACGGTGAAAACGTAACGTTGGGTCGTGTGGCGCTAGTTCGTGTTCCTAACGAGCAAGGTCTGGATAAGAAGGGCGGTACGCAATGGGATTCGACTCAGTTCTCTGGTGACAAGATTTGGGGTGAATCAAACAAAGGCTCTTTCGGTACTATCAACAACGGTATGCTGGAGCAGTCAAACATTGATATGACTCAGGAGCTGGTGGATCTGATCTCTGCTCAGCGTAACTTCCAAGCAAACTCACGTTCGCTAGAAGTACATAACCAGCTACAACAAAATATCCTGCAGATTCGATAATCTGCATTATCAAGTTAGGCGTGCTTTCGTCGCTTGGCTTGATAACATCATGACATTCATCTGATGCTTAGCCTGAAAACACCTCAGTTCAGGCTAAGCATGCTTTGATCTCTGGTTTGCCGCTGTTGCCGCCACATGGATCAAAATCTTGCCTCCCTTTGCAGTTTTCCTTCATTGAACATCCTTCTTGATGGCCTTTGATTTAATTCAAGTTTTTGATAAATAAGTCTATTTTCATCTTGGCATAACTATTGCTTTTACTCCGAAGTACAGAGACTTTTTTGGAGTAAATTATGGATCGCGCACTGTTTCTCGCAATGAGTGGCGCCAAGCAAAATATGCAGGCTTTGCAATTGCGTGCTAACAACTTGGCTAACGTCAGCACGACGGGTTTTCGTGCGGATTTAGCACAGGCTCGCTCAATGCAAGCGTATGGCGATGGTTTGCCGTCACGCGTGTTTAGCATGACAGAGCGTCCGGGACATAATTTTGCTCAAGGCAGCGTGATCACGACTGGTCGCGATTTGGACATTACCGTCGAAGGCAGCGGTTGGATTTCTGTATTGGATCACACCGGCAAAGAAGGTCTGACCCGTAACGGTAACCTCAAAATTGACCAAAATGGCATGCTAACCAACGCAAGCGGTCATGCCGTTTTGGGTGAGAACGATGCGCCAATCACTCTGCCAATCCCACTCTCCAAAATCGAAATCGGTCGTGATGGCACCATCTCTGTACTTCCACAAGGTGCGCCGGCTGAAGAATTACAAATCGTTGATCGTATCAAGCTTGTGAAAACTGACGATCAAAGCTTATTTAAAGACACCAATGGCTTATTTCGCCATAAAACTCCAAACCAGCCTTACGAAGCAGATGGCACTATCAGCATCCAAACTGGTGCGATTGAAGGTAGTAACGTGAATGCCGTAGGTGAAATGACCGCGCTGATTGACCTTCAACGTCAATTCGAAATGCAGGTCAAAATGATGAGCACCGCTGAAGAGATGGATAAATCTTCAGATTCATTGCTTCGTATGAGTTAACAGAGTTAGAGGTTCACTATGCATCCAGCACTATGGGTAAGTAAAACAGGTCTAGACGCCCAACAAACCAACATCGCTACGATTTCGAACAACTTGGCGAACGCCTCGACCGTGGGCTACAAAAAAAGCCGTGCGGTCTTTGAAGATTTGTTCTATCAAAACATCAACCAGCCGGGTGGTCAGTCTTCTCAAAACACCGAGCTGCCAAGTGGCTTGATGCTTGGTGCTGGTTCTAAAGTGGTTGCAACGCAAAAAGTGCACACGCACGGTAATGCGCAAACCACCACCAACGCATTGGACATGATGGTGGAAGGCGATGGTTTCTTCCAAGTGACTCTGCCTGACGGCAACATCGGTTACACCCGTAACGGCCAGTTCACGCTAAATGGTGAAGGCACGTTAGTGACATCTGGTTCTGGTTACCCAGTAGAACCTGAAATTGTGATTCCTGAAGATGCGATTTCTATCACTGTCGGTACGGACGGTGAAGTATCTGTGCGCGTACGTGGTCAGCAAGATAACCAAGTCGTTGGTCAGTTGACTATTACAGACTTTGTTAACCCAGGTGGCCTAGAGCCAATCGGTCAGAACCTTTACTTGCCAACAGGCGCAAGTGGCGACCCGCAAGAAGGTGTTCCGGGTTTGGACGGTTTGGGTGAAATTCGACAATCGATGCTAGAAGCCTCCAACGTAAACGTGACAGAAGAATTGGTCAACATGATCGAAGCTCAGCGCGTGTACGAAATGAACTCTAAAGTGATCTCATCTGTCGATAAGATGATGAGTTTCGTTAACCAGCAGTTGTAACGGCGAAAGTTAGCCATTAAGGAGCTCATAATGAAACGTATCTGTTTACTTGCGCTGATCACAACCATGTCTGGCTGTGCGATGTTAGAACCCATCGAAACGGATGAAGTGACGCAAGCGACTACCGTTGTGGATGCGGTTGAAGGCGATAAGTCGAAAGACGAGAGTAGCGGCATCGTTGATACACTGCGCGGCAGAAATGATCCGGTTGCTGGTGATCCAGCGTGGGCTCCAATCCATCCAAAACAAAAGCCTGAGCATTATGCTGCGGCGACGGGTTCTCTGTTTAGCCCAGAGCACATTACCGATTTGTATGACGACTCTAAACCTCGCGGCATTGGCGACATCATCACAGTCACGTTAGATGAAACCACCAGTGCGACGAAGAGCGCTAACGCGGACTTGTCGAAAACCAACGAAGCGCAAATGGATCCGTTACAAGTGGGCGGTGAAGAGCTGAAAGTAGGCGGCAAGTACAACTTCTCGTATGACCTAAACAACACCAACACCTTTGCTGGTGACTCTTCTGCGAAGCAGAGTAACAGCATCAGTGGTTACATTACGGTCGAAGTGATCGAAGTGCTGGCAAACGGCAACCTCGTGATCCGTGGTGAGAAGTGGATGACGCTAAATACGGGTGACGAGTACATTCGCTTAAGCGGCACAATTCGTCCTGATGACATCAACTTCGACAACACAATTGCGTCAAATCGTGTGTCTAACGCAAGAATTCAATACTCAGGAACCGGTCTGTCACAAGATATGCAAGAGCCTGGCTTCTTGGCACGATTCTTTAATGTAGCGCTATAAGACGCCGCACTGACGGCAAATTGACTGCAAGAGATTAAGTAAGCATGAAAAGAATCGTTTTATTACTGATGAGCGTTGCTCTGTTTTCTACAGCCGCCCAAGCCGCACGAATCAAAGACGTCGCGCAAGTGGCAGGCGTGCGAAGCAACCAACTCGTGGGTTATGGTTTGGTTTCAGGCTTACCAGGTACGGGCGAAGCGAACCCATTTACTGAGCAAAGTTTCGCGGCCATGCTGCAAAATTTCGGCATTCAGCTGCCGCCGGGTACCAAGCCAAAAATCAAAAACGTTGCCGCGGTTATGGTCACGGCAGAGTTGCCGCCATTTTCTAAGCCGGGTCAACAAGTGGACGTGACTGTATCGTCAATCGGCAGTGCGAAAAGCCTACGTGGTGGTACGCTTCTACAAACGTTCCTTAAAGGTCTAGACGGTCAAGTTTACGCGGTTGCCCAAGGTAACTTAGTGGTGAGCGGTTTCAGTGCTGAAGGCGCTGACGGTTCAAAAATTGTTGGTAACAACCCAACCGTTGGTCTTATCTCTAGTGGTGCGACGGTAGAGCGCGAAATTCCAAACCCATTCGGTCGTGGTGATTACATTACTTTCAACTTGCTTGAATCTGATTTCACGACCGCACAACGCATGTCGGATGCGGTAAACAACTTCCTTGGCCCACAAATGGCTAGCGCAGTAGATGCGACGTCGGTACGCGTGCGTGCCCCGCGTGATGTCAGCCAGCGTGTGGCGTTTTTGTCCGCGATTGAAAACCTAGAGTTTGACCCAGCTGATGGCGCGGCGAAGATCATTGTTAACTCCCGTACTGGCACGATTGTCGTTGGCAAACACGTGCGTCTTAAGCCTGCGGCAGTGACGCATGGTGGCATGACTGTCGCCATCAAAGAAAATCTAAACGTTAGCCAACCAAACAGCTTCTCTGGCGGCCAAACGGTCGTGGTGCCCGATTCAGATATCGAAGTGACGGAAGAAAAAGGCAAGATGTTCAAATTCGAGCCGGGTTTGACGCTGGATGACCTAGTACGTGCGGTGAATGAAGTGGGCGCAGCACCTTCTGATTTGATGGCCATCTTACAAGCATTGAAACAAGCTGGTGCCATCGAAGGCCAGTTGATCATCATTTAATGGTTAGGAGGTTGCGATGATGAAGAATCCTAACGATATCGGTTTTATTCACGACATTAGCTCACTCGATAGCCTGCGTCAGAAAGCGGTGAAAGAGGGCAAAGATGGCGAGCAAGAAGCACTGCATGCGGCTGCTCGTCAGTTTGAGTCTATCTTTACATCCATGATGCTGAAGTCGATGCGCGAAGCGAACGAAGGCTTCGAGTCGAACATCATGAATAGCCAAAATGAGAAATTTTACCGCCAGATGCTTGATGAGCAGATGGCGAGTGAACTGAGCGCAAATGGCTCTATGGGCTTGGCAGATATGATAGTGGCACAGCTGACGGCTGGCCAAGGCAATGATAAGAGCGAAACGGCAATGCGCGATGCGGCAAACAGCGCCGTAGAATATCGTCGCGTGGACCCTAAAAAAGCGCGTGAAATTGAAAAGCGTTTGATTGAGTCCGGCGAACTTTCCCGTACCAGCCATACTCCCGCTAAGTTTGATTCGCCAGAATCTTTTGTGAACTCCATGAAGCCATACGCTGAAAAGGCGGCGAAAGCGTTGGGTGTCGAACCATCATTGCTTCTTGCTCAAGCAGCTCTGGAAACTGGCTGGGGACAAAAAGTGGTGCAAAATGCTCGTGGTAGCAGTAACAACTTGTTCAACATCAAAGCAGACAGAAGCTGGCAAGGTGACAAAGTCACCACGCAAACATTGGAATTTCATGACAATACGCCAGTGAAAGAGACGGCAGCGTTTCGTTCTTACTCGAACTATCAAGATAGTTTCAACGACTACGTCCGTTTCTTGAATGACAACCCGCGTTACGAGACGGCATTGCAGCAACGTGGAGATTCTGAATCCTTTATTCGCGGTATTCATCGAGCAGGTTATGCGACGGATCCAACCTACGCCGACAAAGTTCTGCAAGTGAAGCAGAAAATCGAAAGTATGTAACCTTTTGGGGTTGCCGCGTACGCGAATCATTGAGGCTTGCCATCGTGCAAGCCTTTATTTTACTTGAATTTACTACTCTAAATTTCACTTGGCACATCTTTTGCTTTTACTTGTCTAGGTGATCGGTATTTACCGATCTTATTTCGTTTTTGGGGGCAGGTATGGCGTCAGATCTTCTGAATGTAGGTACTCAAAGTGTGCTTACTGCTCAGAGGCAGTTAAATACTACTGGTCATAACATTTCTAATGTTAATACAGAAGGTTACAGCCGTCAGTCAGTGATTCAGGGTACCAACGATCCACGTATGTTTGGTGGTTCGACCTACGGCATGGGTGTGCATGTGGAAAATGTTCGCCGCTCGTGGGACCAATTTGCCGTTAATGAACTCAACCTGTCCTCTACAAGCAATGCGAATAAAACGGATACCCAAGATAACTTAGACATGCTTTCTAGCATGTTGAGCTCTGTTGCATCGAAGAAGATCCCAGAAAACCTCAATGAGTGGTTTGATGCTGTGAAAACCATGGCTGACACACCAAACGATTTAGGTGCGCGTAAAGTTGTGTTGGAAAAGGCAAAAATCTTTTCAGACACATTAAACGACTTTCACGAAACGGTGCGATTGCAGTCAGACGTAACCAATAAAAAATTGGACATGGGCATTGAGCGCATTAACCAACTGGCGCTAGAAATTCGTGACATTCACCGCTTGATGATGCGTACTCCTGGTCCACATAACGATTTGATGGATCAGCATGAAAAGCTGATTACCGAGCTGTCGGAATACACTAAGGTCACCGTGACCCCACGTAAAAACGCTGAAGGTTTCAACGTGCACATCGGCAATGGTCATACCTTGGTGTCGGGCACAGAGGCAAGCCAATTAAAAATGATTGATGGCTACCCAGACGTGCACCAACGACGTCTAGCGATGGTCGAAGGCGATGGTATTAAAGCGATTAAGGCCGACGACATGGACGGCAAAATCGGCGCGCTACTCGACATGCGTGATAAACACATTCCGCAACTGTTGGATGAAATGGGGCGCTTAGCTACCGGATTCTCTTACAAGGTCAACCAACTGCAATCGCAAGGTTTGGATCTCAACGGCAAAATCGGTAAAGACGTTTTCACTGATGTGAATTCTGAGCTGGTGGCTAAATCACGAGTGTTTACTGCACCAAATTCGAAAGCGGACGTTGCCGTTTATGTCGATGATATTTCGGCGTTGAAAGGTGGCGAATATGCGCTGCGCTTCGATGGTGATCGCTACAGCGTGACAACACCGAAAGGCGAGCAAGTTCAGATAGATATAGACCAGTCGGATTCTACCTTCGTATTGGATGGCATGAGAGTGCAAATCGGCGAAGGCCTTGCCGCTGGCGAACGAGTGCTGCTGCGTCCTACTCGCAGTGGTGCTGCCATCATCAAGATGGAAACCAACGACGCTAAATCCATTGCCGCACAAAGTTATGAAGCGTCTACGACGTTTGCTCAAGGCAGTGCGAAATTCAATATTCGTGAAGCGGGTGATGTAAAAGAGTTTGAAGTAACGGTTCAGCCACCCGATGAAAAGCACGACAAAGCGTGGCTAAAGATTACCGATAACAAAGGTAACTTATTGTCCGATAAATACTCTTATCCGTTAGACAAAGATGATCCGCTGATTGAAATCTCAGTGCCGAAAAGTCATCCGCTATACAAAAATGGCGATGCAACCATCTTTGAACTGACAGAAGGCGCACTGCTGAACGACAAATTTACGGCCAACTTGGTGCCGTCAGAAGGTGGTAACGGCAACTTGAGAAAGATGCAGCAATTACAAACCAACAAAATGATGGATGGTAAATCGAGCACTTTGATTGACGTTTACCACAATCTTAATACTGAAGTGGGTTTGAAATCGGCAACGGCTAACCGCTTAGCATCGGTTGCGCGTTTAGAGCATGAAGCCGCACAAGAACGTGTAGCATCGATTGCGGGTGTAAACCTCGATGAAGAGGCCGCCAACATGATGAAGTTTCAACAAGCTTACATGGCTTCATCACGCGTGATGCAGGCGGCAAATGACACCTTCAACACCATTTTGCAACTGAGGTAAGGAGAAGAGATAAGTGTTAACCCGAATTTCTAGTTTCCATAACTATCAGTCTGTACAAAATGACTTGCGCCGCCAAGAGAACAAGATCCATCACAACCAAGAGCAACTTGCCTCAGGTAAGAAGCTGCTTAAACCAAGTGATGATCCGCTGGCTGCGCATTACATTCAGAATATTGGCCAGCAGCAAGAGCAGTTAAAGCAATATTTAAGCTCGATTGTGTTGGTGCGTAACCGTTTAGAAAACCACGAAGTGAACATCGCGAACGCAGAAAGCTTCGCTGATGAATCGAAACGTCTCACTATGGAAATGATCAACGGTGCGTTTTCTGCCGAAGACCGACAAGCGAAAAAGCGTGAGTTGGAAGAAATTGCAAATAACTTCCTTAACTTAGTGAATGCGCAAGATGAATCGGGCAACTACGTGTTTGCGGGGACAAAGCCGAAAAGCCAGCCATTTTATCGTGATAAAGATGGCAGCGTGCAATACGCTGGTGATGATTACCAACGCAAAATGAAAGTGTCCAGCATGCTGGATATGCCGATGAACGATCCTGGTAGCAAACTGTTCATGGAAATCCCAAACCCGTTTGGTGATTACCAGCCTAGTTACGATTTACAAAGCGGCTCTGACTTACTGCTAAGCAAAGCAACCAATGTGGATGCGAAGGACACCGCTTCTTATCGCGTGACGTTTGTCGATATGAATAACGGCAAGTTTGGCTACCAATTGGAGCGAAACGGCAAAGTGGTGGACGCTGACGAATTTTCGCCAGAAAAAGGCATCGAGTACAAAGGACTTAAAGTGCATGTGAAAGGGCAAATTACCCCTGGAGACAGCATCGGCATCGAAAAACGTGAGTCCTTCAGTATTTTCGATACCTTTAAGGAAGCGATGTCTTGGTCGGATAAATCCGTCTCCGATACATCAGCGACCGCGAAGTTGCACCAAATGACAGAGGAATTTCAAGCCGCGTTCATCCATTTGAACAAAGCTCGAACCGACGTGGGTGCAAGGCTGAGCACGCTCGATATTCAAGAGCAAAACCACGAAGACTTTAACTTGTCTTTGGCAAAAGCAAAGAGCAATTTTGAGGATTTGGATTACTCCAAAGCCGTGATCGAGTTCAGTGAGAACTCGCGTGCATTGCAGGCCTCGCAACAAGCTTTTGGCAAAACAAAAGACCTGACATTGTTTAACTACATTTAATGATTTGACGGCCAGCGGCGAATAACGACAACGAGATATTTTGATGCCTTATGTGCCAAGCCTTAAGTGCGAGAAATATCAAAAGTCGTTTAGCTGAGGTGAGTGAGCGGCATGTTTTTACCGAATGCGGCAAAGGCACCGGTGGCAATGTGAGCGGCAAACTTCTCTTGGTGTGAAAATATCTTCATCTCATAGAGAAAGAGGTCGAAAACTGCGAATGTGTTATCTAACTTATTGTTTATTTATCTATTTTAATTTGGAATCGACATCTTAAATAAGTTGGCACACAAATTGTATTGAATAATGTCAGAACAGATTTCGAGATTCTAAACCCTGCGTTAAAGGCAGATTTAGCAAGTAATTTTTACGGTCAGTGCTTATCCAAATGAGAGTAAAGCTGGCCGCTTCGCAAAAGCTTGCGAACTCAAAAGGAGAGCAAAATGGCTGTAACAGTTAGTACTAACGTCTCCGCGATGACCGCGCAGCGTTACTTAAATAAAGCGACCAACGAGCTGAATACCTCGATGGAGCGTCTATCATCAGGTCACAAAATTAACAGTGCAAAAGACGATGCAGCAGGTCTACAGATCTCCAACCGTCTAACGGCACAGTCTCGTGGTCTTGATGTGGCAATGCGTAACGCGAACGATGGTATCTCTATCGCTCAAACGGCTGAAGGTGCGATGAACGAAGCAACGTCAGTGATGCAGCGTATGCGTGACTTGGCTATCCAGTCATCAAACGGTACTAACTCTCCAGCTGAGCGTCAGGCAATCAACGAAGAATCAATGGCGTTGGTTGACGAACTGAACCGTATCGCAGAAACCACATCATTCGGTGGCCGTCGTCTATTGAACGGCTCATTCGGTGAAGCGGCATTCCAAATCGGTGCGAGCTCTGGTGAAGCGATGATCATGGGTCTAACCAGTATTCGTGCAGATGACACTCGTATGGGCGGTGTGACATTCTTCTCTGAAGTAGGAAAAGGTAAAGATTGGGGTGTTGATCCAACTAAAGCCGATCTAAAAATCACGCTTCCTGGCATGGGTGAAGATACCGACGGAGATGGTGATAAAGAAGATGATCTAGAAATCAATATCAACGCGAAAGCGGGTGATGACATCGAAGAGCTAGCAACGTACATCAATGGTCAATCAGACATGATCAACGCGTCTGTAAGCGAAGATGGCAAGCTGCAAATTTTTGTTGCTCATCCAAACGTTCAGGGTGACATCTCGATCTCTGGTGGTCTTGCTTCTGAGCTAGGCCTAAGTGATGAGCCAGTAAGAACATCAGTACAAGATATTGATATGACAACGGTTCAAGGCTCTCAGAACGCGATTTCTGTACTGGACTCTGCACTGAAATACGTGGATTCACAACGTGCGGATCTTGGTGCGAAACAAAACCGTCTGAGCCACAGCATCAACAACTTGGCAAATATCCAAGAAAACGTTGACGCGTCGAACAGCCGAATTAAAGACACGGACTTTGCGAAAGAAACAACGCAAATGACCAAAGCACAAATTTTGCAACAAGCAGGTACTTCTATTCTTGCTCAAGCGAAACAGTTGCCAAACTCTGCAATGTCACTATTGCAGTAGTTTATACCAATTACAGTGAATAAGAGTTCATAAATGGCGTAGATTCAATGCTTGAGAACGAGGCAAAGTTTTTCGATAAGTAGTCATTCTACAGTCAAAAACTT
The DNA here is from genome assembly GCF_043106015.1 of Vibrio sp. GLN_1. Classification (NCBI taxonomy): domain Bacteria; kingdom Pseudomonadati; phylum Pseudomonadota; class Gammaproteobacteria; order Vibrionales; family Vibrionaceae; genus Vibrio; species Vibrio sp. GLN_1. The sequence continues at coordinate 50,495 of NZ_JBICMD010000035.1, forward strand.
TAACGTAGTTATCGAGCATTTTAGCAAGCTAGGGTGGGCAGTTATTTACTACGATTGGTATCCTCTAGCCTGTATTCAATACATTCAGACGTGGATGGGAATGCGGGCTTTTGGCAAGCAACTTTATAACAGAATGAATGGCTCTCTCATCTCTCACCTGCCAATCATTTTCAATGTAGAGTTGCACCCGGTATGCCGGAAATGTGTTCATTTCTCTTGATCTCCACATAGGCTCTGGCGACCAACCTAGCCCCAGTTCTCTCAAAGGAAAAGGGGCTTTTTCTTTTCTGCATTTTCCTTCTTTTATGTTCTCTATTCATTTCCTTATCTCTTATTTTTGATGCTTTTCTGTACAATTTAGCCCTCTCGGCTCAATTTGTAGAAACTTGAGCACTTTTTCTGACTTTTCTTCAATTTTTTTAGCCAAATCTCGCAATGTTATTTTTTTAATTTTTTTTCTAAAGCTTCTGAATTTGGTGTCGTTAATAGAAGTAACTTTGAGAGAACTACTTGGTTTTCCGAGACGTCGGAAACCGCTACATCGGAAAATCAATTGGAGAAATCACCATGGCAGTGAATGTAAACACTAACGTATCAGCGATGACCGCTCAGCGTTACCTAAACAACGCAAACTCAGCACAACAAACCTCAATGGAGCGTTTGTCTTCAGGTTTCAAAATCAACAGCGCAAAAGATGACGCTGCGGGTCTACAAATCTCGAACCGTTTGAACGTACAAAGCCGTGGCCTGGATGTGGCTGTTCGCAACGCGAACGACGGTATCTCTATTGCACAAACTGCTGAAGGTGCAATGAACGAGACCACCAACATCCTACAACGTATGCGTGACCTGTCTCTACAATCAGCAAACGGCTCAAACTCGAAAGCAGAGCGCGTTGCGATTCAAGAAGAAGTGACAGCACTAAACGACGAACTAAACCGTATCGCAGAAACCACATCTTTTGGTGGTAACAAGCTACTAAACGGCACTCATGGCGCGAAATCGTTCCAAATCGGTGCTGATAACGGTGAAGCAGTAATGCTTGAGCTTAAAGACATGCGCTCAGACAACAAAATGATGGGCGGTGTGAGCTACCAAGCTGAAAGCGGTAAAGGCAAAGACTGGAACGTTGCACAAGGCAAAAACGACCTAAAAATCAGCCTAACTGACAGCTTTGGTCAAGAGCAAGAAATCAACATCAACGCGAAAGCGGGCGATGACATCGAAGAGCTAGCAACGTACATCAACGGTCAAACAGACCTAGTGAAAGCGTCAGTAGACCAAGATGGCAAACTGCAAATCTTTGCTGGTAACAACAAAGTAGAAGGCGAAGTGTCATTCTCTGGCGGTCTATCTGGTGAACTAGGTCTAGGCGACGACAAGAAAAACGTTACAGTTGATACTATCGACGTAACTTCAGTTGGCGGCGCACAAGAATCAGTCGCGATCATTGATGCGGCACTGAAATACGTAGACAGCCACCGTGCAGAGCTGGGTGCATTCCAGAACCGTTTCAACCATGCAATCAGCAACTTGGACAACATTAACGAGAACGTGAACGCGTCGAAGAGCCGTATCAAAGATACCGACTTCGCGAAAGAAACGACGGCAATGACCAAGTCACAAATTCTATCGCAAGCGTCAAGCTCAATCCTTGCGCAAGCGAAACAAGCGCCAAACTCAGCGCTAAGTCTTCTAGGTTAATCTACCTAACACGACAAGATACAAAAGCCAGGCTCATCCCTGGCTTTTTGCTTATCGGCTATACCGATTTAGATGCGTCCTAACAGGGTGTTCGACAAGGCATTCATATCGATTAGATGGTCTCTTTAAATACCAATGTTGCCGCAATGATGACGCAGCGACATCTTAGCCAAGCAGCTGATCAAAACGTTGAGTCACAGAGAAACCTGTCTTCGGGATATCGGATTAACTCAGCAAGCGACGATGCTGCAGGCCTACAAATATCTAATACTCTCCATGTTCAAACGAGAGGGATTGATGTCGCCTTAAGGAATGCTCACGATGCCTATTCGGTCGCTCAAACCGCAGAAGGCGCGTTGCATGAGAGCAGTGATATTCTGCAACGGCTACGCTCTCTCGGACTTCAGGCCGCAAATGGCAGCCATGAACAGGATGATCGTAAAAGTCTTCAACAAGAAGTGATTGCACTACAAGATGAATTGGATCGTGTGGCAATCACGACGACATTCGCGGATAAAAACCTCTTCAATGGCTCTTATGGTTCTCAGAGTTTTCATATTGGCGCCAATGCGAACTCCATATCATTGACGCTCAGAAACATGCGTACGCACATACCTGAAATGGGCGGGCAACATTATCTGGGTGACAGTTTAGACAAAGACTGGCGGGTGACGAGAGATAACCAACAGTTCGCGTTTGGATATCAAGACAATGAAGGCCAAGCGCAATCTAAAGTATTAACACTCAAAGTAGGCGATAACCTTGAAGAAGTGGCAACCTACATTAATACCCAGCAATCGGTAGTCGATGCTTCCGTAACGCAAGATCATCAACTGCAGTTTTTTACCTCGACACTGAATGCGCCAGAAGGCATCACATGGAAAGGCAATTTTGCCGATGAGATGGATATAGGTTCCGGTGAGTTGGTGACCGTTGATGATCTCGATATGTCGACAGTAGGAGGCGCTCAGCTTGCCATTGGTGTGGTGGATGCGGCGATAAAGTATGTTGATTCTCATCGCAGTGAAATCGGTGGATTTCAGAATCGTGTGAGTGGCACGATCGATAATTTAAACACCATTAACCGGAGTGTTTCGGAATCAAAAGGGCGAATTCGAGATACAGACTTTGCTCGGGAGTCGACAGTAATGGTGCGCTCTCAGGTGCTGCAGGATGCGACAACTGCATTACTCGCTCAAGCGAAGCAAAGGCCGAGCTCAGCACTAGGCTTGCTCAGTTGAACGTGTTTCAGCGATGCGCATCGGTCAGAAAAAAGTCAGATAATAAAAAACGCTGCCATTGGCAGCGTTTTTTCGTGTTCGGATAAGTAAAAATTACTTAGTTACACGTAGAACTGGAGTTTCACCAACAGTTACAGAACCAGAAAGCTTGTTCAGCTCTTTGATTTCGTCCATGTTAGAGATAACAACTGGAGTTAGTGTTGACTTCGCTTTCTCTTCTAGAAGAGCTAGATCGAATTCAATTACAGTGTCGCCAGCTTTAACAGTTTGACCTTCTTCTGCGATACGCGTGAAGCCTTCGCCTTTAAGTTCAACTGTATCGATACCGAAGTGAACGAAAAGCTCAACACCGTCGTCAGACTCGATAGAGAATGCGTGGTTAGTTTCGAAGATCTTACCGATAGTACCGTTTACAGGAGCTACCATTTTGTTGCCTGCTGGCTTGATAGCAATACCGTCACCAACGATTTTCTCAGCGAAAACAACATCTGGCACATCTTCAATGTTTACGATTTCACCAGATAGTGGTGCGATGATTTCGATTGCACCAGCGTCAGCGCTGTCATCAGATACAAGCTTCTTAAGTTTGTCAAACAGACCCATTGTGTCATGCTCCTAAGGTTTGGTTTTATTCTGTCGAATTATAGTATACCAATATAGCCCATTAGACGACTTTTTTCGCCGTCTAATGGCCATTAAGTATTGAATAACTTGGTACTACTGATTATTGAGTTTTCTCAGCAATGAACTTTTCAACTACTGCTTCAATTTCTGCTGCAGTAGGTAGAGAAAGCGCTTCTTCAGCCATTGCTTTCACTTCTGCGAAGTTAGAGTTACGAATAACTTTCTTCACTTTAGGGATAGAGATACCGCTCATTGAGAACTCATCCAGACCCATACCTAGAAGTAGAAGTGTTGCACGCTCATCGCCTGCAAGCTCACCACACATACCAGTCCACTTACCTTCAGCGTGAGAAGCGTCGATAACTTGCTTGATCACGGTTAGTACAGCTGGTGATAGAGGGTTGTAAAGATGAGAGATCATCTCGTTACCACGGTCTACCGCTAGAGTGTACTGAGTAAGGTCGTTGGTACCGATAGAGAAGAAAGATACTTCCTTCGCTAGGTGGTGTGCGATCGCTGCTGCTGCAGGTGTTTCAACCATTACACCGATTTCGATGTTTTCGTCGAATGCAAGACCTTCAGCACGTAGCTCTGCTTTGTACTCTTCGATTGCGTTCTTAAGCTCGCGGATTTCTTCAACAGAGATGATCATTGGGAACATGATACGTAGCTTACCGTGTGCAGACGCACGTAGGATGCCACGTAGTTGATCACGAAGGATTTCACGACGATCCAAGCTGATACGTACTGCACGCCAACCTAGGAACGGGTTCATCTCTTGAGGTAGATCCATGTATGGTAGATCTTTATCGCCGCCGATATCCATGGTACGGATGATCACAGCTTGACCGTTCATTGCTTCTGCAACTTCTTTGTACGCTTGGTACTGTTCTTCTTCAGTTGGTAGCGCAGTACGGTCCATAAATAGGAATTCAGTACGGTACAGACCAACGCCTTCACCACCGTTACGGATGATACCGTCACAGTCTTTCACTGTACCGATGTTGCCGCAAACTTCTACGCGGTGACCATCTGTTGTTTCTGCGTGTAGGTCTTTAAGTTTTGCTAGCTCTTCTTTCTCAGCTAGGAATGCAGCTTTAACTGCTTTCGCTTCTTCTACTTCAGCTTCTGATGGATTAACAACGATCTTGTTGTTCATCGCGTCAAGAATCAGCATGTCGCCATTCTTAACTTTCTTAGTGATGTCGTTAGTACCAACGATAGCAGGAAGCTCAAGAGAGCGAGCCATGATAGAAGTGTGTGAAGTACGACCACCGATGTCACAAGCAAAACCCAGCACGTAGTCTAGGTTGATTTGCGCTGTTTCAGATGGCGTTAGGTCGTAAGCAACTAGGATAACTTCTTCATTGATGTCGCTTAGCGAAACGATGTTGATGCCTAGTGCGTTCTTCACGAAACGAGAACCGATATCACGGATGTCAGTTGCACGTTCTTTTAGGTATTCGTCGTCTAGAGACTCAAGAGCACATGCTTGCTCTTCGATCACTGAGTGGATAGCGTGATCAGCAGTCATCTTGTCGTTTTTGATAAGTGCTAGGATTTCCTCTTCTAGCTCTTCGTCTTCAAGAAGCATGATATGACCTTCAAAGATCGCTTCTTTTTCTTCGCCGAAAGTTTCAAGCGCTTTTTGCTTGATAGTTTCTAGCTGAGCTGCAGATTTGTTACGAGCGTCAAAGAAACGTGCAACTTCTGCTTCTACTTGATCATCAGAAATAGTGTTTGTGTTTAGGACAATTTCATCTTCTTGAAGTAGTAGTGCTTTACCGATTGCAATACCAGGAGATGCTAGGATGCCTGAAATCATAGCCTTACCTTAAGTTTGGTCAACTTTATAAAACGGGAGAATAATGGGTGCGCTAACGAATAGTTTTAGCTTAGTTTTGAGCCTATTTCCAACGAAGCCATTTTGCTTTCACAAAATGGCTTCTGGAGTAGGAGACCGGATTAGTGTAGTTGGTCCATTAGAGCAACTAGGTGGTCTACAGCTTGCTGAGCTTGTGGGCCTTCAGCAGAAATAGTAACAAGAGTACCTTTTACTAGGCCTAGTGTTTGTAGTTTGAATAGGCTCTTAGCGCTAGCGCTTTTACCGTTAGAAGTCACAGTGATGTCCGCGTCGAATGCTTTAGCTTCTTTAACGAACTGTGCAGCTGGACGAGTGTGAAGACCGTTTTCTGCTGTGATTTCTACTTGCTTCTCGTACATGTGATATACCCCAATAAATGTATTTTTTTGTTAGTTTGTGACTAGATTTAGCTTAACTGCTTTATATCTTGTGCGCTAGCACGGGAGAGTTCAAAGCGTGTCAGTTCTGATACTAGTCAAAAGTTTGGTAACTACGCAACTGTTTGCGTGCGCAATTACTTTGAAACCTTTTTGTGTTCTGCTTCTTTATTTTGAAGCTAGAAATAAAACACCCTGATATTACCAAAGGTAGGGCAGGGATCAACAAAAAAGCCCCTGAACGGGGCTTTTTTAGACGAAAAATTGATTTGACCACATATTATTGTTGGTTCTCTTTTTCGGTAAAGATACCAGCAAATAGCGCCGTACTTAGGTAACGTTCACCTGAGCTTGGCAGAATTGTCACGATGGTTTTTCCTTCAAATTCAGGTAGTTCTGCAATTCGGTTCGCAGCAACGACAGCGGCGCCTGAAGAGATGCCCGCAAGGATGCCTTCTTCTTCCATTAGTCGACGAGCCATCTCAATTGCTTCTTCAGAAGTCACTGGCTCAACTCGGTCGATAATGTCCAAATCTAGGTTTCCAGGAATGAAACCTGCACCGATACCTTGGATTTTATGTGGTGCTGGTTGAATTTCTTCGCCTGCTAGCGCTTGCGCGATTACTGGTGATTCTGCAGGTTCTACAGCAACAGAAGTGATCGCTTTACCTTTCTCACCTTTAATGTAACGGCTTGTACCAGTGATAGTGCCACCCGTACCAACGCCTGCTACTAGCACATCGATTTCACCGTCTGTCGCATCCCAGATTTCAGGGCCAGTTGTTTTCTCGTGAATTTGCGGGTTAGCAGGGTTGTTGAACTGTTGTAGAAGAAGGTATTTTTCAGGATTGCTTGCTACGATCTCTTCTGCTTTAGCAATTGCGCCTTTCATGCCTTTCGCTGCTTCAGTTAGCTCAAGGTTTGCGCCTAGTGCTTTAAGTAGCTTGCGGCGCTCAAGGCTCATTGATTCAGGCATAGTTAGAGTCAATTTGTAACCGCGAGCGGCTGCTACGAACGCTAATGCGATACCTGTGTTACCACTGGTTGGTTCTACTAGCTCTACGCCTGGCTTTAAAGTGCCAGCTTTTTCTGCTTCCCAAATCATGTTTGCACCGATACGGCACTTAACGCTGAAGCTTGGGTTGCGTGCTTCAATTTTCGCTAGAACGTTACCTTTGCTCACTTTGTTTAGGCGAACTAGGGGCGTATTACCAATGGTAAGAGAGTTATCTTCGTAGATTTTGCTCATAGTGATGTTCCTTCATTACACGTTGTGTGAATATGGATAGAAGAATATGCGGTATAAAAAAAAGGGAAAAGGATTAAAAAGTTATATCTTATTAGGTTGGCCGAGAATTTAGTAAAAAGAAAGGGAAGCGCATCGAACAGCCTTCCCTTTCACTAAATTTGACCTAGCGCTGATGTTTAAACTCTGCCACCCACATGGCGGTCGCACCGCATATTGCAACAGGCATGACGATAAGGTTCAAAATTGGAATCGTTGTGAATACTGAAACCAACACACCAAAGCCATAGGCTTTACCTTGCTTTTGTTTCAATTTGTAACGCATGTCGTTGAACGGAATTTTGTGGTTATCGAACGGGTAATCACAATATTGAATCGCGAGCATCCACGCGGTAAAGATAAACCATAAAACCGGGCCAACAGTTTGCCCTAGTGCCGGGATAAGTAAGAGCAAAAACAAGCCAATTGCTTTAGGCAGTATATAAAGCAGTTTTCTCCATTCGCGAGCAAGTACGCGAGGCACATCTTTTAGAACAGCCGTAAAGCCGTCGTCATTAATTTTTTTCCCGGTTAGCGTCTCTTCAACTTTTTCTGCTAACAGCCCGTTGAAGGGAGCGGCAATAAAATTGGCTAACGTGCTAAAGAAATAAGAGAAGGTGGCCAGTATCGTTAGAGCAAGTAGGGGCCACAAGATATACGTGAGCCAAGAGAGAAACTCTGGTAACTGTCCAATCCAACCTTCAATCCACATGTTCAAGTGGGAGAATAGATAGAAGATAGCCCCACCCACGAGAATAATATTTGCTAAAAGTGGTAACACGACAAAACGTCTTATCTCTGGAGAGAGCGCCAATTGAATTCCGTATAGGAAGTAACCGAATCCGGTTCGTTGCTGATTGTTAATCTTCATATCCAATATTTTCGTGTGAGTGAGAACTCATTGTACCTGTCGATGATTTTCTTTCAATGCCCTAACAATTAGGGTCTTGCAAAGTGGAATCGTGGCAAGAATCACAACAAAAAACGGAACTTCTTGCATTAAGTTGTTCTAAACCTACATATAGTTTTGGTAAAGTAAACGTATCATTCAGATTTATTGCACTTGGGTTGCTGCTCAAGGAATTGCGAGTAGTAAAAACAGGTATATTGAGAGTAAATAATGCAGGAATTGCGATTCGTACTCATTGTTGTTGGCGCATTAGCCATCGCGGCATTGCTGTTTCATGGTTTGTGGAGCAGTAAGAAAGAAGGCAAAGCAAAATTTGGCAACAAGCCACTTGGTAAGCTGGATGTTGACCAAGGAGATAAAGATTCGGTTGAGCAAGAGCGCAGTTTCGCCCCTGCCCCTGAAGACGATTTCGAAATCATCCGTAAAGATCGCAAAGAACCAGACTTTGGGATGGAAAATACGTTTGATAGTAAGTTTGAGGCAGATCCCTTGCTTGGTGGTGTGACAGAAGAAAAGCATTCTGTAAAAGAAGAAGCTGAGGAAATCCCTTCTTTTGTCGCGATGAAAAACGATGTTGAAGATGTAGCAATTCAGCCGTCTGAAGTCGAAGAGCCAATGCAAGAGGTGGTTGAAGAAGAGATCATGCCTTCTGCATTTGATGCGCCTAAACAAGAGATGGAAATGGTTGAAGAAGTGGCTCCTGCCGTTGTTGAACAACCAGAAGAACCAAAACCAGAGCCGGAAATGCAAGTGATCGTGTTGAATGTTCATTGTGCAGGCGAAGAGCCATTTATTGGCACTGAACTTTTTGACAGTATGCAGCAAAATGGTCTTATCTATGGCGAGATGCATATCTTCCATCGTCATGTTGATTTATCTGGCAACGGTAAAGTGCTGTTCAGTGTGGCTAACATGATGCATCCGGGCACACTTGAGCATGGTGATCCCGCAGAGTTTTCGACGAAAGGCATTTCCTTCTTTATGACGTTGCCTTGCTATGGCGAAGCTGAGCAAAACTTCAACTTGATGTTGAGAACTGCACAGCAGATTGCGGATGATATGGGAGGGAATGTTCTCGATGACAAGAGAAACTTAATGACTCCTGACCGTTTAGCTGCTTATCGACGCCAAATAGTTGAGTTTAATGCGGCTAACGCATAATCTTACTACCCAATTATAAAAGGGCTCCGATTGGAGCCCTTTTTCATGGATTCCCAACCTCATCGATTGACAATATACGGGGCTTTACTATGTCTGAATCAGTACATCAACGGCTAGAAGAACTCAAAGAGTCGTTGCACTACCACGCCGTTCGCTACTACGTGGAAGATAATCCAGAGATTCCAGATGCAGAATACGACCGCCTAATGCGTGAACTGCTAGAAATTGAAGCTCAACATCCTGATTTAGTGACGGTTGATTCGCCAAGTCAGCGAGTGGGTGGTAAGCCGCTTTCTGAATTTAGTCAGGTGACACACGAAGTCCCAATGTTGTCATTAGATAATGCATTCGACGACAGTGAACTCGACAGCTTCCATAAACGTGCTCAAGACCGAATCGGTGGAGAAAGCATTAAGCAGTATTGTTGTGAACCAAAGCTAGATGGCTTAGCCGTGAGTCTGCTGTATGAAAACGGTATTTTAGTTCAAGCGGCAACGCGTGGTGATGGTACTACGGGTGAAAACATCACTGAAAACGTGCGCACCATTAATGCCATTCCTCTGAAGCTGAGGGGTGATGACTGGCCAGCTCGTCTTGAGGTCCGCGGTGAAGTGTTTATGCCGAAAGCAGGCTTTGAAAAGTTAAATGAGCTTGCGCGTCAGAAGGGCGAAAAAGTATTTGTGAACCCTCGCAATGCAGCAGCAGGCAGTCTACGTCAATTAGATTCGCGTATTACGGCTTCGCGCCCACTTAGCTTCTACGCATACAGTGTTGGAGTTGTGCAAGGGGCTGATTTGGCAGCCAGTCACTATGAGCGTTTTCTGCAGATAAAATCTTGGGGGCTGCCAATGTGTCCAGAGACCAAGCGAGTCGACAGTTTGGCAGACGTAAAAACTTATTATCAAGACATTCTGCAGCGTCGTGATGCATTACCTTACGAAATTGACGGAGTCGTGATCAAAATTGACGATATTGCCGTTCAAGAGCGCCTGGGTTTTGTTGCTCGCGCTCCACGTTGGGCGATCGCATACAAATTCCCGGCTCAAGAAGAAATGACAACATTGAATGAAGTTGAGTTCCAAGTTGGCCGAACGGGAGCGATCACTCCGGTTGCTAAGTTAGAGCCAGTGTTTGTTGGTGGCGTGACGGTGAGTAACGCAACGCTGCATAATGCGGATGAAATTGAGCGCCTTCAAGTAAAGATTGGTGATCAGGTCGTGATTCGTCGTGCTGGCGACGTGATTCCTCAAGTGGTTTCTGTCATCAAAGAGCGTCGACCAGAAACGGCGCGAGATATTATTTTCCCAACTCAGTGTCCTGTTTGTGGTTCGCACGTAGAGCGTATCGAAGGGGAGGCGGTGACTCGATGTACTGGCGGTTTGGTCTGTCAAGCTCAACGTAAGCAAGCGCTCAAGCACTTCGTCTCACGTAAAGCGTTGGATGTTGATGGTTTAGGTGACAAAGTTATCGAGCAATTGGTCGATCGTGAAATGGTAGAAACACCTGCCGATCTGTTCAAGCTTTCGGCTGGCGTATTAACCGTATTGGAGCGCATGGGGCCAAAATCTGCTCAAAACATTGTTAATGCGTTAGAAAAATCGAAGTTAACAACCTTGCCACGTTTCTTATACTCGCTAGGTATTCGAGAAGTGGGCGAGGCAACGGCGGCAAACCTAGCTCAACACTTTAAATCACTGGAAGCGATTCAAGCTGCAACGGAAGAACAACTTATTGCTGTTCAAGATATTGGTGTGGTAGTTGCGAAGCACATTACGACTTTCTTTGAAGAAGAGCAAAACCAAGCTGTTGTTCAAGATCTCCTTGTGCAAGGTATCCACTGGCCAGAAGTTAGTGCACCTGAGCAAGGCGCAGAACTGCCACTAGAAGGTAAAACTGTCGTGCTAACGGGTACACTATCTCAACTTGGACGTACTGAAGCAAAAGAGGCGTTGCAATCTTTGGGTGCAAAAGTCACTGGCAGTGTTTCCAAGAAAACCGATATTTTATTTGCTGGTGAAAATGCAGGTTCTAAGCTCACTAAGGCTCAAGAATTGGGTATCGAGATAAAAACTGAGCAAGACTTGCTTGAATTGATAAATTAAGCACTATCAAAAAAGATAAAAAATAACTAAAAGCCCCACAGGCAAAGCTTGTGGGGCTTTTTCTTTACGCATATTAAGTGTGTTTGTATGTCTTGGTTTTGTGTTTTCTGCGTTTCAGTGATCAGGATCTCCCCTTCGAATATCCGAATTTATTTGTATTCAAGTCTGCGATGCACTTCATGTTGAATGTTTGTGTGGTGATTTAAGTGTTTGAATTTAAATGTATATATTCAATGTTGCGGTGTTGGTGTTAAAAATAAGATCTGGATCAATAACTTATATGGAACTTTGGCGTGGCTCATATTTTTTTAGAAAAAAAATAAGTTCCGTTTGGATGTTTTTAGGTGCGAAGTTAGTCTTAATGGCGTGGATACACGGTGTGTATGCAGGAACTAAAAAAAACCAAATTAGAAATAATGAGGTTTAATCAGGAATTTACTTCTCTCCTTCGGCGGCCAACTAAAGGTGAGATAGAAAAATACAGCTATATCCATTTTTAGGAGTTTTTCCATGGACAAATTTTTTAAGGTTTCAGCGTTAACTGCAGCAATGTTTGGTGTTGTTGCTGTTGCTCCAGCTACTGCATCGACTGAGAGTGCAGCGGGTGGTGAATACGTAGAGAAAGTGAACGAATTTATGCATGACTCTAGTCTTAATGCAATGTTCTTAGTTGACACTCGTTCACGTACACGTACTACAGGTAAACCTGGTGGTGAGAACGGTGACCGTTGGAGCCGTCTAAACTACTCTTCTTACAACGCTATCCTAGACTTCACTTCTGGCTACCACGATGGTTGGGTTGGTGCAGATGTTGCGGCTTACTACTCTGGTGATCTTTACAACGACAGCCTTTACAACTCAAACGAAGGCTACCTATGTAACGAAATCTCAACCTGTAACAACCTAGACTGGGGTGCAGGTGACGGCCAACAACTTAAAGTTTACAAAGCTGCGCTTAAATTCAAAGCAAACGAAAACTTTAACGCTCGTGTAGGTATGCTACAAGCTGGTGGTAACGGTACTATTGGTAACGTATGGAGCTTTGTACCTGGTACTTACCGTGGCTTCGAACTAAACGCTAAGCTAGGCGACTTCAACCTAAGCTACTTCGGTGCAGACCAATTCACAGCACCTTGGCTACTTCACGAAGATGACTACGCACCAGCGCTTTGGTCTGACACTTCATGGAGCTACCTACACTCTCTAGGTCTAAACGGTAACCTAACTGACAGCTTGTTCTTCCAAGTTGGTCTTGGTCAAGCGACTGGCGTTAAATACGCAAATGGTATCGACTGGGGTGCAGGTCAAGTAACTAGCTACCACAACGAAACTGACAACACATCTTACAAAGCTTACTTGAAGTACACAGTAAGTGACCGTACAACTCTTGCATTTGACTTCTACGGTGTTGATGACGATGTGAAATACGATGGTCTAGGTTTCCATACTGGTCTATCTTTGAACCAGTCTTTCGGCAAGCTAGCATGGATGTCTGAACTACGTTACACAGACACAGACAACCGTTCTGACTTCGTTCCACGTACGATCCATACTTACGGTATGAACAACGGTACTTGGTCTCAGTGGTGGGATGCTCTATCTGACTGGAACAAAGCGGGCGAGCTAGCATGGTACAACCGTCTATCTTACAACCAAGGTAACGGCTGGAACTACTACTTAGGCTTTGGTTACGGTTCTGGTGCTGACTCAGCTGCAAGCGGTGCATCTGGTGACTGGGATTACGAAAGCGAGTACGCATTCAACGCAACAGTATCTTACTCTCTACAGAGTGGTGCGCTTAAAGGCTCTACAATCCGTCTGCACGGTACAATCCTAGAGCGTGACGAGTACGCTGGTGCTGGCGACGCGGACGAGACAGACCTACGTCTACAAGTTCTTATCCCTTACAGCTTCCACTAATCAATTAGTGAATAATCAAAAAGGAGCCTAATGGCTCCTTTTTCTATTTTACTTCTCTGCCGTCATACATTTTGCAATATAACGGTGGCAGCATGTGGACATTACCATTTGGTAATTCGCATTTCACTTCAGGTGCTAATGTTCTTCCTCCTGAAGCGCCATTTGCTTGAATAGTAAATGGAATTGTAGCTGAACATATTAATAGTATTCCGGCTAATAATTTCATAACGATCACCCTCTATGTTTAAGACTTTATTACGCCTGTTACCCAAAGTTTGTGTATTTGGCGTGCTAAGTGCTCAAACAAAAACATGTCTCTCTACCTTAATACCGCTCACACATACCGCAGTAAATGGTGTCACCCATTGTGTGTCCAACCGCGCTGGAACAAACTCTGCCTTTGGCATGGTGAGGACCAACTCAGTTATCAATAAAACGGTAGGAAAGACTTTTCTACTTACCTAAAATATAAGCATTTACCTTTATGCTTATGGATTAAGTATGTATAGGGAGTTGGAAAGATCAAAAATTAATTCAACACTGTTTTATTTTTTATATTGAAATTAGATTGAAAATGACTGGAAGCAGTGAACTATCTTTTTGATTAATTCTTAGTTGATGAATATCAATAGGATTTACAAGATGGAATTTAATAATATTTATATTACTTATTTTCTAAGGACAAATTGAATAACACGATGAAATAAAAAGAATTGAGAGAAAAGAAAGTAATGAAGCAGTCTTTACTTCATTACTTTGACATAAATTACTCAGAAATAGGCTCCACAATGAGGATTATTCCATCGATCGCGACGATTTTTACACGAGTACCAGCTCGGATATTTTGCTCACATTGTGCTGACCAGGTGGTATCGGCGATGCGAATTCTGTTTAACCCAATTGAAAAATCTTCCTCAAGTATCACGCTGCGGCCAATCAACTGCTTGTACTTTTGGTTGAGATCTCTTGTTTGATCATCTTGTTTGTCTCTTGACCACTGGCGTCGCCACCATAACCAAGTTGTCAGCAAGCTGAAAGTCGCGAAAGATAGCCATTGAAGTTGCCAGCCGAAAGGGAGCACTGCCAATAACGCTCCCACTAATAACGCCGATAACCCCAACCACAGAAAGTAACCCGCTGTACCAAGTAGCTCAACGGCAAGCAGCACAAAGCCGAATGCAAGCCAGTGCCAAAATGTTATGCCATCAAGCAGGTTGAACAAGTCCATAACTGGGTCCTAATCTTTATTTTGTTGTTTAAACATTTCTGCGATGCCCGCAACAGAGCCCATGAGTCCGGTTGCTTCCAAAGGTAGCATAATGATTTTTCCGTTTTCAGCTTGACCAATACTCTTGAGAGCTTCTGTGTAGCCTTGCGCGATGAAGTAATTAACGGCTTGCATATCGCCTTTTGCGATGGCTTCGGAAACCATGTAAGTCGCTTTTGCTTCCGCTTGAGCAGCACGCTCACGCGCTTCAGCATGGAGGATAGCAGACTGTTTTTCACCTTCTGCTTTTAAAATCTGCGATTGTTTGTGACCTTCTGCTTTGAGGATTTCTGCCTGACGGACACCTTCAGCCTCGAGAATTTCAGCACGTTTATTACGCTCTGCTTTCATCTGAGCGTTCATTGCTGCAGTTAGATCGGCTGGTGGCTGAACATCTTTGATTTCAATACGCGTGACTTTTACGCCCCAAGGGTTTGTTGCTTGGTCCACAATCGCTAGCAGCTTGGTATTGATCATGTCACGTTGGCTCAGCATTTCATCGAGTTCCATCGATCCAAGTACGGTACGAATATTCGTTAGCGTTAGATTACGAATCGCGTGTTCTAAATCGTTTACTTCGTAAGCCGCCTTAGCCGCATCGATAACTTGAACGAAACCAACTGCATCGATCACCACGTTTGCGTTATCTTTTGAAATGACCTCTTGTGCTGGAATATCAAGCACACGTTCCATCATATTTACTTTTTGACCAATTTTATCAACGAATGGAATGATCAAGTTTAAGCCCGGCTTTAATGTGTGGGTGTAGCGTCCAAAGCGTTCAACTGTCCAGTTGTTTCCTTGTGGAACCGTTTTGATGGCTGAAGACAAGATAACGACAGCGAGGACGACGAAAATACCGATAGTGATCAGTGAATCGATAGGCATGATTTATTCCCTTGAGTGCATAATAACTGATTCATTTTCACGCATTTTTGGGTTGTAGACAATCGAAGATGTTGAGAAGAAACGATAGCGGGGCGATTTTAGGCAAAACAAAGGCCGGAAGTTCCGGCCTTAGGCAGCATCGTATGGTTTAGTTGGAACTACTTTGTTGGGTATTCAATCCAACTAGAACCATCAAGAGAAACATAATACTTTCCTTGTACTTCAATCACAGTAGAACCGGAGTTCTGCGCGACAATGCGTGTTTCTGGTAGGTTCTCCGTCAATATTGAAGGGCTAAACGTCTTACTTTGATAAATGTTTTTATCCAGAATATTCGACACGAGCTGTGACAACGCCAGATAGCTAGAGGGCGCATTGACGTGTTCTGTGCTGCCCTGACGTTGAATTCCTTCTCCGAAGATTTTAATTCCTACCGGGGTGTGAACGATCGTTGGCGCAGGAATTTCTCGCATACCTGAAATCTGCATTCGGTCTCCTCGCATACCACCACCATGTTCTGGTACCAAGGCCACAACAATGTTGCGCTTTGAGGACTCTAAGGTTTTAAAGAACGCGTAGAGATCATCAAGCAAATTCTTAAGGCGCATTTTGTAGCTAGCAATGGATGTGCTTGAATTCGTATTGATGATCCGGTTTCCATCGTGCAGTGAAATTGAGTTGTAGAGTGCCACGACTTTGTCGTCACTACTGTTAAGTCTTTGCTGCCACCAGTTATCCAGTACTTGCTTATCGCGGAAGATCGAAGAGCCATCAAAAGATTTTTGGTAAGGAGCCAAACCTTCTTGAGACATAAGAGCCGCTTGTAAGTCACCGTCTTTCTTGATCAATTCAAGGAAGCTATCGAAGACACCATTGTGGTTCATCAGTAAATTTTCTTTGAAGCCTAGCTCTTTCAAACTTTCGAACAAGTAGCACTGTTTTGAAGGTGCGGGTTGGAACAGTTGACTGTGTTCCTGTTGACCGCAATTGGCTCGTAGCAGACGAATGACCGCAGGCCCGCTGTATGACGTAGCGGAACTAAAATTGTCGAACATGATGTCAAACTCTTTGAACAGAGGATGATCGGCCAGTCCTGCAATTTCGATGTCATCCCACGCGACCGAACAAATACTCAAGAACAACAAATCAAAAGGAGCATCCATTGCGCTGCTAGTATCGAATGTCACACGTCGAGAAGCTTCTTTAGAAAAGAAATCTGCAGTTAACGTGTTGAGACTTGCATCGTTAATTTCCGTTATTTGAGGTTGTTTGCTAGCAGTAACCTCGGTTGGTGGCTGTTGTTGAGTTACTTCTGCAGCCACTGTTGTCGGAAGTTCCGTCGTCATTGGCATACTTATATAGATCATAGCAATAACCACAAAGACTGAAACTCTAACGAACTTGCTCAAAATAAAGTACGCACCACACAAAGCGAGCAATCCGAGAATTGCTTGGAATGATAAAAATCGTCCCAAAAGTTCGACCAGATAACTCAATTCAAACTGCATTAATTGTCCCGCTTGAGCCCAAAGACGGTCTAGCGGAGGGAGATAAGAATCGTAATGCAAGAGCCACGCTGCGGCGACAAATACAACGATATGACGCACCGTATTTAGGCTTTTTATCGAGATTGGCAGCAGGATGAAGATCAACAGCGCAAAGTTTTCCATTGGGTGGAAATCGATGATTCCCTGAAAATAGAGCGCTATTTTTGCGATAAAGTAAATGTTCCACCAGCCCAATCCTATAGTGAAGGGGGTAGAGTCATGAGAATGCGATGTCATTACTTAAGCTTCTTGGTGTTAGTGGTTGATGTATCTAGCTCAAAATAGCGCGAGCGTTTTAAGTGCTTGTGGTAAAAGCGTGTGGTTGCGTTTACTAGGTCACGAAGAAAGTATCCTAGGAGTAGGCCAATACCTAAGCTGATACTCGCGGTCAGTAAAAAGTCGTTAATATTCATGAACTTTCCTTAAGATCAATGGCCTTTTTGACAGCAAACAAAGGGAGAACATCAACCATGGAATTGGTGGTGGTATGGAATATTTCCCTCTCTGTCGTCAAGGTTGAAACGTCATCGGATATGACGGCTTCATCTTGAACGATGAATTTTAGCTCTGTTTCGATATCTAATTGAGTATCAAACGTGTGAGTTGAGTGAAACAAGTCTCTCACTGGAAACTCAAATATATTGTTTAGTGCAATATCAATATCGCTTTGTCGAATAGCACTGAACAAGACATATAGAGCTTTTTTGCAGGCTGTCACAACGTCGCCATCTCTTCGAATATGGCAAAGACGTAAACATTCCTCTGCCGTCATGCCTGGCAATAAGTTCAGCTTGATGAGCGCAAAGTTCACACTTGAGTGTGTTGAATGGGAAATGACGTCAATACAGTATTGGTTAAAGTCCTGGTTTTGTAAGTAGCCTTTGCTACCAAACTTAAGGTCATACTTTAAGAGCGCCTCTAAACTGTCAGGAATTGGGCGTGTAAGCATTTGGCCTTGAATTGCTTCAACCTGAGTCATAAAGCGCATATGGGGGATCTGCGCATGTGAAATGAAGTTCGCCCCCGCGCGAAGTAAGAACTTTTCATCTGCATATCTCAGACATTGTTGGGTCTCCCTGACAATAATCTTTAGCTGACGACCATATGCGGACCTTAAACGGTAGCAATCTAACGCGATCTGTTGAACTTCGCTTTGGTTATCACAGCTGAAAACAATAGTTGAAGAGCGAGGGTTGTTTAACATCGCTATGAGTTCTTGATTACTCTCGGCCATACGCATCCCTTTTGGGGCTTTCTCGTTTTCTCTGAAGGCTCTTCTACTGATATATATTCTATCACTATCCGATTTGTCTTCCGGTATGACACGAGATTGATGCGTTTCGTAAGGCGTTGCTTTTAGCTTCTTATCTTTAGTGCTAGAGAGAAGGTACTCGTCTTGGGAAATTACACCGTGTTTATTGGACCAAAAATCCACAAGATAGCAGTAGCG
Source organism: Vibrio sp. GLN_1 (assembly GCF_043106015.1). Lineage (NCBI taxonomy): Bacteria > Pseudomonadati > Pseudomonadota > Gammaproteobacteria > Vibrionales > Vibrionaceae > Vibrio > Vibrio sp. GLN_1. Next base: position 68,835 of record NZ_JBICMD010000035.1, read on the forward strand.
AGCGTCATCTAATGATGTCATGGTCGCCAAACCTGCAATGTATCTATTATGAGAAATCAGAATGGGCTTTAATAGTGAAGTCGTCAGATGCCCATATATACAAACACTAATAGTGAGTTTTTTATTATTTGCCAGTTCATTTAAGTTTTGTAGGAAAATACTTACAAAATAATCGTCACTTGATGATACCAGTGAATCTGGAACTACTAATATATATGTAGAGAGTTTCTTTATATTTGTTTGATGAATATCTTTTGCAAGCTTTATAGCGTTTGGCGCTTTATTTGTGAATTTGTGGCTAAGAAAAAAACACTGTTCAAGATAATTTTTAGATAAGTCATTGAATTTGCATAAGGCCTCATCATTCAATGCAGACAAAAAAGTTTCCTTGTCTGTAAAGCTTGTAAGTGAAGTGTTGTTATTTGCTGGTAGCGTACTGAACAAATAATCAATAACCATTTGCTTATGTGTAAATAAGTTTACATAAACAGAATTTATCTCTCGTTCAGAAGTAATTGCGGATAACCCGGAGATTGCTGACATCAAAAGGCCTTATAATCAATGGTTTACTGTTGTTGTGCGTTGTGGCTTACAATCCGCTGTATGCTAATCGTTACAATGTTACTTTTCTTGGCGACAAGAAAATGACGCCGAGATATTAAACGAAATTGATCAAAAATTAAAATAGTTATAGCATTGTTTCATATGATGTTTATAAGTTTAAACTCAATAATTTGCAAGTCTATGATTTACTATACCCGTGATCATTGAAGATGCTTGATTTTTCCTTAAAGCAGGATCATGCTACGCACCATGAAAATAATACTGACTCCTCAACAGAAACAACAACTCGAAGTGATGCACGATTCAACTCGTGATGGTCGAGTGCGTGACCGCATCAAAGCGGTTTTACTTGCGTCTGAAGGCTGGAGTCAAACGATGATTTCTTAAGCGCTTCGTATTCATGAATCGACCGTTGCTCGTCATCTCAGTGACTATGTCCTCTCTGAAAAACTTAAGCCTGAAAATGGTGGTAGCCAGAGCCGACTTTCTGCTGAGCAAACCATGCAGCTTATCGAACATTTATCCGAGAAGACGTACTTTCATACCCATCAAATAGTCGCTTATGTGAAAGCCGAGTTTGGTATTCGCTATACCGTTGCAGGCATGAACAAATGGCTACATCATCACGGCTTTTCATATAAGAAGCCGAAAGGTGTACCGCACAAGTTTAATCCAGAGATGCAGCAAGCCTTTATCGAATACTACAACGAGACGCTAAGAAACAGCGAAGACCCTGTGTTATTTATGGATGCCGTTCATCCTACGCAGTCAACAAAACTCAGTTATGGCTGGATACGTAAAGGCCAAGACAAAGTGATTGAGACAACAGGCAGTCGAACTCGTCTTAATATTATCGGTGCGTTACCGCTTCAAAATATTGGCGCAACGGTGACAGACACGTATGACACGATAAACAGCGAGAGCATTGTTCGCTTCTTCTGGAAGCTCAAAAAGGAGCATTATCCGTTGGAGCAAAAAGTTCACCTAGTGCTTGATGGTGCCGCCTATCATCAGTCAGAGTTGGTGAAAAATGCGGCAAAAGTGCTCAATATCGAGCTTCATTACTTACCGCCTTACAGTCCAAATTTAAATCCAATAGAGCGGCTTTGGAAAGTGATGAATGAGCATGTGAGGAACAATATTTACTTCTCCTCCAAGCCAGAATTTACTTCAGCCATCAAAGAGTTTTTCGATGTAACGTTACCAGAAGTTGCAGGTACACTCGTATCCAGAATTACGGATAATTTTCAGATATTGAAACCTGTATCTTCAAGTTGAACGGGTATATACTGCAAAGAGTAACTGGCGGGATTGCCATTACCGCAGTTTAAACACCGTTATATTGTGAAAAAATGTTATGACTGAGTCTGCAAAAGATATTAATTCGATCTACTCTTCTTATAACTTATCTCAACATAAGTATATTGAAACAACAGAAAACGAGTCTTACGTGCAAGCTAAAAATAAGTGGTTGGTCTTTCAAGCCAACAGTGCTCGTAATGCTCTGCCTCAAGTGCGTAATAAGCAGAAAGGTTTAGAAACGGAAGCGATATGAAACGCCTTCTTTTTGTTAGTTTAAAAGGTGGTTGTGGCTCAACTACCGTCGCTGCGAACTTGGCACAAGCATTAGTTAAGATAAACAAACAGGTACTGGCCATTGAGGTGGTGCCTAACAGTTTACTGCAAACTCATCTTGGCTTGCCCCAGGAAGAGAAAGATGGCTGGGCGAAACAACTTCTTTCAGATAAACCTTGGACCCAGGCTGGTTATGAAAGCCCACAAGGTGCACTTTTTTTACCGTTTGGCCATCTGAATTCTGAGCAGTTAAAAGCGTTCTTTAACGAGCGTTCTCACTACCTATCAATGCTAGGTGAAATGACGTTGCAAGTGAGCGAAAACCGTGGTGAGCAGTGGCTGCTTTTTCACGCCGACTTAGCAGAGCTTACTGATCCTGAAGTGCGATCTTTTGTCGACTCAATGGATATGATTGTGGTGGTGGTAACGGCAGATGCCCTGAGTTATCTCACTCTTCAATCTTGGCTACAACATGAAGAGCTATCGAGATTGCTTCGCTCTGACAAATTACGTTTTTTGGTGAATAAGTATCAGCCAGAAACCGAAATTGGTCGTGATTTCATGTTGGTGCTGAAAAAGGAACTTAGCGAATCGTTGATTCCTGTTTCGATTCATCGAGATACGGCATTGCTTGAATGTGTGGCAAACCTGACGACCGTTCAACACTATTCGCCATCGAGCCAAGCCGCAAAAGATTTTCAGTCTTTTGCTTTTTGGTGTGTATCAGCGTTATCAAGCGCTCAGGACCAAAGCTAATTTATGCGAAGTCTTAATCTGATTTTCCAACGCTGGGTAGTGGACCAATTCAGACTACAGAAGAAAGCTTACGAGCAAGCCTGGAATTGCAAAACAAACTGGGTTGGGGAGTGTGCTTTGTCTTTTTGGTTTTCATTGAGTTTTGTATTTTTAAAGCCGGTTATTTCGGGTGTTCCCTCATGGAAACTGCCTTTGGTTTACTATCCAAACGTTAATTTTGCTGCGCCGAGATGGTTTGATCCTGTGCGTTTTGTTATCCAAAGCGTGTGGTTACTTTGCTTCAAGCAAAACGTAAGTACAGCATGGTCCAAAAAAACCAGCAGCTTAGCGATGACTTTAGCCGAACAAATTCGCAATGCGTTCTACTTGCCATTTGAATTGGTTGCAAAAAGCGTCCGCTGGTTAGAACAGACAGCGAACAACATCAAAGATCCACAAGTTCGAGAGCGTATTAAAGCAAGTAAGTCAGCGATGGCGTTGAACTACACCTTGCTGTTTTTCGTGGTGTTAATCGCTTTGCTTTGTTTTACGGTGCCATTTGGTTATCAGGCTCAGACTGTCTTTGTGTTGTTACTCTGGGCATTAGCGATGATGGTTCGTCGCATGCCGGGTCGTTTTCCTACCATGCTTTTGATCATCTTGTCGGTTACGGCCTCATGTCGATACTTGTGGTGGCGTTATTCGTCTACCCTGAACTGGGACGATCCTGTTGCTTTGTTTCTAGGGGGCGTTTTACTTCTAGCTGAGACGTATTCTTGGATTGTGCTGATGCTTGGCTATTTCCAAAATATCTGGCCATTGAATCGCAAACCAGTATCGATGCCACCGGATCAGTCAACTTGGCCAACCATTGACTTGATGATCCCTACTTACAACGAAGATCTCGATGTCGTGAAAGCGACGGTTTATGCCTCGTTAGGTGTCGATTGGCCGAAAGATAAACTCAACATCCACATTCTGGATGACGGCAAGCGTGATAGCTTCCGAGATTTCGCCAAAAGTGTAGGGGTGAACTACATCCGCCGCCCAACGAATGAACATGCGAAAGCCGGTAACATTAACTATGCGTTGAAGCAGACCAGCGGTGAGTTTGTTGCGATTTTTGACTGTGACCATATTCCTACACGAGCATTCTTTCAGCTCACAATGGGGATGTTCCTGAAAGATCCCAAGTTGGCGCTTATTCAGACGCCGCACCACTTCTTCTCACCGGATCCGTTTGAGCGTAACTTATCGAACTTTCGTAACGTGCCAAACGAAGGCAACTTGTTTTACGGCCTGATTCAAGATGGTAACGACTTATGGGATGCTACTTTCTTCTGTGGTTCTTGCGCTATTTTACGTCGAGAGCCTTTAGAGGAAGTCGGCGGCATTGCAGTCGAAACCGTGACGGAAGATGCGCACACTTCTTTGCGCATGCACCGTTTAGGCTATCGTTCTGCGTATCTTAAGCAGCCGATTTCTGCTGGTTTGGCGACAGAGACATTGTCTGCACACGTTGGGCAACGTATTCGTTGGGCTCGCGGGATGGCGCAGATATTTAGGGTAGATAATCCATTGACTGGAAAGGGTCTTAAGCTCTCTCAACGGCTTTGTTACGTCAATGCCATGCTGCACTTTCTATCTGGTATCCCGAGGATTGTATTCCTGATCGCACCATTGGCTTATTTGTTGCTGCATTCCTACGTGATTTATGCGCCAGCGCTGGCGATCATTTTGTACGTATTGCCCCATATGATCCACGCGAGCATGACCAACTCTCGTATGCAGGGTGACTACCGTTATTCATTCTGGGGTGAGGTATACGAAACCGTGCTTGCTTGGTATATCGCAAGGCCAACAACGGTGGCTTTGTTTGCACCCCATAAAGGGACATTCAACGTAACGGCAAAAGGCGGTTTGGTTGAAAAATCTCACTACGATTGGGTGATCTCCCGACCATATTTGGTTTTGGTTGCACTCAACATTCTGGGCTTTGCTGTAGGGATTTACCGAATGGGGTGGGGGCCTCAAGACGAAATAGGTACGGTTATCGTGAACCTCGTTTGGACGATGTACAACTTGTTGATTTTAGGTGCTGCTGTCGCCGTTGCGGTAGAAGCCAAACAAGTGCGAAAAGATCACCGAGTAGAGGTAGCGATTCCTGTCGCGGTAAGGCTTCACTCAGGGCACTTGATTCAAGCGCAGATGAAGGATTTCTCTTTGGGTGGCGTGCGCATTGAAATAGACGGAGTCGATGAACCAACCTGTGCGTACCTACTTGGCCAAACCTTAGAAGTGATCCTCAATCGCGGTGGTCAAGAATTCGTGTTCCCGATGACGGTTGCCTATGCTCATAAGGGGATATTTGGTTTACAACTCAACGAATTGTCTCATCAACAACAAATCCAATACGTCCAATGTACATTTGCACGTGCAGATACGTGGGCGAAATGGCAACAAGGCTATCAATCAGATAAGCCTCTATCGAGTATGCAGGCTGTACTGCAAGTCGGCTTTAATGGATACAAACGCTTGCTGCAACATTGTCCTAAGTTTGTTCAGGCCAGTGTGGATGCACTTTTATTTTGTATCGAATTTATTTGGTCACTAAGACCTCGTTATGTCCCAATCAGGACCTCAAGTCATGCTAAATAATAAAAAACTAACAGCGTTGACAACGGCTATCACTCTCATGTGTATGTCGGGCAGTCTCGCGGCACAAGAAGTAAGTCAGCAACAACCAACGCCTTTGGCACAGCAAGATGCTGAAAATTCGACCGTATTTAAGCGTGTCATTCCATTTAGTCAATTGGGTTACAGTGGTTCAATTGCTATTCAAGGCAGTGAGGCCAGTGCTTATATTGGTTTCGGTTCGCGACTCGATGAGGTGGTGTCTAAAGCCACGTTGCACTTTGACATCACACCTTCACCAGCGTTGCTTTCTTTGGTTTCTCACGTCAAAGTGTATTTGAACAACGAGCTTATGGGAGTGGCGTCAATCGTCGATGGTCAGCAAGGTAATAAGTTGAGCTTATCGATGCCGCTGGATACTCGTTACTTCAGCAACTACAACCAAATTCGCTTTGAGTTGATTGGGAATACTCAGAAAGACTGTGCTAACCCAAATGACTCGAGCATTTGGGCCGAGATCAGCCAAAGCAGTCGAATTGAAATGTTTGCCCAAAAGACAATGCTGGAAAGTGACTTGAGCTTGTTGCCAGCGCCGTTTTTTGATGTCCGTGATTTTAGCCAGTTAAATCTGCCCATCGTTATGGGTGGCAAATACGATCTGGATGATGTCAAAGCAGCCGGTGTCTTGAGTTCTTACTTTGGTGCTCTTGCAGGTTGGCGTGGTGCTCAATTCCCTTTTAGTGTCGACACGTTACCTAAGCGCAACGCCATTGTCTTTGTTACCAATGACAACAAACCTGAGTTTCTGAGAGATTTTCCAGATACGGATGGCCCTCGTCTTCAAGTCATCACTCACCCAACTGACCCGTACGTGAAGCTTCTTCTAGTGATAGGCCGTGACAGTAAGGATCTTAACGTTGCGGTGCAAGGTTTGGCGTTGGGAAACCAACTTCTTACTGGGCCAATCGCGAAGATTAATGAAGTCAAACAAATCAAACCACGAGTCCCGTACGATGCGCCAAACTGGGTGAGTACGGCTCGTCCCGTTGCATTATCTGAATTAGTCGAACAAAAAAGCATGTTGCAAGTGGAAGGTCGAACGCCTCCTCCAATCAACGTGAGTTTGCGCTTACCACCCGATCTCTTTACTTGGCAGAGCCGTGGTATACCGATGGATCTTAACTATCGGTATTCGCCACCTGCTGCGGATCATTCTGGTTCTCGCCTGACTTTGAGCATCAATGACCAATTCATTGAGGCGTTCAACTTAACCACAAAAGGCCAAGGTGGTGAGTCTAACCGTGTGCGTGTTCCTCTATTAGATGACAGTATTCTGAGTGGCGATGCGCTTGTTCGTATTCCGGCCTTTAAAGTTGGCAGTAAAAACCAAATCGAGTTTGAGTTTGGCTTTGCGTCGGTGACCGATGGGCAATGTCAGGTGACGCAACCAAGTAAGCAATACGCGGTCATTGATGGTGACTCTACGGTTGATTTTAGTGGTTTCCCTCACTACATCGAAATGCCAAATATGCGCGCTTTTGCTACTTCTGGTTTCCCTTACACTCGCATGGCCGATTTGTCAGAAACTGCGATTGTTGTTCCAGAGAGAGCTCCAAAAGAAGTGTTGCAGACCTTCTTAAACGTCATGGGGTCGTTAGGGCGTGATTCTGGGTACCCAGGTATTCAGGTGCTTTTGACAGACAAATGGAATGCTGAGCAACTAAAAGATAAAGACATCCTGACGATCGGTGTTGTGGATGCACTAGAAGAAGCCGCTAATAATCCTGACCAAGTGAACTTAGTGGTTAAAGAGGGTCAGAGACAAATTCGCCTACCAAGCAAAAATGAAAAGCAGCTCGGAATGAACTGGATGAGTCCAAGTGATGCTCGTCAAGTGGCCGCGGATTATGTTTCTGTTGAGGCTGAGGGCTCTTTTGCTGCTATTTATGGTGCAGAATCGCCATTTACGAAAAAACGCAGCGTCATTTCTATTATGGCGGCTCACCCGTCAGATTTTTCGTCGGTTGATCGCGCGTTGGCTGACTCCGGTAAAGTGGAGCACATGTTTGGCTCGGTGGTGACGTTGAGAAATAACGAAGTAGCAAGCTACAACGTGGGGTCGCACTACTATGTCGGTAAGCTTCCTGTGTGGCAGCTCGTTTGGTATCACTTCTCTAATCACCCAGTCATCGTCGCGTGCTTTGCCGCCTTGCTAGTGGTGATCGTAACCATTGTGCTTTGGCGCGTATTACGTCAAGTCGCGTCTAGACGTTTAGAAAAAACTGAGGAAGAGGAATAATGAAAAAACTCATCTCGTTCCTTATGTTGTTCGTGTCTCCTTACTTGTGGGCTAACACCTGCGAGTGGCCACAATGGGAAACATTTAAGTCGGTATACATGGAGCAAGGCCGAGTCGTTGATGGCAGTGATGAGCGTATGATTACGACCTCGGAAGGTCAATCTTACGCATTGTTCTTTGCCTTGGTTGCCAATGACCCTAAAACCTTCGATCAGGTTTTAAAATGGACTCAATCACATTTGGCTGGTGGGGATTTGACGGCAAGGCTTCCTGCTTGGTTGTGGGGAAGAAAAGAAAATGGTCAGTTCGGAGTGTTGGATTCTAATCCAGCGTCAGATTCTGATTTGTGGATAGCGTACTCCCTCGTTGAGGCGGGAAGATTATGGAATAACTACTACTATCAGACCCTTGGACATCTGATCGCGAGTCGTATTTTACGTGAAGAAACCGTCAACGTTGCAGGAGTTGGAACGGTATTGTTGCCAGCTCCAACTGGCTTTGATGCCGACAGCCAGTACCGTGTGAATCCGAGTTATGTTCCGTTACAACTGATTGCTCGTATGCAGTTTCTGTACCCACAATACAACTGGGATTCAATGTATAAGGCAAGTGTTCACATGCTAGAGAAAACGATGCCAGCTGGCTTTAGCCCAGACTGGGCGACATTGAGAAATGGTCGTTATAGCTCAGATGGGGTCACTGGGCCGATAGGCAGTTACAACGCGATCCGCACTTATCTTTGGGTGGGCATGTTAAATGACCAAGTTTCAGAAAAAGCAGTATTAGTGCAAAAAATGCAGCCGTTTGTGGCGGCAACCAAAGCCCTTGGTGCGCCAGCGAGAGAAGTAAATACTGAAACGGGTAAATATACCCAAGCAGGAAGCGCAGGTTTTTCTGCTGCGGCTCTTCCGTTGCTCGCGGCTTCTGATGAATCTGCGCTGTTGGAGGCGCAGTTCAGTCGTGCTCAAAATGAACTTGTGATGGACAAAAACGATCATTATTACGACAACGTATTAAGTCTATTTGGGCTTGGTTGGCATGCAGAACGTTACCGTTTTAGTGTGCAAGGTGAATTGCTTCCTGCATGGAGCGAGAGATGTCAGTAACAGGACGTGCGTTATGGTGGATTCCACTGGTTGCTTTGGCGACTGGTGGCGTCGGCACTGTGCATGCAGAAAGCTTTAGTTCAAAACCTCTGACAAAGTCGCAGCTCGCACAGGTCTACAAACCTATCGAGCTGGTTCAATTTCCCACATCATTAGCACGAGTTGACTCGGTTGAGTGGTTAGTTGAGCAGCTAAAACTAGCAGATGCGATTGGCCGAGATGATATTGTCGAGAGTACTCTAGAGAGGCTGTTCGCGATTGAAGAAAGCAATCCAACGGGGCTTTTCTATCAAGCAAATATGTATCTGAAACGTAAGCAGCCAGAATTAGCAAAACCCGTATTTGAGCGCTTAATCAGGCAGGCGCCTCATTCGCCTCAAGCGAAAAACTTGTCATCGATTATGGCCATTCAGAGAGAGAAAAGAGCGGATTATCAGCGCGCCCAGTTGCTTGCAAAATCTGGTCGTTACGATGAAGCGATTCAAGCTTACAAAGCTCTTTTTCCAAATGGAATGCCATCACCAGCGTTACAACTTGAATTCCTACAGTTGCAAAGTAATTTGCCTGGCAGTTGGAGCTCGGTAAAACAGGGACTGGAACGTTTAAATGCAAATTATCCTAGTGTTCCGTCTTTTCAACTCGCGTTAGCCAACCACATTCGCAAAGAGAATCCTGCCGATCCATGGATTCTCGATACCTATAAAAAGTTAGCGCTTGCTCCTTCGGTTGGAACAAATGCGGCAACGTCGTGGTTGCGTGCATTGGATCAATTGCCTATTTCAGATCAAGTTGTTCAGCAATATGCCATTTTAGCTAGTTACTACCCGTCTGACATGGAGATTCAAAGAGCGAATCAAAGCGCGAAAGATCGCTGGAAAAAGGAAAAGGAACTACGAAAAGACCCCACCTATCTCGCTAAGCTCAAAGGGTTAACGTTGCTCGAGGAAGATAAAACCGACCAAGCAGAAGCTCAGCTGCGTTATGCGTTGACGACTCGTCCGCGAGATCCTGAATTGCTCGGTGCTATGGGCAAGGTTTATCTACGTAGAGGGCAGCAGCAAAAAGCGCTCGAATACTTTAAACAGGCTCAGCGCTTAGATCATAATCCTGACTCGGCCTCAAAATGGGCAGCGCTAATCGAGACGTCTCAATATTGGGCGTATCTTGATCAAGGTGATGCCTTGGTCGAAAAAGGCCAGTTTAAGCAAGCAGAAAGCGTTTATCACAAAGCGATTCAAGTAGATAAATCCCAACCTTATGCTTATGCATCATTAGGCTCTTTGTATCTTGTACGAGAAAATTATGCCGCGGCAGAGAAGGTTTTCAAACAAGCTTTGCAACTGGACAGTAGCAATAGCTCTGCATTGCGTGGTCGTTTAGATGTTCGTATTCAGCAGCAAGATTGGTCTGGCGCGGAAGCACTCGCGCGCAGTTACTCTGCCCCACAGCAGAAAGTGGTCGCTGAAAAAATAGCGAGCATCAAGTCGGAAGTTATTTTGACTCGTCTGCGGATCGCAATCGCTCAAAATGATCAGGCAACGATGAAAGCGTCCGTAGAGGAATTGATAGCGCTACAGCCAACCTCCCCATGGTTAAGGCTTGATATTGCTGACGTTATTCATTCCATGGGCGACAAAGTACACGCGAATACGCTGATGTCCAATTGGGCTACATCTAATAATGACCCTGAAATGAAATTTGCTTACGCGCTTTATCTCGCGCAGGACTTCAAAGTGAATGAGGCCATCGCTGAGCTAGAGAGCATCGCACAACATGACATGACAGACGCAATGCAGCGCAATTTAACCCGCTTGAAGCTTGATGCTCAGTTGAGAGACATCCAAACGCGTTACTTAGCTTCTCCTGAATCAGCAACGGCGACATTACGTGCACTAGAGTCGGATTATCAAGGTCAAATTCAACCGCTCGCTCGTCTAGTGAGTGCGTGGTTAGACATTGATGAAGTTAAGGAAGCTGAGAGGATTTTCCAAAGCATTTCGTTTGCAGAAGATTGGTCAACCGATGACAAACTGGCTTACGGCAGCATGATGGTAAGCTTAAATCACTTTGAAGATTTTGATAGTTGGTATGCGAGCTTAGCATTAAATTCTGCAACACAAGATTTAAGTGCTTCGGAAGCATTACAGTTTGATGAACTCAAAACCCGTCGACTGTTGAGTCAAGCGGATCTGATGCTTGTTAATCAACAGCCTAAGCTTGCGTTGGATTTGTATGAACAAGTTTCTTTAAAGTCTGAGCCATTTAAAACTCAAGCAGAAATTGGCATGTTGCAAGCCAGTGCTTTGACTGGAGATGAAGCGACGTATCACGATATACACCTCATTTTGAATAAAAAGCGCGATAGCTTAACTGCGGCACAGTTGATGACAGTGGCCGCGGTGTTTAATCAACAAGGCTATCGAAATGACGCTAATGCGCTAAATCAGTTGTTGGGTGCGATGCCTGATGCCGACGCATTAGCGTTTCGCAATAGCATGTCTATAGCAATGGAAAATCAACAGTGGGCGTTAGCTGAAACACGCGCCTATCAAGCCTTAAATCATGACCGAATGGATAAAAATCGTGAACCTGAAGAGGCAAAAAAAGAACCCCCAAGCTTACGCGAGCTATATGATACTGCTGACGACTACTGGTTGACTCGTAACGTCAAATCGGACATCGATAAACTGCATGATCGGAGTGATGGTCATGTCATGATTGGCTGGGATTACAGTGCACGAGATGGTCGTAATACTTCGAATCAAGTGCCCGTAGAAGCACGAATCCCGATTGAGAGTTGGGATGGGCATCTGTTGCTAAAAGCCGATTATGTTTCTATCGATTCAGGTCAGTTGGACTACTATGAAAAAACCACCGATTCTGACAGCACTTCGTTCCAAAATGACGCATCAGGTATGGCATTTGGAGTGGGCTGGCAAGCTGAAGATTGGTTGGTCGATATCGGCACGACACCAATTGGTTTCGACCATACCACATGGGTTGGTGGTGTACGCATCAATGGGGATCTAGGTGAGTTAGGTTGGACTGCAGAAGCTTCGCGTCGCCCAGAGACTAGCAGCACGCTTTCTTATGCTGGAATGTCTGTCCCTAGTGGCACGACTGACCCTCAAGGGACTAAATGGGGTGGGGTTATCCGTACTGGTGTGAAGTTGAACTCAAGCTGGGACACTGGTGGGCCTTACGGTTTTTGGAGTAGCTTGCAGTATCATAGTTTGACTGGTGAAAAGGTTGAAGACAACACTCGTTTAGGCGTGTTAGGTGGGGCGTACTATAAGTTAATTGCAAGGGATGACCAGCGTTTAAGTATTGGTACGAACTTAATGTACCTTGATTACGACAAAAATTTGGGTGAGTACACGCTAGGTCACGGTGGCTACTACAGCCCGCAAAGTTACTTCTCGGTGTCTTTACCTATCAACTTTTATGGTCGATACAACAGCTCTTGGTCATATCAGTTGAGTGCGTCCGTCTCCAACTCTTGGACTAAGGAAGACGCACCATACTTATCGACAGTAGCGACGTCAGACAAAGGTGGTGGTTTTGGTACATCGTTGCAAGCAGCGGTGGAAAAGCGAGTCAGTAAACGTTGGTACCTTGGCGCATTAGTCGATGTGCAGCGTTCTGAGTTTTATACTCCAAACCATTTCATGCTTTATGCCAAATACACCTTTAATGATCGTTGGCAACCAATAGAATATCCACCAGCAGCGCCTATGCTGTATAGCGACTTCTAACAAAAAACAAAGGCCGGATTTCCGGCCTTTATTGTCTTATTTTTAGAAGAACTCTGCGCTTAGTACAAGATGGAGTACAGCTGGCGACGATATTTACTTGCAATAGCGTTGCCTTGTCCTAATGCGCTTAGGATATCCATAAAAGTTTTCTTCACTTCGCCATCTTGCGCGCCTAGGTTTACTTTTAAAATGTTCCAAAGTAGCTCTAGCGCTTCTTCATCACGACCCACTTGGTTGTATTGTACTGCTAGCTCACATGCCAATTCGAAATTGTCTGGGTTAGCTGCCAACTCTTGTTCCAAGCGCTTTAATTCTGGACTTTCAGCCGCTTGCTGATGCAGTTCCAGTTTCGCGATTAAGCTTTTGTAAGAGTTGTCTTGATACTCCAGTGGGATGGTTGCTAACAACTCTTGTGCTAATTCGAATTGTTTGGTTTCTAGCAAACAATCGGCTTTCGCTAATTTTACATCACCGCGTGATTGCAGTTCATCTGACAGCGTTTGAATGACGTTCAGAGCTTGTGCATGTTCGCCTTGTTGAAGCAGTTCGCTTACTTGCTTCAATAGTTGCTCGTCAGGGCTTGGCAAATGTTTTTGTAGCATTGCGCCAATCGCTTCGATTGGTTGAGGCCCGCCTAAGCCATCGACCGCTTGTCCATTAACAAACAACGCGATTGTTGGCAGTACTTGCACACCAAATTGGGAAGCAAGCGCTGGTTGATCTTCACAGTTCAGCAGAGCCAATGTAAAAGCACCATTGTACTGTTGAGTGAGAGCTTGCAACTCAGGTAGCACTTGTGCGCTTTCTGGTTGAGCGTTGGCCCAAAAATGAATCAGAACGGGCGTGTTCATTGATCCTTCAAGCACTTCTCTAAAATTCTGTTCTGTTAACTCAACGATAAATGGGGATTGCATCTGAGTGTCCTTGCTTTTAATTCAGGTCGATGTCTGTAGATATGGAGCTAATTGAATGGAAAATCAAGCGGGTCGAGCATATTAGGAAAAACGCTGCCGAAGCAGCGTTATCCTATTTGCAAGCGAAAGTGCAATTAAATTGGAGGTTCTCGCACGTTAGATAGCAGAGCATGGCATCGTGCAAGGTGTGGTATCAAAATAGGATGAACATCGTCAACACTACACCCACACTAAGCCAGTTCAGCTGATTTAATGTCATTGTTGCCTCGCATTCGTACAAAACATACTGGGTGGCGATACCAAATCTTTTTAAGTTCAAAATCTTAAGAGGAAGTCTTAATTGATAAACTTAATAAGAAATTGATTCGAGCTCGTGAGGTTTTTTTAACCTACGTGCTCATAATGACATCACATTGTTACGATGAAATTACATTACGACAAAATATTTCTATGCAGCTTGTCGCAAAATTTTATCGAGGACACGAGTGGGTAATAATCGTTTCAAAATCGCAAACAACTTGGTTGGTGTCGTAATGCGATAGCGAATTTTAGGTTTATTGCTGGTTAGTGCGTGAAGAACGGGTTCGATACAAGCTTCTGCCGGCAGCACGAATCGATTATTCGATTTATCGTTATCTAAACGCTTTTTCTGTCCTTCATACGCGATACGGTGAGGGCTTGAATCTACGTCAATCCATTGCTCAAAAGCGTGCAGAGCGTTGTGTCTAAATTGCGTTTCAATGGGGCCGGGCTCTATCAACGCCACTTTGATGTCGGTATCAGCAAGTTCGAGCCGTAATGTATCTGTCCACCCTTCTAGGGCAAACTTTGAGGCGTTGTACGCCCCACGATACTTCATTGCGGCAAAACCCAAGACGGAACTGTTTTGAATAATGCGTCCTTCACCTTGAGCACGCATAGTGGGTAGTACCTCTTGAACCAATTGGTGCCAACCAAAAAAGTTGGTTTGAAATTGCGCTTTCAATGCTTCGGTAGGCAGATCTTCTAATGCACCGGGCTGACCATATGCGCCGTTATTGAACAGGGCATAAAGCTGGCCTTGAGCCAATTCAATCGCTTGTTTTGCGCCACTAGTGATGCTTATTGGGTCGTCGAGGTCGAGCTGGATACAGGTTAACCCTTCTGATTGGAGTCGTTGAACGTCATCAAGCTTTCTACAAGAGGCGATGACGTTAAAGCCTTGTTTATGGAGTGCATGAGCACAAACGTACCCGATGCCCGTTGAGCACCCCGTAATGAGGATGGATTTATTCATGTGTTAGCTTAATGCGAGAGACAGATAAGCTTTATCATTCAACAGCTTCTATCTTGAAGCAAGTGCTTCAGTGCTGGTTCTATTCTTGAGTAACTAAATTTAAAGCCAAGCTCGGTGAGTTTCTTAGGTTTGGCTCGCATACTGTCAAACAACAAACATGCTGATTCTCCCATCGCCAATGCCATGACCCATTTAGGTGTGAATAGAATATGAGGACGTTTGAGTGTTTTCGCTAACGTGCGGCTAAATATCCGGTTAGTCACAGGGTGAGGAGCGCACATGTTGAAGGCACCATGCGCGTGAGGGGTTTCAAGCAGGTACATAATGGCACGAACCATATCGAGGATATGAATCCAAGGCATGTATTGATTGCCATTGCCAAGCGGTCCGCCTAACCCCAATTTGTAAGGCAAGAGCATTTTCGCGAGTGCTCCGCCATTAAGCCCGAGTACGACGCCTGTCCGGAGAAAGCAAACGCGGGTTTGTTCGGACTCGGCTCGTTTGGCGATTTGTTCCCACTTGGCGCAAACCATATGCGGGAAATCGTCGTTATTCACATGAAGACACTCATCGAACGGATGATCCTGCTGGTCGCCGTAATAACCCACTGCAGATCCGCTAAGAAACACAGAGGGCGGTTCGGTACTGGCGTGAATCAGCTCAACAATTTGCTCGGTAATTTTCCAGCGACTGTCGCAAATTTTCTCTTTTTGCTGCTCCGTCCAACGTTTGTCTGCGATTGGTTCTCCTGCGAGGTTGATGACGGCATCTATGTTGTTGAGATCGGCGAGTTCATCAAGAGAAGCAAGGTACTCGATATTACCTAAATCAGCGTACTGCAAGTGCTGTTTGGCTTGGTCTGGCGATCGGGTCAGTAACACTATCTGATGAGTGGTGAGCAGTTTGAGTAACTCAGACCCTATAAACCCAGTTCCACCTGTAAGTAATATCTTCATAGCATCTCTTTGAATGTCAATATATTAGAACATTATAGTCGTTTTGCGCCTCGCTTGATCAGTTCAGCGCTGCTTATCATGTGTTCTCCCATCTTTCAGATAAATTTTCGTGGTGGCTCATCCAGTTCACATATTAGGAAAATGTAACCAAATGTTAGTGGTGACATAAGGTTGTTCACGTTTGTGAGTAGAAATTTATGCCACACTGAGAGTAGATGATAAGGATATCACCGGACAGGTCTCGCCTTCAGAGCTAATAACTTGTTCGTCAAAGGGAGGATTTGCATGGAAGCACTCACTGCTTTGTTCCGCGCTCTGTTTAACAGTGCCCGCGATCTTCTTCCTATTGTAATTGTTATTACCTTCTTCCAATTGGTGGTTCTGCAAGAGCCTTTACCTAACTTGGTCTCGATTCTTTTTGGTTTGTTGTTGGTCATTTTAGGCCTGACGTTTTTTATTTTCGGGCTAGAACTCGGCTTGTTCCCCATTGGCGAAAATATGGCACAAGCCTTTGCTCGAAAGGGCAGTGTGTTTTGGTTATTGATTTTTGCGTTTTGCTTGGGGTTTGGAACCACGATCGCAGAGCCGGCATTGACTGCTGTTGCAGAAGAGGCCTCAGAGGTGGCGGCTGAAGGCGGGATGATCCCTAATACCGAACAATCCATGACGGAGTATGGCGTTGGCCTGCGGATCACGGTGGCTTTTTCTGTTGGGATTGCGATTGTGATTGGGGTGCTGCGCATCTTAAAAGGGTGGCCAATTCATTACATGATCATCGGTGGTTATGTTGGCGTTGTGACTCTCACTTGGTTTGCGCCAGAGTCGATCATCGGCGTTGCTTACGACTCGGGTGGCGTGACCACGTCAACAATTACCGTCCCTTTGGTGACGGCATTAGGTGTGGGGTTAGCTTCGGCCATTAAAGGGCGTAACCCTATGGTGGATGGTTTTGGGTTGATTGCGTTTGCCTCTTTACTGCCAATGATGTTTGTCATGATTTATGGGATGGCCGTTACATGATTTCATTCGAACATTTCTTAGATACGTTGCTGTCCACCATTCGTGATGTGATCCCGATTGCGGCGATTATTTTTGGCTTTCAATTGGCTGTGCTGCGCCGCCCAGTGAATAACCTCAAAAAAGTGTTGCTCGGTTTTGCATATGTCATTGTTGGGTTATCGTTATTTTTACTCGGTTTGGAGATGGCATTGTTTCCGTTGGGCGAAACAATGGCGGTGCAGTTGACCGCTCCTGAATTCGTCCGAGAGTTTAAAGTCTCTATTGGGCAGGCGTTAGAGTGGGTCGACTATTATTGGGTGTACACCTTTGCTTTTTTTATCGGCTTTAGTACGACCATTGCTGAGCCATCTTTGATTGCAGTGGCCATCAAAGCCAATCAAGTGTCTGGTGGCAGTATTAGTGTAAATGGCTTACGAGTTGCGGTTGCTTTAGGCGTAGCGATAGGTATCGCGCTTGGCAGCTATCGTATTGTGGTGGGCGACCCGATTCATTACTACATCATTGCGGGGTATATCGTCGTGGTGATTCAAACCTTTTACGCGCCTAAGTTGATCATTCCA
Organism: Vibrio sp. GLN_1; assembly: GCF_043106015.1. Taxonomy (NCBI): domain Bacteria; kingdom Pseudomonadati; phylum Pseudomonadota; class Gammaproteobacteria; order Vibrionales; family Vibrionaceae; genus Vibrio; species Vibrio sp. GLN_1. Next base: position 86,229 of record NZ_JBICMD010000035.1, read on the forward strand.
CTTGCCTACGATTCAGGTGGTGTCACCACCTCTACCGTGACAGTGCCTTTAGTGACGGCGCTTGGGCTAGGATTAGCGTCAACTGTGCCAGGCAGGAATCCGATGATTGATGGCTTTGGGCTTATCGCCTTCGCCAGTTTGTTTCCAATGATATCCGTAATGGGGTATGCGCAAATTACTCAGTGGCTTAATAAAGACACCTCGGAGGACGAAGAAAATGCGCTTTAAATTGATACTCGCGTTTGTTGAAGACAGCAAAACAGACAAGGTGCTCGATGCGGCTCGTGATGCAGGAGCAACGGGGGCGACCGTGATCAATAATGCTCGTGGTCAAGGTTTAAATCAGAAGCGGACGTTTTTTGGATTAACCCTAGAAGTACAAAAGGATGTTCTGCTTTTTGTGGTGGAAGAGCACCTTTCTCGGCACATACTTGAGACCATTAATGAAGTGGGAGAGTTTGACCGAGAGTCGGGGCAGGGGATTGCGATTCAAATTGATATCGAGGATGCTGTAGGTGTTGCGCATCAAGTCGAAACGTTGACCAAGGTGGTTGAGGATGAACTATGAGTAATCAAACGATAGTACGAGTAAGGGATGTCATGGCTGCTACTTACGTTATGGTAGATGGACTGATGACCGTATACGAAGGCATTACTCTAGCAAAGAAGTATCAAGTGAAAGCGCTGGTGGTCAAAAAGCGCGATGACAACGACGAATACGGCATTGTGTTAATGAATGATATTGCGAAGAAAGTGTTGGCAAATAACCGTGCCCCTCAGCGCACCAATATCTACGAAATCATGACTAAGCCTGCTTTGTGTGTCGATCCAGATATGAACGTTAAATATTGTGCTCGTCTGTTTGAGCGATTTGGGATCAGCCGCGCGCCCGTGATTGAAGATGGCGAAGTGATCGGCATGGTGAGTTACAACAATATCGTGATTAATGGCATGGTCAGAGAGGATGGCTAAACTGTGTAAGTAACATGCGTAATATTTTTCTCAAGTCAGCGACATGCGTCAATCTCTAAGATATTGATTATTAGTGATGTTGCATATATTTTCACAGGCGCTATTCTTTGTGCCCTAAGCATATAGTTGAGGAATTTAAATCATGCCTTTAGTCTCTTGCCCTGTGTGTGAGAAACAAATATCGAAACGTGCTCACACATGTCCAGGGTGTGGGGAACCGGACCCGTTACACCATTTAGCGAAGTCGAAGTTCATTTCGATGGTTTTTTGGACATTAGTTTTAGTCGGTGCCGGATATTTTGCTTGGTTCCATTTGCTACCAATGCTGATTGAGACTGTGCGTCATCAGTAATCGGGAAGTCGGTTGAGCATACGTCAGAATGCCGTAGAATAGCCTCATACATTTTGAGGAGACAACGTCGTGAAACTATTTTTTGCCTCAGACCTGCATGGCTCTTTGCCAGCAACCGAAGAAACCATCAAGTTATTCCTAGCATCAGGTGCAAAGCATTTGGTGTTGTTGGGTGACACGTTGAACCACGGACCACGCAACCCGATTCCGGAAGGGTATAACCCGCCCCAAGTGGCGGAGCTTCTCAACCAATACAGTCAGCAAATCATCTCCGTACGCGGTAACTGTGACAGCGAAGTAGATCAAATGCTGCTGAACTTCCCAATGATGATGGATTACGCGTGGGTATTGCTAGAGTCTGGTAAGCGAATCTTTCTGACGCATGGCCATTTGTACAACAGCGATAAAAGACCGCCTTTGCGAGAGGGCGACATCATCGCTCATGGTCATACGCATGTTCCCGTATCCGAAATGAAAGAGGGGGTGGTGATCTTTAACCCTGGTTCAATGACCTTCCCGCGTAACGGTTTACCAAGAAGCTTTGGATTACTGGATGGGAATATGCTCAGTGTTCAAACGCCAGAAGGTGAAGTGTTGGCGCAGACGACGATTTAACGGCCAACTAAGGTTAGTCGCTACGAAAATGATTTAAATAAGGGAACCAAGTGTTCCCTTATTTTGTATCGGAATGACCGAGATCGCGCTCTGGATCGATAATGTCTCTTACGCGCTGTTTTAGTACTTTTGCCTCAGGAAAACCGCCGTCCTTCTTACGTTCCCAAATTTGCTTGCCATTGCAGAAAATCTCGAATCGACCACCTGTGTCTGGATGCAAACTGATGGTGTCGATTTCTTCGCTAAAAGTATGCAGCAACTCTTGAGATAACCAAGTCGAACGCAACATCCAGTTGCACTGGCGGCAGTAATAAATATCAATGATTGCTTTATCCATGAAAATTTCCTTTTAACTGGGTTAAACCAGCAATTTGATGCCCACGGCAAACGTGAGAATTTCGAACGCAATTTTAATCACTCGGTTGCTATAGCGAGTTGCGGCCCACGCGCCTAAACTGCCCCCAAGAAAAGAGCTCAACAACAATACTGGTAACCAAGCCCAGTGAATCGGTGCTCCTGCTTGTACAACCGCGATGCCACCAATACCATTCCAAAACAGTCCGACACAAATCATGGTGTAGGCGACCGCTTGTTTGTAATCGAACCCAAACCAACGCACAAGAAAGAGAGTGACAAGCAACCCAGAACCAGCGGTTAAAGACCCGTTGACGATGCCTATCAACATGATGCCAATACCACCAAGAATCCAACCCAATTGATTGCGACGCTTAATGATTTCGATTTGCCCCAGCTGCTTTTTCAAGCGGGAATAAATACCGAGTGCCAGAATCATACTGCCTAGCATCTTTTCCGCAATACTATCAGGGATATGAACGATGAGGTTTGCGCCAATCACAACACCTAGACTGCCAACAAAAATCAGATAAAGGGCGATGGGCAATTTAATTGTGCCGGCTTTGAGGTGAGTGCTTGCAGCGCCCAAGCCTAAAGCAACAGAAGCCACTTTATGAGTGCCTAGTGCAACGGAGAACGGTAAGCCAAGAAAAATAAGTAGAGGAAACTGTAGCAAACCGGCGCCGCCACCAGAAAGAGATGCCAACGTATTTGCAACGAGCGAGCCGAAAAAGAGAGTGAAAGTGTCTAACCAATCCATGAGAAAAAAATTAAGGGGGCATCTTGCCCCCTTATCACTAATTAAATTCAGTTTCTAAACAGTACCGTAGAACCGTGATTTAGGCTAGTTAATAGCAGAGTCTTCTCATTAACCACGTCAATTCGGCGGCTTTGTTCTGCATCTAGCTTAAAGATTTGAGTAATCAAACGTAGTTGCGCTTCAGAAAAATCCTTGGATTGAGAAGAAGAAATATCTTTGAACTCAGAAGGAGAAACAAGCAGATAGTTATCACTCACTTCCCAGCGACCTTTCTCTGAAATATTAATTGTCGATTCAGCCGTCGAGCCTTGTGCGAACAGTTTGATGTTTGCCACGCGAATGTAATCGCCATTCGGCAGGTACTTAACGTTCGACTCCACATTCACGCGACGTAACGGGCCTACGGTATCGTCTGGCAAGTTATCAGTAATCACAGTCACCATGGTTGACTGCCATTCATTTGATGTAAGCACTTGCTCAACTTTAAGGTCACTGCCCCAGTACAACCAACCACTGAAAAGGATAGATACGGCCAAAACCGCAGATGCTACTTTAATCTTCATGCTGGCCTCCTTTATTTGCAGATGTCTGTTGGATCGTTTTGACCTGCGAAAATACGCAATGTCACGTTCTCATACGAGTGGTTGCTGTCATGAATGTAGTTCAAAATCAGCTGGTTATTTTGTCCGCCAGTGGCAATTACTTCCACTGGTAACGAGTCTTCTGCATGGTGTTTAACGTAGCGTTCAATGCACTGCTCAATAGAAGGCAACCAGTTGTTGATTTGCGGGTGATTTACAGGGGTCATCACTGGTACGTTCTGATACTCACCAATTTGACGGAACTGAGATTCCGCAGGGTTTGTAAACAGCAGTACGCAAATCGGTAGTAATAGTGCCAAAAATAAAATAACGCGTGGAATCCATGGATTCACAGCAGAAGCCACAGGTGCTTTTTCAGGTACTACTGGCGCTTCTGGTTCAACGATTGCGTCAGAAGGCGTCGCCAAAGACGGCTCTACGATCGTTTCTACCTCATTAGCAGAGGCGTCATTGTTATCAGAAGCTGGCTCTTCAACTTCAATTGAGCTTGAGTCTGAAGAAAGTGGGCTTAGGCGTTCAACAGTACAAATGAGTTGATAGCCTCGTTTTGGAACGGTTTTAACAAACTCTGGAGATTTAGTTGAATCCTTCAACATCTTACGCAGAGTAGAAATCGCTTGAGTCAGGCTTGAGTCATCCACCTCAAAACCTTGCTCACGCCAAACAAACTCGTGAAGCTCGTTACGGGTTAAAACTTCGTTTGGTCTCTCCGCCAACATCAGGAGTATACGGCTTTCGTTGCTTCCTAATCGTACAACTTCGTTGCCGCTTTGTTGGTCAGCGAGCGAATTACTATTTGGATCAAAGGTAAACCTTTGAGCAAGTAGAAATTTGGTGCCGATGTTAGTCATTTAGTTCTTCTTAGATGGATGATGTTGTAATTATGGTGATTTATATCACAAAATTACGTTTGCGCATGGGAGATACGCGACGTTTTAGATGCTTTTAGGGGGGTAGGATAATTAAATTTTTCTAAAAAAACACCGTTTTTAGCAATATTGACCTTGAATTTACATTTGTCAGCCACATGTTAAATGACATCTTAGTGTGGTGATTTCATGGGGCTAAATCACAAAGTCGTCCCTGAAAAAGCCTGTTAGTTTAGATGTTATGGAGCACACATGAGCGAAACCGTATCTCAAAATAAAGAAACTCGTGGTTTTCAATCAGAAGTAAAACAACTACTTCATTTAATGATCCATTCTCTTTATTCCAATAAAGAGATCTTTTTGCGCGAGCTGATTTCTAACGCATCAGATGCATCAGACAAATTGCGTTTTCAGGCACTTTCGAATCCAGATTTATATGAAGGTAACGCAGATCTTGGCGTTAAGCTGTCGTTTGATGAAAGTGCAAATACCCTAACGATTTCTGATAACGGTATCGGTATGAGCCGCAATGACGTTATCGAACATTTAGGCACCATCGCAAAATCAGGCACCGCGGAATTCTTCTCAAAGCTTTCAGAAGAGCAAAGCAAAGACTCGCAATTGATCGGTCAATTTGGTGTTGGCTTCTACTCTGCATTTATCGTTGCTGATGCGGTGACCGTGCGTACTCGTGCTGCAGGTTTGCCAGCAGACGAAGCAGTGCAATGGCATTCTGCTGGTGAAGGTGAGTACACCATTGAAAACATCACTAAAGAATCTCGTGGTACTGACATCATTCTTCACATGCGTGATGAAGGTAAAGAGTTCTTAAATGAATGGCGCTTGCGCGATGTCATCAGCAAGTACTCGGATCACATCGGTATTCCTGTTTCTATCCAAACTGTAGTGCGTGATGAAGACGGTAAAGAGACAGATGAGAAGAAGTGGGAGCAAATCAACAAAGCTCAAGCGTTGTGGACGCGTAATAAAGCAGATATCTCAGATGAAGAATACCAAGAATTCTACAAACACGTTTCACACGATTTCGCTGATCCATTGGTGTGGAGCCACAACCGCGTAGAAGGTAAAAACGACTACACTAGCCTACTTTACATCCCATCGAAAGCGCCATGGGATATGATGAATCGTGATCATAAGTCAGGTCTGAAACTGTACGTGCAACGTGTGTTCATTATGGATGATGCTGAACAGTTTATGCCGTCTTACCTGCGTTTCGTACGTGGCTTGATTGATTCAAACGATCTGCCACTCAACGTTTCGCGTGAAATTCTACAAGACAACAAAGTGACTCAGTCGCTACGCAATGCATGCACGAAACGTGTACTGACTATGCTTGAGCGCATGGCGAAGAATGATGAAGAAAAATACCAATCATTCTGGAAAGAGTTTGGCCTAGTGTTGAAAGAAGGCCCAGCGGAAGACTTTGCGAACAAAGAGAAAATTGCAGGTCTGTTGCGTTTTGCTTCAACAGAAGTTGATTCAGCGGAACAAACCGTTGGTCTTGCGTCCTACGTTGAGCGCATGAAAGAAGGCCAAGATAAGATCTACTACTTAACTGCAGATAGCTACGCGGCGGCGAAGAATAGCCCTCACTTAGAGCAGTTTAAAGCGAAAGGCATCGAAGTCATTCTGATGTTCGACCGAATTGACGAATGGTTGATGAACTACCTAACTGAGTTTGATGGTAAGCAGTTCCAATCGATTACCAAAGCTGGCCTTGACTTGAGTAAGTTTGAAGACGAAGCCGATAAAGAAAAGCAAAAAGAAACCGAAGAAGAGTTCAAATCGGTTGTTGAGCGTACCAAGTCTTACTTGGGTGACCGCGTGAAAGACGTGCGTACGACCTTTAAACTTGCATCTACGCCCGCAGTCGTTGTGACGGATGATTACGAGATGGGGACTCAGATGGCGAAGCTGCTTGCTGCCGCAGGTCAAGCTGTGCCAGAAGTGAAATACATCTTTGAAATCAACCCAGAGCACGCACTTGTTAAGCGCATGGCGGATGAAGCGGATGAAGAAGCGTTTGGCCGCTGGGTCGAAGTGCTACTTGGTCAAGCCATGTTAGCAGAGCGCGGCTCGATGGAAGATCCAACGCAGTTCTTGGGTGCTATCAACAAGCTTTTGACTAAGGTTTAATAAGTCATCAATATCGAAAAGCTCGCATAATGCGAGCTTTTTGTTTGCTGTCGCAAAATTTTGCATTACAGGTGTTGAGTTAATAATCAATAGCTGCAGAAAGAGGGTGTTGTTAACATTCTTTAGTCTTAATTCACTCTTTGCTCTGTGAACCTGTGATAGAATCTGTGACTTGAATGTGAGTAATAAGGCGTGTATTTTTGCCCGCCTATATACCTTATACCGAAACTTATCGTTGCGAGCGCTTCTAGGGTTTATGCCTGCGAAGCACAGCTATTGTGAGCTTCGGTATAAATCTTAAATATAAAAGAGGATAAATCATGCGCATCATTCTTCTAGGTGCTCCAGGTGCAGGTAAAGGCACACAAGCAAACTTCATCATGGATAAATACGGTATTCCACAAATCTCTACTGGTGATATGCTTCGTGCTGCTATCAAAGCAGGTACAGAACTTGGCAAACAAGCTAAAGCTGTTATCGATGCTGGTCAGCTAGTTTCTGATGAAATCATCCTTGGTCTTATCAAAGAGCGTATCGCTCAAGACGATTGTGAGAAAGGTTTCCTACTAGATGGTTTCCCACGCACTATTCCTCAGGCTGATGGTCTAAAAGAAATGGGCGTTGAAGTAGATTACGTTATCGAATTCGACGTAGCTGACGATGTGATCGTTGAGCGTATGGCTGGTCGTCGTGCTCACCTTCCTTCAGGTCGTACTTACCACGTTGTTTACAACCCACCTAAAGTGGAAGGTAAAGACGACGTAACGGGTGAAGATCTTGTTGTTCGCGATGACGACAAAGAAGAAACAGTACGTGCACGTCTAGGTGTTTACCACGAGCAAACTGCACCACTTATCGATTACTACGGTAAAGAAGCTGCAGCAGGCAAAACTAAGTACCTAAAATTTGACGGTACTAAGCAAGTTGCTGAAGTAAGTGCTGATATCGAGAAGGCATTAGCATAATAGGTAATACCTATTATCAAAATTTTTAATAATTTTGTTATAGTGAAGCGGCCGTAAGGTCGCTTTTTTTATACATTTTATATGCTGGGAAAACAAAGGGACGCAATGCAAACTAAAAATAAACAAGGTGTGTTACTGGTTAACCTAGGAACACCTGATGAACCTACCGCTCCAGCGGTTAAGCGCTTCTTAAGTCAGTTTCTTCATGATCATCGTGTAGTCGATATGACACGATGGCTTTGGTGTCCAATTTTACATGGTGTGATTCTTCCAATACGCTCGCCAAAGGTCGCTAAGCTGTATGAATCAGTATGGATGGAAGAGGGCTCACCTTTAATGGTGTATTCCAAACGCCAGGCAAAGAAACTTGCTCAGCATCTCGATATGCCTGTGGAACTCGGCATGACTTATGGCAACCCAAGCCTTCAATCTGGTTTTGAAGCTCTTATCGCTCAAGGTGTGGAAGAGGTTATTGTGCTACCGTTGTACCCACAATATTCTGGGACAACCACCGCAGCCGTGTCTGATGGAATCACAAAAGCGTTTAAGCAACTGCCAGTGATACCAGCATTCAGCTTTATTCGCGATTATCACGATCATCCAATGTACATCGAAGCGCTTGCGCATTCGGTTAGACAATACTGGGAAGAGCATGGCAAAGGGGATTACTTGCTGTGTTCATATCACGGTATTCCTAAACGTTATGCAGACAATGGCGACATTTATCCTCAGCATTGTGAAGCGACCACTCGCTTGCTCGGTGAGGCGCTTGGTTTATCATCGGATCAGATTGGTATGTCTTATCAGTCTCGTTTTGGCCGAGAAGAGTGGCTACAGCCTTACACTGATAAAACATTGGAAACCATCACCAGTAAAGGCGTGAAGAAAATTGATATCATGACTCCTGCATTTTCATCTGATTGTTTAGAAACGTTGGAAGAAATTGCGGGAGAGAACAAAGAGATCTTTATGGAAGCGGGTGGTGAGCAGTTCCACTATATTCCATGCCTTAATGACGATGACATGCATATCGATATGATGGCAGAACTAGTACGCAGCAAGCTGTAGAGCTTTGGTATTCTGCACCGAATGAATACTAAAAAGGGTCGCGATTGCGACCCTTTTTAGTAACTTGAAACCATGTTAAGCAACTTGTGTTTGTTGCTCTTCAATTTGTTCTGCAGTGCTATGAGTGTTTTCTGCACCGTGCATCCAACGAACAAGCGTGTTCGAGAATAACATTAGAATCACACCACTGATCAATGCAGTTACTGCGATGCCACTAAAGATAGCCATTGCACCAAGTTCACCCACATGAGAACCCACGTAACCAGCGACATAGTTCGCAATAGCGTTACAACCAAACCATGCACCCATCATCAACGATGCAAGACGTAGCGGAGCCAGTTTGGTTACAAGAGACAGGCCAATAGGGGATAGACACAGTTCACCCAAAGTATGGAAGAAGAACGCGCCAACTAGCCATAGCATGGATGTTTTCACGTTAGTATCACCACCTTGCTCCATTACTGCACCAACCATGCATAGGAAGCCTAGTGCCAAGAAGAACATGGCTAAAGCAAATTTCGCTGGTGAGTTTGGTTCACGTTTTCCTAGTTTCACCCATAGAACCGCAAGGACAGGCGCAAGCGTAATGATAAAGAATGGGTTTAGTGACTGGAACCAAGCTGCAGGTACTTCAAAACCGCCAATCATACGATCGGTGTACTGCTGAGTGTAAATGTTCATCAGACCGCCAGCTTGCTCGAAACCAGCCCAGAATACGATAGTAAACAGGCTCATCACCAAGATAACTTTAATGCGATCTACTTCTTCTTTGGTAAGAGGTTGTTTTGTTTTGGCGTTCTTATTGTTTAGGTCGCGTTTCGCGGCTGGCTCACGGCCAATATCACCAAGCCAAGACTGTGAAAGCGACATTTGCATGACAAGGCTGATTATCATACCCACGCCCGCTGCTACGAAACCTGCTTTCCAACCAAATGAGTTCGTTACAGATCCAGAAACCACGCCGGCTAGCAGAGCACCAAGGTTGATACCCATGTAGAAGATAGTGAAAGCGCCATCACGACGATTATCACCTTCATTGTATAGGTCGCCAACCATGGTAGAGATATTTGGCTTGAATAGACCGTTACCACAAATAAGCAGAGCAAGACCTAAATAGAAAGTGTGAAGTGCTCCGAAGCCTAGTGCGTCAGCCGGAAGTGCCAGTGTGAACTGGCCGATAGCCATTAATGCACCACCAAGCAAAATTGAGCGGCGTTGGCCAAGGTAGTTATCGGCAAGGTAACCACCAATCAATGGGGTAATGTAAACAAGGCCGGTGTAAATGCCATAAAGGTCGAGCGCGTCTTTCGTTGACCAGCCCAAACCACCATTCATTGTGGTATCAGTTAAGTAGAGTACTAGAATGGCACGCATTGCGTAGTAGGAAAAGCGTTCCCAGAGTTCTGTGCCGAACAATAAGAACAAGCCACGAGGGTGACCGAAATATTGATGTTGGTTTGACATAAGCTCTTCTAATAGTAGTTATTACATTTTTTAACGACACCTACGTATACATTGCAATTTAACTGCTTACAAACAATAAAATTTTGCCTTACGACTAAATAACATTGTTAAGTCACTGTTTATTTTTGATTTTGTGGAGCTTTTGTTGGTGGTTGGTGTGTGTTACAAACTTAATTTTCATTTTTGCCTATGGACTTATTTTCTTAACCTTTTGAAAAAGTGTAAGTTATGCGAACAATGTATAATGGTCTTCTTATGGATAATTTGAATATTCATGACTCACCTTTAGCTTAATGCTAGGATGAAACAAAAATATAATTGGCTAGTAATAAAATGAAACGTTGGTATTTACTTTATTGTAAGCGTGGAGAACAAATAAGGGCTAAGCAGCATCTTGAAAATCAAGGTGTTGAGTGCTTCTACCCAACTGTAGAAGTCGAAAAAATCTTGCGCGGTAAGCGACAAAAGGTCGAAGAACCGTTGTTTCCTTGTTATGTATTTGCACGTTTTGATTATGAACAAGGCCCGAACTTTACGTCGGTTCGGTCGACGCGCGGTGTTGTCGACTTTGTTCGATTTGGTGCCCAACCAAAAGAAGTTCAAGGCGATCTTGTGTTTGAGTTGAAGCAGCTAGAGAAATGCTGCACAGAAAAAAACATATCCGAATGCATGCCTAAACCAGGTGATCAGGTTCGTGTTAAGAGCGGACAATTTGCAGGTATTGATGCCATTTTCCAAGAACAAGACGGAGAGAAGCGTTCAATCATGTTGGTGCAAATGATCTCGAAGCGAGTACCAGTTAGCATTGATAACACCGATTTAGATTTAAAGTAGTCGCTTAATACTCATAACAACCAACACAAAAAAGAGGTGCGCACACACCTCTTTTTGATCTTAACGTCAACAAGTTAAATAATTGGGCTGGATTGCTGGTCCAGCCCAATTCTGCTTAGTAAGCGTCGTTGTGAACGGTTTGCACTGCACGGCCTGAAGGGTCAACACAGTTCTTGAATGACTCATCCCACTCAATCGCTTTCGCTGATGAACACGCTACAGAAGGACCACCTGGTACACATTCTGCAGCTGATGGTAATGGGAACAACTCCTCAAAAATTTCGCGGTATACGTAACCTTCTTTAGTTGTTGGTGTGTTGTATGGGAAGCGGTACTGAGCCGTTTCCATCTGTTGATCGGTCACTTTCTCTTCTGCTACGGCCTTCAAAGTGTCAATCCAGCTGTAACCTACGCCATCAGAAAACTGCTCTTTTTGACGCCAAGCGATTGAGTCTGGTAAGTAATGCTCAAAACATTCGCGAAGAATGTGTTTTTCCATCTTACCGTTGCCACACATTTTGTCTGCAGGATTTAAGCGCATTGCGACATCAATGAACTCTTTATCCAAGAATGGTACACGGCCTTCAACGCCCCATGCCGCCAACGATTTGTTCGCACGAGCACAGTCAAACATGTTTAGAGCCAGCAGTTTACGAACCGTTTCTTCGTGGAACTCTTTTGCGTTTGGCGCTTTGTGGAAGTACAAGTAACCACCGAAGATTTCATCAGCGCCTTCACCAGAAAGCACCATTTTGATGCCCATTGCCTTGATTTTACGGCCCATAAGGAACATCGGCGTTGAGGCACGAATCGTTGTTACGTCATAAGTCTCGATGTGGTAAATCACGTCACGAATAGCATCCAAACCTTCTTGAATGGTGTATGTCATTTCGTGGTGAACGGTACCAATTTTTTCTGCCACTTCACGTGCTGCTTTTAAGTCTGGAGCGCCTTCAAGACCAACCGCAAAAGAGTGAAGTTGAGGCCACCATGCTTCTGATTTTTCATCGTCTTCGATACGCATCGCAGCATAGCGTTTTGCGACCGCAGAGGTGATGGATGAATCCAGACCACCAGATAGTAGTACGCCGTATGGCACGTCAGTCATTAGTTGACGTTTCACCGCTGCTTCCAGTGCTTCTGTTAGTTCTTCTTTACTCGTGCTGTTACCTTGAACAGCAGCATATTCGTTCCAGTCACGGATGTAGTAACGCTGAGGTTCTGCATCTTTTGAGCTGTAGTGCGAACCTGGAGGGAATTCGCTGACTGTTTTACAAACGGGTACGAGTGCTTTCATTTCGGAAGCGACGTAGTAGTTACCGTGTTCATCGTAACCTTGGTAAAGTGGAATGATACCGATATGGTCACGACCTACTAGGTACTCATCTTTTTCTTCATCGTACAGTACGAAGGCAAAAATACCGTTTAGCTCTTCAAGAAGATCAGCACCCATGTCTTGATACAGCGCTAAAATAACTTCACAGTCAGAGTCTGTTTGGAATTCGTACTTGCCTTCGTAGCGAGCGCGAATCTCTTTGTGGTTGTAGATCTCACCGTTAACGGCAAGGATTAGTTTTTTATCAGGGCTGTATAGTGGTTGAGCACCGCTATTTAAACCAACGATAGCCAAGCGCTCGTGAGCTAGGATTGCTCTTTCTGAAGAGTAGATACCAGACCAGTCAGGGCCACGGTGACGAAGCTTTTTCGACATTTCTAACGCGATAGGACGCAGTGCCGCTGCATCACTTTTAATGTCTAAAATCCCAAATACTGAACACATACAACATCCTTTCTAAATTAAACAATTTCTAATCGGTATGGATTCAATTTGCCATTCTGAGTAAAAAAAGCAACGTTTTGTGATTAAAAAAATGATAAAAAGCCTTGTTGATTAAATAACATTTAATTTATTTGTTGTTTTGATGAATGGAATTAAGGTTTGGTATGAAAATCAAACAAAAAAGCCTCTCTATTGATAGAAAGGCTTTTAATTGGTAGTCGCGTTGTTGCGTATTTTTATGGTTATTTTATCGAAGTGAACTGAGGTTCTAGTTGTTTGCACACGTGTCGCGCAAAACCACTACCTGCTTCGCTGTATATATTAAAGGCAGCGTCCACACCACTTTCCAACAAACCTTCTAGTTGGTCTGGATATTCTGCAATAGCGGCAATTTGCCCTTTGTAGTTTCTACGCTGAAGTTGTTCTAGTGCCGTTTGATTACCTTGATGGTGTGGCATTGCCAATAAAACTAACTTTACGTGACCAGTATCTAGGATTCGTTCCCAAAAATCTGGGTCGGTAGCATCCCCTGAAATGACATTGCGTCCTTCTGAACGGTGTTGTTGCGCTGCTTCTTCACGGATCTCAATCCCCAGAGAAATCTTGCCGTAACGTGCGCGTAGTTCGTCATATGCACCGGTACCAATTCGCCCCATACCTAGAATAAGTACTTGAGCATGTCCCGGGTTGATCAACTGGTCACGTTGGTTGAGTTTCTCTGCAGCCGTTTCTTGTAACCATTTACCGGAATGTTGATAAATTTTATGGCCCAAGCGATTTAGAGGTGCTGAGATAATAAAGGATAGTGAAACCGCTACAGCGATGGCTGCGAGCATGTCACTCGGCATCCACCCCATTTTGTACGCCAGGCCACCGACAATGAGCCCGAATTCGCTGTAGTTAAACAGTGATAAAGAAGCGAGTAGGGAAGTACGCACGCGAAACTTAAAGTGGTTGATTGTGAGGAAGTATAGCAACCCTTTAATAGGTAGAAGGACAATGAATAATAGTGCTAGTGCGATACCTGTTAGACTCAAAGATGCGGATAAGCCGATATTTAAGAAGAAGCAGACGAGAAAGAGCTCTTTCATATTAAATAGCGATTTAGACAACTCTGACGCTTTACGGTGACCAGCGAGCATCATGCCAAGAATCAAGGCGCCAAGGTCTGGTTTCATTCCAACTAACTCAAACAGTCCGGCACCCACAACAAGCGCGAAGAAAATGCCGAACAGCACTAACATCTCGCCGTGGCCTACTTTATCCAATAACTTGTAAAACAGCGGGCGCAGGAGAGGAAGAGCAAATAGACCTATGGCGTACCATTCTGGCACTCTGCCTGTTGAAACAGTCAGAAACACGACGGCGAAGATATCTTGCATAACCAAAATACCGATGGCCAGTGTGGCGTATGTCGCGTTGAGTTCACCTTTTTCCTGCAGTGTTTTTACCGCGAAAACAGTGCTAGAGAAGGAAAGTGCAAAGGCTAGGAGCAATATCTGCCCGCTTTCCATACTTGCAAGGGACGTTAATCCAAGTAGTTTCAGCCCTGACAACGCAAGAGCAAAAAAAGCGGTTGAAAGAATATTGTGCGCTGTTGCGCCGCCCCAAATTTCTTTGGAAAGCAATGTTTTTACATCGAGCTTTAAGCCAATAGTAAAAAGCAAAAGAGTAACGCCGAGATCAGCCAGAGTTACAATAACGTCATTACTTTGATAGCCAAAGGCATGTAAGCCAAAACCCGCTAGTAGAAAACCGACTAGAGGGGGAAGGCTGCATTTGAGCGCGATGAAGCCTGCTAAAAAAGCCGTTGTAATTAGAATAATTTCCATACTGTTGAGCTAGATTCCTGATATACGAAAACGGGCTGTGAAAACACAGCCCGAGATTGTAACTCAATTAGTTGTATAAACTTAGTCTTCTAGTAACTTTTGTAACAAAACGCCATTTAACATCGCTCGTTTTATCATGGCGAAAGCGCCCATTGTTGGCTGCTTATCAATGTGAGAAGCCACAATTGGAAGATCGTTATGGAATGTTTTCAGTGACTGGTTTTCTACATTTCTTTGAATTGCAGGGAAAACAATGTCTTGTGCAGCGGTGATGTCACCTGCAATCACGATTTTTTGTGGGTTAAACAAGTTGATGGTGATAGCGATGGCTTTACCCAACTGGTTACCAACACGTACTAAGCTCTGTTTCGCGAGCTCATCACCGTTCATAGCATGAGTGCATACATCTTCAATCGTAATGTGCTCCAATTGCGTTAAGCTAGACTCATAGCCTTGTGCTATGAGCTGTTTAACGCGTTGGATGATCGCTGGGTTAGCAGCAACCGTTTCAAGACAGCCAAAGTTGCCACATTGGCATTGCTCACCAAGAGGGTCAATTTGAATGTGGCCAATTTCACCTACGTTACGGTTAAAACCTAGAAACACTTGGCCGTTAACAATGATGCCTGCGCCAGTACCGCGGTGTACACTGACTAAGATAGAGTCTTGGCAATCTTGGCTAGCACCAAAATAATGTTCTGCAAGTGCCATACCACGGACGTCGTTACCGACAAAACAAGCCGTATTGAACTTCTCTCGGATAATTTCACCAAGCGCAAGGTTATCAATATCCGTATTTGGCATGTACTCAACGACGCCTGTCGTAGGGTTAACTAGGCCTGGTAACGTAATACCGATAGCAATCAACTGGTCAATTTTATCTTGGCAACGACTTACGAAGTCTTTTAATAAATCAATAAGACCTGCAATCAAATCGGCTTGGTTGGTGTAGTGAAGCTCGTGTTGATCTTCTGCCAGTGCAGTACCGCCTAAGTCATAGAGACAGAATTGAACGTAGTCTCGGCCTAAGCGAACGGCGATAGAGTGAAAAGGCTTCACTTCAGTGGTCAATGAGATTGCTCGACGACCACCTGTTGAAGCTTGTTGGGCGACCTCTTTAATGAGGCCGCGTTCCAATAGTTGACGGGTGATTTTGGTAACACTCGCTGGAGCAAGCTGGCTAACATCCGCGACTTGAATTCGGGAGATAGGACCTTGCTGATCAATCAGCCTGTATACCGCAGCGCTGTTAAGCTGTTTTACTAAATCTACATTACCAATCTGTCCGCCATTCATGCTTAATTTTGCTCGTATTGTCCGTTAACAACCGTCGCTTTAACGTTGAAGTCACGATCGAAAATAGTCAGGTTTGCAACCATGCCTTTTCGAATACGGCCGAGACGGTCCTCAACGCCAATTGCAGTCGCTGGGTACAGTGTAGCCATTCGTAGAGCTTCTTCTAAAGCGATACCTGCGTGCTCAACTGTGTTCTGAACTGCTTCAATCATAGTCAGAGCTGAGCCGCCTAGTGTGCCGTTTTCATCAACACACTTACCATCTCGGTAATATACTTTCTTACCGACAAAAATAAAGTGATCAATGTTAGCACCTGCCGGAGCTGTGGCATCGGTCACCAAAACAAGCTTTTCACCTTTGATTTTATGAGCAATTCGAATGTTTGCGTAGTCTACGTGGAAGCCGTCAGCAATGATGCCTGCGTAGATCTCTGGTGTATCGTAAATAGCACCAACCACTCCTGGCTCACGACCAACCATAGGAGTCATCGCATTGAATAGGTGAGTTGCAAAAGTAATACCGGCCTCAAAACCTTTGCGTGCTTCAGCATAGGTCGCGTTTGTGTGACCGATTGATACCACAATGCCTGCAGCTTTTAGGCGTGCGATATGTTCAGGGTCGTTCTGCTCTGGCGCAAGAGTTACTTTGGCAATGATGTCTGCATTTGAGCAAATAAGGTCAATCATGCCGTCATCGGATGGACGGATGAAGTCAACGCTATGAATACCTTTTTTCGCGACGTTAAGGTATGGGCCTTCAAGATGTAAGCCAAGCGATTGGTTTTGGTATTTTTTGTGATATTCGCGAGCTGCGGCGATTGCCGCGCGCATATCTTCATCAGAAGACGTAATAAGCGTAGGAAGGAAGCTGGTACAACCCGACTTTAGGTTTGCTTCGTGCATGATTTGCATCGTTTCTGCTGTGATAGCATCGTTCAACATGACGCCGCCACAACCGTTCAGTTGCAGGTCGATAAAACCAGGACTTAAGTTAGCTCCATTAAGATCTTTTACTTCAATGCCTTTCGGTAGTTCAGCAACGGGCACAATGGATTGAATTAGATCGTTTTCAACGATGACCGCATGATCGGTAAGAACATCACTACCGGTATAGATTTTACAGTTACTTAGCGCGTACATAGTCAGCTAGTCCTTATAGATGAGAATTCAATTTCTGTATCGTTATCTAATCGGCGACTGAATGAGTCATGTGGGTACTTAGTTTGTATCACTGAATTAGATAACGAGTCACATACAGCAAGTTGCGTTTTATCGATGTCATTGTCAGAGTAACTAACTGAAAAATAATAAATGAATTGTTTTTTATGATTCTTTTTCAGAGCAAAGTTACTAAGAATTACCCGCCGAGATACCAAAATAACACTGATTCTGCCTTGCATAAAGTGCGAGAATATTATCTTTAAAACGCCATTTTTTCGTATAATAAAATAAGTTTTATGATCTCGCTAGCAAAAACCTTTCGAAAGAGCAAATTGTGGTGATTATGATCACAAACAATGAGCTTTTAATTTGCGGAGCAAAATTAATGTCATAAACTGACGATGACTAAATTGAACGACTGAAATAAGTCATTCAACATAACATCGAATCCTATAGGGGGAACTTAAGGTGAATATTCTCGGATACGCGCAGAAGTTAGGTAAAGCTCTTATGCTTCCTATCGCGACTTTGCCAATCGCAGGCTTGTTACTGCGCTTGGGCCAACCTGATGTATTTGACATCGCGTTTATGGCACAAGCCGGTAACTCAATCTTCTCTAACCTTCCATTGTTATTTGGTCTAGGTATCGCGATCGGCTTATCAAAAGACGGTCAAGGTGCTGCAGGTCTTGCTGGTGCGGTTGCGTACTTCGTACTTACTGCGACAGCGTCAACAATCGATGCGTCAGTTAACATGTCATTCTTCGGTGGTATCATCGCAGGTATCATTGCTGGCCATTCTTACAACGCTTTCCATGCAACACGCCTTCCTGAGTGGCTAGCATTCTTCTCTGGTAAGCGCCTAGTGCCAATTATGGCTGGTTTGTTCGCCCTAGTTGCTGGTGCTGTTTCAGGTATTGTATGGCCAACAATCCAAGGTGGTCTAGATGCACTTGCTCACGGTATCTCTACTTCTGGCGCAATCGGTCAGTTTGTATACGGTACGCTTAACCGTGCTCTAATTCCTGTAGGTCTACACCACGTACTGAACTCTTTCTTCTGGTTTGGTATGGGTTCTTGTCAAGAAGTGCTAGTTTCTGGCGCAACAGCTGCTGGTCAAGCTCTTCCTGCACTACAACAACTTTGTGTTGACCCAGCTCTAGCTAAGACTCTTGTTGCAGGTCAAACTCACACATTTGAATTCGCTAACTCAGTAACTCCAGAAATTACAGCAACTGTTAAAGAAGTAACTGAAACAGTTAAATCTGGTGACCTACACCGTTTCTTCGGTGGTGATAAGAGCGCTGGTGTATTCATGAACGGTTTCTTCCCAGTAATGATGTTTGGTCTACCAGGTGCAGCACTTGCTATGTACCTAGCGGCTCCTGTTGAGAAACGTAGCCAAGTTGGTGGTGCATTGTTCTCTGTTGCATTCTGTTCATTCCTAACTGGTATCACAGAGCCTCTAGAGTTCATGTTCGTATTCCTAGCTCCTGCTCTATACGCGATTCACGCAGTGTTCACTGGTCTATCGCTAGTTGTTGCTAACATGCTTGGTACGCTACACGGCTTCACATTCTCTGCTGGTCTAATTGACTACTTGTTGAACTACGGTCTAGCAACTAAACCTCTACTACTAGGTGCAGTTGGTCTTGGCTTCGGTGCTCTTTACTTCTTCACATTCAGCTTCGCAATCCGCGCGTTTAACCTAAAATCGCCAGGCCGTGAAGATGATGATAGCCAAGCAGCAGCACCAGCAGGTGAAGCAAAAAGTGGTGACCTAGCTCGTCAATACCTAAAAGCGCTAGGTGGTCATGACAACCTAACTTCAATTGACGCATGTATCACTCGTCTACGTCTAACTCTGAAAGATCGTTCAGTAGCTGATGAAGAAGTGTTGAAGAAACTAGGTGCGAAAGGTGTTGTTAAACTAGGTGAAAACAACCTTCAAGTTATCCTTGGTCCTCTAGCAGAAATCGTTGCTGGCGAAATGAAAGCAATCGGCGTAAACGAAGACCTATCGAATGTAAAACTACCATAATTACATCGAACTGATATTTGATTAGAGACCTCCTTCGGGAGGTCTTTTTTTGTTTCAGTGCTTTGAATCTGCTGTGCATTCACGCGAACTCGATAAATATTGCCGTTTTAGCGCGAGTTCTTGTTGTCTAATGGCTTAGAATTGTGGATCATTAGAAACAATGTACTCTGTAAAACCATATCGGATACAGAGTTCCGTTTTCTCTGACAATACTTATATTTTTGAGGTGCTATAGATGAGTGAAGCTGATGCTCGTCCATCAAACTTTATTCGCCAGATCATTGATAAGGATCTAGCGGATGGCAAACACACTAGCGTGCATACTCGATTCCCGCCGGAGCCAAATGGCTACCTGCACATCGGTCATGCTAAGTCTATCTGTTTGAACTTCGGTATTGCTCAGGACTACCAGGGTCAATGTAACTTACGTTTCGACGATACAAACCCTGAAAAAGAAGACATCGAATACGTTGAGTCTATCAAGAAAGATGTAAACTGGTTAGGCTTCGAGTGGGATGGTGAAGTATGTTACTCATCAAACTACTTCGACAAGCTTTACGAATATGCAATTGAATTGATTAACAAAGGCTTAGCGTACGTAGATGAGCTAAGTCCAGAGCAGATTCGTGAGTACCGTGGCACGCTAAAAGAGCCAGGTAAGCCAAGCCCATACCGCGACCGTTCTGTTGAAGAAAACTTAGCGCTATTTGAAAAAATGCGCGCAGGTGAATTTGAAGAAGGTAAAGCGTGTCTTCGTGCGAAGATCGATATGGGTTCGTCATTCATGGTTATGCGTGATCCAGTGCTATACCGTGTACGTTTTGCTACTCACCATCAAACGGGTGATAAGTGGTGCATTTACCCAATGTACGACTTCACACACTGTATCTCTGATGCGCTAGAAGGCATTACGCACTCTATCTGTACGCTAGAGTTCATGGACAACCGTCGTTTGTACGACTGGGTATTAGACAACATCACAATTGATTGTCGTCCTCATCAATACGAGTTCAGCCGTCTAAACCTAGAATACACAGTGATGTCTAAGCGTAAGCTAAACCAACTAGTAACCGAAAAATTGGTTAACGGTTGGGATGATCCTCGTATGCCAACAGTATCTGGTTTACGTCGTCGTGGTTTCACACCTGCGTCAATCCGCGAATTCTGTAAGCGTATCGGCGTGACGAAGCAAGAAAACATGATCGAGTTTAGCTCGCTTGAATCTTGTATTCGTGACGACCTAAACGAAAATGCACCTCGTGCGATGGCTGTGTTGGACCCTGTTAAAGTTGTTATTGAGAACTTTGAAGAGGGCGCTGTAGAAAATCTAACGCTGGCTAACCATCCAAATAAACCTGAAATGGGTGAGCGTGAAGTACCGTTTACTCGTGAAGTTTGGATCGAGCGAGAAGACTTCCGTGAAGAAGCGAACAAAAAGTACAAGCGTCTAGTTCTTGGTAAAGAAGTTCGTTTACGTGGTGCTTACGTGATCAAAGCTGAGCGTGTTGAAAAAGACGCGGAAGGCAACATCACAACGATTTACTGTACTTACGATCCTGAAACGCTAGGCAAAAACCCAGCAGATGGTCGTAAAGTTAAAGGCGTAATTCACTGGGTATCTGCGGATAAAGCGCTACCAGCAGAAATTCGCCTATACGATCGTTTGTTCACTGTTCCAAATCCTGCAGCAGCAGAAGACTTCGCTTCAACCATTAACCCTGATTCACTCGTTGTGATCAACGGTTTCGTTGAGCCAAGCCTGGCATCTGCAGAAGCAGAGCAAGGCTACCAGTTCGAGCGTATGGGTTACTTCTGTGCGGATTCTAAAGATTCAACTGCAAATAACCTAGTGTTCAACCGCACGGTTGGCCTACGTGATACATGGGCGAAAATTGAGAACCAATAATCTCAATCGTTACCTATAGAAAAATGCCAGCAATTGCTGGCATTTTTGTTTTTGGATTAAGCAAAACAAAAAGTACAGATACAAAAAACGCCAGCTTTAACTGGCGTTTATTTTTAATCTACAAGCAAATTATTTTGCAGGTTTGTGCGCATCTGGGTTTTCTTTGCAACCACCGTCACTGCATTTACCGTATAGGTATAAGCTGTGGTTTGTTAGCGTCACATTGTACTTAGCTGCGATTTCGCGTTGGCGCTCTTCAATGATGTCGTCAGAAAACTCAATTACTTCACCACAGTCTAGACATACTAGGTGGTCGTGGTGATGTTGAGTTGACAATTCGAAGACTGACTTGCCACCTTCAAAGTGGTGACGAGTAACAATACCTGCATCGTCGAATTGGTTTAGAACGCGATAAACAGTTGCTAGACCTATCTCTTCACCTAGATCAATCAGCTTTTTGTACAAATCTTCAGCACTGATGTGCTGGCAGTCTGGCTGCTGAAGTACTTCTAGAATTTTTAGCCTTGGAAGGGTAACTTTTAGACCCGCATCCTTCAGCGCCTGATTATTATCTGACATATACTTTCCCGTTGGATCATCTGCAGCGATTTAACAGAATTCAATATTCCTACCATTATAGGCGAAGCGCTAAAAACATTAAACCACGAACTTCAAAGGGTTAATAGAATCTTTTTGTAAATTGGAAATGGGTCGATTATATTACAGATCTGACCAGTTACAATTTTGTAACATGAGCTTAGAGAGGGCACGGACTGCAATGAATAAGCGACTCGCGAAGATTTATAAACCAGGGATTGTGAAATTTGCGTTGAATGTATGGCCACCATTTTGGGGGGCCGGAATTAAAATCTTACATATTTCTGAAGACTTCCGAATGGTTAAAGTTCGTTTGAAACTTCGCTGGTGGAACAAAAATGCCAATCGTACACAGTATGGAGGCAGTATTTTTTCCTTAACAGATCCCATTTACTCTCTCATGTTGATGGGTATTCTACGTGAAGAGTATTACGTGTGGGATAAAGAGGCGAGCATCAACTTTATCAAGCCAGGACAAAGCGATTTGTTTGCTGAGTTTGAGATCACGGATGGCATGCTAGACGAGATCTATCAGATGACTCGAAACGGCGAAAAGTGCTTTCCTGAATTCATTACGCATGTAAAAGACAAACAAGGGAATGTGGTATCTGAAGTTCAGCGCAAGTTATATGTGAGAAAGAAGCCTCAATATCGAGAAGAAGAGGCGGTAACGGAAGCGCCTTAATTTAATGCTATAAAAAAGACCTCCAATCGGAGGTCTTTTATAATACTTACTTAGCCTTCTAGCTCAGCTAGGCACATTTCTTCGTAAATCTGCTTAACCCAGTTTTCGACGCGTTGGTCAGTCAACTCAGGTTGACGGTCTTCATCAATACATAGACCTACGAATTGGCTTTCGTCGCCTTCTACAAGTGCTTTTGAAGCTTCAAACTCGTAGCCTTCAGTTGAAGTATGGCCAAGAATTGTGCCGCCTTTAGACTCAACGATGTCACGCACTGTACCCATCGCATCGCAGAAGTATTCTGCGTAGTCTTCTTGGTCGCCACAGCCGAAGATAGCCACTAGCTTAGTAGAGAAATCGATCTGCTCAAGTTCAGGGAAGAAATCATCCCAATCACATTGTGCTTCGCCGTAGTACCAAGTAGGGATACCTAGAAGAAGAAGATCAAAGTTATCAATGTCTTCTTTGCTGCTTTTCGCGATGTCTTGAACGTGAACTAGATGTTTGCCTAGTTGCTTTTGAATCATCTTTGCAACGGCTTCAGTATTACCTGTGTCGCTACCGAAGAAGATACCTACACTTGCCATAGAGTCTATACCTTTACATTGTTTGTTATGGGCAATGGTACTGAGGGTTTAACCTAACCCCGAGCCTTCCCAAGTGAGCTGAATAATGCCTTTTGCAATAAAGCCAGCACAGCCTAGGAAAAGGACTAACCATACAATACGACGACCAAAAACAGGTACATTGCCTTGCTTTAGCACATCTTTTATTGCCATCCCGATGAAAAAGAAGATAGCAGCAAAAAGAAGATCGAGCCCAATAGACTCGAGCATATCCATATAGTCGTAAAGCATTTTAGTCCTTCATGCCGAAAAATCTTGGGCGCACTATACCACTGTTACACAGTATTGTTAATGCACTACAAGGAGGGTTATTTCAATAATCTATTGTTGCTTTTCGAATTTGTTAACTCGAAATGTATTTCCGGATCACTCGCATCACTTCAGCGGGTTTTTCTGCGTGTAACCAATGGCCAGTGTTGGCAATAATGTGTGCTTTAGCTTGTTTGAATTGTCGTTGTACTGACGGTTGGTGCTCTGGCATTAAGTAGTCCGAATCTCCGCCTTTAATGAAGAGTGTCGGGATCTCGGTAGGAGCAATATCTTGCCAACCAATGATCTCAGCATAGTTATTTAATAAACTGTCGACGTTAAATCGCCAAGCCATATGGTCTTCATTTTTAAACAGAGATTTTGAGAGAAATTGTCTAACGCCATCCATCTCAATGTGTTGAGCTAAGATTTCTAACGTTTGTTGACGGTTCGCAGGTTTTTCTTTGATAACGGCCAGCAAACCATCAAATACGTTGTCGTGACGATTGGTCTGGTAAGCTACTGGAGCCATGTCCAATACGACCAACTGTTTCACAAGATTTGGTGCTATATCAGCGAGTTTCATCGCGACTTTACCGCCCATTGAATGGCCGACGATTATCGATGGCTCAACGTTTAAGTGCTGAAGAAGCGTCGCGACATCTTGTGCCATGTCAGTGTAGTTATGAGTATCAGAGTGGAAAGAGAGACCGTGATTGCGTAGGTCGATACTGATCACTGAGTGATCTTCAACAAGATCACGAGCCAATAGGCCCAGATTACTTAAACTACCAAACAATCCGTGAATCAAAACAACTGTTTGGCCTTGGCCTTCCTGCTTATAGTTGAGTAATGCTGACATTTTATCTTATTCGTGATGGGTTTAACGTGGAGTATCCGAAAGGATCTCGTTATAATCCCCCAGAGTTTAAACATTGAGAATGTGAAAAGCGAATGAAAACAATTGAGGTTGATGAGGATCTATACCGTTACATTGCTAGCCAAACTAAGCATATCGGTGAAAGCGCCTCGGATATTTTGCGACGCCTTTTAAACCTTGATGGTCAGTTGCAGGTAGCAGAATCGGTACCAGCAGTAGAGAAGCCACAAGGGATTGTAGTAAGTAAAGATGCGGGCAAAGCAGAATCTATTGATGTAGTGAAAGAGATGCGTTCGCTGCTAATTTCTGATGAGTTTGCCGGTCTAAAAAAAGCGATTGATCGCTTTATGTTAGTACTATCGACCTTACATAAGTTAAATCCAGAAGGCTTCGCACAAGCGACAAACGTAAAGGGACGCAAACGCGTTTACTTTGCAGACAATGAAGAAACCTTACTGGCCAATGGTAACACCACCAAGCCTAAAGCCATTCCAGGTACGCCGTTTTGGGTTATCACAAACAACAATACCAGTCGTAAGAGACAAATGGTTGAACAAGTGATGACGCACATGGAGTTCCAACCTGACTTGATAGAAAAAGTAACAGGTTCAATCTAAGAAACCTGATAGAAGCCTCATAATGCGTCGCAGTTAGCGGATATTATGAGGCTTTTTTGTAATTTTATTATTTTTAAAAGAAAGGATGTCAAACATGGCTATGCACCCTCGTGCTGGGCAAAAAGCGCAGCAGGAAGATCTCCATAATATTCCAGCGTTAGTTGCAAACTACTTCTTACTTCAGCCTGATGCTAATAATGCGGAACATAAGGTTCAATTCGGTACTTCTGGTCACCGTGGCACAGCAGACAAGCAAACTTTTAATGAAAACCACATTCTTGCTATCGCACAAGCAGTTGCAGAAGTACGTGCCAAGCAGGGGACTACAGGGCCGTTGTTTGTGGGCAAAGATACCCACGCGTTGTCAGAACCTGCGTTTTCAAGCGTAATCGAAGTTTTGATTGCGAATGGTGTAAAAGTCATCGTACAGCAGGATAATGGCTACACACCAACACCTGGCATTTCTCACGCTATTTTAACTTACAATCTAAAGCATGATGAGAAAGCGGATGGCATCGTTATCACACCGTCTCATAATCCACCACAAGATGGCGGTATTAAGTACAATCCAACACATGGTGGTCCAGCAGAAGCTGAATTGACTCAAGCGATTGAAGATCGTGCGAACGAGATCATTGCTGGTGGCCTAAAAGATGTGAAGCGTCTAGCGCTAGCAGAAGCGAAAGCATCTGAGCTATTCGTAGAGATGGATTTGGTGAAGCCTTACATCGATGACTTAGTAAATGTTATCGATATGGAAGCGATCCAGAAATCGAAGTTGAAAATTGGTGTGGATCCACTTGGTGGCAGCGGCATTGATTACTGGCGTCAAATCGGCCAAGCATACAACTTAGATCTGACCTTGGTCAGCGAAGCGATTGACCCATCATTCCAGTTCATGTCGCTTGATAAGGACGGCGTGGTTCGTATGGACTGTTCTTCTCCATACGCAATGGCTGGTCTGCTAGCCCTGAAAGATGAATACGATCTTGCGTTTGGTAATGATCCAGACTATGACCGTCATGGTATCGTGACGCCGAAAGGTTTGATGAACCCGAACCATTTCTTAGCGGTTTGTATCGACTACCTATACCGTCATCGTGAGGCGTGGGGTAAAGATGTTGCTGTTGGTAAGACGCTGGTTTCAAGTGCACTTATCGACCGAGTAGTAGCAGACTTAGGTCGCGAACTGTGTGAAGTGCCTGTCGGCTTCAAGTGGTTTGTCGATGGCCTTTACACTGGCAAGTTTGGTTTTGGTGGTGAAGAGAGCGCAGGTGCCTCTTTCCTACGTAAAGATGGAACACCATGGTCAACAGACAAAGACGGCATCTTACTATGTTTGTTAGCGGCTGAGATTACTGCGGTAACGGGTAAAAACCCACAAGAGTACTACGAAGAGCTTGCCGCTAAACACGGTGAGTCTAAGTACAATCGTATTCAAGCGGTAGCGAATGGACCTCAAAAAGATGTGTTGAAGAAACTGTCGCCAGAAATGGTTGCAGCAGAAACACTGGCAGGTGATCCGATTACGGCGCGTCTAACACACGCTCCTGGTAACGGTGCGGCGATTGGCGGATTAAAAGTGACGACTGAAAATGGTTGGTTTGCTGCTCGTCCATCGGGTACGGAAGACATCTACAAAATCTATTGTGAGAGCTTCAAGGGTGAAGAACACCTCAAACAAATTGAAACTGAAGCACAAGAAATTGTGAATCAAGTATTTGCAGCTGCAGGTTTGTAATTAAACCTACTCTGACAAAAAGGCGACCAGATGGTCGCCTTTTTTACAACTCGTCGTTAACTCTCTATTTATGAGCGTTTGGATTTTGTGGCCAATTATCTGGCACGATAAACCAGAACTCGCCATCTGCTGTTTGTGCATGCTCAAATCGCTCCATTGGTTTTTCAATCGGCTGAGAAAAATCATCCGTACCAATAGCCCAGTTGGGTTTGCTTAAGTGGTAAAGCGGTTTATTGATCAAACTCCATTGGCTTTGATAACACCAATATCCACTGATTTGCCTTGGATTGAGAGCAAAGCCTAAGCACTCTTTCGGTGGTACTTCATTAGAAAATGGATTGATGTAAAGTCGCCCTTGCATCAACAAGCGTTCCTTTGGAGACTGATCCAGAGGAAGCATTTGTCTAAATTCAGGCCTTTCGCTCATTTTCAATTGGTGGGAGAGCATTCTATCCAGTTTTGTATGCAATTGATCGTGCGCGTTAGGGCCATACCAAACACCTTCATGTAAAAGATAAAACTTAATCGCTACTTCCCAATGTTCTAGTTGGTCCAATGTTCTATTTTTGAGTATGAGATCTATCGCACCAATGGTTTTTCCGTCGCTATCGTTGAGTTGAATTTCTTCTGCAAGAATTTCATATTCTTCTGAATTAGCAAGTGCAGCGGTACATAAATGCTGATACAAAAAACCCAGTCTCGGGTTCCCTTGGTACTCTTCAGATTCATCCAGAGGTTTAATCGATAAGTCTTCCAATGTAGCAAAAGGAGGGAGCAACTGAAAAAGAGGAGGAGAAGATGTGATCCATTGATAAAGACGTTGCAGTTGATTCATCCTGATTCCTTAGTGATGTTGATAAAGCAGCGAGCCTCGTTATTGTAACTAAATTTGGTTAGTAGAATAGGGTAGCTAGCATCAGTGTCATAGTTCGATATACACTTTGAGGTACTCGCTCGAAATTGGAAGTGATAATGAATAATTTACAGTTAGAAAAGATTCTTAACAGCAAACTCTCGCCCGAGTTAATTAAAGATTACGCGCCAAATGGCTTACAGGTTGAAGGCTGTCCACAGATCAAGCGCGTAGTTACTGGAGTAACTGCTTCTCAAGCATTAATTGATAAAGCGATTGAACTCAGAGCCGATGCGTTATTGGTCCACCATGGTTATTTTTGGAAAGGGGAGCCAGAACCCATTCGCGGTATGAAAGGTAAGCGCATTCGTAGCCTAATTAAAAGTGACATTAATCTGTACGGCTACCATCTACCGCTCGACATTCATCCTGAACTTGGTAACAACGCAGAGCTTGCTCGTCTTCTTGATATTGAAATCGACGGTGGGTTAGAAGGTCATCCGCAGTCTGTCGCCCTATTTGGACGCTTGAAAAAACCGATGACTGGTTCTCAATTTGCGAGCAAGATCAACCAAGCACTTAATCGAGAGCCTCTACATATCGCTCCAGATAATGCGGAGAAAATGATCGAAACCGTTGGTTGGTGTACTGGCGGTGGACAAGATTTCATTGAACTTGCGGTTCAGCATGGATTAGATGCGTTCATTTCTGGCGAAATTTCGGAGCGAACAACTTACACCGCTCGTGAGATGGATATCCACTATTTTGCTGCGGGTCACCATGCAACAGAGCGTTATGGCATCAAAGCACTTGGTAAGTGGTTAGCCGATGAATACGGTTTAGATGTCGAGTTTGTGGATATTGATAATCCAGTGTAGCGTGTATTTTTATCGTTAAAACTAAAAAGGGTTGAGACTTACATCTCAACCCTTTTGTTTATTTGATAACTCTAGTAACGATTATTCGCGCTCATGAAGCGGCGAAAATTCACGTTGCGTTTCGCCTTTGTAAAGCTGACGTGGACGACCGATACGGTTTAGTGGATCGCTGTGCATCTCGTTCCAGTGGGCAATCCAACCAATAGTACGAGAAATCGCGAAGATAACCGTAAACATTGAT
Organism: Vibrio sp. GLN_1; assembly: GCF_043106015.1. NCBI lineage: Bacteria > Pseudomonadati > Pseudomonadota > Gammaproteobacteria > Vibrionales > Vibrionaceae > Vibrio > Vibrio sp. GLN_1. The sequence goes on from NZ_JBICMD010000035.1 coordinate 114,619, forward strand.
ACAGGAATACCGATCGCTTTCAGAATGATACCTGAATAGAAATCTACGTTCGGGTACAGTTTCTTAGAAACAAAGTATTCGTCAGAAAGAGCGATACGCTCAAGTTCCATTGCTACATCCAGCAGAGGATCTTTAATGTTCAGCTCTTTTAGAACTTCGTGACATGTTTCGCGCATTACGGTCGCACGTGGATCGTAGTTCTTGTAAACACGGTGACCGAAGCCCATCAAACGGAATGGGTCATCTTTATCTTTCGCACGTTCCACGTATTCTGGAATGTTATCCACGCTGCCGATTTCTTCTAGCATCTTCAGACATGCTTCGTTTGCGCCACCGTGAGCTGGGCCCCAAAGTGATGCGATACCAGCGGCAATACATGCGAATGGGTTTGCACCAGAAGAACCTGCTAAACGGACTGTTGATGTCGACGCGTTTTGCTCGTGATCTGCGTGAAGTGTGAAGATTTTATCCATCGCACGAGCAACAACAGGGTTCACTTCATACTCTTCGCATGGGTTAGCAAACATCATGTGTAGGAAGTTTTCCGCGTAGCTCAAATCGTTGCGTGGGTAGATAAATGGCTGACCAACAGAGTATTTGAAACACATTGCAGCCAGAGTTGGCATTTTAGATAGCAGACGATAAGCCGCAATTTCACGGTGCTCGTCGTTATTGATATCAAGTGAATCGTGGTAGAAGGCTGCAAGAGCACCAACCACACCACACATTACTGCCATTGGGTGAGCATCACGACGGAAGCCATGGAAGAAGCTTGCGATTTGCTCGTGTACCATTGTGTGACGAGTAACAGTCGTTTTGAATTGCTCGTATTGTTCTCGGGTAGGGGCTTCACCGTAAAGAAGGATGTAACATACTTCTAGGTAATCTGCGTTATTGGCTAATTGATCAATCGGGTAACCGCGGTGCAAAAGAATACCTTTGCCGCCATCGATGTAAGTGATTGATGATTCACAAGATGCAGTGGCAAGAAAACCTGGGTCAAAAGTAAAGTAACCATTGGCTCCCAGTTTACGAACGTCAATTACAGGTGTACCTAGCGTACCGTCCATAATTGGCAGTTCGATTGGCGCTTGACCTTCAACATGAAGGGTCGCTTTCTTATCCGCCATAACAATCTCCTTTGTTTATTATTTAATCCGTCCAGGATGTTTATGTGCCATTTTTGTACTGTTGTTAAAGCTTAAAGTCAATTTTTCTCCATCTTTGTGTGCACTTGTTATGATTTTTCTCATGAAAATCGTTAAAAATCTGTTCTATGTAGCATAATTTGTTACACCAATTGTATTAGAATGTTGCTCGCCGTATATTGGCAAAGAAAATTTTAGTTAAATCCTTATAAATTCGGGGCTAGAAACAAAAGTGAGGTTTGTTTGTGGACTCCGATTGTTAACAAAGTGTTTACAATTATCTCTGAGCTTATTGTGATAATTTGTTAATCAAATGTTAACTTTTGTACGTTTGGAAGCTGAAATTGGTTATAACAATAAATGCTCAATGGAGCTGAGTGAGCAAGCCCGTGAAAGAAAGAAAGTCAAGACCTGTTAATTTAGATTTACAGACCATTCGCTTTCCTATCACAGCAATCGCATCGATCCTGCACCGTGTGTCTGGGGTAATTACGTTTGTTGCGGTGGGTATATTACTTTGGTTACTGTCCATTTCTCTGTCATCCCCTATGGGTTTTATGGAAGCCGCAGATATCGTTGATGGCTTCTTCGTAAAATTCATCCTGTGGGGTATCCTGACTGCACTTGCCTACCACATCGCTGGTGGTATTCGTCATTTGCTGATGGATCTAGGTCATTTTGAAGAACTAGATTCAGGCGCGATGAGCGCGAAAGTTGCCTTTGGTGCAACTGCAGTATTATCACTATTGGCGGGGATCTTGGTATGGTAAAACACGTATCTTCATTTGGTCGTAATGGTGTACACGATTTCCTACTGATTCGTGCAACAGCCATCATTATGACGCTATACACGATTTATCTGGTTAGCTTCTGTGCATTTTCAGATATCTCTTACGCATCATGGACCCAATTCTTTGGTGGTACTTTCACCAAAGTCTTCACCATGTTGGCGCTTGCATCTGTTCTGATTCATGCATGGATCGGTATGTGGCAAGTGTTCACCGACTACATTAAGTGCGCGAAACTTCGTGGTGCACTTCAACTTGGTGTAATTGCCGTTTTATTCGGTTATGTCTTCTCTGGTCTATTTATTCTGTGGGGTGCGTAAGTGTCTATTCCAGTTCGTGAGTTTGATGCCGTAGTAATCGGCGCTGGTGGTGCAGGTATGCGCGCTGCACTACAAATTTCGGAACAAGGCCTTTCTTGTGCTTTGTTGTCTAAAGTATTCCCAACCCGTTCTCATACTGTATCTGCTCAAGGCGGTATCACAGTTGCGCTTGGTAACTCGCATAAGGACGATTGGCAATGGCACATGTACGACACAGTAAAAGGTTCTGATTACATTGGTGACCAGAACGCGATTGAATACATGTGTAAAAATGGTCCTGAGTCAGTTATCGAGCTAGAAAAAATGGGTCTTCCATTCTCTCGTTTTGATAACGGTACAATCTACCAACGTCCATTCGGCGGTCAGTCAAAAGAGTTTGGTGGTGAGCAGGCGGCGCGCACAGCAGCTGCAGCAGACCGTACAGGTCACGCTCTTCTTCATACGCTTTACCAACAAAACGTCAAACATAAGACAACCATCTTTTCTGAATGGTACGCTTTGGATCTTGTGAAAAACCAAGATGGCGCAATCATGGGTTGTACTGCGATCTGTATGGAAACGGGTGAAATCTGTTACTTCAAATCGAAAGCAACAATTCTAGCTACTGGTGGTGCAGGTCGTATTTACGCATCGACAACTAACGCGCACATCAACACGGGTGATGGCGTTGGTATGGCACTTCGTGCAGGCGTTCCAATGCAAGACATGGAAATGTGGCAGTTCCACCCAACGGGTATTGCTGGCGCGGGTGTTCTTGTGACAGAAGGCTGTCGTGGTGAAGGTGGTTACCTTCTAAACAAAGACGGCGAACGCTTTATGGAACGTTACGCTCCAAACGCGAAAGACCTTGCTGGTCGCGACGTTGTTGCTCGCTCTATGATGATTGAAATCCGTGAAGGCCGCGGTTGTGATGGCCCTTGGGGTCCACATATCAAGTTGAAACTTGATCACCTTGGCAAAGAAGTACTTGAATCACGTTTGCCAGGTATCTGTGAACTGTCTCGTACATTCGCACACGTTGATCCAGTGAAAGAACCAATTCCAGTAATTCCAACTTGTCACTACATGATGGGTGGTGTTCCAACTCAAGTTTCTGGTCAAGCGATTAAGCAACTTGCGGATGGCAGCGAAGCGGAAGTTCAAGGTCTATACGCTTGTGGTGAAATTGCTTCTGTATCTGTACACGGTGCAAACCGTCTAGGTGGTAACTCACTACTAGACTTGGTGGTATTTGGTCGTGCAACAGGCCTACACCTAGGTGAGACTCTTGCTGCTCAAGTTGAAGCTCGCCCTGCAACTGAATCAGACATCGAAGCTTCTCTAGCGCGCACTATGCGTTGGGAAAACAGCACTGGTGGCGAAGATCCAGTACAAATCCGTAAAGACCTACAACGCTGTATGCAAAACAGCTTCTCGGTATTCCGCGAAGGTGATGCAATGGCGACGGGCCTAGAAGAGTTGAAGGTAATTCGTGAACGTTTGAAAGATGCTCACTTAGCCGACAAATCTTCTGAGTTCAACACGCAACGTATTGAGTGTCTAGAACTAGATAACCTGATGGAAACCGCGTTCTCAACAGCAGTTGCAGCAAACTACCGTACAGAAAGCCGTGGTGCTCATGCTCGCTTCGACTTCCCTGAGCGTGATGATGAGAACTGGCTATGCCACTCTATCTACAACCCGGAAACCGAAGCGATGACAAAGCGTGATGTAAACATGACGCCAGTACACCGTGACGCGTTCCCACCGAAAGTACGTACATACTAAGGGAGGATATGATTATGAAACTGAACTTCTCTTTGTACCGTTACAACCCGGACGTAGATACTAAGCCTTACATGAAAGAGTACACACTTGAGGTAGACGAAGGCTCAGACATGATGGTGCTTGATGCATTGATTCTGCTAAAAGAGCAAGATCCAAGCATCGCATTCCGTCGTTCTTGTCGTGAAGGTGTGTGTGGTTCTGATGGTTTGAACATGAACGGCAAAAATGGTCTGGCATGTATCACTCCATTATCGGCTCTACAAGGTGACAAGATCGTCATTCGTCCTCTACCGGGTCTACCTGTAGTGCGCGATCTTATCGTTGACATGACGCAGTTCTATGATAACTATGCGAAAGTTAAGCCTTTCTTAATTGATGACGGTGCTCTACCGCCATCACGCGAGAACCTGCAATCTCCAGATGAGCGTGCGCATTTGGATGGATTGTACGAATGTATCATGTGTGCATGTTGTACAACTTCTTGTCCGTCATTCTGGTGGAACCCAGATAAGTTTATTGGCCCTGCAGGCCTACTTGCGGCTTACCGCTGGTTGATTGATAGCCGAGATACGGCAACAGATGAACGTTTGTCTGATCTTGATGATGCATTTAGCGTTTTTCGTTGCCATGGCATCATGAATTGTGTAAGTGTTTGTCCTAAGGGACTAAATCCGACGAAAGCCATCGGTCACATTAAGTCGATGCTGGTGAATCGCTCGGTTTAATTACTCGCAAGCCATAAAGTTGCAGTAAAGTGAGCACGCAACGTACTGACTTTGCTGCGGCCTTCAAGCACGAGTAAAAGGATACTAAAATTGCCGGCTATTTCGGTCGGCTTTTATTAGCTCGGCGTAAGACCGAAGCAAACGTGAAAACTACTGGTTAAGGGAAAATATGCACAACGGCGTGATGAAGGCATGGCTCGAGTCTTCACACTTGGCTGGCGCCAATGCAACGTATGTAGAGGACCTCTACGAACTGTATCTAAGTGATCCCGATCTGGTAAGTGAGGAGTGGAAACGTGTTTTTGAGGGCTTGCCTAAGCCATCAGAAGAAGTGGCAGAACAGCCGCATTCACGTGTCCGTGACTACTTCCGACGACTCGCTAGAGAAACAAAGCATTACAATGTCCAAGTTAGTGACCCAGATGTCGATGCAAAACAAGTAAAAGTTCTACAGCTTATCAACGCATACCGCTTCCGCGGACACGAGGCTGCAGAATTGGATCCACTAGGTCTGTGGCAACGTCCACCTGTGGCGGAGCTAGACCCAGCATTTCATAATCTTACCGAAGACGACTTCGAAGAAACTTTCAACGTAGGTTCTTTTGCTGTTGGGCAAGAAACCATGAAGTTGAAAGACATCTACGCAGCCCTCAAGAAAACTTACTGCGGTTCCATCGGTGCTGAATACATGCACATGACTGACACAGAGCAAAAGCGTTGGATCCAACAACGTCTTGAGTCTGTCGTAGGCCAGCCATCATTCAACCAAGATGAAAAACGCACGTTCCTTGAAGAGTTGACTGCAGCGGAAGGCCTTGAGCGTTATTTAGGCGCAAAATTCCCTGGTGCGAAGCGATTCTCTCTAGAAGGTGGTGATGCGCTTATCCCAATGACGAAAGAACTGATTCGTCATGCGGGTAAGAGTGGCATGCGTGAAGTGGTTATTGGTATGGCTCACCGTGGTCGTTTGAACATGCTGGTGAACGTACTGGGTAAGAAACCACAAGATCTATTTGATGAGTTCGCGGGTAAGCACGATGAAACGTGGGGTACCGGTGACGTTAAATACCACCAAGGTTTCTCTGCAGACTTCGCAACTCCTGGTGGCGATGTTCACTTAGCGCTTGCGTTTAACCCATCTCACTTAGAAATCGTAAACCCAGTGGTTATCGGTTCCGTGCGTGCACGTCAAGACCGTTTGGGTGACAACCACTGCAGCAAAGTTCTTCCTATCACTATTCATGGTGACTCTGCGATTGCTGGCCAAGGTGTAGTGGCTGAAACGTTCAACATGTCACTTGCTCGTGGTTTCTGCGTTGGCGGTACGGTTCGTATTGTTGTAAACAACCAGGTTGGCTTTACAACGTCTAACCCGCGTGACACTCGATCAACCATGTATTGTACTGACATCGCTAAGATGGTTCAGGCGCCGATTTTCCACGTTAACGCCGATGATCCAGAAGCGGTTGCTTTTGTTACTCGCATTGCCTTGGATTACCGCAACGAGTTCAAGCGTGACGTCGTGATTGATTTGGTCTGTTACCGTCGTCATGGTCACAACGAAGCGGATGAACCGAATGCGACTCAGCCGTTGATGTACCAAAAAATCAAAAAGCACCCAACTCCTCGTAAACTGTACGCCGATGTTCTGATTGATAAGAATGAGTCGGATATTGAAACTGCAACGCAGTTGGTGAACGAGTATCGTGATGCACTTGACCGCGGTGAAGTCGTGGTGAAAGAGTGGCGTCCGATGGCATTGCATTCTGTAGACTGGTCTCCTTACTTGGGACACGAGTGGGATATGCAATGGGAGGCGACCTACGATAAGCAACGCCTTGTCGAGTTAGGTAATCGTTTATGTCAGTACCCGGAAAGCCACAAGCTGCAAAGCCGAGTAAACAAGCTGTACAACGATCGCTTAGCAATGATGACAGGTGAGAAGGCTATTGACTGGGGTATGGCTGAAACATTGGCTTACGCGACATTGGTAGACGATGGTAAGCGTATCCGTATTTCTGGTCAGGACTCAGGTCGTGGTACTTTCTTCCATCGTCACTCAGTTCTTCACAACCAATCAGATGCAAGCACTTACATCCCGCTAGCGAATATCCATGACAAGCAGGGGCCTTTCCAAGTTTTTGACTCTGTGTTGTCGGAAGAAGCTGTTCTTGCATTTGAGTACGGTTATGCAACAGCTGAACCTGGCGGTTTGACCATTTGGGAAGCGCAGTTTGGTGACTTCGCTAACGGCGCACAAGTGGTTATTGACCAATTCATTTCGTCTGGTGAGCAAAAGTGGGGACGTTTGTGCGGCCTGACGATGCTTCTGCCTCATGGTTACGAAGGCCAAGGTCCGGAGCACTCATCTGCTCGTCTAGAGCGTTACCTTCAATTGTGTGCTGAGCAAAACATGCAGGTCGTTGTACCATCAACGCCAGCTCAGGTGTACCACATGATTCGTCGTCAAGTAGTACGCCCAATGCGTCGACCATTGATTGTAATGTCTCCTAAATCATTGCTTCGTCATCCTCTTTGTACTTCGACTCTAGAAGACCTTGCAGAAGGTACGTTCCAAGCAGCGATCCCTGAAGTGGATAACTTGGAGCCAAGCAAAGTGAAACGCGTCGTGTTCTGTTCGGGTAAGGTGTATTTCGACCTTCTTGAGCAGCGTCGCAACAACGAGCAAGAAGACGTAGCAATCGTGCGTATTGAGCAGCTTTACCCATTCCCGATGGAAGAAGTACAAGCGGCTATTGCTCAATACACTAACGTTGAAGACTTCGTGTGGTGTCAGGAAGAGCCTCAGAACCAAGGTGCTTGGTACTGTAGCCAACATAACTTCCGTGCCGCTATTCCTGCAGGTGCAGATCTTAAATACGCAGGTCGCCCAGCTTCTGCTTCGCCAGCAGTTGGCTACATGTCGGTGCACTTGAAACAACAAAAAGCGTTGGTTGAAGACGCTCTGAACGTGAACTCAAAAACTTCGGACTAAGAACTAGAAGTTAAAGGAAGAAACAGATATGACAATTGAAATTCTGGTTCCAGATTTACCTGAATCAGTTGCTGATGCAACCGTGGCGACATGGCACAAACAACCAGGCGACACCGTAGAGCGTGATGAAGTTCTGGTTGATATTGAAACTGACAAAGTTGTACTAGAAGTGCCAGCTCCAGAAGCCGGCGTTTTAGAAGCCATTCTTGAAGTAGAAGGTGCAACAGTACTTTCAAAGCAACTTCTTGCTAAATTGAAAGCTGGCGCTGTTGCGGGCGAGCCAACCGCAGACAAAACAGAAGCAACAGAAGCTTCTCCAGATAAGCGTCACAAAGCGACACTGACTGAAGAAAGCAATGATGCACTTAGCCCTGCCGTTCGTCGTCTACTTGCGGAACATGGTCTAGAAGCACACCAAGTTAAAGGTACTGGTGTTGGCGGTCGTATTACTCGTGAAGATATCGAAGCGCATCTAGCAAACGCTAAAGCGGCTCCAAAAGCTGATGCTCCAGCAGTTGAAGCACCAGCAACCGCTCGTAGTGAGAAGCGTGTGCCAATGACTCGCCTACGTAAGACGGTTGCAAACCGCCTGCTGGAAGCGAAAAACAGCACCGCAATGCTAACGACGTTTAACGAAGTGAACATGAAGCCAATCATGGATCTTCGTAAGCAATACAAAGACCAGTTCGAAGAGCGTCACGGTATTCGTCTTGGCTTCATGTCTTTCTATGTGAAAGCAGTGACAGAAGCACTAAAACGTTACCCAGAAGTAAATGCATCAATCGATGGTGATGATATCGTTTACCACAATTACTTTGACATTAGCATGGCGGTATCAACGCCACGTGGTCTAGTAACTCCAGTGCTAAAAGATTGTGACAAGCTTGGTTTTGCAGATGTTGAAAAAGGCATCAAAGAGCTAGCGATCAAAGGTCGTGATGGCAAGTTAACAGTAGATGAGTTGATGGGGGGTAACTTCACTATCACTAACGGTGGTGTGTTCGGTTCTCTAATGTCTACGCCTATCATCAACCCACCGCAATCGGCAATCCTTGGTATGCATAAAATCCAAGAACGCCCGATGGCAGTAAACGGTAAAGTTGAAATCCTACCGATGATGTACCTAGCGCTATCTTACGACCACCGTTTGATCGATGGCCGTGAGTCAGTTGGCTTCCTAGTAACGATTAAAGAGCTACTAGAAGATCCAGCGCGTCTCCTATTAGACGTTTAATATCGCTAAAACGTCTAGTTACCTTGGGTGGCTAGACGTTGAAAATTTCAATGGCTAGACTAGCTCAACGTCTGGCCTTCATTTGAATCACTCAGTGATTTACTTGAGAAGACCCTACAGACGTACAAGCAGCCAAGACTGCAGCGTTATGGAAATAATAAATCCCTCAAGGGAAAAACAAACGGAATATCGAAATGAATTTGCATGAATACCAAGCCAAACAGCTGTTTGCAGAATTCGGTTTGCCTGTGCCAGAAGGCTACGCATGTGATACACCACAAGAAGCGTTTGAAGCAGCAGGCCGTATCAGCACAGCAAAGAAAGTAGTCAAGTGTCAGGTTCACGCTGGTGGCCGCGGTAAAGCGGGTGGCGTAGAGCTTCACGACACTAAAGAAGGTGTAAAAGAGTTTGCGCAAAAGTGGCTAGGTAAAAATCTAGTAACTTACCAAACAGATGCAAATGGTCAGCCAGTTACAAAAATCCTTGTTGAAGAAGCGTCAAACATTGCCAACGAACTTTACTTAGGTGCGGTAGTTGACCGTGCTAGCCGTAAGATCGTTTTCATGGCTTCTACAGAAGGCGGTGTGGAAATCGAAAAAGTTGCGGAAGAAACGCCGGAGCTAATCCACAAAGCAGCCATCGATCCACTAGTAGGCCCTCAAGCTTACCAAGGTCGTGAGCTTGCGTTCAAACTTGGTCTTGAAGGTGACCAAATCAAACAATTCGTTAAGATCTTTATGGGTCTTGGCACTATGTTCTCTCAGTACGACCTTGCTCTACTAGAGATCAACCCGCTTGTGATTACTGCTGAAGGCAACCTGCTATGTCTTGACGGTAAGATCAACATCGACTCAAACGCACTTTACCGTCAGCCTAAGCTACGTGAAATGCACGATCCATCACAAGAAGATGAGCGTGAAGCGCACGCAGCTCAATGGGAACTGAACTACGTAGCACTAGATGGCAACGTTGGCTGTATGGTTAACGGTGCAGGCCTAGCAATGGGTACGATGGATATCGTAAACCTACACGGCGGCAAACCAGCGAACTTCCTAGATGTAGGTGGCGGCGCAACTAAAGAACGCGTTGCTGAAGCATTTAAGATCATCCTATCTGATGACAACGTGAAAGCGGTACTCGTAAACATCTTCGGTGGTATCGTTCGTTGTGACATGATCGCAGAAGGTATTATCGGTGCAGTTAAAGAGGTAGGTGTAAACGTACCGGTTGTTGTTCGTCTAGAAGGTACTAACGCAGACCTAGGTCGCGAAGTGCTTGCTAATTCTGATGTTGATATCATTGCTGCTGAGTCGCTAACGGATGCTGCTCAGAAAGTTGTTGCTGCTGCGGAGGCTAAATAATGTCTGTATTAATTAACAAAGACACTAAAGTAATCTGTCAGGGTTTCACTGGTGGTCAAGGTACTTTCCACTCAGAGCAAGCTATCGCATACGGTACGCAAATGGTTGGTGGTGTGTCTCCAGGTAAAGGTGGCCAAACTCACCTAGGTCTACCTGTATTCAACACAGTACGCGAAGCAGTAGAAGCAACTGGTGCAACTGCAACAGTAATCTACGTTCCAGCACCTTTCTGTAAAGATGCAATCCTAGAAGCGATTGATGCGGGTATCGAGCTAATCGTAACCATCACTGAAGGTATTCCTACAACAGATATGATCGACGTGAAAGTGAAGCTAGAAGAAACTGGCGTTCGTATGATCGGTCCTAACTGTCCGGGTGTTATTACTCCAGATGAGTGTAAGATCGGTATCATGCCTGGTCACATCCACAAGAAAGGTAAAGTAGGTATCGTATCACGCTCTGGTACTCTAACTTACGAAGCTGTTAAACAAACTACAGATGAAGGCTTCGGTCAGTCTACGTGTGTTGGTATCGGTGGTGACCCAATCCCAGGTTCAAACTTCATTGATATCCTGAAACTGTTCCAAGAAGACCCAGAAACTGAAGCGATCGTAATGATCGGTGAAATCGGTGGCACAGCAGAAGAAGAAGCTGCAGCGTTCATTAAAGAGAATGTAACTAAGCCAGTTGTTTCTTACATCGCTGGTGTAACTGCACCTCCAGGTAAACGTATGGGCCACGCTGGTGCGATTATCTCTGGTGGTAAAGGTACTGCAGAAGACAAATTTGCTGCACTAGAAGCGGCAGGCGTTAAGACGGTTAAGTCTCTAGCAGACATCGGTCAAGGTCTACGTGAAGTAACTGGTTGGTAATTTCTGACTCGTAAAATAAAAAGCCTGGCATTGCCAGGCTTTTTTGCGTTAAAAAGTACTTATTCTTCTTCAGCGGCTGCGTAGCCATGAGGACCGAGTTCTTTGCCATCTAACCAAGCTTTGCCATCTTGCATGATTAAACGCTCTTCAACGAGCCACTTAGTCACGATAGGGTAAATGGAGTGCTCTCGAGTTTGTACACGCGCAGCGAGTGCTGCAGCATCATCATCTTCAAATACTGGCACTTTTGCTTGCAGAACTACGGGACCGCCGTCTAACTCTTCTGTGACAAAGTGAACACTTGTGCCGTGCTCTTTGTCTTTGGCGTCAATCGCGCGCTGGTGGGTGTGTAAACCCGGGTATTTAGGTAGAAGAGAAGGGTGAATGTTGATCATCTTACCGAGATAGTGCGAAACAAATGCACCGCTAAGAATGCGCATGTACCCTGCAAGAACGACAACATCGGGCTGATACTTGTCAATTTGTTGCATCAACTCGGCATCGAATGCCTCGCGTGACTCGAACGCTTTAGGGTCAACAAAGTGGCCATCAACACTAAACTGTTTTGCACGTTCTAGACCGTATGCGTCAGATTTATTAGAAAATACTGCTGCAACGTGTGCGTTAGGCATGCTGTTTTCACAAGCTTCTAAAATGGCTTGTAAGTTACTGCCGTTACCTGAAATTAGGACCACGATGTTTTTCATGATGTTGGGACTGCCTTGATATTGTAGGTTCTATAAATTTACCTACTATTAGAATGGTTTTCGATGTTCCAGATAGCAGAATGAGGACGTGGCGTCCTCATTCATTTTATTTTTTAGCGTGATTCACAAGTTAGTTGATTTCAACTTGCTCTTCATTTGCTTCTGCTTGAGCAATTTCACCAATCACCCATGCGTTTTCGCCTTCTTCTTTAAGAAGTGCAACCGCCGCGTCTGCTTGGTCTTTTGGTAGTGCAACGATTAGACCAACACCACAGTTGAACGTACGGTACATTTCGTGTGTTTCAACGTTGCCTTTCTCTTGCAGCCATTTGAAAATGATTGGCCATTCCCAGCTGTTACCGTCGATAACGGCTTTTGTGCCTTCAGGCAGTACGCGAGGGATGTTTTCCCAGAAACCACCACCCGTAATGTGAGAAATCGCGTGGATATCGTGTTTCTCAATCATCTTAAGTGCGGATTTGATGTAAATCTTCGTTGGTTCTAGTAGGTGCTCACCGATAGTGCGACCTGCTAGCTCTTCGTTTTTATCTGCGCCAGAAACTTCTAGAATCTTACGGATCAGTGAGTAACCGTTTGAGTGTGGACCGCTTGAGCCGACAGCGATAAGTGCGTCGCCTGCTGCTACTTTAGTGCCGTCAATCACGTCTTCTTTTTCCACTACGCCTACACAGAAACCCGCAACGTCGTAGTCTTCGCCTTCGTACATGCCTGGCATTTCAGCGGTTTCGCCACCGATAAGTGCACAACCAGCTTGAACACAGCCATCAGCGATACCAGAAACCACGTCTGCTGCTGTGTCTACATCTAGCTTGCCAGTCGCGTAGTAATCTAGGAAGAATAGGGGCTCGGCACCTTGAACGATTAGGTCGTTTACACACATTGCCACTAGGTCGATGCCGATAGTGTCGTGCTTGTTCATATCCAGTGCTAGGCGAAGTTTTGTGCCTACACCGTCAGTACCAGAAACCAGTACAGGTTGTTTGTATTTGGTTGGCAATTCGCATAAAGCGCCAAAACCACCGATACCACCCATCACTTCAGGGCGACGAGTACGTTTCACCGCACCCTTAATACGATCTACAAGCGCATTGCCTGCATCAATATCGACACCAGCGTCTTTATAGCTAAGAGAAGAGTTGTTACCACTCACAGGGAAGTCCTCGGTATTTAAGTTGGATATGAAAACGGCGCTATTCTACCAGTGGTTAAATACAGATAGCAAACGTTTGCGTCTGTTTTTTTCTTTAGTGATATATCCTGAAATCCCTGTGAAAATCATGTATAATCTGAAGGTTTGTTTAAATATTGCCAACTATAGCCGGAGATGGACATGAAAGTTGTTGAAGTAAAGCACCCTCTTGTAAAACACAAAATTGGTCTAATGAGAGAAGGTGATATCAGCACAAAGCGTTTTCGTGAGTTAGCGACAGAAGTCGGTAGCCTACTTACTTACGAAGCGACAGCAGACTTTGAAACAGAGAAAGTAACCATTGAAGGTTGGAACGGTCCGGTAGAAGTTGACCAAATCAAAGGTAAAAAAGTAACAGTAGTGCCAATCCTACGTGCAGGTCTAGGTATGATGGATGGCGTTCTTGAGCACATGCCAAGCGCTCGTATCAGTGTTGTTGGTATTTACCGTGATGAAGAAACACTTGAGCCAGTACCTTACTTCAACAAGCTAGCGTCTAACATTGATGAGCGTATTGCTCTAGTTGTTGACCCAATGCTAGCAACTGGCGGTTCTATGATCGCTACTATCGACCTACTAAAAGAGAAAGGCTGTCAGTCAATTAAAGTTCTTGTTCTAGTTGCTGCTCCAGAAGGTATTGAAGCACTAGAAAAAGCGCACCCAGACGTTGAGCTTTACACTGCGGCAATCGATGAGAAGCTAAACGACAAAGGCTACATCGTTCCTGGTCTTGGTGATGCAGGTGATAAGATTTTCGGTACTAAGTAATTAGTTACTCCGAATAAAAAAAGGCTTGGTTTTCACCAAGCCTTTTTTGTTGCTGTTTATTTATTTAGAAAGGTTAAAGTGCGCCACTTAAAAGTCACACAGTCGAATTACTTCGCGCTTTCTTCTTCCATTTGAGCGTTATCAACCACGTGGTTTTCACCAAGGTCGTGTGGCAGCACTAGGTTAAGAAGGATTGCCACGATACCACATAGGCTTACACCTTGTAGGCTGAACTCGCCGATACCGAAAGCCATACCACCGATACCAAATACCAGTGTTACTGCAACGATCACTAGGTTACGAGACTTGTGTAGATCAACGTTGTTTTTAATCAGCGTATTCAAACCGACGGTTGCGATAGAACCGAACAGAAGAATCATGATGCCGCCCATTACTGGCACAGGAATGGTTTGCAGAATCGCACCTAGCTTACCTACCAGCGCAAGAACAATAGCGGTAATGGCAGCCCAAGTCATGATCACTGGGTTGAAAGCTTTGGTCAGCATTACCGCGCCTGTTACTTCACTGTAAGTAGTGTTTGGCGGCGCACCAACCATTGATGCTGCAATTGTCGCGATTCCGTCACCCGCGATAGTGCGGTGTAGGCCTGGTTTCTTCAGGTAGTTTTTACCCGTTACATTAGAGATAGCCAACATGTCACCCACGTGCTCTACCGCAGGAGCGATTGCAACTGGGATCATGAATAGAATCGCGTTGATGTTGAACTCAGGCATGGTGAAGTTGGGCATTGCAAGCCAAGCTGCTTGAGCCACAGGTGTAAAGTCAACCACACCGTAGAATAGGGATACTGAATAGCCCGCCAAAATACCACCCACGATAGGAACCAGTTTTAGGAACCCTTTTGCGAACACGCTAAGTGCAATCGTCGTTAGCAGCGAAACCGCAGAGATAATGACCGCAGCATCGCCATTTACTAACTGAACCGCACCGTCGCCCGTTTTACCTACCGCCATGTTGACTGCCGTTGGCGCAAGGCCAAGGCCGATAACCATGATCACTGGGCCAACTACAACCGGTGGCAAAATCTTATGGATAAACCCTACACCACGCACTTTGATCATTGCGCCAAGCGCAACGTAAACCAAACCTGCCGCCATCAAGCCGCCCATAGTTGCACCAATACCCCAAGTTTGGATACCGAACATAATAGGAGCAATAAACGCAAAAGAAGAGGCAAGGAAGATTGGGACAGAACGTTTAGTGATTAATTGGAAGAGGAGAGTACCGACACCGGCACCAAAGAGGGCTACGTTTGGATCGAGACCAGTCAGAAGCGGCACGAGCACGAGAGCACCAAAAGCGACAAAGAGCATTTGAGCGCCTTGTAACGCATTTTTCATAATAATTCCCTATTTCAAAGATACGCAGACAAATCCGACGAATTCTATCATCCTGCAATCGTTTGCAACGTTGCTTAGATCAAACTTTCGAATGAATTTATCATCCAAACGAATGTTTTGAGAGTTGGTTGCTTGCAAAATGGACGATTTTACGAGTCCAAATTAAGCCATTCAAAGAATATCGATGTGCTGTGAGCTAATAAGCGCTCTTTAAAATGAAGCTTCAAGAGCAATGAATATCAGGTTTTATGTCTTTCAATTTGCATCGATATGAGTTCATGTTGGTGGGGTAACGTTAATTAATCACCTAGTGATGCAAAAAACGGCATTAACTTGGTCAAACTACAAACAATTCACTCAGTACGCGCCTTGCTCAAGATTTGATAGTTGCTTATTATGCGGGTTCTTGTTTAGAGGATTATGAAAACTATGCGCTATTTAGCTCTCTTACTGATCGGTTGGTTGTCCCTGCCGGTGTATGCATTAACTCAGGTAGATATCTATCGTGCCGAAGTGGTTATCGACAGTGAGCAGAACGACGGTGAGTCTGCGGCTCGTGAACAAGGTATGAAAGATGTGATTGTTCGAGCGACTGGTTCTCAATCTTCTCTAAGCAACCCTGTTATCCAAAAGGCGCTGAGTTCTAGCTCTCGCTATATTTCTCAGCTTGGGAAAAGCCAAGTTGATGGTAAAGCAAGTCTTAAAATGTTGTTTAACAGTGGGCAAATTCAATCACTTTTGACTCAAGCTCAGTTGCCTTCATGGTCACCGAATCGTGCCAACATTTTGGTTTGGCTGGTGGAAGAGCAAGATTACGACCGCGCAATTGCATGGGAACATTCTGATTCTGCCAACGTTGCTGCGTTGAAAAAAGCAACGGAAGCTCGTGGCCTTCCAATTACGATTCCTGTTGGGGATTTTGACGATGTCACGGGCGTGAACACGTCAGATCTTTGGGGCGGTTTCATTGAACCGATTAGCCAAGCCAGCCAGCGTTACCCAGCGGACGCGGTATTAATTATTCGTGCGCAAGGCGAGCAGATTCGTTGGACTTTGTATGACCAAGCGCCTGCAAAGATTATTGATGCGCAAACTTCTCCACGCAGCGGGTCGGCAACAGGTGCAGACGCTATTTCCGCAATGGTGGATGGTATCGCTGATTACTACGCAAGTAAAAACGCCGTTGTTGTCTCAGGCAAGTCTTCTAAAGCCGTGAATGTGAAAGTGTTAAATGTAACGTCTGCTGCTGATTTCTTCCGTTTAGAAAATGCACTTACCAAATTGAATTCAGTGGCGGGCACAGAAATCAAGCGTGTACAAGGCAGTGAGTTAACGCTGACTATTCATTTGCTTGCTTCACAACAAGCATTTGAGCAAGAGGCTTCGTCTATCTCACAATTGATGGAATTTGAAGATCCACTCGGTGACGTTGAAGAAGTGACGCCATCGGAAGAGCAATCGGTAGAAACTCTACCTTCAGAGGCTCAAGCTATAGAAGGGCAACCAAAAACGGTGGTTCAAGCCGTTGAGGAAACTGTGCCAGCAGTGCAAGTACAACAACCTGTTGTGATTCCTCAAGTGCAAGATCAATACGATCTGATTTATGAGTGGAATTCTACTTCGCAAAGTTAATCCGCGTTTGAGCATAGAATAAAGAAAGAGTCGCAATTGCGACTCTTTTTGTTTTTGAATCAGAGAAGTTATTTATTGAACTTCGCTTTTTCTTCTTTTTCTACTTGTGACAAGCGTTTGAGCTTAAGGCCTAGCTCCTTTCCTCGAGCACGAGCAAACAAAATATTGCCAGCAAAACCAAGAGAGGTAAGCACCAGCTCAACCGCTGCCAACCACCGTTCACCACCGTCCACATACAAGATAGTGAGGGCGTGCAAGAAATACAGCATCAAGACAAAGTTCGCCCATGCATGCGTGTAAGGTTTGCCCGCTAAGATGCCAGGTAACGGTAGCAATAACGGAATACACCATGCAATCGCGAGTGTTGTGCTACTCAGATGAGGGTGAGGAGATAAAGCGAGTTGCCAAATCGCGACCCATGCTAATAAAGCTAAGTTGCCGAACAAAGCGAGGTAGCGATACGTTTTTGCTTGAGCACCAAGAGGTGGTTGCTCTTCGAAAGAGTCAGACATCGATTCTCTATCCTTGAATTGATACCAATTCTACTGATTATTAATACTGGTATTAGTGACAAGCTTTGAGCTTTAACGCTGCTGTTGCTAGTCGTTTACCTAATTGTTGTGCCAGGCGAGTCTCCTCCGCTGTGAGACTTGGTTCGTGTCCTACACTGCTGGCACCGTAGGGTGTGCCACCAGATTGGGTCGAATGCAGCTCTGGTTCAGCGTAAGGAATACCAAGTACCATCATCCCGTGATGCAGTAATGGCGTCATCATACTTTGAAGTGTGGTCTCCTGACCGCCATGCATCGAAGATGATGAGGTAAATACACAAGCTGGCTTATCGATTAAGTCACCGCTAACCCACAAAGGGGTGGTTTGATCCCAAAAGTGCTTTAAAGGCGCTGCCATATTGCCAAACCAAACGGGACTACCGAACGCTAGACCGTCGCACTTTTTCAGTTCCTCTAGAGTAACAATTGGATCGGAAGGGGTATGTGAGTGAGGTGACAATTCTTCAACTGTACGCAAAATTGCTTGGCATTGAGGAGTCGATTCGACTCCTCTTGCTATCTGTCTTGCCAGTTGTTTTGTTGAGCCATGACGGCTGAAGTACAAAATAAGGATCTGGCAATCCATTTATAGAATATCCAACACTTGCTCTGGTGGGCGACCAATTTTAGCTTTGCCGTTTGCTACAACAACTGGACGTTCGAACAATTTTGGGTTTTGCGCCATCGCTTCGAACAATTGTTCGTCACTTACTGATGCTTCGCCTAAACCAAGTTCTTTGTAAACGTCTTCTTTTGTACGCATCATTTCACGTACTGATGAGAAACCGAGTTGAACGTATAGCGCTTTTAGTTCATCCACATTTAGTGGCGTGTCTAGGTATTTTACGACTTCCGGTGTAACACCATTTTGCTCAAGTAACTCAAGAGTTTGACGGCTCTTTGAGCAACGTGGGTTGTGATAAATCACGACTGACATGGTTTTCTCCATTTCGTTATTGTAATGCCATGAATCGATCTCGTTGGATCATGAGTTGGTCGATACGAGCATCGTATCGCGCTTGTTCTAAGCTACCCAATTCGGCCATTTTACTTGCTTCACTGTAATATTGAATCGCTTTATTCCAGTTTGCTCTTAGTGCCAGAATTTCCGCGCGTGCTGCAAGCTCTTCATCACTACGTCCAAGGGCATGATAGCCTTTCGATAATAGCTGCCAGCCATTGCTATCTTCTGGGTTATCGTGTGTATAACGCTGAAGCGTACGCACAGCTTGGTCATTTTGGTTCGCTTCAAGCAACGCGTTGGCGTAGTTAATGGTTAATACTTTGTTTTGAGGATTACGCTTTAGCGCACTATTTAGCAACTCAACGGCTTTTTGTGGCTGTTTTTTCTCGATGTATAGATCGGTCATTGCATCTAAATAGAATGGGTTTCCCGGATCTTGCGCTAACAGCTTTTTCAAAATCGGTTCTGCTTGTAATAAGCGTTTGTTGTCCAGATGAACCAGCGCTCGGCCGTAATCAAATGACGGCATGATGTCCGCTGAAGCTTTCTTTTGAGTACGCTCAAACCAACCTAGTGCGGCTTGTCCGTCGATACCGGCATATCGCGCCACAATGCGCGCGCGCGCCAAATGGTAATCGATAGAAGGTGCAATGCGCATTGGGGGATAGGCTTGTGCACGTTGACGGCTATCTGCTACACGGTCTTCTGGTAAAGGGTGAGTCAGTAGCATTGGTGGCGGTTTGCTCGCGTAGCGGTATTCATCGGCTAAACGGCCAAAGAAACGCGGCATTGCTTGCACATCAAATCCTGCTTTCGCCAAGGTTGCGATGCCGAAGCGGTCGGCTTCTTTCTCGTTTGAGCGAGTGTAGTTGATTTGGCTTTGCATGTTGCCTGCTGTTGCGGCGGTAATCGCTGCCATGCCAGCTTCTGGTGAAGCAATCGAAAGTAACAATGCACCAGCAAGCGCGGCTAAAGTCGCTGGAGAGCGCCTTGCTTGGTCTTCCATACTGCGCGCTAGGTGGCGCTGTGTTACGTGTGCAATTTCGTGCGCGACAACGGATGCGAGTTCACTTTCGCTACGAGCATGAAGAAATAGCCCTGAGTGCAATGCAACGTAACCGCCAAAAAAGGCAAAGGCGTTGATATTACGATCACGAATCATGAAGAAGTGGAACGGCGTTTTTACATCGTTCGCGTTGGCCACGAGGCGGTGTCCGAGGGAATCGATATATTCGTTGATGACCGGATCGTTGACGATAGGCTTACTGGCTCTGAGCATGCGCATGTACGCGTCGCCATAAATCAACTCTTGGTCTATAGAAAGCGTGCCGCCAGCTGCCGTACCAATATCAGGCAAGTCGATGCTATTGGCGTAAGTTGTTGGTGAACTGATTGCAGCGGCAAGGCACAAACAAACGAGCGAGCGAGTGCGTTTTAACATACGGTTTAAAGATTCTCCAAAATACCTAAGTACGTGGTTGGAGGTCGAGTACCTCACAACATCACCACTATACTTTATGGTCATCCTCTAGGATGAATAGGCTAGCACTAAGACCAAAAATAAATGAATTGGTTTCGTAAATTGTTTTATATCCGAGTCATTTCAGCATGCGGTCAAATCATGTCAGAAGTGCTAGCACCAGCTCAAAAAGCCGTTACAATACAACCCTATCATAAGTGCAGAGCAATACAATGGAATCCATGTTACTTGATTTGCGCGAGCAACGCTGCCCAATGGCGCTGTTACTTGCCAAGCGTCACGCTGCTGAGGTCTTTCAGGATGAAGAATCGCAGTATCATCACCTTGTCATTCAAGTGGTGGATAACAGCTCTAAACGAGACATTGTGAATTACCTTCGTACCCAAGGGTACGTGGTTGATTGCCAATCTACACCAGAGCACTACACATTGACTGTTTTCAATAAGGAATCCGCATAAGATGTTCGAAATGGTAAGTCGTTGGTATCAACGCCGCTTCTCAGATCCCCACGCAGTAAGCCTTGTCGCCATTTTGCTGTTTGGTTTTATCACCATTTACTTCTTTGGGCATTTGATTGCGCCATTGCTGGTGGCGATCGTATTGGCATATCTCCTAGAATGGCCAGTGGTTAAATTGTCTCGTATGGGTGTGCCTCGCACCTTATCAGTGATTATTGTTCTCTTGATTTTTATCAGCATCATGTTGATCGCCTTATTTGGCTTGGTTCCGACGATCTGGACTCAGGTTGGCAACTTAATCAACGATATTCCGAACATGTATAACGGGCTGCAAAAGTTCATCATGACGTTGCCTGAGCGCCATCCGGAGTTGGCTAACCTACAAATTGTAGAAACCGTAGTGACTAACGCGAAAAACCAAGCACTAGGTTTGGGTGAAAGCGTGGTAAAAGGCTCACTTGCATCGTTAGTCAGTATTGCCACATTGGCGGTGTACTTGATTTTGGTGCCGCTGCTGATTTTCTTCCTGCTTAAAGACAAAGAAGAAATGCTTAGAATGGCGAGCGGCATTTTGCCGAAAAACCGTAAGCTAGCGAACAAAGTTTGGCACGAGATGAACGAGCAAATCTCGAACTACATTCGCGGAAAAGTGCTGGAAATCTTGATTGTTGGTGGCGTGAGCTACGTAACATTCGCGATTCTAGACCTACGTTACTCCGCGCTCTTGGCCGTTGCTGTAGGTTTGTCGGTATTGATTCCATATATTGGTGCAGCAGCGGTAACCGTACCGGTTGCGATTGTTGGTTTGTTCCAATGGGGCATGACGCCACAATTCTACTGGTTGCTGCTGGCTTACGGCATCATCCAAGCGCTAGATGGTAATGTGCTTGTGCCAGTTCTATTTTCAGAAGCGGTTAACCTTCACCCGGTTGCGATTATTGTTGCGGTACTGGTGTTTGGCGGTTTGTGGGGATTCTGGGGAGTCTTCTTTGCGATCCCATTAGCGACGTTAGTGAAAGCCGTTTGGAATGCGCTACCAAGCACCGAAGAAAGCGAACCCGTCCAAGAGTAACGCGTTAGACATTGAGCAAAGCTCAGTAATTATTCGATTGAATAAAAAGCCCAGCAATCAATGCTGGGCTTTTTCGATTCTTAGAACGTTAACTTTTAACGTATGACTCTAAACGAGCTCGCATTAGGCGTTTTCGTTTAGGTAGTTCAGAACCACTTCGTGGTGATCTTTCGTTTTGAACTTGTTGAATACGTGCTCAATCACGCCTTCTTCATTAATTAAGAAGCTGATGCGGTGAAGGCCATCGTAAACTTTACCCATAAATTTCTTTTCGCCCCACACACCGAATTGTTCAGCAACAGCGTGGTCTTCGTCAGACAGTAGCGTGAAGTTTAGCTCATCACGTTCAATGAACTTTCCTAGGCGCTTAACTGGGTCGATACTGACACCCAGAACAACCACGTTGTGCGCATCTAGTTCTGCTTTTACATCACGCAGGCCCTTTGCTTGCGTGGTACAGCCTGGAGTCATGGCTTTTGGGTAGAAATAGAAAAGGACTTTCTTGCCTTTAAAGTCATCAAGAGTAACAGTATTGCCGTCTTGGTCGAGCAAAGAGAAGGCTGGCGCTGGCGAGCCTGCTGTCAGCGTATTCATTATAATTTCCTTTACTTTATAGTGTGTTTTTAATGAAATTCAGAGAACCTTGTACGTTGAGCGACTTACAAAGTTCATCGAAATCTTCTTGTAATTGCATCAGGTTGCAATCGGCACTGACTGATGCGGTGATCGCAATATGAAATTGGTCAGCATCAAGCTGCAGTTTGGATTTGCTAATGGTTTGTGCGCTGAGCGAATCTAAGCCAATTTGTTGGTCTGCGAAGAACTGAGTAAATTTCTCTGTCAGTCCTGGACGATCTTCAGATTCGATAAAGACTTCCATCGTGTAACTGTTGTCGAGCAGCTCGTGCGCAGACGTTCGCTTCATGATGGTGATTAGGTCATGTTCTTGCCCTAATAGTGGCAGCTGTGTTTCAACACGAGTGATGTGACTGGCATTTCCAGTCAGTAGCATGATCAGAGTAAATTCATTGCCAAAGATAGCGATGCGGCTATCAACGATGTTACAACCAGCTTGAGTCACGAGCTTAACCACTTGGTTACAAATGCCCGGACGATCCGTTCCAACTGCTGTAAGTACCAGATGTTGCTTCATAAATAAGCTTCTTGTCCTTTCTTCAATAGAGAGATGTTAGCACAGATATCGAAGAGAAATATCGAGTGAGTTCTTTTTTTAGTTCGCAGGATAATTGAGATTAAAAAAGGTGAAGTGCTAAGCAGTGAGTATGGGGTAGACTGGGACACAGAAGGCCATCGAGCAGGGAAAATGCTGAAAATAAGCACAATATGAGCAGTGAAAACTTGGCGAGCCGCTATCAGTGGTTTATTTGGCGCTAAACTAGCCTTTTTATTCACTAAAACCTGACTTGATAAATGTCGCTAAAGCGTATATTTCTGAGCGTAACAATAGGCCGCAAAAATTCTTTGGTGAAGTTACCCGTGGCCTGTCGCCTAGATAATTAAAGGGCACATATCCAAGTCATTCTCGCTAAAACAAGCCTTTTCAGGCTGCTAAGGCACAGAACCAGATAACCAAGATGATTATCAAAATTGCTGGGAATAAGACCAAATTGCGCAATTAAGTTGCTAGACCTCTAACAACTGATAATTATTCATTCATTTGTACTTTGTAAGCGAGTTTACGCTCTTGTGTTTTTCAATCGCATTACAGTACCATGCAGAAAGAGTTAAATGAGGGAGATAAACATGTTTTCAGGAAGTATCGTAGCGCTGATTACACCATTCAAAGCAGATGGTGAAGTAGATTTCGACGGTCTACAAAAGCTAGTGGAGTACCACATCGAAGCGGGTACAGACGGTATTGTGGCAGTAGGCACGACAGGTGAGTCAGCGACACTGACCATTGAAGAGCATGTAAAGGTCGTTAATAAAACTGTTGAGTTTGCCAACGGTCGCATCCCTGTGATTGCCGGCACGGGTGCAAATGCAACCCACGAAGCCGTGACATTTAGCAAATTACTCGCGGATTCTGGTATCGCAGGTTTCTTGAGTGTGACGCCTTATTACAACAAACCAACACAAGAAGGTTTGTTCCAGCATTACAAAGCGATCGCAGAAGCGAGTGACGTACCTCTAATTTTGTACAATGTACCGGGTCGTACTGCCGTAGATCTGCAACCTGAGACAGTGGCACGCTTGTCAAAGCTTGATAATATCGTTGCTCTAAAAGATGCGACGGGCGATTTGAGCCGAATTGCACTTCACCGTGAACTTTGTGGCGAAGATTTTATCTTACTAAGTGGTGATGATGCGACGGGCTTGGAATTCGTGAAACTGGGCGGCAATGGTGTTATCTCGGTAACGAACAATATTGCAGCGAAAGACATGGCAGACATGTTCCATTTGGCAAGTGAAGGTAAATTCGAAGAGGCAGAAATCATTAACCAACGTTTGATGACTCTGCATAAAAACTTATTCGTTGAATCAAGCCCGATCCCTGTAAAATGGGCAGCGCATAAGCTGGGTTTGATTGAAGAAGGTGGCTTGCGTCTTCCTTTAACCGCACTTTCTGAAAAATCGCAGCCGATCGTGGAACAGGCGTTGACAGACGCAGGTATTTACTAGGATTGAAGTTCATACTGGGGGCGATTAAGCCCTCAGTGTTTTAGGAGTATAGATGAAGCTTTCAAGCCAGTTAGTGTTAAGTTCATTAGCTGTATTCGTATTGACTGCCTGTTCAGGTGGTGCCAACCAACGTCGTCAAGCAAAAGACGATTTCGAGTATTTGAACACACCAGCTCTAGAGGCATGGAACGTTCCGCAAGGAGCTCAACCTCAGTTCTACCCAAACTATGACATTCCTCAGGGCAATTATGCGGGTGGCTTAGGGAAGTCGGTTGATATCCGTCCACCTCAGCAAGTACTTGAGTTGATTCCTGGTGCGCGCCTAGATCGCAGTAGTAACGGTGAAGTGACACTTTGGCTATTGCGCAAAGATGAGCTAGATAAAGTTTGGCAAACTGTGCAAGGCATGGTTGAAGCAAGAAAAATTCCAGTGGAAAGTCAAACTGATTCTCGAATCGAGACAGGTTGGGTAACGTGGAACTCTCCTGACGAAGAGCTAGAAATTGGTAGCCGATACGAGATCTCTCGTGCAGAAGCAAATGGCCGACACGGTTTCAAAGTGAGCTTAATTGACTGGCGTGAAGGCGATCAAGTTAAGGAAGTGACTGCGACTAACCGCGAGCGTTACAACGTGTTCATGACTAACTTAGTAACGGCTCGTTACGATCAAGAAGTTCGTGAAGAAGCGCAGCGTAAAGCTCAAGAGTTGGTGAAACAGATTCCTGTCACGATGGGCAAAGACCGCAGTGGTCTGCCTGTTATCATCGCTCGTGCGCAATACAATGTATTGTGGCAGCGTTTACCGAACATTCTGCCTAAGATGGGCTTCACGATTGAAGAGCGCAGCCAGTCACAAGGTACGGTAACAGCGAAGTATGCATCTCCAGATGATGAATTCTGGAATGAAATTGGCGTGAAGCCAGTCGACCTAAAAGCAGGTAAATACACCTTCTTGCTAGGGGACTTGGGCAACCGCACTTCTATCAACATTACCGATTCATCAGGCAAACCTGTTGAAGAAGAGTTCTTGAAATCACTGGTGCCAGTTCTTGGTGCGGTGGTGAAAGAGTAAGTTAGATTGTTGAATTGAAAAGAAAAAAGGGACCATTCGGTCCCTTTTTTGATCGTTTTTCATTGCTCGGAGCACAGTTGAAATTACAGCATTCAAATGCATAACTCAATTAGCAAGAGCGACTAGAAAGCCGCTTATTTTTGTTCGTGCTTGCTACTTTCATTGTTGCCATAACGCTCTTTATCTAGCTCGTTTAGACGATCTAAATCGTTCTTGCGACCTTTATCCATTTGGTTGAACTTCATTTTGGCGGTGTACTTCAGAGCGGCAATGTTCCCGATGATCACACTCAATACCACAATGATGATCACCCAAGGGTTGGTAAGAAATTCGATCATAACGCCTCCGGCGGTGGGGTGATATTGCGAATATAGGTAGATAAGATGCTATCTAAATTATTCAGTATCGATTCTAACCCTGCAATGTTGTGTTGTTGATTTTGTCGAACCAGCTCATCTTTTAGCATTTCGGTGTTCAGTTGAGCAGCACATTGTTGACCGATGGCTTTGTGGCTAATGTGCCAAGGTTCAATGGCGACGCCACCTAAATCTTGAAGATAGGGGAAGAAAAAGCCGAACTCATCAATGTGATCTTTTAGCCAACAATAAAACGCCAGCTGATGACCTTCTAGATATTCCCAAGGTTCCAATTGCAACTTGGTGCCTGGTGGAAGTAAATTGCGAGCATACACATCGAAATCACATCCCCAATGATGGCGACTTCCTCCTGGCAAAGCCGACCAGCGAAGAATGGCCTTTAGTTTTTCTTCGTCACTTAACGCAGCCTTATTTAAAGGCAGCGAGTTAGAATCTAAAATCGGCAACTCACCTTCGAACTTCCCATTCCAAATTGCTCGCTGGCGAGAAAAGTCTCGAAAGCCACTGGCAATTTCCATTTTAAATCCCGCTTTTGTTGCTGCTTCGATCATATTGAGCAGATCGTTCGCGACATCGGGATGCATTAAAAAAGCCTTCTGACCAACCATGGTTGATTGAAGGTGAGAATCGGTCGTTCCGGTGAGTTGCGCAGGAGTCATGGTATGCTCATCAATGGGTTAACTACGTGCGATTACTTCGCGAGTAGGTGTTTTAAGGTGTTTTCGTACATGTCAGTCAACTTCTCAAGATCGTCCACTTTTACGCATTCGTTCACTTTGTGAATCGTGGCATTGACAGGTCCAAGCTCAACGACTTGACCGCCCATGCGAGCAATGAAACGTCCGTCTGACGTCCCCCCCGTTGTGAGCAGCGCTGGTTTGGTGTTGTTCACTTCCGCTACTGCAGCGACCACAGCATCAAGTAGGGCACCTGTGTCCGTTAAGAACGGGTCGCCGTTGAATGTCCAATGTAGTTCGTAGTTGAGATCATGCTTATCCAGTGTTTCTGTTACGCGCTGGACGATAGTGTCATTGTTCAGTTCGGTGCTAAAACGTAGGTTGAATTGAACGTTGAACTCGCCAGGAATCACGTTAGATGCCCCTGTACCCGCAGATACATTGGGAATCTGGAAGCTTGTTGGCGGGAAGTAATCATTGCCTTTATCCCACTCTGTTGTTGCCAGTTCGTGGATGGCAAGTAGCGATGCGTGAACAGGGTTATTAGCGAGGTGAGGATAGGCCACATGGCCTTGCGTGCCTTTTACAGTTAGGTCTCCGGTAATCGAACCACGGCGGCCATTTTTCACAACATCGCCCACAATTTCTGTACTAGAAGGCTCACCAACGATGCACATATCGATGTTCTCACCACGTTCCATCAGCGCTTCTACGACGCGAACGGTACCGTTAATGAAAGGACCTTCCTCATCAGAAGTGATCAAAAAGCCAATCGAGCCTTTGTGATCTGGGTGCTCGGCAATAAAGCGTTCAACGGCCACTACCATCGCCGCCAAAGAGCCTTTCATATCGGCCGCACCACGACCATGAAGGTAGCCATCGATGATGGTTGGCTCGAACGGTGGTGTACCCCATTGTTCTAGCTTGCCTGCGGGTACGACATCTGTGTGACCTGCGAAAGCAAACAATGGCGCTTCGTTACCGCGACGCGCCCAAAAGTTGGTGGTGTCTTCAAACACCATAACTTCAATTTCAAAACCGAGCGCTTTTAAACGTTCGATCATTAGGTCCTGACAACCTGCATCTTCAGGTGTTACGGACTGGCGGCTGATCAGGTCTTTTGCAAGTGCCAGTACTGGACTGTCTGTCATCCTTGAGTCTTCCTTACATTTATGAATTAAAAATCGTAGCGTATTGGTCTGCTTTGAAACCGATATGGAGTTGGCCGTCTACGTTCAGAATTGGGCGCTTAATCATCGCTGGGTTGTCAACCAACAGCGCAATAGCATTTTCTTCGTTAAGCGTGTCTTTTTGTTCTTGAGTCAGTTGGCGGAACGTGGTGCCACGTTTGTTGAGAACTTGTTCCCAGCCTAGCGCCTGACAAAATTCAGTCACCATTTGAGCATCAATACCTTGTTTGCGGTAGTCGTGAAAATCAAACGCAATGTTTTCAGCTTCCAACCATTTCTTTGCTTTTTTGATGGTGTCGCAGTTTGGAATGCCGAACATGGTAATTGTCATAATGTTTCCCTTTTTTATTCTGTTTTTACTCTCTAGAGCGCAACGCGCTTTGGGGAGGTATTTCTTGGCTGATTCAGCATCCTATCAAGAAGCAATCAAACTGACAAAACGCTGTGGAGAATAATTTTCATATAGAAGTAGATAACTGGTCTCACATGCCAAAACAGAACTTAATTTGGCATAAAGCGGATAAAAAAACGCCTAAATCAAGTGGAAAAGTCGAGTTATTGATCAAACGCAACATCTTACTTGGCAAAAACGAAATAATGATTCAGCACAATTTTAGGAGGTGTCAATGGAATTGAGTCCTGTTTTTGCAAGGCGGCTATATTTGGCCTTGTTGGTGGAAAACCTAGAAAGGCCGAATGTGCCAAAGTTGATCGAAAAAACGGGGTGGCCTCGTCGTACAATTCAAGATGTACTAAAGGCATTACCGGGGATCGGCATTGAACTCATATTCGTTCAAGATGGCCGACGTCATAATGACGGCTATTACCAACTTTCGGATTGGGGACCTTTTGATAGCCAATGGGTTTTAGATCGGGAGAGAGATATCGCTAGCAGTCTTGGATTTCGTGCATAAGCCAGCAATCGCTGGCTTTTTTCATTTCTAGGCGTCACTCATTGCAGAGGTAAGCAGAACCCAGCACGCTAAATGAGGTGATGAAATCTTGCGGAGAAACCATGAACACTGTGTCCGCGCCGATGGCCTCAGCATTGTTTTTTAAATCATTCATCGCCCCTTGCATCATCGCGTCATTGGTCATGAAAATGTAGTTATACCAATGGCCCTCGCTTCCAGTGACTTCACCTTTGTATTCGCATCGCTCAGGGTTGAACTGACCGTCAATGCGAATATGAACATCTTGGCTTTGAGCATGAATCACGTGAGAAGGCATCGTACACCCAGCGAGAAGTACGACAAAAAATCCAAGTAATACCTGTTTCATCCGTTATTTACCCAACATAATGTAAGCCGCAAAGCCAATCCAACTTAACGCAAGTAGCGCCCAAGGCAGCTTACTTGAGAAGTGGTTTGGCGAATCATCCGTGATGTTATCTGACTCGATAACATCTTCTTCATGTTGGCGCAGCTTTTCACGCTGCTGTTTTTTCTTTGCTTTATCTGCTTGACGATTTCGCTCTTTTTGCTGTTTTTTGTATTGAGCGATGCCTTTTTCGATACCTTGAGCAATCAGTTTGGTTTGTTCTTTCGTTTGACCCGGTTTCTGTGTCGCTTTTGCGATCTTCATGGCTTCGGTTTGAGTTTCTAGAGAAGGAACTGGGGTTGCAGGGGTTCTTTTTTTCATGTTTCTCATCGACGTCACTGTAAATCTGCGTTTAGTTTACCTGTGTAAGATGATGAAATGAACTTTAGTTCTCATCTTTGCTTGCTTGCAACTCTGAATCGATCGGTTAAAGTGGCGTTTTTATGAAACTAAGAAGACGATATTGTGCGCTACTCATTTGACCAATATGACGCTCATGGATTTTTGAAAGCGCCTATTCTTGTTTGGCTAGGATGGATGTTTCTGGCTCGCTCTTGGGTGGTTTTTGCAATGGCGGGTGTCAGCCGAGAAAGCGGCAGCAAGCTTTTGTCCATTGTCTATCCTGATTCCAGCACGTTGTATTTAGGTTTGTCGATTGGTATTCCAAGCCTGTTATTGATGTGGCTGATGGGATTGCGTCACCCAGATCGTGGTTGGGTAAATCAAATAACGCGATATGGCCGTGAGATGACTTTGATCTTGTGCGGTATTCAACTCGCTCAGACCATGTATCATGTGTACCTAGAACATGGTGTATTCAATTGGGCAAATGCCCTAACCATCACCTTATTAACTTGGTTTATGATCTATCTTCTCAACGGAAGATGGGTAAAAGACTGTTTTAACGTGCCACAGCTTAAGCACGATGCGAAACAGCCTTCAAAAAATTAAAAACAATAATTTCCCGCAATGGGGCAAAGTATAGAGGATACCTCAATGTCACAAGCTCAAACGGCGATCGTGCCAGAAGCAGGGCCATTTGCACTGTACACTCAACTAAAAGTGAACCAAAACCGTGAAAACGTATTGGCGAAACTGAAAGCGCTTCCTGAGCTGGTTAAAGACTTAAACAACAGTCAACCGGGCGCTAATCTGACGATTTCCATCGCATTCACCAAATCATTCTGGCAGCACCTAAATATTGACGCACCAGAAGAGCTGATTGATTTCCCACAACTTGGTGAAGGCGACATTATTGCACCAACAACAGATGTTGATGTGCTTATTCACTGCCATTCTACTCGCCACGATTTGCACTTTTACGTATTGCGCAAATTCCTAACCGATATTGCAGAAGATGTGACGGTCGTGGATGAAACGTACGGCTACCGCTACCTAGATGCACGTGACATGACGGACTTTATCGATGGCACAGAAAACCCGAAAGGGGACGCTCGCGCTGACGTAGCATTGGTAAAAGATGGCCCATATGCTGGTGGTAGCTATGTTATGGTTCAACGTTTTGAGCACAACTTGCCAGCTTGGAATCGCCTAAATATCAAAGCTCAAGAGAAAGTTATTGGTCGCACCAAACCAGATTCAGTCGAGCTAGAAGACGTACCGGCAGCATCTCACGTTGGTCGAGTTGATATTAAAGAAGAAGGTAAAGGTTTGAAGATTGTTCGTCATAGCTTGCCATACGGCACAGTGACTGGCGCGCACGGTCTGTTGTTCATCTCTTACTGCAATACCCTTCACAATATCAAAGTGATGCTAGAGAGCATGTACGGCGTAACCGACGGTAAAACAGACCAACTGCTTCGCTTCACTAAAGCGGTAACAGGTGCGTACTTCTTCGCTCCTTCACAAGAAATGCTAGCAGAATTGGCCATTAAGTAATTAATAGTTAAAAGTTTCCAAAGCCCTCCATTCGGAGGGTTTTTTGTTTTCTATTCTCTCATTCCAATCTCTTTTCAAAAAACACTAAATCTTTCTGTTTCTTGGTCGATAAGTATCCAAAGCCTTAATTTATTTGGAGTCTGTGTCTCTTGGCTATCACCGTTAATACCAATGTTGCAGCACTTGTCGCACAACGTCATTTGACCAGTGCAACGGATATGCTGAATCAATCCATGGAGCGTTTGTCTTCAGGGAAGCGTATTAACAGCGCAAAAGATGACGCGGCAGGCCTGCAAATCTCCAATCGTCTGCAATCACAAATGCGTGGTTTGGATGTGGCGGTTCGTAACGCTAATGATGGCATCTCTATCATGCAAACCGCAGAAGGCGCGATGAATGAGGTGACGAACATCATGCAACGTATGCGTGATTTGTCGCTTCAGTCGGCTAATGGCTCAAACAGCCAAGCCGAGCGTACCGCGTTGCAAGAAGAAGTCACCGCGTTAAACGATGAGTTGAACCGCATTGCGGAAACCACATCTTTTGGTGGACGCAAACTGTTGAATGGCACATTCGGCAAATCGTCTTTTCAAATCGGTGCTGCTTCTGGTGAAGCCGTACAGATTGAGTTGAAATCGATGCGTACTGACGGGTTGGACATGGGGGGCTTTAGTTATGTTGCTCAAGGGCGTGCTGATTCTGATTGGCAGGTAAAAGAGAACGCCAATGATCTGACGATGTCTTTCACCAACCGTTCTGGCGAGACGAAAAAAATCCAAATCAATGCCAAAGCCGGTGATGATATTGAAGAACTCGCGACCTACATTAATGGTCAAACCGACAAAGTGACGGCTTCTGTTAATGAAAAAGGCCAGTTACAGATCTTTATGGCAGGAGAAGAAACCGCCGGAACGATTTCATTCTCAGGAGATCTTGCGAGTGAGCTTGGGATGTCGTTGAAAGGTTATGATGCGGTCAATAACTTGAACATCACAACCGTTGGTGGGGCGCAGCAAGCTGTCGCTGTACTAGACACGGCGATGAAATTTGTCGATAGCCAACGTGCCGAGTTAGGTGCATATCAAAATCGCTTCAATCATGCGATCAATAATCTAGATAACATCCACGAAAATTTAGCGGCATCGAACAGTCGTATTCAAGATACTGATTACGCCAAAGAAACCACGCAAATGGTGAAGCAGCAGATCTTGCAACAAGTCAGTACCACTATTTTAGCCCAAGCTAAACAGGCGCCAAATCTCGCTCTTACCTTGCTTGGTTAGGTGATTTGGATTCTTAATTTCAACGCAAAATCAGGTTGTATCGACAGCTCGAAAAGAAGCTTTAGCGAAAAATTGAAGTTTTTTTGCTTTTTTATCTGCTTCATCACGATTCCCTTTCCAAACGAACTTTTTTCAAAAAAATCCAAAAAATTCCCTAAAGAAATCAGGTTGAGCGCCGTTAATAAAAGTAACTTTGAGAGAACTACTTGGTTTTCCGAGACGTCGGAAACCGCTACATCGGAAAATCAATTGGAGAAATCACCATGGCAGTGAATGTAAACACTAACGTATCAGCGATGACCGCTCAGCGTTACCTAAACAACGCAAACTCAGCACAACAAACCTCAATGGAGCGTTTGTCTTCGGGTTTCAAAATCAACAGCGCAAAAGATGACGCTGCGGGTCTACAAATCTCGAACCGTTTGAACGTACAAAGCCGTGGCCTGGATGTGGCTGTTCGCAACGCGAACGACGGTATCTCTATTGCACAAACTGCTGAAGGTGCAATGAACGAGACAACCAACATCCTACAACGTATGCGTGACCTGTCTCTACAATCAGCAAACGGCTCAAACTCGAAAGCAGAGCGCGTTGCGATTCAAGAAGAAGTGACAGCACTAAACGACGAACTAAACCGTATCGCAGAAACCACATCTTTTGGTGGTAACAAGCTACTAAACGGCACACATGGTGCGAAATCGTTCCAAATCGGTGCTGATAACGGTGAAGCAGTAATGCTTGAGCTTAAAGACATGCGTTCAGACAACAAAATGATGGGTGGTGTGAGCTACCAAGCTGAAAGCGGTAAAGGCAAAGACTGGAACGTTGCACAAGGCAAAAACGACCTAAAAATCAGCCTAACTGACAGCTTTGGTCAAGAGCAAGAAATCAACATCAACGCGAAAGCGGGCGATGACATCGAAGAGCTAGCAACGTACATCAACGGTCAAACAGACCTAGTGAAAGCGTCAGTAGACCAAGATGGCAAACTGCAAATCTTTGCTGGTAACAACAAAGTAGAAGGCGAAGTGTCATTCTCTGGCGGTCTGTCTGGTGAACTAGGCCTAGGCGACGACAAGAAAAACGTTACGGTTGATACTATCGACGTAACTTCAGTTGGCGGCGCACAAGAATCAGTCGCGATCATTGATGCGGCACTGAAATACGTAGACAGTCACCGTGCAGAGCTGGGTGCATTCCAGAACCGTTTCAACCATGCAATCAGTAACTTGGACAACATTAACGAAAACGTGAATGCGTCGAAGAGCCGTATCAAAGATACCGACTTCGCGAAAGAAACGACGGCAATGACCAAGTCACAAATTCTATCGCAAGCGTCAAGCTCAATCCTTGCGCAAGCGAAACAAGCGCCAAACTCAGCGCTAAGTCTTCTAGGTTAATTTTAAACCTAAGACGAGAACCTCATTGGCTCGTGGTGAGAGATGAGCGAGTAAACCCAGCTTCGGCTGGGTTTTTTTCTGCCTTTAAAAGAGCGAAGGTATTCATCAAAGACAATATTAGAGCTCCATCACACTTCAGTAAGCCAAAGAAAATAATCGCAAAAAATTGAAAATTTCTCCTAAAGGATATGCATACGTCGCCGTTAAAGGGACTGAGAGAAATGAGATGTACCTAAGTGAGGTGAGAGACACGACGGTACATTCACTAAGCCTTAAGGAGATCAATTATGGCGATTAACGTTAATACTAACGTTTCTGCGATGACCGCACAGCGTTACCTAAACCACGCGGCTGAAGGTCAACAAAAATCAATGGAGCGTTTGTCTTCGGGTTATAAAATCAATAGCGCGAAAGATGATGCTGCTGGTCTACAGATTTCAAACCGTTTGAACGCTCAAAGCCGTGGCCTAGACATGGCGGTGAAAAACGCGAACGACGGTATCTCCATTGCACAGGTTGCTGAAGGTGCAATGAATGAATCTACCAACATCCTACAACGTATGCGTGACCTATCGCTTCAATCTGCGAACGGTTCTAACTCAAAAGCAGAACGTGTAGCGATCCAAGAAGAAGTAACAGCGCTAAACGACGAACTAAACCGTATCGCTGAAACAACCTCTTTCGGTGGTAACAAACTGCTTAACGGTACGTACGGTACTCAATCTTTCCAAATCGGTGCGGACTCTGGCGAAGCAGTAATGCTTTCTATGGGCAGCCTACGTTCTGATACTTCAGCAATGGGTGGTAAGAGCTACTCAGCAGAAGAAGGTAAAGATGCATCTTGGACAGTTGGTGATAAAACTGAGCTTAAAATGAGCTACACCAACAAACAAGGTGAAGAGAAAGAACTTACCATCAAGGCTAAGCAAGGCGACGACATCGAGCAGCTAGCAACTTACATCAACGGTCAAAGCGAAGATGTTAAAGCGTCTGTTGGTGAAGACGGCAAGCTACAAGTATTTGCTTCTACTCAGAAAGTAAATGGTGAAGTTGAGTTCTCTGGCAACCTAGCTGGCGAGATCGGTTTTGGTGATGCGAAAGACGTAACGGTTAAAGACATCGATGTAACAACGGTTGCAGGCTCTCAAGAAGCTGTAGCAGTTATCGACGGTGCACTTAAATCAGTAGACAGCCAACGTGCGTCACTAGGTGCTTTCCAGAACCGTTTCAACCACGCAATCAGCAACCTAGACAACATTAACGAAAACGTTAATGCATCTAACAGCCGTATTAAAGATACTGATTACGCGAAAGAAACAACAGCGATGACTAAGTCGCAAATTCTTCAGCAAGCAAGTACTTCAATCCTGGCTCAAGCGAAGCAGTCACCATCTGCAGCGCTAAGCTTGTTGGGCTAACAAGGTCGACCCAGCCTAGTGCTTAGGTCACCAAAACGATAGATCCTATCGTTAGCTCATAAGGTGGAAGGGAGATTGTAATGGAAATATCCTCCTACGCATCGAACATCCAGCCTTACGGCACACCGAATGGCACAAATGTTGCAAATAAAAATGGCAACGGCATAGGTACGCCTAGCACAGCAAGTTCAACCGGTGACGTTTCGCCGCAAAAAGCGAAAGGCACCGAGCACGACTTCTCTGTTCAAGCGGCAATCGAGATGGCGGAAAGCCGTCAGGAGCTAAACAGAGAAGAACGTGAAAAAATGGTCGAACAAATGAATGAGTTTGTCTCGTCCATCAACAAAGGAGTAGCGTTTCGTGTGGATGAAGAATCCGGCAGAGACGTTGTGACGATTTACGAAGCCAATACTGGTGATGTGATTCGTCAATTTCCTGATGAAGAACTGCTAGTGGTATTGCGTCGCCTAGCTGAGCACACAGCTAACAGCGGTTTGTTAGTTGAAAAAGTGTAAGTCGTTTTTGAGGTGATTTAATGAGTTTAGGCCCTGTGGGGATGTCTGGCGGCATGGATATTAATTCCATGGTCAGCAAAATTGTGGATGCGGAACGTGTGCCTAAGCAGCAACGCATCGACAACGATCGCACGACAATCAATGCCAGTATCAGTGCCTATGGGCGACTCAGAGAATCGTTGGATACGATGAAAAATCTCATGGCGAACTTTCGTCAGGAGAAAGCGTTTGCCGTCCGCACGGTTGAAACCACGGACGACAATATCGTATCGGCCACCGCAACCACTGACGCTATAGCCGGTAAGTATGCTATCGATGTGTTGCAGCTTGCACAGAGCCACAAAGTCGCTTCTGATGTATTGCCAGAAGACGCAAAATTTGGTCCTGGTAAGCTGCAGATTTCGCTTGGTGATGACCGTTTTAATATCGAGGTTCGTTCTCGATCTAAGCTCATCGATGTCGTACGCGGCATCAATGGCGCTAAAGACAACCCTGGCGTTCGTGCTTCCGTCATTAATGATGTCGAAGGACCGCGTCTCATCCTTGCCTCAAACCTCTCTGGTAAGGATCATCAAATCAAAGTCAGCGTGGAAGCCGAAAGAGGCAACCCTCTGAAATATTTCGAATACCAAACACTTGAAGACCGAGTTAACGCGCTTGAAGAAGCACGTGCCGCGGCAGAAGAAGTGTTAGGGCCATTACAAGCTCCGCAACAACCGGATCAACCAGAAATTCTGGATGAGAACGGCAACCCTCTACCTCCAGA
Organism: Vibrio sp. GLN_1; assembly: GCF_043106015.1. Lineage (NCBI taxonomy): Bacteria > Pseudomonadati > Pseudomonadota > Gammaproteobacteria > Vibrionales > Vibrionaceae > Vibrio > Vibrio sp. GLN_1. Next base: position 150,592 of record NZ_JBICMD010000035.1, read on the forward strand.
AGCGCAAAAAGCGGCAGATAATGCACAAGATGATGCATCGCAAGAGCCGATCTCTGCTGCTGGTGCAGAGGCTGCTAAAGCCGGACAAGAAGCCATTGATAAGGCCAATCAACGCTCGAGCTTGCGACCTGAGGAGCGCATTCCAGGTTGGACAGAAACTGCGTCAGGCACCTTACTGGATTCATACGAAGAGCCAGAACTGGAACTGGACGAAAAGGCGATAGAGAAAGCGCCGGATGTTCCAGGTTGGAATAATGCCGCCTCAGGCACATTGACGGATTCTTACGTTACGACCAAAGAAGCTAAGCAGCTCCTAGAACAAGAAAAAGCAGAAATCGAGCAGAAAATTGCGGATGAAAAGCAAGAACTCGACGCAAAAGTCGAACGTGGTGAGCTTTCCGAAGAGCAAGCCAAGCAAATTCATCGTGCGAAACTCGATCCTCAAGAGCGTGAACGTCTAGAAAAAATCGACGAAGCAGAAGCCAAAATCGCAAAAGCGCAATCCTCATTCGAAGAATACCTTGGTATGACAGAGGTACAAGCAGGGCAAGACTCTGAAGTGCTGCTTGATGGCGTGGCAAAACTTTCAAGCCATAACAACGTAATTGAAGACGCCATTGAAGGCGTAGATTTGACACTTAAAGGCAAGTCAGAACCAAACAAGCCGCCTGCAGAAATCGGTGTCGAGTACGACCGTCAAAGTGTACGCAGCGACATCGAAAACTTTGTTTCGGCGTACAACTCGTTTTACCAAACTTCGCAAGCACTCTCGAGTGTGGACCCAACTACCGGCCAAAAAGGGCCGCTAGCTGGTGACAGCACGGTGCGAAGTGCCGATTCACGATTGAAAGCCGTCTTTTCAAGCCGAATCGATCAAGCACCAGAAAATCTGAAATCATTGACAGAATTTGGCATTACCACGACGCGTCAAGGCACGCTTGAAATCAACTATGACATGCTTGACCGTCAGTTGAATAATAACTTCAACGAGTTAGAAAAATTTTTCGGTGGTAACACTGGTTTTGCGAAGCGTATCGAAGATGCGATTCACGGCATCACCGGTATTACGGGCAGCATTCGTACGCGAGAGAAAAGTCTCACAGAACAAAACTACCGTTTGAATGATGACCAAGCGGCATTAGATCGCCGCATGGAAGGGCTGGAAAAGCGTACCCATGCGAAATTTACCGCGATGCAAGACGCGACAGGTAAGATGCAGGGGCAACTTGGGGCTCTTATGAGTGCGTTAGGTTAATAAATGCAAAATGAACTCATAGAAATTAGTGATATAGATCAACTAATTACGCAAGAGCTGGAAAAAGTTGACTTTAATACTGAAGAAATTCTTCGCTTGGTCGATATCAGGGAACGGTTATTGCAAAACCTGTTACCAATTATTCAACAAAATCCCTTGGTAAAGCAGGATGCAGAGTGGCAAGACTTGCTGACTCGTACCAAAAGAATTGTCGAGCTGATGCAATCAGAAACGTCAAAGGTCGGAAAAGAGCTTCACAAATTCCGTTATGGCCAACGTTCGCTTCAGCAGTACAAAAAATTTATTTAAAAGAGGATTACTATGCGCGGTTCTTTGCAAGCATACAAAAAAGTATCAGTCGACAGCCAGCTGAGCGCGGCTTCTCCGCACAAAGTCATTCAAATGCTTATGGCTGGTGCAATTGAGCGCCTTATTCAAGGCAAAGCAGCCATGCAAGCAGGCAATATCCCAGCAAAAGGCGAGCGTTTAGGTAAAGCACTCGACATTATTATTGCGCTACGCAGCTGTTTGTCGATGGAAGATGGTGGTGACATCGCTTCAAACTTAGATTCATTGTATGAGTTTATGATCACGCAGATTTCTGCGGCAAACCACCAGAATGATCCACAGCCGATCGACGACGTTATTGACATTATTCGTGAGATTAAATCCGCTTGGGATCAGATCCCAACAGAGTTCCACAACTTGACGGCAGCAGAAGTCGGCATTTAATAATCAAAACAATGCTTTAGGATCGACTTAAAACATTAAGACTGCATTAGCAACAAGTTGCGCATGAAAGTTACAATCGAGCTCACACCTCTATATTGCTTGGTTGCCTTATTTTCATATTCAAATAAAATAGAAGCCATTAGTAGCCCTAATGGCTTTTTTTGTTGCTGATTTTCCTATTTTGTCGATCGTAAATTGAGTGTGGTGTTTCCGCCTTCTTTAGCACCCAATTGCGCAAATCCAGGTTTGGCCGCAACGCACCTAAAATAAAGGCAATCATTCTTACTTATGCAAGGTTTGGCAAAGCTGCTTGTAATTGATGATGACGCATCAAGTCGTTTGAATTTAAGCAATATATTGGAATTTGTTGGAGAAAGTTGCGAAGCTGTCGGTTCTGAACAGCTAGGCGATGTTGATTGGTCTAGCGTATGGTCAGGCTGTATCGTTGGCAATATCTCAGCAGGTCGAGCGGCAACTGCCGTGATGGCTCGTCTCAACGATGCATACCATATCCCACTTCTTGTCTTGGGCAGCTTTCCTTTGCCTGTGGACGATCTCCCAAACTTTGTTGGCGAATTAGAGCAACCGCTAAATTACCCACAGCTTAGTGAAGCGTTACGTCACTGCAAAGATTTTCTTGGCCGTAAAGGGGTCAATGTTGTTGCTAGTGCGCGTAAAAACACGCTGTTTCGTAGCTTAGTAGGGCAGAGTCGCGGTATTCAAGAAGTTCGTCATCTTATTGAGCAAGTATCGGGTACAGAAGCCAATGTCTTGATCCTTGGTGAATCGGGTACGGGTAAAGAAGTGGTAGCACGTAACATTCACTACCATTCGTCATACCGCAATGGTGCGTTTGTGCCAATTAACTGTGGTGCAATCCCACCGGAGCTACTCGAAAGCGAATTGTTTGGCCACGAAAAAGGCGCGTTTACTGGTGCGTTAACGGCGCGTAAAGGTCGATTTGAATTAGCAGACGGTGGCACGATCTTCCTTGATGAGATTGGTGACATGCCAATGTCGATGCAAGTGAAGTTATTGCGTGTACTTCAAGAACGTTGTTTTGAGCGAGTTGGCGGAAACTCGACAATCAAAGTCAACGTGCGTGTGGTCGCTGCGACACACCGTAATTTGGAAAGCATGATCGAAGAAGGCACGTTCCGTGAAGATTTGTTCTATCGTTTGAACGTTTTCCCAATCGAAATGCCAGCGCTAAAAGAGCGTAAGCAAGATATCCCATTGTTATTGCAGGAGCTGATGACACGTCTGGAAGCCGAAGGCGGCCAGCCAATCTGTTTCACGCCGCGTGCGATCAACTCTTTGATGGAACACCACTGGCCGGGTAACGTGCGCGAGTTAGCTAACCTTGTTGAGCGCATGATCATTTTGTACCCAAACAGTCTGGTTGATGTGAACCATCTTCCGACGAAATATCGCTACAGTGATATTCCAGAGTTCCAACCTGAAGGTAATCCGTTCACTTCGATTGAAGAGCAAGAGCGCGATGTGTTCCAAGACATCTTCTCGGAAGATTTCAGCTTTGACGAGCAAAGCGATCTGGATCACAACATGAATGCGCCTCAAGCGTTGCCACCAGAAGGGGTGAACCTAAAAGAGCTGTTGGCAGATTTGGAAGTCAACATGATCAGCCAAGCGTTAGAAGCGCAAGGTGGGGTCGTTGCAAGAGCTGCAGATATGCTGGGTATGCGCCGTACAACGTTGGTTGAGAAAATGCGCAAGTATAATTTACAGCGTTAGATCGAGCTTCAGTTCAATCACAAAAGTTATCTTTTCTGACATTAAAATCAGACATTTCTCGGTGTCAACTTATTGTCGATAACATAACGTCATGATAAATATAAAAAATAGCTTGGTACGCTAATTGCTTACCAAGCTATTTTACTTTTTAGTGGCGATATTTCGACAGGCAGTGAATGGACAATAACACCAACCAATCCCATTTAGACTCAGTAGAAAACCAAGTTGAGCGCTATAAGCAGGTATTGGATGTGATGCCCGCAGGGGTTATTTTGCTCGACACGTATGGTGTTGTGCGAGAAGCCAACCCCGAGGCGCACCGAATTCTAGAAATCCCACTGGTTAACGAGAAATGGTTCAACATCATTCAAGCGGCTTTTGATCCGCGTGAAGATGATGGCCACGAAGTGTCACTGCGTAATGGCCGCAAAGTGCGTTTGGCGATTTCTGCCTCCGCGACAGGGCAGCTGATCCTCATCACCGACTTAACCGAAACCCGTTTACTGCAAGCTCGTGTGAGTGATCTACAACGTCTTTCTTCATTAGGTCGTATGGTTGCATCGCTAGCGCATCAAGTGAGAACGCCGTTGTCGAGCGCAATGTTGTACGCCTCTAATTTGGGCGCGCCTAATCTTCCGCCAGCGACCAGAGAGCGCTTCCAAAGTAAATTAATGGATCGACTGCACGATTTGGAGAAGCAGGTTAATGATATGCTGCTTTTTGCCAAAGGTGGTGATAATAAAGTCATTAAGCCATTTACGATTGCTCAATTGGTTGCTGAATACCAACCAATGGTCGAAACTGCTCTTAAAAACAACAACATTGATTACTTCCTCGAAGTAGAAGAAGAACAGACCGAACTGCTTGGCAACGCGAATGCTATCGCCTCTGCACTGAGTAACTTGGTGATGAACGCGATTCAAATGTCAGGCAAAGAGTCGCAAATCGACATCTTTTTCCGCCCGGTGAACGGTGAACTGCGCATTTCTGTGCAAGACAGCGGCCCGGGTGTACCACAAGAACTACAGGCCAAAATTATGGAGCCATTTTTTACCACGCGTTCTCAAGGAACCGGGTTAGGGCTGGCTGTCGTTCAAATGGTTTGCCGTGCCCATGACGGCCGATTGGAACTTATTTCAGAGCAGGGTGATGGAGCCTGCTTTACCATGTGCATTCCGCTGGAGCGAGTGCAATCAGAAGCGCAATAAGCGGCTTCTGGTAATAACAATTACTGGAGAATCAGAATGGCGCAAAGCAAAGTGCTGATCGTAGAAGACGACGAAGGTCTTCGTGAAGCCCTCGTGGATACTCTGGCTCTGGCAGGGTATGAATGGTTAGAAGCCGATAGTGCAGAAGACGCATTAGTAAAGCTGAAATCAAATGCGGTTGATATCGTGGTATCTGACGTGCAAATGGCAGGTATGGGTGGCTTAGCGCTGCTTCGTAACATCAAACAAAATTGGCCGAACTTACCAGTGTTGCTAATGACGGCTTACGCCAATATCGAAGATGCCGTTTCTGCAATGAAAGATGGCGCGATTGATTACATGGCGAAACCATTTGCACCAGAAGTGCTGCTTAATATGGTAAGCCGTTATGCTCCTATCAAAAGTGATGACAACGGTGATGCTGTCGTTGCTGATGAAAAGAGTCTGCGCTTACTTGCTTTGGCTGACAAAGTGGCTCGCACGGATGCGAACGTGATGATCTTAGGCCCAAGCGGTTCGGGTAAAGAAGTGATGTCGCGTTACATTCACAAAGCATCAAACCGTAAAGACGGCCCATTCGTTGCGATTAACTGTGCGGCGATTCCTGACAACATGCTGGAAGCGACGCTATTCGGTTACGAAAAAGGTGCATTCACTGGTGCTGTTCAAGCGTGTCCGGGTAAGTTCGAGCAAGCGCAAGGCGGCACAATCTTACTTGATGAAATCAGCGAGATGGACTTAAACCTGCAAGCGAAGTTATTGCGTGTTTTGCAAGAGCGCGAAGTAGAGCGTCTTGGTAGCCGTAAGAGCATCAAGCTAGATGTTCGTGTGTTAGCCACCAGTAACCGTGATCTCAAACAGTATGTGTCGGAAGGTAACTTCCGTGAAGACTTGTACTACCGCCTGAATGTGTTCCCAATCGCATGGCCAGCGCTGAATGAGCGTAAAGGGGACATTGCGCCACTTGCGAAGCATCTTGCCGAGCGTCACTGTAGCAAAATGGGTATGCCTGTTCCTCAGTTCTCGCCAGTTGCAGTGGAAAAACTATTGCAGTACCCATGGCCAGGTAATGTTCGAGAGCTGGATAACGTTGTACAACGCGCGCTGATTTTGAGTGAAAACGGCGATATCGGTGCAGAGCACATCTTGCTAGAAGGCGTGGATTGGCAAGATGCCAACAGCTTGCAATACGTTGTGCAAAGTGCAGAAGCATTGGTCCCTGATGTCAAGCCTGTTGCTCAAGCTGAATCCGTCAACCGCGTTAACACTGGCGGCGAGGGGTTGGGTGGCGAGCTGCGCGATCAAGAGTACGCGATCATTCTAGAAACCTTGGTGGAATGTAGTGGCCGACGCAAAGAAATGGCAGAGAAATTGGGCATAAGCCCACGTACTCTGCGCTACAAACTTGCCAAAATGCGTGACGCGGGTATAGATATTCCGAGTTAGGTTTCACACGCGTAGCCATAAGACAAAAGTGTGAGTAAACTATACTGCTGGCGTCTTATGGCACATAAATTGCTGTGTCAATATTTAGTTTAAATAGATAGTCAAACTTTTGGCTCAGAGGTGATAATGAAAGTTGATGGTATTCAGGCCGAAATGCGCGCCATGATGGTTGAAGCGACCAACACCACTCCGACAGGAACGGGTGCGAAAGTGGGTGCAGATTTCAATGATCTCCTAACCAAAGCCATCAATAACGTAAACTCACTTCAAAAATCATCTGGCGATCTACAAACGCGTTTTGATCGTGGTGATGCCGATGTTTCCTTATCTGACGTCATGATTGCTCGTAACAAATCCAGTGTTGCTTTTGAAGCCACTGTTCAAATCCGCAATAAGCTCGTTGAGGCCTACAAAGACCTCATGAACATGCCAGTGTAATTTAGGTAATAAGTGTGGCAGACAAGTCTACAGATTTAACCGTCACTGATGGCGGCTCAGATGGCGCACTGGTTTCTAGCTCCGATATGGATGTGGAAAGCCAAAATCCAGATTTAGAAGAGCGCAGTGCATCAAAATTCGATATGGCCGTGGGCGACCTCGATTTGCTTCGACAGGTCGTGCTTGTGCTATCGATCTCTATCTGTGTTGCGTTAATCGTTATGTTGTTCTTCTGGGTAAAAGAACCAGAAATGCGTCCGCTTGGCGCTTACGACACTGAAGAACTGATCCCTGTTCTGGATTACCTTGACCAGCAAAAAATCAATTACAAACTCGATGGTAATACCGTTTCGGTGGAGTCGAGCGAGTACAACTCAATCAAATTAGGCATGGTGCGTTCGGGCGTCAATCAAGCGACCGAAGCGGGCGATGACATTCTGCTGCAAGACATGGGCTTTGGTGTTTCTCAGCGCCTAGAGCAAGAACGTCTTAAGCTCAGCCGTGAGCGTCAGCTAGCTCAAGCCATAGAAGAAATGAAGCAGGTTCGCAAAGCGCGAGTGTTATTGGCGTTGCCGAAACACAGTGTGTTTGTGCGTCATAACCAAGAAGCTTCCGCCTCAGTATTTTTGACGCTATCGACAGGCGCCAACCTCAAGCAGCAAGAAGTGGACTCGATTGTCGATATGGTCGCGAGTGCCGTTCCAGGCATGAAGACATCGCGCATTACCGTCACGGATCAGCATGGCCGTTTGTTGAGCTCTGGTTCGCAGGATCCGGCGTCTGCAGCGCGTCGTAAAGAGCAAGAGTTAGAACGCAGCCAAGAACAAGCATTGCGTGAAAAAATCGACTCTGTTCTACTGCCTATTCTTGGTTTTGGTAACTACACCGCGCAAGTGGATATCCAAATGGATTTCAGTGCGGTTGAGCAAACTCGTAAACGTTTCGACCCAAATACGCCATCGACCCGCAGTGAGTACGCGCTAGAAGATTACAACAACGGCAACATGGTAGCAGGCATTCCGGGTGCGCTTAGTAATCAGCCTCCGGCGGATGCTTCTATTCCGCAAGACGTCGCGCAAATGAAAGACGGCTCGGTAATGGGGCAAGGCTCTGTACGTAAAGAATCGACCCGCAACTTCGAGCTAGATACCACGATTAGCCATGAGCGTAAGCAAACGGGCACCGTGGCGCGCCAGACTGTTTCGGTTGCCATCAAAGACCGTCGCCAAGTTAATCCAGACACAGGTGAAGTGACCTACACACCAATGTCGGAAGGTGAAATCAACGCGATTCGTCAGGTGTTGATTGGCACCGTCGGCTTTGATCAATCTCGTGGTGATTTACTTAACGTATTGAGCGTCAAGTTTGCCGAGCCAGAAACCGAGCAGCTTGTTGACCAACCAATTTGGGAACACCCGAACTTCAACGATTGGGTTCGTTGGTTCGCCAGCGCTTTAGTTATCATCGTGGTTGTGCTTGTACTGGTTCGCCCTGCAATGAAGAAACTGCTTAACCCAGCTGGTGATGACGACGATGAAATGTACGGCCCAGACGGCTTGCCAATTGGTGCCGATGGCGAAACCAGCCTAATTGGTAGCGACATTGAAAGCAGTGAGCTGTTTGAATTTGGTTCAAGTATCGATCTGCCTAACCTTCATAAAGATGAAGACGTACTGAAAGCGGTTCGTGCACTTGTAGCGAACGAACCAGAGCTAGCGGCTCAAGTTGTGAAAAACTGGATGAACGAAAATGGCTAACGATATCGTACCTCAAGATGAAAACGGCGCAGGCATGCCAGTTGAGTTTGATGCCTCCACCATTACTGGTGAAGAGAAAGCGGCCATTTTGTTATTAAGTCTGAATGAGCAAGATGCGGCTGGCATCATCCGTCATTTAGAACCGAAACAAGTACAGCGCGTTGGTAGTGCAATGGCGCGTGCAAAAGATTTAAGCCAAGAGAAAGTATCGGCGGTGCACCGTACGTTTTTGGAAGATATCCAGAAATACACCAACATTGGTATGGGCAGCGAAGACTTTATGCGTAATGCCTTGGTGGCCGCGCTGGGTGAAGACAAAGCGAACAACTTGGTTGATCAAATTCTGCTGGGTACCGGTTCGAAAGGTCTGGATTCATTGAAATGGATGGACCCACGCCAAGTGGCAAGCATTATCGTCAACGAACACCCGCAAATTCAAACCATCGTATTGTCGTACTTGGAAGCGGATCAGTCAGCGGAAATTCTTTCTCAGTTCCCAGAGCGTGTGCGTTTGGATCTGATGATGCGTATTGCCAACCTTGAAGAGGTTCAGCCATCAGCATTGGCAGAGTTAAACGAGATCATGGAGAAGCAGTTCGCGGGTCAAGCGGGTGCACAAGCAGCCAAGATTGGCGGCCTGAAGGCAGCAGCCGAGATCATGAACTACCTAGACAACAACGTCGAAGGTATCTTGATGGAGCAAATCCGCGACCAAGACGAAGACATGGCGACGCAAATCCAAGATCTTATGTTCGTCTTCGAGAACTTGGTCGAAGTGGACGACCAAGGTATTCAGAAATTGCTGCGTGATGTACCGCAAGACGTTCTACAAAAAGCACTTAAAGGTGCCGATGATTCTCTACGTGAGAAAGTCTTCAAGAACATGTCTAAGCGTGCCGCTGAGATGATGCGTGACGACATCGAAGCGATGCCACCAGTGCGTGTGGCAGACGTAGAAGCGGCGCAGAAAGAAATCCTGGCGATTGCTCGTCGTATGGCAGACGCTGGCGAAATCATGCTTTCTGGCGGCGCAGACGAGTTCTTATAATCTCTATAGCCTTGCGACCTTCTTGTTGCGGGGCACCTTCACTTCAAATCTAATACACAGTAGGTAACCCATGGCTGGCGATAGAAAACGTGGATTTATCCGTCCTGATGAAGATGATGCGCTGATTGAACCGCAACGTTGGGGTTTACCCGACTATGGCGATTCAAAGGAAAAAAAAGCCAAACAGACTGCGTTTAACTACGATCCTAGCTGGGTGCCAAACTTTGACGAGCCAGAAGAAGAGCAAGCTCTTGAACTGACAGAAGAACAGATTGAACTGATCAAGCAAGGCGCTTATCAAGAAGGTTTGTACCAAGGTCAAGAAGCTGGCTTTAAGCAAGGGTACGACAAAGGCAAAGAAGAAGGCTTGCAAGCAGGCCATGCTGAGGGCTTAGAGCTGGGTAAAGCAGAAGGCGTTTCTGCTGGCCAAGAGTTTATTCAACAGCAGGTTGAAGTGTTTATGAATCTCGCCAACCAGTTTGCTCAACCTTTGGAGCTGATGAATGCTCAGGTAGAGAAGCAACTGGTGGACATGGTGCTGTGCTTAGTCAAAGAAGTGGTGCATGTCGAGGTTCAAACCAATCCACAAATTATTCTCGATACGGTTAAGCAGTCGGTAGAAGCGCTGCCGATTTCTGGCCATCCAATCACATTGCATCTCAACCCTGAAGATGTTGCCATCATTCGCTCTGCGTATGGTGAAGAAGATTTAGATTGCCGTAACTGGACACTGGTTTCTGAGCCATCACTTAATCGTGGCGATGTGCAAATCGAAGCAGGCGAATCGAGTATTAACTACCGCATGGAAGAGCGCATCAAGAGTGTGCTGCACAGCTTTTGTGGCGCGAACCGTCACCAAGAGGGTGAGTAATCCATGCAAGCTTTGGCCGATCGTCTCAAAAACTACAAAGTCGAAGGCTTAACCACGCGCCCGGTCGCTTCTGGCAAATTGGTGCGCGTTGTTGGTTTGACCTTAGAAGCAACGGGCTGTCGTGCGCCGATCGGCAGTCTATGTTTGGTTGAAACCATGTCTGGTCACATGGAAGCCGAAGTGGTTGGTTTTTCTGGTGATAACTTGTATTTGATGCCGAGTGAGCAAATCACCGGTATTTTGCCCGGTGCAAAAGTGACGCCACTTACCAGCGAAGCAGGTTTGCCTGTTGGTATGGAATTGCTTGGCCGCGTTATTGATGGCGTGGGCAATCCGCTGGATGGACTTGGCCCGATTTACACTGAGCACCGTGCGTCATTTAATGCGGAACCCATCAACCCACTGGCACGAAAACCGATCTCTGAACCACTCGATGTTGGCTTAAAAGCGATCAACGGTTTGTTGACGGTAGGCAAAGGCCAGCGTATTGGCTTGTTTGCGGGTTCTGGTGTGGGTAAATCGGTCACGCTAGGCATGATGACACGAGGCACCACGGCGCAAGTGGTGGTGGTAGGTCTGATTGGTGAACGTGGACGCGAAGTTAAAGAATTTATTGAAGAAATTTTGGGCGAAGACGGACGTCGTCGCTCAGTTGTGGTGGCTGCACCAGCTGATGCATCTCCGTTGATGCGTTTGAAGGGGTGTCAAACGGCACTTACGATTGCCGAGTACTTCCGCGACCAAGGTTTGGATGTACTGTTGCTGATGGATTCACTGACCCGTTTTGCTCAAGCGCAGCGTGAGATTGCCTTGTCGGTTGGTGAACCGCCAGCCACCAAAGGTTATCCGCCTTCGGTATTTGCCAAGTTGCCTGCGCTGGTAGAACGTGCGGGTAATGGCAGCCCAGAGCAAGGCTCGATCACCGCTTTCTTTACCGTTTTAACCGAAGGTGACGATCTGCAAGACCCGATCGCCGATGCGTCTCGTGCCATTCTCGATGGTCACATTGTTTTGTCGCGTGAAATGGCAGACGCGGGCCATTACCCTGCGATTGACGTCGAGAAATCGGTCAGCCGTGTGATGCCTCAGATCACCACCGAAGAACATGTGTTGATGTCGAAAGCGGTACGTCAGGTCTTGTCTATATGTCGCAAAAATCAAGATTTGGTGTCGATTGGGGCGTACAAGCCAGGCACCGATCCGGCTATCGATGGCGCATTTACATTAAAGCCGAAGCTAGACGAATACTTGCAGCAGCGTATGAAAGAATCGGTGCCATACGATATGTGCGTCAATATGCTCAGAAATATTTTGGGTGGGTAATAGCGTATGAATAATGCGATGGAATTCCTACTTGAGCAGACCAAAGAGCGCGAAGACCAAGCCGTACTTGCGCTGAACAAAGCGCGCTCTGAGCTTGAAGACTATTACCGTCAGGTTGAGCAAATCGAAAAGTATCGTCTCGATTACTGCCAACAGTTGGTGGATCGTGGTCAAGCGGGTTTAACCGCCAGCCAATACGGGCATCTCAACCGATTCTTATGTCAGCTTGACGAGACACTGTCAAAGCAAAAGCAAGCAGAGCATCACTTCAAAGAACAAGTCGAAAACTGCAAAGACTACTGGCTCAAGATGCGCCAAGAACGCATGTCTTACGAGTGGATGATCGAAAAAAAAGCGAAAGAAAAGCAAATCGCGGAAGCCAAACGTGAGCAAAAGCAGATGGATGAGTTTTCCACGTTGTTGTTTAGCCGTAAGGCCAAGCCGTTCTAATTTTTGTTGAAGTTGATCTCGCTTCCACTCTGTTCGTGTGCGTTGTTCGTCAGGAAAATAGCCGTATGCGTTGGCGTGATTTTTGCAAATTCATGGTTTAATTATCTAATTTTGCCTCTGATGGGCAATCTGGTCACGCCATAAAAAGGCGTAGCTAAAAACGAGAAAGTTTTTATGAATGTGAATTTGTCTAATGTTTCTGCGACTAGCAAGACCTCAACTTCTGAGTCTTCCGCACAAGCACCTACAGAAAGCTCTGAAAGCAAAGGTTTTTTTGAAACCTTAGCGGGAGTTTTTACAGGTTCACAAAAAGCAGAAAAAGCGGTCACTCAAACAGCAAGTACAGATGCAAAGACCGACGTTAGCGCCACAGAAGGTGAAGCGGTCGAGAAGAATGGCGAGAGCCAAGAATCAGTCGCGAACCGTGAGAGTGTCGACGGAAAAGCGGCTGATGCATTGCTAGAGCATGAAGGCGTAAAAGCCGTTGCTGACGAATCCGAGCAAACTTCGGAAGCATTTCAAGAAGAAGGTAAAGCCCCCGTCGCAGCGAAGCAAGCTTTGTCGCCAATGGAGTCAGAGGCTCAGTTGGATTCAAAACAAAGCGCTCAGAACACAGACTCGCAAGATAAGATAGCGGTGGCCAGTGCGATGGGAGAAGGTCAGCAACTACTCGGTCGTATTGAACAAGCGAATCAAGCATTGCAAACCAATGATTCTTTTGTTGATAGCGGCAAGGGTTTGCCTCTACAGACGACGCAAGCAACCTCTTTCTCTGCTCCAGTGTCGAAACTGGTCGAAACAGATGACGCAAAAGCGCTAGCAGCGTTGCAATCGACGCTTTCTGTTGAGCAAGTGAATTTGGCGGCCGAGCAGCAACTGGAACCAATCTTAGATGCCAATGGAAAGCCGATTGATATTGAGAAGCTACAATCTCAATCAACAGAATGGCAAAACCTGACTGCGCCTCCTGTAATGGATGCTTCAGCAATGCAACAAGCTCAGGCGAACACCTCAGGTGCATTGGATGGTTCGGTGTCACTTGACCCTGCGACGGTCGGCTTTGAAGGTAAGGCGGTTCAGCTGGTTTCAATTGATGAGCTGGAAGTTATTGATACCAAGTTGGCGCAAGGCAAACCTCTGAGCGAACAAGAAATCGATGTCATTGAAGGTTTGAGATCGGGTGACGTCGTCGCGGATATTCCTGAGCAAGAGCTAGCCCAGTTGGTTGCGCTGCCAACGGACGTGAAAGCCATTCTTGCGGAGCAAAATACAACGCAGCATAACAATGTACGAAACGGCAGCGAACGAACAGCCGCTACAGTCGCGATGGGGCAACAAGCACAATACGTAAACGCGCAAGAGATGAAGCACGCCGCTGCGCAAGCGCCAATGGCTCAACATGCCGATAAACTTGCGTCCGCACCAATGCCGGATGCGCTGGTGGCGAATAATTTCAACCCAGCAGTTCAAATGGCTGCTAACGGGGAAGTGAGCCACAAAGCGATCAATGCTGCGTTAAGTGCAGGTGCGTTGAAAGCTACGGCGAGCCAGCAAGATAAGCCAGAGTCGCAATACGGATTAGCAGGACAGCTGCAAGCGGCAGCAGGTCAACAAGGTGTAACAGCCCAACAGCAAACCCGAGCGGAAGCCGCTCAGCAAGCGCAACTGCCTCTGCAATTAACAAAAGAGCTCGCTAATGAGCAAGTGGCGGAAAAAGTACAAATGATGATGTCGAAGAACTTGAAGAACCTCGACATCCGACTTGACCCACCAGAGCTTGGCCGTATGCAAATTCGCATGACGATGAACAACGATTTGGCCAACGTGCATTTTACGGTTACCAACCCCCAAGCGCGTGACATTATTGAACAAACGTTGCCTCGTTTACGTGAAATGTTGGCTCAACAAGGGATGCAACTGGTGGATTCCTCGGTTCAGCAGCAAAGCAGTGGACAACAGCAAAGTGGCTACGCAGCGGCTGAACAACATGGCCAAGGCACGTCTGGACGCGGTTTTTCTGGCCAGTCAGACGAAAACTTTGATGCCGAAGTGAATCTTGATTTGAATGTGGTTTCAAAGCGTGATGGAATTAGTTTTTACGCCTAATGTCGTAACCTCAACCATCTTGAACAAGAACAAATAACTAGAGAAAACAATGGCAGAAGAACAGCTACAAGGTGCCGATGCACCAAAAGGTAAAAGCAAGCTACTGATCATCATTATTGCAGTCGTGGTTCTGCTCGGTGGTGGTGGCGCGGCGGCGTTCTTTTTAATGGGATCGGATGATTCGGCTCAAGCCGCAGAGGCAGAGTCACAGCAAACACAGGCCGCAGCGGCTAACCCAATTGCGTACGTGAATCTTCCGCAACCGTTCATTTTTAACGTGACGGGTGACCGTCGCGATAGACTGGTGCAAATCAAAGCGCAGCTTATGGTACGAGGCTCTGAGAATGAGCAGTTGGCGCGTTACCATTCTCCGTTGGTTGAGAGCTCTTTGTTATCAACATTTGCATCGGCAACGGTAGAGCAGCTTCGTTCTCCAACGGGGCGAGTGGAACTGCGAGACCGAGCTTCCGAAGATATTAAAGCAGCTTTAAATGCTGCGGTCGGCAAGCCAGTGATTGAAAAAGTACTGTTTACAGATTTTGTTATTCAATAGGTAAAACGTGACCGATCTATTAAGCCAAGACGAAATTGATGCGCTACTGCACGGGGTTGATGATGTTGATGACATTGACGAGCCCTTAGATAACGACACGGAAGGTGCCGTCAGTTTCGATTTCTCGTCTCAAGACAGGATTGTCCGTGGTCGCATGCCAACGCTCGAACTGATTAACGAGCGTTTTGCACGACACATGCGGATCAGTCTGTTTAACATGCTGCGCAAAACGGCTGAAGTGTCGATCAACGGCGTACAGATGATGAAGTTTGGCGAGTACCAAAATACGTTGTACGTGCCAACCAGTTTGAACATGGTTCGCTTCCGTCCTCTTAAAGGTACGGCATTGATTACCATGGAAGCGCGTCTTGTCTTCATTCTGGTAGAAAACTTCTTTGGTGGCGATGGCCGCTTCCACGCCAAAATCGAAGGCCGTGAATTTACGCCAACTGAGCGTCGCATTATCCAGCTACTGCTGAAAATCGTATTTGAAGACTACAAAGAAGCGTGGTCGCCAGTCATGGGCGTCGAGTTTGAATACCTCGATTCTGAAGTAAACCCAAGCATGGCAAACATCGTGAGCCCAACCGAAGTGATTGTCGTGAGCTCATTTCATATTGAAGTGGATGGCGGTGGCGGTGACTTCCATGTCGTAATGCCGTATTCCATGGTCGAGCCAATCCGCGAGTTGCTCGATGCTGGTGTTCAGTCGGACAAGATGGAAACTGACGTACGTTGGAGTTCAGCGCTGCGCGAAGAGATCATGGACTGTCCGGTGAACTTCCGAGTGAATTTGCTGGAAAAAGACATATCGTTGCGCGATTTGATGGAGCTGCAACCAGGCGACATTATTCCGATTGAAATGCCTGAGCACGCAACCATGTTCATCGAAGATTTACCGACTTACCGCGTAAAAATGGGTCGCTCTGAAGACAAGCTTGCCGTGCAAGTCTCTCAAGAGATTGAACGCCCACACGTAGTGAAAACTGATTTAGCCTTCTTGGGCAAAGACATCATGTCTGAGCTTGAGAATGACGATGATAGAGATGATTAAGACTCCTTACTCGTTGATTTGATTGAGTAAGGCTTAACACAGGATAGAAAAATGGAACCAAGTGACGATCAAAAGCTAGCAGATGAATGGGCAGCCGCTCTTGGCGAAGACCCGTCTGCACCTTCTATTGATGTAGATGAAGTATTGGCAGCGCCACTGGAAGAGCTGAAAGATACTTCTCGACCAATTACCGACGATGAACGTCGTAAACTCGATACCATCATGGACATTCCCGTTACCATCTCGATGGAAGTGGGACGTTCGCAAATCAGCATTCGTAACCTATTGCAATTGAACCAAGGTTCGGTCGTAGAGCTAGACCGCCTAGCGGGTGAATCGCTTGATGTCTTGGTTAACGGTACGTTGATTGCGCACGGCGAAGTCGTGGTAGTGAACGACAAGTTTGGTATCCGTTTGACTGATGTGATCAGCCAAACTGAACGCATCAAAAAGCTGCGTTAATATGACAAGTTCAATCACAAAGAGATTGAAGCAAATCACAGGAGCACTCGGTTTAATGCTGAGTGCTCCTTATGCATTTGCGGCTGCACCCAGTAATCTCGATTTAGCGACCACCTTGGGTTCACTTGTGCTGGTTATTGGTGTCATTTTGCTGTTGGCATGGTTGCTTAAACGCATGCAAGTGCCGGCGTTAGGGCAGCAAAAAGGTTTACGCATCGTGAGCCAATTACCTGTCGGCACCAAAGAGCGAATCGCTGTGGTTCAGGTTGGAGAAGAGCAGTTTTTGGTGGGCATCACCAGTCAATCGATCCAAACCTTAGCCAAGCTAGAAAAGCCATTGAAAGAGGAAGAGTTGGCGACCAATGCTTTTGCCAGTCAGTTCAGCCAACTGATCAAGAAAAATGACAAAGGGTAATCCAATCCGTCTGCTTTTTAGCACTTTGGTGCTACTGGTTGGCGTGCTGTTTTCTTCATTTTCGTTTGCTGCGGCAGAGGAATCACCGCTGCCTGCGAATTTAGCAGAAGGGAGCAGTGTGACGGTTCAAGCCATGCAAAGCGATACCGGAGCCAGTCGCTCTATGTCGGTTGGCAACGGTGCTGGTATTCCAGCTTTCACCATGACCACCAATCCGGATGGCAGTGAAGACTATTCTGTTACATTGCAAATTCTTGCCTTAATGACCATGCTGGGCTTCTTGCCAGCAATGGTGATTTTGATGACGTCTTTCACCCGAATTGTGGTGGTAATGTCGATTCTGCGTCAGGCGATGGGCTTACAACAAACACCATCGAATCAGGTGATCATTGGCATCGCGCTTTTCTTGACCTTCTTTGTCATGTCTCCTGTGCTCAACGAAATCAATGACACGGCTATCCAGCCATACCTCAACGAACAAGTGACAGCGCGCGAAGCATTCGATGCAGCGCAAGTGCCGATGAAGGCCTTCATGCTTAAGCAAACGCGTATTAAGGATTTGGAAACCTTCGTAAATATGTCGGGCGAGCAAGTAACCAATCCAGAAGATGTCTCGATGGCGGTGTTGATTCCCGCTTTTATCACCTCGGAGCTGAAAACGGCGTTCCAAATCGGTTTTATGTTGTTTCTGCCGTTCTTGATCATCGACTTGGTGGTGGCATCGGTTTTGATGGCCATGGGTATGATGATGCTATCGCCAATGATTGTATCGCTGCCGTTTAAGTTAATGCTGTTTGTGTTGGTGGATGGTTGGAACTTGATATTGTCGACCTTAGCCGGCAGTTTTGCCCTTTAGATTGGCACAGAGAAAAGAGGTAAGACATGACTCCTGAAATGTTTGTCGAGCTTTTCCGTGAGGCACTGTGGATGGTGTTGATCATGGTCTGTGCCATTATTATCCCTAGTTTGCTCATCGGTTTGGTCGTGGCGATTTTTCAAGCCGCGACGTCAATTAACGAACAGACATTAAGCTTCTTACCTCGTTTGATCGTGACTTTGTTAGCTTTGATGCTGTTTGGTCACTGGATGACGCAAATGCTGATGGAATATTTCTTCGGCTTGATTGAGCGCTTGCCTCAGGTTCTGTACTAGAGGCTGGTATGGAGTATCCCACTCAAATCATCTTAGACTGGATAGCCAATTATTTTTGGCCGTACGTTCGTATCTCGTCGATGTTGATGGTAATGACCGTTACTGGCGCTCGCTTTGTTTCTCCTCGTATTCGTTTGTATCTCGGCCTTGCGATTACTTTTGCCGTGATGCCCGCTATTCCGGCTGTTCCGCAAGACATTCAACTGCTCTCATTTCGTGGTTTTATGACCATCGCAGAGCAGATGATCATTGGCGTCGCGATGGGCATGGTGACGCAATTTATGATCCAAACGTTTGTGTTGCTCGGGCAAATTCTTGGTATGCAATCGAGCTTGGGTTTCGCGTCGATGGTCGATCCTGCCAATGGTCAGAACACGCCATTGCTTGGTCAATTATTCATGTTCTTGACCACCATGTTTTTCCTCGCAACCGATGGTCACTTAAAAATGCTGCAACTGGTGGTGTTCAGCTTTAAAACCCTACCGATAGGGTCGGGCACGCTTACCGCGGTGGATTTTCGTGATATGGCGGGTTGGCTTGGCATTATGTTCAAAACTGCTCTGAGTATGTCGCTATCAGGCATCATCGCGCTGCTTACTATCAACTTGTCGTTTGGTGTAATGACGCGTGCCGCGCCTCAGCTGAACATTTTCTCGCTCGGCTTTGCGTTTGCATTGATGGTGGGTCTATTGATTTGCTGGTACATCTTGGCTGGTCTATACAGTCATTATGAATTGTATTGGGCATTGGGTGAGGAGCAGATTTGTAGCCTCATTCGCTTGGATTGTTAGGAGGCTAGTTTGGCAGAGTCAGACGGTCAGGAACGCACCGAAGAAGCCACGCCCCGACGGTTACAACAAGCCAGAGAAAAGGGGCAGGTCGCACGCTCAAAAGAGCTCGCATCGGCGTCAGTGCTAATTGTGGGTGCTATAGCTCTGATGTGGTTTGGCGAGTCACTCGCACGTTCGCTGTTTTCCATCATGAGTCGTTTGTTCGACCTCAAACGCGATGAAATCTTTGACACAACAAAGCTGTTTGATATCGCATTAGGCGCAATGACAGATTTGCTTTTTCCACTGTTTCTCATCCTTATCACGTTGTTTGTGGCGGCGACGATTGGTGCTGCAGGGGTTGGGGGCATTAGCTTTTCTGCCGAAGCGGCAATGCCTAAGCTGTCCAAAATGAACCCTCTGAGCGGTTTAAAACGCATGGTGGGCATGCAAAGTTGGGTTGAACTGATCAAATCGATCTTGAAAGTGGTGTTGGTGACAGGCGTTGCCATGTATTTGATCCAAGCATCGCAAGCAGATTTGATCCAACTTAGCATGGATGTTTACCCGCAGAATATTTTCCACGCGCTGGATATTTTGCTCAACTTCATCTTGTTGATCAGCTGCTCGTTATTGATTGTTGTGGCCATCGATATACCGTTCCAGATTTGGCAGCACGCCGATCAGTTGAAGATGACCAAGCAAGAAGTGAAAGACGAATACAAAGAAACCGAAGGTAAGCCAGAGGTGAAAGGTCGTATTCGTATGCTGCAAAGGGAGGCGGCACAACGCCGGATGATGGCCGATGTACCTCAAGCAGACGTTATTGTCACCAACCCGGAGCACTATTCAGTGGCGCTGCGTTATAAGCAGAAAACAGATCGTGCGCCAGTCGTGATTGCGAAAGGTACGGATCATATGGCGATGAAAATTCGAGAAGTGGCACGCGAGCACGACATTACGATTGTGCCTGCTCCACCACTTGCACGTGCGCTTTACCATACCACTGAGTTGGAACAAGAAATTCCTGACGGTCTGTTTACCGCGGTCGCGCAAGTGCTGGCGTTTGTGTTCCAGTTAAAACAGTACCGCAAACGTGGTGGTCAGCGACCGAAAATTCAAGATTATGACTTGCCAATCCCGCCGGAACATCGTCATTAATCGTACAAAAAGCAAAATTAAGAAAAATATAAAACAATCAATGGATTGTGCTGTTATTTAGCTTTGAGTCATTATTTTGGCGTTGATTTTGGTACATAGATTGCTTAAGTCGACTAATTATCAACTATACCTAAACTTTTAGGCGAAAGTGGTCGCGTATAAACATTAGACATACGTATTAAAGTGCGTATTCGCGTGACGCTTCAATTCGATTGAGATACCTCGCAGTATGAAGTTAAGCCTGCCGTTTGCAGATAAATTGCCACGAATTCGTCAGCGTGAGATGCCAGCTATTGGCGCGCCTGTCATGGTTTTGGCCACCCTTGCGATGGTGGTATTACCTATACCCGCGTTCCTACTGGATATGTTCTTCACCTTTAACATCGCCTTAGCCATGGTGGTGTTGTTGGTGACGGTATACACACGCCGTCCGTTAGATTTCGCCGCGTTCCCAACGGTGCTGCTGATCGCGACGTTGTTGCGTTTGGCGCTGAACGTTGCGTCCACCCGTGTCGTGTTACTTCACGGCCATGAAGGGGGCAATGCAGCAGGTAACGTTATCGAGGCGTTTGGTAACGTTGTAATTGGCGGTAACTACGCAGTCGGTTTAGTCGTCTTCCTCATCTTGATGATCATTAACTTTATGGTTGTGACCAAAGGTGCGGGGCGTATTTCGGAGGTGAGCGCTCGTTTCACCCTTGATGCGTTGCCTGGTAAACAGATGGCGATTGACGCGGACTTAAACGCAGGCCTTATCGACCAAGAGCAAGCGCGCGTGCGTCGTTTTGAAGTGACCAAAGAGGCAGATTTCTACGGCTCAATGGATGGTGCGTCCAAGTTTGTAAAAGGCGATGCGATAGCCGGTATTTTGATTCTGTTTATCAACATCATCGGCGGTCTGTCGATTGGTATGGCGCAGTACGGGTTAGGCTTTGGTGAAGCGATCCAAATCTATACCTTGCTAACGATTGGTGATGGTCTGGTTGCTCAAATTCCATCGTTATTGCTGTCGATTGCAGCGGCGATGATGGTAACGCGCCAAAACACCGATGAAGACATGGGCGAGCAGCTGGTTTTCCAAATGTTCGACAACCCGAAAGCGTTGATGATCACGGCGGCAATTTTGGGCGTGATGGGTATCGTACCGGGCATGCCGCATTTTGCTTTCTTAACGTTGGCCGTTGCTGCTGGCACGGGCGCTTACTTAATTGACAAGCGTCAGAAGCAGAAAGCAAAAGAACCAGCATTACCTACGAAAGCAGAAGATGGCAGCGAGCCGATTTCTCAACGTGAGTTGTCGTGGGATGACGTTCAACCTGTTGATATTATTGGTTTAGAAGTGGGCTATCGATTAATCCCGCTGGTGGATCGTGACCAAGGCGGAGAGTTATTAGAGCGCGTGAAAGGCGTTCGTAAAAAGCTCTCACAAGATTTTGGTTTCTTGATCCCAGCTGTACACATTCGCGACAACCTTGAGCTGACGCCAAACAGCTACAGAATTACCCTGATGGGCGTTGCGGTGGGTGAAGCGGAAATTCGCCCAGACCAAGAATTGGCGATTAACCCTGGTCAGGTTTATGGCATGATTGATGGCGAACCGACCATGGACCCGGCATTCGGCCTAGAAGCCGTGTGGATTCGTGAAGAGCAGCGCGAGCACGCTCAGGCTCTCGGTTATACCGTGGTGGATTCATCGACGGTATTGGCAACGCATCTAAGTCAGTTATTAACCAACAACGCATCGCAGTTGATTGGTCATGAAGAAGTACAGAATTTATTGGAGATGCTAGGCCGAAGTGCACCGAAATTGGTGGAGAACTTCGTACCGGATCAACTCCCATTAGGTGTGGTGGTGAAAGTGTTGCAGAACTTGTTGAATGAAGCCATTCCAATTCGCGACATTCGTACTATCGTACAAACCTTGGCTGAGTACTCAAGTAAGAGTCAAGAACCTGACATATTAACAGCGGCGGTTCGAATCAGTCTGAAACGTCTAATTGTTCAGGAAATCAATGGTATAGAGCCAGAACTGCCTGTGATTACCTTGATTCCTGAGCTGGAACAAATATTGCATCAAACTATGCAAGCCTCGGGAGGCGAATCTGCTGGCATTGAGCCAGGACTCGCTGAACGTTTGCAGTCTTCACTAAGCCATGCAACGCAAGAGCAAGAGTTGAAGGGCGAACCTGCCGTTCTACTTACGTCTGGCGTGTTGCGATCCACACTGGCTAAGTTTGTGAAGAACACAATACCTAATCTCCGGGTACTGTCTTATCAAGAAATACCGGATGAAAAACAGATCAGAATTGTGCAAGCCGTGGGTAATTAATCTCACGCATCATTAATGGATTCATAGTTTGAAAATAAAGCGATTTTTTGCCAAAGACATGCGATCAGCGCTGCTCCAAGTGAAAGAGGAGTTGGGTGCAGATGCGGTGATCATGTCAAACAAGAAAGTGGCAGGCGGTGTAGCGATTGTTGCTGCAGTGGATAATGAATCCAATCCGTCTTCATCCAGTGCTTCTTCGCAATCAAATCGTGGTGCTTCTCAATCGAATCGCTATAACGAACATCGTCAAATGTCGTCATCAGCGGCCGATCGTTTTCAAGATCGCAGTTTAGATGAAGATAAAATTAGCCTACAAAACAGCAAAGAAAAATCAGGCTCGATGACACAGCGATTCGCGAACATGCTGAAGCAATACAGTGGTGGCGCAGCAGAATCTGACGATCATGTTGCGGAAAACGAAGATTCGTTATCAGCCCTATTGCAACGCCAAAATAAGCACCGCGAAAGCTACAACCAAGAAAAGCCCGTGCCATACCAGCCGGACTCTCCTTTGGCGAAATTGATTGCTCAAGATAACCGTTTTGAGCGACCAACGCCGAAGTTAGATCCTACGCGCTATGACCGTCGTCGCCCATCCTCTAAAGAGCGTGACGAGTCAGCAAAAGAGTTGGAGAACATGCGCGAAGAGATGACTTCGATTCGTCGTCTGCTGGAACATCAAGTCTCCGGCTTAATGTGGCAAGAAGTGGAACGTCGTGAGCCATTAAGAGCAATGCTTATCAAACGCTTAGAGCGTATGGGCGTGTCTCCTGAGCTTGCAGACCAAATGGCATGTTACATCCCAGAAGACACCAAGCCTGCACGTGCGTGGAAGGCGTTGCTGTCACTCGTTGCGGATCAAATTAACATACCAAAACAAGATATTTTAAAACGTGGTGGTGTGGTTGCATTGCTTGGCCCTACAGGCGTCGGAAAAACGACAACTGTCGCGAAGCTTGCTGCACGCGCAGCCATGGAATACGGTGCCGACAATGTGGCCCTTGTGACAACAGATACATATCGCATAGGTGCACATGAGCAACTCTCCATTTACGGGAGAATTATGGGTTGTCCTGTAAGAGTTGCTAAAGATTCTAACGAATTAGCCGATGTTATATATCAGCTAAGAAACAGAAGACTGATTTTGGTCGATACGGCAGGGATGGGACAAAGAGATGTGAGGCTTTCCGAGCAGCTCGATACCCTAATGCAAGAGAGTGGTGAAGTGATTCATAGCTACCTTGTTTTGCCAGCTACCGCACAACGTCGAGTTCTACAAGAAACTCTTGATCACTTCCGACGCATTCCGCTGTCGGGTTGTATTCTCACTAAGCTTGATGAGTCATTAAGTTTAGGTGAATTCATTAGTGTGGTGATTCAAAACGCAATGCCAGTGGCTTACATAGCAAATGGTCAACGCGTGCCTGAAGACATTGTGATAGCACAACCAAAATACATGCTTGCGAAAGCAAACGAACTGTTAGAGAAGTCGACAGAGAACGAACCTCACTTTTGGAACAGTGACAACGAAGGACTCTAGGGCGGCGGACTACTATGACTGAGAATATGATACACGATCAAGCAAGCGGCCTCCGTCGCTTAACACAACCATCGTTGACAAAAGTGATTGCTGTTACTGGCGGCAAAGGTGGTGTGGGGAAATCTAACGTAACGCTGGGTCTGGCGATCTGCATGGCTCGCCAAGGCAAAAAGGTGATGGTTCTCGACGCTGACCTAGGTCTGGCTAATGTTGACGTAATGCTCGGAATTCGTTCAAAACGTAACCTGGGACATGTGCTAGCGGGTGAATGTGAGCTAAAAGATGCGATTGTTGAAGGCCCTTATGGTATAAAGATAATCCCTGCAACTTCTGGCACACAAAGCATGACAGAGCTTTCTCATGCTCAACATGCTGGACTCATCCGCGCATTTGGTAGTCTTGAAGATGAAATGGACATCCTGCTAATTGATACAGCAGCTGGCATTTCTGATATGGTTATTAGTTTTTCTCGTGCAGCTCAAGATGTAGTTGTAGTAGTCTGTGACGAACCGACTTCTATCACTGATGCTTATGCACTAATTAAGCTTTTGAGCAAAGAACACCAAGTCCAACGCTTTAAAGTTGTTGCAAATATGGTCAGAAGCTACCGAGAAGGTCGAGAATTGTTTGCAAAGTTGACGCTAGTCACAGAGCGGTTCTTGAATGTAAGCCTTGAGCTCGTAGCATGTATTCCATTAGATGATAAAGTACGACAAGCCGTAAAAAGACAAAAAATTGTCGTTGATGCGTTCCCTCGCTCTCCTGCGGCTTTAGCTATCAGCTCATTGGCAAACAAAGCGCTGATGTGGCCACTGCCGAAAACACCAAGTGGACACTTGGAATTTTTTGTGGAAAGGTTGCTAAATCGTACCGAATTCGCAGAGGACCCTTTTGGTGAATAAAGCGATAACCTATGACCAGCATGGCAAGTTTAATAGTCAGCAAGCGTTCATTGAACGCTACTCTGTGTTGGTTAAGCGTATTGCTCACCACCTGTTAGGCCGTTTACCGCCGAGTGTTCAGGTAGAGGATTTAATTCAGGCCGGCATGATCGGTCTTATCGAAGCTCAGCAGAATTATGATGGTTCTAAAGGTGCGAGCTTTGAAACTTATGCTGGTATCCGTATTCGTGGCGCCATGTTAGATGACATGCGCAAAGGTGACTGGGTACCGCGTTCTGTTCATAAGAATAATCGCGAAATTAATCAAGCGGTCGCAGAGCTGGAAGGCGTGTTAAATCGTGATCCGACAGATTCTGAAGTAGCAGCACATCTCGGGATGTCACTGGATCAATATCATAGTGCTCTGACCGATATAAACTGCTCAAGATTAGTTGGTATTGAAGATTTAGGCGTTTCTGATGATGTGATTTCACCAGCAGATGAAACTGATGACAGCAACCCATTTAAGGGTGTAGCAGATGAATCGTTCAGAAAAGCACTGGTTGAATCAATAAAACAGCTTCCAGAGCGTGAAGCTTTAGTACTTTCGCTTTATTATGACGAAGAACTCAATTTGAAAGAAATTGGTGATGTATTAGGTGTAAGCGAATCTCGTGTAAGCCAAATACTAAGCCAAGCGATGCAACGTTTACGCACCAAGCTCAGTGCGTGGACACAAAATGACTAAAAACACTGATTTTACGATTCAGTGGAGGCAATTTTGAATAAAAACATGAAGATCCTTATTGTTGACGATTTCTCAACAATGCGCCGTATTGTTAAAAACCTGCTTCGTGACTTGGGTTTCAATAACACTCAAGAAGCCGACGACGGTTTAACTGCATTACCAATGCTGAAAAAAGGTGACTTCGATTTTGTTGTAACCGACTGGAATATGCCAGGAATGCAAGGTATCGATTTGCTTAAACACATCCGTGCCGATGCAGAGCTTAAGCACCTTCCTGTACTTATGATCACGGCTGAAGCGAAGCGTGAGCAGATCATCGAAGCTGCTCAAGCAGGTGTAAACGGCTACATTGTTAAGCCATTTACTGCTGCAACACTAAAAGAAAAATTAGAGAAAATTTTCGAACGTTTATAACTCTCTCTTTCTCTTTGTTATTCGAGTCGTTTATTCCAAATAATACATACACATAAAATGACTCGTTTGACGTTTTCGAAGCGATAAGAAGAACTAAACGTAAAAGGGTCTATTCAGAATGATCTCACTAGAGCAGGCGAAGTCGCTCGTTCAAATGCTAGAAAACGGGGAACAAGATCAAGCGAACATGCTTGTTGCCTCGCTATATGAAGGTACAGAGAATCCAGTTTTGCAAGAAATCGGAACGCTGACTCGAGACCTTCATGATTCACTAAAGCAGTTCAACCTCGATCAACGCATGACCGAAATAGCTAAAGATGAAATCCCGAATGCTCGGGATCGTCTGCACTATGTGATCGAGAAAACGGAACTGGCAGCAAACAAGACGATGGATGCAGTAGATTGCTGCCTTCCAATCGCCGATAACCTGCATGATTGCCTTCAACAAGTTCGTCCTCAATGGAATGAACTCATGTACGGGCGCATTGAATTAAGCGAATTCAAAGCTCTGTGTCACCGTATCGACAAACTGCTTGTTCAGGTCGAAGGTGATAGCACTGAATTGCGCGGTCAGTTGACCGAAATTCTTATGGCGCAAGACTTCCAAGACTTAACGGGTCAAATTATTCGTCGCGTAATTACGCTGGTAAACGAAGTAGAAGGCCGTTTGGTGGAAATCCTCACCGTATTCTCTGGCCAAAAACCAGCAGAACAGGTTCAAGTTTTGTCAGAACCGGCAGATAAAAAGATTAAACAATCAAGCGAAGCCGAAGGCCCTATTCTTCATCCAGAACTGAGAGAAGATGCGGTTTCATCGCAGGACGAAGTCGATGACTTGTTGTCCAGTCTTGGATTTTAAAGGTAACGTATGAGCTACGATTTAGACGAAGATATCCTTCAGGACTTTCTAATTGAGGCCGGAGAAATCCTAGAGCTGCTTTCTGAGCAGCTGGTTGAGTTAGAAAACAATCCAGAAGATAAAGACTTACTTAATGCTATCTTCCGCGGTTTCCATACCGTGAAAGGTGGTGCCGGTTTCCTATCCTTAGCAGAACTGGTCGACACCTGCCACGGTGCAGAGAACGTGTTCGACGTGTTGCGAAATGGCCAACGTTCTGTAACGCCAAGCCTCATGGATACCATGTTGAAGGCGTTGGATACGGTAAATACCCAGTTCCAAGCTGTGCAAGATCGAGAAGCGTTAGAAGCTGCAGACCCTGCGTTGCTAGATGAACTGCACCGTCTATGTAAGCCTGAGTCTGAAGACGAAGTAGCTACAGTGGTTGAAGAACCTATCGTTACTCCAGAACCAGTTATCCCAGAACCTGCTAACGAAGTGCCAGCTGCCCCTGCAGCCGACATAACGGAGGCGGGTTCTATAGGTTCTGTCGACGAAATTACTCAAGACGAGTTTGAAAAGCTTCTTGATGAGCTGCACGGTAAAGGTGCTGCACCAGGCGCATCGACATCAGCTCCAACAGCGGCTGCACCTGTTCAAGCAAGTGCGCCTGTTCTGGACAATGGCGATATCACCGATGACGAATTCGAACGTCTTCTCGATGAATTGCATGGTGTTGGTCAGAGCCCTTCAGCAGCAACAGCCATTCCTGCAGAGACGCCTAAAGCACCAGAACCTGTTGCTCCTGCGGTTTCAGCTGCCTCAGGCGATAGCGACCTGATGACTGATGAAGAGTTTGAGAAGCTGCTTGACGAGCTACACGGTGCGGGCAAAGGCCCAACGCTTGAAGAGCTTGATATGGCAACTAAGCCTGCTTCCGCTCTAGCTCCAGAAGCGCCAAAACCAGCACCTGTTGCGCAGCCTGCTCCGGTTTCAACGCCAGCCTCTGCTCCAAAGCCGGCAGCAAAACCTGTGGCGGTGAAAGAGGAGCCAAAAGCGTCTGCACCAGCGGTGAAAAAGCCACAAGCAGAAGCGACGGTACGTGTTGATACATCAACGCTAGATACCATCATGAACATGGTGGGTGAGCTCGTGTTGGTACGTAACCGCTTATTAAGTCTTGGTTTGAACAGCGACAATGAAGAAATGTCGAAAGCTGTGGCAAACCTAGACGTTGTTACTGCAGACCTTCAAGGTGCAGTAATGAAAACGCGCATGCAGCCAATTAAGAAAGTATTTGGTCGTTTCCCTCGCGTTGTACGTGACTTGGCGCGTAACCTAAATAAAGACATCGTGCTGGAAATGCGCGGTGAAGAAACCGATCTCGATAAAAACCTGGTAGAAGCGCTAGCGGATCCATTGATCCACTTGGTGCGCAACTCGGTTGACCACGGCATTGAAATGCCAGAAGACCGCGTAAAAGCGGGTAAATCGCGCACTGGTAAAGTCATCCTATCTGCTTCACAAGAAGGTGACCATATCGAATTGGCTATCGTTGATGACGGTGGCGGTATGGATCCTAATAAACTTCGTGGCATTGCGGTAAAACGCGGCATGATGGACGAAGATGCAGCAGCGCGTTTATCGGATAAAGAGTGTTTCAACCTTATCTTCGCCCCTGGCTTCTCAAGTAAAGAGAAGATCTCTGATATTTCAGGCCGCGGTGTGGGTATGGACGTAGTTAAGACGGCGATCAACACCCTAAACGGCTCTATCGACATCGATTCAGAGCTGGGCAAGGGCACGAAGATCACCATCAAAGTGCCACTGACTCTAGCGATTTTGCCGACCTTAATGGTGGGTGTTGGCGGTCATCCGTTTGCACTACCACTTGCGTCAGTAAACGAGATTTTCCACTTAGATTTAAGCCGCACCAACGTGGTAGATGGTCAGTTAACCATCATCGTTCGCGATAAGTCTATTCCACTGTTCTACCTACAAAACTGGTTGGCGTCTAAGTCTCCTCGCGTGGAGCAACGCATCGGTCATGGTCATGTTGTGATTGTGCAGATCGGCAGTCAACGCGTTGGTTTTGTCGTCGACACGCTTATCGGTCAAGAAGAAGTGGTTATCAAGCCATTAGATAACTTATTGCAAGGTACACCAGGTATGGCTGGTGCGACGATTACCAGTGATGGTCACATTGCATTGATTCTTGATGTGCCAGATCTATTGAAGCAATACGCAGCAGCTTCGCGCATCTAAGCTGACGTAAAGAAAAGGAACAAAATGGCGATTAAAGTACTAGTCGTTGATGATTCGAGTTTTTTCCGTCGTCGCGTAAGCGAAATCATCAACTCAGAATCGCGCCTAGAAGTGATTGACGTTGCGGTAAATGGCAGAGAAGCGGTCGAAAAAGCCAAAGCTCTCAAGCCGGACGTCATCACCATGGATATTGAAATGCCAGTTATGGATGGCATTACGGCTGTGCGTGAAATCATGGCCGCATCTCCAACGCCAATTCTGATGTTTTCGTCCCTGACTCATGATGGGGCGAAAGCAACTCTTGATGCGTTGGACGCTGGTGCTCTGGACTTCTTACCGAAGAAGTTTGAAGATATTGCACGTAACCGCGATGAAGCGGTTTCGCTGCTTCAGCAACGTGTCATTCAAATTGCCTCCAAGCGTGCTTTCATGCGCCGTCCTGTAGCGCGTCCAGCTGCTGCAACTAGTGTTGCGCGCCCACTGGCTTCAAGAACCGCTGCGCCTGCCGCATCGGCTCCGGCTCGACCGGCAGCAACCAAGTTCCGCGCATCGGGTAAGAAATACCAGTTAACTGCGATTGGCACATCCACTGGTGGCCCAGTTGCTTTACAAAAAATTCTTACTCGTCTGCCGATGAACTACCCACATCCAATCGTGCTGATTCAGCATATGCCTGCGACATTTACGGCGGCATTTGCAAGTCGATTGAACACGTTGTGTAAGATTCAAGTGAAAGAAGCACAAGACGGTGATGTGTTACAAGCTGGCGTGGCTTACCTAGCGCCAGGCGGCAAGCAAATGATGATTGATGGTCGTGCAGGTGCTGCTCGCCTTCGCATCATTGATGGCGGTGATCGCATGAACTACAAACCGTGTGTGGATGTGACCTTTGGCTCAGCGGCGAAAGTTTACGGCGACAAAGTGCTTTCTATGGTGCTCACCGGAATGGGTGCAGATGGCCGAGAAGGTGCACGTATGCTGAAATCGGCAGGCTCAACCATTTGGGCACAAGACGAAGAAAGCTGTGTGGTTTACGGTATGCCTCAAGCTGTTGCTAAAGCGGGCATTTCTTCTGAAGATTTACCTCTTGACCGAATTGCAGAACGCATGCTGGTGGAAGTGGGTTTAGCGTAGGATAAATCATGATCGTTTGGAGTGTAGCTAACCAAAAAGGTGGGGTAGGTAAAACCACATCAACAGTGACACTAGCAGGTTTGTTGAGCCAGAAAGGTCATCGTGTATTGATGGTCGACACCGATCCTCATGCGTCACTGACGACTTATCTTGGTTACGACTCAGATACCGTGTCATCAAGCTTGTTCGATCTGTTTCAGCTAAAGACGTTCACTCGCGATACGGTTAAGCCGTTGATCTTAGAAACCGAGTTGGAAGGAATGGACATCATTCCTGCGCACATGTCATTGGCTACGCTAGACCGCGTAATGGGTAACCGCAGTGGCATGGGGTTGATTTTGAAGCGCGCACTTCAAGCGGTTTCGCAAGATTACGACTACGTGTTGATCGATTGTCCACCAATCCTTGGTGTGATGATGGTTAATGCACTCGCGGCGAGTGATCGTATCTTGATCCCAGTACAGACTGAGTTCCTCGCGATGAAAGGCTTGGAACGTATGATTCGTACGTTGACGATCATGCAGAAATCACGTCCAGATGGGTTCAAAGTCACCATCGTACCAACCATGTACGACAAGCGAACTCGCGCTTCGTTGCAGACTTTGACGCAACTGAAAAAAGACTACCCGAACCAAGTGTGGACTTCCGCAGTACCGATTGACACCAAGTTCCGAGACGCAAGTTTGAAACACTTACCAGCGTCGCACTTTGCATCCGGTAGCCGTGGTGTGTTTGCGTACAAACAGCTATTGATTTACTTGGAGAGGTTAGCGTTCGATGAGCAGTAACAGCGTACTTTCCAGCGAGCAGGCGCTTGATGATTACTTCAGCGCATTACTCGGTGAAGAAGTTGAGGTGACTGATCTCGAACATGAGCTTGACTTGCTCGCCCAGGAACTATCCTCTTCAGAGCCAGAGCCAGAGCCAGAGCCAGAGCCAGAGCCAGAGCCAGAGCCAGAGTCAGAGCTAGAGCCAGAGTCAGAGCTCCAGATGCAATACGCAGAGTCAGACTCTTACCAGTTTCGCGAAAACTACGCACCGCAACTGGAAGCGCCGAATTTAGAAGACGTTCAAAGGTTATTGAGTCAACTCGAATCGACCAATGTCGTAGATGAGTTAGACATAGACGACATTTTGGAACAGAACACCATCGACATTGCGATTCACGCAAAGTCGATACAACCAGACGTTGAAGTAGCTGTTGAGTCACCAATAGAAGTGGTTGAAGAAATTCAAGAATGGGTGATAGAAGAGCCTGTTTCTGAAGTCATTCAAACTGAGGTAGCTCAAGTCGAAGCGGTAGAAGTTGTTCCTGAGATAGAACAAGACATCGCGATAGAACAGCAAACCGAAACGCAACTGGAAACCGAGGCGAGCCCTGCGATCCCCAATACGTGGGAAGGCACGCAAAGAAGTGAAGATTTTCAAGTGCTTTACTTTGATGTCAACGAAGTGACATTTGCCGTACCGCTCGATGAATTGGGTGGCATTCATCGCATTACCGAGCTCAACCACCTTATTGGTCGACCAGCCTGGTACTTAGGTTTACAGACGAACCGCGAACAGCAGTTTGATGTCGTCGACACTGCAAAGTGGGTGATGGCAGACAAACTTCGTGGGGATGAATACAAAGATAACTACCAATACGTTGTCATGCTTGGTGAAAGCATGTGGGGTTTGGCCAGCAACCAACTATTGGGTACTGAAACCCTAAATGGCGACAATGTTCGTTGGCGAGAACAAGCGGGTAAACGCCCTTGGCTAGCGGGCATGGTGAAAGAAAAAATGTGTGCTTTAATTCATGTCCAAGCACTTATAGACATGCTAAACGCCGGTTTAGATGTAAAATCACTGAATTAGATTTAAGTCGGGAACGACATTAACGAGGATTAACTATGTCTCAAGCTTTTGAAGTAGAAGTGAAGAAAGATACATCGAATGACGAAGTTCTTCAGTGGGTGACGTTCCAACTAGAAGAAGAAACGTACGGCATCAATGTAATGCAAGTTCGTGAAGTTCTTCGTTACACTGAAATTGCTCCAGTTCCAGGTGCGCCAGATTACGTACTAGGTATCATCAACCTACGTGGTAACGTTGTAACGGTTATCGATACACGTTCACGCTTCGGTTTGATGGAAGGCGAAGTAACTGATAACACACGTATCATCGTGATCGAATCAGAGCGTCAAGTTATCGGCATCTTGGTAGATAGCGTTGCTGAGGTAGTTTACCTACGTTCTTCTGAGATCGACACTACGCCTTCTGTAGGTACAGACGAAAGCGCGAAATTCATCCAAGGTGTAAGCAACCGTGACGGTAAGCTTCTGATCCTTGTTGATTTGAACAAGCTGCTAACTGACGACGAATGGGACGAGATGGCTCACCTATAATTGGCTGAATGATGATGGCTGAAGATACTTTTTTATCTGTACCATTCCTCGCGGGTGGCGTTGCGTTTATTGTATTGGTGTTGGTTGTGTTGCAGCTGCGCATTCGTGCTAGTTTGCAAAAGCAAATGGACCAACAGCGAGCGCAGGCACGACACGCGGATAAAGAAGTGCAGAAGCTGAACAAACAGCTACTAGAGGTACGTTCGGTTGTAGTTGGCCTTGGCCAAAAAGTAACTGAGCAGCAAGATATCATCCAACATCTTAATGAGCGAATTCGCGAACTCGAACACGCTGATACTGATGGTCGCTTATACAGTAGAGCAACCAAAATGGTGCAGTTAGGGGCTGATATCAACGAGCTAATCGAAGAGTGTGAACTGCCAAAAGCAGAAGCAGAGTTGATGCTCTCTTTGCAGAAAAAACTGGCTGGAAAAGAGAAGATCCCGCCATTAAGCAGTCAACCTTCCGATGATTCGAATTACCCACCACGTGGGCGTCGACGATAAAGAGAATAAAAAGAAGCTTCGGCTTCTTTTTTTATATCTAAAATAAAAACTTATAGCCACTTATGGTTAATTTTATCAAAGTGTGACAGTAAGTTAACAAAAATACATGAACTTACATACATCCCTGCTTTCTTATCCTGTTTTGTCACAAGTAAGCTGTGTTAATATAGCCCTTCGTTCCTTATGAAGTTGAAGCCCTATGTTAGAAGTGTCTAACCTGACTGCGATCCGTGATGAAAGGGTCCTGTTTGAAAACCTGCAATTTGAAATTAAGCCTGGTGAGTTAGTCCAGATCGAAGGGCGTAATGGCACAGGTAAAACGACGCTACTGCGCATTATTACAGGGTTAGGCGATAGAGAAGAAGGAATGATCAAGTGGAAAGGTGAAGAGGTTGAAAAATCTCGTGATGTCTTCCACCAAGACTTGCTATTTCTCGGCCATCAAACTGGCGTAAAGCGCGAACTCACCGCATTTGAAAACTTACGTTTTTACCAATCTATTCAAAATAACAGTACTTCCGATGAAGAAATCTTTACTGCTTTAACCCAAGTGGGGCTTGCGGGGCGAGAAGATGTACCTGTAGCACAACTTTCTGCGGGTCAGCAGCGTCGCGTTGCTTTGGCTAGACTTTGGCTAAGTAAGCAGATTTTGTGGATTTTGGATGAACCACTAACAGCAATCGACAAACAAGGTGTCAAAGTGCTTGAAGCTCTGTTTGCTCAGCATGCCAATAACGGTGGCATTGTGATGTTAACGACGCACCAAGATATGTTTGCTGACAGCCCTAAACTTAGAAAAATAAAATTGGGTGATTGATATGATTTCGGCCATGACAACTATTATTCGCCGCGAACTCTTGATTGCATTTCGTCGCCAAGCCGACATTTTGAACCCGCTTTGGTTCTTTATTATTGTTATTACTTTGTTTCCATTGAGTATTGGGCCTGAACCTAATTTGTTAGCACGTATTGCAGCGGGCATTGTTTGGGTTGCCGCATTGCTATCGGCATTATTATCATTAGAACGTCTATTTCGTGATGATTTTCAAGATGGTGCGTTAGAGCAAATGATGCTCATGCCAATTCCCTTGCAACTTGTGGTGATATCTAAGGTCATAGCTCATTGGGTGCTAACGGGATTACCGCTGATTTTGATCAGCCCGCTATTGGCAGTATTACTTTCTCTGGATTTCAACACTTGGTTGTCTGTGGTGCTCACGTTAATGATTGGCACCCCGACACTGAGTTTTATCGGTGCTATTGGTGTGGCGCTGACAGTTGGGTTACAAAAGGGCGGCGTTCTTTTGAGTTTGCTTATTCTTCCGCTCTATATCCCAATTCTGATTTTCGCAACATCGGCGATTGATGCTGCTGCGTTAGGTATGGCGTATAACGGTCAACTGGCGATTTTAGGTGCAATGTTAATGGGCGCGATAACTCTCACGCCATTTGCAATCAGTGCCGCGTTGCGAGTTAGTGTTAACTAACTCAATAAAGTGTCATTAACACGACGCTTGATCAAAGAATTATTATTAAAGCACTGCTACGGTCTCGACCCCTTAGACAGTGTCCCTGAAGTAAGAGTGAGAACTAAACATGTGGAAATGGCTACATCCTTATGCCAAGCCAGAAGCAGCTTACCGTTTGAGTGGTAAGTTCTTACCTTGGTTTTCTGTATTGGCCCTCGTATGCCTAGCGGTAGGTACCGTTTGGGGACTGGCGTTTGCGCCTTCTGATTACCAACAAGGTGACAGTTTCCGAATTATTTATATTCATGTTCCATCTGCTATTTGGTCTATGGGCGTGTACATGTCGATGGCGATTGCTGCCTTTATCGGTTTGGTTTGGCAAGTTCGCTTATCAGATATGGCCGCTCTTGCGATGGCACCGATCGGCGCAGTATTCACCTTTATTGCTCTTCTGACCGGTGCTGTTTGGGGTAAACCGATGTGGGGCACTTGGTGGGTATGGGATGCTCGTCTTACTTCTGAACTTATTCTTCTATTCCTTTACCTTGGTGTGATAGCACTTTACCACGCGTTTGATGACCAAAAAACGGCTGCAAAAGCAGCGGGTATTTTGGCGATTGTTGGCGTAGTGAACCTGCCAATCATCCACTTCTCTGTTGAATGGTGGAACACGCTTCACCAAGGCGCAACAATTACGAAATTCGAACAACCTTCAATTTCATCCGACATGCTTTGGCCACTGTTGCTGAACATCTTTGGTTTTGCGTTCTTCTTTGGTGCTGTGACTATGGTGCGTTTCCGTAACGAAATCATCAGTAAAGAAAGTCATCGCCCTTGGGTTCGCGATCTCGCAACAGACAAAAACTCAGTGAGGTAATTAACGATGCACTTTGAATCTCTGAGCGACTTTTTTGCCATGGGTGGCTATGCGTCATACGTATGGAGCGCGTTCGGCATTACTTTTTTATCAATGCTTATCCTTCTAATCACCAGCCTACGTCGCGGTGATGCATTAATGAAAGAAGTGAAAGCGAAAATTGACCGTCAAGCGCGTATTGACGCAGCGAAGAATATGGAGAACACCTTATGAACCCGAGACGTAAAAAGAGGCTAGGTATTGTTCTGGCGATCTTTATCGGTATCAGTGCCACCATCGGTTTGATGTTATATGCGCTTAACCAAAATATGGACCTTTTCTACACGCCGACTGAACTGGTCAACGGTAAGCCAGATGGTACTAAACCTGAGGTTGGTCAGCGTCTTCGTATTGGTGGTATGGTGGTTGTAGGCTCGGTTCGTCGTGATCCTAACTCTCTTAAAGTGAGCTTTGATCTGCATGATGTGGGTCCAAAAGTAACGATCACTTACGAAGGTATTCTTCCTGATTTGTTCCGTGAAGGGCAGGGCATCGTTGCGCAAGGTGTTCTAAAAGACGCAACGACAGTTGAAGCGTTTGAAGTTCTCGCTAAACACGACGAAGAATACATGCCGCCTGAAATTGCAGAAGCCATGAAGAAAACGCATGAACCATTGCAATACAGCAGTGAACAAAAACAAGGAAGCGGCGAATGATTGCTGAAATCGGCCATTTTGCCCTCATTTTATCTTTAGCGATGGCGGTACTGCTTTCTGTACTGCCGCTATGGGGCGCATCAAACAATAATACGATGCTGATGAATACCGCTCGACCGCTGTCTTGGTCGATGTTCATCATGCTGTTTTTCTCGTTCGTGATTTTGTGTTGGGGTTTTTATACTAACGATTTCACTCTGCAATACGTAGCAAGTAACTCAAACAGCCAACTGCCTTGGTACTACCGTTTGACAGCGGTATGGGGTGCACACGAAGGTTCCCTATTGCTTTGGGTGCTTATCCAAGCAGGTTGGACCGTCGCGGTTGCTACATTCAGCCGCGGTATGCCACAAGAGTCGGTTGCACGTGTACTTGCCGTAATGGGTATGATCTCAGTAGGTTTCCTACTGTTTATTATCTTAACGTCAAACCCATTCCTACGTACGTTACCGTTCTTCCCTGTTGATGGTCGAGATTTGAACCCGCTTCTGCAAGACCCTGGGCTGATTGTGCATCCACCAATGCTGTACATGGGTTACGTCGGTTTCTCTGTTGCGTTTTCGTTCGCGATTGCCTCTCTAATGACCGGTCGTCTTGATACAGCATGGGCACGCTGGTCTCGTCCTTGGACAACGGCGGCTTGGGTATTCCTAACTCTGGGTATCGCACTAGGTTCTTGGTGGGCTTATTACGAACTAGGCTGGGGCGGCTGGTGGTTCTGGGATCCAGTAGAAAACGCATCCTTTATGCCTTGGCTAGCAGGTACTGCACTTATGCACTCGCTAGCAGTAACGGAAAAACGCGGTACATTTAAAGCTTGGACAGTATTGCTAGCGATCTCTGCATTCTCGTTGAGTTTGTTAGGTACTTTCTTAGTTCGTTCGGGCATTTTGGTGTCGGTACACGCGTTTGCGTCCGATCCTTCTCGCGGTATGTTTATCCTTGGTTTCCTTGTCTTCGTTATCGGTGGTTCTTTACTGCTATTCGCGGTGAAAGGTGCGGCGGTACGTGTTCGTGGTAACTTTGATTTAGTGTCGCGCGAAAATGCACTTCTTGCCAATAACGTCTTGCTAATTGCAGCTCTTGTGGTTGTTTTAGTTGGTACGCTGTTGCCATTAGTTCACAAGCAGCTCGGTTTGGGCTCGGTTTCTATCGGTGCCCCATTCTTCGATATGCTATTCGCATGGCTGATGATGCCGTTTGCCTTCTTGCTAGGTATCGGTCCTCTTATCCGTTGGAAGCGTGACCAGTTATCTTCGATTGTGAAGCCTATGCTTGTGTCGGGCACTGTGTCTCTGGCGTTGGCGGCGGTTTGTGTATTCCTATTTGCTGATTTCTTCTCAGTGATGGCGTACATCGGCTGGGTTATGTCGATTTGGATCGTGGCAATGCATGCGTTCGAATTGCATGAGCGTGCGACGCACCGTCACAGTTTTGCTGAAGGTGTTCGTAAGCTTCAACGTAGCCACTGGGCGATGATGTTTGGTCATATCGGTCTTGCTGTGACGATCATTGGTATCGCTATGGTACAAAACTACAGCATTGAGCGTGATGTGCGTTTAGCGCCAGGTGAACACTTCCAAATCGAAGGTTATGATTTCTACTTCTCGGGTCTTCGCGATAAAGACGGTCCGAACTATGATGGTTATATCGCTGATTTCGAAATCACACACGATGGTAAGTACATCAATACACTTCATGCCGAGAAGCGTTTCTACCGCACCGCGAAGTCGATGATGACAGAAGCGGCCATTGATCGTGGTATCACTCGCGACCTTTACATCGCGATGGGGGAGCGTTTGGAAGATAACCGTTCTTGGGCGGTGCGCATTTACTACAAACCGTTCGTACGTTGGATCTGGGCTGGCTCTTTGATCATGGCATTAGGTGGCGCACTAGCGATTTCTGATAAGCGTTACCGCTTCCGTAAGTCATCGAAAAAGAACGCAAAGTCAAACGAGCAGGTAGCATAAAATGAATAAGAAAATCTTGTTTATCCCGTTGGTTGCTTTCTTAGTTCTGGCGGGGATCTTCGCAACACAGTTGGTTCGTAACCAAGATGGGGACGACCCAACAAAGCTGGAATCTGTTTTAGTTGGCAAACCTGTTCCTAAGTTTCACTTAGAAGACTTGGCCGAACCGGGTAAACAGTACGATCAGTCGATTTTTAAAGGTGAGCCTCTGCTGTTAAATGTGTGGGCTACATGGTGTCCTACTTGCTACGCAGAGCATAAATATCTCAATGAACTTGCTGGTAAAGGCGTGAAGATCATCGGTATGAACTACAAAGATGATCGAAACAAAGCGATCGGTTGGTTGAACGATTTAGGTAACCCATACCTAATTAGTCTGTTCGATGGCAGCGGTATGTTGGGTCTGGATCTTGGTGTGTACGGCGCACCGGAAACCTTCATTATCGATGCGAATGGTGTCATTCGTTACCGTCATGTAGGTGATGTTAACCCTCGAAATTGGGCTGACACGTTAGCACCAATGTACAACCAGCTGGTTGAGGAGGCGAAGCAATGAGAAAAGTGATTTTAGCAGTGTTTGCAGCCCTAACATTCTCGTTGGCGGCACATGCTGCAATTGAAGTGTATGAGTTTGACAACTTAGAGCAGGAGCAACAGTTCAAAGAGCTGGGACACACATTGCGCTGCCCTAAATGTCAGAACAACACCATCTCTGATTCGAATGCCGAACTTGCTCAAGACTTGCGCCACAAGGTCTACGAAATGACGAAAGAGGGCAAGTCAAAAGAAGAGATCGTCGATTACATGATCGCGCGCTACGGCAACTTCGTGACTTACAATCCGCCATTCACTATGTCGACAGCGATTTTATGGCTTGGTCCACTGGCTGTGGTTTTGGGCGGTTTTGGTTTGATCGTGCTTCGTAGCCGAAAGTCAAAAGCAAAAGTCACGGCAAACAACGACGAGAAATGGGACGAGCAAAAAGAAGCGCGTTTAAAGGCACTGCTTGAAGAAGAGAATAACGGAGATAATAAGTAATGACTCTATTTTGGATTTCCACCGTTATTCTTACGTTGATTGCTTGTGCGTTAGTTGCGCTGCCTCTTCTGAAGCAGAAAGCAAACAACGACGACATCTTACGTGATGAGTTGAACAAAGCTTTTTATAAAGATCGTCTTTCTGAGCTTCAAGAAGAAACAGAAGAAGGTCTTGTCGAGAGTCAAGAAGATCTGATTTCTGATCTTAAGCAGTCACTTTTGGATGATATTCCTGCGCAGAAAATGAGTCAGGAAACCAAAGTCTCGCCGATGGCAGTGCTTATTCCTTCTGTGATTCTTACGGTTGCGTTAAGTTACGGGCTTTATTACAAGTTTGGCGCATCTCAAGATGTTGTGAAATGGCAAGAGGTTACGTCTAACTTGCCAGAGCTTTCTAAGAAGCTGATGTCGTCGTCGTCTGAACCTCTGAGCGATGATGAAATGGCTGATTTAACGTTAGCACTGCGCACGCGCCTGCATTATCAGCCAGAAGATTCAACCGGTTGGTTGCTACTCGGTCGTATTGCATTAGCGAACCGCGATGTGACGACAGCCATCGATTCTATGAAAAAGTCGTATGCTCTTGAGCCAAAAGATCCTGACGTTATGTTAGGTTACGCTCAGGCGTTAATGCTTTCTCAAGACGAGATGGACCAAGCAACGGCTCGTTCTTTACTTGGTAAGCTCATGCAACAAGATTACGTGGATTTACGCGTGTTCTCATTGCTCGCATTTGATGCATTTGAACGTAAAGATTACCCCGCAGCAATTAAATACTGGGGCATTATGCAGCAGATGATCGGTCCTGACGATAGCCGATACGAAAGCCTTTCACGCAGTATCGACCATGCACGCAAACAAATGGGTGAAGTGGTTTCTCCGGATAAAAGCGTGGCAGTAACGATTAATGTCGCACCTGAAGCACAACTTGATCCTAACGCGGTATTAATTGTCTCAATTCATCGTGCTGATGGTTCACCAATGCCGGTTGCAGCCGCTCGCTATCCACTTGGTTCGTTCCCACGAACAGTGGTGCTAGATGACGGTAACGCGATGATGCAAGGGCAAAAACTATCATCGTTAGAAAAACTTATCGTGCGTGTACGTGCTGATTCTGATGGCAACGTTGCAACGCGCGACCAAGATTGGCATGGCGAAAGCGATGTGGTTGAATTCGGTCAACCGGTTGCAGTGACCATTGATAAACAGTATCAATAGTTAGTTGTTGTCTCTGATATATGACACTTAGTCAATGTCGGGCCCATTTAGTGGTATGACTCTAAACTATCAAGTAAAATGACCAAGGCCAGCATTTGCTGGCCTTTGTTTATATACTCAAGTGACTTTTAAAATGTATTTATCGCTAACATTGAGCTTGTTGGTTGTTCCTGCATTTGCTTTTTGGCGTTGGTCATACATTTTTAAATGAGGTTGCTTAAGTATATTAATAGTCGTTATGGAACATAGAATGTATAACAAGGGTAAATCCTACCTAATGTTACTGTTAGCACTTGGTCTTGTTGGCTGTTCGAGTGCGCCTGAGGAGGCAGTAACAAGTGAAGGAGAGACAAATCAAACGACTTCTGATGTGTATGATCCGTTAGAAGGCTTTAACCGCACGATGTGGGAAATCAACTACGAGTACTTAGATCCGTATTTGGTTCGTCCTGTGTCGATCGCGTACGTTGAATACACACCTGTGCCTATTCGTTCCGGTATCGCCAACTTCTTGTCAAACCTTGATGAACCATCAAGCATGGTGAACAACCTTTTGATGGGTAACGGTAGCAAAGCGGTGGATCACTTTAACCGTTTTTGGATTAACTCTACGTTCGGTATTCTCGGTGTATTTGACATCGCAACTGCGGCGGGTATCACCAAGTACGACAATAAAGAGTTCAGCAGTGCTGTTGGTCATTATGGCGTAGGGAATGGCCCATACTTTATGATACCTGGTTATGGTCCTTATACTTTGCGAGAAGTGACAGATACCGTCGATGGTATGTATCTCCCATTATCTTACTTGAATATTTGGGCTGGTTTAGGGAAGTGGGCATTAGAAGGTTTGGAAAAACGAGCGTTGCTTGTACCGCAAGAAGCACAGCTTGATAGTTCTCCAGATCCTTATGTACTGACTCGAGATGTGTATATTCAGCGTCAAAACTTTAAAGCAGAAATCGACACGGTAGAAGAAGTGAATCCGGAAGAAGAAGCGTTGTTAGACGAATATCTAGATGAATTCTAATCGTTGATGTTTCAAATAAAATGAACGCAATAAAAAAGGCTTAGCAAGTGCTAAGCCTTTTTTGTCTCTCAATTTTTAACGAGTAATTAGAAACGGTAGTTCGCTTGAACACCGATTAGCCAAACGTTACCCGTTGTTTCACCAACGAATTGACCGCCAACTACTTCAGCTGAATCGTCTGACTTGTAGCCACGAGACTCAACGATTGGTGCGTCTTTCGCGATAATGTAAGTGAAGCCAGCGTCTAGGCTGAAGTCTTTCGTCCAGTCATAAGTTGCACCGATGCTTAACCAAGTACGGTCTGTTTCTGGAATAGTGATCGTGCGGTTCTTATCACTTACAGCAGACGTATCGTATGCAATACCAGTACGTAGGGCTACCTTAGGTTGAAGTTGGTAAGTCGCACCAACTGCAAAGCGGTAGTTATCTTCCCAGTTTTCCACTTTCACCATGTGTGTACCAGCGGTTTCTAGGTGAGCTTCTAGCTTCTCGAAAGAACTCCAGTCAGTCCAGTTGAAACTTGCGTGTAGCGCAAGTTGGTCTGTTACTTGGTGGAAGCTCGCTAGTTCAGCCGTTGCTGGTAGGTTTAGGTACATGTAGCCATTGTCACGCAGCTGTGGAAGCTTAGGAGTACCGAAGCCAAAACCAAGGCCCTCAGCATGACCTTCAAGCTTTAGCTCAACCTCAGATTTGTACGTGAAACCGATGCGGTTGTTTTCATTGATCTGCCACGCTGTACCCAATTGCCAACCCCAAGCCGTATCGTCACCTTCCATGTACTTAAGAGTCGTACCTCGAGGTTTTTGTAATACGTTTACTTTAGGAGTCGTAGCGCCAAAACTTCCTTCACCGATGATGTAACGAATACCACCACCAATACTTACCGCATCATTAATTTTGTATGCTGCGTTTAGGTTTGCTTCCATTGTGGTTACGCTTGCTTCGTTACCAAAATGAGAGGCGGCAAAGCCTTTGCCTAGATCCGTTTCCATACCGTAGTTCGTACCGAACGCTAGGCCGATTGCGAATTGTTCGTTGTATTGGTGTGATAGGTAGAAGTTTGGAATGATCGCATCATGTGCGAAGTCATCTGAAGAGGTTGAAGAGGAGTTAATTACACTCTGATTTACTGGATGCTTAAGTGTGGTTTGACCATTGATATCAATGTTTGGATTTACATAGATGGCACCAACAGACACTTGAGTGCCCTCTAGGTAAGTAAGCATTGCTGGGTTACGCCATTGAGAACTTGCGTTGTCAGCCATTGCTGCTTCACCAGCGTAAGCACGACCTAGACCTGTTGCAGAATATTCAGCTAATTGGAAGCCTGCTGCATTTGCCATGCCTGAAGTGCCAAGTAGGCTAAGTGCTACTGCTGTTGATAGGAAAGTCTTGTTGGTTTTCATTCTAATGTTCGCTGAATTAATTATAACGTGGGGCAAAAGTCTAAAGGTAGAGTTATTACTTTAGAAATGAAAATCCGGAACATGAATGTATTTGGTGTTTTGTTCTAATTTGTTGTTTGTTTATGGTTTTATAATCTAACCATGATAGTAGAATGAAAAAAAATCAGCGAACACCTGTGAGGTCTAATTGTGATTTTTAGATACACGTGTTCACTCAAATTGAGCGGACGATAAGTGTTAGATAAGAAAAAAGGCTGGAAATCCAGCCTTTTATATAGAGTTTACTTACATTAAATATAAGGAATTTTCTTAGAAGCTACGGCTGTATTGTAAGCCAAACAGGATAGCGTCTGCGTGCGTTGTAGCTGTTACACCTGTAGAAAGACCAGGGGCCAATTGAGTATTCTCATTGACTTTTACATCGTCACCTAGCAAGTATGTGAAGCCAAAATCAATGTTTGAGCTTTTGTCGATATGGTAAGAGAAACCTGTTGAGAACCACTGACGATCTGAATCTGGTACCGAGATAGATGTTACCTTATCTTGAGCGCTGGTGTCGTACATGTAACCAGCACGAAGTGTCCAGTTATTGTTTAGGTAGTAAGTACCACCAATTGCGTAGTGCCAGCCATCTTGCCATTGATAGTCTTTCGAGTAACCACCTTTAAGCAACCCTTGATTTAGGTTTTCAAAATCAATTTGGTCGAAATCTTTCCAACCAATGTATTGGATGCTGTAATGTACGGCAAACTTGGTATCTTGGATTTTGTGGAAGCCAGAAAACTCAGCCATATCTGGTAGAGGTAGAGTGATTTCCTGACCTTTATCGTCTTTTGCCGTAAATTCTGGGCTATAACGATACGCTAGACCAAAACGGTTGTTTTCATCCAGTTCGTACACGGTACCAACGTTGAAACCAACAGCCCAACCATCAGCTTTATCTACATCTAGTATTTTTTTGCCGCCAACAAGTGGAATAGAAGAGCTGGTTGTACGTTTCATCGTGCCTTGACCGTAGATTAAATCAACGCCTGCACCAAAGCTCCATTGTTCATTTAAGCGGTAAGAGCCAGCAAGACCAAAGTTTGCGCTCTTAACGTCAGTTAAGCCGCCGTATTCAGTTGCTGTGTAGTTATCTGAAAACTCAGTTTTAGTACCGAAGTTTGAGTAAGCATTTACGCCCCAAGCAAACTTGTCGTTTACTGGAACGATTAGGTGAATGTTTGGCGCGATTGACGTGTCGCCCACATCATCTGTGTCAGCAACATCAACGCTCTGACCCATGAAATTTCTGTATTTCGCATCTTTCACTTCAATCATTGAAGTAATGCTTTCAAAACCAAGTGACAGCTCCATTTTATCAAAAAGAGCCATTGCCGCTGGGTTACGAGCCATTACTGACGCGTTATCGGCGATTACTGCATCACCAGCAAACGCACGGCCGATGCCAGTTGCTGATTGAGCGTTAATTTGGAAACCTGCTGCCATCGATTGACCTGAGGCAAAAGCTACCGTTACTGCTAGGAGAGTCTTTTTAAACAGACGCGTATTCTGAGTCATTTGTTTTTCCTTATTAGATTCGTCTCTCTGGACGATAAATTGAGCTTTTGCTCAGTGGCGCAGATAGTAGTATCAAGAGTGGGCTAGACAAATCCGACCATTAGATAAAATTGAATAAAAATTGCGGAAATGATGTCTAAAAGACGGGAAATTGCACTTAAATTGCATAATTTAGAGTTTAAGCTCTAAAAGCAATTGGCGTGGTGAATGTTTTGTGAGCGATTAATACAAAAATGCCGCCAAATGAGAGTATTTGACGGCATTTCAATGTTTCTAAGCTAAAGTTGGTGAAGTTGTTAC
The DNA here is from genome assembly GCF_043106015.1 of Vibrio sp. GLN_1. Taxonomy (NCBI): domain Bacteria; kingdom Pseudomonadati; phylum Pseudomonadota; class Gammaproteobacteria; order Vibrionales; family Vibrionaceae; genus Vibrio; species Vibrio sp. GLN_1. Next base: position 195,155 of record NZ_JBICMD010000035.1, read on the forward strand.
ATTGGTTTTAGCATAGGCGCCAGTTTAGTGGCGATAGCGTCAATGTCTTCACCTTGTTCGCCGACTAAAATCATGCTGGTTGAACCAACGGGTTGGACGATACCTGTCATACCATCCTTTTCAAAATCTGCCGTTTGTTGGCTAGAAATTCCCGTAATAAAGAGCGTTACTTTGCCCTTTACACCCTGAAAAACCATGTGTAAAGCATTAGCTTCACCAAATCCACAGTGGTTTAGGTAGTAAACGTGGTACGGGAAGTTGTCACTAAACTGATAATGAAATGGCGACATCTTCGCATTGATCTGGGAACTCGGCACGTTTTCATCTAAATGGCGTACAAACGACTCTTCATGAATGACATGTTTAATAGCTGTATCTGCGAGACTGGCTTGCGCCGGTGGCACCAGAATGTTACCCCAGTTGATTTGCCCCACCAGTAAACCTGCGGTAAAGGCAACAGAAGCTGCAAGCGCCATGGCTTTGCGGACAAAGTTGGGTTTGACGACTTTTTCGTCAAGCGCGCTAGAGGTTTGGCTAAACAAGATTTTATCAGCAAGATCCTCTGGCACATCCACATTCATGGCCTGCTTAATTTTCGCGTCGAGATCCAAAACGTCATCAACAAACTTACTGTTGGCATCGCTAGCGGCCAACGCTTGCAGAATCTCTTCATCCTTCTGTTTTGGATCCGACAAAATACGACGACGAAATTCTAAATCATCCATTTTTTTGTCCTCTCTTAGTATCTTGAGAATCCAACATCTCTTTAAGTTGATTTCGAGCTCGGAAAAGTCGAGTCATTACTGTGTTCTTATTTAAATCAAGAATGTCGCCGATTTCTTCTCCACTGAAACCGCCAATAACCTGAAGAAACAGAGGTTCACGATATTCCACATCCAACCTCATGATCTGTGCTTGAAGCCATTCTTGTTGATGATGAGGATCGTCGCTGACCTTAGCATCGTTGCCGTAGTCATCGATATCAACTAAATCAAATTGTTTGCGTTCGAAGCGACGTGCGTTTTCTCGCCTTAATATAGTAATAAGCCAAGATTTCGCAGCTTTTTCATCTTGAAGGCTATCGAGAGACTTCCATGCACGTAAGCAGGTCTCTTGCACTAAATCTTCCGCAATTGCTTTGTCCTTACACAACCAGTATGCATAGCGGTACAAATCGCGGTGATAGCCCCGGACGAGCGCTTCATATTTTCTTTGTTTGTCCATATCAGAGTTGACCGGACTGTTGGAATTTTTCTTTCCAAACATTTTTAATATGGCCACAGGAGCCTCCATCCTCGCTCTGTGTATTTCTTATACGTTTTGAGCATGACTTTACTTCTATTCCATCACTTATGGCTAAGCCAATCTAAGCCAGCATCGAGTGATAAATCCATTCGTTACAAGCTAAGTCGGTATATAAAAGTGTATACACAAATAACCGATATTATCTCTAGTGATGCAGTTTTGTTTGTTAACAATATCATCATTTAGTTATCAATGACTTGGTTAAATGCATTGGATTTATGTATCTGATGCGTATTTTGAGTAGCAAGCTTGTGAATGGACTTGAATAGAGGCGGCATTTAGATGCGTTCAAAGATCGTAAAATCACCATAAAATTGATCTATTTCAAAATCTCAAGCAGTGAAGGGGTTATAGTACATCTTGTCATCTCGTTAGTCCTTGTGACTAACATGTTGAGCAAGATGACACTTCCTTTTGAAGGCTGACTTTACTTTCTCCTAATCAGGAAACTGATTAATTTTCAATTGGCGTAAGTTAATTGTTTTATAGATATTCCGACCACACAGTTATGTGTGGTTTTTTTTTGCTTCAATTTTACCTGCCACACACTTTCTGCCGTTTTTAGCTTCTATAGTTATTCAATATAATCAATGAACTAGAGCAATTGATCTACTTGCTTCACGTTTATTTAAACGCATGTTTGATAAATTTAACAAATTGATTACAATGCATCAGGTCAGACCTCTTGTATTTAAGGAGAAACAATGGGCAAGCAGGAAGTAAAAACACGCAATGGTGAGCGTGTTGCTATTGTCGCGGGGCTTCGAACTCCCTTTGCTCGTCAAAGCACGGAATTTAGCCAAGTGCCAGCGGTCGATTTAGGGAAAATGGTAGTAAGCGAAATGCTTGCTCGAACAGATATTGATCCGAAATTAATTGAACAAGTGGTGTTTGGACAAGTGGTTCAAATGCCTGAAGCACCAAACATCGCACGAGAAATCGTATTGGGCACGGGGATGAACATCCATACCGACGCTTACAGCGTGACGCGTGCGTGTGCGACGAGCTTCCAAGCGGCGGTAAACATAGCAGAGAGCATCATGGCGGGCACCATTGAAATTGGTATCGCTGGTGGTGCGGATTCATCTTCTGTACTTCCTATCGGTGTGTCCAAAAAGCTTGCTGCTAACCTATTGGCTCTAAGCAAAACCAAAACATTGGGGCAGAAGCTCAATATTCTCAAGAGTCTGAGTTTTAAAGATCTCATGCCTGTTCCGCCAGCCGTCGCGGAATACTCGACGGGGTTGTCGATGGGACAAACGGCAGAGCAAATGGCGAAGACGCACGGTATCTCACGAGCAGAACAAGATGCGCTAGCTCATCGCTCTCATACATTAGCATCCCAAGCTTGGAAAGAAGGCAAAATCCAAGGTGAGGTGATGACCGCTTTCCCTGAACCTTACAAAAAGTGGATTTCTGAAGACAACAACGTTCGTCACGACTCGACGTTAGAGGGCTATGCAAAGTTACGTCCTGCATTTGACCGCCAGTACGGCAGTGTTACTGCAGCAAACAGTACGCCGCTGACTGATGGCGGCGCGGCAGTGATGCTGATGCGCGAAGGTAAAGCGAAAGAGTTGGGCATGGAAATTCTTGGCTACATCCGTGGCTACGCATTCTCAGCGATTGGTGTGGAAAAAGACATGCTGATGGGACCGACTTACGCGACTGCGAAAGTGCTCGAAAACACAGGCTTGGAACTGTCGGATCTGACTCTGATCGATATGCATGAAGCGTTTGCTGCTCAAGCATTGGCAAACGTGAAAATGTTTGCCTCAGATAAGTTTGCTCAAGAAAACCTAGGTCGTTCGAAAGCGATCGGTGAAATCGACATGGATAAATTCAACGTGCTCGGTGGCTCAATTGCTTACGGTCACCCATTCGCGGCGACGGGTGCGCGTATGATGACGCAAACTCTACGTGAACTGAAACGTCGTGGTGGTGGTATTGCATTGAATACCGCTTGTGCTGCGGGTGGTCTTGGCGCTGCAATGATTCTGGAGGTTGAGTAATGAGCGAGCAAAAAGCATTTAGTCTTAACGTTGATGAGCAGAACATTGCATGGTTAGCGATCGACGTACCGAATGAAAAGATGAACACGCTACAGGCGGCTTTTGCTGACGAAATGAAAGAAATTTTTGCTCAGCTAAAAGACTCCAGTGGCATCAAAGGGATGATCATTCACTCCTTAAAACCGGATAATTTTGTGGCAGGTGCCGATGTTCGTATGTTGGAGGCATGTACCACAGCGAATGAAGCACAAGCATTGGCAAAACAAGGTCAAGAGTTGTTCCAACAACTGTCTGACTTACCTTACCCTGTGGTTGCGGCTATTCACGGCCCATGTTTGGGTGGCGGTTTAGAACTTGCGCTTGCATGTGATTACCGTGTTTGTACGGATTCCGATAAGACACGCTTAGGCTTACCAGAAGTTCAACTCGGTCTATTACCGGGTTCTGGCGGTACTCAGCGTTTGCCACGTTTGATTGGTCTGTTACCGTCATTGGACTTGATCCTGACCGGTAAACAGCTTCGCGCGAAGAAAGCCAAAAAACTGGGCGTTGTGGACGCGTGTGTCCCTGACACAATTTTGCTCGACGTAGCAAAACAGTTTATCGACAAAGGCAAGAACAAGGGCAAGAAAAAGCAATCGACGAAAGAGAAGTTGATGTCGGGCAGTGGGTTAGGTCGTAAGCTTGTTTTCGAACAAGCTGCGAAGAAAACCAACCAGAAGACCCGTGGCAACTATCCAGCAACGGTCGCGATTCTTGAAGTGATTCAACACGGTCTGGAAAAAGGTTTTGCACAAGGGCAAGAGCTTGAAGCGAAACGATTTGGTGAGCTTGTGATGAGCTCCGAATCGAAAGCATTGCGTTCTATCTTTTTCGCGACTACTGAAATGAAGAAGGAACACGGCACGGATGCACAGCCAGCAGCGGTGAAAAAAGTGGGTGTTCTTGGTGGCGGCTTAATGGGCGCTGGGATCAGTCATGTAACGGTAGCAAAAGCAAAAGTGCCTGTTCGAATCAAAGATGTGAGCAATGACGGTGTGTTGAATGCGCTTAACTACAACTACAAGTTGTTTGAGAAGCAGCGTAAACGTCGCATCCTGTCGAAAGCCGATTTACAGGCGAAGATGTTGCAACTGTCAGGTGGCGTAGACTTTACAAGTTACAACCACATTGATGTTGTGATCGAAGCGGTTTTCGAAGACTTGGATCTAAAACAACAGATGGTTGCGGACATTGAAGCAAACGCAAAATCTGAAACTATTTTTGCTACGAACACGTCTTCGTTACCAATCCACAAGATTGCAGAAAAGGCAGAGCGACCAGAAAACATCGTCGGTTTACATTACTTTAGCCCAGTAGAAAAAATGCCGCTGGTGGAAGTGATTCCGCATGAAACAACGTCTGATGAAACCATTTCAACAGTTGTCGCATTGGCTAAGAAGCAGGGTAAAACCCCAATCGTTGTGAAGGACAAAGCTGGCTTTTACGTAAACCGCATTCTTGCGCCTTACATGAATGAAGCTGCGCATATCTTGCTGGCAAATGAGCCGATTGAGAAGTTAGATGGTGCGCTGTTGGATTTCGGCTTCCCTGTTGGTCCAATCACGTTACTTGATGAAGTTGGTGTTGATATTGGCGCGAAGATCATGCCGATTCTGGTCAATGAGTTGGGCGAGCGATTCAAAGGTCCTGATGTATTCGATATCTTATTGAATGACGGTCGCAAAGGACGCAAGAGCGGGAAAGGTTTCTACACTTACAAGGGTAAGAAGAAAGAAGTCGATAAATCCATCTACAAGCTACTCAAACTGACGCCAGAATCGAAGCTCAGCGATAACGATATTGCGTTGCGCTGTGTAGTGCCAATGCTTAATGAAGCAGTACGATGCTTGGACGACGGTATTATTCGCTCTCCGCGCGATGGCGATATTGGTGCGATTTTTGGTATTGGCTTCCCTCCATTCCTTGGCGGGCCATTCCGTTATATGGATCAATTCGGTTTGAAAGAACTGGTTGAGAAAATGAACGAATTTGCATCGAAATATGGCGATCGTTATGCGCCATGCGACGGACTGCTGACTAGAGCGGGTGAAGGTCGTACCTTCTACTAAGTGCTTGAAACGCTGAACATTAAAAAGGCTTGCATCGCGCAAGCCTTTTTTCGAACAGAAGTGTTTATTTCTTCTTGTCTTTTTTATCTTTGTTATGCCCTTTACCTGGGTTGTCATCGCCATGCACGCTAGCGTTTCCTTTTTTGTCTTTATCATCCCAGTTTTTAGAAGAGCAATCGTCGGATTTGACGGAAATATTGTCACCGCTTAGGCGAACACAATCTTTGCTCAACTCAAAATCGTCACCTTTTACTGTGATTTCTGCATGAGCGGATGCGAATGGTAATAATACTGCAGCAAGTAGTAATAGTTTCTTCATGAGTGCCTCATCTACATGTTTTTTGTGCGGTAATTAGAGCATAAGCGGCAATCGCGTAATTTCAATTTTCTGTTAAGACTATCCAAGTCGTATTAGTAAATTGATGGGTTTCTCACATATTTTACAGCTCGACTTCCGCCCATTTTATCCATTACGGTGATGGTCTTAGCCCAGACCGCAATCTTTTGGTCGTAACTGAAATTCTTCGATAGAGCCAATTTCTTGCCCTAAGTGAATTCGAGGAGCATCGACATGTGCTTGGCCTTGCGAGTGCATGACTAACCGGTTTGCTGTTCTCGGTTTTAGTTCGTTAACGACAAAGCGAATCATGTCTGCTCTTGTTAGCTTTTTGAGCTCGGCTAGTACTTTTTCGCGTTGATTAAACTCGGTATCTTTGTTGCCTATGGCTACCCACAAGCGTTGCGCTCGTCCACGTAAAGTCGTGTCTGGGGTTGCGATTTGGTTCCAAAGGCCACGCTTACTGCTGTGCCATTGGTAGTCGTTGAGCTCCAAAAGCACCATGTAAAATGCATTTAAAAATTCGTCGATAGAGGTGACTAATTCCGCAGGAGCTGCGTTTGGTGATTGCACATAAAGCACAATCCCCGGATGACGGTTCAGTGGCATGTTACCAGTGCCGACCATGTAGCCGAGTTGCTGCTTGGTGCGAATCTCATGAAAGAAGGTTGCCGACATGAGGTGATTGGCCAAAGAATAAAGTGCGATGCTGCGCGGTTCGATGTCTTCACACTGGTGGTAAATTACCACAGCTGAGTCTTGTTGATTACAATGCACTTCGCGCTGAAAACTGCCATTTTGACCGAGCATAATTAACGGACGCAGTGCTTCTTCGTAGCGCTGTTCTTTTACGCGCAAGGCATCTTTCAAGGTTGTTGCCATATCATGCGCTTGTTGACGTTGCCAGTCGCCATAAACGAACATTTCTACGTGGAGTTCCGCCAAAATCGACTCGACGAATGTCGACAGTTCATCGACTTCAATCTCTTCCAGCGCTTCTGCAAGCGTCGCGAAAGGAGGATTATTTGGCTGCAACAAACCTGTTAATGCGTTGAACAGTTGAGAAATCGGGCGATCTTGAGATGAATTTCGCCAATTACGTAATAATTGTTGCTTGATGGTTTCAAACCGAGTCGGGTTAAACTCTCTCGCGGCGAAACGGCGTAAAATCATCTCAAGCAGTTGCGGCAGTTTTTGGCTGAAGCCCGACAACGTCAAAGTTACACCACCTTGGTGCGCATACATGTTGTAGCCCATGCCCGCGATTTCAGCTTGGTAGGTTTCTTTGGCTAGTGAGTCCAAAAACATTTCGACACAAAGACGTGTTTTCACAATATTCTTAGGCGACGCGACCGCGTGAGAACTGTCGATCGCAACGTACACTACGCCTTTCGGCACTCGGAACTCATCATCTTGCAAATGCCACAGGCGAAAACCTTCGAGATCTTCAATCAACTCCGGTAGTGAGCCCCCGTTTTCAAAGGGCATTGGGTCGAGGTCGTAACAAATGTACGGGTTCTTCTCTGGCAGAACAAACTGCCAACGCGGATCAATTTGTTGGAAGAAGCGTTTTTGCTCGCTACTGAATGTAGTGACGGAGTAGGGGGTGAAATACCACTCCGCAGTGCGATTGTACTCAAGTCCTTTGGCGATCAGCGTAACGCGGACATTGTCGACAGATAAATATTGCAGCAGAGAACGTTGTAGATCTTCATCATAGCCCGACATTTTGTAGTCGCCATAGATAATATCGTGCGGCTGATAATGCTGCATATTGATGACTAAATGGCTAACTAAATCGAGAGGGCGTGAAGGTTCTTGAAAGCGGAATGCAGACTCCAATACTGCTTGCTTCTCTAGGTAGCGCCACTCATTCATTCCGTCTTGTTTGATCATGGTTAGATATTGGAAGACAGCTTGAATGATGTCATCTACGTGGTCTAACCCTTCTGGTGTGAGTGTACAACTGACCGTAAAATCACGATAGTTGCTGCCACTTGCCCCGCCGCCGGCTGATAGGGAAGTGATCCAGCCTTTGCTCTTCAGTTGAAGCATCAAGCTCCCTTCGCCTTCGTAACCTAACAAATGAGCGAAATAAGAGAGAGGCTTCACGCCGTAGTGTTTATCCATTCCCGGCATAGGGAAGGTGAGAATGAGTTTGCGAAACTCTTTGATGGGCTCAATTTGAACCAAAATTCCGGTGCTGTCTTCAGTCCCAATCGGTACGTTAATCGATTTACCACTTAATTGATGATTAGGGATGTCAGCGAACATGGTTTCTACCCAAGCTTGCTGCTCATCAAGAGATTGAGGCCCAAACAACGTCAGCGTCATAAGATCGGCTGAATATTGAGAATGATGAAACTCGACAATTTCATCACGAATAGACTGACCATCTCGGTCGCCAAGCGTATCTAAATTGCCGACAGAGAATTTTGAAAATGGATGTTCTGGATTGATGACTTCTTTGTTGACTTGATACAAGCGACGCGAGTCGTCATTCAATTTCAGCTTGTACTCAGAGTCGACCGCTTGGCGCTCTTTATCTAATGCTTCTTCATTAAACAGTGGCGCGGTAAAGAATTGGCTAAAGCGATCCAGTGCGTTTTCAAATGCACTTGGAGTGACATCAAAAAAGAAGCAGGTGTGCTCCGTTCCTGTCCACGCGTTATTCGTTCCACCATGTTGGCTAATATAACTTTGAAACTCGCCCACTTTAGGGTATTTTTCCGTACCCAAAAAAAGCATGTGTTCTAGATAGTGAGCCAGACCTTGACGATCAACTGGGTCGTCGAAGTGTCCAACGTTCACAGCTAGGGCGGCTGCCGACTGTTGAGCTGTATCAGAATGAATCAGCAATACGCGCAAGCCATTACTCAAAGTAAGGTAGCGGTATTGGTTTGAATCGTTTGGACTTAGGTGCACGATGCGTCTCCAGATTTCGCATTACATTAATTATGAACCCCAAAGGGGGTAGCGCAAATGTTGCGTTCGACAAATACTGCTTGCCGCATTTTTGTTATTCGTAAGAGTACTGCATTGGGCCCATCGCTTTTGCGTATGGGGTAGAGCTGTTTGAAGGAATGCACTGAGTTCATTACTTCATCGTAGAATGTGATGAACTGAGTATATTCTTTTTAATAGATTGTTAAGAAAGTCGCTATCTTTAGCAAGCGAATTGGTATAATGAACAGATAATTATATCAGTATTTTTGTTTCGTCATTATTAAAATTAGCCCCGATTATCTATAAAGATAGCAGTCAACCTTTTGGTAGCGTTAGCTATCCCTAGGAAATAACATGAAAATATTCATCATGCGTCATGGCGAAGCTGAGCATTTCGCAGATTCAGACGCAGCAAGAGAACTGACCCAAAGAGGCAGAACCGAGTCAGAGGCTGTTGCACGAGCTTGTGCTGAGCAAGGTTTTGCTCAATTTGACAAAGTGTTGGTGAGCCCCTACATCCGTGCTCAGCAAACCTGGCAAGAAATCAGTACGTTTTTCTCGACAAAAAGCATCGAGACCAGTGACGACATCACACCATACGGTCAATCGGATTGCGTGTTTGATTTTGCGAACGCGCTCATTGAAGTCGAGAAACTAGAGTCTCTATTGTTTGTTTCTCATTTACCGTTAGTTGGTTATTTGACGTCTGAGTTTGTGAAAGAGATGACGCCTCCAATGTTCCCAACCTCTGGTTTAGTGTGCATCGAATACGAACCACAAACACAGCGTGGTGAGGTGCTTTGGCACATTACGCCTTAAGCGTCTAAGTCATCGTTATTTAAAGATAAATCGATCTCTTAAATAGAAAGACATCTAAAATAAGCATTTAAAAATTAGATATAGATAAACAAAAGGCAGGAATATCCTGCCTTTCTTATTCTTAGAGTGTATGTGTTACTTCTCTGGAATAGAGAGCAAAACCAGCAGCGCGCCGTCACCGCCAAATTCTAACGGTGCTTGGTGGAAGGCCATCACATCAGGGTGCTGAGCCAGCCAAAGTGGGGCCTTTTGCTTCAGAATGTGTTTACCAATACCGTGTTGAACACACGCACAGTGAATTTCGTTTTTTACGCAATAGGCGATCATGGCACCAAGTTCGCGTTTAGCTTCTTGCTGTGTCATGCCGTGCATATCGAGGAAAACGTCAGGCACGTAGACACCGCGACGCAGACGTTTCACTTCATAAGTAGAAACATCATCACGAGCATAGCGAGTTGGGCCTTCTTCGTTTAATCGAGGCACAAACTCATCGGAAAAGTAAAACTCAGAATCACTCGCTTCTCGGTTTGAACGTTTGATTTCTTTTTGCTTAGTATTTTTTTTTGGTTGCTGGATTATGGTATCCTGTCGCAACTTTTTTACGCCCTGTACTGCTTCCTTAAACAAGGCGAAATCGTCATCATGTTCGGTGTCTTTTTTGCTCATTAGGTAAACAATTTCATTAATAAACTTTATTGGCAGTATTGTAGCGCTTTTCGGAGGCAATTTTGGATAAGATTTTTGTAGAAGAGGCGGTATCGGAACTGCATACCCTTCAAGATATGATTCGTTGGACGGTTAGCCGCTTTAATGCAGCGAACCTGTTTTACGGTCATGGTACTGATAACGCGTGGGATGAAGCCGTTCAGCTTATCCTGCCAACCTTATACTTGCCGATCGATGTGCCTCCGCATGTATTGAACTCTCGCCTAACCACAAGTGAGCGTCTACGCATTGTTGAGCGAGTAGTAAAACGCATCAACGAGCGTACGCCAACGGCTTACTTAACAAACAAAGCGTGGTTCTGTGGTCTTGAGTTCTTCGTTGACGAGCGTGTTCTTGTGCCACGTTCTCCAATTGGTGAATTGATTCAAGCGGAATTCCAACCTTGGCTGGTAGAAGAGCCAACTCGAATCATGGATCTATGTACGGGCAGTGGCTGTATTGCGATTGCATGTGCGCACGCATTCCCTGAAGCAGAAGTTGACGCGATTGATATCTCAGCGGACGCGCTTCAAGTTGCAGAACAAAACATTCAAGATCACGGCATGGAACAACAAGTGTTCCCAATCCGTTCGGATCTGTTCCGTGATCTGCCAAAAGAAAAATACAACCTCATCGTGTCTAACCCACCTTATGTGGATGAAGAGGACATGAACAGCCTGCCACAAGAGTTCACGCATGAACCTGAGCTAGGTTTGGCTGCGGGTACCGATGGCCTGAAATTGGTTCGCCGTATTCTTGCGAACGCGCCAGACTACCTAACTGATGACGGTATCTTGATCTGTGAAGTGGGCAACTCAATGATCCATATGATGGACCAGTACCCACAAATTCCATTCACTTGGATTGAATTTGAAAACGGTGGCCACGGCGTATTTATGCTTACTCGTGATCAACTGGTTGATTGTGCAGAAGAGTTCAAACTGTACAAAGACTAATCCGTCTTTCCAAAAAACCTCAAAACACCGAGCCTGATGCTCGGTGTTTTTTTATGCATAACTCATCGATATTAACTCTTTACATCAAAACGTAATAAAGCCACTATGAATCCACGAAGAATTGGAAAGCAGTTGCGCTCAATCAGAGAGCGTGGCGACAATAACTTGAGGAAGTAATGGCAGGAAACAGTATCGGACAACATTTTCGAGTGACAACATTCGGAGAAAGTCACGGTATCGCACTGGGATGTATCGTAGACGGATGTCCTCCGGGATTAGAAATTACAGAAGCAGATCTGCAAACGGATCTCGACCGTCGTCGTCCTGGCACATCACGTTACACCACACAGCGTCGTGAACCGGACGAAGTTAAAATTCTTTCTGGCGTGTTTGAAGGCAAAACCACAGGCACTTCAATCGGTCTGTTGATCGAAAACACCGATCAACGTTCAAAAGATTATTCAGACATCAAAGATAAGTTCCGCCCGGGACATGCTGATTACACTTACCACCAAAAATATGGCATTCGTGACTATCGTGGCGGCGGCCGTTCGTCAGCCCGTGAAACTGCGATGCGTGTGGCTGCAGGTGCAATCGCGAAGAAATATCTGAAAGATGAATTTGGCGTAGAAATCCGCGCTTACTTGTCACAAATGGGCGATGTTTCTATTGATAAAGTCAACTGGGACGAAATTGAAAACAACGCGTTCTTCTGCCCAGATGCAGACAAAGTGGAAGCGTTTGATCAACTGATCCGCGACCTAAAAAAAGAAGGCGACTCAATTGGTGCGAAAATTCAGGTTGTTGCAACCAACGTACCTGTTGGCCTTGGCGAGCCAGTGTTTGACCGCTTGGATGCAGACATTGCGCACGCGCTAATGAGCATCAACGCGGTGAAGGGTGTCGAAATTGGTGATGGTTTCGATGTCGTAAACCAAAAAGGCAGTCAGCACCGTGATCCACTTTCTCCGCAAGGTTTTGGTAGCAACCATGCTGGTGGCATCCTTGGTGGTATCTCAACAGGTCAAGACATCGTTGCGAATATTGCACTTAAGCCAACATCAAGCATCACGGTTCCGGGTGACACGATCACTAAAGAAGGTGAACCTACTCAGCTCATTACGAAAGGTCGTCACGACCCATGTGTCGGCATTCGTGCTGTACCTATTGCTGAAGCCATGCTGGCGATTGTTGTGATGGATCACTTACTGCGTCATCGTGGGCAAAACCACGGCGTAACGACAGAAACACCAAAGATTTAAGTTTGGTGCTCCAAATACAAAAAAGGTTGCTCATGGAGCAACCTTTTCTTTTTTCTTACTTAGTGGAGCGAGCTTTCGGTTTCCAACTGGAAAGAAGGCAAACGCCACTTAAATCGAACCGCGGCCATACGAAGTACGTAACCCACAACAAGGGTAACAATGGTTGCTGTTACGTCTGGCACGCTGAATTCCAGTAACGCAAGGTAAAGGCCGGATGCAATCAACGCGATAGAAGCGTATAGCTCCTCATGCAGTACCAACGGAGTTTGGCGACAGATCAAATCGCGAAGTAAGCCACCAAATACGCCAGTCACCAATGCAGACACCATACAGATGCCTGGGTGCAAGCCCATGCCCATCGCGATCTTGGTACCGATGATGCTAAATACAATCAAACCCAGTGCATCAAGACGAATGAACAAGCCTTTTAGTTTGATCACCCATTTCGCGAGGCCAGTCGTTAGTACGCCAGCAACACAGGTGATAGCCAGAAATTCAGGATTCTTGACCCAACCAAGAGGGTAGTGGCCCAATAAAATGTCACGCACTGTGCCGCCGCCAATGGCTGTCGCACTCGCTACCAACATAACGCCAAACCAGTCCATTTTTCTTCTACCAGCGCTTAACGCACCTGTCATGGCTTCAGCCGTGATACCAATGATATACAACACACTTAGCAACATAGGGGAACACTCAAAGTAAAAAGTTACCGTTTATCCATTACAAAATGGTTAGGGCAGTAACAACACTTACAAACGGCTTAATCAGTCTTAAAAAGTGATTAAAACCAGCAACATGCTCATAATCAAACTGCTTGAAAAACAGCAATTTGAGTGGCACCAAAATAAGGCGAGAGTGTATTAGTAAATGAGTACGCTGACGAATGAGAAATTGTATTGAGAAAGGTCGGTTCAGATAAATTCAACTAATAACCAAAACTGTGGGATGCCTTTACCTTATTTGCAAAAACAGCGACAATGCGCAGCGCATGTCAATTTGAAGTACAGACTCGACGATGACCCACGAATACCAAGATCTAATCACCATTTTCAATGACACTTTTCTTGAGCAGTTCAACACCACGCTAGAGCTTGGTGGTGATGAGCCTATTTATCTGCCAGCTGATGATGAGCATCCTCACCATCGTATTATTTTTGCTCGAGGTTTTTACGCTTCTGCTCTGCACGAAATCGCGCACTGGTGTGTCGCTGGTCCTGAACGTCGTTTAATGGAAGATTTTGGCTACTGGTATGAGCCGGATGGACGCACCGAAGCCGTACAAGCTGAGTTCGAAAAAGTAGAAATTCGCCCTCAAGCTTACGAATGGATTCTTGCCACGAGTGCTGGCTTCCCTTTTACGGTCAGTTGTGACAATCTACACGGCGATTTTGAACCAGATAGGCTTGGCTTTATGCAAAAAGTGCATAAAGAAGTATTAGGTATTTTGGAAGCAGGTTTGCCACCGCGAGTGAAAATGCTTTCGGACGCCTTACGTGCGTTTTACCAAACTAAGCAGCTGGAAGCGTCTGATTTTAGCGTTAAGTAACCCAAATAACCTCAGAGAAACTCCATGATTATTGAATTTGAAGAAAAACTACTAGAACTGATTGATGCTCGTATTGAAAACGCATCTGATGATGAACTGTTTGCTGGTGGTTATCTACGTGGTCACATCTCTCTGTCTGCCGCATCTTGTGAAGAAGACGGCATCAACGATGTTGAAGAGCTAAAATCTCGTATCGCGAACAGCCTAGAAGAAGCACGTGCAGAACTGACGCCTGCGGATCGCGTGATTGTTAGTGATCTATGGCAAGAACTGCAATCACAAGCATAATATCTACGAATTGCAGTAAATGAGTGCTCAGTGTAGCTGAATGAAAGCCTGTTAACCTTGTTGTGACTATTTTTTTCAACGGGTTATATCAAACGTCACCTTATTCTAGGCGTGCTTCTTGGCTATTTCTGAGCATATCTTTTCTATCGTTATCCCGCCTTTTAGTTGAAATCAACTCCTTCGAAATATTCGAATCTCTCCATAAGATTTTTGTGGTTGTTGCCAGCCTGTTTAACTTTTATTCTGCAAAGCATAAAACGTGAACAAAGGAATATAACCATGAAAATTGTCGCATTCGGTGCTTCTACCAGCTCAACCTCAATCAACAAAACGCTTGCTACTTACGCCGCTCAACAACTAGAAGGCGCGCAAGTGAACGTGTTGGATTTGAACAACTACAACGTTCCAATGTTTAGTGAAGACAAAGAGAAAGAAATCGGCCAAGCCGAAGGCGCAATCGCTTTTTTACGCGAGCTAGAGCAAGCTGATGCCATCGTTGTATCATTTGCAGAGCACAACGGTTCTTACGCTGCGGCTTACAAAAACTTGTTCGATTGGGCAACGCGTATCGAGCGCAATGTGTTCCAAAATAAACCGGTAGTTTACCTTGCTACGTCACCGGGCCCTGGTGGTGCACAAAGCGTGCTAGCGGCGGCAACGGGTTCAGCGTCATTTTTTGGAGCGGACGTTAAAGCGTCGCTTTCGGTACCAAGTTTTTACGAGAACTTTGACTTGGAGTCGGGTGAGATTGTAAATCAAGAAATTGCAGAGCAAGTGAAACAAGCCGTCGCGTTGCTCAAGTAATACGCCATTAAAAAAGAGATTCCCGACGCGTGATTTCGCGGGCTTGGGAATCTCTTATTCGTTATCTACTTAATATCCATGTAGTTGTCTGCTTGGTGCCGATTTAAAGCTCGGTAATCGCTTTGCCTTTGCGTAATTTGCGTATCCACATACGGCTTGGGTGAAGTTCTGCCAGCACATCGATAGGGAGTGGCAGCGGGTCCCCACAGATTTGCGAGGCCAACACTTCTGCCAACAGAGGCGCAGAGCTTAGACCTCGAGAGCCTAAACCTAAGAAGCAGAAAAGGTTAGGGAATTGGTGAATCGCTTCAACCTCTTCTTCTGGTTGATTTTGCAAATCTGCATATTGAGATTTGATTGTTTCGAAATCACCCACATTCCCAACAAACGGCAGATGGTCTCGACTCACGCAACGAATACCTTGGCGTGACAAATTGCCCGATGTATCCACTTCTTTGGTCCATTCCTGATTTGGAATGCATTTGACCAACTTTTCTACGTTATCTCGTTGTGCGTTTTCATCAAACTCGTAGTCTAAATGACTGCGATCGTAACTGGCACCAATGCAAAGGTGTTGGTTATTTGGGTTAACAGGCGTCATGTAACCGTCGTAACACAGTACAGTTTTGAGTTTAGATAGGGTTTTCGTTGCTGGTGCGTGACTCACTTGTCCTTTTACTTGCCCCATCGGCAAGGCTTCAGTTTGGCTTAGTGTTTGGAACTCGTTGCCGTTAGCAACTACAACGGTTGAATGTTCGAAGTTCTGGCCGTTTGCTTTTAATGTCCAAAGCTCACGCGCTTCGTCCCAAGTTAGTGACTCGACTTGATGCTCGAACTTCGCTTCAAAAAGAACGGTTTTTTCTAGTTGAGTAATCAGCCCGCGAGTTAATTCAGCAGGGCACAACCAACCTCCCATTGGGTAATGAACCGATGCCATATCGATGGGTAAGCCGATTGTCTCTGCCGTTTCTTCTGCAGACAATTTACGAATGAGCTCTGGAGAGAAGTTTCCCTCAAGCATTTTCTCTAGTTTGTCTGTGGATTTGTCATCCCACATCAATTGAGTTACACCACACCAATCATGGTCAAAATCGATTTCTTGCGCTGCTTGCTCGACAAATTGACGTGCGAACAAAAATGCTGGCGCAAACACACGAGATACACCTGTATGCGGGCCATTAAGCAGAGGATAAACGGCACCTTGACGGTTGCCAGAAGCCCCTTCGGCTGGTTGAGTGTCTTTGCAGTAAAGCGTGACGTTTTGGCCACGACGAACCAACGTTTTCGCTAACGCCGCGCTGGCAATACCGCCTCCGATTATGGCAATCGAATCAAGATTGCTGGAGGCCGTGCGATTGAACCACGCAAGATGGTTCGAGTGCTTTTCGCGTTGTTCCATCGAGCCTGCGATCATTTCACGCTTGGTGCCAAAGCCTTTGACTTTTTTCATTGCAAAGCCAGCTTCGTTCAATCCTCGACGCACAAAGCCCGCTGCGGTAAAAGTGGCAACTGTACAGTCTTGCTTGGCCAACTTAGCCATGTTGTTGAACAGATTTTGGTTCCACATTTCTGGGTTTTTACTTGGTGCGAATCCATCTAAAAACCAAGCGTCAATCAAACCTGGTTCGTTGTATGGTACTTGCGGCATGCAGTCTTTGATGTCGCCAAACCAAAGGTCGAGTGTAATTGCGCCATCTTCAAGCACAATACGGTGACACTCAGGTACGGCAGCAGGGTAGTGCTTTTGCAGCTTTTCTGCATACTCAACCAACTCCGGCCACGCTTCATGTGCTTTTTTCAAATCCGCTAGGCTTAGCGGGTATTTTTCAAAACTAATGAAGTGCAGCTCTTTTAGCGCTGCATCTCGGTGGTTGCGACGAAATTCATTAAACCATTGCCATACAGCAAGAAAGTTCAGTCCCGTGCCAAATCCGGTTTCACCAATAACAAAGCGTCTTTGGTCAAATTCCTGCCATCTTTCTGGGAGATGATTTTGTTTGAGGAAAACGTAGCGTGTCTCTTCAAGACCGTTTACGTTAGAAAAGTAAACATCATCAAATTGGTCAGAAACCGGCGTGCCAGCTTCGTTCCAACCAAGTTCAGCATTTTTAATTGAAGTCATAATGGTGCAAATTTGTGATTTGGCGCGGTAAGAATGGGGCGATTGTACGAATTTATGGGAAAGCTGACCACTTTTGTTGACTATCTTAGTTATCATCTAGCGGATTTTTGAATTATAGGAATGTCATAATGAAACGAGTCGTAATCACCGGTATGGGTATTGTTTCAAGTATCGGTAACAACGTCGAAGAAGTTCTAGCGTCTCTTAAAGCGGGCAAATCTGGCATCACTGCGTCTGAGCAGTTCAAAGAACACGGTCTTCGTTCGCAAGTTTGGGGTGATCTAAAAATCAACCCTGCGGAGCATATTGACCGTAAACAGATGCGCTTTATGGGTGATGCGGCTGCTTATGCATACCTATCAATGCAGCAGGCGATTGAAGACGCTGGTCTAACTGAAGAACAAGTTTCAAACGATCGTACAGGTATCGTTGCTGGTTCTGGTGGTGCTTCTGCATTAAACCAAACGGTTGCAACCGATATTATGCGCGAGAAAGGCGTAAAACGCGTAGGCCCTTACATGGTTCCTCGTACTATGTCTTCTACCGTATCAGCATGTCTTGCGACACCATTTAAAATTCGTGGTGTGAACTACTCAATGAGTTCAGCTTGTGCGACTTCTGCACACTGTATCGGCCACGCAATGGAGCTTATCCAACTTGGCAAACAAGACATCGTGTTTGCAGGTGGTGGTGAAGAGCTAGATTGGTCTCAAACGATGATGTTTGATGCGATGGGCGCACTATCAACTAAATACAACGATACGCCAGAAAAAGCGTCTCGTACTTACGATGCAGACCGTGACGGTTTTGTTATCTCTGGCGGCGGCGGCATGCTGGTTATCGAAGAACTTGAGCACGCTCTAGCACGTGGCGCGAAAATCTACGGCGAAATCGTAGGCTACGGTGCGACTTCTGATGGCTACGACATGGTAGCACCTTCAGGTGAAGGCGCAGTGCGCTGTATGAAGATGGCAATGCAAGACGTTGACAGCATTGATTACGTTAACACTCACGGTACGTCTACTCCAGTTGGCGACGTGAAAGAGCTAGGCGCAATCCAAGAGCTATTTGGCGACAACAGCCCAGCAATTTCTGCAACAAAAGCGATGACAGGTCACGCTCTAGGTGCGGCTGGTGTTCACGAAGCGATTTACTCGACTCTAATGCTAGACAACAACTTCATCGCGCCAAGCATCAATATTGAAAACTTGGATGAAGCGGCAAAAGGTCTGGATATCGTGACAGAAGCTCGCGACGCAGAGCTAACGACAGTCATG
Organism: Vibrio sp. GLN_1; assembly: GCF_043106015.1. Classification (NCBI taxonomy): domain Bacteria; kingdom Pseudomonadati; phylum Pseudomonadota; class Gammaproteobacteria; order Vibrionales; family Vibrionaceae; genus Vibrio; species Vibrio sp. GLN_1. Next base: position 213,645 of record NZ_JBICMD010000035.1, read on the forward strand.
TCAAACAGCTTTGGCTTCGGTGGTACCAACGCAACATTGGTTATCAAAAAATACCAAGCGTAATCAACACCAAAGCTAACTGAATTTGTTGGTGTTGTTTATTGTGATTTGAACGCCAATAAACCAGTTTCCAGAGCTTGATCAGTCAAACTGGTCGAACAGACGCAGACTCTATCCCAAGGAGAGCGGGATAGGATCCTTTTGTTCTGGAACTTTGCCCGGCTAATTTAGCCGGGCTTTTTCTTTTCTCATCATTCCGTTTTTTCGTGTTACTCATGTACTTTCCCTGTTGGGAAGTCCGTGATGCCGATTGTTGCTACCTCGACAAACCAAGCGATTCTCCGCTTTGAGGTTTATTGGGTTTATATCTTGAGATTTTTCCCGAAAAGGGCACAATCGCCATAGCTTCGCTTTTTGCGAATAAACAAACTCATAAAATGGATCTTAAAAACGCTGGCGCTATGAAAATTATTGTTGATGAAAACATGCCGTACGCTGAAGAGCTATTCAGCCAACTTGGTGAAGTGATTCTAAAACCGGGTCGTACCCTGACTGCTGATGACCTTATTGATATCGATGCTCTGATGATTCGATCGGTAACCAAAGTAAACGCTGAACTGATCAGCAAAGCGAATAAGCTCAAGTTTGTTGGTACGGCGACAGCGGGTATGGATCACGTCGACCAAGCTTTTTTGAAAGAAAAGGGCATTTTCTTTACTGCAGCACCAGGTTGTAACAAAGTTGGCGTTGCCGAGTATGCGTTCAGTGTCATGATGGTGCTAGCACAACAGCAAGGCTTCTCAGTTTTCGATAAAACCGTTGGTATCATTGGTGCAGGTCAAGTGGGTAGCTACCTTGAAAAGTGCTTGAAAGGCATGGGCATCAACGTCCTTATCAACGACCCATTCAAGCAAGAGGCGGGGGACCCTCGCAGCTTTACTCCGTTAGCTGAGCTTATCGAACAATCAGACATCATCACACTACACACGCCAATCACTAAAGACGGCCTGCACCCAACGCATCATTTGATTGACGAGAAAGTACTGAACGGTCTTCGTGGTGATCAAATTCTTATCAATGCAGCGCGTGGCCCTGTGGTTGATAACCAAGCATTGAAGCAACGTTTAATGAAACAAGATGGTTTCACTGCGGCATTGGATGTCTTCGAATTTGAACCAGAGGTTGATATGGAGCTTCTGCCTCTGCTAGCATTCGCAACCCCTCACGTTGCAGGCTATGGTCTGGAAGGGAAAGCTCGCGGTACAACAATGATTTTCAATAGCTACTGCGAGTTCTTAAATAACGAATTACGTGCGCATGCCAGCGATTTACTGCCAACTGCGCCTGTTCCAACGATGATGTTGGACAGAGCATGGGATGAAGCAACACTGCATAACATCATACAGTTAATCTATGATGTGCGTAAAGATGACGCTCTTTTCCGTCGTGAAATCAGTAAGCCAGGTGCGTTTGACCTGATGCGTAAAAACTACTGGGATCGCCGTGAATACAGCGCTGTCACGCTAGTGGGAAATGAAACATGCAACCTTGCACCACTAGCAGAACTAGGTTTTCAGATTGAGGTAAGTCAATGAGCCAGCAATACAATGTTGCCATTTTGGGTGCGACCGGTGCGGTCGGTGAAACAATTTTAGAAGTGCTTCAAGAGCGCAAGTTCCCAGTCGGTGAACTGTTCCTATTGGCAAGTGAGCGTAGCGAAGGCAAGACTTACCGTTTCAATGGTAAAACCGTACGCGTACAAAATGTAGAAGAGTTTGATTGGTCTCAAGCGCACATCGCTCTGTTCTCGGCTGGTGGCGATCTATCTGCAAAATGGGCGCCAATCGCAGCTGATGAAGGTGTGATTGTTATCGACAACACGTCACACTTCCGTTACGAGTACGACATTCCTCTTGTTGTGCCTGAAGTAAACCCTGAAGCGATTGCTGAGTTCCGTAACCGTAACATCATCGCCAACCCAAACTGTTCGACTATCCAAATGTTAGTCGCACTTAAACCAATCCACGATGCTGTCGGTATTGAGCGTATCAACGTTTCAACTTACCAATCGGTATCAGGTGCGGGTAAAGCGGGCATTGATGAGTTGGCTGGTCAAACCGCTAAGTTGCTAAATGGTCTGCCAGCTGACAAGAAGCAGTTCTCTCAACAGATCGCGTTTAACTGTATTCCACAAATCGATCAGATGATGGAAAACGGCTACACCAAAGAAGAAATGAAAATGGTGTGGGAAACTCAGAAAATCTTTAACGATCCTTCAATCACCGTAAACCCAACGTGTGTTCGTGTGCCGGTGTTCTACGGCCACGCAGAAGCGGTTCACGTTGAAACTCGTTCACCAATCGACGCACAAGAAGTAATTAACCTTCTTGAGCAAACCGAAGGTGTAGAAGTATTCCACGGTGACGATTTCCCAACACAAGTTCGTGATGCGGGCGGTAAAGATCACGTAATGGTTGGCCGCATTCGCAACGATATTAGCCACCACAGCGGCGTAAACCTATGGGTTGTGGCTGACAACGTGCGCAAAGGTGCAGCAACGAACGCTGTACAAATCGCCGAAGTACTGATCCGCGATTACTACTAAGTTAGTGGTATAAGAAACGTAAAGCCTCGCACTAAGCGAGGCTTTTTTGTTCGAACGATGTAAATTTGTGTGAGATTAGTACGAATATGGCGAGAGCCACACATTTTTTATCCCCAAAGCTATAGTTTTGCGTGGTATATCCGATATATTTAACCGATCACCATTTCAAATTGTTTCTAGCACAAAACTGAGCCTTCTATGCGTCAAAATTATAAGCGTTTGTTAGCAGCCCTTGTGTTGATGAGCGCGACTCAGACATCGTCAGTGGTTCAAGCCGAAGGAATTCGTCTCGTTGGGCCGTCTGGTGAAGTGCAATCATCTCCGAGCTATGCTGAAGAGATCGAACGAGCATTACCTACTCCACCTGAGAATACTCAGCCTTCGCGCTTTTTCGGCCCTACAGGTGAAAACCAAACACTGTGGTCGATTGCTTCTGAGCTAAGACCGTCACGTAATGTCTCGGTACAACAAACGCTTCTCGCCATTTATCGAATCAACCCTCAAGCGTTTGACAATCAAAACATCCACGAGCTTATCCCAGGCAGCCGTCTTCGTGTTCCTTCATTAGAGCAAGTTCGCAGTGCGACGACTGAGCAAGCTGTTGCCATTATGAAGGCGCATGAGTTACGACTAAAACAACCCAAGCCAGAAAAGCCAGCTCCAGTTAAACAGATAGAGGTTAAACCTAAACCTGTTGCAGAGCCGACTGCGCCAAAACCGCCAGTTGTTACTCCACCAAAACCTGAACCAGTTAAACCCGTTGAAACGACAGCAAACGTGCCACCAGTTTCGACGTCACCACAAGGTGAAAAGCAGGTTAGTGATCTAAAAGACAAGCTGCAGGGCTCGCAAAGTGAGCTTGAATCACTAGAAGAGAAAAACCATCGTCTGCGCCTCATGTTGTCTCAAGTTCAGAGCGAAGTTGAAACACTCAAAAGCGAGCTTAACGACGAAGAGCGCATTCGTTCGGAAGTGGAAAAGCTGTTGGCAGAAGAGCGCCAACGTGTTGCTGAGCAGCAACGCATGCAGCCAAGTACGATGGATAAGATTCTATCCAATGGTTGGCTAGTCGGACTTGCAGCTCTGATTCCCGGGGCACTGCTAGCGTTGTTGGTTGTCATGCTACTTGGTCGTCGTTCGAAAGCGAAAGAAGAGGAAGCCGCGCAGCAGCAGACACAAGATATCGACCCGCTTGCGGCACCAATTGGTTTAGCTGCCGCTGACCAACTTGATGATGAGCTCAGCCTAGATGATGACTTGTTTGGTGATGATGACTCTGAACCGCTGTTAGAGCAGGATGAGAAAGCAGAGCTTGAAGAGGATGTCTTCGCGAACCTAGATGACGAAGAACTAGACTTCAACTTAGAAGGCGATGACGGCGAAGATCCATTTGCCGGTATCGGCGATGATGGTGATTTAGACGTTGGATTTGACGAGTTTGATTCTTCAACGAGCGGCATTCAAGTCAATGGCGACGAGAAAGCGCTGGGCCTTGAAGAGATGGAACGTGCGCTTGATGAAGTGACGCCAGAACTTGAAGTGCTCGACGAAGACGAAACAGGCTTCGACTTGTCCGACGACGATAACGCTATTTCTGATGATGAATTTGCCAAACTTCTTGCTGATGATGAACCATCGGAAGACCTTTCAAGTGGCAGCGTTGATCAAGCGATGCTGGACGATTTATTCGCAGAACTTGGCGACGATGATTTAGATCTTGACGTTGAAGATACCAAGCCCGAGCCGCAAGTCTCAGACGAGGATTTCTCGGCAGGAGAGGCGTCGGATGACGATATTGATAAGCTATTAGCTCAATACGATCAACCAGCAGAAGAAACATCAACTGAGCTTGACCCACTTGATGAACTCGAAAGTCTGGCGGGTTTGACTGATGACACCGATATCGATGAAAACAGCACTGAGCTACTCGACGAATTGATCGATTTCGATGAAGACGAAACCGAGGAAGAGTTCGATCCGCTCAACGAATTGGAAGCGCTATCTGATTTTGAGGCTGAAGAAGTAATTGAGGAACTCGACGAAAACAGCGTTGATTTACTCGATGAGTTACTGCAAGACGACGATGATGAGCCCGTTTTAGAAGACGAGACCACGAGCGAGCTTGACCCATTCGATGATTTGATTCGTGAGGATGAGGTAGTCACTGCTGATGAGAGTCAGTTAGACGATGACTTGGTGGCTGATTTGGGTTTTGAAGAGATTGAGCCTCAAACGGAACAAAATAAAGCGCTTGAGCCAGAGGAAGAAAATCCGCTAACCGCGCAGGTTGAAGAAGACGCCTCAGAGTTAGAATTTGAATCTGGCTTAGATATCGACGCTCTGCTGAGTGAGGCGCAGCAACAACCTGTAGCTCCAGAACCAACGGAATCATTACAAGAAGAAAGCGTCCCGTTTAATAGCAATGACTTCTTAGGTGATCTTGAGGAAATGTCACCAGAGCATGATCCTCTGATGACTGAGCTGGATGAACTGTTTGAATCTGATAACACCGTTCTTGAAGAAACTGAGCAAGAAAGTGCAGACTTTGCCGCCGAGCTAGATGCACTTCTGGAAGGCAAAGACGGTTTTGCTGAAGAGTTAGAAAACTCATCTGTCAAAGAGAATTTGATGCCATCGGCTGAAGAGCTGCCCTCTGAAAATGGTGAGTATCAACTTCGCGAGGAACAGACTGAACCAGAAATTACCAGTAAAGAGGAAGAACCTGCATTCACGCCAACGCCGAATACTGTTGAGAATGAATTTGGCGTTCCTCAAGAAGAAGACTGGTTACTAGACGACGTTGAGCCTGAAGCTGAAAACAAACTTGAACAAGAACCTGTCGCGGCAACGTCCACTGACGTTGATGAAGACGAGTTCAACTTCGACGAACTGGAACTGCCAGAGTTTGATGAAGAAGATGCATTAGCATCTATGGCCGATGAACTTGAACTACCAGAATCTGAACGTGAAGCGGCAGCACCAGCGGCCGAAGCGGCCGAAGCGGAAGAAGAATTCAACTTCGACGAACTGGAACTGCCAGAGTTTGACGAAGACGATGCATTAGCTTCAATGGCCGGTGAGCCTGAGCTACCAGAAGCTGAAGTTCAAACTGCAGAGCCGACCGCCGAAGCGGAAGAAGAATTCAACTTCGACGAACTGGAACTGCCAGAGTTCGACGAAGAAGATGCATTAGCATCTATGGCCGATGAGCCTGAGCTACCAGAAGCTGAAGTTCAAGCAGCAGCGCCGACCGCTGACGCGGAAGAAGAATTCAACTTCGACGAACTGGAACTGCCAGAGTTCGACGAAGAAGATGCATTAGCATCTATGGCCGATGAGCCTGAGCTACCAGAAGCTGAAGTTCAAGCAGCAGCGCCAACCGTTGACGCGGAAGAAGAATTCAACTTCGACGAACTGGAACTGCCAGAGTTCGACGAAGAAGATGCGTTAGCTTCAATGGCCAGTGAGCCTGAGCTACCAGAAGCTGAAGTTCAAGCCGCAGCGCCAACCGTTGACGCGGAAGAAGATTTCAACTTCGACGAGCTGGAACTGCCAGAGTTCGACGAAGAAGATGCGTTAGCTTCAATGGCCGATGAGCCTGAGCTACCAGAATCTGAAGTTCAAGCCGCAGCACCAACGGCCGAAGCGGAAGAAGAATTCAACTTCGACGAACTGGAACTGCCAGAGTTCGACGAAGAAGATGCATTAGCATCTATGGCTGATGAACCTGAGCTACCAGAATCTGAACGTGAAGCGGCAGCACCAGCAGCCGAAGCGGAAGAAGAGTTCAACTTCGATGATACTGAACTGCCAGAGTTCAGTGAAGATGATGCTATAGCGGCTATGGCTGAAGCATCATCTTCATCAGAATCAGAAGTTGCGCCTAAGCCAATTCTCCAGGCAGATAATGACCATGATGCGCTTTTTGAAGTCTTCGCTCAAAACAGCTTTGATCAAGAGGTAGAGCAGCCAACTGCTATTGAATCTCCATCTGAGTTAGACGATTTTGATGAATCAACGATGGCTAACTTGCTTGCAGATGAGCCAAGTGCTGAAGCGTTTGATGGCAAGCTCGACAGCGACACCATTGCAAGTGCAGGCATGGATTTCGAAACCATGTTGGATGTCGGTGATGACTGGGACGGTTTTAAGCCAGCATCAGACATGCCTGAACCACCGGTTACGGAAGAAGTCCCTGAAGACCAGCAAGAAGTGTGGAGTTCGAGTGAAGCGCTGACTCAACCTGAAATCGCGCAAGAGAACTGGGCCGAGCAGGGAGATCTTGATGACTTTGACCCTAAGAAAAATCAGTTTATGACTATTGATGAACTGATGGCTCAAGTGGACAAAGAAGGTGGTGAGTTTGAAGAGCAAGAACTGATGCTCGATGTCGGTTTGAATGAGTTCCCTGATGTGATTGGTGATATCGGTGACGTTGATGTAGATACCAATGCAGAAGCAGCAGGTAAGTTGGACCTTGCTAAAATCTATCTTGAAATGAACGATCCTCAAGGTGCGATCAAACTGTTAGAAGAGGCGATAGTTTACGGTGAAGATGACATTCGCCGAGAAGCGAAAAACCTCATCGATACCATAAACGGTCGATAAATCAAAAAGGGTAGCGAGAGCTGCCCTTTTTGTATCTGAAGGGACTTGAGTATATACTTCCCGCCCCATTTTAGAGTTCGAAGGTTAAGATGAGAATCGCATTAGGTATCGAATACAACGGTACAAATTATTTTGGTTGGCAACGCCAAAGAGAAGTGAAAAGTGTTCAAGAAGAACTAGAGAAAGCGTTGTCCATCGTTGCGAACCACCCTGTCGAAGTGCAGTGTGCAGGTCGTACTGATGCGGGTGTACATGGTACGGGACAAGTTGTTCACTTTGATACCAACGTTAATCGAAAAATGGTGGCTTGGACTATGGGCGCAAATGCGAACATGCCAAGTGACATCGCTGTTCGCTGGGCAAAAGAAGTTCCTGATGACTTCCATGCGCGATTCTCAGCAACAGCGCGTCGTTACCGCTACATCATTTTTAATCACGCATTGCGCCCAGGCATTTTGAACTCGGGTGTGAGCCATTATCACGGCGAGCTAGATGAAAAGAAAATGCATGAAGCCGGGCAATATTTGTTAGGTGAAAATGACTTTTCATCATTCCGTGCAGCGCATTGTCAGTCGTTGAGTCCGTGCCGTAATTTGATGCACCTAAACGTCACTCGTCATGGTGATTATGTTGTTATCGATATTAAAGCGAACGCGTTCGTTCACCACATGGTTCGAAACATCACAGGTAGCCTGATTAAAGTTGGTCGTGGTGAAGAAAAACCAGAGTGGATCAAGTGGTTGCTTGAGGCAAAAGATCGCAAACTTGCAGGTGCAACAGCGAAGGCTGAAGGTTTGTACTTAGTCGATGTCGATTATCCAGAAGAATTTGAATTGCCTTGCGTGCCGATCGGTCCGCTGTTTTTGCCAGATAATTTGAACTAAATTCACAAACTTGCTTCAAAATATCGGTAGTGTAGCCGCATAACATCAGTAATTAACGATATCGAAAATAGGTACAACCAGTTTTTTATCTACACTCGTCGCAAGATATGGTTTAATCCGTCGGTATTATTTCGAATTTATATCTTTCGCAATGAAGCGGAAGAGTTGAGAGAAAGGTCTTCCATGAGTTGGCTTGAAAAGATTTTAGAGAAAAGTAACCTAGTTAGTTCACGTAAAGCTTCTATCCCAGAAGGTGTGTGGACGAAATGTACCTCTTGTGAGCAGGTTCTTTACCATGCTGAACTTGAGCGTAACCTAGAAGTTTGTCCTAAGTGTAACCATCACATGCGTATGAAAGCGCGTCGTCGTTTGGAAACATTCTTGGACGAAGGTAACCGTGTTGAGCTAGGCACTGAGCTTGAGCCTCAAGACAAACTGAAGTTTAAAGATTCTAAGCGATACAAAGAACGTATCTCTGCAGCACAAAAGAGCAGTGGCGAGAAAGATGCGCTGATCGTTATGCAAGGTGAGCTATTAGGCATGCCTCTAGTAGCGTGTGCGTTTGAATTCTCTTTCATGGGCGGTTCAATGGGCTCTGTGGTTGGTGCTCGCTTTGTTAAAGCAGTAGAAGCAGCAATCGAGAACAACTGCGCGCTTGTGTGTTTCTCTGCAAGTGGCGGCGCTCGCATGCAAGAGGCGCTGATGTCTCTAATGCAAATGGCGAAAACCAGTGCGGCACTTGAGCGTCTGTCAGAAAAAGGCCTGCCATTTATTTCGGTTCTTACTGACCCAACCATGGGCGGTGTATCGGCAAGTTTGGCGATGCTGGGTGACATCAACATTGGTGAGCCTAAAGCGTTGATCGGCTTTGCAGGTCGTCGTGTAATCGAGCAAACGGTACGTGAAGATCTTCCTGAAGGTTTCCAACGTAGCGAATTCCTGCTTGAGCACGGTGCAATTGATATGATCGTTGACCGTCGTGAAATGCGTCAACGTGTGGGTGGTCTTATCGCTAAGATGACTAACCACAAGTCTCCATTGGTGGTTTCGGTTAACGAATCTCCAAATGAAGAACCATATTCTGTACCAGAAGTGGACGAAAAAGGGTAAAGTAACAACTAACATAAAGCCAAAGAAATTAATGGTTAAAGTTAGATGACCCAAAACCCAATTCCTCAAGCCACATCTCCTCTAGCGATGTGGCTTGATTATTTATCAAATATTCATTCCTCAGCTATCGATTTAGGCTTAGACCGCGTTCAAGCGGTAGCGACAAAAGCCAATCTCACCAAACCTGCTCCTACCGTAATCACTGTTGCCGGAACTAATGGCAAAGGCTCAACGTGTGCGCTAATGGAAGCAATCTTACTCGACGCTGGCTATTCGGTAGGCGTTTACAGTTCTCCTCATCTGATTCGTTATAACGAGCGTGTGCGCATTAATGGTGTAGACGTGGAAGATGCTAAGCACTGTGAAGCGTTTGACTATGTAGAAAAACAACGTGGTGACATCAGTTTAAGTCTGTTCGAGTTCGGCACGCTTGCAGCACTGCGTATTTTCCAAGTCGAAAACGTCGATGTAGTGCTTCTTGAAGTTGGCTTAGGTGGGCGACTAGATGCAACAAACGTCGTTGATCACGATGTGTCAGTGATCACCAGCTTGGCGATCGACCATGTAGATTGGCTGGGGGACGACATCAATGTTATCGGCTTTGAAAAAGCGGGCATCTACCGCGCAGGTAAACCCGCGATTTGTGGTCAACCACTGCCTCCAGCGACGGTTGCAGCCCATGCTGATGATATCGGTGCTGAATTCTTCCAAGTCGGCATCCAGTTTGACTACGCTCTAACTGAGAAAGGCTGGAAGTGGAGTAGTGGTGCTTTTACGCTTGAGGATCTTCCTCTGCCTTCGCTACCGCTTCCAAATGCTGCCACTGCTTTAATGGCTCTAGGCGCGTCGGAATTGCAAATCACTGACATAAACATCGTGAATGGCTTGAATAATGCTCGACTCGCGGGTCGAATGCAGGTGCTTCAACACGAGCCAGAAATTGTGTTGGACGTGGCGCACAACCCTCATTCTGCTGAGTATTTAGTTGAAAAGGTGAAAACTCATTATGCGGGGAAAACTATCCACGTTGTGATTGCAATGCTGCATGATAAAGACATCAAAGCGACATTGGCCGCGCTTAAGCCTATCGCGACGCATTGGTATCCAGCATCGTTGACTGGGCCACGAGCTGCAACGGCGGATGAATTGTGCCAATACCTACCGCAAGGGCAAGTTCAGTTCCAAACACCGGTTGAAGCGTTTGAGAGTGCATTAAGCAGCGCTGCTTCAAACGATCTTGTGTTGGTCGCGGGCTCATTCCATACCGTAGGTGAGGTATTGGAGCATTGGCAATCAAAGAATAAGTAATCAAAGGTAACTTGATGGCAAGTAAATTCCAAAGTCGTTTAGTCGGCACCATCATTCTAGTCGCAGTGGGAGTCATTGTTCTCCCTGATGTTCTAGATGGTAAAAAACTGCACTACAAAGAAGAATTTGCCAGCATTCCTATCAAACCTGAACTTGATAGTGATGTGGAAAACTTCGAGATCTTAGAGCCAGTAGAAGATGACATTGCGCTACCAGAATCACCAGTAGAGGCGGTCGTGCAAGAGTCAGAAGAGCGTCAGGTTAACGCCTCTCAGCCGGAGCAGAAACCTGAACCTACGCCACAACCCGTCGAAGTAAAGCAACCCAAACAGCCAGAGCAGGTTGAAATTGCTGTTCGTCCAGTTGAAGAAAAGAATCAATATGAAGATTCTGCGTGGATCATTCAGTTGATGGCGCTGAAGAATCACGAAAATGCAGAGGCGCTCGTTGCGGATTTGCAGAAGCGTGGTTACCAAGCTCATACGAAAAAAGAGAACGACTTTACTCGAGTAATTGTTGGCCCTGATGTGTCAAAAAGTAAACTTGAACGACAAGTTCAAGAATTACAAAAAATTACCGGCTCAAAAGGTCAATTGCTTAAATTTAAGCCATTAAATCCATAAGAAAACGTTTGCGTCAGCATTTTTTCTGTTAAAATGCGCGCCAACTTAAGATGAAGAAAACATGAATTGGATAGATTTTATCATTTTAGGTGTGATCGGATTTTCAGCTCTGATCAGTTTAGTTCGCGGTTTTGCTAAAGAAGCTTTGTCTTTGGTTATTTGGTTCGGAGCGTTTTTTATCTCCAGTAACTACTACGCCAAATTGGCGGTGTACTTCACCAATATCAAAGATGATATGTTTCGCAACGGAGCTGCAATTGCGGCGTTATTCGTCGCAACCTTGGTAGTTGGTGCAGTGGTGAATTACGTCATTGGTCAACTGGTACAAAAAACAGGGCTATCAGGTACTGACCGAATTCTAGGAATTGTATTTGGTGGTTTACGCGGAGTCTTAATTGTTTCTGCGGTGCTGTTTTTTATGGATGCGTTTACTGCATTCCCAAGCTCGGATTGGTGGAAAGAGTCACAGTTGATCCCTGAGTTCAGCCGTATCATCGCCCCATTCTTCGAGCATTTACAAGCAACATCAAGTTTTCTGTCTGGCACTATCTAGTAGTGCCAGCTACTGTCGCAAATCGAGGATTAGGACATGTGTGGTATTGTTGGAATCGTGGGCACAACGCCTGTAAACCAGTCTATTTATGACGCGTTAACGGTGTTACAGCATCGTGGCCAAGATGCCGCTGGTATTTGTACCATAGAAAGCAATCGTTTTCGTCTGCGTAAGGCGAACGGTTTAGTCAAGGATGTATTCGAAGCAAGACACATGCAGCGCTTGCAAGGTGAGGTCGGTATCGGCCACGTTCGTTACCCAACTGCGGGTAGTTCAAGCGCCTCAGAAGCCCAGCCTTTCTACGTAAACTCTCCTTTCGGTATTACACTTGCCCACAACGGTAACTTGACCAACGCTCACGAAGTTCGTCAGAAACTGTTTGAAAAAGATCGCCGCCACATCAACACCACTTCTGATTCAGAAGTGCTGCTCAACGTACTTGCACACGAAATTGACACAGTAAAAGGCAATGTGACTGCAGAAGATGTATTTCGCGCTGTTACCAATGTGCACCGTACTATTCGCGGCGCTTATGCAGTAACTGCGATGATCATCGGCCACGGTATGATTGCGTTTCGTGACCCGCATGGTATTCGCCCTCTTTGTTTAGGCAAGCGTGAAGTCGCTGGTCGCACGGAATACATGGTTGCATCAGAGTCTGTTGCGTTGGATGCGGTCGGTTTTGACTTTGTGCGTGACGTAGCGCCGGGTGAAGCGGTGTATGCGACATTTGAAGGTGAGCTGTTCACTAAGCAATGTGCAGACAATCCAAAGCTAAATCCTTGTATTTTTGAATTTGTTTACTTTGCGCGTCCTGATTCTTTCATCGATAAAATCTCTGTGTACAGTGCTCGCGTTGAAATGGGCAAAAAGCTGGGTGAGCGAATTCGTGAAGATTACGCCGATCTTGATATAGACGTCGTAATCCCGATTCCTGAAACCTCTTGCGATATCGCACTACAAATTGCTCAAGCGATCGATATTCCTTACCGCCAAGGCTTTGTTAAAAACCGTTACGTTGGCCGCACGTTTATCATGCCTGGTCAGCAACAACGCAAGAAATCAGTGCGTCGCAAGCTAAACGCTATCCGCTCTGAGTTCAAAGATAAGAACGTGTTGCTGGTGGATGACTCTATCGTTCGCGGTACGACATCAGAACAGATCATTGAGATGGCTCGCGACTCCGGCGCGAAGAAAGTGTACATGGTGTCTGCTGCACCAGAAGTTCGCTTCCCTAACGTTTACGGTATCGATATGCCGAGCGCGACAGAGCTGATTGCTCATGGTCGTGACAACGAAACCATTTGTAAACAGATTGGTGCGGATGCGCTTATTTACCAACGTCTAGATGACTTAGTTGAAGCGGTAGGCTTAGGTAACCAAGATATCACGCAGTTCGATACATCTGTATTTAATGGTGAATACGTAACTGGCGATATCGATCAACAATACCTCGACTTCCTAGATGGTTTGCGTAATGACGATGCAAAAACGCAACGTGAAATTCAGCAAGATCTAGCGAACCTAGAGCTGCACAACGAAGGCGCGTAAATCTGCGCCATCATTATCGGGATTAAAAAAACCAGAGCCTAGGCTCTGGTTTTTATTTTTGTATCATTTTTAGTGAATGTTATAGGCAATCACAAAGTCGATGAACAGACGTACTTTCTCTGGCAAGTGATCTTTGTGGTTGTACAGCATGTAGATGTCGCGCGGGTTTGCGCTCCAATCTGGCAATACTCGCAACAATTCACCACTTTCGATGTATTCCTTAATCATCACATCAGGCATTAATGTAATACCTAGACCTTCTGAACAAGCACTGCGAACAACATTGAGTGCGTTGGCTTGGAAACGACCACGCTCTACATTCACCACAGACTCACCTTTGCTGTTGATCAGTGTCCACTTGATAAGTGGGTAGCCTTTTAGCAAAGAGTGGTTTGAGAGCTCTTCTGCGTGGTTTGGCGCAGGGTTGGCTGCTAGATAGTCTTGGCTGGCAACCAAAATATCTTTTACTTCGCCAATTTTACGAGCAATTAGGCTGGAATCTCGTTGCGGACCAACACGGAAAATAACATCCCATTCCGTTGGGTCTAATTGATCAGCGTTGTTCTCTGTCGTCAGCTCGATATTGATATCCGGATACTTCTTCATGAAGTCATTAAACATCGGCATCATCATGCGCTTGGTCAGATTGTAAGGCGCAGAAATTTTAATTTTGCCTGATGCACCGCGGCAGTCATCAGTGATTTCTTCCGCGGTTGATGTCAGCCTTTGAAGTAGGGGAGAGCATTCATGGTAAAAGCGTTCTCCGGCTTCAGTCAGAGAAAGCTTACGTGCGTGACGGTTCAATAGTCGAAGATTGACAGAGTCTTCTAGCGCTTGAATGCGTCGGGTGATGGTTGCCACCGGGATCATGGTTTTTCGCGAAGTTGCGGTATAGCTCCCATTTTCGACAACCAGTCGAAACAGGTTCAAATCATCTAATTTCATATTTCCAGACACATTAAATTACCAATTGTGGCTAATTTATAATTAACTTTGTGATTAAAGCTTGCTTTAAGTCAACATGTTGCATCATTTGAACACAGCAAGAGCCTTGGAGTAAATACTGACAATTTGTATAAATGACTTTTTCAAGCTACGTTTTATAACAAGGCGAAACCGCTTCAAGTCTTGCTGCGCAACGTTTTGCCTATGCAAACACAACAAAAATAATAACTTAAATAATTTTGTTTTTTGACTAAGCTTTGTGAGGTGTAAAGGTATGTTCAAGACTCACAGTCAAACGGCAATGGTCTCGGCACAGGAAGTGGTTAATCGGAAACTGATCATGTTAGTGGACGATGATCCGATATTTCGTAACGTAACCAATGCTTATTTAGAAAGTCAGGGTTTCAAAGTAGTAGAAGCTGAAAATGGCCTAGAGGCTCTTCATCAACTCAGGGAATGCCAACCCGATCTCGTCTTGTGTGATTTGTCTATGCCCGTATTAGATGGCATAGAATTCGTAGAAGAAGTCAGTCTTGAGTATCCATCGTTACCGCTTATTGTGGTGTCTGGCACAGATGAAATGTCTGATGTCGCGAAAGCGTTGCGTTTTGGTATTAAAGACTTTCTTCCAAAACCGATAGGGAATTATGAACATTTGTCGCAAGCGATTGACAATACGCTTGAGGACTCAGACTGTCATTTTGCAGAACAACGTGACTTTTCAAGCCAGTGGTTTCGCGTAGATGACGGTGGAGAAATACCAGATGAGCAAGAGCTGCACTGGCATTTAGAGTACTTGCAACAAAACCCAAATGCAGCGAGAGATCTGCTGCATGCGTTGTTGCCAGACAAAGACGCCTCTCAAGGTGACTGGCGTTGTTCCTATCGGTTACTACAGTCGGCAGATTTGATGCCTTTGGTGTTTGATTATCGCTGGTTGATGAATGGACAGTTTGCTTTCTACTTAGTGGACTCTGCTTCCCAAGAAAATGGAGGTGTAGCGACAACGCTACTGGTGAGAGCTTTGTTTGATGATTACCTAAGAAACTTAAAAAGTTTCAGTGCGGATCTGAAAGACATGGTAAACATCATGGAGAAGGGCATTGAGTGCTCAGATTGTGCTGGTGCGGTGAAGGCGGTATTTGGTGTGGCGGATTTAGCATCTTCAACCGTGTCACTTTTACCTGCTGGTTTGGACAGCCAATGGTCGGATGGGCATGAAAATCAACATATTGCGGCAGGCAATCGACTGGGCGATGGCAGCATGAAAAACTTCATCACCCGAGATTTACCGCTGAAGACAACAGGTCAGTTGTCGATAGGTTGTTTAGGTGCATCCAGTTTCAGCCTGAATATTACTCGAGTTAATAGACTCGTTTAGAAAGCCAAACTCGGATCTTGTCTTTAATTAATATGGCGAAAGCAGCATGTAATGTGCTGCTTTCTTCTTTCCTGAATCTGTCGTTCTATAACTGATGATTTTATAACCTTACTTTTTGTTGGTGTTTAGATGGAATTGTTTAAGGTATAGTCAGCGCCTAAAACAATAATGACCCATTTATGCAACGTTAATTTAACGCTGCGTGTTGGGAGAAGCAAAGTCAACTAGTGAGAAGAAACATCATGGCAGACAAAGATTTTAAAGAGCCTTATAATATTTTTTACTTTTTAGGTTTCATTGCAGTACTTTTGATCCCAACTCTACCTGCAACGCTAACCTGGCTTCGTGTAATGAACGGTTACGCAGGCTTTTAATCTAGCTATTGTGTATTGGAGTTCACCATTCGTATTAAGCGTTACTTCTTCAATATTGTTGGTGGACTCTGTATAGCGCTTGGCATTGCCGGCATCGCCCTTCCTCTCTTACCGACCACTCCTTTTATCTTGCTAGCAAGCGCTTGTTTTATGCGCGGCAGCCCTGCATTTCATCATTGGTTACACAATCACAAAACCTTCGGCCCTATTTTAGACAATTGGCATCGTCATCGAGCGGTGAGCCCTAAAGTCAAACAGCGTGGTGCGGTTTTTATCATTCTTAGTTTTACCGTTTCTATCATCGTAGCCCCCATCATCTGGGTAAAAATTGCTCTTTTAGTGATGCTAATCGTTTTACTCAGTTGGTTTATGCGCCTACCTGTGATTGAGTTGGTTGCTGACAGAGAAGAAAATCACTAAGATTGTAGAGAATAGTGTGCCCGCTCTTCGAGTGGGCGTTTGTATTTTCAGCGCCTGTGACTTTTAAGAAAATAGGCACATAGCGGTGAAAACCTATTGTTCGTTGCCCTCGTGATACTGTGATTAGAATAGAGGGTGATGAGCCAATCTAAGTAAATCGGTATTATGACTACAGAAACAATTTCGCTGATCAAATCTAGCATCAAAAGCATCCAAGATTACCCAAAACCAGGCATTCTTTTCCGCGACGTAACAAGCCTATTAGAAGACGCAAAAGCGTATCAAGCAACCATCGGTCTGCTGGTTGAACGCTACAAAGACATGGGCTTTACAAAGGTTGTGGGTACAGAAGCACGTGGTTTCCTATTTGGTGCGCCACTAGCGCTTGAGCTAGGTGTTGGTTTTGTTCCAGTGCGTAAGCCAGGCAAACTACCTCGCCCGACCATTGCTCAATCTTATGAACTAGAATACGGCATTGATACGCTAGAAATTCACACAGACGCTATCGTAGAAGGCGATAAAGTATTGGTTGTGGATGACTTGCTGGCGACAGGTGGCACGATTGAGGCAACGACAAAGTTAATTCGCCAACTTGGTGGTGAAGTTGAACACGCAGCGTTCGTTATCAACCTACCAGAAATCGGTGGTGATAAGCGTTTAGAAGCATTAGGCCTAAACGTATTCAGCATTTGCGATTTTGAAGGACATTAATACATTCAATGAGTTATTTAGCTTTAGCGCGAAAATGGCGTCCTAATAAGTTTGACCAAGTCGTAGGGCAAAAACATGTTCTAACGGCACTGGAAAACGCATTGGCGCAAAACCGTTTACATCATGCTTACCTATTCAGTGGGACGCGTGGTGTGGGTAAAACCAGTATCGGCCGTTTGTTTGCCAAAGGGTTGAACTGTGAGACTGGTATCACCGCCACCCCATGTGGTGAATGTGCTACCTGCCGAGAGATTGATGAAGGTCGCTTTGTTGACTTGCTTGAGATTGACGCGGCATCACGTACTAAAGTTGAAGATACTCGCGAACTGCTAGACAACGTTCAATACAAACCCGCTCGTGGACGTTTTAAAGTGTACCTCATCGATGAGGTGCACATGCTGTCGCGTCACTCTTTCAATGCGTTATTAAAAACCTTGGAAGAGCCGCCAGAGTATGTGAAGTTTTTGCTCGCAACAACCGATCCACAGAAGCTGCCAGTTACCATTTTATCTCGTTGTCTGCAGTTCCATCTCAAGCCAATCAGTGTTGATGATATTCATCAGCAACTTGACTACATTTTGGGTCAAGAGCAGGTTTCAGCAGAGTCCAAAGCGCTCGGTATGATCTCCCATGCCGCTGATGGGAGTATGCGTGATGCGCTGAGTTTGACCGACCAAGCGATTGCTTTAGGCAATGGTGCGGTGCAAACCGACATCGTTAGCCACATGCTGGGAACCATCGATACGGATCAAGCGATTCACTTGCTTGAGTCGATCAGCAGTAAACAACCTCAACAAGCCATGGATAAAATCCACCAATTGGCGGCGAATGGTGTTGAGTGGGACGGTTTATTGCAACAAATCGCGACGCAGTTACATCGCATCGCTATGTATCAAGCACTGCCTGCGTCACTAGACCGAGCACAGCCTGATGCAGAAAAAATCGAATTATTAAGTAAAGCGCTCAGCCCACAAGATGTGCAGCTTTACTATCAAATTGCGCTAAAAGGTCGTGAAGATCTGACGCTGTCTCCAAATGGCCGTGTTGGTATGGAGATGATCGTCTTGCGTATGTTGGCTTTTCGTCCATCAGCGAATAACGGGGCAAATATCGTTACCGCAGGATCTCAACCTCAGTTGAGTCAGACGCCAAATGCGAGTCTAACGAATTCAGCGTCAGCACATCAGGCTCCGGTAGCACAACAGCAGTCGCGCCCAAATCCAGTGCAAGCGCAACAATCTGTTTCGCAGCCCGTTCGTCCGTCAGTGAGTCAGCCTTCGTCAATGAATGAAGAGCCACAATATCAGCCAGATTATCAGACTGGTGGTTATGATATGTCGCCTCCTCAGTACGACATGGCTCCGCCAATGAGCGAAAACCCAGCGCCAGAGGTTCAACCTCAGCAAGAAAGCGCGCCTGCACCATCAAGAATGGGTGCGGCAGGCTTACGCCATCAGTTACGTTCACAGCGTAAGCAGGGCTTACAGCAAAACACAACGCAAAATGGTGGCACAAAAAAGCCTAAAGCGGCACCTGCAAAACCAGAATCGGTCATCGACCGAGTAGCGCAATTGCATGGCAATTCTGCGCAGGTGTCGCCAAACTCAACGCCAAAGCCTACTGAACCAGAAGTTGAAGAAGCGTATCGCTGGCGTCCAAGTAAGCCTGTTGAGACGAAAGTTAATACCAAGCTGACACCTACGCAGCTCAAGCAAGCGCTTGAGCATGAAAAAACACCAGAAATGGCACAAAAGCTGATTGATGAGTCACTTGAACAAAACGAGTGGGCGAAAATGATCAGTTTAATGAACCTGCCTAAGCTGGTGGAACAACTTGCGCTAAACTCTCACTATAGTAAAGAAGGCTCGACCGTTTCTTTACAGTTGAGAAGCAGCCAAGCACACTTAAATACAGATAGAGCTCAAAGTGAGCTGCTTAACGCACTAAACACTGTTTTAGGTGAAGAGTGTCACTTGAGTATCGAAGTAGGAGAGAGTGGCGAAACACCACTTGAACTGAGAGACAGACTCTATCAAGAGAAATTACAACAAGCGCTGAATAGCTTGGAGAACGACCCGAATGTCGACTTTATCGAGCGTCGTTTTGCTGCAGAGCTTGATAAAGATAGTGTGCGCCCTATCTAACTAACAAACGGAATGGGGTTGAAAACGTCAAGTGAGAACCCCATTAACTGATGCAACACCCAATTAAACCAGAGAGATAAACATGTTTGGTAAAGGCGGTATGGGCAACCTAATGAAGCAAGCCCAGCAAATGCAAGAGCGCATGCAAAAGCTTCAAGAAGAAATCGCGAATATGGAAGTAACTGGCGAGTCTGGTGCTGGTCTAGTTAAAGTAACAATCACTGGTAGCCACAGTGTGCGTCGTGTTGACATCGATGAAAGCTTGATGGAAGACGACAAAGAAATGCTTGAAGATCTTATCGCTGCGGCATTCAACGATGCAGCACGTCGCGTTGAAGAAACTCAAAAAGAGAAAATGGCTTCTGTAACTGGCGGTATGCAACTACCACCAGGTATGAAAATGCCATTCTAATCTGCTGACATCTAATTAAGCGGATTTTCAATGCGTACCAGTCATATGCTGGAACAATTGATGGAGGCCTTACGTTGTCTACCTGGGGTAGGTCCCAAGTCGGCGCAACGTATGGCCTTTCATTTGTTACAGCGTGATAGAAAAGGCGGTCTGCAACTGGCAGATGCGCTGAGTCAGTCAATGACCGAAATTGGTCACTGTGCTGAATGTCGAACTTTTACTGAAGAAGAAGTTTGCCACATTTGTACTAACCCAAAACGCCAAGAAAACGGCCAAATTTGTGTAGTAGAAAGCCCGGCAGATATCGCAGCAGTTGAAGCGACGGGTCAATACTCCGGTCGATACTTTGTGCTTATGGGGCATTTGTCTCCGCTTGATGGCATCGGTCCAAGTGATATTGGTTTAGACGTGCTTGATTATCGTCTACGTCGAGGTGATATTTCTGAAGTGATCCTTGCAACCAACCCAACGGTTGAGGGAGAAGCTACTGCTCACTATATTGCGGAGTTGTGCAGAGAGCACCAAGTCGAAGCTAGCCGTATCGCGCACGGTGTGCCTGTAGGTGGGGAGCTTGAGCTTGTAGATGGCACGACCTTGTCACACTCATTATTGGGCCGACATAAGATTTAATAAAAGCCGCTGAATTCAGCGGCTTTTTTGATCTTGGGAGTTGGGAACGATTAATCGTTCGATTCTTTACCAAGCAGGTTTTTGTAGATAACCGCACCAAGTACGCCACCCACAATAGGCGCAACCCAGAACAACCATAACTGAGAAACTGCCCAGTCACCTACATACATTGCGACTGCTGTACTACGAGCTGGGTTTACTGAGGTATTAGTCACAGGAATGCTGATCAGGTGAATAAGAGTCAGACACAAACCAATTGCAATAGGCGCAAAACCTTGAGGTGCACGTTTGTCTGTCGCCCCCATGATAACGATAAGGAACATCATCGTCATCACGATTTCAGAAACTAACGCAGCAAGCATTGAGTACTGACCTGGTGAGTGTTCACCATAACCGTTGGCGGCAAAGCCAGAACCAACAACATCAAATCCAGCTTGTCCTGTCGCGATGACATAAAGAATACCACCAGCGATCAGCCCGCCGATCACTTGTGCGATGATGTAAGGCGCAACGTCTTTTGTATCAAAACGACCGCCAGCCCAAAGGCCAACCGTCACTGCAGGGTTCAAATGGCAACCTGAAATATGACCGATTGCAAATGCCATGGTTAAAACGGTTAAACCAAAGGCCAGAGCGACACCCAGCAGACCAATACCAACATCTGGAAAACCTGCAGCCAACACTGCGCTGCCGCAGCCGCCCAATACTAGCCAGAACGTACCAAAAGCCTCAGCCAAATACTTGTTCATGTTATTTCCTAATTTCTAATTAAATGACCCGCTGAACATAGTCGAGAATTGTCAATAAAGTGTGAGGGAGATCGCGTAAAAACTGCAAATAGGACGGTATGTGGCAAGAGTTCTCAAGGATGAGATAAAAGCAGGGAGAAGAGAGGCTGAATCTTCAGTTTGCCTTGGCCATCACTAACTGAGTAACAGCCAAGGCAACGTAGGTTTTAACTAAATGCGACGAAAGGCGATACGCACAGCAAAATACCAGTAGCAATAATCAAGTAAAGCGACGCGCCTTTGTATTTGTGTAAAGAAGGCACTTGATAGACAAGGTAAGCTGGAATCAAACAGCCAATCAAACCAAAGATAGGGCTACATACTGATGTGAAGCTCAGAACTGGTAGATTCAATACAATTGCACCCCACGCCATGAGAATCGCAAAGAGAATGATTCCTTTGGTGACCAAGTCTTTATTGATCTTCTCTTCAGGCATGACCTTTTTTAGAGCCAGCATCGCTAGACCTTGGCAAGAATCGCGGAAACCCAAGTACACACCAAAAAACGCAGTCATTACTGAGAAAATATTCAGCATTAAACTCATTAGTTTTAGCGTCGTGCCGTCCATACCTTGCGCAACCATCGCAAGAGCAGAGATGTTCTCTTCTGCTGCTTTAACCGCTTGTTCATGTGACATCGCAAGCGTAAAGGAAATCGCATAGAAGAAGACCGTCACAAACAAGATACCGAAAGCAATTTTCATTGCGCGCATGGCTTTGAAGCGAGCAACCTCAATTGATTTTTCTTTTGAGCGGTATGAGATCACCATTGGGCTCAAGCTTTGAATAAAGAGAATAGACGTTAGAGTAAACGGCAGTAGCTCAATTGCATCTTTCAAACCAGCGCCTGTTTCTGGAATCGCACCGACATTCGCTACATCCCATTTTTCGATCATCATGACGCCAAGTAATGCAACGGTACAAAGTTTAATCAGCACAAGACCAGTACTGACCTTAAACAAAATCTTTTCGCCACGAGATGCAATAGCGACCAGCGCGCACACTAAAGCCAGACCATATAGCGGGTTTTCAGACAGTAAACCTTCCGTGATGCCAAAACTATGTAGGAAAGATGCCGAGTCATTGTTGATGGCTGTTGAGTAAACAAAGACCCAAATCACCAACATGATGAAGTAGAGCACACCTAATAACGCCCCCCATTTGTTACCAAGGTAACCGGAAATGACGCCAGCGTAATCTTGGCACTTTGGTGAACTTGAGAGAGTGTTGATGAAAAGGCGTTGGAACAAGTACATCGCTGGGTAGCCGATCACGGCAGAGGCCAAGAATACCCAAAGGCCCAATACGCCTACTTTTACTGGTAAAAAGACAATACCGGCACCGATTGCCATGCCGATACTCATGATCACCCATCCCCAGTCTGTGCTATCAAACTTGGTCGCGGCTTTCCACTCGTCTAAGGCCATGCCTGCTTTTACGTGCGGTGGCTCTTTACCGATAGGTAAGGTTTGTGTAGGTGCTGTCACGCTCATTTTATTGTTTCTCTTGTTAGTATGAATTTTTCTCAAATTTAATTGAGAAAACATATATCACCAATTTTTTTGTGGAAAATTCAGATAAATTTGAGATCTTGGCAAAAAAGTTCAAATAAATTGGATTTTTTAACGAATTTTGTGATCTGTTCTAGTTGTTTGATTCATATTTAATTGAAAAAATAACGCTAATACGGAAGTTAAATTAGAAACTTCTTAATAAAAAATAAAATTTATGTGAGGATTTAAAAATGAAAGAATTGATTTCATCTGAACACGCGCCTGCTGCTATCGGACCTTATTCACATGGCACTAGCTATGGCGATTTGATTTTTACATCAGGTCAATTACCCGTTGATAAGGCAACAGGAAAAGTAGTTGAAGGCGGCATCAGTGCACAAAGTCATCAATCTCTTACTAACTTGAAGCACGTTTTAGAGGCTGGTGGTGGCAGTGTCGATACTGTTTTAAAAACAACGTGTTACCTATCGAATATTAATGACTTTGCCGAGTTTAACAAGGTCTACGCAGAGTTTTTCCAACAAGATTGTCCGGCACGCAGTTGCTTCGCAGTGAAAGATTTGCCTCTTGGCGTGTTAATTGAAGTCGAAGCGATTGCTCATAAAAAGTAATACGGAGAACAGAGCATGAACCAGCAATGGACACAATATATCCAAATCATTAAGCAAGTTGTGAAACCTGCATTAGGATGTACAGAACCCATTGCTGCTGCGTACGCGGCAGCAGTTGCTAGAAAAGAGTTAGGCACATCCGATATTGATGCGATAGAGGTGCGTGTTTCAGACAACCTATTTAAAAACTCGATGGGTGTTTTCGTACCCGGAACGGGCAAGATAGGCCTCAAAATTGCCGCCTCAGTTGGTGCATTAGCCGGTGACCCAACAGCAGAACTGGAAGTGTTGGCTCGGATTAATGAGCAGGATGTCGCTGCTGCGCAACAATTGATAGATGAAGAGCGGGTAACTGTAGCGCGCATGGATACGCAAGAATTCATTTATTGCAGCGTAATGCTCACTTCTGGTGACGATGTTGTTTCGGTCACGATCAGTGGCGGTCACACCAACATTATCCAGATCATGCGCAATGGCGACGTGATTTTTGATGCTCCACCGCAGCAACGCGTTGCAACCGCTTCTGTTTGTGAAGGTGTGGATATTTCGATCAAACAAATCTATGAGTTTGCCACTCAAGCGCCTTTTGAAGAGATCAAATTCATTCTCCAAGCTGCAGAGCTCAATACCTTGCTGGCTCAAGAAGGTATCGACCGAGGTTACGGCCTAGAAATTGGACGCACGCTAAAAGGCAACATCGAGCAAGGCTTATTGGGCAATGACTTAATGAGTCGTATACAGATGATGACATCCGCGGCGTCTGATGCTCGCATGGGAGGGGCGACGTTGCCAGCCATGAGCAATTTCGGCAGTGGGAACCAAGGTATTGCCGCTACAATGCCAGTTGTAGTTGCGGCAGAAGCATTCCAAAACGACGAAGAACAGCTGGCTCGCGCGTTGATCATGAGTCATTTAGGGGCTATTTACATCAAATCTTATTACCCACCGTTATCCGCATTTTGTGGCAACACTGTAACCAGTGCGGCGGCATCTATGGCGCTGGTATATTTAGCTGGTGGTACATTCGAGCAATCATGCTACGCCATTCAAAACGTCATCAGCGACAGTTCAGGTATGGTGTGCGATGGTGCGAAGTCCTCTTGTGCGATGAAAGTGTGTACTTCGTCGACAACGGCGGTGCGCTCATATTTGATGGCGATGGGTAACCACAGTGTTAAGAATCAAGGTATAGTAGGCGAAGAAGTTGAGCAAACGATAAGAAATGTTGGCTCAATGGTTCGTTTCGGTATGCCGTATACTGACAAATCTATTATCGATATTATGTCGGCCTAACCTCCAGTTTTTGCTAAGGGAAGTAACATTGCTACTAAAGAAACTCACCAAGAGTGATCTCGATATTTTGAACTCTATGAAAAACGTCGTGGATGGCATTGCACGTATGTATGGTGAACACACTGAAGTGGTTCTCCACAGCTTAGATGCCGAAGCGCCGGAAATCATCAAAATCGCAAACGGGCACGTGACGGAACGCAGTGAAGGTGCTCCAATTACCAACTTAGCGAGAATGAAGTTAAGAGAGGGCAAGGACGTTTCTGATTCGTACCTGACGAAAACATCGAACGGAAAGACCTTGCACTCCATTACGACAATTGTCAGAAATCCAAAAAACAAACCGATTGGTTTGCTGTGTATCAACGTGGATATGGATGCTCCGATGCAGGCATTTTTAAAGGCAATGCTGCCTCAGCAACACACCGAGTGTTGTGTTGGTGGTGCTCGCTCACCAGAAACGTTTGCGCGTAATATTGATGAAACCATCATCAGTACGATAGAAACCGTGCAAACAGAAGTGTGGGAAAATGAAGCCATTGCGCCTTCTAAACGCAACCGTGAACTGGTGACGCGACTGCATGGCCTAGGCATTTTTAAATACAAAGACGCTGTTTTAATGGTTGCAAACCATCTTGGTATATCGCGCGATACCATCTACTTGTATTTGCGAGAGCTTGGGAACGACTAAACGGGTGCTCTGAATAGATTAAGTAAGTTGCTCTAGCTCAGTGATGTTGTCGAGCGCTTCTTGGTTGGTTTTGCCACACACAACCGGACACGGCTTAAAATCGTGACAAACTTTAGGGCGCTCAGGCTTACCAAACAGCTTACACAAATTGTCATCGTTGAGTTGCACGCAACGAACACCTGCTGGTTTGCCCATGGGCATTCCAGGTATCGGTGAAGAGATACTTGGCGCAATACAGCAAGCTCCGCATCCTAATCGACAATCCATAATGTAAACCTCTTAAAAATTGAGGGGGCAATTATGGTCATTTTGACGTGGATTGGAAGAGTCGCTTAAGAAAAAATAAAAAGGAGCACCCAATAGAGTGCTC
This sequence comes from Vibrio sp. GLN_1, assembly GCF_043106015.1. Taxonomy (NCBI): domain Bacteria; kingdom Pseudomonadati; phylum Pseudomonadota; class Gammaproteobacteria; order Vibrionales; family Vibrionaceae; genus Vibrio; species Vibrio sp. GLN_1. The sequence goes on from NZ_JBICMD010000035.1 coordinate 239,168, forward strand.
CTTTTTGCTTTTAAACCGTTGTGATCATCTCAAGAAGCGATTGTAAACAAACAGCAGAATAAACGCGCCCAGCGTTGCGGTAATGATGCTGCCGATGTTTACACCTGTCGCGCCACCAAATCCAAGAATGCCGCCAAGGAAACCACCAACAAAGGCACCGGCAATCCCGAGCAACATGGTTGCGATCCAGCCTCCACCATCTTTTCCTGGCATCAACCATTTCGCTAAGGCCCCGGCGATCAAGCCCAAAATAATCCAAGAAATGATACCCATGAAAACTCCTTAATTCCTTCGTGATCAATGAAATAATGCGAACTCGTATAAGGATAGAACAGTTAATTGAAAATGGTTGAATATCGTATTAGATACTTGATGCCGATTGGAGATCGTCTCAAAACTTGAACTTTTGCGGCGAGAAGAGTATAAATCGGCCCCTAATTCCCTTGGTGAGACCTGAAGTATGAGCACTCCATTTTGGCAAAGTAAATCGTTAGAACACATGAGCGAAGAGGAATGGGAATCTCTTTGTGATGGGTGTGGCAAGTGTTGTCTACACAAGCTAATGGATGAAGATACCGATGAAATCTACTACACCAATGTGGCGTGTAGCTGGCTGAACAGCAAAACATGTTCATGTAAGGACTACCCAAATCGCTTTACCTCTGGCGAAGAGTGCACCAAGCTGACACGCGAAGACATCGACGATTTCACTTGGTTACCGCACACGTGTGCTTACCGTCTGTTAGCCGAAAATCAGCCATTACCAGAATGGCACCCGTTGATTACGGGCTCGAAATCCGCAATGCACGCGGCGGGCGAAAGTGTCCGCAACAAAGTGGTGTACGAAATTGATGTGGTGGATTGGGAAGACCACATTTTGAATCACCCAAATCGCCCATAGCCAAATTGAAACAAGCCTTTTACCAACAGTGAAAGGCTTGTTTGCTTTTAGGGTCAATAAAAGACCGGATTCTCATAAGTGATGACAAAACGACGGTCATTGTTGAACTCTGACGCTTAATTAACTAAATGCTGCTCGGTTTGCAATTTAGTGATGTAAACTTAGGGTATATCATTTCAAGGCTTTACATTCCGATTCTTGATCGCTCCGATCGGGATTCGTTTCCTACGAGGTAAAAATGACGTTTCATTTCCCCCTGAAAAATCGCCAGACACCTTGGGTAGCGATATTCGCTTTATTCATCACGATGATGACCCCTATTTTTGTGCAAGCCACAGAAAGCACAGAGCCTCCTATTATCTCTGAAGCAGAAGCTTCTATAGATAGCTTGAACATCGACATTGTCGATTTATCGCAAAGCCTATCTCAAACGGCAGGTGACGAGCGTGATGCGCTTCAGCTACAACTTTTCCAAAAAAATGAAGAGTTGAGAAATCAATTAGCGTCCGCGATTGAGCGTGAGTCCATCCCTCGTGACAAGCTGATTAAGCTCGTCAAAACGCAGGAAAAGTATTCAAAAGACGCGACCGATTATCTGACGACCAAAACCAAAGAAGTCATTGAAGAGTTAAACAAAGCGAAAGACGAAGAAAAGCTCGCGCTTATTAACGACTACCGCGAGCTTCAACATTACTTGGATGTGAGCTTTGATTCGAGCTGGCAGAATTTGGCATGGCTCAAGCAATTAGGCGTTCAAAATGAGCGTGCGGAAGCGGAATTGCAAGACAAGCTAGATAAGCGCATGCGTTTGTTATCGGCATCGATGGCGTATCTGCGTCAACAAGCAGAAATCATTGGTACGCAGCTTTCATCCAGCCCTGAATCAGAAAAAGCGTCTTTGCAACTTAGCCAACTGATCGTGAAGCAGAGACTGAATATCGCAACGGAAAGTTTGCGTAACCTGATGTCGATCGGCGACAAAATGGGTATTGAGACGTCGGAGTACAAGCGTCAGATCTTTGAAATCACAGGCAGCATCACGCACGACTTGCTAGACACCAAAGTGGTGTGGTCCATCATCAGCCACTGGTCAAACTCCGCGGTGGATTGGTTTGCGGAAAACGCACCACAGCATATCTTCCAGCTATTCGTGTTCGCGCTGATCTTATTGATTGCTCGTGCACTGGCTAAACTCACGCGCAAAGTGGTGAGCAAAGCGGTGTCTTCTAAGAACTTGAAACTTTCCCACCTAATGCAGGACTTCTTTATCTCCATGTCCGGTAAAGTGGTGTGGGTGATTGGTATTATGGTTGGCCTGTCGCAGATTGGCTTGAACTTAGCGCCAATCCTGACTGGTTTCGGTATTGCCGGTGTGATCATTGGTTTCGCGTTGCAAGATACGTTGTCGAACTTCGCAGCGGGTATGATGCTTTTGATTTACCGTCCGTTTGATGTGGGTGATTTTGTCTACGCCGGTGGTGTGGATGGCAAGGTAAGTCACATGAGCTTAGTGAACACCACGATTCGCACCTTCGATAACCAGATCATCATTGTGCCGAACAGTAAGATTTGGGGAGATGTGATCAAGAACGTGACCCATGAGCGTATTCGCCGTGTGGATATGGTGTTTGGTATTGGCTACGCAGACGATTTATTGAAAGCGGAATCGGTACTAACGGATATCGTGACTTCACACCCTGCGGTACTTCGCGCGCCTGAGCCAATGATTAAAGTGCACACTTTGAATACTTCGTCGGTAGATTTCATCGTTCGCCCTTGGGTAAAAACGGATGACTACTGGGAGGTATATTGGGATGTAACGAAAGAAGTGAAGTTACGCTTTGATCGCGAAGGCATTTCGATTCCTTTCCCACAACAAGATGTGCATTTGCACATGGTGGAGAAAAAAGACGCGTAATCGCGTGTTATCCAAATACGAAAAGGCACTCGATAAAGAGTGCCTTTTTATTTGCGGTAAGTTTTGTGTCTTACAGTTCGTTAAAGAACGCTAACTTCGGTTCGCATTCAAGCAAGTTTTCAATCTGGTTGATCAAACGTGCAAAGTGCTCAGTTTTACCGTGAAATTCGAACGCTTCTTGGTCTTTAAATTGCTCTTGAAAAACGAAGTGGCTCGCGTTGTCTTTATCTTGGAACAACTGATAACGAACACAACCGTCTTCATTGCGAGTTGGCTCAAGCGCTTGAGTTAGCACTTCTTTCAGTTGTTGTTCTTTCCCCAGTTGTGCGTGAAAGGTAGCAGTCAAGTGAATCATAATTTTTACTCTTTTTTAATTATCGGTTTTAATTGTCGGTTTTAGTTATAGGTAGCGTCCCTGTCGTTGCAGGAACTCAATTTTGTAACCGTCAGGATCGGTGACAAAAAAGAAGGTCGCTAGGTGTTTTTGCTGGTGGTCAAACGCTTTGATGTCACCTGCTTCAATACCTAGAGATTTAATTCGTTTGTGAGCTTGTTCGATGTCGTCCACGCTAACGGCAAGGTGGCCGTAACCAGAACCGTGAGTATAAGGTTCGCTTTGGTCGTGGTTGTGGGTAAGTTCTAATTCAAAGCCTGTTTCTTCATTTGCTAGATAGGTTAGGGAGAAACCATCAAAAACGTATTGGTCTTTGATCTCTAGCTCAAGTGCGTCGCGGTAAAATTGTAGGGAACGGTCCAGATCGCGTACTCGGATCATGGTGTGTATCATTTTTGTCATGAGTACTCCTTAATTGTCCGCATAGGTTAGCGAGTACAAAAGGAGTTTGGGTAGTACTAGAGTACGACAAATAAGAATAAGCTCAATAGCTTACGATTGAGGCGTAAAGCCTCATCGATGCCATTGAATATTTTGGTAAGAATAGTTAGGTGTTAAGCGTTAAGTTGGGCAAGAGCTTGATGGAGTGTGTTTTCCGGTTGGCGAGCATACGTGAGACATGCGCAGCGCAGTAAGGATGCAAAGTTGTTCACTTCACCATTGTATTCCAGTGCTTCTTGATACACCGTGCTGATAAACTTTGGAACCGTCATGTCTTGCGCACTGGCAATTTCTTCAAGAATCGTCCAAAAACTCGACTCTAATTTTACGCTGGTGGCATGGCCGTCAATGCGGATGGAACGAGTGATAAACTGATAATTATCCTGTGGTTGTTTAGCAAATATTTCGCACATGGTATTCGTAGATATGATTTAAGACGTGCAAATATTGAGTATTGTTGCTTAAAACGTCAACTGTTTTTGCGGATAAAAAAACGCTCTCGTGAGAGAGCGTTGGAACATCACAAGACGTGAAGTAAGTGCAAGATGATTATTTGATTTGTTGCTTTAGGAACTCACCAAGCTCGGAGTGGTGCATGATTTTTGAAACTGGAAGAATGGTTTCTGCAGGTCCCCAAGCGAATACGTTCACTGGTGTATGAGTGTGCGTGCCTGTTCCCCATACCGTGTTTTGTTTGGTCGCTTGTTCGCGAGCGAGCAAGTTACCGCGGTCGTTGTATGGGAAGAACGCATCAAAGTCGTTAATTGTTGGTACCGTTTCTACTTCTAGGTATGAGTGGCCAGCAACTCGGTATGGGTTTGGTTTGCTTGCTAGTACATGAGCGGCTTGCTCAGGTGTGATAGAAAAATCGCTGTTGGCATTCACCACTTCAGCTAGCTTTTCTGGTGTTTGCTGTGCTTTATCTAGCGCTTCAAACTCGCTGATCATGCCGTAGTAGCTTTTCTTCTGGTTGTATAAACCATCTAGGATTTCAAACTTACCGAAGTTGAAGTTTGGCGCGTAATCACGTTTTTCAAAGGCTTCACCTTTGCGTTTTTCTGGTTTAGGTAGATTTGCTGATGAGTAGCTAAAGCCAAAAGAACCTGTTTCGTGGTCTGCGGTAACAATGATAAGTGTGTCGTCACGACCTTTCGCCCACTCGTAAACAGAGTTCACCGCTTCGTCGAACTTAATCAACTCATGTAGCATGGTACCAGCATCGTTACTGTGGCCAGCCCAGTCGATTTGACCACCTTCAACCATCAAGAAGAAGCCGTCTTTGTCTTTAGAAAGAACATCAAGCGCTTTGACCGTCATTTCTTTCAACGATGGTTGTGTGCGTTTTGGATCGTTTTTGCTGTTACTGTAAGCAATACCATCATTCATACCTGAGTAAGCGAATAGGCCAAGTAGTTTGTCGCCTTTTGCTTGTGTCAACATGTCTCGGCTGAAAGCTAGGCTGTAGCCTTGGTCTTGCGCTTCGGTAAGCAGATTGCGTTCGTCTTTACGCTTAGATTTTAGGTAAACACTGCCTTGCGTAAGTTTTTCTAGCGCTTGGTAAGTTTCACCTTTGTCGTTAGTCGATTTTGGAATCCAGTGACGAAGACCACCGGATAATAACACGTCGACACCGCTTTCTAGCATATCGGAAGCGATGTTGTTTTCTAGCGAGCGATGAGGTTGATGCGCAGCAAACGCGGCTGGTGTTGCGTGCGTCATGCGCGTATCTGAAACAAGACCCGTTGCTTTGCCTTTGCTTTTGGCTTTTTCCAAAATGGTCTCAACGTGATTGCCTTGGCTGTCAATACCAATCACTTCTGATGCGGTTGGGATACCTGTTGCGAGCATTGTTGCCGAACATGCAGAGTCGACAACGATTGCATCTTCTGGGTTCGTTAAAGATGAGCCAATCACACCTTCTTGCGCTAACTTGTAGAGCGCGGTGGTTTGGCCTTTGTAAATCGAGTTTGGTGCGTGGTTCGCGTAGGTTTCTAGCAAGCCGACTTGCTGAGGACCCATACCATCACCAATCATCAGAATAACGTTTTTGATTTCAGCGGATAGCGCATTGAATGAAAGTGTAGATGCAGCCACTGCAGTAATAATCGGAGAAACTAAACGCTTCATTATATTTTCCTTGTTTATTGAAAGCGCAGAAATTAAAGCAGCGGTTTATGACGCTTTTGTGGCGGTAATAAAAGATTCACGGCATTGTCATTTTGGGTTGCTAGCCAACTCGGTCGCAGATGTTGGGGTATAAAAAAGCCCACAGAAGTGGGCTTGGATTACGCTTAGGAGTTGAAAGCATGGACTAAAGTCATCCATTTAGTGCCTTCATAAGAAACCTGATTGAGGGAGCAATAAACGAGTGAATGCAGTAAGAACCATGCCTTATAGATGAAAGATTCATCCATGTTGTATGATGGCTTGTTCTTAAGCGAAAGGAATTATGGTCTGCTTTTCAGTACGGATTCAAACACGGTTTGTTATCGTGTCGAGTAGGAATTTTGCGGCTAGAAGAGAGCTAAAATGATACCACCAACAGTGAGCGCCGCGGAAAGATACTGCCCTGCAGAATATGAGCCGTCTTCCTCTTCTTCAATCTTGTCGGGATGATCCATGCCAAGGGCACCGTGAGTGAAAGATTCAACTTTTTCACCCATTGTTTTGTTTTCTGCTTCTACCTTTTTACTCTCATGGTCAATTTGCTGCAACGCCGCTAGCAGTGCCTTACCTTCCGTAGAAAGTGTCACTTTGTTTTGCTCAACTTTGAGTGGCGCGGCAACCGTATCAACGTGATTGTCTTGATTTTGTGCCACTACTGCCGGTTGCTTAGCATAAGAGTTTACTGGGTTGCTTCCTACTGGATTCATCGAATACTCCTTGGAACATCGACACTCTTTCACTGAGTGCGGGTAAAAAGCAGTTATCTCTATATCGACGGCATAGGGTATTTCTTGAATCAATTTGTACCAATTTGACGCAGATATTCTGAATCAAAAGTTGGAACTCATGATAGGAGAAAACGGGCCTGTTTTTGCCGCCAAGATTGTTTCTTAAATAGCAAAGCAAAAAACAGACCGTACAAGTAGATTAAAATGTAGGATAGGCCACGTTATTTACATTGAAGATCGTCATTACGTGTAGATAGGTGCTTATACGCGGCCATTCGGTTCACGTTTTGAACGAAGCGAACCGGCGGTTCGAGTACTTCTAACTGATAATCTGGGCTGTTTGTACTGATTTCCGACGTTGGATTAACCACCACCACTTTAAGTTCAGGGTTGCGTTGTAAAATGGATGCTGCGGTACCTAAACCTGCTTCTGTATGAAATTTCCCCGCGACATGAACAACTTGAGCATTTGGGTTTTGAGCGAGGTATTTCACAATCGACTCCGCCATGGTTTCGTCCCACGTTACTTGTGCGGCGTATTGCTTTTCAGTTTGCTCTGGCTTGCCATGATGCATGGATGCCATGAACTTTTCTTTATATGGACTGTTCGCGGTATTGACGTTTTCAGCCACAAAGCTGCGCTCTTCATCATCTAATTTATTCAGGTAATCAACACCTTGACGACCAATACAGCGGACGATGTATTTGGGTGCATTTGCGGCGATAACAGGTAAGTTGGCTTGCTTGGCGAACTCAACGAGTGGGCGGTAATCGCTTTCATAGTTGGGCCACGCATTGCTTTGAGACATGAAGTATTGTTCACCGATTTCGCCTTTTAGATAAGCGTCTAGCACCGATTGCTTGTCACGCGTGACTTGCTCCATAGATAGGGCAATACGGCGTTCGCCAGAAGAAAGCTGCCTCAGTAGATCGGTTTGGAAGCGATGAATACCAGCATGAGTGTGCCACTCTCCAACCAAGATCACGTCAGCGTTTTTTAACTCATCTGGCAGGTTCTGCAAAGCAAGGGCGTTGCCAGAAGGAGAATGCAGTTGGTAATCGTAAAAGGTGGTGACGTCTGTTGAAGAAAGGGCCGATGTGGTTGGCGTGGTAGAAACACACCCTGAAAGTACGCTTGCAAATGCAAGGCCTAAAATAGAAAAGCGCATTGAAAAGCCTCCAAAAATGTCCGAGTGATATTAATGGAGGCTGAGCAATGAATCAATATAAATGAGAATGATTTTCGTTATTCTCTATTGATTCTCTTGTTGAACTGGCTTCTTGCGGTAAACGCGTAGCATGAAGTCGGCCTCACACTGGAAAAGTGTAGCGGACTTTAGCTCTTCACGAAGTTCATCCGTCGCCTTCCAAGCAAATGGAGTCATTTGCAACAAATCAAATGCAACACCATTTTCTAAGTCCATGGTGTAGTTCAGCTTTTGTTGGTGCTCTAGCTCAAAGCCTTCAATGTTCTCTGGTTCTTCATTGTGTAAGCGAACTTCTTGATAGATGCGTTCGCGGAACTGGTAAAGGTGACGACCTGCGGGCGTTACCGTGATCACTACGCCGTTGTCTTTGATGACGCGTTGCAACTCTTCTGCTTTACATGGTGCATAAATACGCAAAATCGCATCCAGTGATTGATCTGCAAACGGCAAGCGATGGCTAGACGCTACACTAAATTGGCAGTTTGGGTAGCGCTTAGAAGCGTAACGAATGGCCACTTTAGAAATATCCAAACCAAAAACAGTGGCTTGTGGATCTTGTTCGAAGAGTGATTGCTGCACTTGATCGGTGTAATAACCTTCACCACAACCGATATCCAGTAATTGGTGTGTCGTACCTTCTGTGTATTTCGCACATAGTCGAGCCACTTCTTGACGCATTGGATCGTAGTGGTTTCCTTCGAGAAAACGGCGGCGAGCTTGCATCATTTCTTTGTTGTCACCTGGATCTTTCGAACGTTTGTGGTGTGCTGGCATCAGATTCACATAACCTTCTTTTGCTAGGTCGAACTGATGATTGTTTTTACACTTAAACGTCTTTTCAGTCAGCGAAAGTGGTTGGTGACATAGAGGGCATTGATAGTTCATGACGATCTCGAACAGAAAGTAGGGCGGCAAATTCTATCAAAAAGCGTGGCTTTAAGTGAAACAAAAAGAGCCGAGATCTTCGGCTCTTTAGGTTCTTGAGCACCTCTTACACGTTTTGAACAATGATAAGCGGAGAAGGGCTGGGGATTAATGGAAGAAGTCCACTTGCTCCTTTAAATTTCTCGCTTGTTGCTGTAACTCGATCGCACTTTGTGATGTTTTCGCGCTGGTGTTACGGCTCTCTCGGTTTAGCTCACTGATTGAATGCGCGTTGGCTGCAATTTCTTGTGAAACTTGAGCTTGTTCTTCCGAGGTCGCGGCAATGGCATCAGCTTGAGAGGCGATAGATTGTACCTGAACGGCAATCGCTTCGAGTGCGGTGCCTGCGTCTTGCGCTTTGTCTAGCACCTGATTCGCACTGCGTTGGCTGTCAGTCATCATGGTTACGGCATTTTGTGTTGAGCCTTTTAGCTTCTCGATAATCCCAACTACGTCTTGCACTGAGCTTTGCGTACGGTGCGCTAATGTACGAACTTCATCCGCGACCACAGCAAACCCACGGCCTTGCTCACCGGCACGTGCCGCTTCAATTGCTGCGTTGAGAGCGAGTAGGTTGGTCTGCTCGGCAATTTCGTCGATCATTCTTGTGACGGTTTGGATACTTTCACTGTCACGGTTGACTTGTTCGATGGCTTCGGCTGATTGATCCAATTGATCATTCAACTGCGCCACGTCGACACATACGCCTTCAACAATCGTCAAACCAGATTGGCTATCTAAGTTCGCAGAGCGGACATTTTCAGCAATGCTTTCTACTTGCTGAGCCACCGATTGAGCGGAAGAGGCCATCTCTTCGATCGCTGTTACGACTTGCTCAACTTCTTCTTGCTGACGATCCGCTTGGGTTAAGTTGCTATGAGCATCGCTTGCTACACTGGTCGAGTTACTTTCGACTAAATCGCTGGTAGAACGAATCTGGCCAACTAACTCATTCAATTGATTTGCCATGCTTGCAACGCCGTTATTCAAATTCACAATCTCATTTTTAGAACGTTTACGAGACGACGGAATTTGTAAGCTGACTTCACCATTAGCTAGGCGCGTCATGTAAGAGTTCAACACCGTTAGAGGCTGTAAGCTGCGATTTAAGAACAGAGTGAGCACAACAAAAGTGATGCTCGCTGCTACCGAAGAAATGATGGCTATCAGTTTAAGTAGCGTGTCGCTGCCTTTGGTCACTTCTTTGATGAATGTACCGCCCAGTAGTTTCCAGTTCCAGCCGGGTACTTCGGTGAACACTAAGTATTTTTCACCGACGGTTGATCCGTATTGGAATGGGTAGCGGATCAGACCACTCTTTTGTTCGAAAATCTTATGGAAAGGCTTGTTACCATCGTAATCACGAACTTCTACGATTGAAGGATCGGTAGCGCTCTTAGTCGGGTGGAGTAAGTACTTACCAAGATTGTTTTTGTCGTTATCGACAATGATGGTGTAGCCTGTGTCGCCCCACTTAATCTCTTCTAGTGCATCAAAAAGAGTTTGTGTGGCTTGGTCTACTGGCAAACCGATAAATGACAAGCCAGATACGTTACCGTTAGCGTCTTTGATTGGCGCGTAATAGGTAATGTAGCGTTCGCCATATAGTTTGATTTGCGCGTAGTAAGGTTTTCCGCTCTTTAAGAGTTGGTAACCAGGATGGTTGCGTCCAAGAGTCGTGCCTACTGCACGCTTACCTTGTGGATCTTTTAATGATGTTGAAACGCGAATGAAGTCATCACCAAGTGGTGCAAATAACGTTGCGATTGCTCCGGTATCACGTGTGAAGCTGTCGACCAGCTTTGTGTCGTTAATCAAACTTTCGCTGTATTGCGTGATATTTGGTACTTCATGACCCATGAAGTCTACCGTGTAGTTTTCTACATAAACGCCTGCAAGGTAACCATTGCGAAAAGTTGATTCGAGTACTTGAGCAGTATGAAGGTAAGCATCGAACTGACCGGCAATGGTTTTTGCCATCGACTCGACTTTGGATTGATGTTCTCTCAACGTACTTTCTAGCAGCACGCCAGATGCGTTTCGATAAACGAGCGCAGCAATGCTGGAAAAGGCAATTACTAGGCACAAAGTGATGACTAGCTTTAGTTGAAAGCCAACACTTTGATTTCTGTACTTTTCTAACATGGAATGTCTTCCTGATATATTTATAACTTATGAGTTTTGTATCGGCATGCTATCGGTTTATATGAATAATTTTTTTGATATCTATTAATTAAATTGTCAAAAAACTCAGATAACCAATGGGTTAGTTAGAAAGTGACCGAGGAAGAACGGAAATGATTTCAAAAAAAAGGCCGGATGAGCCGGCCTAGGAAGATTATTGTGCAGCAATCACTGTCACGAGCTCGTAGCTCTCGCCTGTCTCAAGAGTCTTGCCTTCTTCAATACTTGGTGCATGAAGGGCAGATTCCACACACAGCATGGTTTCATAGCCATTGTCAGCCATGTCTCCCATCCCTTGTGCACCTTCCGCCCACGGGTTCCATAGTACTGCTGAGTTATGGCCGCGGTTCGCTACGCTTAACGTGCGGTTAAGAACAGGGTCTTTCACTAAAATTTGAGCTTCTGGTTGCGTGTATACGCGATCGATGGTGTCAGTCAGTTGAAGAACCTCACCACCCTGACACACTTCGCTATTTTTCAAGCTGTCGATGTACTCATTGCCCATACCTGTTGTTTGCGCTTGTTTGATATCGCCCACGTTAAGGTAAGTATGTAATGCGCCTGAGAACGTCCAAGCTTCATCATCGATATTAAGAACTTTCAGCGTTACTTTGAGTTCGTCACCCACTTCGACAAGAAGACGCGCATCAAACATGTATGGCCAAATTTGATGTGTTTCTTCGGTTGGGAACAGTGCCAACTCGACGATGACACCATTTTCATTTTCACGGTGCTCAACCAATTCCCATTCGGATGTACGCGCAAAGCCATGAGCTGGTGCAGCAATACGGCCAAACCAAGGCCAACAAACAGGAATGCCACCACGTAATGCTGCTTTGCCATCAAAAATGGCTTTTTCGCTCATCCAGATCAAGTCTTCTTGACCTTGTGGTGTATATGAGACTACATGACCGCCGTGTAAAGCAATACCTGCTGTCGCTTTGTCATGAATAATACGAACGATCTTTACGTTATCGATTTCGACAACAGTTACGTTGTCTGAAAGAACGGTTAGAGGAGGAAGAGTTTTTAAATCCATGTGCTTGTTTCCTACACTGGGGAAGAGGTAGATTTCGGCGCACTTCTCAGTATTTATGAAAGTACGTCTGAGATTTTTCTCAAATTCCAGATACAAAAAAGGCGACTATCAAGCCGCCTCTTTTTCAACTCAGTTAAGAGCTAATCACGATTTCTAATTACTTAGAGATGTGTGCGATTAGGTCTAGAACTTTGTTTGAGTAACCGATTTCGTTGTCGTACCAAGATACAACTTTAACGAAGTTATCAGTTAGAGCGATACCAGCTTTAGCATCGAATACTGAAGTTTGAACTTCACCGATGAAGTCTTGAGAAACAACTTGGTCTTCAGTGTAGCCTAGAACGCCTTTTAGTTCGCCTTCAGAAGCTTCTTTCATTGCTGCACAGATAGCTTCGTAAGATGCGCCTTCTTTTAGGTTAACTGTTAGGTCAACTACAGAAACGTTAGCTGTTGGTACGCGGAAAGCCATACCAGTTAGTTTGCCGTTTAGTTCTGGAAGAACAACGCCTACAGCTTTAGCAGCACCAGTTGAAGATGGGATGATGTTTTGAGAAGCACCACGACCACCGCGCCAGTCTTTAGCAGAAGGACCGTCTACAGTTTTTTGAGTTGCTGTAGTAGCGTGAACTGTAGTCATAAGACCAGATTCGATACCGAACTTGTCGTTAAGAACTTTAGCGATAGGCGCTAGACAGTTAGTAGTACAAGAAGCGTTAGAAACGATGTCTTGACCAGCGTAAGTAGCGTGGTTAACGCCCATTACGAACATTGGAGTAGCGTCTTTTGAAGGACCAGTTAGAACAACTTTCTTCGCACCAGCTTCGATGTGCTTACGTGCAGTCTCGTCAGTTAGGAAAAGACCAGTTGCTTCTGCTACAACGTCAACACCGATTTCGTCCCATTTAAGGTCAGCTGGGTTGCGCTCTGCAGTAACACGTACAGTTTTACCGTTAACGATTAGGTTACCGCCTTCAACTTCAACAGTACCGTTGAAACGGCCGTGAGTTGAGTCGTACTTAAGCATGTATGCCATGTATTCTACGTCGATAAGGTCGTTAATACCTACAACTTCGATGTCTGCGCGCTCTTGCGCTGCACGGAATACGAAACGACCGATACGGCCAAAACCGTTAATACCTACTTTGATAGTCATTATAGTTGCTCCACAACTTAATTTCTGATTAAAGATAACTGGTAGTAAAATTACAGAATCCAGTAAACATCTGCAACAGATAATCGGACTTAACTTGTTTAAAGTCAAAAAAAAGCGACGCTTTTTTTAACAATTCTTCGCAAATGTTCGTTTTTTAAACTTTTACTGAATCTTCTGTAGTCCAGTTGGCGTAATATAACTTGCGAGATAAGTACTCGTATCAAATTCATTACACATGGTGTCCTGGTGAGAAAGTATGTGCTACAACTGTTACGAGAAGCAAGTTTTTTGCTAAAAAAGTCAATGCCCAAAATAGTAAAGAAGGAACCGAAATTCGTGGAACAAAGCGGAAAAAAAGTAACGAAGTCTGATGAACAGTGGCGTGAGCAGTTATCTGACGAAGAGTTCCGTGTCTGTCGAGAGCAAGGTACAGAGCCGCCGTTCAGTGGTAAGTTACTGCATAATAAAGAGACTGGCGTTTACGCTTGTACGTGCTGTAATGCCCCTCTATTTATCTCGGATAACAAGTACGACTCTGGTTGTGGATGGCCGAGTTTTGATGCACCTCTTAATAATGAAGCAATACGCTATTTGGAAGATCTAAGTCACGGAATGGTTCGTACGGAGATTCGTTGTGCGAGCTGTGATAGCCATTTGGGTCACGTTTTTGAAGACGGTCCGAAGACCACTGGCGAGCGTTATTGTGTAAATTCGGTGTCGTTAATTTTCAACAAATCTGACGAATAATGACATTTTTGCTGTTAAGAGTGTTTTATCCTTTCATCGTACCGTTAGACCACTCATAATCACCAGCAATAGGAAAAAAACTCCCGGCTAAGCGGGAGTTTTTTGTTTACATGTCTTTAGGGACCATATCGGGCGAGTAACTGCCTTTGCGTATTGCCTTTGCAATCGTATCGGCCAACTCATCTAACTTTTCGTGTTGGTTCGGATCCTCGAAGTGGTACATACGCTGCAACTGCTTTTCATCCGCTAAAGGCACATCAAATCGTTTGGCAACCATCGCCCATAAGTAAGCCTGCTTTTTCTCGCCTAAACCTTGGTTAATGCTTGCCAGTGATTTAAGTATCACAGGGTTTAGGTTGTCTTTGTTTGACAGAGCCAAAGCATTATTGAGCAAGACTAGCGTTTTTTTTGCGTCTCTATTGGTATAGAAAGTGGCTAAGGCATACTGCATTTCTGCAGTATTTAACTGGGGTGTGCCTTCCATTTGTAAAAATTGGCGACGTGCTTGTGTATCGCCCGTTTGTGACCAAAGAAAATAGAGTGTCTCTGGTTGTTGAGAACCTTTCAGTTCTTCGACGATACGCTTGAGTTCATCTATGCTGTGTACCAAGGCATTAAAGCGTTGCCTTTTTAGCTCACTTTGATCGATAGGGGTGATCTGAGACGCGAGCTCCAAACATTTGCGATAATCAGCAACGATGCTGTATTCGGTAATTTGGTTTGCTTCTGATGGGTTTTTCAGTAGCTCAAAACGGTGCCAAATTAACTTGGTTCTAGGAATTCGACATTGGCCGTCATCCATATTGAGGTTTTCACAACGGAGCTCTGGCGTTTTTTGACACAACTCTTCTGTTGTAACGTTGCCTTCAAAACAGCCCGTCAAAGTAAGGGTAGTGAGGCTGGCGAGTAACCAGTATGTTTTTTTCATGGTTTTGCTTGTGATCCGTTACACCAATTCATTTTCGTGTTCTTGACTCAGTTTCTTAACCCGTTATGTTCTGTAAATAGAATGTAATAAGAAGGTACATTATGGACGCAGAACAACTATTAAAAGCGATAACTCCAGAAGTTTATGATCGTTTGGTTTATGCAGTAGAAACGGGAAGATGGCCTGAGGGTACAACACTTTCTAAAGAGCAGCGAGATTCGTGTATGCAAGCTGTGATGTTGTATCAATCAAAACACAATACCGAGGCGCAACATATGACGGTTGCGGCTGGTGGTGAAATCAGTTTTAAGTCTAAACAGGAACTGAAAAAACAGTTCAATACCGATGAAAGTGACATTGTTCGTGTAAACCCGAATCTCGATTGATTCTGTCACTTCATGCCAAAGTAAAAAGCCCAATCAATATTGGGCTTTTTTAATATCTAAGCATTGTTAGAGATTCGAAGAAGCGCTTACAGGCTCATTTCGCCACGCAGTACTTCCTGCATTTTCTCTTTTACTTCTTCGTAAGACAGGTTTTGGCTCAATAAGAAGTGCAGTTTTGCGAGCGCCGCTTCTGGCGTCATATCGTAACCGCTAATTACGCCTGCATCTGCCAACGCACAGCCTGTCGCATAACCGCCCATGTTAACTTTACCAGCCAAACATTGAGTCAGGTTGACCACAATAACACCACGCTCAGAGGCTTCTTTAAGATGGCCTAGTAGTTCTGGGTTTTGCGGAGCGTTACCCACACCAAAGGTTAGCAAAATCATTGCATTCACTGGCTGAAGCAAGGTATTGCGGATAACTTCATGCGAAATACCCGGATACATTGTGATCACACCGATTGGTTGAGGAGTAATGTTGTGAACTTTGAACTCACCTTCAGGTTGCGCGTTCACCTTGATGCTGTTGCTAATCTGAATGTTGATGCCCGCTTCCAACAATGGAGGCAAGTTTGGTGACGTAAATGCATTAAAGCCGTCAGCATGAGATTTTGTGCTGCGGTTGCCACGCATCAACTGATTGTTGAAGAATAAGGTGACTTCGTTGATTGGGTAGTTTGCTGCGATGTGCAGAGCATTTAGTAAGTTTGCTTGACCATCAGAGCGCAGTTCAGCCAAAGGAATTTGAGAACCAGTAACGATAACTGGCTTACCCAGGTTTTCTAGCATGAAAGACAAAGCCGACGCGGTGTAAGCCATCGTGTCAGTGCCGTGCAGAATAACGAAACCATCGTACTTGTCGTAGTTGTCACGAATGTCATCAGCGATTTGTTGCCAGTCTGCTGGTGTCATATCTGATGAGTCGATAAGAGGATCATATTCGTGGATAGTGTATTCCGGCATCTCTGGACGGTGAAATTCCGGCATGCTGGCAAGCTGTTTTTCCATAAAGCCAGCGATAGGAACGTAACCGTGATCCGATTTTAGCATACCGATGGTGCCACCGGTGTAAGCGATGTAGATGTGTTTTCTAGTCATCGTTTTTTCTTTCATGTAGGGGAACAGAGGCGGGATTATATACCTAAATAACCTTGAGATGCGAGGCTCGGCGCACAGCATATGAAAGTCATCTGAGGAGATGTTGAGCTCAATAAAAAAGGGCATCTCACGTAGAGATGCCCTTTGTATTTCTTACTGAAAATCTACTGTACTTGGCAGTTCAAACAGAAAGCGTATTGTCCTTTCGGATCGTTAAAGCTTTGAAGCAGACTTGCATCTTGTTCGAACTGTTGAGCCACAGGTTGAAGACTCTTTGGCAGAAGGCTTGTTGCGTCAACACCAAGGGATACTTTCACCTGATTCATGAATTCTTGTAGGAATAGTTCTGTTGGTGACAATGGCTCTTCAACCCAGTAAATACCGTAATCTGTCACGTTCGCCAGCTTCGCAGCTAACTCAACGGCATCATCGAAGTCACCCATTTGGTCAACAAGACCGAATGATAAGGCATCTTGACCTGTCCAAACTCGGCCTTGCGCGACTTTGTCTACCTCTTCTACCGTCATATCTCGGTTTGAACCAACCAAAGAGATAAAGCGTTTGTAGCCATGCTCAATGCCTAGTTGGAACGCTTGAGACGCGCCTTCAGACAAGCCAGTCGTAATGCCGTCGCCAGAAAACGGTGAGGTGCCAACGCCGTCGGTGTTGATACCAAGTTTGCTGAAGCCTTTTTCGAACGTCGTAATAACGCTGAAGATACCAATAGAACCTGTCAGTGTTGTTGGTTGTGCGACGATTTTATCTGCGCTCATTGAAATCCAGTAACCGCCAGAGGCCGCTAAGCTCGACATCGAAACTACAACAGGTTTGCCTGCTTTTTTTAGCGCTTCCACTTCGTTGCGAATCACTTCTGACGCAAACGCACTGCCACCAGGGCTGTCTACGCGAAGCACGACTGCTTTCACCTTCTCATCGTTACGCGCTTGACGCAGTAGACTTGCAACCGTGTCACCGCCTACTGTTCCACGAGGTTGCTGACCATCCATGATGGCGCCACTTGCAACAACAACGGCAATATCATGGTTCGCGAGTGTGTAGTCAGGGCGAATCGTTGCTAGGTAGTCGTAATAACTAATGGCGTTATAGCTGTCTTTACCGTCGCTACCAAATTCTTTGGCGAATAGGGTACGAATATCTTGGCGTGTCGCCAATTCATCAACTAATCCCATTTTGACGGCCAATTGCGCCAAATCACCATCCACAGATTTCATCTCGGTAAGCAGTTCTTCCATCGTTGGGTTTAGCACTTTGGCGTTGATGTTGCGGTTAGTCGTCACGTCATCGACAAACGCGCTCCACAACTGAGTGACCCAGCGAGTGGCAGACTCTTTTGCCGCATCCGACATGTCGTCACGAATAAACGGTTCGATAGCCGATTTGTAAGTACCGACTCGGAAAACGTGAGTGGATACGTCTAACTTCTCTAGCAGAGTTTTGTAGTACATAGAGTAAGCGCTGTAGCCCTTAATCAGTACGCCACCATCAGGCGCCATGTACACTTTATCGGCGTAGCTTGCTAAGTAATATTGGCTCTGATTGTAAAAGTCACCCACCGCGTAAACTGGCTTACCTGATGCCTTAAACTCGTTTAACGCTTTAGCAATGTAACGAAGTTTCGTTAAGTTCGTTTCTGGGAGATCGCGCAGTGCCAATACCAAGCCAGAGACTTTGGCATCGTCTTTTGCGTAGCGAATGGTGTCCACGATATCGAACAAAACGTTCTCTTTTGGCATCTCGTTACCTAAAAGAGAACCTGCAACTGAGTCCATTGGATTGACATAACGACGCTGTTCCACGATGGGACCAGAAAGGTTCATAACCAAAGCAGATTCTTTCTCGATAACAGGCCGTCCTTCGCCAGTGTAGGTAAACGCAAAGTAAAACACGGCAATCATCAAAAGGAAGATCAGGTTTGCCAACGCGAGTCTGATAAAGGTGATGCTTTTCCATATCCCCTTAAATATCAAACCAATAAATTTGAAGAGTTTTTTCATCTTGTCTCCATAACGAGATAGTCTTTCCCTAATCTTACAAAGTATGGGTTCTTATCTCTAAGATCTCAAAAGATAACATTTTTTTAGCTTATCACGCTCACTCAACAATTGGCATATTTTCGCGCGAGATTGATCGGTGTTACAAAAATGTAAACGCCTGTTTGATTTTTTGGTTTTCCGGACGTAGTCTGGTCAGACCATGATAATAAAAATGGATGTTTAGTGATGTCTGCCATGTACCCTAATTTATTAAAACCACTGGACCTAGGTTTTACACAATTACGAAACCGAGTCCTGATGGGATCAATGCACACAGGCCTAGAAGAGCACAAGGAAGGATTGCAAAAGCTCGCCGCGTTTTATGAAGAGCGCGCGAAAGGTGGCGTCGGGCTTATCGTGACCGGCGGTTTTTCACCGAATTTACGCGGTCGTCTGCACCCGTTAAGTGCGGAGTTTAGTAAGCCAAAACACGCAAAGGCGCACCGAGTAGTCACCGATGCGGTGCACAAGCATGGTGGCAAAATTGCGCTACAGATTTTACATGCTGGGCGTTACGCGATGCACCCGTTTGCGCAGAGCGCCTCTGGCATTAAAGCGCCGATCGCGAAGTTTGCGCCGAGTGAAATGAGCGAGCGTCAGATCAAAAAGACCATCGATGCATTTGCCAACAGCGCTGAACTCGCTCAACTTGCCGGTTATGACGGCGTGGAATTAATGGGCTCAGAAGGTTATTTGATCAATCAGTTCCTTTGTAAGCGCACCAATATGCGATATGACGATTGGGGCGGCAGTTACAAAAAACGCATGCGCTTCCCGTTGGAGATAGTGAAAGCTGTACGTAAAGCGGTGGGTGAGAAGTTCATCATCATTTTCCGTCTTTCGATGCTGGATCTCGTCGAGCAGGGCAGCACGTTCGAAGATGTGATTGAATTAGCCAAAGGATTGGAAGACGCGGGCGTCACCATTATCAACACTGGTATTGGTTGGCATGAAGCACGTATTCCGACCATTGCAACGCAAGTACCTCGCGGTGCATTTACATGGGTAACCGAGAAGGTGAAACCGCACGTTTCTGTGCCAATTGTCACCTGTAATCGAATTAACACTCCTGATGAAGCAGAGCGAATCCTTGCTTCTGGTCAGGCGGATATGGTGTCAATGGCTCGCCCGTTCTTGGCGGATCCATACTTTGTCGCGAAGGCAGAACAAGAGAAAGCGCAGTTTATTAATACGTGTATCGGCTGCAACCAAGCGTGTCTGGACAACGTATTTAAAGGTAAGCGCGCTAGTTGTCTCGTCAATCCACTTGCCTGTTACGAAACAGAAATTGTGGTTGAACCAACGTTCAAGAAGAAAAATATTGCCGTTGTAGGCGCAGGCCCTGCTGGTTTAGCTTGTGCGACGACTTTAGCTGAACGTGGTCATCAAGTTGATCTGTTCGAAAAGAACGACCGAATTGGTGGGCAATTCCGCTTAGCGATGCAAATCCCAGGTAAAGAAGAATTCAGAGAAACGATTCGCTACTTTGCCAACCGAATTGATGAAACGGGTGTAAATCTGCATTTGTCTACGGAAGCGAACTACGATTTGCTGACAGAGTACGATGAGGTTGTGATGGCTTCTGGTGTTGAACCGCGTAAGGTCAATATCGAAGGTATTGATAATGCAGAAAAAGTGGTGGATTACCAAACGCTGATTCGTGACAAAACGCCTGTCGGTGAAAAAGTCGCCATTGTTGGTGCTGGTGGTATTGGTGTTGATGTTGCGACAATGATTACCGAGCCAGCTGGGCAAACGTTGGATGATTGGCTGCATGAATGGGGCATTGATAAAGAAATGTCGCAACCAGGTGGACTGTACCCTTACCCAGACGCGGTGAGTGACAAAGAAGTGTGGGTGCTTCAACGTCGCAAAGGTCGTGTTGGTAAAGGACCGGGTAAAACGACAGGTTGGATCCATAAACGCACATTAGAAAAACGCGGAGTGCATCTGCTTGGTGGCGTGTCTTATGACAAAATTGATGACAACGGTTTACACATTCATGTAGATGGTAAGGCGCAGCTTGTAGAGGCTGATAAAGTCGTTATTTGTGCGGGACAGGAATCAGTACGTCCTTTTGAAGACAAGTGGTCTGAACTTGGTGAAAAACTGCATATCATCGGTGGCGCTGATCATGCCGGTGAGTTGGATGCAGTGCGCGCAATTCGCCAAGGCGTAAAACTTGCTGTGAAGCTATAACATCGAGCTTTATATGACTCAAAAGCTGCGTGTGATGCGCAGCTTTTTTGTTTCTGTTGCTCTCGGTTTGTGTGAATCATCACGATAATCCCTAAAAAACAGATTGTTATTCGAGTGAGAGGGTTATGCTAAAGTGAGCAGCAAAGAAAATAACAGTTAGATTCAATAAGGACTCGCTCATGGAAGCTCTCGATCTTTTGCTTAACCGTCGCTCTATCGCCAAATTATCTGCGCCAGCACCAGAGGGCAAAGCGTTGGAGAATATTATTCGCGCAGGTCTTCGTGCTCCTGACCATGCAGGCTTAACCCCTTGGCGTTTTGTGATTGCTCAAGGTGATGGTTTGAAGAAGCTATCAGATATTTTGGTGAAAGCCGCGATTGCAGACCATAGTGATGAGGCTGTGATCGAAAAAGTGAAAAATGCGCCGTTTCGTGCCCCAATGGTCATTACCGTGATCGCGAAAGTAACCGAGCATGAGAAAGTCCCTGCATTGGAACAATATCTTTCTGCGGGCTGCGCTGTTCAAGCAATGCAAATGGCGGCGGTTGCGCAAGGTTTCCAAGGTTTTTGGCGTTCGGGTAAATGGATGTTCCACCCTGAGGTACATCAAGCATTTGGCCTAGAAGGTGAAGATGAAATTGTTGGATTTCTATACCTTGGTACACCAGGTTGTACTCCAATGAAAGTGCCAGAGCGCGATTTGTCTAAGTTTGTTGAATTTCAATAAATACATACCTAGATAACGCTCACTGTTCATTTATACAGTTTTTCCTTGATTTCTTAGGGCTACATTCGATAATGTGGCCCTAATTATTTTGATTTCCAAATCCTTATGTCTCGTCTGTTTATTGCTGAAAAACCCAGTCTAGGTCGTGCTATTGCGGCTGCTTTACCTAATCCCCAAAAGAAAGACCAAGGCTTTATCCGTTGTGGAAATGGTGATGTGGTGACGTGGTGTATTGGTCATTTGCTAGAGCAAGTTGAGCCAGACGCTTACGATGAACGCTACAAAAAATGGAACATGGCCGATCTGCCGATTGTTCCTCAGCAATGGCAACTTAGACCGAGAAAAAGTGCCAGTAAGCAGTTAACCGTGATTCGTAAATTGCTCAAAGAAGCAACTGAAGTGATTCATGCGGGAGACCCAGACCGTGAAGGGCAGTTGTTAGTTGATGAGGTTCTCGACTACTGCAAGCTTTCCAAAACTAAGAAAGAAGCGACACAGCGTTTGCTGATTTCTGACTTGAACTTACCTGCGGTGAAGCGCGCACTAAACTCAATGCGCAGTAATCGTGATTTTATTCCTCTGTCTGTTTCCGCTCTCGCGCGCTCACGGGCGGATTGGTTGTATGGAATGAATATGTCTCGCGCTTATACCTTGCTGGGACAAAAGGCTGGCTACCAAGGTGTGCTCTCGGTTGGGCGTGTGCAAACTCCGGTTCTAGGGCTTGTCGTCCGTCGAGATGAAGAAATTGAAAACTTTGTTCCGAAAGATTACTTCACGCTGCACGCATTGATCCCGTATCAAGACCCAAATGGGGCGTTTGATATTCGCGCACGCTGGAAACCCAGTGAGGCTTGCAAACCGTGGCAGGATGAAGAAGGGCGAGTATTAAATCGCAAGTTAGTCGAAAACGTCGCTAATCGGATCGCGAACCAGCCAGCGATAGTGAAGGAATCAGAGCAGAAGCAAACCAAGCAATCTGCACCATTGCCATATTCATTGTCTGCTTTGCAGATTGATGCAGCAAAGCGTTATGGCATGAGTGCGCAGCAGGTGCTAGATACTTGTCAGGCACTATACGAAAAGCACAAACTGATCACTTATCCGCGTTCTGATTGCCGCTACTTGCCGTTGGAGCATTATTCTCAAGCTGGAACGGTTACATCCGCTATTGCAAACAACGCCAAAGAACTGCAAAGCGCAGTGAATGGTGCCGACTTATCGATTAAGTCGAAAGCGTGGAATGACAAAAAAGTCGATGCTCACCACGCCATCATTCCAACGCCTAAGCAAGCCAACGTTAATGCACTGTCTGGCAACGAAATGAAAGTGTATCAGCTCATTGCGCGCCAATATTTAATGCAGTTTTATCCTGCGGCTGTCTATGCCGAAGCGAAATTGGTATTCGACATCGCTGGTGGCATTTTCATCGCTAAAGGTCGTCAACTTGTTTCGTCGGGGTGGAAAGCGCTGATGGGAAAAACGGATAAAGAAGACGAAGGTATTGATGCGGTGCCACCGTTAAGTGAAGGCACGGTGTTAACATGTCGTGAAGGTGAAATTAAAGACCGAAAAACTGAGCCACCAAAACACTTTACTGAAGCCACTCTGCTGCAAGCGATGACGGGAATTGCTCGTTATGTTGCCGATAAAGAGTTGAAAAAAATTCTGCGCGACACAGATGGATTAGGTACGGAAGCGACTCGTGCGGGTATTTTGGATACGCTCTTTAAGCGTCAGTTATTGACAAGGCAAGGTAAATCCATAATCAGCTCGCAAGCTGGACGAGGGTTAATCAACGCATTACCACAAGATGCGACGTATCCTGATATGACCGCTCATTGGGAGCACCAACTTCAGGGGATGGCAGAAAGAAATCAAGCTTATCAACCTTTCATGCAGGCACTTGAGCAGCGTATTGATGGGTTGATGAGCCAAGTAAAATCAGGGCCAATACCGGATTCTCTGCGCCACTTACCTAAAGTCGAACGTCCGGCGTTCAAGCGTAAAAAGCGAAGCTACCCAAAGAGTGGGGCATCGAAAACGGGAGCCTCAAAGCGAAAGAGCTCTTAAACAAAAGCGGCGCATGATAGCGCCGCTTTTGCTTGTTGTTTGTGGTGGTGTTACTCAAACAGATCGCCGTGATTTTGAATGGCACCTCTTACATCATCTTGCGTAAGAACTCGTTTGCCCGAGACTTGTTTGACTTGCTTACCTAAATCGACCAACGCATCGCGATTCGCTTGTGTCTGACGTTTCCCTGCGCTTCTTAAGCAGTAGTTGAGTTCGTGATCTTCACTAAAATTCACCAGATCTCTATCCGCAGCCATGCTCACTCTCCTTATTTGTTTGATAGCCTTACTAAGTCTGGAAAGGAAACGCAGAAATTCAAGGTTGTCAGAGAAGTAGAAAGCATAAAGCTAACCTATCTCTCATCTTTTTATAAAATACTTACCAAGGAAGCGAAGTTCCGTCGTAATTGATGAATTGACCAGAGTGTTCAACGGTGCTTTGGTCAATAACTTGTGCCAGCCCTTGAGCTGATGTCTCTGCATCTATAAGTGCATTTGGCCCACCCATTGTGGTGCGTACCCAACCAGGGTGCAAAGCAAGGACAGTAAAACCGTCAGGCGTTAAGTCATTGCTTAAGCTTTTGACTACGGAATTGAGTGCCGCCTTTGACGAGCGATAAATATAGCCGCCACCCGATGTATTCTCCGTCATACTCCCGACTTTTGAAGAGATGCAGGCGATTTTTTTCAACTGTCCTTGTTGCAGTTGTGGATAGAGCGTTTCGACCAGTTTAAGTGGCGCTATCGTATTAATCTCAAGTACTTTACGCCATTCATCCACATCGGTGTTTCCAAACCCATAACCTTTAGGGCCGTAGTAACCAGCGTTGTTAATCAAAAGGTCGATAGGTGGCAGGCTCTGAGCAAGTAACGCGATTTTTACGTAATCAGTAACATCCAGTTCATGCAAGCTCAAAGAGGAGTAACGTGCTCTCAAAGGTTGTAGTTCGTCACTGTCTATGACGTTACGGCTAGTAGCGTGGACGTTCCACCCGCGTTCAAGGTAAAGCTCTGTCAGACTCAAACCAATACCACGATTTGCGCCTGTGATAAAAACACTATGGGCCATTTTTAACTCTCTGGTAAGACTCGTTATCGAACTATTGTGTTAGCTGAGTGCGACAAAATCAACTAACCACCATGCACTAAACAACAGGGATATAAATACAGAGATAGCACAGAAGGAACCAAACAAAGCGCCTAGGACCGTAAATGTCGTTTTCTTCATCGTTGGAGTATGAAATTTAATTTTTAATGAAAATCATTATCAATTAAATTAATTTCTATTCAACCTTTGTAGTTGGTAATATTTCACAACGTTGTATGAAAAGAATGTCTCATGTTGCCACTGATATACCACCCTATATACTCAAAACTTGAATTGCCTGTAGGGCACCGTTACCCAATCATGAAGTATCAATATCTCTATGAAGAGGTACGTCGCGGTGTGCAAGCTGAGTGGGTACAGTTTTTTGAACCACAAGCGCTGTCAATTGAAGCGATCAAGCGCGTGCATGATGCGGACTATGTTGACTTACTGGTACAAGGAAATATGCCAGCCGCTAAAATGCGTCGAATCGGCTTTCCTTGGAGTGAAGCTCTGATCACTCGAACTCTGACGTCAGCGGCTGGTACGCTTCTGACAGCCGAAAAAGCGCTTGAGCACGGTATCGCACTGCACTTGAGTGGTGGTTACCACCATGCGCACAAAGATTTTGGTAGCGGATTCTGTTTGTTCAACGATTTAGTGATTGCGGCTAAACACATGTTGGATAACGAGCACGTTGATAAGATTTTAATTATTGATAGTGACGTTCATCATGGTGATGGAACCGCCACCTTGTGCCAAGAAGAACCTGACATCGTGACGCTTTCTTTTCATTGCGATAAAAACTTTCCTGCGAGAAAACCACAGTCTGATTTGGATGTTCCGTTAGCAAAAGGAACAGACGATGAAACATTTTTGATGACGTTTAAAGAGGTGGTCGAGATGGCGTTGAATCTCCATCGTCCAGATATGGTGATTTACGACGCTGGGGTAGATATTCATCAAGATGATGAGCTTGGTTACTTTGACGTATCGACTCAAGCAATTTTTGAGCGTGATCGGTTTCTTTTTCAACTGATGAAAAACAGAGGGATTCCTGTTGCCGCCGTTGTGGGTGGTGGATATAGAACAAACCACGCAGACCTTGTACCTATTCACATGCAGTTAATAAAAGCGGCGACAGAAGTCTTTGCCTCTTGATAGTTGAAGAAGGCAATTAGGCAGAACAAAGATCACTAACTTATTAGTGGTCTTTTGCTAAATGTGGCGGAGTGTTGGGCTTGTATTCAAGGAGGGATTTGTCCAAGTCCTTTCAAATCTGAATATACGAAAAAGCCCACTAATTTCTTAGCGGGCTTTTTCTAAATGTGGCGGAGAGATAGGGATTTGAACCCTAGATACGCTATTAACGTATGCCGGTTTTCAAGACCGGTGCTTTCAACCACTCAGCCATCTCTCCGTTGTTGACGCGAATAATATAAGGCTTTGAAAACCTTGTAAACCCCTAAATGATTCGTTTGAGTGTTTCCTGTTCGATTTTGTGTTGTTTGTTGCTTAAATAAACAAAAAGCCCTCCGTTTGGAGAGCTTTTCTATCAACTTTGAGTGTTCAACTATTCACTTTTAGAGTAAAAACGCTGTAACTCGGTTAAGCCTTGCATAAGAACCGGCAGTTTAGGCGTTTCATCACGCATGCGTTTGTAGTTCTCATCGTATAGCTTGTAGTTCCCGAACTTATCGATCACGGTAGTTTGGTTATTTGTGATGAGAGCAAGTTCTCGAGTATCACCAGCAAGAATCCAACGGCGACGGCTTTCGTCAAATAAGTTACGACCACTGCTGTAATCGTATGGATTGGACGATACACCAAGCATATCTTGCAGTAGCGTAACTGAAAGGTCTAAATGGCTCGTGCTGTGATTAAACTCACCAGCCATCATACCAGGCCAATGGATTACCATTGGCACCTGCAATTGGTAACGACTGTAGTTACTGTTTGCGCCCCAGCTATTGGTATTGGTTTCGTTAAACTCACTGCCATGGTTGGAAGTGACGATAACAACGGTGTTTGCCAATAATTGAGCGTCTTCAAGTGTTTTGATAATACCGCCGACTTTGTCATCCGCAGATTTCACGGCAAACTCATAAGCATTTTTGAAGCGTTCACTCGCCGACATATCTTCTTTCGAGTTCGACGGGATAGATTCAAAATTATCTACCGTAGTAACTTCGATGTAGCTGAACCAAGGCTGGTTCGCTTTTTCCGTTAGCCACATGTTCCAATCGGCGATAGATTGTTTATCGGTATGGGCTTGAGTACCATCCAGTTTTTCAGCTAGGTTTACGCCTCGGAAGACGATTTCTGAATAAAGGTCATCTTCAAAACCGCTGCCGCTAAACAAACCGAAGGTGTAGCCTTGATCTTTAAGTACATCAAGAAGTACAGGCGAGGCACCTTGTGCCTTGATGCTAGATGCGTAGCTCGTTGGTAAACCATAGAACAAGCCAAATGCACCATATGTATCATTGCTTGAGCTGTAGTGTTTACGGAAGTTTTGGTTTTGTTGTGCAAACTCGTAGAGGTTTGGCATTTCTTCTTGATTCAGCGCGTCGGCACGCAGGTTATTTACGCTGATCATCAACACGTTCAACTTGTTTACACGGCGGTTGAATTCAAGTTTTTCTAGTGGGTAGTTCACCAGTTCAACGTTATTTTCATTCTCCGCTAAGCGTTTTAGGTACTCTTCACGGTCAAGCAGACCATGTTTTTCCATAAAGCTTTTCGCCGTCATTGGGTAAGAAAGCGGGAAGTTTGAGCGTTGGCTCGTGATCGGATTATAGAAATAGGCATCAGCCCAAATGTAGACCAAATGGCTGGTCATAAAGCTCAAAAAGAACACGGCAGCCAGTGGACGACCAACGTGTTTGTGAGAAAGTTTGCGTTGTTTACGCCAAACCCATTCTGATAAGGCGAGCTGAACAAGGAATATCAGCGGCATCACAACAAACAGGTGTTGTAGATCCGAGCTTAACGCACTTTTATCATCGCTGAATAACAGCTCCCAAACCACAGGGGTTAGGTGCAGGTTTATTGATTGGTACGCTTGGGTATCAATCAATAAGATTGTTTGTCCAACAGTGGCAAAGATCACTGCCACCAAACGGAATAACTTCCGTGATGGCAGGACAAACGTCAACGGGAACAGAACCAATAAGTAGAGAGCGAAAACAAGGAAGCCAAAATGGCCAACCCACGAAACCGCAAGATAGAACTGACCCAGCAACGTCTCGGGCCAAGGCGACTGAACAATGTAGCGTGTGCCTATCAACATCGAAGCTACGATGTTGAAGAATGCAAACCAATGACCCCAACCAACCAGTCGAGATACACGTTCGCCGTATGAGTTTCCGCTGTCTACCATGTATGTGTTCTATTTATCCGTTATTAATGTGTTTTTGGTGTTTCTAATGAAGACATCAGCGCCTGAGCAAATTTTTCAGCAATCAGTTTGCGTTGTGAAGCTGCAACACGTTGATTTAAGACATTCGTTGCGATATTTCCGGCAATCATTAGCGTCAATTCAGGAGAAGCGGCATGTTTTTCAAGAACCAAAGCGACTTCAGCAAGAATTTTCTCTACTTGTTCGTCAGTATATTTAGATGTAATCGGCATAAAGACTCTAATAATGATAGTAAAAGCGGCTTATGATAACCTACAATGCCCATCAACTAAAACCTTGTAGCAAGATAAAATCACTATGAGCCTTCATCTTTCAAACGTTATTCTGCATCAACTGTGCAAAAACGATCAGGACGAACTGGTTGTTAAACTTCGTCCAGCATCACTAGAAAACGATGCTTCAACTGAAAATCTCGTCGCAGAGCTCCATCGAGTATTCCATTCTAAAGCTGGTAAAGGTTTTGGCTCTTTCCAGTCAGACAGCGAATTTCAATTTTGGCTTCAAGAAATGCGCAAAGGAGAGCGAGATTTTTACGACTTCTCACAAATTAGTGCAAATCGCCTGAAAGAAGAACTGATTAAGTACCCATTTGCGGATGAAGGCATTTTGGTTTTTGCTGAGTACCAAAGTTTAGCAACAGATTATCTTTTCATTGGTATCTTGCCGATGAACCAAAGCCTGAAAGTGACTGAGGGTTTGGACATCAGCGCGACGGACTACCTCGATATCACGAAGATGGACATCGCGGCGCGCATTGACCTTTCGAGTTACGAGACGGATAAAGAATCTAACCGTTACCTACAATACATCAAAGGGCGTGTTGGTCGTAAAGTCGCTGACTTCTTCCTTGATTTTCTGCAAGCCGATATTGGGTTAGACACGAAACAGCAAAACCTTGTGTTGATGCAAGCGGTGGATGACTTCTGTGCGGATTCTAAGTTGGAAAAGCAAGAAGTTAACGAGTACAAAAAGCAGGTTTATAACTACTGTAACGAGCAGATCAAATCTGGTGAAGAGGTTCAAATTTCTGAACTTTCTGGTGAGTTACCGCCAAGCCAAGATGGTACGAGCTTTATGGACTTCACCAAAGAGCAAGGTTACGAGCTTGAAGAATCATTCCCTGGTGATCGCTCAACGGTTCGTAAGCTGACTAAATATGTGGGTGCCGGTGGTGGTTTAAATATCAGCTTTGACAGCTTGTTATTGGGCGAGCGTATTTTCTACGATCCAGAAACAGATACGCTGACGATCAAAGGGACACCGCCAAACTTGAAAGATCAGTTAAGTCGTAACTAATTCTTATGAAGAGAGCCCTAGGCTCTCTTTTTTTATGTGAAGCAAGCACAGCCAGAGCTCAGAACATGGTATATGCTTGTAATTAATGGATTATATGAGGACTGAGCGTTGCATCAATTAAGAGCAGGGATTAAGCGGATTATTTGGTTCTTATTCATTTTGTGGTGTGTATTTTCTGCAACTCTTTGGTTTCAAGCAAAGCAGACGATGCAAACGCTTTCCACATTGAATGAACTCGGCAGTAAAGTTGAGGAAGTACGTAACTTCTTTAATTTTGAGTTGCCGTATCGAGTTAAGCATGTCGATCAAGTCTCACTCAAACTTCAGCTTGTGTACGCGGTTCGTCTTCAATTAGAAAGTGAGGTCTCTGATGCGAATGGGCCAGACGTCACGCAATTGCTTTATTCAACTGACCGATTTTTGGAAAGTGCACGCGCTTTTATTGGCAGTGATGGTGAGTTGGTATCGTTGGCGGAGCAACTGCACACCAGCCGAGGTGCGGAAAACAACTCGCAGCAAATTGAAAACATGTATTACCGCTTGGGAGCCTTGGTTCTTGAATCGATTTTTAGCGATTCCAACACCAATACGGATACCTATCGCGAACTGGATTTACTGTTCATCGAATCGGATTCACTGTCGACAGGGGAGCGTTCTGCATTTCAACGTCGACTCGCACAAACCTCAAGTGTTCTTGCGGCGAATGCGCAGGGCAGTTATTTGGCGAATCAGTTATTAAAGCCAGATTTTCCTAATCAGTTGGTGTCGATGAAGGCTACGCTCGAACAAAAACTGGTTTCTTTTATCTTTTGGCTCATTGTCGTGAGCGGTTGTCTGTTGGCGGTGGTTTCATGGGCTGTCTTCTCTAAAAATGCAGTGGCGAATTCAAGTTCATCAGATCCTGCCGTTTCTCAAACTGAAAACGCATCCAGTTCTTTAAAACACGAGAACAAAGCGCGTGAGTTGGCAAGTGATGCTCAAGCGAATAAAACGCAAGAGCTAACCCCTGATTCGCGACAAGAATTGCTGGCTCCGCAAGAACCGTTTATCGATATCAACAGAATGCTGGATTCGCTTTCTGGCGATGAAGGCGCTGTCCGAATGTTGCTCGAGGTCTTTATTCAAGATCATGCTGAAGATGGTTCTAAATTACATAAACTTCTAAACGAAGATATAGACAACGCGCAGCGCGCAGCGCACAGCCTGAAAGGGGTGTCAGGAAGTTTAGGTGCAATGCCCCTGCATTACATCTCAGGTGAGATAGAATTATTGATAAAACAGGGCAAAGAAGTACCGGATAATAAGCTCTGTCAATTAAGGGATGTATTACAACAAACAACACTTTTCGCAGAGAAAGTTCTCAACAGTGAAAAGATACGAGAAGTGCTAACAGATTGATATTCCTCTGACTTAAAATGTTGGCGGTTGAGGTATTAAAGGCGCGTTCGAACCTACACTTGGGTTCCGCTTAATTCCTGTTCTATACAATTTGATAAAGGTAGCTTCATGTCCATTCGTCGATTATCGTCACTAATGGTTTTGTGGTTGGTTACCACTCTTTCAGGGTGTTCCCTGTTAGAAGTGAAAATTGACAGCCAGACCGTTCCTCTCACTAAGCAAGAGCTTAATATGCGCATTTTAACGCGCGAATATGCACTTCAATTTTTTGCTCAAGTTGAGCAAGCCGCCGATGTGCTTCAAGAGCAGTATGATCCCAATGATAAAGTGAACCAGTCTTACGTCCTGCTGTGGAAGATCAATGCAGAAGAAGGCTTGCAAGCTGCAGCATATCAAGTCTCACCAATGGCTGCATTGATTGATACGTGGGTGTTCACTCATCAAATGAACCAGTTTTATGCAACGGGCGCTGGCCGTGACATTTTTGCTACGGATGAAGCCAAACAAGTCTCGGCACACTTAGCCAATGAGGTAGACCAGCTCGCTCAATCACTGTTGAAAAAAGAGGTTTACGATAAAACGAAGCTCTTTGTTGCTGACTTTGTTAGACAGTATCCGTTTGCTGATTTAAGCATGATTAGAACGCCCGCTTACCGTGCTTGGTTAGAAGCCAATCAAATCAGTGAGGAAGACGCGGTAACAACGTTGGGTACGATGCCGGAAGCATTGGGAGATGTATCCGATAGATTGAGTTTGGTCTCTGAACAAACGCCAAAGATCATGACTTGGAAGGCGCAGTTATTAGCGTTGAACAGTTCGGCAAGCATTGAGAAGGTTAATGCCGCTTTGAACAGTCTGCAAGTGACTGCTGACTCAATGAGAGATTTCATCGATAACAACCCTGAGTATATGCGTTATTTGGCTGAACAAATGGCGGTTGAACTGCAGCCTTTAGTGGACGACATTGACCAAAAAACCCAAGAGCGTTTGTCTCAATTAGGTGAAGAGCGACAAGCATTAGAAGAAATGGTGGCAAGAGAGCGCCAAGAGATCGCTCTGATCATCACTCATGAACGTGAGAAGTTTGCTCAGGATATGGATAGAGTGTCTCAAGAGGTTGTGAATCTCGCCATGACCAAGTTGATAGAGTTAGTGAAGAGCACAATTGTCTACTTTATTCTGTTCATTGCTGCGATATTCTTCGCTCCGCTTGGTTTAGGTTATGTGCTTGGCAAGCGAGCGGCGGTGAAAACAAAAGTTAAACAAAGCTAACGTGTAGTTTAGATACAAAAAAGAGCGCTAATGCGCTCTTTTTTTTGTCTTTCATTCGGAAGTGAGGTTCTTCCTAACTCTGCGAAGTTAAGCCGTTTGCTGCTTTAATTCGCCTTCAGCTTGTTCAACTGCTTCTGCTGTTGGTTCGCATTTATCAACAAACCAACCCATGTAAGACGTGAAGATAGTCACAATAATACATACAAAGCTTAGCCACATGAATGGGGCGTAAGACAGCGTAGCAACACCCAAAATACTTGCCATGTAGATACCGTTGTCACTCCAAGGAACCATGCCTGATGTTAGCGTGCCGCCAAATTCTGCGTTACGAGATAAGTTCTTACGTTTGTAGCCTAGACGGTCGTAATTCTTCGCACAGATTTTTGGTGTCAGGATAAGTGAAACGTACATCGCCGAACCAAACACGTTACCCATAAAGGCCGTACCGATTGTGCTTGTTGCCAGTGAACCTGCGCTTTGAACGCGTTTTTCAAACAGTTTTGCGATAGTTTCAAGCACGCCCACTTTGTCTAGCAGGCCACCAAAACCAAGGCCGAACACGATAACCGCTACCGAGCCAAGCATTGAAGACATGCCGCCACGGTTAAGAATCGAGTCGATAAAATCTACGCCAGATGAGATTGCAAACGGAGCCCAAGCAGTGTTGAACGCAGTCAGGAAGTCCACATCTTGAATCATTACTGCCCAAATAATACCTAGCAGAGAACCAAAACTGATCACTGGGAATGAAGGCATACGCATTGCTAGAAGTGACAATACTATGATCACAGGAACAAATGAGTAAGGCGTGATGTAGAACTGCTGTTCCATCGCTTTAATCACCGAGTCCACTTGGCTCATGTCTACTTGACCTGCGTAGTGGAAACCAAAAGCAGTAAACATAATGCCAGTGATCACGTAGCTGATCAGCGCGATAGGCAGCATGCCTTTGATGTGCTCCATCACTTCAACGTTAGACATTGATGAAGCAAGAATCACTGAATCTGATAGAGGCGACATCTTGTCACCGAAGTAACAACCTGAAAGTACTGCACCCGCTGTAATTGGGGCAGGAACGCCAAGACCTTGGCCAATCCCCATCATTGCGATACCTGCGGTACCTGCTGCACCCCAAGATGTGCCGGTTGCCAACGCAGTCAATGAACAGATGATCATTGTTGCTAGCAAAAAGATAGAAGGGTGGATGGCTTTAAGACCGTAGTAGATGATGGTTGGTACGATTCCGCCTGAAATCCAAGTGCCGACAAGTGCACCAACGGCAAGGAGAATCAATACTGCACCCAGACCATTAGAAATACCGTTTAGCGCGGCTTTTTCTAAGTCTTTGTACTGATGACCAAGTTTAAGACCCAATAGCATGATGATAAACCAGCCGATGTACAGCGCGAGCTGAATTGGCAGGTCTAGCTTGGCAGTAAAGGAAAATGCCAGAAGTAGAAATAAACCTAGCGAGATAAATACCTGTATCAAGCTAGGAAGGCGTGTTGTAACTTGCTTCATATGTGCCTCTGTCAATCTTGGAGCAATAGAGGAAGGCGCTCCTTGTTGTAATGGCGCATAACATACATTAACAAAAATTATATTTCGAATATTTGGTGTTTTATCTTGATGTTCGTCGGCTAAAACGTTTGCTTGTAAAATTAACTGCCAATTAACTTTAAAATCTATGTATTTAAATGTTGTGTGATGTGAATTTATTGTGCTTCAGTTGTTGTTTTCTCACTGAGTGGTAAGACCAATACGCTCGGAGTAGGGGATTTCCCTACTTGTTAATCGAGGAGTAAAGGCAGCAGAAATAGTTCGAAATTACGGCTAACGTGAATTTTCTCGGTAAAAGGGTAAAAATTGACCTCATTTACAAATTAGGGCTTGAGATTTTTCTGCGAAAAATGAACTATGGGGTAGGTTTAATTTATTACATGGAGAGTTATGCGATGAGAGTAGGTTTAGTTGGTTGGCGCGGCATGGTCGGTTCGGTTCTAATGCAGCGTATGGTCGAAGAAAAAGACTTTGACTTGATTGAACCAGTTTTCTACAGCACTTCTCAAGTAGGTATCCCTGCGCCTAATCTAGGAAAAGATGCAGGTATGCTTCAAGATGCCTTTGATATCGAAAGTTTAAAACAGCTTGATGCGATCATTACGTGTCAAGGTGGCAGCTACACTGAAAAAGTGTACCCAGCACTTCGTCAAGCAGGCTGGAAAGGTTACTGGATTGATGCTGCTTCAACGCTGCGTATGGCGGAAGATTCGATCATCACGCTAGACCCTGTGAACCTAAAACAAATTCAACATGGTATTCATGGCGGCACGAACACCTTTGTAGGTGGTAACTGTACCGTTAGCCTGATGCTGATGGGTCTTGGTGGCCTGTTTGAAAAAGGGTTGGTGGAATGGACCAGTGCGATGACTTACCAAGCGGCTTCTGGCGCTGGCGCGCAAAACATGCGTGAGTTGATCTCTCAAATGGGCGTTATCAACGATGCAGTAAGTTCAGAACTGGCAAATCCAGCAAGCTCAATTCTTGATATTGACAAGAAAGTTGCAGACACAATGCGTAGCGCGTCATTCCCTACAGACAAGTTCGGCGTACCACTAGCTGGCTCGTTGATCCCGTGGATCGATGTGAAGCGCGATAATGGTCAGAGCAAAGAAGAGTGGAAAGCGGGTGTTGAAGCGAACAAGATCCTTGATTCGCAAGGTTCTCCAGTTCCTATCGATGGTACATGTGTGCGTATCGGTGCGATGCGTTGTCACTCTCAAGCATTGACTATCAAGCTTAAGCAAAATGTGCCGATGGATGAAATCGAAGAAATCATTGCAACTCACAATGACTGGGTGAAGGTGATTCCAAACGATCGTGACATCACGGCTCAAGAGCTAACGCCAGCGAAGGTCACCGGCACTATGTCAGTTCCTGTTGGTCGTCTGCGCAAGATGGCAATGGGCGATGACTTCCTAAACGCGTTCACTGTTGGTGACCAATTACTTTGGGGTGCTGCCGAGCCACTGCGTCGTACGCTTCGTATTATCCTTTCTGAAAAAGCGTAATCGACAAAACTTCGTAAAAAGAGCTCCTATTTAGTAGGAGCTCTTTTTTTAACCTTCTATTTTAACCTTCACCTCGAACCACTCGTTTGTCCGGGTCGGCCAACTCGCTTCCACAATGTTTACAGTAGATAGCGTCCGAGTCATGTCCAGCTTGAGAGCAATTAGGGCACTTCACCAGTACTTTGTGGGATTGCATCTCTTGATGTAGCTCCGCTGTAAATATCCCTGTCGGAACCGCGAGAATCGAGTAACCCAAGAGCATGGTTATAGATGCCAGCGCTTTACCTAAGTTAGTTTGCGGAACCAAATCTCCATATCCTACGGTGGTTATGGTCACAATAGCCCAATAAATGCTTTTCGGAATACTGGTAAACCCGTTTTCTGGCCCTTCAACAATAAAAATCAATGAACCGAAAATCGTGACCAAAATGGCGACGGTTGTGAAGAAGATGAAGATCTTTCTGCGAGCCATTAGTAATGAGCGCAACAAAATATTGGACTCTTGCAGGTACCTCACCAACTTCAAGATACGGAAAATACGCATCACACGTAGTGCTCTGATCACGCCCATGAAAGAGGCGGATGGGAAGAACAATACTAAGTAAGTTGGGATGATCGCCAACAGATCGACAATACCGTAGAAACTTTTTGCGTACGCCACTGGTTTTGGCGAGCAATACAGACGTAGCAAGTACTCAATGGTAAACAGGCCGGTGAAGGTGTATTCAAGGTACTTCAGTTCTTTTGCCCACTCGGCACGTACCGAGGGAATGGAATCTAGAACGAGAACGGCTAACGAGCTGATGATGGCAATAATAAGCGCGATATCAAAAGCACGGCCGGCTTTGGTGTGGGTGCCAAATATAGTGACGTAAAGTGTATTTTTTAGAGAGTGAGTCGTCATGACAAAGCGATCCATTGTTGAATCGCTCTATCATAACGCCATTAATAAAATCAGGCTAATCCAGGGAACAAGTTACGTAAGCCGTTTGCAATAAACTCGATGCCTAGCGCACCAAGAATCAAACCCATGATACGTGTGATCACGTTGATGCCTGTTTGACCCAAGAAACGAACGATCAAAGGTGCCGAACGAAATAGCAACCAAGAACAAAGGCAAAATAGACCAATCGTGATAACGATGCCCACGGTATCGAACATACTTGGGTAACGCGCGCCATAAACGATTGTTGAGCTGATTGCACCAGGACCAGCCATTAGAGGCATCGCTAGTGGTACAACGCCGATCTGTTCGCGGCTAACGTACTCAGATTTTTCTTGTTTGTTCTGCTTATCCTCACCGAGCTTACCGCTCATCATCGAAAAGGCGATGCTTAACAGCAGCAAGCCACCCGCCACTCGGAATGAATCCAGTGAAATACTGAACATATCCAACAGTAACTGACCTGCAAGCAGGGAAATGATCAGGATCACGGCCACTGCCACATTGGCTGTTGTCGCGGTTTTGATCTTTTCTTCTGGTGTCATATGTCCGCTTAAAGACACGAAAACAGGCATGATGCCTACAGGGTTAACGGCGGCAACCAACCCCAAGAAAAACTGCAGGAAAATGGCTAGCTCTAAAGTCTGCATATTGCGTACTCGTAAATGTTCACATTAGTGAAAAACGGAAAGGGTAAATTTACACCAATCTATCGGGTTTTGTTGCTAAGTAAATTCGTGGGAGGTGACTACAGTTAGAAAGGGATGGATAACTGCGATATGCACCTTTGTTCTTATCGAATTTCTGCGCAATTATTGGAACATCTACTTACCAGATTCCAGATTGGTTTTCGGCGCTAAATGTAAGGCAAAAGTGCATTAGGAAGAAATGAAAAAAACTAACGTATTGACCCCACTATTTGTGAGAAAAACTAATTTTTTAATAAAATGTATCTAATCTGAGAGTGAAGTGTTACATAGGATGTTGCTGTGAAATTGTGCTGTTTTACACAAACGTTAACATTCGCACATTTTTGATAAAAACAAAGGTGGTTTGTAGAGAGATGTATTTGATTCGATATACTCTCAGTAGCACAAAAAATTAGGCCTACATGTAATTTTGTTGGCTAAAAATGAAACTTTTTTACAGGTTGTTGTTGTTTCTTTTATTTTTTTGTCTGTTTGCTTGTTTTTTATGCAATAAATAAGTTGGTTTAATTTATTTGTTTATCAAATAGTTACATTAAATTGTTGTGGTTAACCACTACTTTGGTGGTATTTCGAGTGTGAGAACTGATCCAAGTCAATTTTTTTCACACTCTGAAATATTATACTCAGTCCTGAAAGCAATTTACTAAGACGTTTGTTCTCTAAGTGACTGATAAACAGTAAAAACGAAAGACAATTGCCTTAATAAAAAGTTTTTAATATTTGTTAATTTTAGGAGAATCCCTATGCCTGTAACTAATATGGCTGAACTAGATGCAATGATTGCTCGCGTTAAGAAAGCGCAAGAAGAGTTCGCTACTTACTCTCAAGAGCAAGTAGACAAAATCTTCCGTGCAGCGTCTCTTGCAGCTAACCAAGCTCGTATCCCTCTAGCGCAACAAGCGGTAGAAGAATCTGGTATGGGTATTGTTGAAGATAAAGTAATCAAGAACCACTTCGCTTCTGAGTTTATCTACAACAAATACAAAGACGAACAAACGTGTGGCATCCTAGAAGAGGATGACAACCTAGGTACTATGACTATCGCTGAACCTGTAGGTATCATCTGCGGTATCGTACCAACAACTAACCCTACATCTACAGCGATCTTCAAATCTCTAATCTCTCTGAAGACTCGTAACGGTATCATCTTCTCACCACACCCACGTGCGAAAAACTCTACTAACGATGCAGCTAAACTTGTTCTAGATGCAGCAGTAGCAGCAGGTGCACCAAAAGACATCATCGGTTGGATCGACCAACCTTCAGTTGAGCTATCAAACGCTCTAATGAAACACGATGACATCGCGCTTATCCTTGCAACTGGTGGTCCAGGCATGGTTAAAGCAGCTTACTCTTCTGGTAAGCCAGCAATCGGTGTAGGTGCAGGTAACGTTCCTGTAGTTATCGATGAAACAGCAGACATCAAACGTGCAGTTGCTTCTGTACTAATGTCTAAAACTTTCGATAACGGCGTAGTATGTGCTTCTGAGCAGGCTGTAATCGTAGTTGATGAAGTTTACGACGAAGTGAAAGAGCGTTTTGCTTCTCATAAAGCTCACGTTCTATCTAAAACAGATGCTGACAAAGTACGTAAAGTGCTTCTAATCGACGGCGCGCTAAACGCGAAAATCGTTGGTCAACCAGCTACAGCTATCGCTGAAATGGCGGGTGTTAAAGTTCCTGCAGATACTAAAGTGCTTATCGGTGAAGGCCTAGGCAAAGTATCTTACGATGACGCATTTGCTCACGAGAAACTATCTCCAACTCTAGGTATGTTCCGTGCAGACAACTTCGAAGATGCAGTTGCTCAAGCCGTAACAATGGTAGAGATCGGCGGTATCGGTCACACATCTGGTCTATACACTAACCAAGACGTGAATGCAGACCGCATCCGTTACTTCGGTGACAAGATGAAGACTGCTCGTATCCTAATCAACATTCCGACTACACACGGTGGTATCGGTGACTTGTACAACTTCAACGTTGCACCTTCTCTAACTCTAGGTTGTGGTTCATGGGGTGGTAACTCTATCTCTGAGAACGTAGGTCCTAAGCACCTAATCAACAAGAAAACTGTAGCGAAGCGAGCTGAAAACATGTTGTGGCATAAACTACCTAAGTCAATCTACTTCCGTCGTGGTAGCCTTCCAATCGCACTTGGCGACCTAGAAGGTAAGAAACGCGCATTCCTAGTAACTGACCGTTTCCTATTCAACAATGGTTACGCTGATGACGTAGTAAGCCTACTGAAAGCTCAAGGCATGGAAGTTCAAACATTCTTCGATGTTGAAGCTGACCCAACACTATCTGTAGTAGAAAAAGGTGCGGCTCAAATGGCTAGCTACCAACCTGACGTTATCCTAGCGCTAGGCGGTGGTTCTCCAATGGATGCAGCGAAAATCATGTGGGTAATGTACGAGCACCCAGAAACTCACTTTGAAGAACTAGCAATGCGCTTTATGGACATCCGTAAACGTATCTACAAGTTCCCTAAAATGGGTAAGAAAGCTGAGCTTGTATGTATCACTACAACTTCAGGTACTGGTTCAGAAGTTACTCCATTCGCAGTTGTTACTGACGACAAGACTGGTGCTAAGTACCCACTAGCTGACTACGAAATCACGCCAAACATGGCTATCGTTGATGCGAACCTAGTAATGAACATGCCTAAGTCTCTAACAGCGTTCGGTGGTTACGATGCAGTAACTCACGCTCTAGAAGCTTACGTATCTGTTCTTGCGAACGAATACTCTGACGGTCAGGCTCTTCAAGCACTTAAGATGCTAAAAGAATACCTACCATCAAGCTACGCGAATGGTGCAAATGACCCAATCGCTCGTGAGAAAGTTCACAACGCAGCAACTATCGCTGGTGTAGCATTTGCGAACGCATTCCTAGGTGTTTGTCACTCAATGGCGCACAAACTAGGTGCAGAGTTCCACTTGCCACACGGCCTAGCTAACGCACTACTAATCTCTAACGTGGTACGTTACAACGCGAACGACAACCCAACTAAACAAACTGCGTTCTCTCAATACGACCGTCCACAAGCACGTCGTCGTTACGCTGAAGTTGCAGACCACCTAGGCCTAAGCCAAGCTGGTGACCGCACTGCTCAGAAGATTGAACGTCTACTAGCATGGTTGGATGAACTAAAAGTTAACCTAGACATCCCAATGTCTATCCAAGCGGCAGGTGTTGCTGAAGCTGACTTCGTAGCGAAACTAGACGAGCTAGCGGTTGAAGCGTTCGATGACCAATGTACTGGTGCGAACCCACGCTACCCTCTAATTAGCGAGCTAAAAGACGTTCTACTAGCTTCTTACTACGGTAAAGCTTTCGTTGAAGGTGAAACTTTCGAAGGTACTACAGTAATCAAGAAGAAAGCAGACCAAGAAGCAGCGAAATCTGCTCCTAAAGCTAAAAAAGAAAAAGCTGACGCGTAATTAAGAGTCGCTTTGAGTAAGGTTTTCGCTAGCACGAAACCTTAATCGGGAAAAGGTTAAAGCCCCAGTCAAATGACTGGGGCTTTTTTTGTTTAGGTATCGGAGGTTGCTTACATCGGAGCCGGGAAACACAGAGTAATGGTGTATGTTTACACTTCGGTCGCAACTACTCGGCCACTGAAGTATTCATTCGCGACGATGTACGCTGTGTTACGGACCAGTTCGTCTTGGATCTCTGCCCAGTGCCTTTCGTCAAGATCCTCTCGTGTATGACTGACAGAGGGAATGACGCCGCCGACGCGGATATTGAAAGGGGTGAGCTCTTTTGCCCAGCTGTGCGTAAAGCCAGACACCAAAGCCGCCATGCTTTCAACACCAGTCAGATCTTCGTGGTTATCATGCGAAATGACATTCACGATCACGCCTTTTTTATTGCGCGCTCTAAATCGTTCCGCGCCGACTTGCCCGTAGGTATAGAGAAAACGTGCTGCGGAAGAAAGGTGGTCGATATAGATACTCATTGGTTCTGGCGCCATTAGGCTTGGCATCGGTGAGCTCGTCCAACAATTAACGATAACATCTGGGGTTGCTCTGAGCTGCGATTCGATCTGATCAAACAATAGGTTTATAGATGTGGGGTTATCACTACACACATTCATTGCATAGACTTTGTCGGTAAATGCGCGGATCTGATCATAACTCGCCTTTAGGGCGCTTGAATTTTGGTCACACAGGATCAACGTCGCTCCGAGATGAGCGAAATGGCTGGAGCACGTTCTTCCGATGACCGAACCCGCAGATGTGACGAGAATGATTGACTCTTTAATATCCATAACACCTTCACTGTATCCATGTGTGAAAAACAATACACCAGTGGTTTGTGCTATCAGCATGGTTGAAATTCGTTGAGCTCAGTGTGAAAGGCTTCAAACTAACGCTTTCGAGTAAGGACTATTGTGCGGTAATTTGTAAGGCGTCACATTTCTGACGTGTTGATACTGCAAGCTGTTGGATGAAAAGCTGATCTCTATGCTTGAGCTTGGATCTGATACTGACGTTGAGCCGTCACTAGCTGATTGTAGAGGCCCGCATCAGGGATAAGGCTCTTGTTACGCTCACCTAAAGTGCGGCGCTCGTGGCCTGACAAATTATGATAAACGTCTTCAGGAAGATCGAACGTATCTTCTGGCAAGTAGGTTAGGGCGTCTGGTTTTAGGTAGTGGCTCAACTTTGCAGATGGCAGACCCGCATTATGGAATTGTTTCGCTTGTAATGCGGCGAGCTCGTAGCTGCTGCTATCGGAGCGCAAAGCTTGAGGCTGAGAGAGCCCAAACTGTTGACGAAGAATCTCGTCGCTTGTGGCCGTTTCTTTAATTTCTTCAACCGGTACGACATCTCGAACATCGTTTGAGAACATAGACAAAATCAGCGAAAAATCGGCACGACGACCTTCGTGAACAGCATGGTTGATACCGTTGCCGAACTGAATTTCGTTGATAATTGCTGCTTTGTCTAACGTATGAATTTGCATGATGTTCCTCTTGAGATGCTTTTATAACGGCGCATCAAAGAAGAACTTTAGGAAAAAGAAGAGATTAAATGGGTATTTTTAAGCGAGAAAAGAAAAAGCTCGCTGATTCAGCGAGCTTTTAAAATAAGACTAAATTGAACTAGGGGGAAGTCAATTACTTCGCTAAGTTCTCAGCTACGAAGTCCCAGTTTACAAGAGCCCAGAAGCCGTTCATGTAATCAGGACGTACGTTGCGGTAATCGATGTAGTACGCGTGTTCCCATAGGTCAACAGTTAGAAGTGGAGTAGTACCTTCTTCTGTTAGTGGCGTTGCTGCGTTAGAAGTGTTAACGATTTCTAGAGAACCGTCAGCTTTCTTAACTAGCCAAGTCCATGAAGAACCGAAGTTGTTGATTGCTGCGTCAGTGAACTTAGCTTTGAATTCTTCGAAAGAACCGAATGCTGCGTTGATTGCGTCTGCAACTGCGCCAGTTGGTTCGCCGCCCGCGTTTGGAGCAAGACAGTGCCAGTAGAACGTGTGGTTCCAGATTTGCGCTGCGTTGTTGAATACGCCACCAGTAGAAGTCTTGATGATCTCTTCTAGAGTTTTGCCTTCGAACTCAGTACCAGGGATAAGACCGTTAAGCTTAACAACGTAAGTGTTGTGGTGCTTACCGTGGTGGTAGTCTAGAGTCTCTGCTGAGATGTGTGGTTCTAGTGCGTCTTTCGCGTAAGGAAGAGCTGGTAGTTCAAATGCCATTACTCGATTCTCCATTGATATGAAAGGTTAACCTTTCGATTGCTTCCAGTGTTTTTTTATAGCTATGTAGCCTTTACGGCTGACTTGCTAGGTATTTTAGCAAGTTTTTACTTTATTAAAACCCCGATATGAAAATATTTTGAGATGCTAAGTGTTGTTCATGCTCCTCCACTTACCAACGAAGTGGTAGTAAGCGGTCAAACTTTTTGCTTTTAAATCATCTCAGTATAAACCGTATCAATTATATGGTTTTTATTCTGTCGTTATTGAGTAGAATGTGGCAAATAAACAAGTTCACATCCATGAATGAGGAAGCGATGGAAACTATCGACAAAATCAAACAGCAGATCTCTGAAAACTCAATCCTGCTGTATATGAAAGGCTCACCGAAACTGCCAAGCTGTGGTTTCTCTTCTCAAGCATCACAAGCGCTAATGGCATGTGGCGAGAAGTTCGCTTACGTAGACATTCTACAAAACCCAGACATCCGCGCTGAGCTACCAAAATACGCACAATGGCCAACGTTCCCACAACTATGGGTTGAAGGTGAGCTAATTGGTGGTTGTGACATCATTCTGGAAATGTTCCAGAAGGGTGAACTTCAGCCTCTAATCAAAGAAGCTGCAGCACGCGCTGAAGGTCAAGCTGAGTAATTCGTAAATACTCACATTTGGCGATAGAATACGAAGGAGCCGCATTGGCTCCTTTTTCTTTTTTAGGTTAGTGGAATGAACATAAAGCTTTATTATGTTTCGCCACCTTGCCTAACCTTCCTAATCGTTGCTATCCCTTGCTATACATAGAGTATAAGTAACTCATCAATCTGACTGTGACCTATGAATAACGACAAAAGCTGACCTTTGTCGCCACTTTGTCGCCATTATTGGCAGCTAGATATTGAGATTTGTTAGTGGATTAAAGCGTACAGCATCACTCAGGTGGTTTGGCGAAAAATGAGCGTAAATCATCGTATGATCGATGTGCTGATGACCGAGGATTTCCTTCAACACAAGAATGTTGCCACCATTTGTCATAAAGTGGGTTGCGAAGGTATGGCGTAAGACGTGAGTCGCTTGACCTTCCGGTAAATGGGGGAGGGCTTTAGTTAGCCATTTGTATGCTACGCCGTAACCGCAAGTGAAAAGCCGGTCATTGGTTGGTTTATAAATTTGGTTAAACAACTCTTCAGAAATCGGTACCGTCCTGTTCCGTTTGCCTTTGGTGTCGTTGTAGGTAATGCGGTATTTCGTCAGGTTAGAGCCTTTAAGATAAATCGCTTCTCTAATGCGTGCCCCCGTCGCTAGGCATACTTTGTATATCTTCGTTAGTTCATCACCAACTGGGCTTTGTTGAGCCACTTCAAACAAGTGGTGAATTTCCTGCTCAGTCAGAAACGCCAGTTCGGACTCCGGTTTTTTGATTGCCTCAATACCATCAGCTGGATTAGGTAGTTTCCACTCTCCAAGCTTTATCAACTTATTGAACATCGCTTTTAGCAACCCAAAGTCCACATTATTTGAAGCGATAGAAAGTTCTTTGTGTTCTTGCCCTCTACCTTTGTTTGAACGGCTAGAACGATAAGTGGCGAGTTGTTTCGCGTTAAGGTGTGAAGCGATAGGGTTGCCCAAGT
Source organism: Vibrio sp. GLN_1 (assembly GCF_043106015.1). Lineage (NCBI taxonomy): Bacteria > Pseudomonadati > Pseudomonadota > Gammaproteobacteria > Vibrionales > Vibrionaceae > Vibrio > Vibrio sp. GLN_1. Next base: position 282,979 of record NZ_JBICMD010000035.1, read on the forward strand.
CTAAAACCATGCTTTCTAAACGCAGGCGAGTATGATCACCGGACTTGAGATTCTTGCCATGTAGCTTAAACCACAACTCGACCAACTCAGAAAAACGACGGTGATCGGGTTTGTCACCAAGCCAGGGCTTGTCGTTAACTTCGCGCATGGTGAACTGTTCAAAAGAGACTGCTTCACCTTTAGTAGCAAAGCGTTTGCGAATGCGCTTACCAGCTCGACCCTGTGGGTAACACTCACAGAGCCAAGGTTTTTTTCTGCCGTCTTTTAGGTTTCGGATAGACATAATGGGGTATCATTACTGTTTTTATATACAGTAATGATATTTGGAGAATTTCTCAATGTTTAAGTTGATAGGGAACTAACAAGCATGAAGAAGATCCATTTAAAGTTAGTGATAGAAAATTTTACAAATAGAATAGTCTCAGCTAATCTAACTTTTTGATGTTGGGTTGCTTATTGAGGAGGAAGTTTATGGCCGACTTTATATACACCCTTAATTCTACGATGGTACTAATATAGTGCTAATAAACTGATAAGGATGATCCAGTTAGTTATTAATTGGTTATCCGGATTTAGTGATAGCTTGGAAAGCAACGTTCGTGAAGCAAAAATTGTAGATGGATCGAATGGCGTGGACCAAGCATGCTGTGAGGCTTAACTGAAGGTACTTTGGTGGTTATGCTTCTTACCGAAACTACAACGTAGTGGAAAAGGTTTGGTTACGCTTATCGTAAGAAGTTCGTAGGTCGAAGTATCACTCCGTCATAAATAAATTAGCCCCGTAGTCGGGGCTTTTAAATCACGAAAACGCTACTTATTGCTGTCAATTACATGAGCCCAAATTCGCTCACATAATTTGGTTAGCTCTGGGGTTAGCTTCCAGTCTGTATCTTCGGAGTTCATAATCTCGATGGCTGTATGACAGAACTTTACTTTGTCTTTTATAGTTCCGGATTTATCCGAATATAACTTTCGGTCAGGATCCCGAAGCGACTTCTTTTTTACAAACCGTTCAAGAATAATCCCAACGCCTTCATCTTTTTTTTCAAAGCGGTCTTTGGGTATATTATCGAAAGTATTTGTACTTTCTCCGATCCCATTAAAAGTGCCCCAACGTGCTTTGGCAGTTTTGATTAATATGTCATGTGGAATATAGTTTTCAATTTCCTTCCATTTCAATAATTCAAAACTATTACCGAGATCCTCTCTCAGCTTTTTGACTCTTTCGCCTTTACCATCTATGTCTGCATCGGCGATGAGCAATATTTTGTGGTTAAGCTTTCTTGCTGGTGTGCTGTTAATGTGTTCATCTGAGTTTGATGCTCCAAAATACCAGTGTGTAATATTACTGCCCTGATACTCTGTAAACACAAAATGCAAGTTTTCGTGATAACTAGAAAGTTGATTAGCTTTTTTCTCGTGACCTTCTGCCCGAAGTTCTTCTATATACTTGTTGAGGTATGTACGGAGATACAACTTGTCGGTTATTCCTTCCACCCAGATAGAGCAGTTTGCCAGGAGAACAGATGATGCGCGAACGCCCAGCTCAGTAAGGAGTGCTTCAAACTCTGCAGCGGGAGTAACTTCCGTTTCACCCTCTTTACTCTGGCGTACTTGTTGAATTGACACATCGTCACGCTCTTGCGCGATATCTAAAAAATGATTTGAATGCGTGGTAATGTAGAACATATGTTCTTTATGATTAGCATAGGTCTCAACAAGAGTTCTCTGCAATCCCGCATGTAAGTAAAGTTCTGGTTCTTCAATAAAGAACATCGTCGGTTTGGTAGCCATAAAAACAGGGTAAGTCAGCATTATTATTGACTGGATACCATCACCTAAGTCATATATAGGACGCTCTTCTTTTACCCCCTCTTTGAAATAAACAACATCGGTATCGATTCTTGGCACAAGTGAGATATCTTGACCAAAAAAGAAGTTTTCCGATAAATACTTTTCATATTTAAGGATCTTTTCTCTTTGTTCAAATGTACCTAACAGATGGTTTTTAACATTTTCATATAAACTATGACCTGTGAAAATGTATTCTTTCAAATTCGACTTAGGGAAATAATCCAAAGACGTTCTTTTATGGAATAAATCTGAGCTATCAATATTTCTGAGGCTCCTCAGTGTCGGTATATATATAGACTCCCAAGGTGCTAATCTTAATAATTTCTTTATTGTTTCTAATTTTTCTTGGTTTAATACTGGGTCTATTAAGTATTGTTGAACTAGGTCTTCATATTTCCTATGGTTTAGATTCATATTGGTTAGAATAGTTTCAGTTAACTGCTTTACGCCTACTGATTTACCATCTTTTATAATTGTCTCTATGTTTGACTTTAATTCATTAACACTAAAATTTAGAAACCGTTGAAAAGATATCTCCTTTTCTTTATCGAAGGTTTGCAAGTAGTCTATAAACTCTGTTAAAGGTATTAAGTCAGTATCGAATATTAGCTCGCTTTTCCCTTTTATATAAATATTTCGTAGTAACCTACTTTTCCCTGAATTATTAGGACCAATAAAAAAATTAATTTGCTTTACAGAAGTGAGATCCCATGTTGCAGAGTACTGGGTTCCATCACTAAATGTAATTTTATTAATGTAATTTGTTAATTTCATAATGGTATATGCTATTTTACTATGCTACAGCTTCCGCTTGTTGTTCTTTCTCTATAGCAAGACTCTCACGGTACTCTGCGGCATCTGCTTTAAGCGTCCAATGGACATCGGTAACCCCATGATGTTCAACAGCTTGTTTAATTTCTGCTACTGAAGTTCTAAAGAACTCTTTGCGAGGGTTAACTTTGTTCACAGAATCTAAATCAAATCTTCTATGTAGTTCTTTTTCTAGAGCAGGAGCATCTTCACTGTAAATCATAGCGTGGACATCGAATGAGAAAGGAACTGAGGCATCTCCTAGCTCTTTGACTCGATCCATTGGCTCTAATCTTCGAGTCATACCAATCTTAAAGACTTCTTCACCAAAGCTGCCGATGTTACTAATAACGTAAACATGGCCTCTGCGAGTTTGTTGAGCCATAGAAAGGGCGCGTTGGCCTTTCTCTTCTGCTTCTTTAAGTTTTTCCTCGAGTCCAGCAAGCTGTGATTCGTATTGAGCTCTTTGCTCATCATTCGCGGCGGCAAGTTCAGCACGAGCTTTCTCAAGCGCTTTTTGAAGCATACGTTCTTCTTTCTCTGCTTCTTTACGCGCTTTTTCCATTTCTCTAATAGCTCGTTCTTCTTCTCGAATTTGCGCTTTGATTTCGGCTTGTTCTTCTCTCTCGATTTTTTTGAGTTCAAAAGCGGCTACTGCCCATTTAAGTTCATTGAGTCTTGCATCTAGGTACTCATGATTGATGCGTGCATTTCTGAAAGGGGCGCCATTGTGATTAACTAGAGCAAAAGCGTCGATGATTTCTTGTTTAATTTTCCCGTAATTATCATGTTTAACTTTCGCTAGTGCGCTGTCTACTTTCCCGTTAAATGCATCGACAGCAAAATGAATGGCATAGGTTTTGCGGTGAATTTCTGCATAATCACAGGCGCCAGCATAACCATCCTTAACCATATCTCTAACTCTCTTCCTTGCCGCTTTGAGTTCTTCACCTGCTTCTTTATGACCGAACTCATCAGCTAAATCGTCTAACACAGAGTGATTAGGGATGATGTAGTCATCCTTGTAGCCTTCGATGGTGTTTCGCATTGCACGAATAGCTTTATCATACGAGTCTGCTTTCGCTTTAGCTTCGTAAGCGTCACCTGCAATTTCCTTAGCTTGAGCCTCAGCAAAGCTGATAACTTTCTCAGCTTCGACTCTAGCTTCGCTCTTAATTACTTCGGCTTTTTCTTTCGATTCTTTCAATCGTTGGGTCGCTTCTGACCTGATAGACTTCGCTTCCTGGCGAATTTCGTCCGCGTTTGCTTCGGCTTCAGCTAGCAACTTTAATGATTGATCTCGTTTAGATGCTGCATCTTCTTCTGCTTCATCGAGTAATTTGGCTGCATGACCTTCGATATCTATGATCGGCCCATACTTAGTTTTCAAGTCTCTTCGCTCTTCTTCAAGGCGAGCAACTTTTCCATATGCGTATTCGAGTTGCCTATTTGTATCGGCAAGCTTCTCTTCGAATGTTTTTTTGTTCTTTTTAGCTCTTCTGATACTGATAGTGAGCAGCAATATTGGTAAAAAGAAAATAATGAGGGCGATTACAGTACCTTTATCCATAACGTTTGCTCCTAGACAACCAATTAATAATTATTTGTTCTTAAGTTAGGTCACTCGCTTAGTTATTTGTTAGGTGAAAGTGACCGTATATTTTATTTTCTACCAAGCCTTTCACGCATAGTTTTCTTCTGTCCGTTTATGGACTTTGCGATCCCTACCATCTCACGCATGTCTCTTATAAAATCTGGGACGTTTTGAGTATCTGCTTTACCGTCATGGAACTGAAAGAAAGATGCTACAAGCTCTTTTTTGATAGCTGCACGTTCTTCTTTTTCTAACTCTTCTAGATATGGAGAGATTGTTGCTAACTGAATACCACGCTGACGATATAGGTTTTCTTTGTGTCTATGAACTGCCGCTTCTTTTAATAAATAGATAGCTGGCGCAGTTAGCAAGATAATCATCGATAAACGCATGAACATGAGAGTTGTAGGGTTCTGTCCCGACCCAATTGCACCATCCACGTGGATCACCAAGTCAGGTTTTGGCAAAAATGGAAGACGAATATTTGTTATCTCGCTGAAAAATACAGAACCAGAATATATAGCGGCGATCATGAATAAAAAGCCAAATATCTGAAGAGCCCAATAAACATTGCGTTCAGTGTTTGCCTGTTTTATATGTTGATCCGCCATAACTCCTGATGTAACGATAGAAATCAGACTCTCTACAGCTTCAATTTTCTGTTTAAAGGCAGTCTCCATTTTTTCTTTTTGTTTATCGTAGGTAGAGATCTTTTCATCAATTCTTCTATTTATATTGCCTATAACTTCAGCCACGTGATCATCAAAAGACTGCTGTGCATTAGTTTGGGATTGTTGAATTCCTAGTACTACCTCTGATGACGTTTTTCTAATTGAGTCGTTGAGCCGGTTTTGGTTATCAATGATAAAACTGTGAAGTGACTCTTTGTGATCAGACACTGTTTCTTCTAGAGACTGTTGTGTATTTATAATGTACTTTTTTAACTCTCTCTCGAAGTTGGCTTCGGCGGAAGAGGAACGTTCTTCTAATTCGGCTAAAACTTTTTTTGCTTGCGCGTTAATCTCATTCTGTCGCGTTGACAGCTGATCCATTAATCCTTCAAGCTTGTCATTTAGAGTGGTTCGATTTAAAGCATTAAAGTTTTTTATTTCATCAAAAGTGTCTTCAATATCAAGTAATAGATCTTTTAATTCGTGAGTGATAATGATGCCTATTCTAGCTGATTGTTCTTTGATTTTTGCAAGTGACTTGTTTACATTATCAAAATCCTCATATGGAACTTGTTTGAATTTATCTGGTGTTTCATCTACGAGAGAAGTGCCAAGGAGGTTATGCGACATGATATTGGAAAGTTGGTTTTCCAGGTTTGTTAGGGGGCCCGTAAGGCTAGAGGGGTTTTTTAAATATTTTTTCAGCCTAATTAAGTATTCAGAAATCTGTTTAAATTGAGAGGTGGTGATTCTTACCATTGGATTCTCAGTTTTCATTAAAAGTCCTCCGGAACTTTACTTACTTTCAAGAGACTAGAAAACTTGTCGTGCTTTAAAACTACTGGTGTCAGAGCTAAGGTTTTTGTCAGGCTTTTTGGGTTCTTATTGTAGTTACAAAAAGTTAATTTATTTGTAATATCCATTTTGTTTCCTAGTCATCTTTTTAACCATTATTCTTTTCTTAATGTTACCGCCACGCGGCCAATTACTTTGATATCTTCCTCTGATACTTCAACCGTCGCGTTGCCAAATACGACTGCTAGTTTGTTTGGTAATCGTTGAATGTGGTTGATGGACAGACGCCCATTCATATCAATCAAATACTCACCACTCACTGCATCGTTCTGTTTTTTATCTACCAGAAAGCGGCCTTCGTTCGTTTCGATCTCAATGGTGTTGCTGGCTTCTAAATCCCAAGAGTTGAACATGCGTTGTGCGTATGGAATCTCTCCAGTTGGCACAAGCTGGCCATTCGTAAGGCAGAAACTTTTAATCGCGACGATGGCTAACTGAGGATTCTGTAACTCTGGACTAGATGAAGTCACCTCTGCTTTAGGCGCTTTTTTATTGCCCCAAAAAGAGTGGTGTAGATCTGTCAGAGGGTAATCTTTTGGAAGAATTAGTTCGTGAACAGGGATTCCTGTCCTCAAATGAATACGAACAACTAACTCGTGAGAGTTCCTATTGTGCGCATTCCATGTGCTGATTGTTTGTCGACTTACATTCGTTACGTCTGCTAACTCTGCAAATGTCGATAACCCTAGAGAATCCTTCAAGGTTTGTGTAAAGTCTTCACCTTTTAGGTACTCGAAAATTGATATTTTTTGTTGACTATCCATATAAGTTGATCAATATTGTACTCGAAAGTTGATTGTCGCGCCGACCAAAGCAAGAGACAACCGAAGAAGATAGACATAAATACAAGGATATCACCATGTTAACGTACAAGATACCTCCACTAAGTCCATATGTGACTTACGAAGAATACTCTCGCCTTACTGGTTTACCTATGGGCACTATCAAGCAGTACGTGACTGAAGGTCGCGTCATCATCAAGCCCAAAGACAAACGCCGCGATAAGCCATTGATTAACATGGTTGCTATGCACGAAATGGCAGCACGTGAAGCCATTGCTGTGCTTGGGTAAGTAATGGGCTTTTCCTCTCTTATTCCAACTAAAACGCACTGCCTAATGTGGCTAAATGAGTTCTCGTTAGTTGTCATTCTCGTACCGCCTTTCATGTAAGAGTGTGGATCATGGACGCAAATATCGCTATGTGCGGATTCCGCGAACGCAAACAGCAATCTTTTAACGCTGCATGCTGCGACTTCGCTATCAATCATAATATGGAAAAGCTGGCTCCACGCATCGGCCTAACTGGGAGAATGCTGCGTAACAAGCTAAATCCAGAACAGCCTCACAAACTGGACCCTGTGGATTTGGCATTGCTGAGTAAAGAATCCGGCGATTACACCATTGTGAACACACTCTTTGCTGACTTAGGTGTGGTGACGGTTCAGTTACCTCAAGACGGGGAAGATAAGAACCTTTTAGAGCGCACGTTACTTAACAACCAATATTCAGGTGAGCTGTCTAGCGATGCAATGCACATGTGCAGCGCAGACCGTTTACCCCGCAGTCAAAAGCGCAAAACCATTGCCAAGGTTCAAGCGGCCATCGGCAACTTAGTTTTGTTCGTCAACGATTTAGAAAACCGCACCACCGGCTTTCAGCCACTCATGCAAATGGGCACAGATTTCCTAGCCAACGGTGCGCCACTTCCAGGCTTAGCCTAAGGAGAACCAATGAGTCAGCTAGCTATTCAACAAGAACAACAAAAGCAAATACCCCACGCCAGCGAGAGCATTGCCGCTTGTAAAGCCTTGTTCAACGGTTCCGCTACACGCGGCAAGTTGAAAAAATTGTGGGACGCTATGCCACCACGTTTTCGCGGTATGGTTTTAGTCGCCGGTGATCTGAAAGCATCGGAGCATGTTCGAGAGTTTGAAAGCTTTAATGATTTGGAGCTTCAAAAAATCCGTAACGGCATGCAACAGATTAAAGAAATCGCGACGTTGTTCGATCGCAATCTTGGTGACGTTCGACGCCTCAAACATTACCAATTCAGTAGTACGCATTAATTCTCCAAGCATTTGCCCCTGTAACAGGGGGCTTTTTTCGTCTTAGCGTAGGAGCATAAAAGATGAATCTAAATGAAGTTGCAAACAAACTCGCTATCCAAACAACCATCAATAGTCTGTTCGCTTTGGCGTTGGATAGCTCAGACGTCATCAGTATTCGTATCGAGTACTCATCAAAAATGAGCCTTCTCAACGTGATTGTGTTCGACGAAAACACAACGAATCACGCTCACAACGTTGTGTTGATTGATAAAGAGCGTGCGCTTGAAGAACTACTGAACATTGAAGATTACCTGATTGAACGCGTTGCCGTTCGTCGTGATGAGAAAGAACTGGAGCCTGTCTTATGCAATATGCCGCAATAATGCTTTGTCCAGCTGGTGGTGTTATCCGCCATGAAGAAACTCAAGAAGTTGCCAATGTAATAGTTGGTGATTTCGAATCACTAGACCAAGCCATCGAACAAGCGTGTGTTTCCCTTAATTGTACTCATCTAAGTAAAGGTGTATTGAGCAAAGGCAACATGAAAGGTGGTTTCATGCTAGTGACGACTCAGGAACTGGAGTCGGTATGAGGCACCAAAAGCTTACCGTTTTGTCTGCAGGTAAAGATAAACTACGGATAGATTATGAATCAGTCTGATCTTCTATATATCGGCGGGGCAGTGATGCCCCTAGACCGAATCAAAAATAATGACGCCAGCTATAATGCTGGTTTTTTAGGTTCCAAAATTTACTCAGACCAAGAACAAGCACTTCTAAATAGTGGAATAGTCAAAAAAATAGCGATATATGACCGCGTTCCCAATCGAAAGTCTAAGCGTGAGCGAGATCTTCAAGAGCGAACTGACTTCTATAAATCTGTAAATTACCTCTCGGGACACGACCGCGAAGCGGCGGCGAGAATCGCCGAAGAGTATAGGCTAGTCAAAGGGCGCAAAAGTCCGACAGAGAAATTTCGTCACAGAAAGGACAAGCAAATTAGGCAGTTGATGAGCCTGAGCAAGTCTCTGCGTCCTAAACATATCGTAAGCAATACCGACGCTAACTTCAGCCACGACGCGTTGTATGAGGCTAACGAGCGCTCAAAACCTAGCATTCTTAATCAGAATGGTAAGCGAGCAAAAGGTGAGCCGAATAAGATTCCGATTTCGATGCAGTTAATGCACCGGTCTTGGAACGAGACTTACAAGTTTCAGGCGGTAACTGAAACACCGTCCAGTGCTGCACCTGCAGAAAACTGCGGTGAAAGGTTCTCGGAAAAACTCACCTCTCGCTCTGTGTCTAAAATTTTTGAGGCAGGCGCTTACACTGCAGCTTGTCACGGTGGGTTCTCAACGTTCCTGACGCTTACCTTCACCAATGCACAGCGGCTGGCCATATTCGGCGGAATGTTGGATGGAAGTGACTGTGTCAGCATGGGTTCACATCACCCGATAATCTATAAGCGTAACATGGTGACGGTACATCCAAAGCGCGATGAAAAGAAAGTAGACCAGCCAATCACTGATATTGGCGGTGAATACTGGTTGTTTCCGACCAGAGATAGCAAGCGAGTGAAGGTTATGAACCAGAACGGTGTCATTGCTGGTCCGTATTGCGACCTCAAACAAAAACCAAAGCAAGAATTCTCGATGGAGAAGACTTTGGAAACGACGATAGGCAAAGAGGTTTCTCGTTTTCTCGATGGTGCGAAGAAGATGTACCAACGCGGCTGGGTGGCAGACCACACAATTCAAACCGATACAGACAGCGGACAAAAGTACTGCGATTTAACTCACGAGAAAGTAGCTAAGTACGTTCAACCAAGCGATGTTGGCCCAACGAATCAACCTGCAGACTTCCATTATATTTGGGTTGCTGAGTGTCCGGCTAATGAAGACGGTGAGCCAAATCCACATGTTCATATTTTGCTGAGATGGACAGTACCAGAGCATCTGTTTAGTCCCTGGGCGAAACGACTTGAAAAGATTTGGGGACACGGGTTTGCGAAATTAGAGCGAATCAAAAAACCAAAAGCTGCCGGTTCTTACATTATCAAAGCGGTCGGCTATGCAGCGAAAGGTGAAAACGCTGACCAAGGGCTTATTAAGGGAAATCGGTACAACATCGCGAAGTGTTCAAGAGCACCTGCCTGGGAAACGCTTGCTTCGTTTGAAGCTGGCAATATGACTGCGATTATTAAGGAACTGGGCTACAAGCTTGAACAGTGGAAGAAGCCAATTAAGCGGCAAATCCGCAAACTACGAAATGCCAAAGAGCAAACCATCAAGGCCAAAGCGATCGCCAAAAAGCAGCATAAACCTGAGGAATACCAGAACAAGCTTTATCAGCGAATCATTCGATTGGAGAAGCGGGCCGAAAAGCTGAGCCAGAACTTACATAGCAGGGGAGTGCATGTTAATACGAGTAATCGATTCTGCATCACTTTTGAAGGCGAACAGGCCAAGGACAAGGTCGATAATTTTATGCTTTGGGCTGCAGGCGCTAGAGGATGGTCATTGAATTGTAGAGATGTGGATTTGAGTGACATCAAACAGAGTGCAACCTACTATTATCAAACGGAATATCATCGATTTAAAGACAATCAGTCATACTGGCAGTCATTGCTGAATGAGCCCGTTCCCCACTTTGAAATCGACGAAAGTGAGCGTAGCTATTGGAATGGTGTTGCCGCAGATTATCTAGAAGGGAGAATAACTCCACAATTAATTTAACTACTGTGGCACATCTACTTCCTACAGAGTGGAAAAATAGTATAACTAAAGCAATCTCAAGCAGATCTGAGTTGTGAAAATAAGCTTTAACACCTTGAAATTAAAGTGTGAATAATCCAAGGTACTACTCCATTTTTACTATGACTAAAGTATATGAACAGAGAAAATACTGATGCTGACTCATCAGAATACGGAAATTTACTCAGAAGTATTGTTTTCGCAATTTTGATTGTGTCGATTTTATTCTTTACGTTTTATTTGTACGTTGAATACAACAATACACTTTATCCCAATGCAAATGACAGTTTGTCTCTAGCCGAAAAAGCAGGAATTTTGGGCACCAAAGGAGATTATTTTGGTGGTTTGTTAAATCCATTTTTGGCTTTCTGTTCATTAATGGCTTTGCTTCACACAATTAGGTTGCAGTCGAAAGAGTTGTCGATGACGAGGGAAGAGCTATCTAAAACTACGGAAGCGAACTCAAAGCAAGCAGAGGCGTTAGAAAAACAGGTAAAAGCGGCTCGCCAACAGCAGTTTGATAATACCTTTGCAACACTTCTATCAGAGCACAACAAAATACTATCTGAGATTGCTGAAAACGATAAGGCTCAGGACGTTTTGGATTTCGAACACTGTAAGAGCGCTATGGATGCTAGAAGAAATATATTAGGAAACCATAGCTTGTGTAAGTACTATCGAGTGTTATATCAATTGTTGAAATTTATTGCTCGTAACCATCCAGACAATCAGGAAAAAGACTTCTCTCCGGAATATTTAGTTTCAAAACCTACTGATGACGAGAAAGCATACTCAAGCTTAGTCAGAGCTATGATACCAAGTAATCTGATTTTGGGTTTAGCGAATAACTGTGCCTTTGGACGTACTACCAGTAAAGATTATTTGGAGTACACTCTTTTAGTTGAACGTTATGCGATGCTCGAGCATCTAAGTATGATGGGGCTTTTAGCTTATAACCGTATCCAAATGGGGTCTTATAAGTGTGATTTTGTATGCTTATATAAGCAGCAAGCTTTTAATACAAATACCTCATTGAGCCAGATCTTTTCGGATATTCGCAGAATAGCAGCACTGGGCGCATCTAACCTTATAGAATGCGGCGAGTATGAGTATATTTTATCTGAGTATGGATCTGATTCGCCGATAGGTAAACTGTTGTTAAGTCCAGAGCTGATAGAATTTAAAAAATTAAAAGATGTTGAAATGGAAGAAGAGTTCTAACACGAACGATGCTGACGGATAGCAATTAATCGTATGAATTTTAATTGTGTTTGATTTCCATTGATTCGACGTATCAAAAATTCCCTAATGAGTGAATCAAGTCTAAAAATCACTGTAGAAACCTGTATGAATATACAGTATATTTTGCTGGTGATTAGTAAGGGTGTTGATATGTCGGATAAAAATCAAAACGATATCATGTTGTCTGCTTTAGAGATCGTCATTGATGGTGTAGCAAATAGTGAGGCGACAGAGCGAACTCGAGCGGCAGGTGCGTACATAGCAAGCTTAATACTGGCGGATGCGAAAGGGCAGTTGGACTCTGAAAAACAAAAAGCCATCTTGAGTATTATCGAGATGGCTTGCGAAACGGAGAGTACTGCTTTTATGTCGAAGTAATTTACAACATAGATAGTTGGTGTTTGAGCTGTTGCCGTGCCTCTGGCGGCAACGCCTTACACAAGTTGAATGCCAGTTGGCTTGTCGTTTTTGCCGATGGGCTCAACGTATGGCTATAAGACAAATTCATCACAAAGGTGTGTCCACATTCGGGGTCACTGCAGCTACAATACAAATCTGAATGACTGTTGGTTAAGCGGTTGGATTTTTGGATACGGCTTTTGCTTCCACACTCCGGGCACAACACTCTCATATAAAACACCTAGCTTATTGACTGACTTAATAATCATACGTCAAAAAGCTGTGTTTTTATACAGTTTAGGAGCGGTGGTTAGGCAGTATCTCCATGTATTAAGTTGAAATTAAGCCGCAAGTGTTTAGGTACCTCTGGGTCTGAGTTCACTTCATCCATAATCAGCTCACATACCGGAATGATCTCATCCTTGGCGTATTCACTGCCTATCTTCGTTGGGTCGCCTAAACTGGTCGTGCCCTGCGGAATAATGCCAGCCTTACCAACAGGGAAACGGTGACCGACAAGAATGTCCTGCGCGGTAATATTTTTAATGCGCTCAAACTCATCTTTGGTGGCGATATCACCAACCGGAATCAGCTGAATCCCTTTCTCTTTACCGTTCGGAATATTCACAAACATACTTCGGAAGTTACCCACGCCTTTAGAACTGGCGATCTTCTGCTTCAACATTTCTTCATCTTCTTCACTAAGGTTTGGGTCGGTGGCGTAGAAGATAAAGCCCATGTGTGCGCCGTTCTTATAGTAGCGACGGCGGAACAAAGTCGCGTCTTTATTCAGCAAGCTGCTCTGAATGCTGCCAAGGTAATCCGCTAAACCGTAGATTTGCTGCTGTGGGTCATATTGGGGCAAGAAAATAACATCTTCCTTTTTATATTCGCGTTGCTGGTTGTCGCGCTCCAGAATGACGAAATTACCGTTTTTGCGTCTGCGAAGGTACATGCCAGGTAATGGATGCAAACGAACCACACGTTTGAAACCATCGCGGATTTTAAGAAATGCAGCATCGCCAAAGGTGAAGTAATCACGGCAAAAGGCTTGGATGTGTCTGCGGCGGGTCGCGCCTCCATTTAGGAAGCGTCCGGCTACGTAGTTTGCCCGAGCAATCAACAATGAGCCATGATAGGCGTTGGCACGAGCAATATCTGCTAAGCCACTGCGTGAAATCGGTGGCTCCCAATAGTTATCGGCATCGTTGTAAAACAAATCTGAATAGGTGGTCATCCAACTGTTTGAGTCGATGGACTCTGGTGAGGAGTCGATGTGATAGACCGACTCTGTCGCGTGTTCTTCTTGTTTGACTAAAGTGTTTATTTGCTCGGTCATGCTGCAGTGGCCCAGGTTGATTTAGTTGGTGTTGAGTGATCTAACGGTTCGTTAGCGACGGCGTGAGAAATCGCCCAGAATGCATCGGCGTGTCCGGTCGTTTCACTGCGTTCGGCTTTAAAGGTCATGGCGTTACCGCTGGCGGTTGGTACGCGCTTAATCGCCATAAACGCCATTGCAATGTCTTTGTGTTCGGCATCGAACTGCAGGCGTCCGGCTTCTACTACATCAATCATCTTCATTACCAGGCGGTTTTTGTTTTCGTTGCTGTAATGGATGGCGTGAGCTTCACGTGGGTATTTCTTTGAAATTAAGTCCCAAACACCGCCGCCAATACCAGTGGTGTCGACGCCGATGTAAGTCACTTTGTAGCGCTGAAAGACTTTGTCTATTTCCGCTACGTGATATTGGAAGTTCAGGCCTTTCCAGTAGTGTTTTTCTAATACACGGAAACGTTCACCCGCGACGACAGGCGGAGCGACAACCACTAAACAGGCATTGTCTCGGGTGCGGCTTGGGTCATAACCCAACCAAACTTCCCGAGTGGCAAAAGGGCGTTTGCTATTTGGTTTGAAGTCTTGCCAGTGAGCGGCATCCACCATGCCTTTTTCAAGGTCAGAGAATTTAAAGACAGACAATGAACCATCGACAAATACGCACATGAATAGGTTTTTGAAGTCATCATCGCTGTATTCTTCGCGTAGTTCGTCAATGTCGAATAGGTCACAACCACCATTCGCGGCATCTTCAATGGTGACAACATAACGCCACTGTTTGTCTGGGCAAAGTCGGCCATCGTCTCGGAATTCATCAAAAGTCGGGAATTCGATATGGGCGCGTGAGTCTTTGCCTTTGCGCCACTGGTCACCAGTCCAGAACGGGTAAGCCTGATGCATTTTAGAAGACGGCGTAGAAAAGTAGGTTTTGCGCCACTTCTTATGTGTTGCCATTGCCGAAGCCAGTTTGTTCAGCTCGTCGAACTTAGGTATCCAGAAGTATTCATCGACATAAACGTGGCCGTGATAACTCTGCGCGGTTTTGCTGTTCGTAGACAAAAAGCGCAGCTCGGCACCATTGGAGAGAATGATAGGGTTGCCGGTTAACTCGATGTCTAAAAATTCTTTAGCAATCGCAATGATGTAGCTGCGGAAAACTTCAGCTTGTGCGCGTGATGCAGAAAGAAAGATTTGGTTATCACCAGTCAGAATCGCATCTTCTAAGGCTTCACCACTGAAATAGTAAGTAGCACCAATTTGGCGAGACTTGAGAATATTACGAATACGCTGTTTGATATTGTTACGCATCGTGTGCTGGTATTCGAACAGGGATTCGTGCCAGCCTTTAAAGTCATCTTCTGTTAGGTGCTCAATGCTGTTCTTCTTACGGCTCCTTTTACGGTTGCCGTTACTGCTGTTCTTAGGTGAGTCACCATCACTTTTTGGTGAGCTTCCTAGCGAAAGGTGTCGCTCTGCTTTGGCTTTTGCATCAGCGTGAGCTTTTAACAGCTTAACGTGGTGATCGATTAGCTTGTCCATTTCCTTGAGTTGCTGATCGGTTTTCTCATCCTTATCTATCAGCACCGCCAAACGGCGATTAATCATTTCCTCAACAGAAAGTTCATTAAGCAACAAAGACCAGCCGAATTTCTCCGCCCAGGTATAAATGATGCGCTCACTATTAAGGTTCAGTTGCGCTGCAATTTCTTTCGGAGGAACACCGCGTAAATAAAGCTTTTTCGCGGCTTCTCTTATTTCATCTGAATATGCCATAGCTGCATCATACGCGCCGAAAACTTGCAGATGACCTAGATAAATTCCTGAAAATTCTAGTTTTGGAAAAATCCGAATTGGTAGGAATTGAAGTGGCTGAAAGCCGTTATTCAAAGGCGTATTGTTTGCTCACACCGATATGTGAATGACAAGTTTGAGTACCAAAATGCCAAAGATTAGTGACTGGAAAATCATTGCTACTGAGGGGCCAACCGTAGACGGGCGCAAAATTACCCGTGATTGGATTGAGCAAATGGCGGCAAACTATGACCCAAAAGAGTACACCGCGCTAATCTGGCCAGAGCACCGTCGATTTTATGGTTACGGTGATAACTGGGGCAAAGTTCTTGAGCTCAAAGCGGAGGAAGAAAGCGGCAAAATGCGTCTGTTCGCGAAGTTAGAGCCGAACGACTTCATGCTCGAAGCCAACCGAAAAAAGCAAAAGCTATTCACATCCATCGAACCAAATCCTGATTACAAGGGCGAAGGACGTTGCTATTTAATGGGCCTAGCTGCGACTGACTCCCCAGCCTCCACGGGTACTTCGCTCCTTCAATTTTCTCGTCAATCTGGCGAAACCACCGAGATGAAAGCAAGCCATTTAGAAGAGGTGGACTTCTCCGATTGCTTTACACGCAAAGACCGATTTTTTGCGGCATTCAATGAATTTTTCTCTTCTGGCGATGAAGTGCCAGAAACTCCATCAAAAGTAGAGGACACCGACGTGACCGAAGAGCAACTTAAAGCAGCACTGAAAGAGCAGTTTTCTGCATTCAAAGGCGAGTTCAAGCAAGAACTGAAAGAAGAGTTCAACTTGCAAGACGAAACAGAAACGCCAGAGCCAGAAGAGAAGGGAACAAGCGTTGATCTGTTCTCTGCCACTCTGGACGAAAAACTAAAACCGTTAATCGAGAAAGTGAACGGTCTCGAAAACCAATTCGCTGAACTTTCAAAAGAAGTTCCGGGTCAAGAACCAAATGGTTCTGGCGCTGACGATAAATTCTCAGCTAAGGAGATGTTTTAATGCTGAACGCAATTTCAACTCAATACCTGCAAGAGTTTTCTGCAACTATGTTGACAAGTGCAGGCGCGTCAGCAGGTCAAACGATGTTTAACCTTACGCCGCCAATGGAAACTAAGCTGCGTCAGGCAATTATGCAGTCAGATGCCTTCTTGGGCATGATCGCGATGCTGCCTGTACAGCAAATCAAAGGTCAGGTTGTTGATGTTGGTAACGATGGTCTATCAACAGGCCGCGGTAACAATGAGCGCTTTAGCGTAGAAGTAGGCCAAAGTGGTAACACCTACGAGTTGGTTAAAACTGATTCTGGTGCGCACATTCTTTGGGAAACCATGACTCAATGGGCGAACTCAGGTTCTAAAAATGAATGGTTGAAGATGATGCAAAATGCCATCTCGCGCCGTTTTGCTCTCGATATTCTACGTGTTGGTTTCAATGGAACATCGGCTGCAACGGTAACAGACCCAGTGGCTAATCCACTTGGTCAGGATGTCAACAAAGGTTGGCTGACTATCGCGAAAGAGAAGAAAGCGAGCCAAGTCCTTGCTTCTGCCCAACTCGACTCATCAGGTGCAACCGCGGATTCTTACAAAAACCTAGATTCGTTGGTTCAAGACCTGATCAATACCACGATTGCGCCAGAGCACCGCCAAGACCCTGATCTTGTGGTTCTCGTCGGTTCAAACTTGGTCGCAGCAGAGCAGCACCGTTTACTGGAAGCGGCAAACACGCCTACCGAGCACAAAGCTGCTCAACAACTGGCAAAAACTATTGCAGGTAAGAAAGCCTATCAAGCGCCGTTCTTCCCAGTCGATCAGGTTTGGGTAACCAACACCAAAAACCTGCAAGTACTCACGCAGGAAGGTACGCAGTGGCGTAAGCAAAAGAATGATGAAGACACGCTTCGCTTCAAACAAAACCATATCCGTATGGAAGGTTACGCCATCGGTAACCTGAACAAGTTCGCTGCGATTGAAGCGGTGACCGTTGTTGAGCCTGCTGCTTAAGGAGTAATGCATGGTTAGCCCATTAGCAAAACAGCGTCGAAAGCTCATTGAACAGCAAGCTAACCAGTCTGTACCGGAAGTCATTTCCGGAGCAGATACCGACAGCCTGCACATCAAGCTGATTGAGTTTGAAGAAGACCGCAAGTATTTGCGCTCATTTAACGCCATCGCTGATCGAATTAAGCACAAGCGTGAAGTGCTGGTACCGAAATACAAGCCGTATGTTCAGGCTTATTTAGAAAGTGGCGAAGCGTTCGAAAACCCAATTTTTACCAACATGGTGGTTTGGCTATTCGACATTAAAGAGCTGGATGCCGCGATTGAGTGGTGCATGAAAGCCATTGCGCTAGATTTGCCTACGCCAGAAAACTTCCGCCGTGACTGGCCGACGTTCTGTGCTGACGAAGTGTTGGCATGGGCGGAGAAAGAATCTGAACGTGGTCATTCCATTGAGCCTTATTTCTCCCAGGTGTTCGATAAGGTCGAGAAAGAGTGGCGCTTGCACGAGAAGGTTCACGCTAAGTGGTACAAGTTCGCGGGTTTATACCTGATCCGAAATGAAGAAGGCCAACCGCAAGCCACAGCGGTTGGCAACGTAGAAACGTTGGAAAAAGCATTGGCTCTGCTTCAACACGCGCACGATAAGAACAGCAAAGTGGGGGTGGGTACCCAAATCAAGAAGATTGAAGCCCGAATTCGCGCCATTAACGAAGGCAAGAACCTGTAAAGACTCCTACGCCACCGCGCCTCGACTGGTGAGGTAAGAGAAGCCAATCGGCTAACTCGATACCGTCGACCCAGTGGCTAGAGGCGCCCTAATTTAAATAAGCAAGGAACCGTTATGAGCTTTGGCGGAAATGTTAACAGTGCAGTCAATATCGCCATACCCGGTGAAGGATGGCCGGATTTATCCACGGCTGAATTTCGCAGTTTACGCCGTGTTCCCCATACGTTTGATAACGACTCTTTGAACTACGCGGTGGCCATCGCCGCGCTGAATATTCAAGAACGATTAGAAAGCTTGATTGTCGGTGGTGAAAAGCCAGTGCTGAGCAGCCCGAAAATCATGCTCTACAAGCGTGCGGTTTATGGTCGGGCTCACGCCGAACTGATGAAAGAGTTTGCGACTCAAGACCGCCGCAAAGAAGGTGAAAGCGTGGCAACGGATGAACCGGAACAAGAGGCACGTTTTCTCGCCCAGAGTAACAAAGATGTGCGTGCGCTCCTTGGCCGCAGTGCAAATGGGATTGACTCGATATGAGCGAAACCACTTACAACAAAACCAAGCTGGAACACCTGACGGATTACATTGTTAGTCACCTGAATTCCAATGTGCTCGATAACAAAATTGATGCCTGGCAGGAAAATGGCTCCATTGTGCCAAACGGTGAAGACCGAGGGAACGGCGGTTATATCGCCTGTCACTGGAAGTACAACGCAGTGATCAGTATTGAAGAGTTTCCACACCGACTTCTGGACCCTCGCTGCTTACTTGCTCTGGTTGCCTGTTGGCTGAGCGATTACGACACCACGCGCAATGAAGATGAGTTAGGCGACCCAGAACTTTCGGTTGATGTGATCAGCAGTGAGGTAGCCGACGTTGCCATTGAGTTGGAAATGATGGAGCCGATTGAGCTGATCCCTGACACTGCGGGAATGATCACTTGGCGAGGGGAAACCTACCGAGTGCAGGCCGTTGAAATCTACACCGCAGAAGAAGCGGAGTTGGTGAATGAAGCCGCAAATTAAGGTCAATGAGCGCGATGTGCTCAACATGCAGGAAAAGCTGGCCATGCTGGCTCTGCCACCTAAAAAGCGAGTCTGGATACTGAAAACCCTTGGCCGTTGGGAAACGACCAATACCAGAAAGCGCATTCGTTCCCAAAAAGACGTTAACGGACGCGCTCTGCAACCAAAGAAAGGAAAGAAGAAAGGCAAGGTTTTAAAGCGGATGGCAAAGGGCTTAACGCCTTATGTGAGAAACGCCAACCAGCTTGATTTGACTTGGAGTAACAAGTTAACCGCAAAAATCGCAGCAAGGCACCACCTTGGTCAAAAGCAAAAAATGACCAAGCGCCAAATGCAAAAGCGATGGGGCAAACCGGATTACTCAGCACCTTGTACCAAGGGGCAAGCGAGAAAGCTAAGAGAACTGGGTTACACGGTACCGAGAAAAAGCGGCAAAGGACGAAAGAAAGCCAGCTTACGTGAGTTGATGGTAACCATCACCCACGGACAAGCAGGACAGCTCATTCGAGAACTCTCTAATCAGCCAAATATCACCAGTTGGGATATTCCATTAGCAGAGCGTCAGATTCTCGGTAGTAAAGAACGTGAAGTGAACCGCCAGCTCATCAAGATATTTGAGCAGGCAAAACAGAGGAAATAACCAATGGCAACCGGAAAGGTAGAGGTTAACAATCTCAATTTGGCACAAGGCGGTATCCCTGAGATAGAACGTCACGTGCTTTTCATCGGGCGTACTGACAAGGCCGAACTGCAAGGCAAAGTGACCCGTATTAATAACATGACCAACCTTGACGAAGTTGTTGCCAATGATGCGCTTGGTCTGAACGTGAAAGCCGCCCAGCTTAACGGCAAACAAAACTGGACGGGTGCGATTGTTGGCTTAGATGCAGACGATACCTGGCAAGACGCTGTTGATCTGGCGAACCGGACTGACTCATTCGAAGGCATTGCTATTTGTGACCCAGTCACGGTCAAAACTCAGTTTGATGATATGCAGTCGAAAGCAACCGAGCTGACTAGCAAACTTGGTCGTTGGGTGTTCTTCCTCGCCGCTTGTGCGGGCATTGATTCAACCCCTGATACAGGCCAAACGTGGGCAGAGTACGAAACCGCCATGCTTGACCTGGTGAAAGATGTTTCTGCAAACCTCGTGACGCCCGTTCCTCAGCTTAACGGCAATAACGTAGGTGTACTCGCTGGTCGTTTATGTGATCGAAACGTCACGGTAGCAGACAGCCCAATGCGTGTCGCAACAGGCTCAGTATTGAGCTTGGGTGACATGCCAACGGACAGCGCAGGCAAAGCATTAGAGATGAGCACCATCGCAACGCTAGCCGACGCACGTTACTCACTGCCGCAATGGTACGCCGATTTAGAAGGGGTGTACTGGTCGGACGCAACCACATTGGAAGCCAAAGGCGGTGATTATCAGTACCTCGAATACGTTCGCCCGGTGCACAAGCTTAACCGCCGTGTGCGTATCAAAGCGATTCGACGTATTGCCGACCGCATTCTTAACTCAACGCCTGCAAGCATTGAGCTGAACCGCACTTACTTTCGCAAAGATATGCGTGATATGTCGAAAACGACAGAAGTTGGCGGCATTACCTTCCCTGGTGAAATCATGCCGCCAGAAGATGGTGACGTCACCATTCAGTGGGTAACCAAAACCAAAGTGTCGATAGGTTTGATGGTTCGTCCTCATAACTGCCCGAAACACATCGTGGTCAACATCGCGCTTGATCTTACTAACCCTGCAGATTTGGAGGCGTAATCCATGAGAATTTCTGGCAAGAACATGCATTTCTCTTTGGGTGACTACAAGCTCAAAGCACAAAAAGTCTCGTTATCCATCACCGATAATTCCGCCGTCAATAAAACCTCTGGTGTGCCAGATGGTTATGTCGACGGAGATGTTGAGGCTAGCGGTGAGATGGAGCTGACCACGCAGCAATTTAACCTACTAAGCAAAGCAGCGAAACAAGCCGGCTCTTGGCGAGGAATGCCTGATTTTGATGCGCTGTTCTACGGCAAGATTGATAAAGATGAGCTCAAAATTGAAGCCTTCGGATGTCGTATCAAAATCTCTGACCTACTTGATGCCGATTCGAATGGCGGTAGTGCATTAGTTCACAAGCTGCCATTCGAGGTGACAAGCCCAGACTTTGTCAGCATCAACGGTGTGCCGTACCTACGTCCGGATGAAACCGAAGACTTGGTTCAATAACAAGGAGGCATGATGGCAGATGTTATCGACCATGCCTGCGGTATTGAAACCCAATTCACAGAAGTGGCGCTTGCCAACCAACTGGCAAGGGCTAAGCAAATTGAAAAACGGGAAAGCGCACATGAATGCGGCGAATGTGGCGACCCAATCCCAGAAAAACGCCGCCAAAAAGTACCAGGTTGCATCTACTGCACCCAGTGTCAAAGCGAATTGGAGCGAATGACCCGATGAATTTAGCAAAGCTCTTTGTTGAGAAAATCATGAAGCCAGTCCTTGACCACTTAGATATGGCATCCGGTGGTAAAGGCACGATGAACACTCAAGCGGCCATTAATCTGATCCTGATGATTATTGCTCATGAGTCCGGAAAGTTTACTTACTCAAAACAAGTACGTGGGCCTGCATTGGGCTTTACCCAAATGGAACCCGCCACCTTCAATTGGCTTGTTGAGTGGTTAGGTAAGAGTCGCCCTCACTTGTTGGATGCATTGTCGATGTTTGGCCCCGTTGAGCACTTAGACCCGCGTTACATGGTGATCTCGCCAGAGTTCGCAGTGGCTACCGCACGGCTCAATTTAATTCGGTTCCCAGAAGCCTTGCCAGATGCTGATGACCTAGAAGGTTTGGCTCGGTACGCGAAGCAGTACTGGAACACGAGCGCAGGTAAAGCAACCGCAGGAGATTACCTGCAAGCATATCAATCGCTAATTGGAGAAGCAGCATGAGTTTCATAACTGGAATCGTTGGCAAGACATTGTTGGAAGTACTGAAAGGGCTGTTCTTTCAAATCAGTTGGTCAATCATCCTTGAACGCTTCGCCACACGTCTTGTGGTATGGGGCTTGGAAACCTTGAAAGGTCTTAGCACAAACGACGTTCTGCAAGAGACGGTTGACGACATCATCAATGCATTACAAGGCAAACGCTTAAAAGAAGTGCCACAGAA
The DNA here is from genome assembly GCF_043106015.1 of Vibrio sp. GLN_1. Lineage (NCBI taxonomy): Bacteria > Pseudomonadati > Pseudomonadota > Gammaproteobacteria > Vibrionales > Vibrionaceae > Vibrio > Vibrio sp. GLN_1. Next base: position 305,262 of record NZ_JBICMD010000035.1, read on the forward strand.
GGAATAGCGATGGATTCATCATGGATATCGGCGATTGTGGCAACGATAGCGCTGCTTATCGCCATCATCAATGTGGTTTTCGGCAGAACGGATAAAGGGCAGAACACCGCCCGAGATCATGATCGTCGTATCCATGCCAATGAGCTAGCCACTGAGCGACTGCGTGGTGATGTCGCTGAGAAGTACGCCACCAAGCACGAACTACGGGAAGCCGTAGATGATTTGAAAGATTCAATTAACGGACGGTTCGACCGTTTGGAAACCAAGCTAGATAAAGAGAGAGATGTAGCATGAGCAAGCAAATAGTACTAACGGTCGGTGATGCAGATATCACGTTCGTCCCAACAGAAGCGGATTACAACGACTACATGAACGCCTTGGCACAGGGGGAAATCGTGAACTCTGCGCATAACTTTCTGATGAACACCGTTACAGAAGAAAGCAAAGAAGTATTCCGTGAGCTGACGAACGAGAACCCAGGTGCAGCGATTCAGGTTGTGGGTGAAGTTCTCAAGGAATACACACCGAAGCTGCAAATCAAAGTAAAAAAATAGATGCCCTTGTTCGGGCTATGGACTCCAACGAGCTCGAACAAATGCTTACCTGGCGCCGTAAGTGGTTGCCGGGTGAGACAGACAGCGAAGAGAACCTTGCAAGGGCAATTTGGTTAGAGCGTCAGTATTGGGAAAACATGCAAGCTGCCACCGCCAATGGGGTTGCCAGGGCGTTTAGCTGATAAGGAACACGATGTTACCAGAAGCACTCAGATTTCAAGTTGGATTGATTGACCAGATTTCTAAACCTCTGGGCAATATTCAACGCAATTTGAATGATGTCACCAATACCTACCGTCAGGGTACTCATACCATGATGGCTGGCGCGGCAGGCATGGTGGGTGCTGGCTTTGCATTGCAACAAGCCTTGATGCCAGCAATTGAGATGGACAGGGCATTAGGTGAAGTGAAATCACTTGGTGTTGCCGATGACCAACTAAAAACCCTTACCCAAACCGCAATGAAGTTTTCGGTTGAATACGGTAAGTCGGCCACTGAATTTGTGGCGGCTTCGTATGATATCAAATCTGCTATGGGGGATATGACAGGCGATGAACTGGCGGGTGTCACAAGAAGCTCGGCTATTTTAGCCGCTGCGACTAAAGCAGATACGGCCACCATTACCAACTACATGGGTACCATGTACTCGGTTTTTAAAGACCAAGCCGATCGGATTGGTAAAGACAACTGGGCTGAACAAGTTGCAGGTATGACCGCAAAATCTGTCGAGATGTTCAAAACCACGGGTCAAGGAATGTCGGATGCGTTTAAAGGTGTTGGCGCATTAGGTAAAACTCACGGCGTAGCCATTCAGGAGCAAATGGCAGTGCTTGGCCTGCTGCAAGGTTCTATGACTGGTAGTGAAGCGGGAACTCGTTATAAAGCCTTTATGAGCGGTGTGGTAAAAGCGCAAGACAAGCTAGGCATGGCGTTTACCGACAGCAACGGGAAGATGCTGCCAATGTTCGACATTATGTCGAAACTGCGCAACCAATTCGGTGATTTAGATTCACTGGAAATTGATCAAATTAAGCAAGCTTTCGGCTCGGATGAAGCCGTACTGCTTATCACCGACTTGATAGGTAAAACGGGTGAGCTGCAATCCAGCGTCAAAGACCTAAATGATGCCAGTAACTTAAATACGGCAATTAACATGGCTGGAGCGATGACCGACCAATGGGAACGACTCGAACAAGGCGTGTTTGCGGTTCGCACTGCTTTTGGTGCGGCGTTGTTGCCTGCTCTCTTGCCAGTGATTTCGAGCTTGGCCGATGGTGCGATAGAAATCATCGAATGGACAGAGATGTTCCCAAACCTGACAAAGTACATTGGTTTTGCTGCCATGGCGATTTTAGGTGCAGCAGCAGCAGGTGGTGCTTTTACCTTAATGATGGGTGTCGGTAAACAAGCCATGGCGACTTATATGCTTACCATGAAGATGTTTACAGGGGTGAACTTTTTACTAACCAAAGGAATGGCAGCGCTTCGCGTTGCAATGCTAGCGGTAAACATCGCAATGATGGCGAACCCAATTGGATTCATTGTTGGTGCTGTCGTTGCCGCAATTGCCGCAGTTGGTGCGCTGATTTTCTACTGGGATGATTTGAAAGCCTCGTTTGGTGACACAACATGGTTCCAAGTACTAGAAGGGGCAATCACTTTAATCACACTTCCATTCAGAGCCATGTTTGAGTTTATCAAGGCAGGTTGGCAATGGGTCATGAGCGGCTTTACCGACACTAGCGGATTTGCCTTTATCGGTGATATGGCCACCTCAATTAAGGAAGTTTTTTCCGGAGTGTTCAATTGGATTAACCAGAGCCTAGCGGGAATTTGGGACTCAGTGAAAGGGCTCATTGATTGGATACCGGGCTTCGGCGGTGATGATGAAGCTACTCAAGTGAAATCGAAGTCCGTTCAAAGCGCTACGCCTCGTGCTCAAATTCAACCAGGTGGCGCAGCTAAGAACATCGCCAGCTACCAAACCAGCTCAACCAACTACGGTGGTGTGGCGATTTATCCAACCTACATGAACAGCCCGCAAGACATGGCGAGTGAAATAGAAATGGCGGCAGGCTAATGGCGGATTACAAATACCAAGACATTTTGATTGAGAACGGGGATGTGGTGCTCGATGCAGGCCGCAACCCAATCTTGATTCAAGACCGAGCGGTGATCGCCCAAGACATCAAACACGCCATCATCGAGAGCAACTTAGCGGTGGATTTAATCGCTGAGCGAAGCCCATCCAAGAAAGCCGATATCCGCACCAAGCTGGAACTGCTTGTTGAAGAAGACGTTCGATTGGTACCGGGTACCGTGCGTTTGGATGAACCGACTGAGGGCACGATTTACGTGTTTGCCGACACTATGGACTTTGGCGAGTTGCAATTAGAGATAGTGAATAACGGAGAACGTTAATGACTGATATTCCAAAACCAGACTATTCCGAACTGGTAAAGCAATCGGGTATCCCAACCGATGAAGCAGGGTGGAAGAAAGTACTCAAAGAGGAGATGGACAAAGAAGGTTCCATCATCTCAAACGACTCGCCGTTCTCTCCATTTTGGCGACTCATTGAAGCCACGGTAGTGAAAGTCACGATGTGGCTCATCAATACCTTATTGGTTGGTTATGTCTTACCGAACATGTTTGTTGCAACTGCCGTTGACCAATGGCTCGACCTGTTGGCGTGGCAATGCAAAATCACCCGCAAAGGCGCAACCAAAGCCAAAGGCATGATTGCCTTTCAACGTTCTGCGTCTAAAGGCCCTGCGTTGGTGATCCCCAAAGATACATGGGTTCAAACCGAACCGATTAACGGTACGATTTACCGAGTGAAGGTGCTTGCTGATACCACGATGCCAGAGAACGAAACCATGGTAATGGCAGAAGTCGAGGCGGAGAACGAGGGGGCGGCTTACAACCTAGGTGAAGGGTATTACCACATTTTGCCTACTGCGATCCCGGGCATTGGCGCAGTGACCAACCCTGCCGAATGGTTGAATGAAGCTGGGGCAGACAAAGAGAGCAATGACGAACTCCGCCTACGTATTCGTAACCAATGGAGCGCAGTAGCAAGATGGCACATTGACGCAGCTTACCGTTCACTGCTCACCAGTCGCGCAGGTATCAATGACGACAATGTCTATTTTGAGCACAACGCTCCGCGTGGCCCAGGTACCGCCAACGCTTTCATCCTTTTAGACACTGGTGAACCATCCGCCGAAATGTTGGCGGATTTGAATGAGTACATCCGTGTTGAAGGTCAGCACGGCCATGGTGATGATCTGCAAGTGCTCGCCATGCCAGAAACGACCCACGATATTGTCTGCCGAGTTTGGCCATTGCGTTCATTAACAATGGAAGAGCGAGACGCGCTACGCGTAAAAGTGGAGCAGTTCATCGGTGCGGCTTTCCGAGAGAACACCGATTACTCACCAACAGTGACCAGTCCGGTTCTTCGATTCAGCTTCTCTCGCTTAGGGCAAGAGCTTCACGATGAGTTCTCAGAGATTGAATCACTCGAATTCGATAACGCAGACATCATCAATAACTTGACGGTACCGCGCATTGGTTCTCTGGGGGTGACCGTTGAAAATTCCTGAGATTGATCTGCGTTACTGGATGGGGCGTGGCGAGCTGGCCAAGTTCGCCCGAGCCATGTGCAATTACTGGGAACATGTGAGAGCTGCATTTGAAATGCCATTGCAGCAGCATGACCCGTTAACCGCCCCAATGGCTTTGGTGAATATTCTTGCCTGGCAACGTGAAATAGAACGATTAGGTCAAGAGCCAGAAGCTGTGTTTCGAATCCGTGTCGCACATGCCTATGGATTTGCCCGTGAAGCAGGTTCTATCGCGGGTTGGGAAGAGATGTTCGCCAAGTTGGGCTATCCGCACATTGTTCAAGACGAGCGTTTGAAAAATGTTGATTGGGATGTGATCAGCTTAAAAATCAGAGATGGTGATTTAACCAATGTGCCCAAGTTATTAGACACCGTCATCAGGCAGTACGGGCGCACCTGCCGCCGCTATCAATACACCAGTTACGTCGAAATGCCTCTAGCGGCCAGAAGTAAGTGTATCGAAGCGCAGTTTTCAACGTCGCATGTCAAGACCCGATTAAACGTTGCTGGTTTACCGAAAGTGCTCCATGTCGATTGCGAATATTACCAAGCCACAGTGAAGGGCTAAGGAAATTATAAAATGGCAAATACCACTGATAAGTCAATTTTAACCGCTGCAGGTAAAGCGCTGTTGGCGCAGCTTAATGCCGAAGAAAAACCATTGATCATCGATAAGATGATTTTTGCCAACATACCAAACCGACCAGTTTTCCCACAACCGGATGATGTGCTCCCTGCGGATAACGTTGTTTATCAAGAAAGTGTCGATCAGCGTGGGAGGTTGTCTGCGGATTCTGTTATCTATAGTACGACACTAACCAGTGACATTGGACCATTTGAGTTTAACTGGACCGGGGCTTATTGCTCTGAATATGGTGTCTTGGTCACTATTGACCATCATACATTAACGCCAAAATCCGCCGACGAACCTGGTATTGCAGGAAATACTTTGGTTCGCTCGGTAGTTCTTGAATATAAAGACATCGCTGAAATTACCAACATCTCGGTAGATGCTTCGTCATGGCAGTACAATGCTATCCCTCGCATGCAGAAAATGGATGATGATGTGGCGCAAGCTATCATCGACCAGAACGGCAAAGACTGGTTCATCGAGGATAGCTTCTTGGTAACGACTCAAGAAAGTGCATTCAATATTAAAGCGGGAGCTGGTTATGTGTCGGGTAATCGTATCAGCCTTGAATTTGATCGTACTATCCAAGTGCTTAACAAACCTTCATTTATATACATCGATGCACATCGTGAAGGCACGCCAACAGGCGAGCAGCACACGGTGTTTGATTTTGTCATCACAGCTGAAGAGAAAGACGATTACATCGAGTCATCAATAGGCAAAGATACCCCACACTACGTGTGCAAAATAGCTGAGATTCATGCAGATGGCTCGGTGAGTGATTTGAGAACAGAGGGTCACAGTGCAGGCAAATCGTGGGTGGAAGAGAACTTCAGTGTGAAACGTGGTGAAAAAATTTACGCTGATGAATTTATTGAAAGTAGTAATGTGATGACTATTGAGGAGCAGTTATTTTTGCAAAACTGCGGTTGTACGGTTTTATGGCCGGATATAAATATAGGTTCACCACTTACTATTGACCTAGCAGATAATACATTCTGGGAAGCTATTAATCACGGTAAGGCAACGATTTATGCAATGCATAATGGCTACGTGTTTCACACTCAAAATAATAAACAGCCATCAGGTATTACCGGAATTGATTTGGATGGGAAATTGATTGCTAAATCGATAGCACAATTTACTAACTGTACTGGGAAAGTGACAGCAATTAACAGTAAAGCTAAAAATATCGACCCTGATGGTGTTGATAACTATGTTGGCGGATGGGTTTTCTTAAATTGCCCAGACGTAGAATACGATGGTCTTTCTGCAGAGAATATCAAACAGAATAACCCAGAAACACATGGCCAGTATCAGTCGTTGTCATTGAACAACGTTGCCAAAGTGAAAGGTGGTAGTTTCTACGGTGAGAATGTCGATAAGCTATTTCATTGTGCCGGTGAAGTTGGTGGTGTGATTGATTATCTAGGGTACAAAAACATTCTTGACAATGCGGTTTACGCAATGGGTAAGCCAAACGGTCTCACTATTAAAACTATTTTTGGCGACGGTTGCCAAGAAGGGATTGTTTACAACACGGATGGCCCAGATTGTCAGATGACGATAGAAACGGCTGTGCTGAGAAACTTGACCTCAAAAGTGATGACGCTACGGTCTGGATCTGGTTTGAAAGTTGGTTTATTGGATGCTAAAGGTGCGCGAACTGGCATCTCAGATCATGGGCATGACGGTGTTAACGGAGTCACAATCGATACCGCCATCCTAGATACCATATCTGAAGAACGAGCAGTTAACCTGAGTAAAACATCCGGCGGCATAAAAATGCTTATTACTAAGAAAGTGGATTCCACTCTTTATAATGAGGTTGTCAGATTAGGTGGGCTAGCAGATTTCACAATTAACTCTTGGGAAGACTCATTGGGTGGTGCATTTACGGCCTGTCGTTTGCAAGAGTTTACAACAGGAAAATGCAGGATTGGTTCGATTGATACCGATAAAACGCCAGTTGTTTATCAAGCGGATAAAGATTTTGGCGGTAAAGCTTATATTGGAATGATTAATGGGACGAATACCGATGGCGCTGGTCAGTCGCCATTAACCATCATTGGTGGGGATATCACAATGTCCCAGAATTTCCATAAGGTAGACACCTATGGCCAATCGGCTTTGGATGAGCTACATAACATTAATGGTGCACCTATCATTGGAGTAAGGTTAACGTTAACAACAGTTAGTAATGAGCGAGATGTCATCGTTAAGCATGGAACTGGCAATATAAAACTTAGAGATGCTGCAGATAAACGCCTGAACTCTATATATGATGCCATTTCGTTTATATGGAGAGGTGATTATTGGTGTGAGGTTTAAGTGATGCTAACCCTAAACGGCACTCAAATCTCACTTAAGAACCTACGCATCAGTGTACGCCAACAGCTCGCCGGACAAGATATGTCCGGCCAGTCCTCGGCGACTGACCAAGCCGAAACAGGCAACAAAGGTAAAGTGTTGTCCGTAAGTGGCGTGATCCCATTCAATAAGAGTGAAACCCTAAGCAACCTGTTCACCTTGGCTGGCGGGCAAGACAACAGTGCCCGCCAGATTTATCGTATCAGCAACAATACTGCCGCTGCGCTAAAGATTCGCCAAGTAAAGTTCCAAGGCACTATTCGAGCGGATGAACAAGAGAGCAACCGACAATGGAACGTTGCTTTTGAGTTGGTTGAGCACTTGTCCGTTCCTGAGCGTGTTGAACAGCGACAGGAAGATAAGCCAGCAACTCAACAGCAGGTGCAAGGGGTAACCACTCCGGTTGAAACGGGGCAAAGTGAAGACGTTCCGCCGGATACGAGTGTCGAACTCACTGGCATCATGAAGTTTCTCAAATCACTAGACGAAATATTGTCATAGGGGGAGGTAATGGAGCCAAATCATAAGTTTGTGTGCCGAGCCTATCTTGGTAGCCAGAAGGTTAAAGCAAAGAACCATCGTATTCTCTTTGATGTGAACACGCCTGGTCGCTGCTCGATTTCCGTTGAAGGTACCCCGAAGGTAAACACCATTATTGCCGTAGACATCGGGTGGGGTGACAGCATATCGCGAGTATTCCTTGGTTATATCGAACGGGTTCAAGCATCAGAAAAAGGGTGGTCAGAACTGTTTTGTCGCGAGTTGGCGGCATTGTTGTTTAAGCCACTCGATATCACGCTTCGCCACCCAACGTTGATGCAGTTGCTTAGTGATGTGACCAACAAAACCGGACTGCAGTTTGTGGTACCAGAAGCGGCCTACAGTAAAACTTCTATCCCATGCTTTTACAGTGACGGCAATGGCTATCGGGTGATGGACGAGCTGTCTCAAGCCTTCGGTATTGAAGACCTGTTTTGGCAACAGCAGGGTAACGGCCAAATCTATGTGGGCACTTGGAAAGACTCTTACTGGGCAGATAAGTCGGTCACTATTCCAGATAGTCTGATGACGGGGCACACGACGGCCAAGTCCGTGAAAATACCTGCGAGCCCTAAGTTAAGACCGGGGGCAGTCGTCAATGGCTTGCGTTTGGTGGGCGTTGATTTCCAAGGAACAGAGGTGAAGCTGACATGGACGTAAATGCAATAAAGCGGATCATCTTCCGACTGTTTCCAGAACTAACAGGACGCTGGCACTTGCCACGATGGGGTAAGGTGGTTGCTTTACCTGAGCTGCCGGAAGAGGGCGATATGTCTGATCGCTTTTATCCGCATTACGCAGTGGACGTTCAGCTGCTTGATGAAAAGGGCGTGGAGTTCAAAGATAAATCACCACTTCAGGCAGTACCACTTCCAATACCAGGTGTGGGTGAATACGCCGGTAGACTTGAGCCACCGGCAATCGGAAGCATTGTAGAAATCGGCTTTATGTTCGGCCAACCGGATAAGCCTTTTATTCGTTGTGTGTTGCCATTGGGATTCAAGCTACCCGCGATTAATCAAGGCGAAAGCCGTTACCAACAACGCCAAGGTGTTTACCAGCTGGTCGACGATGCGGGTAACTTTGAAAGCAAGACTGACAAAGACAACATCACCGAATGTTTAAACCAACGCATCAAAGTGTTGGAAAACAAAATAGAAGAAATCACAAATAACAAAACCACTACGGCCAAGAAAATCATAGAAGTGGCTGACCTCATCACCATGAATGGCGGTAAAGGTGTTGTGCAAGGTGACTGCATTTGTGCGTACACAGGCAAACCTCACTCTGATTTGTCATCGACAGTTAAGGCAGGTAAATAAACATGGCAATGAGTAAAGCTTCACTTAAACAGAAGTTGGAAACCGAACTACAAGCACAAGGGTTCGTTCTTACAGGTGAATTCGCCATGGCAGGGAAAATGGCAGAAGCGATCGCCAATGCGGTGTATGACGAAATTACTCAGAATGCGAAGGCAGATGTGACAGGAGGCAGTTCAAAAGGACAGTACTATATTGTCTAGATAATAGCTCTGAGCATATCAAAGCTCTCACAACGGGCGCTTTTTACTTAGGGTAACTAAGCTTTTTCTTCCCAAAATGTATGGCTAAGAGACGGCCAGGAGCATAAAGTGACGTTTTCGATCTGACTTTTAGAGATGTTGATTTGAGAAAAAATCAATACATGGGTTAAATGTAAATTATACGAATATGTATACAGTTTGGTGGAGAGAAGGTGGTGCCAGCAGCCATTTCGAGTGCATGAATATGTACCTTTGGATCGAAATGGTGGGAGCTTGGTCGTGAAGCTAGAAAGTAACAGAGAGTTTTTCTAGAAACTAAAATTTCAATTTATCAATGAGTTAGTTTCTTATAGTATAGGTGTTGCATAGCTATGGAGGTTGCCACATGAGTAAAGAAAATCGTTTAGTGGGAATGTATATAAAAGATTGTAAAACAGTTATACAAACAGCAAAAAATAAAACAATTGGTTTCGACTATGGCTGTATAGTAGAAAATACTGATTATATAGAGATAGGTGAACAATTACATATATCTAAAGATACAATTAATCTTTTTTCATCACTATCTATAGAAGTTCAAAAAATAGAAAGATTAGAAACCAGAAATGAATTTAATAAATGTGTTAATAATATGTTCAATAAATTGGGGACAGAAAGTTTTGGAAAGTCTTACACTGAATTTATGAATTTGTTAGCTATTCACGTAACCTTAGCACCAATATTTTTACCATTGGCTGCCAAACTGTCAATATTAATAAATTAGACTTTAATTTAACATATTGATTTTTATATATTGGTGGTTTTTTAGGTTATTAATGAAAAGTTTATTTAATAATAGATATATTTATAGAAATTTGCATGTTGCAACCGGCGGTGATGACTTTTTGACAACATCAGCTAAAATACATAAAAGAAACTTAATGTATTCGGCTTTATTATGTGTCGTTGTTTCTATTGTTTTTTATGATGAAAATTTTGATTCAGTTTTTGGGTTTAAAATATCAGGTGATAGTGGAATACCTAGTATTACTATTATTTCTATTCTTTTAGTGGTATGTATCTATGAGTTAATATCATTGATTTTATACTTTAAGTTATGTCGTGCTCTTTGGTTATGGCGTGGGCAAAATAGTGATAGAGAGGACGATGTTAGAGATTACAATAGTACTACTGAGATTATCAAGATAGGTCTATTCATGTATGAAAAGGATAAGAAACGACTTGATAATTCTATTAAAAGGTTAAATAGAGAGCTCCTAAATACATATAGAATCTATTCAGGAATAAAGAGAGACATGAACAGATATATTGTTTATGAAAAGAATGATGGGTATGGAAATGTTATTGATCTTGAAACCTTGAAGGGGATTGACCTTATAGTAGATAGTTTAATTAAAGAAATTAATGTCGAAAAAAATGATAAATTAGAACGTCCTATTAATGATAAGATTGAAAGTTACATACGTCATCGTTATAAATATGAACAATTAAATAAAGAGATAGAAAGTAATTTTTTAGCAATAAAAAAAGAAATTGAAGATAATACCGTCACCCTTAATGGATTTATTAAAAGGCTAAGTGATAAAAATGACAAGCTAATATCTAAGTTTGAAAAAACCCAAGCAGGGTATATTAGGTATATTATGATGGATTTTCTTATACCATCGATTTTTGCTATATTTGCAATATATATTGGTATTGTTTCAATTCATGAGTCGAGTGCGAGTTTTTTTGATATAGTACCTGAGTTTATATTAGATCATTATGAATCCGTAAAAGATATTTTACTTAGGTAGTCTACTAACTGATAATCGCAATAAGTAAAGAGTCGTTTAAAGTGAAGTTGGAAAGTGAACTCAGTCATACGGCGCTAGGTCGTTCTTCCAGCTGAACTTTCTATGACAGGTAATATGGTAAAGCGATCACCAATACTGTGTATGACTAAATTACGCAAAATATTGAGGAGCCTGGCACGGGCGGTAGCTTAGTAAGTACTTATAAAGTTATTTGACATTCTGTCTCACAGCGTGAGACATTTTTAGGTGACTATATAGATAAATAAACATATCTATAGGAGCGTATAGGCTTAAACATTACACCAAATGACATAGTGTCATATTTAGAAGTCATGTATTTATCTGGCCTATCATAACAGAGTTCTCAAAACTCTAGCTTTCCATCCATCGCCAATGTCAAAGTAAGCGCCAATCAAGGTCACTTTTCTTTTTCCTCGAACATTTGCAGCAGTTACGCGCTCGATGCGGCCAAACCACAAAAGGACCATCCATTGACAGAAGTCGACTTCTAGGTGACTGAATCCGCACTCCTCCTCCCCACCTGCGATGTTTTCGAGCTGTTTTTTTCGCAATTCTTAAATGTCGAAATTCAGCTGTCTACGTAACACGGTAGATATCAAGCGAAGCCTTAGCCATAGGGGCGTTCGAGAATCCCCCCAGACCTCTAAGAATCGCTTCTAGAACCATTTTAGAAATTTCAAAAGTTGAAAAGAATTTCAAGAAATTGCAATTTTAATGATCTGGAAAGATCGGATAGTGATTGGTAAGTGTTTGAAAATCATGGGGTGAGTGTGTTTTTCGTCATAAATGAAGACGATCAAAAGAAGAAAGAGACGATCAATTGTGAAGCTTACGAAGCCTTATATAGATTGGTTTGAAGGCGAATTGCCAAGATAAATAAGTTTTTCAATTTATGAGACTGTATAATTACTTTGAGATTTTGAAATGACTTTGAAGTTAACGGTAAGAAATCTCTGTTTTCGTGGGAAGTGCATGAGAAGAGCCAAAGCCTGCTTCTTTGCCGGAAAACTTGTTAACTTTGAAGCCTAAACCAAGCAATTAGATTTAAATGTGTCGCCACTTCATCGCCACTTAATGTTTTTGTTTGATTTAACTAAATGATTTTAAAGGTTTAATTATTAAAGTGGATATAAAGCTTTACTACGTACATGACCCTATGTGCAGTTGGTGCTGGGGATACAAACCAACCATCGAAAAACTAAAACAACAACTGCCAGGTGTGATTCAGTTTGAGTATGTGGTGGGTGGGCTTGCACCAGATACTAATTTGCCAATGCCGCCAGAAATGCAACAAAAGCTTGAGGGGATTTGGAAGCAAATCGAAACTCAGCTAGGCACCAAGTTTAATTACGATTTCTGGAAACTGTGCACACCAGTGAGAAGTACGTATCAATCATGCCGCGCTGTTATCGCCGCGGGATTTCAAGATTCGTATGAGCAAATGCTCGAAGCGATTCAGCACGCCTATTATCTACGTGCAATGCCGCCTCATGAAGAAGCAACGCATCTTCAATTAGCGAAAGAGATTGGCTTGAATGTGCAGCAGTTTAAAAATGATATGGATGGCACGTTATTGGAAGGTGTATTCCAAGACCAACTGAGTTTAGCGAAAAGTTTGGGTGTTAACTCTTACCCTAGTTTGGTGCTGCAAATCAACGATGCGTATTTCCCAATTGAGGTGGATTACCTATCGACCGAGCCAACGCTTAAGTTGATTCGTGAACGCATTATCGAAAACATGCCAGCGCAATAGTGGCTTCGTTTTCGATTGAATTAAAAAAACCGCTCATATCGAGCGGTTTTTTTGTTAGCAAAGGTATCAGTCTTTTCTGTTAGAAAACTTGATACTAAAGCACCATTGCAGCGATCCAACCGAAGATGATCAGTGGGATATTGTAGTGGATGAAGGTTGGAACAACCGTTTCCCAAATGTGTTCGTGCTGGCCGTCAGCATTTAGGCCAGAAGTTGGGCCCAATGTTGAGTCGGATGCTGGAGAACCTGCATCACCTAGCGCTGCAGCTGTACCTACTAATGCGATCGTTGCCATCGGTGAGAAACCAAACGCCAAAGAAAGCGGAACGTAGATGGTTGCAAGAATTGGAATTGTCGAGAATGAAGAACCAATACCCATGGTTACCAATAGACCAACAACCAGCATAAGTAGCGCTGCAAGCGGTTTGTTGTCACCAATGCTTGTAGACAGTGACTGAACTAGGGTTTCTACGCCACCCGTTTGTTTCATTACCGCTGCAAAACCCGCGGCTGCGATCATAATAAAGCCGATCATCGCCATCATGTGAACGCCTTTGGTGAATACGTCGTGGGTTTCCTTCCACGCGATAACGCCACCAAACGTGAACACCATAAAACCAGCAAGAGCACCGATGATCATTGAGCCGGTGTAAAGCTGAACACCAAGCGCGGCAATAATACCAAGTGCAGCCACTAGGATGTGCTGTTTGTTAATGCTGTGGTCGGTTTCGTGAACCACCGTCAGTTCTGTTTCTTTGTACTCACGAGGTTTTCGGTAGCTAACAAAAATGGCCAGTAACAAACCAAAAATCATACCCGCGCCAGGAAGTAACATTGCGGTTGGTACTTGGCTTGCGACAACGTTCTCTAAACCGTTGTCATGCAGGTTTTTTAGCAAGATGTTGTTTAAGAAGATGCCGCCAAAACCAACAGGAAGCACCATGTAAGGTGTAATCAGACCAAAAGTCAGCACACACGCAATTAAGCGACGATCCAGTTTAAGCTTCGCAAATACGCCCAAAAGAGGTGGAATCAAAATTGGAATAAAGGCGATATGAACAGGAATTACGTTTTGAGAAGACATGGTTACGAGCACTAACGCCACTAATACAGCGTATTTAAGGCCAGTAGTCGATGCCGCACTTTCTTTGCCGTTTAGGCGTTTAATCACGCTTTTTGCGAGCAGGTCAGTGATACCAGATTTAGAAATGGCAACGGCGAATGTGCCAAGCATAGCGTAGCTAAGTGCAATCGTTGCACCGCCACCTAATCCACTTTCGAAGGCCGCTACGGTATCGCCTAAGCTCATTCCCGCAACAAGGCCACCAACAATGGCACTAAACGTGAGGGCGACCACCACGTTTACGCGCATCAATGCTAACACGAGCATGACGCAAACTGAGATAACGACAGGATTCATACTATTCCCAATATGTTGTGTTTACTTATTATTCTTCGTCAACAAGCGGCCAACCGCCGAGGGCCTTCCATTTGTTCACGATGCCACAGAATAACTCTGCAGTTTTTTGTGTATCGTAAAGGGCAGAGTGCGCTTCACGATTGTCGAATTCCATCCCTGCCGTTTTGCATGCTTTAGCGAGAACAGTTTGACCATAAGCAAGGCCGCTTAATGTGGCGGTGTCAAAAGTAGCAAAGGGATGAAAAGGGACTCTTTTTAACTTGCAGCGTTCGTTTGCTGCATTAACAAAACTTAAGTCGAAAGCGGCGTTATGTGCAACCATTATTGCACGTGAGCAATCAGATGCTTTTTGTTCTTTACGAATCAGCTTATAAATTTCTTTTAATGCTTCTTGTTCAGAAATTGCACCGCGTAACGGGCTGAAAGGGTCACGAATACCATTAAACTCAAGCGCTTCTTTCTCTAAATTCGCGCCTTCAAAAGGTTCAATATGAAAATGAATAGTGGAGGCTGGATGCAGAACGCCTTCTTCATCCATACGAAGGGTGACGGCGCAGATTTCTAAAAGTGCATCGGTTTGAGCATTGAAACCAGCGGTCTCAACGTCAACAACCACTGGGAAATAACCACGAAAACGCTTTTTCAGGGTTAGGGCTTCATTTTCTATTGTCATGTTGGCTTATTTTTGTGTGACGAAGGCTGCATTATTGCAGATTATATCGATGAGAAAAACCGCAATTTCGGAGAAAAACGGAATTCTATTTTCCATCTAATCAATAAGCTCGCGCGGCGCTTGAGATAAAGAGCACAAGTACCGATTTTTGTATCACGCAGGTGCATATTTAACTCGGAAATAGATACGATTTAGCGGCATTTGTGGGAGAAATCAGAGCTAGAGTCGTTCATTTTGATACTCTCACTAAGAAAGTTAGAGCATTGGCGGGATTTTTGCATGACAATCGTTGTAGTTTTAATGATTCCAATTAACGGCAAAAGACTGCCGTTTGAGAGATTGTACTAGATGAATAAATGGCTGATAACCAGTGGTGTCATGCTTTCACTGCTTAGCGCAAACAGTTACGCGGTGATGGGCAAGCGTTATGTCGCTACTCCGCAGCAATCACAATGGGAAATGGTGGTAAATACCCCTTTGGAATGTCAGCTTGTGCATCCAATTCCAAGCTTTGGTGATGCGGTGTTTTCGTCGCGTGCGAGTAAAAAAATCAATTTGGATTTTGAACTTAAGATGCGTCGCCCTATGGGTGAAACACGCAATGTCAGCTTGATCTCAATGCCACCGCCTTGGCGACCGGGTGAGCATGCCGACCGCATCACGAATCTGAAGTTTTTCAAACAGTTTGATGGGTATGTCGGTGGGCAAACTGCTTGGGGTATTTTATCTGAATTAGAGAAAGGCCGTTACCCAACATTCAGCTATCAAGATTGGCAAAGTCGCGATCAACGAATTGAAGTCGCGTTGTCATCCGTATTATTCCAAAGTAAGTACAATGCGTTTAGTGACTGTATCGCTAATTTGTTGAAGTACAGTTTCGAAGATATTGCGTTTACGATTTTGCATTACGAACGTCAGGGTGACCAACTGACGAAAGCGTCTAAAAAGCGTCTTGCTCAGATTGCTGATTATGTGCGTCACAATCAAGATATCGACCTCGTGCTGGTGGCGACATACACTGATTCAACCGATGGTAAGAGCGAAAGCCAGAGCCTATCGGAGCGACGAGCAGAGTCTCTACGCACTTACTTTGAATCACTGGGTTTGCCAGAGGATCGTATTCAAGTGCAAGGTTATGGCAAGCGCCGACCTATTGCTGATAATGGCACGCCGATTGGTAAAGACAAGAACCGTCGTGTAGTGATCTCTTTAGGTCGAACTCAAGTTTAGGCCGTAGTAAGCATGCTTACATAAAAAACGCCGGAGAAATAATCTCCGGCGTTTTTGTATATTGACGTTGTTAGCTTGTAAATTAAGTAAGAGCATCGAAAACGCTCAAGTCTTACGTTGTATATGTTAGTGAGTATCTACTTACTGTTGAATAACTTTCGTGAGTTATTTCCAAGTGATGAGGTCAGCTTATTTTCGACCTTTGCTCATTAATTTAAACGAAACTTAGCGATCACTTCGCAATTGGTTGCGGTATCGATCTTTTCTACTTGTTTCGCAATTGCTGGGTTTGGATGACGCTTCATAAAGTCGATAAGTGCTTTTGTGCAACAGCCGATGGAGTCAATAAAGCTCGCGCAATTCTGGTTTGGGCATTGGGGAATAAGTGTGAGCACTTTTTCAGATGCCAGCTGAAGATATTTGAGTTCGTATTCGGTATCACCAGCCCAGCGCCAAAATTGCGCGAGGTTGTGACAAGAGATTACAGAAATCAAAAGTCGTTCGTCTGCTTCAATTTCCACGCATTCACTAATGTCTTCACTTAAGCTTAAAGCTTGTTGATAGTGAAGAATGCTGCGTACAGGATCATCTAGTTGCAGGGCAGTATCGGCTAGGAGTGTGTGTTTTTCCCATTCACTGATCATTATCGTTGTCCCACGTATCGAATTTGGGATGAATCTAAACGATAATTATTATCAAGTAAAGTGGTTTGTTTACAAAAGGACAGGCAGATCGCAGACCTGCCTGTAATTGAGGTTCGACTTGCAATGCAAGTGAATCAGATGAATTAGCCTTCTAGACCCGCAGAAGCTTGTTTGTTCTGGATAAGCTCAATCATGTAACCATCAGGATCTTTTACAAAGGCGATGTGTGTTGTACCACCTTTCACTGGGCCCGCTTCGCGAGTAACGTTACCGCCTGCGGCTTTGATTGCATCACATGTTGCGTAGATGTCGTCTACGCCAATTGCAATATGACCAAATGCTGTGCCTAGGTCATATTCTGTCTTACCCCAGTTGTAAGTCAGTTCAATCACGGCACCTTGGGATTCATCACCGTAACCAACAAAGGCAAGTGTGTATTCGTACTCTTTGTTTTCGTTGGTACGAAGCAACTGCATGCCCATGACTTCAGTATAAAATTTGATTGATTTGTCTAGATCACCTACGCGAAGCATAGTGTGTAGAATTCGACCGTTTGACATTTTTATCTCCTAGCTTCTGTTTTCAGATAGCGTTAACTATCTGGGTATACTTTCTCTTTATATTCGCACAAATCTTCAATAATGCAGCTTCCACAGCGAGGCTTTCTAGCTAAACAAGTGTAGCGACCATGAAGAATTAACCAGTGGTGTACATCGAGTTTGAACTCTTTTGGTACCACTTTTAATAGCTTTTGTTCGACGTCATCTACCGTTTTTCCCATCGCAAACTTAGTACGATTTGAAACGCGATAAATGTGCGTGTCGACGGCAATGGTTGGCCAACCAAATGCGGTGTTGAGCACGACATTGGCGGTCTTACGGCCGACTCCTGGAAGAGCTTCAAGAGCGGCTCGATCTTCTGGTACTTCGCCATTATGTTTTTCTAATAAGATCTTACAGGTTTTGATGGTGTTTTCTGCTTTTGAGTTAAACAGGCCAATAGTTTTGATGTATTCCTTCAAACCATCGACACCCAAATCGAGAATACTTTGTGGCGTATTCGCAACGGGGAAGAGTTTATCAGTGGCTTTGTTGACACTGACATCGGTCGCTTGCGCTGAAAGTAGCACAGCGATGAGTAACTCAAATGGAGAGCTCCAGTTCAGTTCCGTTTCAGGATTGGGGTTGTTTTCTCTTAATCGTTCAAGAATTTCTATTCTTTTTTCTTTGTTCATTGCTGACTTCCAAACCCGTCTTTGCGGTTTATGAAAAAGGCCCTACGAGTGGTAGAGCCTTGATTTTAGAATTCTTATATTATGCGTTAGTTACGCGAGCACGCTCAATGGCCGGTTTTTCTTCTTTCGGCTGACGAGCCTGAATTGAGCTGTCGATAACATTTTTCAACGCAATCAAAAGTCCTACACCGATGAAAGCACCTGGTGGTAATAGTGCTAATAAGAAGCTGCTATCAAATTGGAATACTTGAATGCGCAGCGCTGCAGCCCAGTCACCCAATAGCAAGTCTGCGCCGTCAAACAATGTGCCGTTGCCGATAAGCTCGCGCATTGAGCCCAACACAACTAGCACACTGGTCATGCCCAGTCCCATCCATAAGCCGTCCAATGCGGCAGGAAGCACATCATTTTTTGAAGCGTAAGCTTCGGCGCGACCGATGATGATACAGTTGGTTACGATCAACGGGATAAAGATACCCAGTGATAGGTACAATCCGTAAGCGTAAGCATTCATTAGTAGCTGGACGCAGGTTACGAGTGACGCAATGATCATAACGAAAACCGGAATTCGGATCTCTTTAGGAACATAGTTACGGATCAGTGAAACCGTTACGTTAGACCCCACTAGTACCAGTAATGTGGCAATACCAAGCCCCAGCGCGTTGGTGATCGTCGATGAAACGGCGAGTAGAGGACATAAACCGAGCAGCTGAACCAATGCTGGGTTGTTGCTCCACATGCCGTTCTTCATCAATTGTTTGTTTTCGCTCATTGATTGTCTCCTGCGCAGTTTAGTGGCTGGCTGAGAATCTCATCACGAGATTGATTTACGTAGTTTACGGTGTTTCTGACTGCTTTGACGACAGCTCGAGGCGTAATGGTAGCGCCAGTAAACTGATCAAAGTCTCCACCATCTTTACGAACTTTCCAAGAATTCCAATTATCTTCGGTGACTTGCTTACCCGTGAAACCAAGAATCCAACTGGTAACGCGAAGATCTATTTTATCGCCTAGCCCCGGAGTTTCTTGATGGCTAAGTACGCGCGTACCTAAAATCTTACCTTGATTATCGATACCTGTGATGACTTTGATTTCACCGTTATAGCCATCTGGTGCAATCGACTCAATGGCGATGGCTGTTGGCTCGCCATTTTTGGTTGCAATGTAGGTAGGCATCGCGTGCATCGTGCCAAGCTCTGGAGACGTCACCAACGTGCATGATTGAGTTAATGCGTTGTCGTGCATCGTTTCAGGAATTACTTGATTAAGCACTGAAAGTAGCTGCTTTTGTTCCTGAAGCTTGATTTGATCTTCGGTTAAGTACTGAGTCAACGCGACCAAACCTGTTGTGGCGCAAGCAAAGATCGCCAGTGTCAGACCATTTTTTCTAATTGCGGTTAACATGTTTACCTCAGTGGCCGTAAGTTCTAGGTTTGGTGTAGTAGTCGATAAGCGGAACGCACATGTTGGCTAATAGAACCGCAAAGGCGACCCCATCAGGGAAGCCGCCCCAACTACGAATAATAAAGACAAGAGCACCGATTAGCGCACCAAAAATAAGGCGACCTTTTACTGTGGTAGATGCCGATACTGGATCTGTCGCAATAAAGAACGCACCTAGCATGGTTGCGCCTGACAGCAGATGGAAGATTGGCGAAGCCGTCTCTCCCGGCGTGATAACGCTGAAAATAAGGCTAAACAGAGTCAAACTCGCGAGGAAGCCTGCTGGAATGTACCACTGAATGATGCGTTTTTTGATCATCACTAAGCCGCCAATCAGATAGGCTATGTTCACCCACTGCCAGCCGATGCCAGCCAAGCCACCAAAGATCGGCTGTGAAAGCACTTCACTAGGGGTTGCTCCCGTGTGAATACCTGTTTTAAAGGCATCCAGTGGAGTTGCCATTGTTACACCATCAACACCAGCGCGAACTTGTTGCAATGAAAGACCGTCATAATCAAAACCAGTGAAAATCAAAGAGAGGGTATCTGCGAAATTCACATGGTCTGGAATCAACAGTGTTGGTGCACTCCAACTGGTCATTTGAACCGGGAAGGAAATCAAAAGTACAACGTAAGCGACCATTGCTGGGTTGAAGAGATTCTGTCCAATGCCACCATAAAGGTGTTTGGCAATCACAATCGCAAAAATTAAACCAATAACTATGATCCACCACGGAGACCAAGGTGGAATGGCAACGGCGAGTAGCCATGCGGTGACAATTGCACTGTTGTCTCGTAACGCTCTCATTGGCGAGCGTTTACGACAGATCATCACGAGTGCTTCAAGTGATACTGCAACGGCGATAGCAAAAATCAGCTGGATTAATGTGCCCCAACCAAAGTAGTACGTTTGCGCTGCCAAGCCAGGGATAGCACATAAGGCTACCCATTTCATTAAGTCAGGCGTGCTGCGACGACTATGCGCATGCGGTGAACTGGCAATAAAAAACGACATTACTCGTTCTCCTCGGTATTATTTTTATTCGCGTCTTGTTGAGCTTTTCGCGCTTTTGCACGAGCAATCGCAGCAGCGACCGCGGCTTTCTTCGGATCTTCGGCTGGCTCTTGAGAAGCTGTTTCTTCAACAGGTTGAGATTCAGTCTCTTGTTGCGCTTTGCGCGCTTTTGCACGAGCAATAGCAGCAGCGACTGCGGCTTTCTTCGGATCTTCGGCTGGCTCTTGAGAAGCTGTTTCTTCAATAGGTTGAGATTCAGTCTCTTGTTGCGCTTTACGCGCTTTTGCACGAGCAATAGCGGCTGCAACTGCGGCTTTCTTCGGATCTTCGGCTGGCTCTTGAGAAGCTGTTTCTTCAACAGGTTGCGATTCAGTTTCTTGTTGCGCTTTACGCGCTTTTGCACGAGCAATAGCGGCGGCAACTGCGGCTTTCTTTGGATCTTCGGCTGGCTCTTGAGAAGCGGTTTCTGCAACAGGTTGAGATTCAGTCTCTTGTTGCGCTTTACGCGCTTTTGCACGAGCAATAGCAGCAGCGACAGCAGCTTTCTTTGGATCTTCGGCTGGCTCTTGAGAAGCTGTTTCTTCAACAGGTTGAGATTCAGTCTCTTGTTGCGCTTTACGCGCTTTTGCACGAGCAATAGCGGCTGCAACTGCGGCTTTCTTCGGATCTTTAGCTGGCTCTTGAGAAGCTGTTTCTTCAACAGGTTGAGATTCAGTCTCTTGTTGCGCTTTACGCGCTTTTGCACGAGCAATAGCAGCAGTGACTGCAGCTTTCTTCGGATCTTCGGTTAGCTCTTGAGAAGCTGTTTCTTCAACAGGTTGCGATTCAGTTTCTTGTTGTGCTTTGCGCGCTTTTGCACGAGCAATAGCAGCGGCTACTGCAGCTTTTTTATCTTCTGGCTCTTCAGATGCGTTTTCTTCCTGCTGAGCTTTTTTCGCTTTCGCGCGCGCGATTGCTGCAGCAACTGCGGACTTTTTATCATCAGCATTGTTAGCAGGGGTTTCGCTTTGTTCTTTTTCTGCTTTACGTTCACGAGCAAGACGCTTGCGCTCTTCACGCAGTTTTGCCATTTCGGAGTTGTCAGGCTCAGTTGCACCAACTTTTGCTGCTGCGGCTTGCTTCGCTTTTGCTTTGGCAATGGCAGCCGCGACAGCAGGTTTAACTGCTGGCTCAGCTTTATTATCTTCGTTCGATTTTTGTGCTTTAACACGAGCAATGGCTGCGGCGATAGCATCATCACCACCGGTTGACTTCATCTCTTTTCGACGGTCATCCGCGGCTTTCTTGAAGCGGTTCTCACGTTCTGCTTTTTCGCGCTCCATACGCGCTTTTTTCTCTTCGAAGCGCAGTTTCGCACGCTCTGCGGCTTCTGCTTCTTGAGTTCGAGTACGAATTTCTGCTTTTGCTTGGCGGTAATATTGCACCAGTGGAATTTCACTTGGACAAACAAACGCACAAGCGCCACACTCGATACAATCTTTTAGATTTAGTTCTTCTAGCTTGTCATATTCTTCGGCCTTAGCATGCCATTGAAGCTGCTGTGGCAGTAGAGATGCAGGACAAGCTTCTGCACATTGACCACAACGTATACATTCCATCTCGTATTGATGAGCTGAAATCTCGTGACGAGTCGGAGCTAAAATACAGTTCGCCGTTTTGGTGATAGGAACCTGTGAGTGGGGCAGGGTAAAGCCCATCATTGGTCCGCCCATGATCAAACGCTGAAGTTTTTTATCGGCTTTGTACCCGAATTCGTCGAGCAGTGCTTGAACTGGAGTACCCAAGAGCGCCCATACGTTTCGAGGCTGTTTAAAGGTTTTACCGGTTAACGTAACGACACGTTCGATTATTGGCTCGCCATCGATGATAGCGCGCTTAATCGAGTATAAAGAACCGACGTTTTGAACCAAGATGCCAATATCTGCAGGGATAGAGCCGCTAGGAACTTCCTTGTTGGTCAGAATCTTTATCAGCTGCTTTTCACCGCCCGACGGGTATTTCGTCGGGATTACTCGAATAACAATGTCCTTGTTCAGCGCGGCACTTTCCAACGCTTTAATGGCATCTGGCTTGTTATCTTCGATACCAATGATCGTCAGCTTTGGCTTAAGGATGTGTTCGACGATTTCGATACCCTGGATAAGCTCTTCGGCATGCTCCTGCATCAGTTTGTCATCGGCCGTGATGTACGGTTCACATTCTGCTGCATTCACAATCAGGATTTCTGTACGAGCAATGCCCGATTGGATCTTTTTCGCAGTAGGGAAGCCAGCACCACCCATCCCTGAAATGCCAGCAAGGCGAATAATGTCGATGAGTGCATCGGCGGATTCTTGAGTGTAGTCAGCGATAGGTGACTTTTCACACCAAGTATCTTGGCCGTCAGGAGTGATGACGGCGCACAATTCGCTCAAACCAGAAGGGTGAGCCACCGTTCGAGGCTCGATGGCAGTGATTGTGCCAGAAGTTGGCGCATGTACAGGTACTGTAAACCCCGTTTCTGATTGGGTTAAAGCTTGTCCTTTTAAAACGTGCTCACCAACAGAGACCAACAAGTTACCCGCTTTACCAATGTGCTGTTTCAGCGGAAGAATGATTTCAGCGGGAATGGATGCTCGCACTAAGTCTGCTTTATTGGATTGTTTTTTGTTTTCTGCCGGATGCACACCGCCTGGGAAGTCCCAAAGCGAGCCAGTACGAATTTGTTCAATCAAAGACAACATACGAAACCTTACTTAATTGAATCTTTCACGTTCGCTGCATCGCTGGCAGCATCCGTAATGTTAACCACTGGGATGGCGTTAAGTTGCCACTTCCAGCTATCTGTGGTGGTTTCCACAGGAATCATTTCAATACAATCGGTTGGACATGGCGCGACACACAAGTCGCAGCCTGTACATTCGTCTTTGATGACCGTGTGAACGGCTTTTGTCCCACCAACAATCGCATCAACAGGACAAGCTTGAATACACTTAGTACAACCGATACACATATCTTCGTGAATGAAGGCAACGGTCGGTACTTTGCTGTCTAGATCGTGTGCCGACTCTTCAGGTTCCACACCCATTAAGTCTGCGAGTTTTTCGATGGTTGCTTGACCGCCGGGAGGACACTTATTGATGTTGTCTCCATTCGCAATCGCTTCTGCGTATGGTCGACAGCCTGGATAACCACATTGGCCACATTGTGTTTGTGGAAGAATCGCGTCGATTTGATCCACGATAGGATCCGCTTCAACTTTAAAACGAATAGAAGCAAAACCAAGAATGGCGCCAAAAATCGCAGCAAGCACAGCGAGTGCGATGATCGCAATTAAAATCGTACTCATTGTTTACTTCACCAAACCTGTAAAGCCCATGAAAGCAAGCGACATTAAACCCGCTGTGATCATTGCAATCGATGCACCTTTAAATGGAACAGGCACGTCAGCCGCAGCGATACGCTCACGCATAGAAGCAAAAAGGATCAATACAAGTGAAAAACCGACGGCTGCACCAAAACCATAAATGATAGATTCGATGAAGTTATGATTCTCATTGATGTTGAGAAGTGCAACACCCAATACGGCACAGTTGGTCGTGATCAGTGGTAAGAAGATACCAAGCAAGCGATAAAGGGTCGGGCTAGTTTTGTGTACAACCATCTCGGTGAACTGTACCACGACAGCGATCACCAAAATAAAGCTCATGGTTCTTAAGTACTCGATACCGAGCGGTCGCAAGATATAGCTTTCCACTAAGTACGCACACACAGATGCGAGGGTTAGCACAAAAGTGGTTGCTAACCCCATGCCTATTGCTGTTTCCAGTTTTTTAGACACGCCCATAAATGGACACAAGCCCAAAAACTTCACCAGTACAAAGTTGTTCACCAGCACAGTGCCGACCAACAACAAAACATATTCGGTCATAGTTATTACGTTCTTAAAATCCGATCCTAATATTATCGTGTTTTGTGACACCAATAACAACCAGTGAACGATGTGGTTTTATACACACGGCTGAAAAATAACCGTCAATGTGAGTTAGATAGATGAATTTGTATCTGAATTAATAGTTTGGTGAATAATTTGTTGGGGGAATGAGAGCTAACGAAAAGTGCGCGAGTCCTGAGTGGCCCATACGAACGATTGAGTTGGCCTCTGATACTTAGCAAGTGGATAGAAGTTTTAAGCCGATTTTTTGACGATTAAAAACGAAAAAAGCTCAGTTTTTCAACTGAGCTTTTTTCTTGAATTTGGCTCCCCCTGCAAGACTTGAACTTGCGACATACGGATTAACAGTCCGCCGTTCTACCGACTGAACTAAGGGGGAATTGCTTTGCTTGAAAGCGGGACGAATCTTACCGAGCACTAAAACTAGTGTCAACAGTAAAAAAATACATTTTTTTGAAAAAATTGTGCTTAAAGCGCTTTACTTTTTTGTAGTGCTTGCCAGTAAAGGGCTAGAGTTACTTATCCACTAAAATTGTGGATAAGTGTGTTGATGAGATCTGAGTAAAGATCTTTTATATGCAACGTGGTTTATTTTGTGTGCATTTTTAGTCAGTTTTATGCGCAAAATAGGCAAATGAAACAGTGATTTATTGAGTGAGTGGGTAAAATATTCAAAGTGGATAAAAGATGAGCTTTTGGGGATAACGAGCTTTTTAGAGAAGTTTTGGGGAAAAGTTGTGGAAACTATAAGTTGATATTAGAGGAGTGTTTATCAACTAGGGCGAAGTACTATATCAGAGCGACTCGAATAAGGCTATAGCCATATAGACAAAGTACAAAAATTATTAACAATGAGTGAGAAAAATCATTTAGGCATAGATTTCGTTTACTAAGGTGTATATATATACAGTGCAGAAGTGGTAACACAGCCTAACGTAGTAAAGGCAGTAAAGATTGAGGAAGGGTATGAGTAAAGTTTATGAACTGGTCTCTGAGTATCAACCATCAGGTGACCAGCCAACCGCGATTAAGCAATTATTAGAAGGCTTAGATGCGGGGTTGGCGCATCAGACGCTTTTAGGTGTAACGGGTTCTGGTAAAACGTTCACGCTAGCGAATGTGATTGCTCAAGCACAGCGCCCTGCAATTTTACTGGCGCCAAATAAAACCCTCGCGGCTCAGTTGTATGGGGAAATGAAATCGTTCTTTCCTAACAATGCGGTCGAGTATTTTGTGTCTTACTACGACTACTATCAACCAGAAGCGTACGTGCCTACAACTGACACCTTTATTGAAAAAGATGCGTCAGTGAACGCTCACATTGAGCAAATGCGTTTGTCTGCCACCAAAGCTTTACTAGAACGAAAAGACGCCATCATCGTCGCTTCGGTCTCAGCCATTTATGGTTTGGGTGATCCCGAGTCGTATTTACAGATGATGCTGCACTTACGCCGTGGTGACGTGATCGATCAGCGTGACATGCTTCGTCGCTTAGCGGAACTTCAATACTCGCGTAATGATGTCGCTTTTGAACGCGGTCAGTTCCGTGTTCGCGGCGAAGTGATCGACATATTCCCAGCTGAGTCTGACCAAGATGCTGTCCGTGTTGAAATGTTTGATGATGAAGTGGATTGCATCAGTGTGTTTGACCCATTGACGGGTGTCGTGAAACAAAGAGATTTGCCGCGTTACACGATTTACCCGAAAACGCACTACGTGACGCCCCGCGACCGTATTCTCGAAGCGATAGAAAGCATCAAAGTTGAGCTCGAAGTACGCAAGAAACAATTACTAGAGAATAACAAGCTAATAGAAGAGCAGCGCATTAGCCAGCGTACACAGTTTGATATCGAGATGATGAATGAGCTCGGTTTCTGCTCTGGTATCGAAAACTACTCACGTTATCTCAGTGGTCGTTCTGAGGGTGAGCCGCCTCCAACCTTGTTCGATTACTTGCCTCATGATGGTTTGCTTATCATCGATGAGTCCCACGTGACTGTACCGCAGATTGGTGCGATGTATAAAGGTGACCGTTCACGTAAAGAAACTCTGGTTGAGTTTGGTTTCCGCTTACCATCGGCGTTGGACAACCGTCCTCTAAAATTTGAAGAATTTGAGTCTCTTGCTCCGCAAACTATTTTCGTCTCGGCAACGCCGGGCAATTATGAGCTAGAGAAATCGGCAGGTGAAATTGCGGATCAAGTCGTGCGTCCTACCGGCTTGCTGGATCCAATACTCGAAGTTCGACCAGTCGCGACTCAGGTCGATGATCTGTTGTCTGAAATTCGTATTCGTGCCGCCAAAGAGGAACGTGTTCTTGTTACGACTCTGACCAAACGAATGGCGGAAGATTTAACGGAATATCTGCATGAGCATGATGTTCGTGTTCGTTATCTTCACTCAGACATCGACACGGTAGAGCGCGTCGAGATCATTCGAGATTTGCGCTTAGGCGAGTTCGATGTCTTAGTGGGTATCAACTTGCTTCGAGAAGGTTTGGATATGCCGGAAGTCTCGCTGGTGGCAATTTTGGATGCCGACAAAGAAGGTTTCTTGCGTTCAGAACGTTCACTCATTCAGACGATAGGTCGTGCTGCGCGAAACATTGAGGGTAAAGCGATTCTCTATGCGGATAACATTACAAAATCGATGAAAAAAGCGATGGATGAAACCAATCGTCGTCGTGAGAAGCAGCAAGCGTACAACGAGAAAATGGGCATTACGCCGCAAGCGTTAAAACGTAATATCAAGGATATTATGGAGTTGGGCGACATTACTAAGTCCAAACGTCAACGCAATACTAAGCAAGTGCCACTGTCTAAAGTGGCTGAACCATCTCAAACTTACGAAGTGATGTCTCCACAACAATTGGAGAAGGAAATCAGTCGACTAGAAGCGGCGATGTACCAACATGCTCAGGATCTGGAATTCGAGCTTGCGGCTGAGAAGCGTGATGAAATAGAAAAACTGCGTGCGCAATTCATCGCGAATAGCTAGTTAACACGAAAAGCTGATTCTAAAGAGATACTTAGAATAGGCAAAAAAGAAGCCAATAGGCAGTCGGGTCTATTGGCTTGTTTTGTGAACATATCGTTCACTAACAACGTCAGTTGGCTAGGTGACCCGAGGGGTCGCTAATATATCAGCATGCTTTATGCCACTTTTTAACCTATTGATATCATTTTTGATTCTATTATCATTAACCGTAACTTTGCTAATGTTATTTGCAAAATGCAAAGCGTAATGCGATTATTGTTTAAAACACAACAAAATATTAGCTAGGTTATGCAACAAAAAACTGAAGGCCAAAAATCTCGTTACCTTCTGATGGTTGAGGATACAGCATCGGTTGCGGCGTTATACCGCTCGTACCTCACGCCGTTAGGGATCGACATTAATATTGTCGGTACAGGTAGAGATGCCATTGAAAGTCTCAATCATCGAATTCCAGATCTTATTCTTCTCGATCTTCGTCTGCCTGATATGACGGGAATGGATGTTTTGCACGCCGTTAAAAAGAGTCATCCAGATGTGCCGATCATTTTCATGACGGCTCATGGCTCTATCGATACAGCGGTAGAAGCGATGCGTCATGGCTCTCAAGACTTTTTGATCAAACCGTGTGAAGCAGACCGTCTGCGTGTTACGGTCAACAACGCAATTCGCAAAGCAACTAAGCTAAAAAATGAAGCAGATAATCCGGGTAATCAGAATTACCAAGGTTTTATCGGCAGCAGCCAAACCATGCAGCAGGTCTATCGCACCATTGACTCTGCCGCTAGCAGTAAAGCGAGTATCTTTATTACTGGTGAAAGTGGTACGGGTAAAGAGGTATGCGCAGAAGCCATCCACGCTGCAAGCAAACGTGGTGATAAGCCGTTTATTGCCATCAACTGTGCGGCCATACCTAAAGACTTAATCGAAAGTGAACTATTTGGTCACGTAAAAGGGGCATTTACTGGTGCGGCAAATGACCGTCAAGGTGCCGCTGAGTTAGCCGATGGTGGCACGTTGTTCCTCGATGAATTGTGTGAAATGGATTTGGACTTACAAACCAAATTATTGCGATTCATCCAAACCGGTACGTTCCAGAAAGTGGGCTCTTCAAAAATGAAGAGTGTGGACGTGCGCTTCGTTTGTGCGACCAACCGAGACCCTTGGAAAGAAGTTCAAGAAGGACGTTTCCGCGAAGACTTATACTACCGGTTATACGTGATTCCTTTGCATCTCCCGCCTCTTCGCGAACGTGGTGAAGATGTGATTGAAATTGCGTACTCACTGTTAGGCTACATGTCTCATGAAGAGGGCAAAAACTTTGTCCGCTTTTCTCAAGAAGTGATTGATCGCTTTAACAGTTATGAGTGGCCGGGTAACGTCCGACAACTACAAAACGTATTGCGTAATATCGTGGTGCTTAACAACGGCAAAGAAATTACGTTAGATATGTTGCCACCGCCGCTGAATCAACCGTTAGATAGGCCATCTGTATCTAAACTGATTGAGCCAAAAGCGATGACTGTTTCAGAGATCATGCCGCTATGGATGACAGAGAAAATGGCGATTGAGCAAGCGATTGAGGCGTGTGACGGCAATATTCCAAGAGCCGCTGGGTATCTTGATGTCAGTCCGTCAACGATTTACCGCAAACTACAAGCATGGAATGGTAAAGAAGAGCGGCAGAAGGTGTAAGCATGACGATATTGAATCAACAAAAAATAGATGAACTGTCGATGGAAATCGGCAGTGATAACGTGCCTGTTTTGCTCGATATTTTTTTGGGTGAGATGGATACGTACATCGACAACTTGTTGCAGTTAGAAGGTTCAGAGCGGTTAGTGTATTTGAAAGAGATCAGCCACGCACTAAAAAGCAGTGCTGCGAGTTTCGGAGCCGACAGTTTGTGTGAGTTAGCGATGTCTATCGATAAAAAAGCCAAATCTGGTGAGTTAGTTGAACAGGGTAGTGAGGTTAACACTATGCTTGATCGCTTGAATGAAACACGCGACGCGTATCGCTCTTGGACTCAATAAAGTCTTTACTTTTTAAACACAAAGCCCTTCCATATTGGAAGGGCTTTGTCGTATCAACGTAGGCTGTCTCAAGTGGCTACTTAGTGAGTAGTTGGTTTTCTATCGCTGCTTTCAACTTATCTCGGTCGTGACGCCAATCTCGGTTGGTTGAGGCTAATGATTCGGTAACGACGTTCCATTGTTCCAACACTTTCTGGTCCGTTTCTTCGGCAAGGACCACATCGATTCTTCGTCCTTGGCACGCACGTTCACACCATTCCAGCTTTTGCGCCATCGACATTCGACCTGCTGGGCCGTATTCAGGGCTGAGGTTAGCGACGAATATCACCTTCGCTTTTCGGTTTGCTGCAATGGCTTTGCCCAGCTCAGGCAATAACAGTGGCGGCATAATACTGGTGAGGAAACTGCCTGGGCCAAGAATGATTGCATCGGCTTCTGCCAGAGCAGTAACGGCTTCTTTAGTGGCTGGAACTTCTGGTGAAAGATCTAAGCGACGTAAGTCGGTTTCCATCTCATCCACATTGGTTTCACCTGTGACCCATTGACCGTTCACTGAAAGCGCAGACAAATCCGAAGGGTGCTCTGACATTGGCAGAATATTGACATCAACCTTAAGCATGTTTCGGATCAGATTGATTGCATCCAGCGGTCGAACCGACAAGTTATCCAATGCTGTTAGCATCAAATTGCCAAGGTTGTGGCCGTCCAGCTCTCCCGTACCTTTAAAGCGGTATTCGAACATCATCGAACTGATAGATGGTTCAGTGATTAGCTGGTTGATGCAGTTTCTGGTGTCTCCCCAAGCGATACCACCTTGGCAATGACGAATACGCCCAGTTGAACCACCATTGTCGGTTGTGGCTACAATGCCCGTAGCATTGCTGCCAAAGTCTTTTAAAGCGGCTAACATTCGACCTAAGCCATGACCACCGCCAACTGCGACCACTTTCTTATCCGTATAGATATTCATTACGTTCTTCTAATAATGTTGTAAAAAACGGCTACAATTTAACTTAATGAGTGTCCTAACGGTACTCACTAAGCGGTAATTTGTGTCTCTAGAGAGTTTTTTATCACTCAAGTCTGGATTCCATTACAAATATTAAGTATTTTACTCCGCAAAGCTATCAGGGGTTATCCCTCTGGTTGCCATAACTCCGAGCTCACTATGCTAAGTCCGAGGATAAGCATTTTGAGCCAGTGACATACTGTCACAAGGGCATGATTGGAAATGGCCATGCCTCCCGTGTTTGGAAAGGTGTTCCGTGGCGCAACAATTCGAAGACAAATTTCATCGTAAGTTTTATTACTTGCGTCTGTCTGTGACCGACGTATGTAATTTCAAATGTACCTATTGCCTTCCTGATGGTTACAAACCATCGGGCAACAAAAACTCGTCTTTTTTATCTCTTCCTGAAATCAAACGGGTCGTAAAAGCGTTTGCTGATTGTGGCACGTCAAAAGTGCGCATTACTGGCGGTGAGCCAAGCTTACGCAAAGATTTCACTGACATCATTCATTCTGTCGCAACGACGCCAGGCATCAAAAAGGTGGCGACGACGACTAACGGCTACAGAATGGCGAAGCAAGTTGCAGACTGGCGTGAAGCCGGTTTAACAAACATCAACGTGAGTGTCGATAGCCTTGACCCTCGAATGTTCCATCAGATTACTGGTGAAAATAAGTTCACTGAAGTCATGAATGGTATCGAGCGTGCGTTCGAAGTCGGTTATGAGCAGGTCAAAGTTAATGTGGTGTTGATGAAAGATCTGAACCATCACGAGCTACCCGCATTTCTTAACTGGATCAAAGACCGTCCAATCCAACTGCGCTTTATTGAGCTAATGCAAACGGGCGAGATGGATGACCTGTTTTCAAAGCATCATGTTTCTGGTGTTGCGATTCGTAATCAACTGATTGCGAACGGCTGGTTACTGAAAGTGCGTTCGCACAATGATGGGCCCGCTCAGGTGTTCGTTCACTCAGATTACAAAGGTGAAATTGGTCTTATCATGCCTTATGAAAAAGACTTTTGTGAAAGCTGTAACCGTCTGCGTGTTTCTGCGCTGGGTAAGCTGCACCTTTGTTTGTTTGGTGAACATGGCGTTGAACTGCGTGATTTGTTGGAGCGTGATGACCAAGAAAACGAGTTGATTGAACGTATCCAATCGCAGCTGCAAACAAAGTCCGTAAGCCACTTCTTACACGATGGCAATACTGGTATGACGCCGCATCTTGCGTCTATCGGCGGCTAACTTTATTCAATTTTTTAGAGAGAGCTTGGTGCTAAGCTGGCTCTAACTTTTTCCGAATCGATACCAAGCGTATCAAAGCTAATTTAGAGAATAGGTGAACAAATGGGTCACGCTGAAAGCAAATTTCAACCTGCAAATATTGCCGTTCTAACGGTATCTGACACACGTACTGAAGAAAACGATACCTCTGGTCGTTACCTTGTTGAACACGCTCAAGAAGCGGGTCACAACGTAGTAGACAAACAAATCGTTATTGATGACATGTACAAGATCCGCGCGATCGTTTCTCAATGGATTGCCGATGAAAACGTCCAAGCGATCATGATCACTGGCGGTACCGGTTTTACTTCACGCGATAGCACGCCAGAAGCACTTAAGCCTCTATTTGATAAAGAAGTTGAAGGCTTTGGTGAGTTGTTCCGTATGGTGTCGTATGAAGAGATCGGTACGTCTACTATTCAGTCTCGTGCGATTGCAGGTTTTGCTAACCACACCGTGATCTTCGCAATGCCAGGTTCAACGGGTGCGTGTCGTACAGGCTGGACAAAAATTATTAAACAGCAGTTGGATGCAAGTCATCGCCCTTGTAACTTCATGCCACACCTATCTGTATAACCTTTCCTAAAAGCGAAGGAAAAACAATGACCCAATTTACACACATTAATGCATCTGGCGAAGCGAACATGGTCGATGTGTCTGCAAAAGCAGAAACCGTGCGTGAAGCTCGCGCTGAAGCATTTGTACACATGGCTCCAGAAACCTTGCAACTGATTGTGTCTGGCCAGCACCACAAAGGTGATGTGTTCGCAACGGCTCGTATTGCTGGTATTCAAGCAGCGAAGAAAACATGGGATTTGATTCCACTTTGTCATCCTCTACTGCTTTCTAAAGTTGAAGTTCAACTGGAAGCTATCGAAGCAGAAAACAAAGTTCGCATCGAATCCATATGTAAACTTGCGGGTAAAACTGGTGTCGAAATGGAAGCGCTCACAGCAGCTTCCGTTGCTGCACTAACGATTTACGATATGTGTAAAGCAGTACAAAAAGACATGGTCATTGGTCAAGTTCGTCTATTAGAGAAGACGGGTGGCAAATCTGGACATTTCAAGGCGGAATCATGATTAAAGTACTTTTCTTTGCTCAAACCCGTGAGCTAGTGGGTATCGACAGCGTTGATTTGGACGGCCAGTTCGATACGGTCGAAGCCGTTCGCGCACATCTTGTCGAAGCGGGCGCAGAAAAAGCAGGCAAGTGGGATTTGGCGCTTGAGCCAGGCAAGCTGCTTGCTGCAGTGAACCAATCGATCGTCCCACTGGATACACAAGTAAAAGCGGGTGACGAAGTTGCGTTTTTCCCACCGGTAACGGGAGGCTAAGATGGATCCTCGTGTTTCTGTACAAGTTGAAGACTTTTCTGTTGATCAAGAATATCAACGCTTGTCGAAAGGCACTGCTGCTGGTGCGGTCGTGACCTTTATTGGTAAAGTCAGAGATATGAACCTTGGTGATAACGTGATTGGACTGCACCTAGAGCATTATCCGGGCATGACGGAAAAGAGCCTGAGCGATATTTGTGAGGAAGCTGAAGCTCGCTGGCCTCTGCTTGGCGTGCGCGTGATTCATCGTGTGGGTGATATGGACAGCGGCGACCAAATTGTATTTGTGGGCGTTTCTAGTGCGCATCGCGGCGCGGCATTTGATGCGTGCGAGTTCATTATGGACTACCTGAAAACCAAAGCACCGTTTTGGAAAAAAGAGCGCACAACTAACGAAGATCGTTGGATTGAATCGCGCGACACCGATCATCAAGCAGCGCAGCGCTGGGAAAAATAGAACCAGCCACTCGTTTTGACAAAAAATAAAAAGCTAAGTGTTAATCGCACTTAGCTTTTTTTGTATTTCGCGATTTGTTCAATCATATTGAAACGGTTCAATACTGCGATTCTTATCTTCGAAAACACCCGTGTTTTATCTCGGTGACATTGTTCACAATAAAAAATATCGAGCAATATATAAACGATTATTTGTTAGACTTCGTTTGTCACAAATGTTAAATAATATGCAAATATCTAGCATAAGATGCTATCAAATAGTTTAAATCCAGAGTAATCGAAAGTTTTGGCTGATAAATGTCAGTTACAGTCTTTATTTTACTAGTGAATGCTTTTGTATTGGAGTTTATTGCTAGATATGTGCGGTTATTACAGAATTATTAGTTTTTTTGCTACATTTTTATGGCAAATTACTTCAATGATTGCTAATGTGTGCCGCAGTCTCTGTAAGGTTTTAGGCTTTTGTGCTCAGAAAGTGCACTAAAAAAATCTAAAACGCTGACCGTTCCAGTCCCTTATAGAGAAGTCATGGATGCTAACGAAAAAACTTGGAGTTTTACGCATGTATAAGAATAAAATCACGCGCGCTTTATTTATTGGTGCTGGTCTTTCTCTTGCCCTAGCGGGTTGTGGCGACAATAAGCCAGAAGAAAAACAGGCGGCTCAGCCGGCACCTGCACCAGAAGCAAAAACTGATTCTTCAGAACCGAAACTAGCAGCAGTTCAAGAATTGGTGCGTGGTAACGGTACAGAAGTTGCGACAATAGACCCTCACAAATCTCAAGGTGTTCCTGAATCTCACGTGATTCGCGACCTACTTGAAGGCCTAGTAAACCAAGACGCAGACGGTAACACTATCCCAGGTGTTGCAGAATCTTGGGAAACTGAAGACAACAAAACATACACTTTCCACCTACGCAAAGACGCGAAATGGTCAAACGGCGATCCTGTAACAGCAGGTGACTTCGTTTACAGTTTCCAACGTGCTGTCGACCCTGCAACGGCTTCTCCATACGCTTGGTACATGGAATACACCAAGATGAAGAATGCGAAAGACATCGTTGCTGGCAAAAAAGACAAGAGCGAGCTGGGTGTTAAAGCTGTGGATGACCACACTCTAGTGGTAGAGCTAGATACAGCTGTACCTTACTTCGTGATGATGATGGGCCACACAACAGTGAAGCCTGTTCACCAAGCGACAGTAGAGAAGTTCGGCGATCAATGGACGAAGCCAGAGAACTTTGTTGGTAACGGTGCTTATGTTGTTGACAACTGGGTTGTGAACGAGCGTCTAGTATTGAAGCGTAACGAGCAATACTGGGACAACGAAAACACCACACTAGAGAAAGTTACTTTCCTACCGATTGAAAACCAAGTTGCAGAAATGAACCGCTTCCTAGCGGGTGAAATCGACTTCACGAACGAACTGCCAACAGAGCACTTCAAGCGTCTGAAGAAAGAGCACCCACAAGAAGTATCTGTGACGGGTAACCTATGTACTTACTACTACATCTTCAACACGAAGAAAGCTCCGTTTGATGATGTACGTGTTCGTCAAGCTATCTCTTACGCGATTGACCGTAACATCGTAACTGATGCGATTTTAGCTCAAGGTCAAAAACCAGCTTACTTCCTAACACCAGAAATCACAGCAGGTTTCAACCCAGAAATTCCTGCTTACGGCAAGATGACGCAAGAAGAGCGTAACGCAGAAGCGGCTCGTCTATTGGAAGAAGCAGGCTACGGCGCAGATAATCCACTTAAGTTTAACCTTCTTTACAACACGTCTGAGAACCACAAGAAAATTGCGGTTGCTCTAGGCTCTATGTGGAAGAAAACACTTGGTCTAGATGTAACCCTAGAAAACCAAGAGTGGAAAACATACCTATCAACAAAAGACTCAGGTAACTTCGAAGTTGCTCGTGCTGGTTGGTGTGGTGACTACAACGAAGCTTCGTCATTCTTGACTCTAATGATGAGCAACAACACCACTGGTGGTATTCACTACGACAGCAAAGAATATGATGCAATTATGAATAAAGCGTTCAGCTCTACGTCAAACGAAGAGCGTCAGGCGCTTTACCTAGAAGCTGAGAAGCTAATGGCGAAGGATATGCCAATTGCACCTATCTACCAGTACGTGAAATCACGTCTACTATCTACGAAAGTGGGTGGCTTCCCATCAAACAACGCGGAAGAAAAGATCTACTCTAAAGATCTCTACATCACTGAGTAAATCTTCAATCAGATAGAACTATAAAAATTAGGCTCTGCATGTGAGAAATTGCATGTAGCGCCTATGTTCAGTCCAAAATAAATCGGACTATTCTTTTTCATTTAAATTGTCACAGACTGAAAGAGTGAGTTTATGCTTAAATTCATCGCAAAAAGGATATTTGAGGCGATCCCAACAATGTTGGTTTTGATCACCGTATCTTTCTTTCTTATGCGTTTTGCACCGGGAAACCCTTTCTCGACAGAACGTCCACTACCGCCAGAAGTTATGGCGAACATTGAAGCGAAATACGGCCTTGATAAGCCAGTATTCGAGCAATACACAACGTATTTGATCAACGTTCTGCAAGGTGATTTTGGTCCATCGTTTAAATACCTAGATTACACCGTCAACGAGTTGATCGCCGTTGCTCTGCCAGTGTCAGCGAAAGTGGGTTTTATCGCCTTCATTTTTACGTTGGTCATGGGCGTGACGGTCGGGACGATAGCGGCTCTCAAGCAGAATACGTGGGTTGACTACACCATAATGTCGACCGCGATGCTTGGTGTGGTTATGCCGTCGTTCGTATTGGCGCCAGCTCTGATTTACCTATTCTCTCTACATTGGCACATTTTCCCTGCGGGTGGTTGGCAAGATGGTAGCTGGCAGTTTTTAGTGTTGCCGGTTATTGGTATGTCATTGCTTTACGTTGCAACGTTTGCCCGTATTACTCGCGGTTCAATGATTGAGACACTAAACAGTAACTTTATCCGCACCGCTCGTGCTAAAGGTCTGAGTTACCGTTACATCATCATCAAACATGCTCTCAAACCAGCACTTCTTCCTGTTGTTTCTTACATGGGTCCTGCTTTCGTAGGCATCATCACGGGTTCTGTTGTTATCGAAACCATCTTTGGTTTGCCGGGCATCGGTAAGCTATTCGTTAACGCTGCATTTAACCGTGACTACTCGCTAGTAATGGGTGTAACCATTCTGATTGGTTTCCTATTTATCTTATTCAACGCGATTGTAGATATTCTACTTGCAATGATTGACCCGAAAATTCGCTACTAACAGGGAAGTTTGGTTATGTTGACGAAAAAAGAAAACCTAGAAGCGATTGAAAAATTCTCTGAGAACTTAGAGATTGAAGGTCGCAGTCTTTGGCAAGATGCTCGTATCCGCTTTATGCGTAACAAAGCGGCGATGGTGAGCTTATTTATTCTTGTTTTAATGACGTTGGCGGTAATTGTTCTGCCGATGATCGCTCCTTACGCGTTTGACGATACTGACTGGTATGCAATGCACGTTGCGCCAAACTCTGAACACTGGTTTGGTACCGACAGTCTTGGTCGAGATTTGTACGTGCGTACTCTAATCGGCGGCCGTATCTCGCTAATGGTTGGCGTGATGGGTGCATTCGTAGCGGTATTGATAGGTACACTTTACGGTGCGGCTTCTGGCTTCATTGGCGGTAAAGTTGACCGCATTATGATGCGTATTCTAGAAATCTTGTACGCTGTACCGTTCATGTTCCTAGTTATCGTACTTGTTACCTTCTTCGGCCGTAACATCATTCTTATCTTCGTTGCGATTGGTGCAATCGCCTGGTTGGATATGGCGCGTATCGTACGTGGTCAGACACTCAGCCTACGTAGTAAAGAGTTCATCGAAGCGGCGCATGTTTGTGGTGTAAGTAATTGGAAGATCATTACTCGCCATATTGTACCGAACGTATTAGGTATTGTAGCGGTTTACTCTACGCTTCTAATTCCGAGCATGATTCTGACCGAATCATTCCTATCATTCCTTGGTCTTGGTGTTCAGGAACCAATGACAAGTTGGGGCGCACTTCTACAAGAAGGTGCACAGACAATGGAAGTAGCAATTTGGCAGTTGGCATTCCCAGCGGCATTCATGGTTGTGACTCTATTCTGCTTCAACTACGTTGGTGACGGCCTGCGCGACGCGCTGGATCCAAAAGACAGATAATTAAAAGATAAGATTAAGGAAGCAATGATGAGCTTATTAGATGTCAAAGATCTGCGTGTCGAATTTACCACCCAAGATGGTATCGTAACCGCAGTAAACGATTTGAACTTTTCTCTGAAGCAGGGCGAAACTCTCGGTATCGTGGGTGAATCTGGTTCAGGTAAATCACAAACTGTATTCGCAATCATGGGTCTACTGGCGAAAAACGGCAAGATCTCAGGCAGTGCGAAATTTGAAGGTCGAGAAATTCTTAACCTTCCAGAAAAAGAGCTGAACAAAGTTCGTGCAGAACAGATCGCGATGATTTTCCAAGATCCGATGACCTCGCTAAACCCATACATGAAAGTGAGCGATCAGCTGATGGAAGTGCTAATGCTGCACAAAGGCATGGGTAAAGCAGAAGCGTTTGAAGAATCAGTACGTATGCTGGAAGCAGTAAAAATCCCTGAAGCACGTAAGCGTATTACCATGTATCCGCACGAGTTCTCTGGCGGTATGCGTCAGCGTGTAATGATTGCGATGGCGCTATTGTGCCGTCCTAAACTGCTGATTGCGGATGAACCAACCACGGCACTAGACGTAACGGTTCAAGCGCAGATCATGGACTTGTTGAACGAGCTGAAATCCGAGTTCAACACGGCAATCATTATGATCACCCACGACCTAGGTGTTGTTGCTGGTTCATGTGACAAAGTGCTTGTGATGTACGCAGGTCGTACGATGGAGTACGGCAACGTAAACGAAATTTTCTACAACCCAAGCCACCCTTATGCGGAAGGTCTGTTAAAGGCGATCCCTCGTTTGGATACAGAAGGCGAAATTCTGCCAACCATTCCTGGCAATCCACCAAACTTGCTGCGTCTACCACCGGGCTGCCCTTACCAAGAGCGTTGTCATCGTGTGATGGACCGCTGTAAGCGTGAAGCACCAATCTTGACTCCATTTGGTGATGGTCGTCAGCGTGCATGTTTTTCTGAATGGGAGGCTTGGAACAAATGAGCGCAGATAAAAAGTTAATTCTGGATGTATCTGATCTGAAAGTTCACTTCAGCATCGCATCAAAATCAGCGTGGCCTTGGTCAAAACCTTCCAGCCTAAAAGCGGTAGATGGCGTAAATGTGCGCCTCTACGAAGGGGAGACGCTTGGCGTAGTAGGTGAGTCAGGTTGTGGTAAATCGACCTTCGCACGTGCCATCATTGGACTTGTTGAAGCGACCGATGGCGAAGTGGTTTGGTTAGGCCAAGACCTCACAAAAATGAAAGATGTACAGCGCCGTGAAACGCGTAAAGAAATCCAGATGATTTTTCAAGATCCTTTGGCTTCTCTTAACCCACGTATGACGGTTGGCGACATCATCGCTGAGCCGCTAGAAACGTTCTATCCAGAACTGTCTAAGCAAGAAGTGAAAGACCGTGTTAAAGAGATGATGGCGAAAGTTGGTCTATTGCCAAACGTAATCAACCGTTACCCGCACGAATTCTCAGGAGGTCAGTGTCAGCGTATCGGTATCGCACGCGCACTTATCCTTAAGCCAAAAATGATCATCTGTGACGAACCAGTTTCGGCGCTAGACGTATCGATTCAGGCTCAAGTCGTTAACCTTCTAAAAGAGCTGCAAAAAGAGCTAGGACTTTCTTTGGTGTTTATCGCGCATGATTTGTCAGTGGTGAAACATATTTCTGATCGTGTTCTCGTGATGTATTTGGGTAACGCGGTAGAGTTAGGCGAAGCGGATGCGCTATTTGCAGACCCTAAGCACCCTTATACGCGTGCGCTGATGTCGGCGGTTCCAATCCCAGACCCAGAGTTAGAACGCAATAAAACCATCCAAATGTTGGAAGGGGATCTGCCATCACCAATCAATCCTCCTTCAGGTTGTGTGTTCCGTACTCGTTGCCCTCAAGCGACAGAAGAGTGTGCAAAAACCAAACCTACGATTGAAGGTACAGACATTCACGCGGTTTCTTGTATTCACGTGAGCGTGTAACCACCAAATGTTAGGTTAAGTAAATTCAGCCTGTGACGGGCTTAAGCGCGATTCCTTTTACTAGGGTCGCGCTTTTTTTATGCTCACTTTCTTTGAACACGAATTTCAATGCTCATTCGAATTTCTTGAACAAGATGTCCTAAGCGTGATGATTTTCTGTTTCTTATGAATCTCTAATATAAAGGGAGACATAAGAAATAGGAGAGCAATCATGGGTAAGTTGGTCGAAGGCGTATGGCACGATGTGTGGTATGACACAAAAGCGAATGGCGGGAAGTTCGTTCGTGAAGACGCTGGATTTCGTGACTGGATTAAAAATGATTCAGAGGCGGTATTCCAACCAGAATCTGGCCGTTACCATTTGTACGTTTCTCTCGCGTGTCCTTGGGCACATCGAACGCTTATCTTCCGTAAGTTGAAAGGTCTAGAGCCACACATTGATGTGACGGTTGTTTGCCCTGATATGCTCAGTCAAGGTTGGCAAATGGGTTTACCCGAGCCGCTGTTTGGTCATACACGTATGCACCAAATCTACACTCAAGCGAAACCCGACTACACAGGGCGTGTTACGGTGCCAGTTTTATGGGACAAAAAGACCAACACCATCGTGTCGAATGAATCGTCAGAGATCATTCGTATGTTTAACTCCGCATTTAACGATCTCACGGGCAATCATGACGATTATTATCCCGAGCCACTACGCGGTGTGATTGATGAATGGAATGATTACATCTATCCAAACGTGAATAATGGGGTGTACCGTTGCGGTTTTGCTACTTCACAAGAAGCGTATGAAGAGGCTTTTGAATCATTGTTTTCGGCCTTAGATAAAATTGATGCCCATCTGGCGACCCATCGCTATCTAGCAGGCAATAAAATTACGGAAGCCGATTGGCGTTTGTTCACCACGTTAGTGCGTTTTGATGCCGTGTACGTTGGGCACTTCAAGTGTAATAAACAACGCATTGCCGATTACGTCAATATTCAGGGTTATCTGAAAGAGCTGTATCAGATTGACGGTATCGCCGATACCACCGATTTCTATCATATTAAGCGCCATTATTACTTCAGTCACACAGGGATTAATCCAACGCAAGTGGTGCCTAAAGGGCCTGATTTAGACTTTAGTTCTCCTCACCAAAGAGAAATGATCGGTTAGTTTGTAACGGTTCATCCAATACAAAAGCCCTTAACGACGAACTGCGTTGTTAAGGGCTTTTATTTACGCTAAGTACTGGGAGATAGAGGGGCAATTTTTAAATATATGCTCGCTTTATTTAGCGCGAACGATGTCCATCACCAACTTACCGTCAACCTTTACTGGACCATCTTCTTTGGCTCCGAGTGAATACTCAAATACGCCCGTCTTCATTCCACCTTTTTCTCCGTGGACCATTAGCATCAGCATGTCACCAGACTCAACCGGTTCCATCAAAATTGCATTCACGTTCTCATTTTGTCCCATTTTAAGCGGAGCATAGCCGATAACGGGGCCTGGCTTCATCGATTCATCTGTTCGATGTACAACCATCCAGCCGTTTTCGTCAGCATGAGCCATTTTTGCCGTTACCGTGCCCGCGGACATATCTTGATCTGCGCCTTCAATACTTGGAGAGGAAAAACTAAATGCAGAAAAACTGAACAGACATGCAGCTAAACCAAACTTTAGAAATGAGTTGTTGATGGAGTTGTTCATATGTATTCCTTACTTATGTGTGAGATTGCGTAATTGCATTCCATCTTCGTTACGTAGTTTCTCGTAAGAAAGTTCAGATGATATGAAAATAATGCCGATAAATTGAACGGGAGAGGGAAAATCGCTCCGTATTATTGAGCTCTGGTGATAGTTAAAAGCCAGGACAAGACTCGCTGGTAAGGCAGGAACGGTGGCCAGTTTCAGATTATCTTCTTGTCGTCACAGCTTCTTACCAATATTCAAATAAACTAATGATATGACAACTGCTTTTTAACGGGGTGATGCATGGATATCAA
This sequence comes from Vibrio sp. GLN_1, assembly GCF_043106015.1. Classification (NCBI taxonomy): domain Bacteria; kingdom Pseudomonadati; phylum Pseudomonadota; class Gammaproteobacteria; order Vibrionales; family Vibrionaceae; genus Vibrio; species Vibrio sp. GLN_1. The sequence continues at coordinate 346,974 of NZ_JBICMD010000035.1, forward strand.
CGAGTTTGCGACTGGCGAGCATCTTATCTGGAATCTGCTTATTGCCTTGCTATTGGGTGCGATTATCGGGACACAGCGCGGCTGGGTGATGCGAAATAATGTTGAAGGTAGTCGTGTTGCTGGTATTCGTACGTTCTCTCTTGTTGGGTTACTTGGTGGTCTTGTCGCGATTCTTGCGGATCTCTATTCTCCTTTATTGCTTGGTTTTGCCTTGATTGCGTTGGTGATATTGGCGTGTATCGCGTTTATCATGCAGCAGAAGAAGAGTCGCGATATCAGTATTACTGGCGTGGTTAGCTTGTTGGTGACGTTTGTGTTGGGCAGTTTAGCGGTGTCGGGAGAAGCGGTGCTTGCGGCATCTGCAGCTGTGATTACCGCAGTGGTGCTCGACAACAAACGAGAACTTCACCAAGCGCTGCAAAAATTACAGGAATACGAGCTGGATGCAGCGCTCCGGTTGCTGATTATCTCCATCGTGTTATTGCCGCTTCTTCCAAATCAATCCTATGGCCCTTGGAACGCTCTTAACCCTTACGAAATTTGGTGGATGGTCGTATTGATTGCCAGTATTTCGTTTGTGGGCTATTTCGCAATCAAAATCGGTGGGGCGAAACGTGGCATATTGTTCACCTCCATTTTTGCAGGTTTAAGTTCTTCGACGGCGTTAACGCTGCAGTTTTCCCATCTTTCTCGGGAGCAAGCCAATATCAGCCCATTGCTCGCCAGTGGCATACTCTTGAGTTGCGGCACCATGTTTCCTCGGCTGTTGATTATTCTGTTTGTGATTAATCCTCAACTTGTCTCGTTACTATGGCCGATTGTGATGGCCATGATGGCGGCGCTGTATTTGCCTGCTTGGTGGATATGGCGGAGGAGTGAAGTGGAACAGATCGAACAATCGAACAAACAGAGCAACCCACTCGCACTGCAATCGGCGCTGTTTTTTGGGATGATGCTGGCGGTGATTATGCTGCTGTCACATGCGCTAGCTGAGTGGTTCGGTAATGCAGGTGTCTTAATTTTATCGGCCCTTTCAGGGATTACGGATGTAGACGCGATTTCCTTGGCGCTCGGTCGTCAGAGCATCCAAATATTGAGCGTAACCACAGCCGCGCTGGGTATCTTAATTGCCGCATCGGTCAATACCATTGTTAAGATGAGTATGGTTGTCGCGATAGGAGACAAAAAATTATGGCTTAGGGTCGCGCCTGTGATGGTGGGATGTGTTGCCGTTGGGGCACTGATGTTCTTTGTCTTGTATTGAGTATCTGTTTTCTAAACCGTGTGTCTTGAACAACAAAAAAGCCCTCGACGAATCGAGGGCTTTGACTATTCATTCAAGCAAAGAAAAGAATTACTTCTGTTCTTGAGTTGCTTGGATTGCTGTTAGAGCGATGGTGTACACGATATCGTCTACTAGCGCGCCACGAGACAAGTCGTTTACTGGCTTGCGCATACCTTGCAGCATTGGACCGATAGATACTAGGTCTGCTGAACGTTGTACCGCTTTGTAAGTCGTGTTACCAGTGTTTAGGTCTGGGAATACGAATACTGTCGCTTTACCTGCAACTGGAGAGTTTGGTGCTTTAGAAGCAGCAACGTTTTCCATGATCGCAGCGTCGTACTGTAGAGGACCGTCGATGATAAGATCAGGACGTTTCTCTTGAGCCAGTTTTGTTGCTTCACGTACTTTATCAACGTCTGCACCCTTACCAGATTCACCAGTAGAGTAAGAGATCATTGCAACGCGTGGTTCGATACCGAATGCTGCTGCAGAGTCAGCAGATTGGATAGCGATTTCAGCAAGCTGTTCAGCTGTTGGATCTGGGTTGATTGCACAGTCACCGTATACCAGTACTTGATCAGGCAGAAGCATGAAGAATACTGAAGATACGATAGACGCGTTTGGTGCAGTCTTGATGATTTGGAACGGAGGAACGATAGTGTTCGCCGTAGTGTGAACAGCACCAGAAACTAGACCGTCAACTTCGTTGTTCTCAAGCATCATTGTGCCAAGGAATACTGAATCTTGTAGTTTCTCACGAGCTACAACTTCAGTCATACCTTTCGCGCCACGTAGCTCAACTAGACGAGCAACGTAGTTTTCGCGAATAGCATCAGCGTCGATGATTTGAACGCCAGCACCTAGCTCAACACCTTGCTGCGCTGCAACGCGTTTGATTTCTGCTGGGTTACCTAGAAGCACACATTCTGCAATGCCGCGCTCTGCACAGATAGCCGCTGCTTTCACTGTACGTGGCTCATCACCTTCAGGAAGAACGATGCGCTTACCTGCTTTACGAGCAAGTTCAGTTAGCTGGTAACGGAACGCTGGTGGGCTTAGACGACGAGATTTTTGAGTACCTTCCGTCATTGACTCGATCCAGTTACCGTCGATGTGACCAGCAACGTGCTCGTTAATGAACTCGATACGCTCTTTGTCGTCTGCAGGTACTTCAATGCTGAAGCTCTGTAGGTTTAGAGAAGTCTGCCAAGTGTTACCTTGTGCTTTGAAGATAGGTAGACCAGTTTCGAATGCTGGCTTACATAGACCTTCGATCTCACGTGGGATGTCGTAACCGCCAGTTAGCAGTACAGCACCGATATCAACGCCGTTCATTGCCGCTAGAGAAGCTGCAACGATTACGTCTGGACGGTCTGCAGAAGTAACAAGTAGAGAACCTGGTTTGAAGTGCTCAATCATGTTTGGAAGAGAACGTGCACAGAACGTGATGCTCTTGATGCGACGAGTGTTGATGTCACCTTCGTTGATGATATCTGCTTTCAGGTGCTTCGCCATGTCGATTGCACGAGTAGCAATAAGATCGATGCTCCATGGCACGCAACCTAGTACACGAATTGGAGAAGTGTTGAAGATTTCCATCACTTTCATTTCGTTTTGCTTCGCGCTATCTGCATCGTCAAAGATTTCAGATAGGTCAGGGCGAGTACGGCCAGCTTCGTCAACAGGTGCGTTTAGCTTGTTGATGATAACGCCAGAGATGTTTTTGTTCTTAGTACCGCCGAAGTTAGAACATGCTACTTCGATGCGCTCTTTAAGTTGAGCTGGGTTATCAGTGCCTGGAGTAGCCACTAGAACAATTTCTGCGCCAAGTGTTGCTGCGATTTCAGCGTTCACTTGGTTAGCGAATGGGTGCTTACGAGTTGGTACTAGACCTTCGATAAGTGTTACATCCGCATCTTTATTGATTTGGTTGTAACGCTCAACAACAGTTTCTAGTAGCTCGTCCATGTTGTCGTTACCGATTAGGCTCTCAGCAACAGACATCGCCATAGGTTCACCGATCTTCATATCGCTGTTGTGGCCAACGATAGTAGAAGTCAGATCAGGTTGATCACCACCAGAACGTGGTTGAGAAATTGGTTTGTAGAAAGAAACCTTAACGCCTTTGCGCTCCATTGCGCGAAGAACACCCATGCTTACGCTAGTTAGACCAACACCAGCACTTGCAGGGATAAGCATAATAGTACGAGACATTCGTAGAGTACCTTTAGCTATTGGGGGATAAAAGCTCAACTCTTATTCCATGACGCTCGAAGAATAGGAGTTGAGCCCCTAAGAAATTCGTTGGATGAAAATCTGGCTAGCCAAGTGGCTAGCCAGAAAATTCAATTAAAGACCTGCTAGACGTGCAGTGTCTTCAGCAATAACTAGCTCTTCGTTAGTAGAGATAACCATTGCAGGGATACGGCTGTTTTCAGTAGTGATAACGCCTTCGCCGCCGAAACGAGCTTTAAGGTTAGCTTCGCTGTCTACTTCGATACCGAAGATACCTAGACGGTTTAGAACCATTTCACGGATAGGTGCAGAGTTTTCGCCGATGCCGCCAGTGAAAGTGATTGCGTCTAGACGACCATCTAGAGTTGCAGTGTAACCAGCAACGTACTTAGCTAGACGGTGACAGAACACGTCCATTGCACGAGTTGCTTCTTCTTTCTCACCGTAGTTGTCTTCAACGAAACGACAGTCAGAAGTCACTTCAGTTAGACCTTGAAGGCCAGACTCTTTAGTTAGCATTGTGTTGATTTTCTCAACAGAGTAACCAAGTGTGTCGTGCAGGTGGAAGATGATCGCAGGGTCGATGTCACCACAACGAGTACCCATTACTAGACCTTCAAGTGGCGTTAGACCCATTGAAGTATCTACAGATTGACCGTTCTTAACTGCACATACAGAAGCACCGTTACCTAGGTGACAGTTGATGATGTTTACTTCTTCAACTGGTTTGTTTAGTAGGCCTGCAACTTCACGAGTGATGAATAGGTGTGAAGTACCGTGCATGCCGTAACGACGGATACCGTGCTCTTTGTATAGGTTGTATGGAAGAGCGTATAGGTAAGACTCTTCAGGCATTGTTTGGTGGAAAGCAGTATCGAACACAGCAACGTTTTTAAGTGCTGGGAAAGATTTTTGAGCTGCTTTGATACCGATGATGTGTGCAGGGTTGTGAAGTGGTGCTAGAGTTGCACAGTCTTCGATACCTTTTAGTACGTCGTCAGTGATAAGTGCAGACTGAGTGAATTGCTCGCCGCCGTGTACTACACGGTGACCGATAGCAGCTAGGTTCTCAGAAAGCTCTGGCTTAGAAGCAAGAATAGTTTCTACCATGAACGCTAGTGCTTCTTCGTGTGCTGCACCGTTACCAAGTTGAGCTTCGTGTTTGCCATCAAGTTTCCACTTGATACGTGCTTCAGGAAGGTGAAGACATTCAGCAAGACCTGATAGATGCTCTTCGCCGTTCTCGGCATCAACAACAGCAAATTTAAGAGAAGAACTACCGCAGTTTAAAACTAAAACTAGCTTAGACATGTGTGACTACCTGTTATTCGTCTGATCAAAATCAGTTAAAGGATGAAAAATTAATCACAAGAATAGCCGATACCAGCAATGCTGCGTACTAATCTTGGTCAAAAATCGTTCTAATTCCATATAAAGAAATAGTGATGAACCCATCCATCACTATGATGCGATCCGTGCAGATAGATATCTCGGAGTTGCTTAAATTGTAAATAACAGCAACAATGAGATTGAGGGTCTGCAAAGGATAGCGATAATAGGCAATGATAACAAAAAAAATTTGAAAGAATATTAACTTTCATCAATTTTTTGCACCTTCAGTTGAAATGTTCAACTATTTTTTAGTGAGAGAGCGGTATGAGTAATAAAGTCGGATTGATCCATAGCCTGAAAGACGGCCAAAGTTACATGGAGATCTGGCCAGTTCGTAAAGAGCTGGGTGCCATATTTCCTGAGCAACGTATTATCAAAGCGACTCGTTTTGGCATTAAAGTCATGCCAGCTGTCGCTGCTATCAGTGTTCTCACTCAAATGGCGTTCAACAATTACAACGCGTTACCTCAATCTATCGTCGTAGCCCTGTTTGCTATAAGCTTGCCTTTGCAAGGTATCTGGTGGCTCGGTGCTCGCTCAAACACCAAACTACCGCCATCATTGGCTTCTTGGTATCGCGAACTTCATCAAAAAATCGTGGAAACAGGCTTTGCCTTAGAGCCAGTTAAAGCGCGACCTCGTTATAAAGAGCTCGCAATAATTTTAAATCGTGCTTTCCGCCAGCTTGATAAATCCTCACTAGAGCGCTGGTTCTAACTCATTTTAGCGTTCAACAATTTTTAAATGGAGTGTGCAATTGCCACTCCATTTTTTGTTTTGTCATCCTCATCGCGCAGTATGCGCAGTGGGGTTAAGCCTTTAGCCCGCAACCATCCTCTAGCTACGTTTGAGTGCATTACATTGTTGCGTAATAGAATGCGATCTTGCGATCACAAATGTTGCCTTAGTGTTAAATGTTTCTTTTCTTTACTAAGACTTAGTAGTAATAATAAAAATAAGATGCACAAGAAGTGCACAGATACGCAAACACAACATTACGCCTTCTCACATTTGATCTCATGAGTATCCACATATTGCTGAAGCTCGTGAAACAAGGACGAAGACACATCAAGGAGTTATGATGAAAACGAAACGTTTATTAGCCACTGCCGTTCTATCCGCTACTGCTATTCTTTCTTCCACCCATGTATTTGCTAATACCGCAACAGTTGCGGTTTCTCAGATCGTTGAGCATCCAGCTTTGGATGCCACTCGCCAAGGTTTGCTAGATGGATTGAAAGCAAAAGGGTATGAAGAGGGTAAAAACTTAGAATTCGACTACAAAACAGCACAAGGTAACCCTGCAATTGCGGTGCAAATTGCGCGTCAATACGTGGGAGAAAGCCCAGACGTGCTAGTCGGTATTGCAACGCCGTCAGCGCAGGCACTGGTTTCTGCGACTCGTACTATTCCTGTTGTGTTTACTGCGGTGACTGACCCGGTAGGAGCCAAGTTGGTTAAATCGATGAAGCAGCCGGGCAAAAACGTAACAGGTTTATCAGACCTGTCTCCAGTGGCTCAGCACGTGGAGCTCATTCAAGAAATCCTTCCTCAAGTCAAAAGTATTGGTGTCGTCTTCAACCCTGGCGAGGCGAATGCGGTGACGCTGGTTAATCTTCTAAAAGAAAGTGCAGAGGCGAAAGGCATTAAAGTGGTGGAAGCCACTGCTTTGAAAAGTGCCGATGTTCAATCTGCTACGCAAGCCATCGCAGCAAAATCAGACATCCTTTACGCGCCTACGGATAACACTGTAGCGAGTGCGATCGAAGGCATGATTGTTGCGGCGAACCAAGCGAAAAAGCCAGTCTTTGGCGGTGCAACATCTTATGTTGAAAAAGGTGCGATTGCCGGACTTGGTTTTGACTACTACCAAGTCGGTGTGCAAACGGCAGATTACGTAGCAGCCATACTTGATGGTCAAGAGCCAGGAAAGCTGGATGTAAAAGTCGCAACGGGTTCTGATTTGGTCATCAATGAGAGCGCCGCTTCTAAGTTGGGCATTCAACTGCCGAGTTCTGTTGTTCAACGTGCGACTAGCATGCAGTAAATCACTTATCTTGAGGTAAGGACTCTTTCTCTCAGGCCCATTTGTCTCAGCATGAAAATGGGCTCGTAAATCGTAAGTTTATGAGAGCAAGTTTTTTCTGAGCGGATTGCTCTCTTTACCTCGACCTAAGTTGAAAGTTGTAACTTCAGATCGCTGCTAGCGATCTGAACATGCAGAAAGGAGCAGTTATGTCTGCATTTGCTTTTTTTGGCGCGCTTGAGATCGGCTTGATTTATGGCTTGGTTGCTTTGGGCGTCTATCTTACGTTTCGTGTTCTTGATTTTCCTGACTTAAGTGTAGATGGCAGTTTCCCTATGGGAGCTGCGGTTGCTGCGACAGCTATCGTTGCAGGCATCAACCCTTGGATTGCAACCGGTATGGCGATTATCGCTGGTGGCATGACAGGCTGGGTCACCGCATTTCTCGCTGTACGCTGTGGAATTTTGCATCTCTTAGCGTCCATCCTCACTATGATTGCCGCGTTTTCTATCAACATTCGCATCATGGGCAAACCCAATATGGCTCTTTTGGGTGAAGACACCATTCTCACTCCTTTTGAATCGATGGGCGATGCGATGTTTATTCGTCCGTTGGTCGTAGGCGTACTGGTTCTCATCTCTGCCTTTTTGGTGGTGCGATTGCTAAATAGCGACTTCGGCTTGGGCCTTCGAGCGACGGGTGTGAATGGCCGAATGGTGTCTGCGCAAGGCGCAAGCACAGGGTTCTACACCTATTTTTGTTTGGCGCTGTCGAATGGATTTGTTGGCTTCGCTGGTGCGCTATTTGCGCAAACCAACAGCTTTGCTGACGTAACATCAGGCGTTGGTACCATCGTGGTCGGCTTGGCTGCGGTTATTTTGGGTCAAACGCTCATTCCAGGTCGCAAAATTTGGGTTGCCGTTTGCGCCGTTATTTTGGGCTCGGTGTTGTATCGACTAGCCGTCGCTTTTGCGTTGAGTTCTGGCATGTTTGGCCTTCAGGCCTCGGATCTCAACCTCGTGACCGCAGTGTTGGTTGCGGTAGCGCTCATTGCGCCTAAGCTCAAGCAAAGTATGAAAGCCAAACAACGCGTAACGACTGCGAAACAAGCGGCATCTAAAAATGGTTCTGGGGAGGCGTTATGATTGAACTTAACAACATCCAAGTGACGTTCAACCCTGGTACGATTTTGGAAAATCGCGCGTTGAAAGGGGTATCGTTAGAGGTACCAGAGCACCAATTTCTAACCGTAATCGGGTCTAACGGTGCGGGTAAATCGACATTGCTCGGAGCGGTGACGGGTGAGACACCGATGATTGGTGGTCAAGTGATCATTGATGGCAAAGACGTCACCAAGCAGACGGTTGCCCAGCGCGCTACTCAATGTGCACGAGTGTTTCAGGACCCGTTAGCAGGAACGTGTGGTGAGCTAACCATTGAAGAAAACATGGCTCTAGCGTACATGCGAGGTAAAAAACGTGGCTGGGGGCTGGCGCTGTCTGCCAAACGCCGCAAGTTGTTCCAAGAACGCATCAGTATTTTGGGTTTAGGTTTGGAAGACCGATTGGGTGACAGTATTGGTTTGTTGTCTGGTGGACAACGACAAGCCGTGAGCCTGGTGATGGCGACGTTATCGGAGAGTAAGTTATTGCTGCTTGATGAACATACGGCCGCGCTTGACCCGCGTATGGCGGCTTTTGTCATCGATTTAACCAAGCGTATCGTCAATGAGTTTGATCTGACGGTGATGATGGTAACGCACTCGATGAAAGACGCGCTCGCTTGTGGTGACAGAACCGTCATGCTCCACCAAGGAGAAATCGTTCTGGATGTCGCTGGAGAGCAGCGCGCCAATATGCAAGTACCTGACTTACTAGACATGTTCTCTAAAGTTCGAGGCGAAGAACTTTCGGATGACAGTTTATTACTCAATTAAATAGCATGTCTGATTCGTTACGCGTTTCTTCGACATAGTCAGAGCCGCGACTACGCCTACCAAGTGTGATCCTCCTTGAGAAAATAGGTAAAACACCGAATTTCCAAGGAGGATTTTTTATCTCTCATTCTTTAATAAAATAGTGGCATATCCACCTATTAAAGAGTGCTTATTATGTCTTTGCCATTTCTCTTTCATAGCCAGACGGTTGATGGTTTAGCCTTCGATGGTAAACGCGTGAAGGTCTGTCTAAAAACAGAAGCGTTAACATTTGATGCTGTTTATGCGCGTATTGAGCCAGACAACGAAGAATACCTTGTCGCCATGGTGCAATGCGGCAGAGTTGGAGAGTTACTGCTGTGGGAAGTATCGTTCGAGCCGAATAGAGATCGAGACATCACCCACTATGTATTTAAAGTCGTTAGAAATGGTCAGCAATATTGGCTAGACGCACGTGGAGTGCAAAAACGTATTCCGCCCAAAGAATTTCATTTCAAATTGAATGTAAACCATCAACCGCCAAAGTGGGTTCAAGAACAAGTTTTCTATCAGATTTTTCCTGATCGTTTTGCCGCGAGTCAAAGTGAGTCTGCGATTCGTGAAGCGTACTGCGAGTACGATCCTGATGCTGTGATTAAAACGTGGGGAGAACCAGTAGGGAATCACCAAAACTCTGGGGCACGTGAGTTCTTCGGTGGTGATCTAAAAGGCGTTGAGCAAAAGCTTGGATACCTTGAACAATTGGGTGTGACCGCACTGTACTTCAATCCGATTTTTTCCTCGCCAAGTAACCATAAGTACGACACCACGGATTATTTCACGATTGATCCTATGCTCGGCACTAATGAGCATTTTGCGTCATTGTGCGAAAAAATCCGCAGCAAAAACATGAAGATCGTATTGGATGCAGTCTTTAACCATACTTCTGTGCATCACCCTTGGTTTGATATTCAGCAGAAAGGGAAAGGCGCGTACGGGAATCCTCAATCCGATTTTCGCGACTATTACTTCTTTGATGGGGAGAGTAATCACTATATTGGCTGGAAAGGTATCGACAATCTGCCGGTATTGAATTTTGAGAATCACGAAGTCAGAGAATATATCTACCAAGGTGAGGCGTCGGTTATCAAACATTGGCTGAAGCCACCATATTCCGTGGATGGCTGGCGTTTTGATGTCATTCATATGCTAGGTGAAGGGGAGGGGGCGAAAAACAACGCTCACTACGTGAAAGCATTTCGCCAAGCGACCAAATCCGTTAATCCGAATGCTTATGTGTTAGGTGAGCATTTTTTTGAAGCGACTCAATGGCTGCAAGGGGAGCAAGAAGACGGCGCGATGAACTACTACGGTTTTGCCCACCCTGTTCGAGCGTTTATCGCGCATCAAGACATCACGTACGACCCAATCGATATAGATGGTTTTGAATTCAAAGCGTGGTTGGATGAATCCAGAGCAAAAGTTCCTTTTGCCAATCAGCTCTCACAACTCAATCAACTTGATAGCCATGACACGGCGCGTTTTCTCACCTTGGTGAATGGGGATGAGAAAAAAATGCAAATCGCGTTGGCCTTACTCATGACTTATGTCGGCGCACCATGCATTTATTATGGTAGTGAAGTCGGTCTTGAGGGAAGCTTTGACCCGGATAACAGACGTTGTTTCCCTTGGCATTTAGTTCAGGGTTCTCCTTGGCTCCAACTGTACCAACAGTGGATTGAAATTCGCAAACAGTTCAAAGCCTTACAATCTGGTAGCATGCAATGGCTGTATTGTGACGAAAGGGCATTTGCTTATGCAAGACAGCTTGGTGAAGAGACGATCATTGTTGCAGTCAATATTGGTCTACAAGAAAGCACGATTGACCTACCATTGTGGCAGTTAGGCTTGAATGCGAAACACTTGCATCAATTATTAGATAAATGTGAAATAATTGATTATGAAGGTCATGTTTCTGTCAATATGGCAGCATTAAGTATCAATTTGTGGCAAGTGAAGTGACACCGCATTCTATATTTATTAAAATTTGTGAATATGTTCATTAATAACTATAAACAGCCTCTTTAAGCCGATGCATATGAGAGGCGAACACTTAAACAATGGTACTCAATGGTTAACCAAAGGCGATTTAGCCTCTCATTTGTTGTTTTCTTTCCTTTAGTTCTATTCATTGTGGTAATGCTCGTTACTACAAAAAACTACTACGATGCAGTCAATCGCTATATTGATACTGAATATTCGCGTATCGATAGAGCGTTAACTCGTGGTATCAAAGTCTTAACTGCACTGGACTACAGCTTTACCAACTATTCAAACTTCGCGAACCCTCTTTCTGAAGAGCATAACTCTATTGTGAAAGGCGACATCTGCTATATATGGCCGATTGATGTTTTGCTATTGGAGAACGTTTACAGCGATGGCCTGCCAGCGGTTGATGTTGACTACATGATCGTCGGCGAAAAAAGTTTGTGTCAGGCAGGGACGAAAATCAACAAACTTGCAGAACAAAAAGCAGGCTTTGCCCCTTCTTTGTCCTTCCTTCATGATATTGAATCCCACATTGTTGGTATCCATTACATCGATAAACGTGGTTATGTGATTTCGTCGCCCGATAAGTACGCGAAGAATTTTACTAAAGAGCTTTGGTCAACGTTAAAGGCGAGGCCATTCTGGCAAAAAACCGCGCAAGATAAGGTCAACATTACATTGGCTGGGCCTGGGCCGATGCTTGATTCCATGGAAGGGCAAATCATCAGTTTAACAGTGCCAATTTATGAAAAAGGCGTCCACCAAGGGGTGCTCTCGATTGATTTTGATGTCGATGCGCTGCTCACGACTTCTGAAAACCTTGTCGGGAAGCTGCACTTAGTTTCCAATTTCCAAACGATTCCTGAAGATGCCGTGCGGATCAAGCCCATTGAAAAAGAGCGCTTGAGTGCCAATCACAGTATTTATTACGAATATAACTTATGGAGCGAGATTAAGAATTTAACGTTCTTTGAAAAGTACAGCACTATGGTCGCGGTCTTTATTTACGTGTTGAGTACCGTAGTACTGTTTTATGTCAACATGCACACCGAACGTCGCTACTTTAAAGATCTTGCTGCAAGAGACCCAATGACAGGGCTGCTCAACCGCAGAGGAATGCAGGCCGTTTGGCGTAATAAAATGACGAAGAAGAACGTGGCATTGGCTGTGTTCGATATCGATAGCTTTAAGACTATCAATGATACTTACGGCCATGATGTAGGTGACTCTGCGATTCAACTGGTCGCGAAGTGCATCCGAGACAACATTCGTCACAGTGACGTCGCATCTCGCTTTGGTGGCGAAGAGTTTATTCTCGCGATATACGATGAAGATATTGAAGGGATGAAGCACATTCTCGAACGAGTCAAAAAAGCGATTGATGAACGATCACGACGAGTCACGAAGAATGGGTTTACCGTATCTGGCGGTGTGGTCTTTAGCTCTGCAAGCAAAGCAGAAAGCTTTGATGAACTGTTCAAGGCGGCTGATGAGAAGCTCTATGAAGCGAAAAGTACCGGAAAGAACAAGATTTGTTATTAGTTCGAGGCGCGCTTGCTAGAAGGCAGTCTGACAAATAGCTAAAAGGGCGATAATATCGCCCTTTTAGCTATTTGTCGTTCAACCATCACGCACAATTCGTGCATGTGGAGTGCTTAAGCCACTTGGCTTTGACGCGATTGGAGTTCATCGCGGTAGCGCTGGATGTGCTCAACAATCGGTGCTGCTTTATTAAATGTTCGGATTTCGCGGAATAATTCGTTAGCTTCTGGGTAAGATTGGCGAAGGTAAGCGAACCATTGCTTCACGCGGTTTGGATAGTACAAACCTTTATCACCCTTCATTTCAAACTTTGAGTAGTAGATCAGCAGGTCGACCACATCAGACCAAACCATTGGCGTGTGGTTGTGTTTTACCATGTTACCTAGGTTAGGAATGTTGAACGCACCACGGCACACCATCAGAGAGTCGACACCAGTGGTTTCAATGCAGCGTTGACCATCTTCGAAATTCCAGATTTCACCATTGGCAATCAAAGGGATGGAGAATCGCTCGCGAATTTTATTGATGTATTCCCACTTGATTTCAGATGCTTTATAACCGCCTTGCTTAGTACGTGCGTGAACGGTCAGTTCATTCGCTCCCGCAGATTGAATCGCATCCACGATTTCAAAACAGTCTTCAGGGTTTTCCCAGCCCAGACGAATTTTTGCGGAGACAGGGATATTCGCAGGCACTGCGTTACGGCATGCTTTTACCACGCTATGAATCAACTCAGGATGCTGCAATAGCGCCGCACCTCCTTTGCTTTTGTTGACCATTTTTGCTGGGCAACCAAAATTTAGGTCGATGCCGCGCGCGCCAAGCTCTGCTGCTCGGATTGCGTTTTCCGCCATCCAGTGAGGCTCTTGGCCTAGTAGTTGAACATGTACAGGCACACCAGAAGTGGTCTGAGAGCCTTGCATAAGCTCCGGACATAAGCGATGAAAGACATGGTCTGGCAGGACTTGATCGATCACTCGAACGAACTCTGTCACACACAGATCATAGTCGTTTATTTCGGTCAGGATTTGGCGCATCAAATGGTCTAAAACGCCTTCCATTGGGCCTAATACAACTCGCATAGTTTGCCTAATACAGTTTGGTGATAAAAAGGAGGGCGATTGTAGCGATGTCGGCTAAGTTTGTCATTAAAAGACTCGGCGCTGGTGCCAACTGGCATCTCACTTGTATTGGAGTATAATGCCGCCAAATTCATGGGAAACCAGATGTCATGCAATACACTTTGATTGAAAAAGGTGAAGTTCAACTTGATGAATCTTCGCTGTTTATTGAAGGTGCGGTACTTGCCGCAAACCTAACCACAAAACCTTTGGCGCCAGAGGCCTGGCTTGAGCCGCTATTTGGTGAAGGTTTTAAATCGATTCAGCCAGCGGTCGAAGAGCAAATTCACAAGCAACATAACCGTATTTTACGTAATGAGTATTCAGCTCTAGAGCTAACTGAAAAAGATCCTGAGCAGTTAGCCGATTTTGCTGAAGGTTTCATGTCGGTTTGGCCTTTGATTGAAGAGCAGTGGCAAGAGGTTGAGTTAAATGATGGTTTACAACGCATGTTGCAAGCGCTGCTTACCACAATGATGCTAGCCATTGATGAAGAGTCTACTCAGCAACATATGCGTGACGCGGGCATTGAAACGCCGCCAGCGCTAATAGACCTTGTTGATCAACTTGATTTGATGTTAGTTGAAGTCGCATTGGGTGCAGATGAACTAATGGTCGGCAATAAATCTCAGAGCTTAAACCCATTTAAAGATGTGGGGCGTAACGATCCATGCCCTTGTGAGAGCGGTAAAAAGTTCAAGCAATGTTGTGGTAAGTAACACTATAAAAGCGAGTTACTGAATCGAACCCAATAAAAAGCCGACCCTAAGGTCGGCTTTTTATTATCTATATTTTTATACGCCTTAACGAATTGGATTCTTACGTTTCACCGGAAAGAACTGTGCAATCACGATCAACGCCAAAGCAACCAAGTTACCAGCGAAGATAACTACCAACCATTGTGGCATCGATAAGTCGAAGAACTGCCAAACAATTTTTGAACAATCGCCATACGCTTCAAACATCCAAGGAACCCATTGGTTTAACGGAGCCCAACTTGGGAAGGTGACAAAAAGATCACAAGTTGCAAATGGTGATGGATTGAACTGGTAATCAACATGCTGCATTGCAAGCATCAATCCTTTGTACGAGCTTAATCCCCAACCAATAAGCCCTAACCAGCGGAATAGTGCGTTGTTCGGTGCGATAAGTCCAATGATAGCTGCACCGCCAATACCCATCATTGCCACACGCTCATAAATACACATTACGCACGGGGCAAGCATCATTACGTGTTGGAAGTAGAGTGCGCAGGCTTCAAAAAATATGATGAACAAAAGAAGAAGCAACCACGATAAGCGTCCCTTCGAAAACTGGTTAAGTGATGAAAAAATAGTCACGGTTTCAATCCTGTCTGAAATAGAAAAAAGCTCTGAATACTCAGAGCTTTTTATCGTGTATAAGTTTCCTAATCAACTCAAATTTTAGTGTCCGCCAGACACAACTGGAGTCAGATCACCGGTATGAGGTGCAATCCAGCCCGCATCGTAGAAAGACGCTGTTGCTGGCTCTAGGAAGAACATGATGCCCATCAGACCTACAATCGCCAAAACGACAGTGTATGGCAATGCCATCACTACCATTCGACCGTAAGACAGACGAATTAACGGTGCTAGCGCAGACGTTAGTAGGAATAGGAAAGCGGCTTGACCGTTTGGCGTTGCAACAGAAGGTAAGTTTGTACCGGTGTTGATTGCAACTGCTAACAGGTCGAACTGTTCACGCGTGATCAAGCCTTCCATAAGGGCTGATTTCACTTCGTTGATGTATACCGTACCTACGAATACGTTGTCCGAAACCATCGATAACAAACCGTTCGCAACGTAGAAGAGGGCAAGCTGTGTGCCTTTGTCTTCAACGGCTAACACGGCGTCAATAACAGGTTTAAATAGCTCTTGGTCAATGATTACAGCAACGATCGAGAAGAAAACCGCGAGTAGGGCTGTGAAAGGCAGGGCCTCTTCAAATGCTTTGCCCATTGAGTGCTCTTCAATGACGCCAGTAAATGACGTTGCTAGGATAATGACAGACAGACCAATCAGGCCAACGGCTGCTAAGTGAAGCGCTAACGCGACAATCAGCCAAACGGCGATAATACCTTGTACCCACAGTTTTGCGACGTCTTGGTTTGTACGTGTCTTACGCTCTTCGCGGTCAAAGTCCACAAGGATTTGACGTACGTTATCAGGCAGTTGTGCGCCGTAACCAAATACTTTTAGCTTCTCAACCAATGCACAGGTAATAAGACCACAGATAAATACTGGTAACGTCACAGGAGACATACGGATTAGGAATTCACCAAATAACCAACCCGCTTGGTCTGCAATGATAAGGTTTTGAGGTTCACCAACCATCGTTGTTACGCCGCCCAGCGCGGTACCCACACCAGCGTGCATAAGCAGCGAACGTAGGAATGCACGATAGTTTTCAAGGTCATCACGAGTCAGTTCTGTGATGGTGTCGTCTTGAGTATGGTCGTGATCGCCAATTGGGTTACCTGAAGCAACTTTGTGGTAAATCGAGTAGAAACCAACTGCTACGCTGATGACAACAGCGATTACTGTCAACGCATCTAGGAATGCTGACAAAAACGCGGCTGCGAAACAGAATGCAAGCGAAAGCAGAGTTTTTGAACGAATACCAAGCAGGATTTTGGTGAAGATGAACAGCAGAAGCTGTTTCATGAAGTAGATACCCGCAACCATGAATACTAAAAGTAGTAATACTTCTATATTCGCAACCAACTCATGTTTTACTTGCGCTGGGCTGGTCATGCCAATAGCAATAGCTTCAATTGCAAGTAAACCACCAGGTTGTAATGGGTAGCATTTTAAAGCCATTGCAAGCGTGAAAATAAATTCCGCGACAAGCAACCACCCAGCAACAAATGGATTTATTAGGAAGAAAACAATCGGGTTAATAATAAGGAAGGCTATAATGGCAACTTTGTACCAATCAGGCGCTTTACCAAGGAAATTCTTGATAAAAGCGTTTCCGAGCGATATCGGCATGATAATTCTCTTTATAACAATATTATGAATAGACACTACAATTAGCGCTCAAGTATCTGTTTGTTAGACTTATTAACTAGTCTTTTAAAACAATAACTTAGTAAAACAACAATCCTTTGTTTTATTGTAGTTTTGCCAAGTTACTTCCCCTGAACTCAAGCACCGCTCACTTTCGATCGCAAACTCTACACTCCGGCTTTTATTAGTCAATAACAAAACGTAATGCTTCCGACTAAAACTACTTTTTAAGTGTAATAACGCGATCAAAACGGCGTTACTATATCATGGAAAGCTTGAAAAAATCCCCTTGGATTTTAAATGACGCCAAGTGACGAGAAAAGATCAATTAAAAAGGAATATTAACCAGAGAATACAAATTTATTTTGCATATTATGAACATAAAAATGTGACGTACTTGTCGTTATTTTTTCTCTATTTGTGTTCGGTTTCTTTTTTATAAAATACAAATTTTACGGCTTTGAACTGCTTCACTAAGTATCCTAAATTCAGCGAACGTGTAGAGTATTAACTCTATATTGAGGGATCGTTTCAATAATTGATCGTAAATTTTCTCAAATCGTTAAGTAGTGGTATGATGAGTAGTATCGACCCTCAGAAATCAATATTGGATAAAAAGTAGAATGGTCATTAAGGCGAAAAGCCCTGCGGGATTCGCAGAAAAATATATTATCGAGAGCATTTGGAACGGCCGTTTTCCTCCAGGCTCAATTTTACCTGCTGAGCGCGAGCTGTCCGAACTGATTGGTGTTACTCGAACGACTTTACGAGAGGTTCTTCAACGACTAGCTCGTGATGGATGGTTGACTATCCAACACGGTAAACCAACAAAAGTTAACCAATTTATGGAGACATCTGGTCTGCATATCTTGGATACGTTGATGACGCTAGACGTCGATAATGCAACAAATATTGTAGAAGATTTGCTTGCGGCACGTACCAACATCAGCCCTATCTTTATGCGTTATGCATTCAAGGCGAACAAAGAAAACTCTGAGCGTACAATCAAGAACGTAATTGAGTCTTGTGAAGCGCTTGTGAATGCATCGTCTTGGGATGATTTCATTGCCTCTTCTCCGTATGCGGATAAGGTGCTTCAAAGCGTTAAAGAAGACAACGAAAAAGATGAAGCAAAGCGTCAGGAAATCTTGATCGCGAAAACATTTAACTTTTACGATTACATGTTGTTCCAACGCTTAGCATTCCACTCTGGTAACCAAATCTACGGTTTGATTTTCAATGGCTTGAAGAAGCTGTATGACCGAGTTGGCAGTTACTACTTCTCTAACCCGGCCTCACGTGATTTGGCGCTAAGATTCTACCGTCAACTGCTAGAAACTTGTGAAACGGGCCAGCGTGAACAATTGCCAGTTGTAATTCGCCACTACGGCATGGAAAGTGCTCAAATCTGGAACGAGATGAAAAAGCAACTACCAACCAACTTCACTGAAGATGATAGTTAAGCATTGAGTGAGCAAAGTTAGAAAAAACCGCAGGCAATGCCTGCGGTTTTTTATTGCTCGTTACTTGCGGTTTTTGATCTAGTTCTGCATGCAATTATGTCGAAAAATGAGTCTTTCAGGCTAATGAAAGTCTGGGCAAAGGCAAATACAGTGTTTCGACAATATCTGATAGCACGTGATCATAGGTATTGAAAATCGTCAGTGACAGATCTGAGGTGATGCCATAAAGTTCTTCTTCTGTTAGTCCGGTGTGTTTTCCTTCGACATAGTCGTTTAACGCTTGTGTCGAACGTACAGAGATCGGCGCTGCGATAGTCAATGGTGCTATTACCGCTAACTGATTCAGTTTACGTGTCATTACAGATGCGTAGTTCTTTACTCGAACGCTTCCTCCTTGTTCGTTTAAGTCTTGAATGCTAATACGAAGTTGAGTCAAGGTTTCGAGGCTATCGATAATGGTTTGCCAATTCATGTGGTACTCATCATGCAACTCATCTCGTTGCTCAACTGCTAGCCACGCAATAGTGACTTCATCCATTAAAAACAAACAATGTCGAATCAGCTTTCCGTGCTCCATTTGATTTCTCGCGATGCTGTTTTCCTGCCATTGTTCTAGCAACTTACTGACTTTTATCTGTAACACACGATACATGGGTTTATTTTCAAAGCGCGATGTTTCCAACAAAAGGTGCAGCTTGTTGTTGAGAGCATGATGGATCTCTTCTACTTCTCGATCATAGTTTTGTTGGGATTGAAGGGAGTAATGTGTGATTGCTCGATGACGTCTAAGCAAGTTAACGACATCGCGAAGTAGGGTAAGCAACTGATACTTTCGTGCATGTTGCTGTTCGCGTTTTGTGGAAAGGTGGTAAATGCCGGCTAATATGGCGACGGATAATAACGTTGAAATCAAAACAAACATAACCAACTCCTTGTTAGTGTTTGGACCTAGCAAGAAGGAATTTGCAGTTTTGATGCCAATTAAAATTACTTTAAAAACAAGTGGTTAAAATTTAAACCTAAATGTTTTGCGCGTTATTGGTGCAGAAGCTCCCCAATAATGTGAATTTGATCAAAAAAATCCCCGCCGAGAGAGGCGGGGATTTAACTCATTTCAAGCGTAACGTAAGGGAGTTACATTACGCGCATGCCAGGCTGAGCGCCTTCGTGTGGCTCAAGAATCCATAGGTCGCTACCACCAGGGCCTGCCGCTAGGATCATGCCTTCAGACATACCGAATTTCATCTTACGAGGTTTTAGGTTCGCTACCATTACGGTTAGCTTGCCTTCTAGCTCTTCAGGTTTGTAGGCTGATTTGATGCCAGAGAAAACTTGACGAGTTTCACCACCGATGTCCAGTTGGAACTTAAGCAATTTGTTTGCTTTAGGCACTTCTTCACAAGAGATGATGCGAGCGATGCGCAAATCCACTTGAGCAAAAGTATCAAACTCAATCTCGTCCGCGATTGGGTCTTTGCTTAGCTCAGTTTCTGTTTTAGCCGCTTCTGCTTTCTCTTTCGCTGCCATTTCTGCTGCAGCGTCTTCTTTCGATGCTTCGATCATCGCTTCGATGTTCTTTGGATCGATACGGTTGAATAGCGCTTTGAACTTAGTGATTTCGTGGCCAGTGAGTGGCTGAGCAATGCCTTCCCAAGTTAGCTCTTGGTTTAGGAATGCTTCAGTACGTGCAGCAAGAGCTGGCATTACTGGTTTCAAGTAAGTCATTAGTACGCGGAACAGGTTGATACCTACAGAACAGATTTCTTGTAGTTCCTGATCTTTGCCTTCTTCTTTCGCCACAACCCAAGGGGCTTTCTCGTCAACGTATTGGTTTGCTTTGTCTGCTAGTGCCGTGATTTCACGGATAGCACGGCCAAATTCGCGAGCTTCAAAAAGCTCTGCGATACGGTCAGCCGCTGCCACGAATTCGTTGTAAAGCTCTGGTTCAGCGAAGTTGTCAGACAGTTTGCCTTCGAAACGTTTAGCGATGAAGCCTGCGTTACGAGATGCTAGGTTAACGATCTTGTTGACTACGTCAGCGTTAACGCGCTGAGTGAAGTCTTCAAGGTTAAGATCTAGATCGTCAATACGGCTGTTTAGTTTCGCTGCGTAGTAGTAACGTAGACATTCTGGGTCTAGGTGATCGAGGTACGTGCTTGCTTTCACGAATGTACCTTTCGACTTAGACATTTTCGCGCCGTTTACCGTTACGTAGCCGTGTACGAACACGTTGTTTGGTTTACGGAAGCCAGAACCTTCAAGCATTGCAGGCCAGAATAAGCTGTGGAAGTACACGATGTCTTTACCGATGAAGTGGTAAAGTTCAGTTTTACTGTCTTTGTTCCAGTATTCATCGAAGTCTAGATCGTCACGTTTGTTACATAGGTTTTTGAATGAGCCCATGTAGCCAATAGGTGCATCTAGCCATACGTAGAAGAACTTGTCTTTTTCGCCTGGGATTTCGAAGCCAAAGTAAGGTGCGTCACGCGAGATATCCCATTGTTGCAGACCAGATTCAAACCACTCTTGCATCTTGTTCGCGGTTTCTGATTGCAGAGAACCAGAGCGAGTCCACTCTTTTAGCATGCTTTCAAACTGAGGCAGGTCAAAGAAGAAGTGCTCAGAATCTTTCATTACTGGCGTCGCACCAGAAACTGCAGATTTAGGATTGATCAGTTCTGTCGGGCTGTAAGTCTCGCCGCAGTTGTCACAGTTATCACCGTACTGATCTTCAGACTTACACTTAGGACATGTACCTTTTACGAAACGATCCGGTAGGAACATCTCTTTTTCAGGGTCGAAAAGCTGAGAGATAGTACGGCTAGAGATAAAGCCGTTTTTCTTTAGCTCTAGGTAAATGTGAGATGCCAGTTCGCGGTTCTCTTCTGAGTGCGTGCTGTGGTAGTTATCAAAGCTGATATCAAAGCCAGCGAAGTCTTTTTGGTGCTCTTCGCTAACAGCGGCAATCATCTCTTCTGGAGTAATACCCATCTGTTGCGCTTTAAGCATGATTGGCGTGCCGTGAGCATCGTCAGCACAGATGAAGTTTACAGTGTTGCCGCGTAGGCGTTGGTAACGAACCCAAATGTCCGCTTGGATATGCTCAAGCATATGGCCAAGGTGGATCGAACCGTTAGCGTACGGAAGGGCACAAGTTACCAGCAGTTTCCTTGAAGGAAGGTGTCTTGGATCGTTTGCCATACTTAATATTCGCTTTTCTTGATAGGTATAAAAAAATTTTGATGGATAATACTACCCCATGAACTCACTAACTCCAAGGTGTCAAACCGCGGAATGCCTTAGTTTTTTTAGGGTTCTGGTTATGTCGGGTCGGTGGTAGCATGGTACTCAAAAGGAGGACTTATGCATCAGTTCACTTCAAAACAAGATTTTTGTCATTGGTTTAATCAATTTCAACATCCACAGTTAGTGGAAAACTGGGCCGATATTCACGGCGTTGTCACCATCACCGCTCAAGGTGAGGTGAAGATTACATTGCCATTTGCTAGTAATGAGCTTCAGCGCACATTGCAAGAATGGATTCAACAACAGCAAGCATCCAAAGCTGTAGCCGCGTTTCCGTTTCACATTGAACTCGGCGTAAAAGCACTAGAAACGCAGGTTTCTAATGCGGTGAAAGGTGTGAAGAATATCATTGCGGTGAGCTCTGCAAAGGGTGGGGTGGGCAAATCCACAACAGCCGTTAACTTAGCCTTGGCTATCGCGCAGTCGGGAGCGAAGGTTGGCCTATTGGATGCCGATATATACGGTCCATCGGTTCCGATGATGCTCGGCCAGGAAGATGCGAAACCAGAAGTTCGTGATGGCAAATGGATGGAGCCTATTTTTGCTCACGGCATCTATACTCATTCTATTGGCTATTTAGTTAATAAATCTGAAGCAGCGATCTGGCGTGGCCCTATGGCATCGAAAGCGTTAGCTCAGCTATTGAATGAAACCGATTGGCCAGAGCTGGATTACTTAGTGATAGACATGCCACCAGGCACGGGTGATATCCAGTTGACGTTGTCACAACAAATTCCTGTTACCGGCACGGTTTTGGTGACGACGCCACAAGATTTAGCGTTGGCAGATGCGCGCAAAGGTGCAGCAATGTTTAACAAAGTCAGTGTGCCAGTAGTAGGTGTGGTCGAAAATATGAGTTACCACATTTGTAGCCAATGTGGCGCGACTGAACACATCTTTGGTATGGGTGGCGCGGAGAAAATGTCTCAAGAGTTTGGCTTAGCGCTATTGGGCCAAATTCCGTTGCATATTTCTATGCGAGAAGACATTGATGCTGGTGTGCCAACCGTTGCGAGACGACCTGACAGTGAGCATTCAGGCTACTACAAACAGCTTGCAGATCGAGTGTGTAGCACAATGTTTTGGCAAGGCAAAGCGAAACCAGATGCAATCAGTTTTACAATGGTAAACTGAGGTTGGTGGTTGAAAGTTGCACATTTTAACGTTTGCCCGGAGGTTAATCCTCTGGGCAGGCAGAAACTTATGACTAAACTCTAATTCCAGCTAGTAACTACGGGGTGAACTCCCTATAATCAGGCAGTTTATCTTTTTATGTGACTAGAAATCATCATCGGGTGCAAACTAATGTCTGATAATAATCAATGCGTCATCGTAGGTATTGCTGGCGCTTCTGCTTCTGGAAAAAGTCTGATCGCGAGCACAATTTACAATGAGCTTCGCGCGAAAGTAGGCGATCATCAAATCGGTGTCATCACGGAAGATTGCTACTACAACGACCAAAGCCACCTAAGCATGGAAGAGCGAGTAAAGACGAACTACGATCACCCGAGTGCGTTGGACCACGACCTATTGTGCGAGCACCTAGAGAAGCTTGTACGTGGTGAGGCCGTGGAAGTGCCTGAGTACAGCTACACAGAGCACACAAGAACAAGTAACACCACCACAATGACCCCTAAAAAGGTAATCATTTTAGAAGGTATCCTTCTTCTTACTGACCCTCGTCTTCGTGACCTGATGCACGCGACTGTATTTATGGATACGCCTCTGGATATCTGCCTACTTCGCCGTGTTAAGCGTGACGTTGAAGAGCGTGGCCGTACAATGGAATCCGTTCTTAAGCAATATCAGCAAACTGTTCGTCCGATGTTCATGCAGTTTATCGAACCTTCTAAGCAATATGCGGACATCATCGTACCTCGTGGCGGTAAGAACCGTATCGCGATCGATGTACTAAAAGCTCACATTGCAAAACTTTTGAAAGCTTAAGTCTTTAGACGGCTATATCGCTTTATTTTTATGATAAGAAGTGGCACTTTAGGTGCCACTTCTTTTTTTGTTTTTAAATTAGTCAGTTGCATGTCAAAACCGGATGATTTTCACGCTTTTGTGGAACTCTCGGCGGTAAATCTAGTCTGCGCTTATAATTTTAAAAACACACGAGCAAGGAAAAACAAATGAAGAAACTGCTCTTAGTTCTCGCGATACCTGTTGTGGTATTTGTTGCTGCAATTTTAGCGTTAACTATTTTTGTCAATCCAAACCAATTTAAGCCACTGATTGTTGAGCAAGCTCAGAAACAAACAGGGTTAGAATTAGTGATTGAAGGGGATATCAGTTGGCAATTCTTCCCATCAATTGGTTTTGAATTGGGAAGAACCGAACTGCGTAACCCGCAAGGTTTTAGTCAGCCAAATCTTTTTAAAGTCGACACTGTCGGTGTTGATGTTTCTGTCACACCACTTTTTAGCAAACAACTTGAAATCGGTAACATTACTTTAGATGGTGCGGAGTTCTACGTTGAAACGAAGAAAGACGGCAGCAAGAACATTGATGCTCTAACGAAAGCGCAAACTCAACAAGCAGAGCAACCGAATGATACTGCACCAGATCAAAGTGGTGAATCGCAGTCTGAAGGCTCAGATTGGAGTATCAACCTGGCTGGTGTTACGGTTTCTAATGGCTCACTAGAAATTCAAGACAAGCAAGCCGGCAATTACACCAAGCTGTATGATGTATCGTTGAACCTTTCTGAATTTGCTTTTGACAGCTGGACGGCAGCTGACTTTGGTGTGAAAGGCGAAATGAATGACCAGAAGTTTACAGCAGAAGGTAAGGCAGACTTTAAACTGGCGAAAGGTCTTACCAGTTATGCGTTGAAGAACATCGATGTTGATGCGACGTACACTGATCCAAACAACACTATTGAATCGGCAAAAATTGGCTTAGATACATTTGAATTCGATAAAGTAAACAATCTTAACTACGCGCTTAAAGGCAGTGCTGCTGGTATGAAGCTGGACATGCAAGGCGGTGGGCAGCTTACGGTTGACCAAGCGATTAGCAAAGTGTTGTTGAATAAGCTTACGCTGAAATCAAGCTTTGAAGGTGATGCTTTGCCACAATCACCAATGAAAGTTGATATGGTCTCTGACCTTTCATTTGACCTAAATAAAAGCCACCTTAGCTTTATTCTAGAGAAGTTAACCGCAAACGCGATTGCATTGGATGGTAAAGCCGATGTGACATTGGGAGACATTCCAAAAATACGTTTTGCCCTTCATAGCCCTAATATCGATTTAGATGAATTCTTAGGCTTGGATAAACAAGCACCAGCAAGCGAAAAGCCAGCATCTGGTGGTAAGAGTGCATCCGCGGGGCCTGAAGTTGAGCCGGATCTTTCAGCACTGAAAACGCTGGATGTCAAAGGTGATATCACCATCGATAAGTTCAAAGCGGCTAACGCAAAAATGGAAGCGGTAAAAGCGAGCTTCACTGTCAATCGTGGTGTGTTTGACCTCACATCATTTAGCTCGAAGTTGTACCAAGGCACAATTTCAGCAACAGCAAGACTAGATGCACGTAAGACGCCAGCGACTTACAGCGTGAAAAAATCAATCAAAGGTGTGAAAGTTCAACCGCTACTGATTGATGTTGCTAACAACGACAAGTTAGAAGGTACGGGTAATATCGACGTGAATGTCCAAGGTAGCAGTTTGACGCCGACAGGTATCAAAAAGAACCTTGCTGGTACGGTAGTGATTAACTTTGCTGATGGTGCGGTAAATGGCATCAACGTTGCTCAATTGATTCGTGAAAACTACGCGCGATTCAAAGGGCAAAAAGTTGAAAGTACCAACGAAGTGAAGAAAACAGACTTCAGTGCGATGACCGCGACGTTGAAACTAAACAAAGGTGTGGTATCAACGGACAACTTGCATGCTCAGTCACCATTACTGCGTGTGCGTGGTAAAGGCAGTGCAAACTACATCAATGAGACGGTAGACTTTACTATCAGTACTTCAATTGTGGGTACGCTAGAAGGCCAAGGTGGTAAAAACATCGATGAGCTGAAGGACATCACGATTCCAATCAATGTGTCTGGTAAGTGGGCGGACCCTAAATTCAAACTCGTATTCGATGATGTTCTTAAACAGAAAGCTCAGAAAGAAATTGACCGTGGCGTAGAGAAGCTAACGGACAAAATCAAAGATGAGAAAACCAAAGAAGCGGTCGATGGTCTGTTGAAGAATCTTTTCAACTAACCACGTGTTGAAAGTGAAAGGGTTGGCATTGTGCCAACCCTTTTTTCATTGTGCTGCAAGCTTTACCAGTCGACGCCTTTCAGCGCTTTTACGCCAGATTCAAATGCGTGCTTTACATTCTTCACTTCAGAAACGGTATCGGCCATTTCAATTAGAGTGCGATGTGCGCCACGACCAGTAATCACAACAGACTGCATTTTGGGGCGATTGTTTAACGCTTCGACCACTTCGTCCAAATCGATGTAACCGTAACTCACCATGTAAGTTAGCTCATCGAATAAGATGACATCAATAGAGTCGTCTTGCAGCATGCGCTTACATTCTTTCCAGACCAGTTGCGCTGCTTTGGTATCGGCGGTTTTGTTCTGCGTCTCCCAAGTAAAACCAGTCGCCATAACTTGGAATTCTACTCCCAGTTTTTCTAGCAAGTTGCGCTCGCCGTTGTCCCAAGTGCCTTTGATAAATTGAGCCACTGAACACTTAAGGCCGTGACCGACGGCGCGAGCAATCGTGCCAAAGCCAGATGTCGATTTACCTTTACCATTACCAGTAATGATCAGCAGTAGACCTTTCTCTTCTTGAGCGGCCGCAATTTTTGCGTCTACCTGTTCTTTTACTTTTTGTTGGCGTGCCTTATGGCGTGCTTCTTTATTTTCTTCGATAGACATAATACTTCCTTAAATCCATTTCGTGCTTTGCCCGCGGTAGCTTGGGTTCATTAAATTATCTCGCTATGATAGACCAACATATCGTGAAGAAAAACCATCGATAATTCAGGGAATAAAATGAAGAAAATACTCGTTGTTTGTATGGGAAATATTTGCCGTTCACCAACCGGTGAGGCCGTTCTGAGAGCTAAAGCGAAAGAGTTAGGTGTCGATGTCGACATTGATTCGGCTGGGACAATTGGCTATCACACCGGAAACACGCCAGACTCAAGAGCCATGGCGGCAGGGAAACAACGTGGCTATTCGTTTAAAGGAATGCGAGCGCGCCAAGTGTCAGTGCAAGATTTCGAAGACTTCGATTTGGTACTGGCTGCGGATAAAGCAAACTTGGCTGACTTACTCGATATTTGTCCTGCAGAGCATCGTCATAAAGTCTCGCTATTTTTAAGCCACTCTAATTCGAGTTATGACGAGATCCCAGATCCTTACTATGGTGGAGATGATGGATTTGAGTTGGTATTGGACTTAATCGAAGAGGCGTCGGTAGCGGTTTTGCAGAAGCTGTAATTATCTCGATATCAGATAAATAAAAAAAGGGATGAGCATTACTCATCCCTTTACGCATAGATTAGCCAGCTAAAATGTCGGTTGCGACTTTGTAGCTAGGGTCTTCTTTCACGTTGATTTCGACTAGACTGCCAGCTTTGTCGAGTAGTTTGCGACAATCCGGACTTAGGTGACGAAGGTGAAGCGTTTTGCCGATGGAAGCGTAGCGCTCTGCTAGCGTTTCAATTGCCTCAATTGCCGAGTGGTCTGTTACGCGAGAGTCTGCGAAATCGACAATCACATCTTTAGGATCTTCTGGCGCATTAAACAGCTCGAGGAAGTTTGCTGCTGAACCAAAGAAGATTGGACCGTGAATTTTGTACTCTTTTGAGCCTTCTGCGTTCAAGCAAGTATCTGCGTAAATGTGCTTCGCATGTTGCCATGCAAACATCAGCGCTGAAGCGATTACACCAACCGCGACCGCAACAGCAAGGTCAGTCAGTACTGTAACGACGGTTACTAGTACGATAACGAAGAAATCTTGCTTTGGTACACGGCGAGCCAACTTAAATGTTGCCCATTCGAATGTGCCAATCACAACCATGAACATCACACCAACTAGGGCTGCTAGTGGAATCATTTCAATCAACGATGACGCAAACAAAATGAACATCAGCAGAGCTACAGCCGCTACGATGCCAGACAGACGGCCACGGCCACCGGAGTTTACGTTAATCATTGACTGCCCAATCATTGCACAACCACCCATCGCGCCGAATACAGAACATGTCATGTTTGCCATGCCCTGACCGATACATTCGCGGTTAGATTGGCCACGAGTATTCGTCATTTCGTCTAAAACGGTCAGCGTTAGCAAAGATTCAATTAGGCCGATGGCCGCAAGGATCACTGCATAAGGCAAGATGATTTGCAGAGTCTCGAGCGTAAATGGCACTGATGGAATAGAGAAGGTTGGCAAAGAGCCCGCTAGTGTAGCGGCTTCATTACCTGACATAGAACGTAGGAAGTCGACAACTGTACGTGTCTCTAGATCTAACCCAACAACTAGTGCAGTCACGGTTACGATAGCAACAAGTGAAGATGGTACTGCTGTTGTGATTTTCGGCAAGAAGTAGATGATCGCCATGGTCAGCGCAACCAAACCTAGCATTAACATCATTTGATCTTGTGGAAGCCAAGTCAGCACGCCATTTATGTCTGGAGCCTTGAATTGTCCTAATTGCGCGAGGAAGATAACAATCGCTAGGCCGTTAACAAAACCAATCATTACAGGGTGTGGAACGATTCGAATGAATTTGCCCAATTTAAATAAACCGGCAGCAATTTGCAGAATACCGGCCAACATAATGGCAGCAAATAAGTACTGAACACCGTGGCTCGCAACAAGAGAGACCATTACTACAGCCATTGCGCCTGTAGCACCAGAGATCATGCCTGGGCGACCACCAAAGATTGAGGTGATAAGGCCAACGATGAATGCTGCGTACAGACCAACCATTGGGTCTACACCAGCAACGAATGCAAATGCTACGGCTTCAGGGACAAGTGCCAGGGCAACCGTCAAACCTGATAGCACGTCATTTTTAATAGAGTGCTTAGAAAATTGCGGGAATTCGAACATGTTTGTCTTTAAGTTCTCGTTGAGATGAGTTTATCCCGACACATATTCGCATTTGCATTAACCACTAAGTGATGAAAATACATTCAAGGCACTTAGTGTAAACCGTAGTAATAAAAGAGCAGCAGTAGAATGGTGTCGAAAACTTGAGTTGGCGAATGCTACCGAAAAGTGTGATTAAGTTCAAGAATGATACGGATAATGAACCACAAATGTGATCCGTCGTTGATATTAATATGACCAATTACGCTAGACCGAGAACAAACAAAAAAGGCCACCTTCCGGTGGCCTTTTGATTCTAGTTTTCAAGCTATCGCAATGATATTCAAACTTAGTTGAAGTTTGGCTTTGTCATTGCTGCAGAGGCGCGGTTTGTTGCCACTTGGCTACCAGCACCTTTAGCTTGGTAGCGTTCAGCTTTAAACGGCGCTGCTGCTACTTCGATTTCACGTAGTTCTTGAGGGCCAGGTGCTTTTGTCATTGGTGCGCTAGCTTGTGGCTTAGCAACAACGTTGATAACTTCAGCTTTCATCTCTGGCGCTGCTACTGGAGTTTCAACGGCAACTTCTGTTGCTGCTTCTTCCACAGTTTCTGCAACGACTGGCTCTTGAACCGGAGCTTCTTCAACAACTGTTTCTGTTGTTGCTTCCGCAACAGGTGCTTCAGCCGCTTCAACGATCGGCTCTACAGGGGCTTGATCAACCGTTACTGGCTCTGCCTTTTCAGGCGCTACAGCTTCAACAACCGGTGATTCAGCTTTAGCTGCTACTGTTTCTTGAACTTTAGGTTCAACAACAGGTGCTTCAGCTACCGCTGGTTGCTCACGACGGATGATGACTTTACCCATTGCCATTTCAGGGCAAGCAAAACCACCTTGCATAGCAGGTACAGTTGCAATTGCCACAACCGCTTCTTCCTGAACTCGCTCTTCCTTCTTAGGCGCTGGTTTTGGAATGTAACGTGGCATCACTTTACCCATTGCCATCTCAGGAGATGCTACACCGCCTTTGCGCAGACGGAATGGGTTAGGACGACGATCACGACCACGACGACGACGTTGACCACTTGCTCGTAGGTGACGAGGAGAACGACGGTTACGACGTTGTTTCGATTCACCTTGCTTGTTGTCTTGCTGTGCGTCTGCTGCTGTATCAACGACTTGATCTACTTGAGACTCAACAGGTTCAATTGCTTTTACTGCTGTTTCTTCTACTTGCTCATCGGCAAGTTGATCTTTAACACGAACAGATTTGTTCAGTTTGCGACGTTGACGGCGCTCTTTGACTTTCTCTGTTTTCGCGTTTGCTTTCGCTTTATTCTCTTCAGGCTTCACTTCTGAGCGAGCTTCAGCCGCAAGTTGTAAGCCTTTTTCCGCTACTTTCGCGTTTGCTTTCGGCTCTTGAGCTTTTTCAGCTTGTTGAGGTTTTGGCTTACGCTTCTGGTTACGGTTTGGTTGCTGTTTGTTTGCAGGCTGTTGAGCTTCGTTTTGCTCATTTGCTTGCTCTTCACGAGGCTTACGGCGACGACGGTTATCACGGTTTTCACGACCTTCGCGGTTATCGCGTTGGTTGCTACGACGACGGTCGTTGCGATCGCGTTTGTTGCGCTTGTTGTCGCGGTTTGATTTCTTCTCTTCTTGTTTTGGTTCTTCTTTTACTTCTTCAGAACCACCAAATAGGAAGCTACCTAGTGCTTTAAACAAACGGCTGAATAGGCCAGTTTTTGCTTCTTGCTCTACTTCTTTCTTCTTCGCTACCGGCGCAGGTTTAGAAACAGGAGCTGGAGCGGTTTGAGCTGGCGCTGCAAAGCCCTTAAGAACTGGCTCTTCGATTCGCTTAGGTTTGATGTCTGTTTCAGAAGGTTCTTTACCTTCTGCTTCTTTCATTGCTTCCAACTTCTTAGGAAGTAGGTAAGAAATTAAATCAAACTCTTCACCTTCGCGTACGCGAATTACTTCAAAGTGCGGTGTTTCCATGTCTGAGTTAGGAACAACCGTAATTTTCACTTCTTGAATTCGTTCGATATGGTTAACCGAGCGACGTTTTTCGTTCAATAGGTAAGATGCGATTGGCACTGGTACCACAGCCAATACTTGAGCTGTGTTGTCTTTTAGTGCTTCTTCTTCAATCAAACGAAGAACAGAAAGTGCTAGAGATTCGTTGTCACGAACAACACCTGTGCCGCTACAGCGAGGACAGATGTGGTGGCTTGCTTCTGCAAGAGAAGGGCTCAATCGTTGACGAGACATCTCTAGAAGACCAAAGCGTGAGATACGACCGATTTGTACGCGAGCACGGTCTAACCGAACTGCTTCACGTAGGCGGTTTTCTACTTCACGTTGGTGGCGTACTGG
Organism: Vibrio sp. GLN_1; assembly: GCF_043106015.1. Classification (NCBI taxonomy): domain Bacteria; kingdom Pseudomonadati; phylum Pseudomonadota; class Gammaproteobacteria; order Vibrionales; family Vibrionaceae; genus Vibrio; species Vibrio sp. GLN_1. Next base: position 377,766 of record NZ_JBICMD010000035.1, read on the forward strand.
TGTCATATCGATAAAGTCGATAACCACTAGACCACCTAGGTCGCGTAGACGCAATTGACGAGCGATCTCATCTGCTGCTTCTAGGTTGGTATTAAGTGCTGTTTCCTCGATATCACCACCCTTAGTTGCACGAGCAGAGTTGATATCGATAGAAGTCAGAGCTTCCGTTGGGTCGATTACGATAGAACCGCCAGATGGTAGGCGCACTTCACGTTGGAAAGCCGATTCAATTTGGCTCTCGATTTGGTAGTGGCTAAACAGCGGCACTTCGCCTTCGTACTTCTTAACGCGGTTGATGAAATCTGGGCGAACCAATTGAATGTGCTCTTTCGCACGTTCATAAATGGTGTTGCTGTCGATAAGGATTTCACCAATATCACGACGCAAATAGTCACGAATTGCACGAACGATAACGTTACTTTCTTGGTGGATTAAGAATGGGGCAGGGTTAGAGTCTGCCGCGCCTTTAATCGCGCTCCAATGGTTCAGCAGTACGTTCAAGTCCCACTCAAGTTCTTCTGCGCTCTTACCAACGCCAGCAGTACGAACAATCAGACCCATGCCTTGAGGCAGTTCTAGAGTGCTTAATGCTGCTTTTAGTTGAGTACGCTCATCACCTTCGATACGGCGAGAAATACCGCCTGCACGAGGGTTGTTTGGCATAAGAACAAGGTAGCTACCCGCAAGAGAAATAAACGTGGTTAGAGCTGCGCCCTTGCTACCACGTTCTTCTTTTTCTACCTGTACGATTACTTCTTGGCCCTCAGTCAGCACTTCTTTAATGCTTGGACGGCCTTGGTAGGTATAACCTTCAGGGAAGTATTCGCGGGCAATTTCTTTTAGAGGGAGGAAACCGTGACGCTCAGCACCGTAATCAACAAATGCGGCTTCTAAGCTTGGTTCGATACGTGTGATACGTCCTTTGTAGATATTCGCTTTTTTAGATTCATGTCCTGGACTCTCGATATCAAGATCGAAAAGTCGCTGGCCATCAACCAGAGCGACACGCAACTCTTCTTTTTGAGTTGCGTTAATTAACATTCTTTTCATTGAAAATTCTCGTTGTCTTTTCTTTTATATCTTTCTTGTCGACTTGCCACGTTTTTTTCGCTGTTTCACGGTGCCTGATCCCATGGCTAATATTTTGCAGCCTCCCGGCTGGAAGGGGATGCTCTGGGGCACTTCAGTCATCACAAATCTATTTTGGTTTCTGTTAGAAACGTAGACTTGTAACCCGCTATTTGGGCGGTAGGTACTCAACGTGAATATGCGAGGAGTAGGGTGGCAAGAGTGTTGAATTCAATGTGTCTTACGCCAATGCAGCACCTGAGCTTCAACCTTCTACTCACATTGCTTGAGGACAAATGATTGGTAGTGAATAAAATATAACCAAATCTTCCTTAGCAGCTGTGAACTATAGCAGTGCGCGTGGATATCAGCAATCTGCTTTAGCGCAAACGATGGAAAATTTGCCGCTAAACTCAAACTTTCCAATTTATAACTGGCTGTTAAATAAGCGATTGAATCACGTAAACTTCCAAAGACAGAAAACAAAACCAGAAGAAGGGAAAGGGTTTTAATAATCTAAACAAAAGGTTGGCGTATTTCGGAGCAGATTCTCGCAACAAGTGTTTCTTTTGCAGCAAGAATAATGTGAAGTCACGCGGATTTACGTTTACAATAGCGCGCATGAGCGAGATAAGAACACAAGTCCAGTTCGTTGATATCGACGAAGACATGGCGGGTCAACGCATTGATAACTTCTTGCGTAACCAATTAAAAGACATTCCAAAGAGCATGATTTATCGAATCGTGCGTAAGGGTGAAGTGCGCGTGAACAAAAAGCGCATCAAAGCCGAATATAAACTAAAAGCTGGCGACCTAGTCCGAATTCCACCTGTAACGGTTGAGAAAAAGGAAGAGGATGTCGCACCAAGCACGAAACTTAATAAGGTTGCTGAACTAGAACATATGATCATTTATGAAGATGATCATATGCTGATTCTGAACAAACCGTCTGGTACAGCAGTGCATGGTGGTAGTGGCTTGAAGTTTGGTGCAATTGAAGCATTAAGGGCATTGCGTCCACAGGCACGCTTCCTCGAATTGGTTCACCGTATTGACAGAGATACCTCAGGTATTTTACTGGTTGCTAAAAAGCGCTCGGCGCTTCGCCATTTGCAAGCGCAGTTCCGTGAGAAAACGGTGAAGAAGTTTTACTTCGCCTTAGTGATGGGGCAATGGAAAAGCAGCTGTAAAGTTGTGAACGCACCTCTACTTAAAAATGAAGTGAACAGTATTGTACGAGTGAACCCAAACGGTAAGCCATCGGAAACGCGTTTCAAAATTCTTGAGAAATTTGAGCAAGCGACGTTGATTCAAGCCAGCCCAATTACGGGGCGTACTCACCAAATTCGTGTGCATACTCAGTACACCGGACATCCTATCGCATGGGATGATCGTTACGGAGATAGACGTTTTGATGCCTATACTGGTCAACTTGGATTGGACCGTTTGTTTTTGCATGCCGCGAACATTAAGTTTCAACATCCGTCTAATGATGAATGGATGGAAATTAATGCTCCGATGGAATCCAAACTAGAGAAAGTGCTTGTTGGATTAAGAAAGGCAAACTGAACGCATTTACTATAAACAAAGGGAGCTCTAGCTCCCTTTTTGCATTTCACTTATATATTAGGTTTCAAATGATGAGTAGAGGCGTTGATTAAACTTACAAGATCTCGAAACCTTGCTTTTGCAGCATATCAATCAAATCAATCAGAGGCAGGCCAACGAGAGTGTTTGGATCTTTGCCGACTAACTTTTCGAACAAACAAATTCCCATCCCTTCGCTTTTGAAGCTGCCAGCACAGTAAAACGGTTCTTCTCTGTCGACGTAACGTTCAATTTGTTCACGGTTTAAGTTTCTAAAATGTACTTCAAAAGTGTCGTAGCCAACTTCAGTCAGATTCGTCACCGAGTTATAAACCGCCAGTCCGGTATAGAAAGTGATGGCTTTACCACTTTGAGCAAGTAATTGATTGATAGCATTTTCACGATTTAGAGGTTTGCCAACGATTTTTCCATCAATTACGCAAACTTGATCGCTGCCGATGACCAAACTTGGTTTATTAATAGAGCAAGAGGTTGCTTTGTTTACGGCTAAGCGCTGGACTAGATCCAGAGGAGTTTCACTCTCATACGGCGTTTCATCGCAGTCAGGAGATAAACAAATGAACGGGACTGAAAGCTTTTCAAGCAGTTGTTGACGAAAAGGGGAGGTTGAGGCTAAAACCAGTTGGTAATTTTTCATTTTGAATTACAATTCACGCAAGCATTTCCAATAGGATAATCGATCAAAATTGATTATGGCTAATGCTCTGTATGTTAAGCGTAAAAAAGTACAACTTTTTTGCCTTTTTCTTTGACTAATTTTGATTTGGAAGATAATATTCGCGCCCTATGCAAAAGGTAAAAATACCGCGAACGGTTGATCCAGCAAAGTCCGCACAGAAACGATTAGATTACGATGGCATCATCCAAGCTAGTCTTTTCAAGCGCTTAGCGGAAGCAACTGAAGGCGTAAAACGCGACGCAGAAGTCTCATTGTCATTTGAGATAGATGAACAGCGACTTGTTGTTATCTCTGGTAAAGCTAACATCGAAGTCGAATTAGAGTGTCAGCGTTGTAATGAGGTATTCACACACGCGTGTGAAGTTGAATTCCTTTACACTCCTTACTACGGTGAGAAGACGGAAGAGGAAGCACCAGAAATTTATGATTTGGTAGATCTAAATGAGTACGGTGAATTAGACCTTATACAACTGGTTGAAGACGAGTTCATCTTAGCATTACCTCAAATTGCGATGCACGATGAAGCGGATTGTAGCGTTGATTCAAATAACATGGTTTTTGGTGAGCTTCCTGAAGAAATTGAGGAAAAGAAACCGAATCCATTCGACGTTTTGAAAAATCTGAAAAAGTAACTGGTGTGGTAGCCGCTTCTTCTTTAGGTTTTTAACCCAATAGTATAGGAGTAGGGTCAATGGCCGTACAGAAAAACCGTAAAACTCGTTCTAAGCGCGGTATGCGTCGTTCACACGATGCGCTAACTACAGCTGCACTATCTGTAGACGCGACTTCTGGTGAAACTCACCTACGCCACAACGTAACTGCTGAAGGTTACTACCGTGGTCAAAAGGTTATCAACAAGTAAGGTTGAACCTTTGCAAAGTATTACCGTTGCACTTGATGCAATGGGCGGGGATTTCGGTCCACGCGTAACAGTGCCTGCCGCCGTGCAGGCACTGTCTCATTTCCCAGAGCTAAAAGTGATTCTTATAGGTGATCAAAGCCTGATCACATCTCAATTATCTCAACTCGGTACCTCTACCAGTTCCCGCTTGACTATTCTTCATAGCGAGAAAGTTATCTCGAACTCAGAAAAACCGTCTTTAGCATTACGCAATAGTCAAAACAGTTCTATGCGTATGGCAATTGATCTGGTTTCTGACCAAGAAGCGGATGCTTGTGTAAGTGGCGGCAACACCGGCGCATTAATGGCGCTGTCGCGATTTATCCTCAAGTTGCTTCCCGGTATAGAGCGGCCTGCTTTAGTTTCAGCTTTACCCACCATCAGTGGCAAACGTACTTGGATGTTAGATCTTGGTGCGAATGTGTCTTGTGACGCAGACAGTCTGTTTCAGTTTGCCGTGATGGGCAGTGCATTAGCAGAAGAACACCTATGTCGTCCTCCTCGCGTTGCTGTACTTAATATTGGTGCAGAAGAAATTAAAGGGAACGATTTAGTTAAACGCTGTGCAGAAATGCTTTCTCAAACCGACGCTATCAATTTTGTTGGTTATATTGAAGGTAATCAAATTTTGCATGACGTAGCCGATGTCATCGTTTGTGATGGATTTGTTGGCAACGTATGCTTAAAAGCCAGCGAGGGAACAGCACAACTTTTTATCGAAAAACTAAAAACCAGCATGATGGCATCGACGATAAAGGGTTGGATTGCTAGAAAGTTGTTTTCTCGGCTATTTAATGAACTAAAAACACTGAACCCCGACCAGTATAACGGTGCAAGTTTGCTAGGATTGCGCGGCATTGTCATAAAAAGCCATGGAAGTGCGGATGTATCTGCGATTGTCAATGCACTTGGCGAGGCAGTACACGAGGTCAAACGACAAGTACCAAGCCGTATTAGCGATCGTTTGGAAGTGGTTTTACTCGAGAGGCATTATTAGTCTTCATGTATAGCAAAATTTTAGGTACTGGCAGCTACCTGCCATCTCAAGTGCGTACTAACGCAGACCTAGAGAAAATGGTAGATACAAGTGATGAGTGGATCGTAGCTCGTACTGGTATTAAAGAGCGTCGAATTGCAGCAGAAGACGAAACTGTTGCGGACATGGCATTCTACGCAGCTGAAAACGCTATCGATATGGCCGGCATTGATAAAAATGATATCGACCTAATTATCGTTGCTACCACGAGCAGTAGCCATACTTTCCCTTCATCTGCGTGTCAGGTGCAGGCAAAGCTTGGCATTAAAGGTTGTCCGGCTTTCGACTTAGCCGCTGCTTGTTCTGGTTTTGTTTACGCATTGTCTGTTGCGGATCAACATATCAAATCAGGTATGTGTAAAAACGTATTGGTGATTGGTGCAGATGCACTGTCTAAAACGTGTGATCCAACTGACCGTTCAACGATCATTTTGTTTGGTGACGGTGCGGGTGCAGTTGTTGTTGGTGCAAGCCAAGAGCCTGGCATTATCTCTACGCATATTTACGCGGATGGCCAATTTGGTGATTTATTAAGTCTACCTGTACCAGAGCGTGGTAAAGATGTGGATAAATGGCTTCATATGGCTGGTAACGAAGTATTCAAAGTTGCGGTAACTCAACTGTCTAAACTCGTTAAAGATACGCTTGAAGCAAACGATATGCACAAGTCTGAGCTAGACTGGCTAGTGCCGCACCAAGCGAACTACCGTATTATTTCAGCGACGGCGAAAAAACTGTCAATGTCACTAGACCAAGTTGTTGTCACATTAGACAGACACGGTAACACGTCGGCAGCAACAGTTCCGACAGCGCTTGATGAAGCGGTTCGTGATGGCCGTATTAAGCGTGGACAAACGTTGCTACTTGAAGCATTCGGTGGCGGTTTCACATGGGGCTCTGCTCTGGTGAAATTCTAAGTTTCGCGAGAATTCAAAATTTAAGGTGCACTCACGTGCATCTTATTTCTTTTTACATTGCTTAAAGGAAAACAACATGAGCAAGTTTGCTATCGTATTTCCAGGTCAAGGTTCTCAAGCTGTAGGTATGCTTGCTGATCTAGGCGAACAATATGACGTAGTAAAACAAACATTTGCAGAAGCATCTGACGCACTAGGTTACGATCTATGGGCGCTTGTTCAAAATGGCCCTGCTGAAGATCTAAACCAAACTTTCCGTACTCAGCCTGCATTGCTTGCTTCTTCTGTCGCTATTTGGCGCGTATGGCAAGAGCTTGGTCTAGAACAACCAGCAAACCTAGCGGGTCACAGTCTCGGTGAATACTCAGCGCTTGTGTGCGCTGGCGTGATTGACTTTAAAGAAGCAATCAAATTGGTTGAACTACGTGGCAAGCTAATGCAAGAAGCGGTTCCTGCGGGTACTGGCGCAATGTATGCAATCATCGGTCTAGATGATGATGCGATTGCAAAGGCGTGTGAAGAAGCAGCGCAAGGCGATGTCGTTTCTCCAGTAAACTTCAATTCTCCTGGTCAAGTTGTTATCGCAGGTAGCAAAGATGCAGTAGAGCGCGCTGGCGCACTGTGTAAAGAAGCTGGGGCGAAACGTGCTCTTCCTCTTCCTGTGTCAGTGCCTTCACACTGCGCGTTAATGAAACCAGCAGCTGATAAACTAGCAGTAGCGCTAGAGTCTATCGAATTCAACACACCACAACTTCCAGTTATCAATAACGTTGATGTGGCAGCTGAAACTGATCCTGCAAAAATTAAAGACGCGCTTGTTCGTCAGCTATACAGCCCAGTTCGTTGGACTGAAAGCGTACAGCTAATGAGTGAACAAGGTGTAGAAAACCTTCTTGAACTTGGCCCGGGCAAAGTTCTGACAGGTCTAACAAAACGTATCGTGAAAACACTAAGTGCAGCAGCAGTTAACGATGTGGCGTCGTTAGAAGCCGCTAAATAATTCTTTCACGATAAGAAAAGGAAAACACAACATGATGAATCTAGAAGGTAAAATCGCTCTAGTGACTGGCGCAAGCCGTGGTATTGGTCGTGCGATTGCTGAGCTTCTTGTTGAACGCGGTGCCACCGTTATTGGTACCGCAACGTCTGAAGGCGGCGCGGCTGCGATCAGCGAATACCTAGGCGAAAATGGTAAAGGTTTAGCGCTTAACGTCACTGACGTTGAGTCTATTGAAGCAACACTAAAAGCCATTAACGATGAGTTTGGTGCGATCGATATTCTAGTGAATAACGCAGGTATCACTCGCGATAACCTACTAATGCGCATGAAAGACGATGAGTGGAACGACATCATCAACACAAACCTGACGCCTATTTACCGTATGTCTAAAGCGGTTCTGCGTGGCATGATGAAAAAACGCGCGGGTCGTATCATCAACGTAGGTTCTGTTGTAGGCACTATGGGTAATGCGGGTCAAACTAACTACGCAGCAGCAAAAGCGGGCGTGATTGGTTTTACTAAATCAATGGCTCGTGAAGTGGCTTCTCGTGGCGTAACGGTTAACACAGTTGCACCTGGTTTCATCGAAACTGACATGACTAAGGCGCTAAATGACGACCAACGTGCAGCAACGTTGGCGAACGTGCCAGCTGGTCGCTTGGGTGATCCTCGTGAAATTGCATCAGCAGTAGTTTTCCTAGCTTCACCTGAAGCCGCTTACATTACTGGTGAAACTTTGCATGTAAATGGTGGCATGTACATGGTTTAATGCACAGTTCGTGCAAATTTAGCTATTTTACATTGTGAAAAATAGCCTATAGTTGCAATTAACTGTCATGAACTTGTCATGCTTATGCGCAAGATTTGTGCATGATTTAAGTCAAAAATGTATTGAAATTCGGTTAAATTCGCTAATTTTGTGGTTTGACCAGCAAGGACCCCCTTGCAACTTTCAATAGTTCGAATAAACTACGGAATCATCGCATTAGGCGAAATCTGTAAAGGAAAAGAAAAATGAGCAACATCGAAGAACGCGTAAAGAAAATCATTGTTGAACAGCTAGGTGTAGACGAAGCAGAAGTTAAAAACGAAGCTTCTTTCGTTGATGATCTAGGTGCTGATTCTCTAGACACTGTAGAACTAGTTATGGCTCTAGAAGAGGAATTCGACACTGAGATTCCTGATGAAGAAGCTGAGAAGATCACTACTGTTCAAGCTGCAATCGACTACGTAAACAGCGCTCAGTAATTATCTCTCCCAGGCGGTCTCCTAGACCGCCTGTGTTCTTTCTAACTTCTTCTATCCTCTCATAGAAATATTCAATTCCCGGAGAATTATATCGTGTCCAAGCGTCGTGTAGTTGTCACTGGCATGGGTATGTTGTCACCGGTAGGCAACACAGTAGAATCATCTTGGAAAGCCCTGCTTGAAGGTAAAAGCGGTATCGTAAATATCGAACACTTCGATACTACGAACTTCTCAACTCGTTTTGCAGGTCTTGTTAAAGATTTCGATTGCACAGAGTACATGTCTAAAAAAGATGCTCGTAAAATGGATCTATTCATCCAGTACGGCATTGCAGCGGGTATCCAAGCGCTAGATGACTCTGGCTTACAAATTACCGAAGAAAACGCGCCTCGAGTTGGTGTTGCAATCGGCTCAGGTATTGGCGGCCTAGACCTCATTGAAACTGGTCACTCAGCACTGGTTGAGAAAGGTCCTCGCAAAGTTAGCCCATTTTTTGTTCCTTCGACCATCGTAAACATGGTTGCGGGTAACCTGTCTATCATGCGTGGTCTTCGTGGTCCAAACATCGCGATCTCTACTGCATGTACTACAGGTCTACATAACATTGGCCACGCTGCTCGTATGATTGCATACGGTGATGCAGACGCGATGGTTGCTGGTGGTGCAGAGAAAGCTTCTACGCCTCTTGGTATGGCTGGCTTCGGTGCTGCTAAAGCACTTTCTACTCGCAATGACGAACCTCAAAAGGCATCTCGCCCATGGGATAAAGGCCGTGACGGCTTCGTTCTAGGTGATGGTGCTGGCGTGATGGTTCTTGAAGAATACGAACATGCGAAAGCACGTGGCGCTAAGATTTACGCAGAGCTAGTTGGCTTTGGTATGTCTGGCGATGCTTACCACATGACTTCACCAAGTGAAGATGGTTCAGGTGGTGCGTTAGCAATGGAAGCAGCAATGCGTGATGCGAACATCACGGGTACTCAAGTAGGTTACGTGAATGCTCACGGTACATCTACTCCTGCTGGCGACGTTGCTGAAATCAAGGGTGTGAAACGTGCTCTTGGTGAAGAAGGTGCAAAACAAGTTCTTGTTTCTTCAACTAAGTCAATGACTGGTCACCTATTGGGTGCTGCTGGTTCAGTTGAAGCTATCATCACGATTATGTCTTTGGTTGACCAAATTGTTCCACCAACGATTAACCTTGATGATCCAGAAGAAGGTCTAGATATTGACCTTGTGCCACACACTGCGCGCAAAGTTGAAGGTATGGAATACGCAATCTGTAACTCGTTTGGCTTTGGTGGTACAAACGGTTCTTTGATCTTCAAAAAGTTCGCTGAGTAAAAATCTCTAATAAGGTTTTAAGACCGCGAAACTTGTATTCTAACGGCTCGATGCTTAGCATTGAGCCGTTTTCTTTTATTTGTCGTCTGTAACCTAAGGGTGTTCTAATGTTTTGGGTAAATGGAGTTCCACAAACACAGGTTTCATTAGGTGACCGCTCTTTTCAATATGGAGACGGTTGCTTTACTACTATCCAGACTAAAAACGGCGAGCTAGAGTATTGGCAAGCGCATGTTGAACGTTTGGAAACATGTCTCAAAACACTTCATATTCCTTTACCTGACTGGAGTATAGTTTCCGAGTGGGCTCACTTGGCTACCCTGAAAGATGAACACGCTGGAATCAAAATTCACATTAGCCGCGGAATCGGTGGAAGAGGGTATGGCACTAAGGGCATTGAGGGCCCAATGGTGACCATCTCGAACTTTGCATTTCCTGTCCATTATGTCGACTGGCAACAAAATGGGGTGAATCTGGGGGTATGCGAAACCCGTCTCGGAATTCAGCCTTTGCTGGCAGGGCATAAACACAACAATCGCTTAGAACAAGTGCTTGCGAAAGCTGAAATTGAGCACTCTAACTTTGCCGATGCAGTGACGTTAAATGTGCAAAATCATGTCATTGAAACTACAATGGCAAACCTTTTTTGGGTTAAAGATAACAAGGTTTATACGCCTAGCTTAAATTTGTCTGGCGTCGCAGGCGTGATGCGTCGTAAGGTGCTTGAATTTTTTGAGGCCAATAATACCGAAGTTGAAGTAGGGGACTTTTCTCTGGTGGAACTGCTTTCTTCGGATGAAGTATGGATGTGCAACTCACTACTAGGTGTTGCACCTGTCACGAGCATTACAGCCTCTAATAACCACAAAACTGTCTTTCCGATAGGAAAACTGACTCAACGACTGCAAGGGAATTTAAATACGTGATTAAAAAACTGTTGGCTTTTGTTGTGCTGATCGCTGTGATAAGCGCAGCAGGGTTTTTTTACGTTGTTTCACAAACAAAGCAATACGTTAACTCGCCAATTTTAATTGAGCAACCTCAACTGTTCACTGTCGAAAACGGCACAAGCTTTCATCGTGTAATGCGCGATTTGGTGAAAGAGAACATCGTAAAAGCGTCTGATTACACTCGCTTAATGCCCCATCTTTACCCAGAGCTTCTTCAAGTGCGAGCCGGCACTTACCAACTCGAGCCAAATGTATCGCTTTACGAGGCGTTAGAGCTACTCAATACAGGCAAAGAACATCAATTTGCCATCACGTTTGTTGAAGGTAGTCGTTTTTCTGAGTGGTTAGAGCAACTTCAAAGCGCACCGTATGTTCAACACGACCTTTCAGGGTTGTCAGAAAAAGAGATGGCACAGAAGCTTGGTATTGAACGTGATAAGCTTGAAGGCTTGTTTTTGGCTGAAACGTACCACTACACCGCTGGTGCGAGCGAAAGTCAGTTGCTAAAGCGTGCACATTCCAAGTTAAATAAAATACTGGATGCGAACTGGGACGCTCGTCAGGAGAAGCTGCCTCTCAAAGACAAGTATGAAGCGCTGATCCTTGCCTCTATTATCGAAAAAGAAACGGCGATTGATTCAGAACGCGAACGTGTTGCTTCTGTGTTTGTTAACCGTTTGAATAAACGTATGCGACTTCAAACGGATCCGACCGTTATCTACGGAATGGGGGATGCTTACGATGGTAACATCCGTAAGAAAGACCTACGCACCCCAACACCATACAATACCTACGTTATTAATGGTTTGCCGCCGACACCTATTGCAATGGCCGGAGAAGCCTCTATCGAAGCTGCACTAAACCCAGAAAGCAGTGATTACTTATATTTTGTAGCAAGTGGGACGGGCGGACACGTTTTCTCGAAATCACTTGCTGAGCACAATCGTGCTGTTCGAGCCTATTTAAGAGAACTAAGAAAGAACAAATGATGAAAGCAAACTTTATTGTCGTAGAGGGCCTTGAAGGCGCGGGGAAAAGCACTGCGATTAAAACGGTTTTGGACACGCTCAAACAAGCGGGAATCGAAAACATCGTTAACACGCGTGAACCTGGTGGGACACCTCTTGCCGAGAAAATGCGCGCTTTAGTCAAGGAAGAGCATGAAGGCGAAGAGTTGAAAGACATGACAGAGTTGCTTCTGTTGTACGCCGCGCGTGTTCAACTGGTTGAGAATGTGATTAAGCCAGCGCTTGCAAACGGACAATGGGTTGTTGGCGATCGCCATGACTTGTCATCACAAGCTTACCAAGGTGGTGGCCGTCAAATTGATGCGTCACTCATGAAAAACCTTCGTGACACCACGTTGGGTGACTTTAAGCCCGCATTTACACTTTATATGGATATCGATCCTCGTATCGGTCTTGAGCGCGCTCGTGGTCGTGGCGAGCTAGACCGTATTGAAAAGATGGATATCAGCTTCTTCGAGCGCACTCGTGAGCGTTATTTGGAAATCGCCAATGCTGATCCGTCAATTGTTGTGATCAATGCAGAACAATCGATTGAAGAAGTGTCTCGTGATATTCAAGACGCCTTGAACGAATGGTTGTCTCGCCAGTAAGTAAAAAGCGAATATAGGTTACGCATGTTTAATGATTTTCCTTGGCTAAAGCCAGCATGGGAGAACCTCAAATCTGGGTTGGATTCAGATCGAATTCCTGGAGCTTTATTGCTGCAAAGTGATAAAGGCTTGGCAGTAGAAATGCTTGTTGAGTTTTTTAGTCATGCACTTCTTTGTCAAAACTACAGCAGTGAAGCTTGCGGTTTTTGCCATAGCTGTCAACTGACGAAATCTCAAAGCCATCCAGATTTGCACTGGATTAGGCCAGAGAAAGAAGGCAAGGCGATTACGGTTGACCAAATTCGCGCTTGCAACCGTCTAGCTCATGAATCTTCTCAGCTGAATGGTTACCGTTTGTTTGTGATTGAGCCAGCCGATGCGATGAATGAATCCGCTTCTAATGCGCTATTAAAAACGCTGGAAGAACCGGGCGAAAAATGTTTGTTTTTGCTGGTCACTCATAATCAAGAAAGATTGCTACCGACGATTCGTAGCCGATGCCAGCATTGGGTTGTGACGCCGCCTTCAACCGATCAAGCTATGCAGTGGATAGGGGAGCAAGGCTTGTCTCAAGTACCGGCTTTCGCACTGAAACTGAATATGGGTTCTCCATTAAAAACGCTTGAATCGTTGAAAAATGGTGAGCTAGAGGAGTATTCGGCTTTCGAACGTTGTTTGGTTGAAACACTGTTATCTCCGACGTCTGATGTATCCAAATGTGCATCCTTAATGGCAAAAAATCCAGACCAAGCGCTGGACTGGGCATGGTTGTTATTGACGGATGCTCAGAAGGCGCAGTTTGGTGTTGTAGACGAAGGCATACTGCCTGGTGCCGCGAAATTTCAGCCCCATCATTACGATGGGTTGTATGCATCAACAAAGAAACTCATGGAGCTCAAAGCGCAAATGCAAACCTTTCCGGGTTTGAACCTTGAGCTACTATCAATGAACTGGTTAATTGAATCACGAGAGGCATTATGTTCGTAGATTCGCACTGTCATTTAGACAAATTGAATTACGATGATCTTCATATCAATATTGAAGACGTTATTAACAAAGCAAAGCAAGCTAACGTAAAAGAGCTGCTATCTGTAGGTGTTACGTTAGACTCATTTCCTAATATGTTGGAGATGATCGAACCTTACGAGAATGTGTACGCTTCTTGTGGTGTTCACCCATTGGATGTTGAGAGTGCGTTTTCCATGGAGACGTTGCGTCGCTATGCTAGCCACGAAAGAGTTGTTGCTATTGGCGAAACTGGATTGGACTACCATTACAAACCAGAAACAGCGGCACTTCAAAAAGAGCGTTTTGAGCAGCAGGTTGAGTTGGCGGTTGAACTGAACAAGCCACTAATTATCCACACCCGCAATGCGCGTGAAGATACATTGGACATTCTACGTAATGGTGGTGCGGAGAAATGTGGTGGTGTCATTCATTGCTTTACTGAAGATCTTCCCTTTGCCGAAGCTGCTATGGATTTGGGTTTTTTTATCTCGATTTCAGGCATCGTGACTTTTCGTCAAGCTACCGAGTTGAAAGAAGTGGTGAAAGCGTTGCCATTAGAGCGACTGTTGATTGAGACCGACTCACCATACTTGGCTCCAATTCCTCATCGAGGAAAAGAGAACCAACCGGCTTATGTTGTCGAGGTTGCCGCTTATATTGCGCAACTTAAGTCATGTGCACTGTCTGAAGTTGCGCATAAAACCACCGAAAACTTCCGAAATCTTTTTTTGCGATAAAAAATGACATCCGGTATTAAAAAGGAGCGAAAGCTCCTTTTTTTGTTTACAAATACGTCAGATGTACTCTTCATTTTAATGTTTACGAAAAATGTTGATTCAATAACGTTCAAATTTTACAAATGTAATTTTGTTACTAAAAATAACATTGCTCTGTATTTTATTTACGCCTTAAAATTAATAATATAAATAATAAAACTTTTATAAAACAGTAATATAAGTTAAATGCAAACCTTTTCATTGACCGTTTTTGGGTGTGATCTAAGACTTGTTTTGAAACTAAATTTCGTAACTGTGTGGAAAGTTTGAGGGTCATCAATATATATTTAGAGCCGGAAAATATAATGCAGTTGTGGTTACATTTTCATTGGGTGCTAACCTTTAGGCTACGGGGGTGTGCCGTTAGTGCCCAAATAATACTTATAAATTTATCAGGAGCATAAACATGTTTAAGAACCTTTTTGCTAACCTGCAAAAAGTTGGTAAGGCGCTGATGCTTCCAGTATCAGTTTTACCAGTTGCAGGTATTTTACTAGGTGTTGGTGCTGCCCACCTAAGCTTTATTCCAGAGATCGTTTCGAACCTTATGGAACAAGCTGGTGGTTCAGTATTCGGCCAAATGGCACTTCTATTCGCTGTAGGTGTTGCACTAGGCTTCACAAACAACGATGGTGTAGCTGGTCTAGCTGCAATTGTTGGTTACGGCATCATGACTGCAACACTAGGTGTTATGGCTGGCGTAATGGGCGTTGAAAAAATCGATACAGGTGTACTAGGTGGTATCCTTGTTGGTGGTGTTGCTGCTTGGGCATTCAACCGTTTCTTCAAAATTCAACTTCCAGAATACCTTGGCTTCTTTGCTGGTAAGCGTGCAGTGCCAATCATCACTGGTTTTGCAGCGATCATCCTTGGTGTAATTCTTTCTGTAATTTGGCCACCAATCGGCGGTGCAATCTCTGCATTCTCTGACTGGGCTGCGCACCAAAACCCACAACTAGCATTCGGTATCTACGGTGTTGTTGAGCGTTCACTAATCCCATTCGGTCTACACCACGTTTGGAACGTACCTTTCTTCTTCGAAGCTGGTACTTGTGTTAACGCAGCAGGCGAAACTCAACACGGCGTTCTAACTTGTTACCTAGTTGCTGATGAAGCATCTCGCGCTGCTGGTAATGGCTTCGGTCAGCTAGCGGGTGGTTACATGTTCAAGATGTTCGGTCTACCAGCTGCAGCAATCGCAATTGCTCACTGTGCTAAACCTGAAAACCGCGCGAAAGTAATGGGTATCATGGCGTCAGCTGCTCTGACTTCATTCCTAACAGGTATTACTGAGCCAATCGAATTCTCATTCCTATTCGTTGCTCCTGTTCTATACGGTATCCACGCTCTACTAGCTGGTTCTGCATACATCGTTGCTAATACTCTAGGCTTTGTACACGGTACATCTTTCTCTCACGGTCTGATCGACTTCCTAGTTCTATCTGGTAACGCTCAGAAGATGGGTCTGATGATCGCTGTGGGTCTAGTTTACGCAGTAATCTACTACGTAGTGTTCCGTGCAGTAATCACAGCTCTTGACCTAAAAACTCCTGGTCGTGAAGATGAAACTGAAGAAGCTGCGGCGACTTCTAGTTCAGACATGGCAGGTGAGCTTGTTGCAGCATTCGGCGGCAAAGCAAACATCACTGGTCTAGACGCATGTATCACTCGTCTACGTGTTGCTGTTGCAGATACTGCTGCGGTTGACCAAGACAAACTGAAACAACTAGGCGCTGCTGGTGTTGTAGTTGTTGCAGGTGGTGTTCAGGCTATCTTCGGTACTAAGTCTGACAACCTAAAAACTGAAATGGATGAGTGGATCCGTAACCACGGTTAATCCCCAACATTCATTGTTTTGAAAGGAGGCTAAGGCCTCCTTTTTTGTATTTTGTATATTGCTGAATAACTTATTATCTATTGCCTGCCTACCTGACTTTCTTGCCTATATTTTTCACCTATTGGTTTCATAAGTACGACCTAGGATCACCTTATTGAACCTTGTGATCTCAAACTCATCTTTACTTTTGTCGGCTTTTTCGTACAAACCGTTTACTCACTGATGACATAACAAATATTGAACATGTTTGAATTATGCACGATGTTTTTTAAGAATTGATAACGTGTATGAAGAATAAAATTATCTTAGCTGTGGGTCTTATTTCTAGCTCGGCAATGGCGGCTAACGAGCCTGCTAATCTGTCTGTCGGTATGGCAGTAGACCAGCAATTGAGCGTGGTTGTGGAAGTTGACAACAAATATCGAGGTATCATTGGCAACGATGGCATGGCGTTCGACTATATTGCGAAGCGTGGTGCGTTTGACCAGAATATGCCAATCACTTGGTATGTCGGGCTTGGTGGCTGGTATGAGTGGGATGACGAATTTGGCATTCGTGTTCCACTTGGCGTGAACTGGGACCTATCGAAAGGGTGGGACGTTTATGCGCAGATCCATCCTGAGCTCGATCTCTATAAAGGCCCTGACTTACAGTTGGGTGGGGCTGTTGGTGTGAAATACAGCTTCTAGCCCTCAAATAAAAAATGCCGGCATAGATGCCGGCATTTTGTGTCTGATTAAGACGGAATTTCAATCTTACTGTTTGTTCATCGCACGTTTGATGCAGATAGCTGCACCGCCCCAAGTGATGCCCAAACCAAGAACCATCATAATGATTGCGCTAACGGTCATTTTACTGCCTCCTTGCGGTTTGCTGCGTTGATAAGTAAGCCAAAGATAAAGAGTGCGGCAATGACTGCCCAACCTAGAGTTAGATCGTAGCCACCATAGCCTTCTGTAAATAGAGCATAAAGCTTAGTTGCCAAGATGATTGCTAGCATGATTGGTGTGACAAAGCGTAAACAAATCTCAAACCATTGACCAATAGAGAAGTCAGAACGCTCATTCACGTAGCTGCGTACTTCTGGTACGCGATTTAGCAACCACGCCATCAATACGATTTCAATCAAGCCACCAACCATAATACCAACGTTGTTTGCAAAGTGGTCGACTAAGTCTAGTAGCAGTAGGCCACCGTTGGTCGCAAATGCCATTGACACAACAAAGCCAGTACCGATTACCACATTTGCTGCTTTCTTACGGCTCCACTTTAACTTATCAATAATGGCTGACGTCACTGCTTCCATAATCGAAATGTGTGAACTTAGACCGGCCACAACAAGCGCAAAGAAGAACAGCGGGCCAAGAATGTAAGGTGCTGGCAATAGGTTAATTGCCGCAGGTAACGTCACAAAGGCAAGGCCTACGCCGGCAGAGACAACTTCTGTTAGTGGTTTACCTTGCTCTTGAGCCATGTAACCCAATACAGAGAAGATCATGATACCTGCAAGGATAGAGAAACCACAGTTGATCAGTACGGTCATAAAGGCGTTGTTTGTGATGTCAGACTTCTCAGGCAAGTAGCTTGAGTAGGCCAACATAATTGCAAAGCCGATACTTAGGGTAAAGAAGATTTGACCATACGCGGCAGCCCATACTTTTACGTCCCAAATCTTGCTGAAATCGGGTTCGAACATATAGTTCACACCATCGAGTGCACCTGGTAGGAATACCATGCGACCGATCAGAAATAGAACCATCAAGAATAGGATTGGCATCATGATTTTTGATGCGCGTTCGATGCCGGACTTAACGCCACTTGCAATGGCAATGTAAGTGACAGCCCAAGCAATGGTCATCGCTATAGCAATTTTCCATTGAATACCGCCTAAGTTTGTTGGTGAGTTATCACCTAATTTTAGGTATTCGCTAAAGAAAAACGCGTTAGTGTCGGTTCCCCAACTTTGAGTAAACGACATACCAAAGTAAGAGATAGACCAACCAATTACCGCAACATAGTAAACGGCAATAACAGCAGCAACGCCAACTTGGAACCAGCCAAGCCATTCAAACTTCGAATGGATTTTTGCTAGTGTTTTCGGTGCTGAACCACGGTATTTTTGTCCCATACTGAACTCAAGGATCATGAATGGGATACCGGCAGTGATCATGGCAAAAAGGTAAGGAATAAAAAATGCGCCGCCACCGTTTTCGTAAGCCATGTATGGGAAACGCCAAATGTTACCCAACCCGATGGCTGACCCGACTGCTGCTAAGATGAACCCTGCACGGGATCCCCATTGTTCTCGCTTCATATCTGACTCCTATACGACTCCCTAAGGAATGAAGCTCTCTCAGTTGATCAGCAATCCCTGCTAAATTGTTAAAAGAAAGGACAACTGTTATCCGTCAGTTTTATGATCCTAAATTCTAACTTGTTATTAATTTGCAGAGTTATGTTTTGCCTAACGTAAGAGAAGTTAGAGATTAACTCTTATTATGTTGATGTGTGTTTGATAAAACTGAAATATTTATCTGTTTTCGTTATTCAGACTAACTTCTAATAATACAGAGCGCAATAGATTCTAAATGTTAACAGTAGTGTTTTGTGTGGTTTTAATGTTGTTAAATAGTGAGAAAATAGGTGATCTGAAAGGTTGGTTAGGCGGTTTGGTGAAATAAATGACTGCTATATTGCTATTTTAATGGTCTTATGGACTATTTTTATCATTTAGGGCGTACGACTATCTTTTGCACACCCTATAGATAATGTTCCGGTTAATTTGCCTCAGTTAAAAGCGAAAACTAAAGCCTACGTTTGACTGAAATTGGTTCATCCAATCAGTATCGAATTTGATGATGCAGCTTGAACCATCAGATGGCAAAGTACATGCACCAGATGTGTCATTATCTACGACCGTACCTAACCAGCGTACTTGTGCCGTTAGAGCAAAGTTTTTTGAAAATGCGTACTCTAACCCGGCAAAAGCACTGGCAGAAAAACCGTATTTTTTATCAGCCCAGTCGACGTCGGTGTAAGACCCGCCAACCCCCAACCCTACATAGCTTTGCCAACCTTCAGCGAGGGGATAGTAAATACTGCTTTGGAATTGTAAATAATGGATATCGGCGGGGTTCGACAACTCTTTGAGCTCTGTCGGTTGTGCAGAATAGAAAAGGCCGATTTTTCCCATTTCAAAAGGTGTTTCTATTGATAAGGCGTAACTGAGGGCAGGGTCTATGTCATAGGTGTTTTTGTTTTCATCTTCGACTTGCCCGCCGCCAGTAAAGCCAATAAATGGGGTTACGATAACATTTGCTTGCGCGCTCAATGCGCAGCTCATTAACATGCCCCCAACTAGCCAACTGAGTTTATTCTTCATGTCCTATCTCCTTATTATGACTAAGCTAATTGTGATGGCTTAGTCAAAATCGCGCGACTAAATTAACCAAATCTTGAACATGTTTCACACTGGTGTTATTAATTTGTTACAGGTCAAGGAGGCGTTTATGGAACACGATCTAAAATCCGCACTAATCATTGTCGTCAGTGTTTTCGCAGTGCTTTTGTCGTTCGGAATTATTGCGATTACGACGGCCTAACAATAAGCATCAGAAAACTGGCGTGAGCCGATGATACGTAACAGCGGTATAATCACCGAAAGCCATACAGAGCTCGATATAGAAGTTTATGAGCACTTTAGACATGGCAAAACTGCTCTAGTCACACAAGGAGGAGGGCAGCGAGGGATTTTTACCGCTGGAGTGTTGGACGCACTACTCCTTTCTAATTTCGATCCTTTCGATGAGTTTTACGGCACTTCTGCAGGTGCTCTAAACCTTTGCTCGTATTTATGTCGTCAACATGGCATGGGTAAAGCGTTCATTACCGAACTGACTACTTCTCCTGAGTTTTTTAATCTTTTCCGCTACATTCGTAAGCAACAATACTTGAGTCTTGAGTGGGCGCTAGAAAGAATCCAAGATTGTCCTTACAAACTTGATCTCGATTTAGGGCGTAAGACCTTGGCTGGAAGAGGAGCGTTTGCAGCCGTTACGAACGTGGAAAATTTATCCGATCAGTATTTGCCGATTCTTGGGGATGATTGGTTCCACACCATGCTAGCCACTTGTGCGATTCCTAAGTTGTACCATGGCCCTGTCGATGTAAATGGGCAAAAGTTTGTGGATGGTGGTGTATCAGCCTCGATTCCGGTTCAAGAAGCGTGGCGACAAAATGCGCGCAACATTATTGTGATTCGCACAGAACCCTTCTCTGAGATAGAGGCGAGGGCGCAAAGTGAAATCGGAGACGTGCCAGTAGAATGGTATCGCGAATCCATAAACTCGGTGCAGCAATCTTGGCAACAAAAAGTCAGCCAATGGAAGTCTGACTGGACGTCTTTCTTCCAACAAAAAATTAATACTGCGCACCAGTCTAAGTTAACTGGGAAAATGCTTCTCAACGGTGGTCGTTGGTTATTTGGTGCTGATAATTTGTATCGATTAAGCCATTTGATTGGTGAGAATTTTGATTCTGGCTTGGCCGATATGCTGATGATTCACTATCAGACCTTTGAGCTAACGCAGGCGTTTTTATCAAACCCACCGGACGACACGTTTATTTTGCAAATTGCGCCCAAAGAGGGCTTGAAATCTTCTTCACTCCTGAGTGAACCAGAAGCGTTAGAACATGATTATCAATTGGGCTTGCAAGCCGGGTTTAATCTGGTTCAGTTATACGATCAACTGAATATGGACCTTGAAGGTAGAGAAAGTGCTTAAGCTAGCGTAAGTCACCTAAGCGATAAACAAAAAAGGGCTCCACTGGAGCCCTTAGCATTTCTATTACGTTAGACTGGCAGAATACGCATGCAGTTGGTTGAACCAACGACGTCCATCACGTCACCTTGAGTGATGATCACTAAGTCACCTTCATGTAAGTAACCTTGATCTTTGAGGCTGGAAATTGCGGCTTGAGCGGTTGGTAAGCCCGCATCGCATTTCGCATCAAAGTACACTGGCGTCACGCCACGATATAACGCTGCGCGGTTGAGCGTCGATTCGTTACGCGATAAAGCAAAA
This sequence comes from Vibrio sp. GLN_1, assembly GCF_043106015.1. Lineage (NCBI taxonomy): Bacteria > Pseudomonadati > Pseudomonadota > Gammaproteobacteria > Vibrionales > Vibrionaceae > Vibrio > Vibrio sp. GLN_1. The sequence continues at coordinate 398,840 of NZ_JBICMD010000035.1, forward strand.
ATCGGCAAACCAGAGCTTAGGCGTGACATCATCAAAGCAGTTCTTCCTGACTCTGTTAACGCAATCATCGCTTTGATGCCTTCCATGTGGTTCGCTGAGTACATGGTTGCCATTGCAATGGTCTCTTCTGCTGTTTCAAAGGTGCGGTCGAGACGGTAGGTCGATAGACTTGCTTCAGACATCTTTTCTGCGCCAATACAGACATCCGCCATTGATTTCACGGTCTCTACCGGATATTGACCGGCAGCGGTCTCTCCAGACAGCATCACGGCATCGGTGCCATCCAAAACGGCGTTTGCTACGTCCATGACTTCTGCACGCGTTGGCATTGGGCTATTGATCATCGATTCCATCATTTGAGTTGCAGTAATGACAACGCGGTTCAAACTTCGAGCTCGACGAATGAGTTTTTTCTGAACACCGATCAGCTCAGGATCGCCAATCTCAACGCCTAAATCGCCGCGAGCGACCATCACGACGTCAGAAGCTAGGATGATATCGTCAATCGACTCGCTCGTGGCGACGGTTTCTGCACGTTCTACTTTTGCGACGAGTTTTGCTTCTAAGCCGGCATCCCGGGCCAAGCGTCTGGCATAGTGCATGTCCTCGCCATTGCGTGGGAAAGAAATGGCCAAATAGTCGACCTTAATTTCTGCGGCTGTGATGATGTCAGCTTTGTCTTTTTCCGTGAGTGCATCGGCTGATAAGCCACCGCCTTTTTTGTTGATGCCCTTGTTGTTGGATAATGGACCACCAACGGTCACACGGGTATGGACTTTATTTCCTTCTACGCTGGTGACTTGCAATTGAACTCTGCCATCATCAAGCAGTAGAATGTCGTTCGGTGAAACATCTTGAGGCAGTTCTTTGTAATCCAAACCAACGGATTCTTGGTTCCCTTCGCCTTTTGGTAAGTCGCTATCTAGTGTGAATTTATCGCCAACTTTGAGTGTGATTTTACTGTCTTTAAAGGTTGAAACGCGAATTTTAGGTCCCTGTAAATCGCCAAGAATGGCAACCTGACGCCCTAATCTTGCGGCAATCGCGCGTACTTTTTTAGCGCGTTGAATGTGGTCTTCACTTGTACCGTGAGAAAAGTTCATACGAACGACGTTCGCACCAGCTTTGATGATCTCCTCCAGCACATTGTCTTTATCAGTTGAAGGGCCAAGAGTGGTGACAATTTTCGTTCTTCTTAATTTGGAAGTCATAAATTCTCCGAAGAATGCAGGTGTAGGACAAGGTAACTCAAATTTTATTCTTACTTAATCTAACCACTGTCGAGGTCAGTATTTTCTAAGCTCGATGCTAGTTAGGTATAAGTATATGCACAGATTGTTTGCATGAAGAGTAACACTCGCTAAAACAGACGGATAATACATAGAGGACTAACGAGTTAGCGAAAACCTCTTTGTAGGGATGCTCTGTGGTCGCTTATGTTGCTCTCCTAATTTGAAGAATAAAATAAGTTATTTTTCAAACAATTTAACAGGAGTAGATTTCCCGTTATTTGATTGAATACACAAACAAACATGTTTATACGTGATGCTTGTCACGGGGATTTATTAATTCACTTCACAATTACTTCGCAAAGTAAAAAAATTGTCTCGTTATAGAATTTCGGAGTGCAAGATGTACATGGCTCAACCGGGCCATATTGATCATATCAAACAGGTCAATGCTGGTCGTGTATATAAACTTATTGACCTAAAAGGTCCAATTTCTCGAATTGATTTGTCGAAGCAAAGTGAGCTTGCGCCTGCGAGTATCACCAAAATCACTCGAGAATTAATCGAAGCACACTTGATTCATGAAACTACCGTACAAGAGGCGACAAGTCGTGGTCGTCCTGCCGTAGGTCTACAAGTTAACAACGAAGGTTGGCAGTTTCTGTCGATGCGTTTAGGTCGTGGCTATCTGACTATTGCTCTGCATGAGTTGGGTGGCGATGTCTTGATCGATACCAAAATCGAAATTCATGAACGTGACCAAGACGATGTTCTTGAGCGTCTGCTCTACGAAATTGACGATTTTTTTCAGACGTATGCCGATCAGCTCGATCGCGTTACTAGCATCGCGATTACGCTTCCAGGCCTTGTAAACTCTGAGCAGGGCGTGGTGCTACAAATGCCTCACTATAACGTCGAAAACCTTGCTTTGGGGCCAGAGATTTACAAAGCGACGGGTTTGCCGGTCTTTATTGCCAACGACACGCGTGCTTGGGCTTTAGCTGAAAAGCTCTTTGGTCATTCCCAAGAAAATGACAACTCTGTTCTTATTTCGATTCACCATGGTTTAGGCGCCGGTATCATTCTTGATGGGCGAGTTCTTCAAGGCCGCCACGGTAATATCGGTGAACTAGGGCATATTCAAATTGATCCCAACGGGAAGCGATGTCACTGTGGCAACATTGGTTGCTTAGAAACGGTTGCCAGCTCGCAAGCGATTCGTGAAGAAGTGGTAAGACGCATCTCTGAAGGTGAAGCTTCTATTCTCGCGGCTCAAGAAGAGATGAGTATCGAAAGTATCTGTGAAGCCGCGGCAAATGGCGATCCTCTCGCGGTTGATGTGATTGAAAAATTGGGACGCTATTTAGGTTCTGCAATTGCTATCGTGATCAACTTGTTTAACCCAGAAAAGATTTTGATTGGTGGGGTAATTAACCAAGCGAAAGAGGTGCTTTATCCAGCCGTTCGCCGTTGTATTGAAGAACAAAGCTTGCCTGTTTATCACCAAGATCTTGAGCTGGTGGAATCTCGCTTTTATAAACAAGCGACGATGCCGGGCGCTGCGCTGATAAAACAAGCTCTGTATGATGGGCAGTTGTTAATGAAGGTGGTGGAAGGTTAATCACTTCTTTCTATCTTTAATTTGATTTAGGGTGTGGCTCAAGAGCGCACCCTTTTTTGATCTTAAAAAGCCATCAAATGACGAATCTGAGCAGCAGTGCATTGCTATGTGCACGTCATTGATGTAATTTGCACTTATATCTAATTTGGCTCATGATGTTAAACGTATCAAGCTAACGTATTGAGTTTACTTAGATATCTATACACTCATTAAAAAACGTCGCCTTGTATTCTCAGCAAGGTTTCCAATAAAGAGTGAAAAATAATCGTTCAGAATTTAGGTAGTAGTATGTCCGGAGTTTTAAATACGGTTGATCAGCGTACGAACTTAGTGGGTGAAAACCGACTGGAACTTTTGCTGTTCACGTTAAACAGTCGTCAGTTATTTGCGATTAATGTGTTCAAAGTGAAAGAGGTGATAAAGCTTCCGCCGTTGACTAAGCTGCCTGGCTCACACTACAACATCCGTGGTGTTGCTTCTCTTCGAGGTGAAGCTGTACCTGTGATTGATTTACGTTGTTCGATTGGTTTTCCTCCTCTTCGTGGAGAAGCGGAAGAAGAAAACTTGATCGTGACGGAATATAACCGTTCGGTGCAGGGTTTCCTTGTTGGTCCGGTACGTAACATCATCAATACCGCATGGACTGAAATTCAGCCGCCGCCATCGACTTCTGGACGCTCTAACTACCTCACAGCTATCACCCAAGTGAAAGATGGTGATACTTCTCAAATCGTTGAGATTATTGACGTTGAGAAAGTGTTGGCGGAAATCGTTCATTATGATGTCACTATCTCAGAAGATATCTTAGATCACGACTTATCACAGTCGATGGTTGGACGTAACGTTCTTATCGTAGACGACTCTTCGACAGCAAGAAACCAAGTACGTGACACCCTTTCTCAATTGGGTATGAACATCATCGAGTGCCGAGATGGTTTAGAGGCATTAACGGTGCTCAAACGTTGGTGTGATGAAGGTCGTGATGTTGAAAAAGAGCTGTTAATGATGATCACGGACGCTGAAATGCCAGAGATGGATGGTTACAAATTGACTCACGAAGTCCGTAGCGATCCTCGTATGTCGAAGTTGTTCATCACATTGAACACGTCACTCAGCGGTAGCTTTAACGAGGCGATGGTGCAAAAGGTAGGCTGTGATCGTTTTATCTCAAAATTCCAGCCAGATTTGTTAGTTGAAGTAGCACAAGATCGTTTGCGTCAGGTGCTTTCTACAAACGCCTAACTCATCAATGAATGTAAACAAAGGGAGGGTAACCTCCCTTTGTTGTATCTACTCATTCTTAATGGAAGTCACGAGACTTACTCTGCAAGTTGGATAAGTAATGAGTACAGTCAATCAATTTACCCGCAATGACGTGGATGACTTCTCCCTCTCGTTCCAAAATACCTTTTACCATCAATATTTTTGAGGTGAGGTAAGCTTGCTTTTGCGCTCTTGCCGTCGCACTCCATACCACAACGTTAATGTTGCCAGTGTCATCTTCTAAGGTGAAAAATGTAACGCCTGCTGCAGTGCCTGGGGACTGCCTTCCGGTGACGACACCTGCCACAGTCACAAGCGATTTATGCTCTTTATCAACCAATTGCTTCATACGCGTAAAGCGAGGAAGTATTCCCGCTTCTTCTAGCAGAGTAATTGGGTGTCGATTCAGCGAAAGACCTGTACTGGCATAGTCTTCAATAAGGCTTTCATATTCAGATGGCTGTGCTTGATAGCCAACGCTTGGCTCTTCGATATGATGAAACAAAGGCAAATCAGACAGTGAATCCATTGCTGCCCAACGTGCGTTATAACGGTTACCCGATAAGATCTGAAAGGCATTTGCAGAAGCTAATAATTCGATATCACGACGACTTCTCAAGATTTGTTTGACCTCTTGTATTGAGTGATAGCCCGTTTTTGGTCGTCGTTCGACTAAGCGAGTCGCGCCTTCCTCATTAAAGCCCTTAACCAATCGAAAGCCCAGTTGCACACCAAGTCGGCCATTGGGGCGTTGAATCAAATGATGTTGGTAATAGGAATGATTGACACAGATAGGCAGAACTTCGACGCCGTGACGACGAGCGTCTTGCACCAATTGAGAAGGGCTGTAAAACCCCATTGGTTGGCTGTTTAACAGTGCCGTATAAAACTCTGCGGGATAGTAGTATTTTAGCCATGCCGAGCAATACGCCAAAACGGCGAAAGACGCTGAATGACTTTCTGGAAATCCGTATTCACCAAAGCCACAAATTTGTTCAAAAATGCGCTCCGCAAATGCTAAGTCGTAACCTCGCTCTTGCATGCCATTGAGCAGCTTAGGCTTAAACTTGGCTAAATCACCATTCTTTTTCCATGACGCCATGGCTCGACGAAGTTGATCAGCCTCGCCACCACTAAACCCCGCAGCGACCATGGCAAGTTTGATGACTTGTTCTTGGAATATAGGCACGCCCATGGTTCTTTCTAAAACGCTTTTCACTGCTTCTGATGGATAGCTGACAGGCTCTTCGCCGTTGCGCCTTTTCAAAAACGGGTGAACCATGTCGCCTTGAATCGGCCCTGGGCGTACGATCGCGATTTGAATAACTAAGTCGTAATAACAAGCTGGTTTTAAGCGAGGCAGCATGCTCATTTGCGCGCGAGATTCGATTTGAAAAACGCCAACGGTGTCTGCTTTTTGGAGCATGCGATATACATGAGGATCATCTTGTCGGCGAGTGATCTCAGCAATTGAAAGTGATCGCTGATGGTGTTTCTCAATTAATTGAAAGCATTTACGGATAGCATTGAGCATCCCGAGCGCCAATACATCGACTTTCAGAAGCTCTAAGCTTTCGAGATCGTCCTTATCCCATTGAATGATAGTTCGATCTTCCATTGCTGCATTTTCAACGGGCACCAATTCATATAATGGACCAGATGAAATCACGAAGCCGCCGACATGCTGAGAAAGATGACGAGGAAAACCAATGATCTCATTCACCAGTTGGATAAACTGCTGACCTTTGAGCGATTCTGGTTGCAAACCAAGCTCAATAATTTGTGCTTGCCAACCTTGGCTACGGTCTCGGCGGTTAACATTTTTGATGAAAAAATCCAATTGGGTCTCTTCAATACCTAACGCTTTTCCGACCTCACGTACCGCACTTTTGAAGCGATAACTGATCACTGTTGCGGCAAGAGCGGCACGTTCACGTCCGTATTTTTTATAAATGTATTGAATGACTTCTTCACGGCGCTCGTGTTCGAAGTCAACGTCGATATCTGGTGGCTCTTTGCGTTCCTTACTGATAAATCGTTCGAACAAGACGGAGATTTGTCTTGGATCGACGGCGGTGATTTCTAAGCAGTAACACACGACGGAATTCGCCGCTGATCCTCGGCCTTGATAAAGAATGCCTTGCTGTTTAGCAAACATGACGATGTCATGAATGGTTAAAAAGTAATAATGGTACTTGAGGTCTTCTATCAACCTCAGTTCGTTTTCGATGGTTTGGTTGATGTCCTCCGGCACGCCTTCAGGAAAGCGACGCTCTTTACCTTGTTCCACCAACAGTCGTAAGTAAGAATTTGGTGTATAGCCATTAGGAATCAGTTCTGTAGGGTATTCGTATTTCAGATCAGACAATTTGAATTCGCACAAATCCGCGATGTACTTACTTTCCTCTAGCCACTCTGGTTTGTAGATACGAACCAACTTATTCAGTGGTCGTAATGCGCGTTCAGCATTAGACAGACGTTCAAAGCCCAGCTTATCAACACTGCAACCATGCTTAATGGCGGTGAGTATATGTTGTAAAGGCAGGCGCTCAGCCGTGTGCATGAGTACGCCGCCACAAGCTGTAATAGGCAGTTGCAATTCGTGAGCTAGCTTCTCGCAGTGATTTGTGTAGGCATCATCGTCGCCACCAAGATGACGTTGAATCGCAACCCATAGTCGATTGTTATGGTGTTGATTGAGCCAGCGCCCCCAGTAATGGTCACTCGCTTGATGGGTAGGAAGCCACAATACTAAGCAGTGACGAATCGACATCAGATCCCACTCAGAAAGCTGATAACTGCCTTTTTCGCTGCGTCGTCTCGCGTTAGTGATGATACGGCACATCTCAGCATAAGCTTTACGGCAGGGGCAAAGTAGGACTATTTGGCACTCTTCTTCGTTGAGCCAGAACATACTGCCGACGATCTGTTTGATATCAAGTTTATGCTGTTCAATCGTTGCATGGGCTTTGACCACGCCAGCGACCGAGCACTCGTCAGTAATCGCGATGGCATGGTAGCGATAAAAAGCCGCTTGCAACACAAGCTCTTCTGCATGAGAAGCGCCAGTGAGGAAAGAGAAATTAGACTGACAAAATAATTCTGCGTAACTCATAACGACTTAACAAAAATAGCCATGAAGAAACCAATGTTTATGTTGATCGCGAAATACCCATAACCAGCGACCTTGCTTGGTATGAGCAATGTAGTAATCGCGCATAATTTCGTCGCCATCCCACCATCCGGATACGATTCGTTCTGGTCCATGCACCAGCGATACTTGTTCTTGCAGAGCAATTGGGGCAGGCAGTTGCATTGCTGGTCGCAGCAAATCTGGGATGCTATGAGTGGGTACGTCTGGCTCATCGGCTAGTCGGTATTGGCTGGCTTTCTCCGGTCTTGGGTCGCAGGCAATATCTGGTTTGAGCACTGCACTTTTCCCAAGTTTAGCTTGGAGTAAAGAGAGCAGTTCTAACGCATTCATCTGTCCTTTGGGCCCAGAAAAAAGATCTCGCGCAGCACTTAAAGGCTCACCCTGACGAACAACTTTGAGTGTCAAACCGATCACCGCTCCATTAAGCGTGAGCGACTCTAAGCTCAAACTCGCCAGTTGTTGCCAGCGATGGCATAGATAATCGCCTTGAGCAGAGGTGAGTTGAAGATGCTGCTCGTGTTTATCGCGTTGATGGAGCGTTAAGCGAAGTTCAAAGGCGACTTTGTCTCGCAATTTTAGAAAGGTTTCGAGTTGGCGAAGGAGCTTTGCTAACGGTTTTTCAATCCACTGAACATTTTCGATCTCAAACAGTAACTCCAAATACACTTGGAACGATTCGGTTGGATGGTAAAAGTCGACAGGGTGTTTGAACTGACCAGTAAGGCGTCCGACGTAGTTGACTAAATCAATATCAAAACGGCGAGCGATGTCTTGCAATGGCAATTCCAGTAACCCTTGCAGCGTTGTTACGCCCACTCGTTGGAGTTTTTCAACATTGGAGGGCGATAAATCGGTTAGGGTTAATGGCAACGGAAATAAAGCTTTTTGGGTAGAAGTTTTATCTTCGCTAAGCACATTCGCACCAGATAACGCCATCAATTTAGCGGAAAAAGGTGAGAAGCCACAACCAAACTGAAAGCTCAATTTTAGTTCATCTAAATGAGTTCGGATTTTATTCCAATAGTTTTGTAATCCTTCATAGAGATTAAGCATTGGCGTCGCACGCAGCAAAATACCTTGGTTTGGCATCAATACGACATCAGAAGTGACCAAATACATCCATTGAGCCACCTCTTGCAACTTATTCCACTCCGTTTGTGGGTGGTAAGGATGCACTTGCAAGTCATGGCACAAAGACGCAGCACTGCCTAAGCCCATATTTGGCTTAATGCCTTGCTGCTCGGCCGTCTCGTTGTATTGAATAATCCGGCAGCGTTGACTTTCGACAATGACGACCGGGTGCTCTTGGTTGTTGCCAAACAGCGCATCCAACTGTAGGTGAGGGAAGTGCAAGTAGATCCACAAAACCATGTGATTATCCTTGATTCGCCAATGGGAAGTTCACCACAGTCGATGGGATATGAGTCATCACTGGCATCACCAACTGCGGGTAATCATGTTGAAAGTCGATATTGATACTGCCTTTGTTCCAGCCCCCTTTGCGTTTCAATACTTCCACATTTACGCCCTGTTCATGACCTTGCAGCTTTAAGCTCAATGACACAGGTAGGGACAAGCGATTTGCCATGCTTGGTTTGAGCATAAAAAGCGGACAAGCGCCTTGTTCACTGGCAACCTGTAAGCGTTTTACTTGGTGGATTTCTAGTTCGTCTTGCCATAGCAATACGTTGGCACAAACACCACTTTTCAGACACTGTTCTGCGGCCCACAAAGCATCTCGATGATGTGTAGGACTTACGATCCAAACTTGGTTTATATCTAAGCCAATATTGTGTAGAAAAAGCGAATTCATTAACGCTGGAGGTTGAATGAATGCGGTTACCCCTCTCGAAAGAGACGCTTTTAGATATGGAGCGAGTAAACGCAGTTCACCAATACTGCCTACGGATTCCATCTCTACCACACCGTGAGAAGGAAAGCCGCCACCAAGCAATTCGTCTAGCTCAGCAAAACCGGAGCTGCTTAGGAATTGATGGTCGTCCGCTTTTGTTAAATTGGCCTGCCAAACAAGATGCTGGCTTTTTAAGTGTTGTAAGATGTCTTGCATAAATAAAATACCTGTATATATATACAGTATATTTCTATGGTGAAAACACGCAAGATTTTTGTCAGTGAGAAAATGAAAAAAGGCAGCGTTTGCTGCCTTTTTAATCGATTATGTGAGGTTGTGATAATGTATTACTTACGCTTAGGTTGGGCGTCAATACACTGGCCGTGTATGTCTGTCATCGCAGGATCCATCAAATGCAGATACAGCGGCATAATGTCTAGCGGTGTTTTCAGCGTGTTCGCGTCTTCACCTGGGTACGCTTTCTCACGCATGCGAGTTCGAGTCGCACCAGGGTTAATTGCGTTAACGCGCATTGGCGTGTCACTCAACTCGTCCGCCAATACTTGCATCATACCTTCCACTGCGAACTTAGATATCGCATATGGACCCCAAAAAGCACGGCCAGAATGGCCAACGGTAGAAGAGGTAAAGATAATGCGACCTGCTTCAGATTTACGCATAACAGGCAGTAGCGCTTGAGTCATCAGCACCTCGGCTTTTACGTTAATCTGCATGATGTCATCGAAGTCCTCTTCGTTGATCTGCTCGAACGGACATAACGCGCTAAGAACACCAGCATTGTGTAATAAACCATCTAGTTGACCAAATTGACCTTCAATGGTTTCGGCCATATCAATGTAGTTTTGCTTGGTCGCGCCTTTTAAATCGAGAGGGATGATCGCGGCTTGTGGGTAACCTGCGGCTTCAATTTCGTCGTAGATGGATTCAAGATTCTTAACGTTTCGGCCTAATAGAATCACAGTCGCACCGTGCTTGGCGTAAGAAAGCGCCGCTTGGCGGCCAATGCCATTACCGGCACCAGTAACAAGAATGACTTTACCTTCTAGGGCATCTTTTGAAACGGAGTAGTTCACGGTATTTAATCCTTATTATTGTAAGAGGGTCCATGTAGTGGGTTAGCGCTAAAATACGCCTGTTTCTCAATGGAAAATCTTGGTAATCGTGACAAGTTGGTTACAATACACCAATTCATGTGTTATACCAATTCCAGAACTTTCGTTAGGTATGCTATCAATCAGAACAAGTGGTTACAAACCACGTTGCCTTCTCTCTGATTTATCGGTGTAGCATAGCGACATATTCGCTGGAATGAGATAAAGGAGCTCTCATTGGAATTTTTATTAGATTACGGCTTATTCTTGGCCAAGATTGTGACAGTTGTTGCTGCGATCATTGTCATTCTCATCCTTGTTAAATCGGTTGGTAGCAAATCGGGCGCTGCAAAAGGCGAACTCGAAGTGACGAATCTTTCTGAACAGCACAAGCAATCTATCGAGCAGCTTGAACACTATTTGCATGACGATGCTTTTATCAAAGCTCGTGACAAAGCGGTGAAGAAAGAAGAAAAAGAGAAGAACAAATCTCGCGAGAAAGAAATCAAACAAGCGAGCAAAGAGGGTTCGCTAGACAGCAAACGCGAACCACACCTGTTTGTTCTTGATTTCAACGGTAGCATCGATGCAAAAGAAGTCGCGTCTCTACGTGAAGAAATCACTGCCATTTTGGCTGTTGCTCGTGAAGGCGATGAAGTATTGCTTCGTCTAGAGTCTGGTGGTGGTATGGTTCATGGTTACGGCTTAGCCTCCTCTCAACTTGATCGCATCAAAGCGGCCGGACTTCCTCTGACCATCTCGGTTGATAAAGTAGCAGCAAGTGGCGGTTACATGATGGCTTGTGTAGCAGACAAAATTGTTTCTGCACCATTTGCGATTGTGGGTTCGATTGGTGTCATCGCACAAATTCCAAACTTCAATAAGCTGCTGAAAAAGCACGACATCGAGTACGAGCAGTTAACGGCTGGTGAATACAAACGCACGCTAACCATGTTTGGTGAAAACACCGACAAAGCACGTGATAAATTCAAGCAAGAGCTAGAAGAAACGCACGTATTGTTCAAAGACTTCATCCGTGAGCGTCGTCCAAGTTTAGAATTGGAAAAAGTGGCGACGGGTGAGCACTGGTTTGGTACTCAAGCTAAAGAGTTGGGATTAGTGGATGAAATCAGCACCTCTGACGATCTTGTTGTTGCTGCGTGCAAAGAAAAAACAGTGTTAGCCGTTCATTACGTGCAGAAGAAAAAATTGGCAGACAAGCTTGCTGGTGTAGCAAGTAAAGTCGCTGACAGTGTTGTGCTTAAACTTGCAGAGCGTGGTCAAAAACCAATTGTCTAATCAATGAGATAATTCGGTCATTCAACATGGCGAGAGTGAAAGCTCTCGCCATTTTTATTGGAACTAATTTGTCTACAAACGACTCAATATCCAGAACTTATTTTTATGTGTCCTGATGAACCCAAGTGAGCATTGGGTGTAATGCTTTACACGACATTTTTCCTCGCTCCAGAAGGCGATTACCCGTATAATACGCGCCTCGAAAACCGAGCAAATTGCTAAAAAGAAACTATAGGTGGAGAAGAACATGTCCTCTCAAACTCCGGTTGTAACCGTAGATGGACCTAGTGGTGCAGGTAAAGGCACTTTATGTATGTTGCTGGCGAAAAAGTTGGGTTTCCAACTCTTAGACTCTGGCGCAATTTATCGTGTACTTGCACTCGCTGCTATTCACCACGGTGTTGATACTGAGTCTGAAGATGCTCTTGTCCCGCTAGCGACACACCTAGACGTCCAATTTATCGCCGAAGGTGACCTAGTGAAGGTTATCTTAGAAGGTGAAGATGTCTCAGGTGAGCTTCGTAAAGAAGAAACGGGTATGGCAGCGTCTAAAGTGGCTGCATTACCACGCGTTCGCGAAGCATTATTGCGCCGTCAGCGTGCGTTTGAAGCCGCTCCTGGTCTTGTTGCTGATGGTCGTGATATGGGTACGGTTGTATTCCCAAGTGCTCAAGCAAAAATTTTCCTTGATGCAAGCGCGGAAGAGCGTGCAAATCGACGCCTTAAACAGTTGCAAGATAAAGGGTTAGATGTTAAATTTGCTGACCTTTTAAGCGAGATCCAAGAGCGTGACGACCGAGATCGTAACCGCCCAGTGGCGCCACTGCGCCCTGCAGAGGATGCGCTTGTGCTAGATTCTACGTCGATGACTATCGACGAAGTAGTAGAAAAGGCACTACAATATATCGAATCGAAGCTAGCTGAGTAATGATACTCGGCTAAGCTAAGAGCGTTGGTCGCAAGGATGATGACCGGCGAATTTAATAACCCCATGAGGTAGGATACCCGTGGACGTTTAATTTATTGAAGATTAAATAAATGACTGAATCTTTTGCTCAACTCTTTGAAGAGTTTCTAAACGAAACAGAATTCCAACAAGGCAGCATCGTTAAAGGTACTGTAGTAGCTATCGAGAACGGTTTCGTTCTTGTTGACGCTGGTCTTAAGTCTGAATCTGCTATCCCTGCTGAACAGTTCAAGAACGCTGCTGGCGAACTTGAAGTTGAAGTTGGCGCTGAAGTAGACGTAGCTCTAGACGCTGTTGAAGATGGTTTCGGTGAAACTCAACTTTCTCGTGAGAAAGCTAAGCGTCACGAAGCTTGGATCGTTCTTGAGAAAGCTTACGAAGAAGCTGAAACTGTTGTTGGTATCATCAACGGTAAAGTTAAAGGCGGTTTCACTGTTGAACTAAACGGTATCCGTGCTTTCCTTCCTGGCTCTCTAGTAGACGTACGTCCAATCCGCGACACTGCTCACCTAGAAAACAAAGAGCTAGAGTTCAAAGTTATCAAACTTGACCAAAAACGTAACAACGTAGTTGTTTCACGTCGTGCTGTTATCGAATCTGAAAACAGCGTTGAGCGTGACGAGCTTCTAGAAACTCTACAAGAAGGTTCTGAAGTTAAAGGTATCGTTAAGAACCTTACTGACTACGGTGCGTTCGTTGACCTAGGTGGCGTTGACGGTCTTCTACATATCACAGATATGGCTTGGAAGCGCGTTAAGCACCCATCTGAAATCGTTAACGTTGGTGACGAGATCCAAGTTAAAGTTCTTAAGTTCGATCGTGAGCGTACTCGCGTATCACTAGGTCTTAAGCAACTAGGCGAAGATCCATGGGTAGCAATCGCTAAGCGTTACCCAGAAGGTCACAAACTAACTGGTCGCGTAACTAACCTAACTGACTACGGCTGCTTCGTTGAAATCGAAGAAGGCGTTGAAGGTCTAGTACACGTTTCTGAAATGGATTGGACTAACAAGAACATCCACCCTTCTAAAGTTGTTAATGTTGGCGACGAAGTTGAGGTTATGGTTCTTGAAATCGACGAAGAACGTCGTCGTATCTCTCTAGGTCTGAAACAGTGTAAAGCTAACCCATGGCAGTCATTCGCTGAAGCACAAGCTAAAGGCGACAAAGTTACTGGTAAGATCAAGTCAATCACTGACTTCGGTATCTTCATCGGTCTAGAAGGCGGCATCGATGGTCTAGTTCACCTATCTGACATTTCTTGGAATGTTGCTGGCGAAGAAGCTGTACGTGAGTACAAGAAAGGCGACGAGATCTCTGCAGTTGTTCTAGCAGTAGACGCTGAGCGTGAGCGTATCTCTCTAGGCATCAAGCAAATGGAAAACGACCCATTCAATGCTTACGTTGCTGACAACAAGAAAGGTACTCTAGTTAACGCTACTGTAACTGCAGTTGACGCTAAAGGTGCTACTGTTGAAATCGCAGAAGGCGTTGAAGGTTACATCCGTGCTTCTGAAGTATCTCGCGATCGCGTAGAAGATGCTTCTCTAATCCTAAGCGCTGGTGATGTTGTTGAAGCTAAGTTCACAGGTGTAGACCGTAAGAACCGCGTAATCAACCTATCTATCAAAGCTAAAGACGAAGCTGAAGAGCAAGAAGCAATGGCATCTATCAACAAGCAAGACGAAGCTGCTTTTGGTAATGCAATGGCTGACGCTTTCAAAGCTGCTAAAGGCGAATAATATACTCGCTTAAGCTAAAAAGGAGCCGCAAGGCTCCTTTTTTATGTTCAAAGTAGTAATACTAATGCTGGTAAACTATCTTAATAAAAGGCATTTCATCATTACGCAATTTGCGTAAATTTTGTCTAGAATTGTTAGCAAGTGTTTGTTGGAATTAGTATTACTTACTATAATGAGTGATAAAGATACTCAAAGAGGGCAACTATGACTAAGTCTGAACTGATTGAAAGACTCTGCGCTGAGCAAACACATTTATCAGCGAAAGAGGTAGAGGATGCTGTAAAAGATATTTTAGAGCACATGGCCTCTACACTAGAGAGCGGTGATCGTATCGAGATCCGTGGCTTTGGTAGTTTTTCTCTTCATTACCGTGAGCCTCGCGTCGGTCGTAACCCTAAAACGGGCGACAAAGTGGAATTGGAAGGTAAATACGTTCCACATTTCAAACCTGGTAAAGAGCTTCGTGAGCGTGTGAATCTAGGCTAACGCACTCTTATTGGATTAAAAAAGCGGCATACTTTTGTGTATGCCGCTTTTTTGTAATATCGCTTACGAAAATTCAATTAGGTTATTTCATACGCAAGTTGTGATACCCAAATAACTTTAACTTCTAGGGTGTGTCTACAAACCCAGCATCTTGAGGTTACTTGGGTATAGATTATTGCTAATATACGTAGTCTGAAGAAGCATTTTCCTGCATAATCTTATCTACTTACTCCTCGAAGGGTGATGTAAAATGAAAATTATAAAAATCGTTGCTGTTTTAGTTCTCTTTTTAGTTGCACTGGCTTTAGGCTCACAAAACCAAGAACTTGTGACCTTTAATTACCTTGTAGCGAAAGGAGAATTCCATTTATCAACGCTATTGGGCGTGGTATTTGTGGTTGGTTTTGCTGTAGCTTGGGTTATCTTCGCTAGCATTCAACTAAAAACTCAGCTTCAAGTTCGACGTCTTAAAAAGAAACTGAAAAAGTACGAGCCGGCTGAAGCAGAAAAAACTGCAAAGCCAGCCATTGAAAAACAGGCATAAGGATAAGGCTTAACTTTAATGCTTGAACTACTCTTCTTGTTGTTGCCGATAGCGGCTGCGTATGGCTGGTACATGGGGCATCGCAGCGCTCAGCAAGACAAGCAGAAGCAATCTCATCAAATTTCCCGTCAGTATATGGCGGGTCTGAACTTACTGCTCTCTGATCAATCAGATAAAGCCGTAGACCACTTTATTGAATTGCTCCAAGTTGATAACGAAACGATTGATACTCACTTAGCGCTGGGTAATCTTTTCCGTTCTCGTGGTGAAGTCGACCGTGCTATTCGTATCCACCAAAATCTCATTTCTCGTTCTGGTTTGACTCTAGATCAGAAAAACCTAGCCCTGCAGCAGTTAGCGAAAGACTATATGGTGTCGGGCTTTTTAGACCGAGCTGAAAAAATCTTCGAACAACTAGTTGAAGAGCCTGATTACAAAGAGGCGGCGCTCCAACAGTTAGTCACTATTTACCAGCAAACGCGTGAATGGGAAAAAGCGATTCATTACGCCAATCAGCTAGCTAAAATGGGTAATCAGCGTAGTCGTATGCGTACAAATATTGCGCATTTTTGGTGTGAAATTGCCATGCTAGACCAAGCTGATGGCAATTCGAATAAAGCTATCCAGCATTTCAAAAAAGCACTTTCCGAAGATCCAAAATGTGTTCGAGCAAGTATTTCGCTCGGCCGGATTTACTTGGAGTCAGAAGACTACAAACAAACCATTAAGTATCTAACGGGTGTATTGGAGCAAGACAAAGACTTTGTGAGCGATGTTTTGCCGACAATTGCTGAGTGCTATCACCATCTCGGGCAAGAAGATGAACTGGTCGAGTTTTTACGCGCCTGCATTGATAAAAAGGCAGGGGTGTCAGCGGAGTTGATGCTGGCTCAGTTAGTCGCTCACCATGAAAGCGTCGGCGCTGCCCAAGAATTGCTGACGAAACAGCTACTGAAAAATCCAACCATGAAGGGCTTTTATCGCCTGATTGACTACCACATTGCAGAGGCTGAAGACGGTCGCGCAAAAGACAGTTTATCTACATTACAAGCGATGGTTGGAGAACAATTAAAAGTAAAACCGCACTACCGATGCAGGAAGTGTGGCTTCTCTACTCATTCCCTTTATTGGCATTGCCCTTCCTGTAAAGGGTGGGGGACGATCAAGCCAATCCGCGGATTGGATGGTGAATAGTTTTAATGCAGCTGGCAGAGTTTCTGTCCGCTGCTTTTTTTTAACCTTATGTCTAACAAGTAAAAGAACCAAAAATAATTAGGAGATGAAATGATCGACCAAAAAGTTATTGTCGCACTGGATTATGATAACCAAGCTGATGCGCTAGCGTTTGTAGATAGAATTGATCCTGCGTCATGTCGCCTAAAAGTCGGCAAGGAAATGTTTACGCTATTTGGTCCTGATTTCGTACGTGAACTCCACAAACGTGGTTTTTCTGTATTCCTGGATTTGAAATTTCATGATATCCCGAACACCTGTTCAAAAGCGGTACGCGCTGCTGCTGAGTTAGGTGTATGGATGGTGAACGTTCATGCAAGCGGTGGTGAACGTATGATGACAGCATCACGTGAGATTCTTGAGCCATATGGTAAAGACCGTCCACTTCTGATTGGTGTAACGGTACTGACTAGCATGGAACAAAGTGACTTGGCAGGTATTGGTCTGAATGTCGAACCGCAAGAGCAAGTGATTCGTCTAGCGACATTGACTAAGAACTCAGGTCTCGATGGTGTAGTGTGCTCTGCGCAAGAATCTTCACTACTTAAAAATGAGCTAGGTAAAGAGTTTAAACTTATCACTCCAGGAATTCGTCCTGCTGGTTCTGAGCAAGGCGACCAACGTCGTATTATGACGCCAGTTGATGCTATTCAAGCGGGTTCTGACTACCTTGTTATTGGTCGTCCGATCACTCAGGCGACGGACCCTGCTGCCGTATTGAAATCTATCAACGACAGTTTAGCTAGCAAGTAATAACATTCGAGCATTAAATGGATAAAGGTGAGGCTAGGATGCCTCACCTTTTTTCTTTCTCAGAACAACGAATTACCCGATGAGAACAAAGGTTCTACGGATTATTCTTAGTCCTGCAGGGGAATGCACTATATCGATCACACTTTAATAACATAATTGATAATGATAAGCCGAAAATGCAACCATGTGCTGTAGATGGCTTGCGTTACAAATAGGTAACGAATACTATGTCGAAGATGCATTCACTGCGTTGTAAGGTCTAGGATGATCTGGTGAAACTCTTTGAAATCAATATAGAAGTCGGCAGGATGTCGCTTTCATATTATGCTCCTACTATTTCCTATCTGCGTACTGTCGCGTCCGCAGCCTATCGTGAGCTTCACACTCGTCTTCCTTGTACTGACCTTAGTGCGCAAACACAACAAGGAAGAAATATGACCAAAAAAATGCCATTTTCAGTTTTGGCTGCACTGACTGCTGTCAGTTTTCAACTGCATGCAGCTGAGTTGCCTGCTGATATCGAGTGGGTTTCAAATAATAATGAGCCGTTATTTGCTTCGGAAGAAGCCGTTTATGGTGGAACTTACCGCACTTACATCGAAAGTTTTCCGCAGACATTACGCAGTGTTGGTCCGGATGCTAACTCTGGATTGCGTCAATATTTGATGGATGGCACGCCCAAAATGGCTCAACGTCACCCAAATACGGGTAAGTGGATTCCTCAATTGGCTAAGTCATGGGCATTTGGTGAAGATAATAAAACGGTTTATTTTAAGCTTGATGACACCGCTAAATGGTCTGATGGTGAGAAGATCACGGCCGATGATTATGTCTTCATGATGCAGTACTACACCTCAAAAGACATTATTGACCCTTGGTACAATGACTTTTTTACCAACAGCATTGTTAGCGTGGAAAAAATTGATGATTACACCATCCGTGTTAATTTAGCGGTTGCACAGAGTCATGATTCTCTGATGGTCATGATTAATATGCCAAGCAATGGCTTCCAACCTCGTCCAAAACACTTTTTCAAAGGTGAGAAGGATGAAAACAACGATGGCATGCCGGATAACTTTGTACGTAAATTCAACTTCAAAGCTGAACCAACGGCAGCACCATACTACCTAGATAAGGTTAAAAAAGGGAAAAGTGTTACCTTTAAGCATGTTGGTGAAGATTGGTGGGGCTACAACAATCGTTACTACAAGAACCGTTATAACGTAGAGAAAGTCCGTATCACAGTTATTCGCGATCCTGACATTGCGATGAAGCACTTCGAAAAAGGTAATCTCGATTACTTTGAAATGGTGCTACCAAGCTTTTGGCACGATAAAACGAACACTGATGTTTACAAAAAAGGTTATATCCAAAAGTATTGGGGATTCAACCAATCACCACAAGGCGCTGGTGGCGTATGGATGAATACGGCAATGCCTTTGTTGGATAATCTTGAAGTGCGCAAAGGCATCATGGCTGCAACAGATTTTGATGGCATGATAGAGAACATCATGCGTGGTGACTACTCACGTAAGCCACATGGTTTGGGCTTTGGTCATGGTGAGTATGACGATCCAAACAACACACCGCCAAAGTTTGATGTCGATGCTGCGGTTAAGCATTTCGAAAAAGCAGGTTTTGATACTTTAGGTTCAGATGGTATTCGCGTAAACGACAAAGGCCAACGTTTAAGCTTTGCGATTACGTACGGTTACAACTCATGGACACCTCGTATTGCATACTTAAAAGAGCAAGCGAAGCTGGCAGGTCTAGAGTTCACATTGAACTTGGTCGATGGTTCATCTGCGTTTAAGTACATTCTAGAGAAGAAGCACCAGCTGGCATTCCTGAACATGGGATCTGGTGAGATTCCAGCTTACTGGGAGTACTTGCATTCTGACAATGCGAACAAGCCGCAAACCAATGCTCACACCAACTACAGTAGCCCAGAACTCGATAAGTTGATCGAAGCGTATGATGCTGAGTTTGATCAGAATAAACGTTATGAGCTGTCGCACCAGATTCAAGAATACGTAAAAGAAGCAAATATTATTGTTCCTGGGTACATGGTGCCTTACTCACGTGTAGCACATTGGCGTTGGGTTAAAATTCCAAAAGATGGCATGACTAAAGCAACGGAATGGGTTCTGCACCCAATGGATATCGGTAACTTCTGGATTGATGAATCCGTTAAGAAAGAGACTGAAAAAGCCATGAAGAGCGGTAAAGCCTTCCCAGAAGTCACCGTGATTGATGATCGCTACAAGCTGTAATCGTTACTGACTAAGATAGAAAGAAAGCCCCACCATATGAGTGGGGCTTTTTGTTTGTGGATTATGCTGCGTTAGCTAACTAAGTAAGACGCCTCTAATAGGTAAGTTTTTACATCACCTAGGGGCGAAAACGCTTTGTCGATCGTTTTAAATCGTTCATCAATAGAATCACAGGCGATGATTTGACTGAATGTTTCGATTGATAACGCTTCATTTGTTTTGAAAAACTGATGGACATTTTCCAACTGAACTTTATGAACGTTTTCGACTTTAGTTAGTGCATTCGTTAGATCTGAAATATTAATCGACATTGCTACTTAATGACCTTATCTACAGGCTTTGCTGAGCCATAGGACGTGGGCTTTATATTTGGCGGTAGAGTATCACTAACCTGTGGAGCACAGACTGATGGAGATCAATTTGTGCAGTTCGTACCAGTGTCAAACGCTTTGAGGTAGAGGTGAGCTAGCAGAAAGTCTAAGCATCTAATGCTTGGATGGCGATATTATGCTTAATGTAAAACCGAAGTAAGTATTTTTATTCTTTATCAAATGTAGATTATGAATGGAAATAATTGAGTTTTCATTAAATAAATATGAAATATAAATAACGTAATAAAAATACTCTTTCTAATTAACTTCACTATTAAGATGGATGTTTTTCTTCGTTTTTCATAATAATCTAGATCAAAATCACAGCATCATTAAATTCAATATAACCAAGAAGTGGCGCTAGTTAATTAGCTTTACATATCAATAAATTACTACTATTTTTGTTGTATGCGTCTTATGGTGTTAATTTATGAAGTACTTAGTTACAGGTGCGGCAGGTTTTATTGGTAGTGCAACTATTAGAAAACTAAACTCATTAGGATATGAGGTTATAGGTATTGATAATATCAATGACTATTATGATGTTGAGTTAAAGTATGCAAGATTAAATTTTATAAAAAATCCATTATTTCGATTCTTTAATATGGATGTATCAAATAAAAATGAAATAGAACGTTTATTTGAGAAAGAAAAGTTTGACAGAGTTATCCATCTTGCCGCACAGGCTGGTGTTAGATATTCACTTGTAAACCCACATTGTTACGCTGAATCGAATTTAAGTGGATTTTTAAACGTCTTAGAAGCTTGTCGTAAAAGCCATATCAAGCATTTCATATATGCATCTTCCAGCTCCGTTTACGGCTTAAACAAGAAAGTGCCTTTCTCTACATCGGATAATGTTGATCACCCCGTTTCTTTATATGCAGCGACTAAAAAATCTAATGAATTGATGGCGCATAGTTATTCTCATCTCTATCAACTTCCTACAACAGGCTTGCGTTTTTTTACTGTGTATGGTTCTTGGGGACGTCCAGATATGGCGCCTTTTATCTTTACTGAGAAAATAATTAACGGTCAGTCTATTGATATTAATAATAATGGCGATATGTGGAGGGACTTTACCCATATTAATGACATTGTCGAAGGGATAGTCAGAATTTCTGATGTCATACCAAGAATTAATCAGCGATGGCAGTTTGAAAATAGTACTCCAGCGGATAGTTCTGCTCCTTATTCTATTTACAATATTGGTTATGGTTCACCGATTTGTTTGATGGATTTTATCAAAGCAATAGAAAATGAACTCGGAATAGAAGCAAAGAAAAATTATCGAGAGATGCAGCCAGGAGATGTATACCAAACCTATGCTGATACAACAGCTTTCTATCAAGCCACTGGTTATCGGCCGTCAGTTTCCGTAGAAGAAGGTATTGCCGAGTTTGTCGCTTGGTACCGGAATTTTTATAACAAGTAAAAGATTTGTCATTCAGAACTTTCAAGGTCGAGAGTTCACATAAGGTTAGAGCTATGTTACCGAGTATATCAGTCGTTATTCCTGCAAAAAATGAACAAGGAAATATCGGGAAGTTAGTGAAAGAAATTCATGCCAGTTTAGAAGCATACCCTAACGTCGAAATTGTCATTACGGACGACGGTAGTACCGATGATACGGTGCAAGAGGCACTTGAAGCTGCTAAAGAATGTGGGTGTGACCTGCAAGTGGTTAGCCACGAACAGAGTTGCGGTCAAAGCACAGCAGTGTTAACTGCCGTCAAACATGCAAAAGGCGAGTGGATTGTTACCTCCGATGCTGATGGGCAGAACGATCCGTCGGATATGCCTAAGATGCTTGAGCTTGCTGCTAAAGTCAGCAATCCGAATTTTTGCATCGCGGGTTATCGAGCAAAAAGGTTAGATACAGCTTGGGTTAGGTTTCAATCGAAGGTGGCGAACAAAGTGCGCCATGCATTACTAGGTGATGGTGTTCCAGATTCTGGTTGTGGACTTAAAGTCATCCCTAAATCGACTTATCTGCGCTTGCCGTATTTTGATCATATGCATCGGTTTTTGCCTGCACTCATCAAAGCGATGGGCGGGGAAATCGTCGTTCACCCAGTCGCGCACCGAGACAGAGAAGCAGGTACTTCCAATTACAATGCATGGAACCGTGCTTGGGTAGGGATTGTTGATATGTTTGGTGTGATCTGGTTACAAAAGCGCACGAAAAATCCGATGATCAAAGCTGTCAGCATTGCCAATGAAAATGCTAAACAATGAAATGGTTAAAGCTTGCACTTCTTATACTTGCTGGGGTTTTGTTAGCAAATCAGCTCGATAATCCCGTTTTATCTCACCTCACAGATAAGAACTGGCTGGTTGGCTACATTCAAAAAAACGGGGCTTTAGGGCATGTGGTCATCTTCACATTCAGTGTGGTGTTTTTGTCGTTGAGTGGGCCAAAGCAAGCCATCGCATTGGTATTCGGCTATTTATACCACGTCCAATTAGGCGTGCTTATCACCTTATTTGCTTGTGTTTTTGGGGCGACATTTAACTACGCCTGCGCGCGCTTTCTCATCGGAAATTGGCTATATCGACGGTTCCCGAAAAAAATGACGCGTTTTAATTCATTTGCGAGTCGTAAGCCGTTTTACAAAATCCTTTTGCTACGTTTGTTTCCGATTGGGAATAACGTCGTGACCAACGTTTTATCGGGTAGTGTCCGAGTGCCGTTCTTTGCCTTTATCTCCGCCAGTCTGTTGGGATACTTGCCTCAAATTATCATCTTCGCATTGATGGGCGCTGGTATTCATTCATCGAGTAATACAATGATATATCTCAGTATTTTCTTTGGTATCGTTAGCGCGGTACTCACAGGGTTTCTCTATCGAGATCATATTAAAAGTCGTGTTGAATTATTGAATATGGAAGAGGAAGTATGAGCTTAGTGACGTCCAAGTGTCGACAAGTTTGGCAAAGTGATGACTATTATCAAACCCTATGGTTTTTGTTGTTCCTCGCCTTCATCATTATTTTTTCGGGGATAGGGTTACGCGACCCGTGGCCTGCCGATGAACCACGCTTTGTCGAAGTTGCTCGAGAGATGGTGCAATCGGGAAACTGGTTTTTTCCTACCAGAGGGGGAGAGCTCTATCCCGATAAACCGCCAGTATTTATGTGGTCAATGGCGGCTTTTTATTGGTTGACCGGCAGCCTAAAAGCAACGTTCATGTTACCTAATGCGATTGTCAGCCTAATTGCTTTGGTGTGCTGTTACGATATTTCCGCAAAGCTGTGGAATGTCAAAACTGCTCGAAATGTGGGCTTTCTACTATTGCTTGCTCCACAATTTATTATTCAAGCAAAAGCGGCGCAAATTGATGCGATGGTAGCCGCGTGGATCACCATCTCCATGTATGGGCTGTTGCGACACTTCTATATTAAGACCAACTGGGTTTGGTATTGCTTGGCTTGGGTGTTTATGGGGCTTGGCATTATTACAAAAGGTGTTGGATTTCTTCCCGCGTTGTTTTTGATACCCGTTTTGTTTTTGCATTTTTCTGGCAGACACCGTTTTGAAGATGCGGTTTCGTGGAAGCTATTACTGGGCCCAGTGTTCATGCTTTTGACCATTGCATGTTGGTTTGTGCCTATGGTTTCGATTGTAGAGATCAGTCATAACCCTGATTTTGCTGCTTACAGAGACAACATCTTGTTTAAACAAACGGGTGAGCGTTATGCGAACTCTTGGGGACACATTCAGCCATGGTATTACTTTATTGTCAGTGTGATTCCCGTTATGTGGTTCCCGCTGTACTTGGTGTTTTTCAATAAGAAGTGTTGGCAACAACTACGATTATCACCTGCGTTATTAAGTTTGTTCGCTTGGGTTGTGCTTGTTATCGCTTTCTTTAGTCTGAGCCCGGGTAAGCGAGGTGTTTACATATTGCCAGCGCTTCCAATGCTTGCTGTTATTGCGGGTTATGCGTTAACGAACCAAGCTTGGCCTAAATGGACCGACAAATTACTTAAAGCTATCGTGTTGATTTTGAGCGTAGTTTTGTTTTCTGCCGCTGTTGTTGCAGGTCTAGAGGTTAAATCCGTCACGAAGCATTTAGGTGAGTACGATTCTATATTCCCTTACGTCGTATTCTTTCTTGTTGCCGCAGCGATTTGGGTTGGCGCATTTTTTAAAACGCGCACGGTACAGGCTCGATATACCTTTTGGGTGGCTCTTGCGCTGACTTGGGTCTGGTATAGCGTTGCGGGATATACATTGCTTAACCCAGTTCGCACGCCGGCTAAAGAGATCATGTCAGAAGCACAAAAAGCAATCGGTAAAGATGGTGAGTTAGGACTGACGCTATTTAAAGAGCAACTTTTGCTGTTTTCACCTGTGTCGGTAACACATTTTAGCTATTTATCAGATCACAAAGAGCAAGAGCGCAATGCTTGGTTGTGGCTACAAGAAAAGCCGAATCGGTATATCTTGACCCAAGGTGGGAATGAGATGGAATGTTTCGATGCCAACAAAGCGAAAAAACTAGGGGAAGCCCACCGCCGAGATTGGATTTTATTTGATGCCGAGAGTGCACTTGAATCCTGTCAGCCGCCAAGAAGCATCAAACGATATGAGCTACATATCGATAAGCCATATTCTTAATCTCTTGAGCCGCTAAACATACATAAACAAGAAAGGGGAGCGTGATGCTCCCCTCTATTATCTGATGACTTTCGTATCTGATGTCTATTTACTATAGCTGCGCAGCTATATCGTCGGTTAGTTGGTTCAAACCTGCCGACAGTGCATCAACCAGAGCGTCGTAGCCTTCATCTTGCAATGGCATCAATATTTTTATTTGCGAGCTGCGAACGACGTTGCCGCTTGCATCGATGAGTAACCATTCACCTTCAATCTCTGCATTACCTTGGTAGCTACCATTAAACTTGTTCAAACTAAGTTGAAGCTTGGATTCTCCACTTTGATCCAGAAGATTATTCATTTCAACTGGCCAATAGTCGCTTTGTTTTTGGCGTAGCTCAGCCACAATACGTTGGGTAATTTGCTCAGAAATACTTTGAGCCCACTGGTGGCGTTTGGCTTGAACAATCTGAGTATTTGATGTGCGATACACAATACTATTGTCATTCAGGTAGCTAGCGAGTTGAGCCGGACGAATCACCAGTAAAGGGCGTTCTGCAACGCTCATCTGGTTAGACGTTTTTGTCTCAGCTTTAGGTAGGAGATACAGCGCCCCCGTTGCTTCTGGTGCGCTGCTGCATCCTGTCAATCCGGTTATAAGTGCTGTCGCTAATAAAAATACACGTTTCATTATTGTTGCCCTCTAACAGGAATTGGATCCTTCACTTCATCTTCTCCAAATACTAATGAGTTTGGTTTTTCATTTAGCTGTTTTAAAACAGGTTTGAATTCCGTCATCACCTTCTCTAGCTCTTTCAATGTCGATTCCATCTCACTGTACATTGTCGAGTTAGGGCCGTATCCATCCAGCGTTTTTTGCAGTTGCTGCAAGCTTTGGCGAATATCTGCAGGGATCTCTTGTGTGTCTTTTTGGCTTAAGAGCTTATCAATGCTATTCGCCACTTTTTCTGCGGACGCCAAGGTGCGCTCAGACGTTTTCAACGTTGCATTCAGAGACGTTAATGTATCTTCCATTGGCAAGTTATTGAGTTTGTTTAAGAAGTCATTTACTTGGCGTTGAACCTGTGCAAAGCCACCTCGCATTGTAGGGAAGACGTCTAGCCCTTCATACGTGTTTGCTTCATATGGTGTATCGTCTGGATAAAAATCCGCGTCAATGTACAGTGCACCAGTCAACAAATTCCCGGTTTTTAGTGTGCCGCGAAGCCCTTTTGCAAACTCGTCTTTTAGTTTCTCTTTGAACATTTCCATCGAGTGGGACTCAACATCACCGTATACACGGCCAAGCTCAATACGGACTAACACCGGAATTCTCTTAGCCGAGAAATGCTCTTCTGGAGTTGGAAGACGCATAGGCACTCTCATTACTGTACCAATGCGTAGGCCTCGGTATTCAACCGGAGCTTTGCGTTTTAGGCCACGAACGGACTCTTCGAATAGCATTACGAATTCGATGTATTCGTCGTACATGCCTTCGCGTACTTGTTTAACATCATCGTACAAACGGAAGTTCGTCATGTCTTTGGTAAGAGCTTCGCCTGACTCCATTCCAGGAATGCTATCAAAGGTGACGCCACCAGTAAGAAGGCTTTCAAGCGAGCCAAATTTCACTTCAAATCCTTCCGCATTCAATTGTAGATCGAGGCCTGAATTGAGCCAGAATTTGGTGCGAGTGCGCACTAAACTGTCGTAAGGCTTAAAGATGAAAAGTTGGTAAAGAGCACGGCGTGTATCTACGTCAAAGCTGGTTTTCTCTACTCGCCCAACCGTAAAGCCTTTATAAATAACCGGGTCACCCACACCAAGCTTACCTGCTTCACGGTGAGTCAAGACAATGCGCAGACCTTCTGCGTCAGGCGAAGCGACAGGTGGCACATCCAGAACTGCGAAATGATCTTTTTCGACCTCAGAACTGCCCGGTTGCAATTGAATGTAAGCACCGGAGAGAAGGGTTTCCAAACCAGAGACGCCATCACGGCCAATGCGCGGCTTCACCACCCAAAACATGGTGTCATCTCGCAGCATGCGCTCTGCGTCCTTATTCATCTGCGCTTTGGCGATGATATGATCGTAGTTCTCACTGAGTGTGACTTCAGTGATCAGTCCCACTTTTACATTCAGTGCGCGGATTTCTGTCTTGCCGACTTCAATCCCATCCGCAGTTGGCAGCTGTAAAGTAATTTGTGGGCCAGTACTGTTGATGTATTGGAACAGCATCCACGCTCCCATGGCTAGCGCAAGGATCGGAACAATCCAAATAGCAGAAATCTGCTTTTGCGGTTTTATTTGAGCGGTTGCGTTGTTCTCATCACTCATATTTGGCTTTCTCAGTTAGGTTATTAGTCATCGGCTCTTGCACTTCGCTCTGTGGTAGTTGCCACAACAAACGGGAGTCAAAAATCATCGCAGAGAGCATGGTGAAAATGACCACTGCGGCAAAAGATAATGCAGCAGGGCCGGGGTAAATTGCCATTAAGTTTTGCAACTGAACCAGTGCAACCAAAATGGCGACAACAAAAATATCGATCATTGACCAACGGCCAATGAATTCGGTTAATCGGTATATCTTTAAGCGCGAAATGCTCTCTTCAGGAGGAAGGTATTGAGCCTTTTGCGCATTGTAATACAACCACGCCAACGCCAACATTTTCGCCATCGGGATAAACACACTCGCGAAGAAAATCACCATGGCGATAGGGTAGGAGCCTAAATGCCACAGCAAGATGACGCCTTCCATTATGGTTGAACCTTCTGAGTGCCCAAGACTGACGGTGTACATCATAGGGTAGAGGTTTGCTGGGATATAAAAAATCACCGAGGCAAACAACAATGCCCACGCTTTTTGTAGGTTCTCGCTAGGGTTGTATTCGTGAAGTCGACTGTAACAGCGAATACAGCGCTGATGTTTTTTATCCTCGATGGGATTGAGTTGGTGGCAAGTGTGGCAACCGATGTGATTGTGGTTGTGGTGAGTGTCACCTTCTTTGACGCTTGGTAACTCGATTGCCGGAATAAAGTGCCCCCACAGCCAGCTTTTATCGACCATCGAAATGCATTTCACTACCAATATCGTGTATACACAAAACGCCCAAAACGAGCTGCCCATACCGATGTCGGCCAGAGACGCAATTTTAATTAAGCTCACCAATACGCCAATTAAAAACACATCGACCATTAACCACGGTTCAACTCGAAACAGAATTCGGCAAAGTATTTTGGCCAAACGCTGCTGCTTTTTAGACGGCGGATGGTTGCGAACTTTTAACGCCTCAAGGTGCAGAAAAAGGATCAAACCCACATAGATAGCTGGCAAAACGACGACCGTCGCGAGCAGAAGCGCACCAAGAAGAGCGTTTTGAAATTCAGCCAGCATTTTGGCTGCGTGAAGTAGAGTGATCTCTTGCGACAACCCTTGCACGCTGAATGACATGAATGGGAAAGAGATACTGAGCACCAGCATGATCAAACACGCAGACGATACCGCAATCACGCTTTGATAAGGCTTGGCGTTAATTTTTGTTAGTGAATGCGAACATCGAGGGCATTGAGCTTTTTGCCCTTGATCGATCTCCGGAATGCGGACGACAAGGCCACATTCTTCGCAAGAAATTAACTGACGTGAATTAGGTTGAATACTCATTGGGTAGGTTTTGAATTCATTTGTCCTAAGAATACTCTGTTTTCACTAGACACGCTTGTGTTGATTCAGGAGTTTACGAGTTTCTTACTTTTGCAATCGCCGTCCCCGTGCTGCTAAAACATGCCAAGCGACGCTGAAAAGTATGCAACATTTTACTGCTAGGGTTTGAGATTGGGAAGTCGTTACCGTATAGAAGTGGTTTGAGTGAAGCAAATGAAATGGTGATTTTTGGGATGAGGGAGGGAAAGAACCTGCCCAAGCATAGGGCAGGAATGTATATAAGGATGTAGCTATACGGAAAGCTCTAACGTTGCGACTCAACAGTTCCGCTTGCAAATGCGTTTTCACCTATTTGCTTACCGTTTAGTGTTTTGCCGTAGTAACCTTGGTGCTGGTGGTATTTTTCAGAATTTGCGGTGACGCTGCCTTTAAATCGAGGATCTTGTGGGCGTTCGTGACTATTGATGTACGCAGCAACGTCCCACGCTTCTTGCTCAGTCAGTTGCACACTTTTTCCAAGTGGCATGTTCTCATAAATAAAATAGGCCGCAGTGTTAATGCGGTGCATACCCGCGCCCCAGTTATACGCAAATTCGCCCCAAAGCGGAGGAATGTATGAATGGCCGTCGGTGCCTTTGATACCCGAGCCGTCGGCGCGATGACAAGTCTCGCAGTTCTTTTCATAGACTAAAGCCCCTCGCTCTGGTGATGGTTCTTGCTTCGGTGCGGCGATTTTTGGGTAGCCACGTCCTGCTAGGTTGCCGCGCTCTTTAACCGGTAATGCTTGAGCGATAGCATCTGGCAAAGGGAAGTCTTGCGTTTTACCACCCACTTGGAGAGCTTTAATGTCTAGCTCTGGCACCGCTTCATCGCTCATACCATAACTATCGAGTAATCCACCCATTGCCAACCAATAAGCGTAAGCGCTGAGGGCAACAATTTCGGGTGAGTCGTAAGCGGGGGCTTTGCCGTTCATGGAGTATTCGAAGCAACCTTGAATACGGTCTGCGTAGCTGTTTACGCGATCGTTTTTCTTGCGATAAGCCGGATAGGCCATGTACGCCGCCCACAGCGGTGCTGCATTGGCTTTTCGTCCTGCTTCCATATGGCAGTTCACACAGTTTTGCTCATTGCCAACGTATTTGCCGCGCATCTGTTGCGAGTTAACAAAGAGCGAGTAACCACGTTTTACTTGATCACCAAATGCGGTGTTTGGAATTTTACTCAGATCGCGAGGCTGCAAATATTCACTGTTATTCTCTTTTTTCACAGCTGGCAGTTCAGTTTGACGATCCGGCAGTGGCTCGTTGGCCAAAGTAGCAGCAGAGATGAGAGGTAATGCGAACAAAGAATAGAAACGTTTCATGTCTGCTCCTAGTAACGTAATGAGGCAAAGTAGTAGGAAAGGTTTTCAATCTCTTCGTCAGTGAGATTTTTCGCGATAGTGCCCATCATATTGAGCGGGTCACCACTGCGAGTGCCGTTTTTCCATGCCATCAATTGCGTTTTTAAGTAATCAGCATGTTGGCTTGCGAGGCGAGGGAATTTGTCGACGCCCATTCCGCTGGCTCCATGACAAGTCGCGCAAGCTGGAATGTTTCTATCCCAATCACCTTGGAAGATCAATTTACGATACGGGTTACGAATGTCGGCTTGGTCGCCGCGTTGCTCTGGGTTAGTGAACTCGTAGCTTGGAAGATTAGCAAAGTAATCCATGACTTCTTTACGAACGGCAGGATCGCTAAGCTCTTTCGCCATGCCTTGCATGACTACGTTTTGTCGTTCGCCACTAAGGAAGAGCTCTATTTGGGTGTTGAGATAATTCGCGTTCAGACCAGCAATCATAGGCGCAATGTTTGGTTGACCCATGCCATCTTGGCCGTGACAACCGCTGCACACGCTGGCTTTTTCAGGAATAGACGAGGCGCTTGCGCCCATTGTGGTTGCCAGCAAACAGGCCGTCACCACAGGTAGTATTTTTGACATGCTGACTCACTTTAATTGTTATTAATATCTCCAAGTGTCTACTGTGATAGTGACTTGGATGCTGTATTGTCGGCTTTGTCAATAACTAAAGGTATTGTGGATTTCCACATATTTAGAGGATGTGAAGAGCTGCTAAATGGCAGCTCTTCAGGTTTGGTTGTCTACTAAGCTTTGCGGATTTTGGCTGGTAATGCTTGGCGAGCAGCGGCTCCTACCACCCAATCTAACAACACGCCTTTCCCTTCTCGGGTTGGGTCAATTAATCCGATGTCGTTAATGTTGACTCCATCTTGGCTGCGAGTTTTTACTGGTTGCTGTTTATCGCCGATCCAGTGCGAGCGTTGTCCTAGCTCGGTATGACCAAACCCATGTTCAAATCCGAGTGTGCCAGGGCGAATTCCGCTGACTATCATCGCAAGTGCTTTGGTGCTTGCAGATGGAGTCTCGATAACAAACTCATCACCCGTTTTAATGCCTGCGCGTTCGGCATCGATTGGATGGATGTACACTGGGTTTACGCCTTTTATCGAGTTCAACCTTGGCGATAGGTTGGACACCGCACTGTGAATGTTGGATTTAAAGTTAGTCAGGCTGAAAGGCCATTCTGAGCTTGGGAACTGTTCTTCCATTGGTGTGCCATCGGCCAGCTTTTGTGGATACCATGTTGGGCAACCGGTGTAGAAATCACCGGTCATGGTGTTTCTTGCGCTGCCGACACGTTCATTCCATATCGCAACTGGTCGTGTCCATTTGTGCTTCATTTGCTCACCTTGATACGCTTCGGTTGCATTTTCAAAGCGTCCACCGCGAGCAAAAATAAACGCCACACGTTTCATCTCATCCGCTGTCAGCGTCTTCTGCATGGCTGGCATTAAACGCTCTAGGCCTGACCACGCAATGTCTTCTGCCGAAACTTCAGGCACGCCGCCTTTCACATACGCCAAGTTTGCCGCGGAACGTAAGTAGAAATCTTCAGCGCTGTGGAGAGCGTGCCAATTCCCTTGCGCATCTTGAATCGCGTTGTCACCAAAGCCGCCTAGTTGCATTTTCTTGGCGACATCAATCAAAAAGTTTTCTAAGCAAATCGAACGACCATCGGCGGTTTTCTCTGTTCGCGCTTCCACAATCGGCCAACGAGCGGTGACGGTTTTCACCGGAACATCGTGCCAAGGCGTTGCCATGCCCCAGCTTTCGTAAGTAACGGTGTCCGGCACAATGTAATCCGACAACGCGGTGGTTTCGTTAATGAATGCATCAACAGACACAATCAAACCGAGCTGCTTTGGATCTTTAAGCTTGTCTTCCAGCAGTGTTTTCAAACCGGGTACACCATACATCGGGTTCGCCATGTGGTTGATCCACGCTTTAACGCGATATGGATAACCATCAATAGCCGCAGATAGGTGTTCTGTCAGCAGTGGCGCTGCAAACGGATACCAAGGTGCGCGAGTTGGGTAAGGGGATTTTCCTGCCTCAACGCGACGTTTGTATTCGCTGGTTTTGTGGTATGGGAATTTACTGCGCGATAAAAAGACGCCTTTCGGGCCGACTTTGCCAGCAAATTTGGTGAAGTCGTAACGAGGACCCGCGGCGGAAGTTGGGTAGCCACCCGCTTTGGCCATCGCGCCGCCTTTCATATTGATATTACCAATCAACGCATTGAGCATCATGATGGTAAACGAGTTATAGAACCCATTGGTGTGCATGTTGCCACCGTGGGTATCGACCACCGCTTTTGTGCCGTAGCTGGTGAAGCGTTTCGCTAGTTCTGCGATTTGCTCAACAGGGATCTCACATTGTTGGCTGTAGAACGCAAGGCTGTATTTAAACGCCTCTTCTTTGAGCCTTTGTAGAGACGATTTTACTCGTACTTCGCCTGATGCAAGCGAAACCGTTTTATCGACAAACAGTGCCGCTGCTCCTGTCTGGGTATGCACACCAAATTCGCCGCTTTGATCATCCACGATGACGTACGGGTCGGAATCAGACAACGCTTCGCCCTCGAATGGCAGAGTCAGATCCGATGCGCGTAAAAACGTGCCGTTTCTCGGGTGCTGCTCATCGCTTATCACGAGATGTGTAGCATTACACCAGTGCGCGGTGCCTGCTCGTTTCATCGCGTTTGCCCCCGGCTGCGCCAAGAAGGTTTTGTTGTAGCGTTGATTTTCGATAATCCATTGGATCATGCCAAGCACGAGGGCAGAGTCGGTGCCCGGTTTGATTGGTATCCAGCGGTTATTGTCACCTGCTGCCAAGCTCGATGAACCCGCCGGCAAACTTGGTGTGATGATGGTGTATTCCAAGCTGCCTTCTGTTCGCGCATTGGCGAGTTGGCGCGCCTGACGCTTAAAAGGGTTACCCGCTTGAGCTGGCGACATACCGATGAAGATGATGTATTCCGCATTATCAAAGTCTGGCTTTAAGTGTGCGTTCTTATCTAAATCGTTCATAAATGCGCCGCTGCCAGCACGAAATGCATAGCCGCAGTAAGAGCCATGATGCCCAAAGTTACGCGTACCATAGCTGTTGAACGCGAAGCGTTTGAATATGTCGTCTCGGCCTTCGTTACCTGCGTTGGTCATTAACAATTGGTTGGCTTTCGGTCCATATTCTGGGTTTTCAGGATCAACGGGCGTTGTTAAATCGCGAATATCGCGTAAGCCATCAACATGGCCTTCACCAAATAAATCACCACCTTCAACGACTTCTTTTATCAATTGCTCGTAGCTGATCGGAATCCATTTTCCTTCGCCGCGTTTGCCAACTCGTTTCAGCGGCTGAGTAATGCGGTACGGGCTGTTGCGAATTTCTAGCATCCCGTTTCCTCTTGCACAGGCGGTCGAACGGCCGTCAAGGCCCGCTTCTCCTGCCAAACTCAAATAAGCATCTTTGAGTGGCGTTTCGAAAGGAATGTGTTGCTGATGAGACAGCGGGTGATATGGGTTGCCACTGATACGCAAGATCTCGTCATTGCGGTTATCAATGCGTACACGCAATCCGCACAGTGACCAGCAACCAAAACACATCGATGGTGCAACACGCTGGTTTGGATTTGGGATCAGATTACCTTGGTCATTAACGGCGTATTCTGGTTCGAGGGAATTGCCGTGGTGAATATCGCGGGTCTTTTGCCCAGCAGTGCCTTCCAGCGCACCTTCTACCATGTGCTTGGTTGTGGTGGCGTAACCTGCAGCAAATGCGCCAAGCCCACCGACTGCAAGGCCTGATTTCAAAAACTGACGGCGTTTGTTATCCATAATGAAATCCTCTTGATTAGCGTTCAGTTAAGGTGAGTGATGATGCGTTTGCTTCGATACTTTGTTTTGGCTGAACCAGCTCTGAGCCGAGCAGTGCCAGTGCAAGCCATAATCCGAGCATGCCGATAATGCCTATCCAGCCATTTCCATCCATAGTGAGTTGGTATGGATACAGCCCTGCGTCGAACTTGGCGATGGTTTGCACTTCCATGATGGTGAACCAGCGAATCAGCCACGCGCTTGCCAGTGCGGCAGCAGACACAAAACCGAGCCCTATGACGTGACGAAACCTGGCGGATGCGGACTTTTGGGTATCGCGTAAGAAGATGAAGGCGAGCAAAACACAACCTAAAACGACAAAAGTGAGCAAGGCAATGTTGTGCATCCATTGTTCGCTAGAATAGAGCGAAAATGCGGAATTGTTGGATGCCCAAATGGGTAGGAGAATCAGCGTCAGAACGCCGCTCGTTACCAGTGACTTTTTGAGTAAATTGTTATCACCAGAAGTGAGAGTTTTCGATTGGCTAGGCAGCAGTAACCAAATCAGCAGAGAAAATCCGACAGCGCCCATAAATGCAGTGACAAACCAAAGAATTGGTGACGCGGGTTGGTGCCATAACGAGCGCGATTGAACGACTGCAATTTCAGCTCCAGTATAAAGGGCGATGGTTAAGCCTGATAACACGGTGATTGCAGATATTGTGAGCATCACTTTGCGAGAAATAGCCCATTCACCAAGCGACAACTTAGATAACAGAGGTAGTACTTTTCCCGGTTGATTTCGCAGTGCGATAAGATCCTGACGCAGATACAGCCATGCTGTCGCAACCGCCAGCGCAGAAAAAACAGGCAGGAACAGCGAGCCTAGAGACATCCATGACCACGGCGTGATGTGCGCGTAAAAATGCCAAGCTCGTCCCGGCTGGTGAAGGTCGCCAGTTAACGCCAACGGGCCTACGATAGCGCCGATGGCCATCGTTAGCACCAGCGCGGCGCGTAACCGATGACTGGTGTGTTGCTCAAATAACAGTGCGATTAGGAACAAAATAGCGGCAGCGTAAGCAGAACCGATGTAAAAGAAGTACTGCACCGCCCACGGGAGCCAAGCCATTGCTTGAGGTTGGACTAACACTTCGGTGATGTTCATGCGCGCTCTCCTTGTGGGTCGTAAATAGCTGGCTGCCCGTCGATGTGGCTGGTGAAGCGTTCATCCATGCCGATGTAAAACACGTGAGGCTTGGTACCTTCATTGGGTTTCAGCACTTTGATGTCGTCCTGATGTTCTGTGATTAAGCGGCGAATCTCGCTTGTTGGATCATTCAAATCACCAATCACGCGAGCGCCGCCCACGCAAGTTTCCACACAAGCGGGTAACAAACCTTGTTCTAAGCGGTGTGCACAGAAGGTGCATTTGTCAGCGGTGAGCGTGTCTTCATTGATAAAACGCGCATCGTAAGGGCAGGCTTGTACACAGTACGCACACGCTACGCAGCGACTGTTATCCACCATGACGATGCCATCTTCTCGCTGAAAGGTTGCTTGAACGGGACAAACGGCTACGCACGGCGGGTTATCGCAATGATTACAAAGTCGAGGCAGCATAAAAGCCTTCGCTTCTTGTGTGGTTGTGGAACCGTCATCGAGCGTGACTTCGTATTGTTTCACTGTGGTTCGAAACTGACCGATTGGCGCTTGGTTTTCAATGCTGCAACCTACGGTGCACGCTTGGCAGCCGACGCATTTACGTAAATCGATCACCATGGCGTAACGTTTTCCGACTTGTCCTTTTCGGTCGGCGGATTGGTTATTGCGAATAACATTGCCCGCGGTTGCGGTGCCAATACCTGCAATGGGGATCAACGCGGCACCCGCTGTAATGGCGCTAAGAAAGCGACGTTTGGTGGAATCCATAACTCACCTGCTGTTAGTTGAATTTGAACTGACTGATTCCATTGTGAGAAATGCGCTGCGACGTCGATATAGTGGATTTCCACATACCCAGATCAAAGTTGATCTAAAACAAATGTGGTTTACGGAAGGTAGCTGTTATTCTTGCTTCATTATTTTCGAAGGAACGATTCGACTCATCATGAACAAAACGCCACGGTTGCTTCAGTTTTGGATTCTGTGCTTGGCTGTCTTTGCATCTTTAGCTCAGGGCGCTGTTTCTGAACAAGAATATCTGCAAGGAATGCAACAGCAAAAGACGGTGCAGCCAGAAGCCAAGCAGAAAGTCGAAGTGGGCGTGTTAGCGATACGTGGTCACCTTTATGCCGAGCAGAGATGGCAACCGACCATCGATTGGCTCAACCAGCAAATCTCGGATGTGCACTTTGAACTGCATCCGCTCAATTTGGACGAAATGGGGGAGGCGGTGAAGTTTCAGACCATGGACTTCATCTTAACCAACCCAGGTCAGGCTGTGCGCTTGGGCAGACAATATGCGTTGTCATGGATGGCAACATTGACGGGGCGCGCACCGCAAAACTCGAACTATAGCATTGGTTCTGCGCTGGTGGTTCGGGCAAATTCGCCATACCAAACATTAAAAGATGTTTCTGGATTTCCTGTCGCGGCAGTGTCCGAAAAAGCGTTTGGTGGTTATCTGACCCTGCGCTATCAAATCGTGGAAATGGGACTCGATCCGAATGACTTTTTTGCGGATGTTCGCTATCTCGGTTTCCCAATTGATGCCAATCTCTACCAATTACGTGACGGCAATGTTGAAGCCGCTGTCGTGCCTGCTTGTCTACTAGAACAGATGCAAAATGAAGGTCTGTTACAGCACGGTGATTTTCGAGTCTTAAACCAACAGCCAAATGAACATTCTTCGTGCGCTGTTTCTACGCCGTTATATCCAAACTGGTCGTTTGCCAAAACAGAACGCGGCTCGTCTCTTCTGGCGAAAAAAATCGCGCAAGTCTTGCTTGCTATGCCACCAGAGCACCCCGCCATTATTGCCGCTGGCGCGTCAGGCTGGACATCGCCCGTTAGCTTGTTGAGCATCGATAAACTCTATCAGGCGTTGGATCTACATCCATTGCAGCAACCTTGGTGGAGTGAGGCGCTGCGCTGGTTGCGCAGTCATCAAGAATGGGCATGGGCACTGTTCATGTTTGTGATTGTATTGAACGCGTACCATTTTTGGCTTGAGTATCGTTTTAGCAAAAGCAAACAAGCATTAGAGCTGACATCGCTAAGGCTGAAAGAGAAAAGCGAGCAGTTAGAACATTCACAAAGAGTGGCGATTGTCGGGGAAATTGGCAGCAGTCTGGCTCATGAATTAAATCAACCGCTGGCAGCCATTCGTAATTACAGTGAAGGTGGGTTGCTGCGTCTTGCAAAGAAGCGTCCGCATGAAGATATTGTGCCTGTGCTAGAGAAAATACAGGGGCAAGTGGAACGAGCCGATGCCATCATTCAACGTTTAAGAACGTTGATACGCAAACGCAGTGTTGATAAGACACCATGCGATATTCAAGCCTTGATTGCAGACACCATTGAGCTGCTTCATTTTCGAATGCAAAAGCAGAACGTCGCCATTGTGACCAGCGTTGAAGGAGATATGCGTCCACTATTGGCAGACTCCGTGGGCGTTCAGCAGGTTTTGGTTAATGTGATCAACAACGCCATTGATGCGTGTGCTTTGTTTCAGGAGAAATACCACTCGTCGGGCTACCAAGGTAAAATTGCCCTGCATTGTGACTACCAAGCTAACCAGCTTTCTATTCGCATATTGGATAACGGTACTGGGTTACAGCAAGATAATCCGACCCAAGCTTTTGTGAGCTCTAAAGCCGAAGGACTTGGGCTGGGGCTTGCGATTTGTCGTGACGTAATGGAAATGCACGGCGGCGAGTTTCTCATTGCTTCGACCACGCCGCACGGCTGTTTGGTTGAGCTTGTGTTTCCTTATCAAAACTAATCGGTATTTAGGAGCAGTTAATGATCAGCAGTGAAAAGCAGCTGCCTGTTTATGTGGTTGACGATGACGAATCGGTACGTGATTCGCTGGCTTTTATGCTGGAGGAGCATGACTTTAACGTGACGACTTTTGCTGATGGGCAATCTTTTCTCGACGAAGTGAACATTCATCAGGCCGGATGCGTGATTCTTGATAGCCGAATGCCTAACCTTCGTGGTCAGCAAGTTCATCAATTTTTGAATGAGGCGCACAGCCCATTAGCGGTGATTTATCTGACCGGTCATGGTGATGTACCGATGGCGGTCGATGCGTTGCAAGCTGGGGCGGTCAACTTTTTCCAAAAACCAGTTAAAGGCGATGAACTGGCTCAAGCAATATTACATGGTCAGATGCAGTCCGCGGCGAGCCTCGATATGGTGGCGGCAAGAGCGGCGTATGAATCACTAACGCCGCGCGAAAAAGATATCTTACGTTTGATCATTGCTGGTAAGCGCAATATTCGAATTGCGGATGAGCTGTGCATTGCAATGAGAACAGTGGAAGTTCATCGAGCCAGCTTACTGAAAAAGTTCTCAGCCAAAACCGTCGCAGAATTGGCCTATATTTATGGCAAGTTGGAGAATCCCATCTAGCGAGAGCTGAGCTGTAAGATTAGGAGCCTTCAAACTTCTGTTTGATGAAATCGATAAAAGTTCGCAGTCGTTTCGGTTGATAGCGATCTCGATGGAATATGGCGGAAAAGGGCACCGACGGAATTTCCCAATCTGGCATCACTTTTATCAGTTGGCCTAGCTCCACTTCTTCTGCACAGTAACTCAGTGGAACACGAATAATGCCGTTGCCGTGCAGCGCGCCCATTACTAACGCTCGTCCATTTTTACAGCGCAAGTTGCCTTTTACGACCACATCGGCGTGGTCATTTGGGTTCTCTGCTTTACGATAGCTCCAACGCGTAACCGAACCAGTCAGAGTTCGATGTTCGGCCAGCTCTTTTGGGTGTTTTGGCATGCCATATTGCTGCACATAGCTCGGGCTTGCGATCGTCACCATGTCAACCGTCATCAGCTTGCGCGCGACAAACCCTGCATCATCCAATTCCCCCATACGAAATGCGACATCAAACTGATCTTCAATCAAGTCAATACGAGGCGAAGAAAAGTCCAAATCAATGCTGACGTTCGGGTACTGTTGCATAAACTCACACACGTATTTGGCGATGATGTCTTCGCCGATGTAGCCACCTACACAGTTCACTCGAATCACGCCGCGAATCTCTTGAGTATCATCGACGGCGGCAATTAACGCTTGGTCGATGTCTCGCAAAGCTTTTTCACAGTCGTGATAAAAGCGCTCGCCGGCATTAGTCAAACGCAGCGTGCGTGTGGTTCGGTTGAGTAGTGTTACGCCCATTTGCGCTTCAAGTCCGCTGATCTGGCGAGAAACGTGAGATCGAGAAACGGACAGAGCTTCCGCCGCTTTGGTGAAGTTGCCAAGTTGGGCGATCAAAACAAACGAGCGAATGTCGGCGAGATTAACTTTATTGAGCATAATGAGCGTGTTGCAAAAAGCGATGGGTTTAAGGTTATCACAATTATTTACCAATCATATCGGCAAGCAAGGTCGAACGACTTGAGCTTTACGACAACTTGCGTATTATTTTCTGCGTTTCCATCTTTATCTGACTTTTTATGAGCTTATTGATTTCACGACAAGGCATGCCTCAAAAGCGCGCGAAATGGCTGCTAGCAATGATTGGCTGGGTCATCGTTGTGTGTCTGATGCAAAATTCTGGTTTGGTTTCGGCATGCTCGATGAGTGATGACCAAACCTTGGTTTCTGCTTTATCTAGCGATGATGCTCATGTTGTGAAAGCTGATAAAGTCAAAGAGCCGAGTAAGTGTGAACTGTCTGAAAAGTTGATTCAGTTTACCCAGCATCAGCTCGAAGCCTTCATTGTCGTTTTGTTCATTGGCATTGTTTTAGCCGCAGTTTGGCGATGCAGTGCCTTTGTTAACGCGAGGCAATGGACTGAGCCCATCTACGACAAGCATCGAATTCATCTTACCTTTTGTGTGTTCCGAGAATGACAAGTGATTCTGGCCGAAAACGTCAGCCATTTTCTACACTAGTTATTAATTAGGAATCACTATGAATCACATTACTAAAGCGACTCAACTCGCGTCCATATTCTTTATGGCGTTGGTGTTGGGTTTGTTCTCTCTTAATCTCTCGGCACAAACTACTGACACGGGATGGATGGCCAATCCACAGCATCCGCCTGTGCAAACGCGTTTTGTTTTGACTGGTCAGCAAGATCCGCAAGCAAACACACTCACTGGTTATTTGGATGTTAAGTTGAGCGGAGACTGGAAAACTTATTGGCGATCGCCGGGCGAGGGTGGTGTCGCGCCATCGATAGATTGGCAAAACTCGCAAAACCTGAGCAAGGTTGATTGGCAATGGCCATATCCGCAAAAGTTCGAGTTATTGGGCATTGAGACTCTCGGTTACAAAGGCGACACTTTGTTCCCAATGACACTGCATATCGACAATATGTCGAAACCCGTCACGATTGATGCAGTGCTCACGCTTTCTTCCTGCACCACCATTTGTGTGTTGACGGACTATCAAATTCAACTGACCTTCCTCCCATCTGAGCTGAAAATCGACGAACAGGTGATGTTCAGTTACGCCCAAGCGGTGAGTAATGTGCCCCAGCCATCGCCGTTTATTGATGTCACTCAAGCAAGTTGGGATGCAAACCAATCGAAGTTGCAAATCAAGCTCACGAACACTCAAGGTTGGAACCAACCACAAGTGTTGGTGGACGGTGTCGATGAGGCAACGCGAGACTATAGCTTCAAGCTTGAAGGTATACATCAAGAGGGAAATACCGTTACCGCGAGCTATTTGGTGGATACTTGGTTAGGCGATGTGGAGTTAAGTGATCAGTCGCTGTTTGTGACCATCAAAGACGCCAACTTGTTGGCAGAAGAAACCACTCAAGCAATAGCCGAGGCGATAGTAGACCCACTGCCGAGCACGTCTGTAGTGAGTATTTTTCTGTTCGCTTTGCTCGGTGGTTTGATTCTCAACATCATGCCTTGCGTTCTTCCGGTTTTGGGGATGAAGCTCAGTAGTATTGTTGCCGCTCAAGGTATCGAGCGTCGTCAAATCCGCGCTCAGTTTGTTGCTTCCTCACTTGGCATCTTAACGTCGTTCTGGATTCTCGCTGGCTTTATTTTGGCGCTCAAACTGACAGGTAATGCCATTGGCTGGGGCGTTCAGTTCCAAAGCCCTTGGTTTTTAGGATTGATGGTTCTGGTGACAGGTTTGTTTGGCGCCAACATGCTAGGACTGTTTCAAATCCGTCTTTCGTCTGGCACCAGTACATGGCTCGCGTCGAAAGGCGACAACTCGTTAGCTGGACACTATGTGCAAGGGATGTTTGCAACCTTGCTTGCTACGCCGTGTTCTGCGC
Source organism: Vibrio sp. GLN_1 (assembly GCF_043106015.1). Taxonomy (NCBI): domain Bacteria; kingdom Pseudomonadati; phylum Pseudomonadota; class Gammaproteobacteria; order Vibrionales; family Vibrionaceae; genus Vibrio; species Vibrio sp. GLN_1. The sequence continues at coordinate 439,652 of NZ_JBICMD010000035.1, forward strand.
CTTTCCTAGGAACAGCCGTGGCGTTTGCTTTGGGTGCCGATGTAGTTACGCTGTTTGCAATTTTCACCGCCTTAGCTTTGGGGATGGCGTTGCCTTGGATTATGGTGGTAATTTTCCCAAGCATTGCGCTTAAATTGCCGAAGCCGGGTCAGTGGATGAATGTGGTCAAAGACGTATTTGGTGTGATGATGTTGGCCACCAGCGTTTGGCTACTGTCTTTGATGGCCAATCACTTACCAGTGTTTTGGGTCATTCTCGTCGGTTTAGTCGCGTTTATTGTTCTGATGATTCGCGTTAAACGCGTTCATGGCGATAAAGCACTCGTGGTATCCGGTTCTGCATCGCTTATCTTAATTGCTGGCGGGCTGCTACTTGGCAGTGTCACCGCAAATCAATGGGCGACACCGCTTCCTAAGGACTTATCATGGCAGAAGCTTTCCAACTCGGCGATCAAACAGCACGTCAATAATGGGCGAGTGGTGTTTGTGGATGTGACTGCGGATTGGTGTGTCACGTGTAAAGCGAACAAGATCGGCGTGATCTGGCAAGATCCTGTCTACTCATTGCTGCAAAGCCCTAATGTGGCGACATTAAAAGGGGATTGGACGCATCCGGACGGCTCGGTAACGGACTTTTTACGAGCTCATGGGCGTTACGGTGTGCCGTTTAACATCGTTTATGGCCCGGCGGCGCCACAAGGTATCCCGTTACCTGTGATTCTGACTGATGATGTTGTTTTAAGCGCGGTGAAACAAGCGAGTGGGGGAGCCATTCAATGAGTTCGACAAAGCAGCGTAGAACAGTCCGATATTGGCTCGTTCAAATCGTACAGATGGTGCTCATTGTCACCGTTATTTCTATCGCGATGGATTGGTATCGCACCAAAGATATTCCCAAACAGGAGGCACCACCATTGAGCTCCATATTGAGCGATGGTGAATACTTCGATGCAATCGCACAAAGTCATGAACAACCTGTCGTTGTTTATTTTTGGGCGACTTGGTGTCCCGCTTGTAAATTTGTAAGCCCAAGCGTGAGCTGGCTGAGTGATGACTATGCCGTAGTTGGTGTTTCTGGCTCATCAGGGCCAAATGAGCGTGTGGCGCAGTTTATGCAGGCAAAAGAATATCGTTTTGAAAACATAAACGATCCTTCAAGCGATATTATGCGTGAATGGAAAATTAGCGTGACTCCAACCATTTATATTTTAAGAAATGGTGAAGTGACCTCTATTACGACAGGCATCACAACGCCGATAGGAATATTGGCGAGAATTTGGTTGGCTCGATAACGAAATAAAAATCCGATATTCAAAATACTGAATATCGGATTTTTTATTTTTATTTTCTCGCTCCAACGGGAATCATAATGTGTGCGTATGGCGTGCCTTTCCACATCACGTATGGGCCACCATAACTTGGATCGGTTGGTTGAGAGTCGAGCAACGCTTGGTCTGGGGTAATAATCATCAAGTGTGGTCCTTCCACAATCCATTGATTATCGTCCGTCATCCCTTCTGCAAATGGGTCGGTGTTACTGGCACCGCCATCACCCGCTAACATGTAAGAAATGCCTAATGCTTTGGCTTGGAAAGGTTTTTTGTTCATCCAGGCGTCTGCCCATTCCATCCAAGGACCATCCATACACATTGGAGCAATGCCTTCCAATTGAGGTGGCGTTGGGAAGCAAGTGTATTGGCTAGAACCTTCTTGAAGAACGTTATTGTTCCAGTCCATCACCGTTACTTTATCGCGAATAGTCGGTGGCGCTGCACTCAGTGCATCTTCTAAAAGTGCTTTTGAATCATCGGCTGCGAACGCGCCAAAAGTGCAACTGACCGAAACAACAGCAGTTAAATAAGGAGTTAGTTTCATAAATTAAACCTCAAGTTAATACAACATGAGAATTTGAGCACTTTAATTATAGAGTGATATTAAAAATAAGAATCATTATTTAAATGAAAAATAATAAGCAATAGGTTTGTTATGTTAATTTAAATATTGTTTTTATATACAGCGAATAGAATGATGGAAATAAGATTAGATGAATAATCTAAGACAGATTATCAGGACATATTTTCTCTTTATGCACTTAAAAATCCCATCGGAATCACAGGCCAATACTTTTCAAAATTTCATCTATTTCTACTGGTTAGCGCTGAATAACCAGTCGGTTACGTTTCATAAAAAATTAGCCATTTAATAAGTGCTTAGGTGCGTATTGCGTGTTACATTCGAGCATCGTTCTGGTTATCAAGGAGGAAACGATGAACGTAGCAAAAATGTATGATGATGTGTCGGAGCGCTATCAAAAGTTGGTGGATGACAGCCATTACGTCGGCCCACGTTGGATTTCTGGGAAGTTAAAAACCTTTCCCATCGAGCAAGGCTCGGCACTCGACCTAGCCTGTGCGACAGGCAGTATCGGCCATGTCGTAAAAAATCACTATCCAGATCTCACCATCCATGGCTTAGACATCTCGTCCCAAATGGTTGATAAAGCGCGCCAAACTAACCTCTATCAAAGCGTCGCGGTTCATAACCTCGATGAGCCATTTTCCCCTTTGTTTGAGCAAACCTTCGACCTTATCACCGCACTTGGTTTTACTGAGTTTCTAGCAGAGCCTCAACAACTGCTGGAGTGCATTTCGCGTAAGCTAAGTGCGAATGGACGATGTTTTATCAGCTTTCAATACTACGATCCGGATGGACAAGATTTGCCTCGAAATACTTATAGTGGATCGGTCGTGCATACGGCATATACCGAAAGTGAAGTTGAACAACTCTGTCAGCAGGCGGGGTTGGAAGTGGTTTCCTTAGAAAATGTGATTGGTTACGTATCTGGTGTTGGTTATGTGTGTCGATACTTGATGCTAGAGCTGAAAAAGTCACACCGCTGAAATAAGTAACAAACAAGGACTGTTTTTGAAAACACAAGATTTAACCGAGTTCGGGTCGGGCATTGAATACGATGCCCAATACGAGCAGCATTACCATTACGACATTGCTTTCATCACAAGGTTAATCGAAGAAACCAATGCTCGAAGTGTACTGGATGTCTGTTGTGGTTCCGGCATTGTCACGATTCCAGTCTCTGAGCAACTCAACGAAGCCATTGGCATTGATATTTCTGAAGGGATGCTCAAACACGCAAAGGACAAAGCCAAAAGTAGGAGTAACTTACGTTTTCTTCATCTCGACGCAACCCAGTTTTCGTTAGGTAAGAAGTTTGACCTAGCCATAATGACAGGGAATGCATTCCAAGCCTTTTTAAGTGACGACATGCTGGCAGGCGCATTGAGCTCAATATCAAAGCACCTAGAAAAAGGTGGGCGATTTGTCTTCGATACGCGGTTACCAACGCCAGAGAATCTAGAATTGGATCATGAGATGGCGCTGTGGCAAACCTATGTTTCTCCAACCTATGGTGAAGTGAATTATTTCGGTATGAAGGCCGAGTATGACTTGCAAACGTCCATCATGTATTTGAACAAAGAGCGCCATTTTGAAAGTGGAACGATTGAGCATTCCAGCATTGATTTAAAATATCGCCCGCTGGAAGACATAGAGGTTTTCCTTGAACAAGCGGGATTCAGAATTATAGAGAAGTACCAATCTTGGTCAGCGCAAGTATTTGAGGCGAATGCCAACTCGCTTGTCTGTGTGGCTGAGAAAATATAAACCAATGTTGAGGGATACAATGCAAGGGTTTCGAATTACTACATTGTTAGATGACATGGATTTAGGCGTTATCTACGAGTTCATTTCAAACAGTTATTGGGGAAAGGGCATTCCAAGAGAACGCCTTGAGAAGTCATTGCGCCATTCGTTCTGTTTCGCGGTTTTGGATGACGAAAATCAACTCGTCGCTTTTGCTCGGTTAATTACCGATCGCACCACGTTTGCGTATCTTGCCGATGTGTTTGTAGTGGAGGCACACCGTGGTAAAGGCATCAGTAAGTGGTTGATCTCAGAAATTGTTGCTCATCCAGAACTACAAGGCTTACGCCGTATGATGCTTGCAACCCGCGATGCTCATGGGTTGTACGAACAGTTTGGGTTCACTCCTATTGCTCCAGTAGAAAACTTCATGCAAATCTGGAAACCGAATGTTTATCAGAGCTAAATCATGATGAGAGTTGAAGCTCAACAAGTGGCAATCAGATACCTCAAAACAACAGACGCTGCTCCCCTGTTTGAAAACTATTTAGGCGATGAGCAAGCATGTCGCTTCCTCAATCGCCAAGCCCACCAAAATTCAAATCAAACCCTTGAAGCTATCGAAAGATGGCGCGCTCAATATGATCAAAAGTCTCCCAATCTATTAGTCTTCACCATTGAAGAACTTACTTCTCAAACTCCTATAGGCTGTCTGGTGCTGATACCTGAGCAAGACAGCAGTGAAATCCATTTTGGTATTTCTGCTCGCTATCAGGGAAAAGGCTATGCAACCCAAGCCTGCAAACTTGGCGTTGTTTACCTGCAAAGCTTGGGTATAACGCGCATTCGCACTACCCCGCATATTGGCAACCACGCGAGTATTCGTGTGTTGGAGAAATGTGGCTTTATCAGCCGAGGCATTTTAAAAGAGCATGCGGTTTTTCCTGCTTTAGGACGTGAGGCGCAAGACTGTATGGATATGCGATTGGAGGATATAGAACAGCACCATTTTGCACATTGTTCAGAATGAAAAGGGTGGCGGTTGAAACGAGCGGTTACAGAGCATGTTAGTCGCCATCGTAGACAGCGTCCTTGCTGAATGATTCGTCGAGATTTTTTAGTCTTTGATTGTCAGAGGCGACTGACAAAGCCTTACCAACTGTGACAACCAAACCGCTATTAAAGCAGGATATTATTCCTTCAACTTTGTGTTTTAGGAGTAGTCATTAGACTACCCAATAATTGTTGGAATAAATAATGACGAAACGTTGGCTTGTCTCCGCTGTGAGCATCGCGCTGCTCGGCGGTGGTACGTATTTCTATCTCCAATCTGCTGCTCAACCAGAATTGCTGCCTACATTGATTGTGGAAAAAGGCACGATTGAAAAACAAGCTGTGGCTGTTGGTAAAATTGTCCCTGCACACTCTGTGTCTATCAAGTCACAAATCGACGGTATCGTCGGTGAAATTTACGCGAAAGTTGGTGAAAAGGTGAGGCAAGGCCAGTCGCTGATCAAAGTGCGTCCAAACCCAACTCCCCAAGCATTAACGGATGCATCGGCAGAACTCATGCGTAGCGAAGCCGATCTGGAATCCGCCAAACAAAAACTGTCCAACTTAGAAAGCTTGGTCAAGCAGGACATTATTCCAAGTAACTACGACGAATACGTAAGTGCGCGCTCGGCAGTCAAATCTGCGCAAGCGGACGTATTGCAAAAGCGCCAGAATCTCGAACTCATCCGCAGTGGTGAGGCGTCTATCGGCGATGCGCGTTTAACGTCGACGATCTACGCGCCAATTGATGGCACAGTACTCAACCAGAAAGTAGAGGTCGGAGAGCCGATCATCTCGACTCAATCAAGCCAAGCCGCGACTGAAATGATGTCATTGGCCGACATGAACAGTCTGATTTTTAAAGGTAGCGTCAGTGAGCATGATGCTGCGCAGTTGTCTCCGGGAATGCCCGTTATGTTGACGGTTGCGCCTTATCCTGATGTGGCGATTTCTGGTGTGCTAACCAAAGTGGCGATTCAATCTGAGAACCTTAACTCACCAGAGGGCAATGCTTCGGCAAAAAGTTTTGATAACGGTTTTGAGGTTGAAGTGGGAGAACTCAAGATCCCACAAGATGTGTTGCTTCGTTCTGGTTTTTCATCGACGGCTCAAATCATTCTGAAGAAGTCTGAAAACGTGCTCACTCTACCGGAGCGCGCTCTGCAATTTGATGGTGACGCACCGAATGTTCTGATCCCCGACAGCTCAGAACAAGGGTTTCATAAACAACCTGTGAAACTCGGTCTGTCAGATGGCATCAATGTCGAAGTGCTTGACGGCGTGGAGCTTGATGAAGAGGTTATCGACAACAGCATGATGGGAGCGGCGCATGGTTAAGCTGCAACGATCAACAATCGCCTTTGCATTGTTGGCTGCCACGCTCAGTTTGCCGACCTACGCAATTTCTATTGAACAAGCTTGGCAACAAGCAAAGCAGAACGATCCAAATTACGAAAAAGCGAAAATCGGCGTCCAGCTTGGCGAGGTTGGCGTACAGAGTAGCCGCAGTGCGTTACTGCCGGGTTTAAGCGCCAGTGCGTCAGCGGATTGGAATGAGTCCTCAAGCCATTCCAACAGTTACGGCGCTACCTTATCTCAAACTATTTGGGATAGCAGTTTGTGGTCGGAACTGGATCAAGCGAATGCCAATTATCTCAAAGCACAGTTAGAGCTATCTCAATCGCATAACGAGCTTGCGCAGAAGTTGCTCACCGCTTACCTAGATGTGGCAAGCGCACAGGGCGACCTCAAATTGGCGCAGTCCAAGCTGGAGGAGGGGAAAGAACTTCTCAACATCATTGAGAAACGCTATCGAGCAGGCAAAGTGAAGTCGGTTGATGTCGAAGAGATGCGAGCGAATCAAGTCTCTGAGCAAGCAAGTATCCTCAATGCAAAAGCCGATCTCGAAGTGAAAAAAGCAGAGCTTGCGGCGTTAATCAATCAAATGCCGGAGAGTGTCGACCAAATTCGAACGGATTCTCTAATTCAGCCGCCGATGCTGGTGGACTCTCAGGAGCAATGGCTAAAGCTGGCGAAAGACAGCAGTCCAGAGCTGTTGGTGGCGGCGCAGATGGTGAAAGCGAGCGAGTTCGCGAAAGATTCAGCTAAAGGTGGATACTACCCGACCGTCAAAGGCAGTGTGGGCTACAGCGATGGTGACAATCGTTCAAACGGCGAGTTTAACGCTGGGATTAGTTTGAGTTTGCCGATTGACCTCAATGGTGCAGTGCGAGCGAAAGTGGACGAAGCATCGTTGAACATTTTAAGCGCCAAGCAAGATATGCGTAGAGTGGAAATTGATATTCAGAAACGAGTTATTCAGCAGTTTACGCAGGTCGATATCAACTGGAATCAAGTTTTGATAGCGAACGAGCTGGTTGAGTCGCGCGCCAGAGTGTTGCAAAGCAAAGAGAAACTTTACGACGCTGGCCTGCTTGAAGTGTCGGAAGTTATCAGCGCACACAACAGCTTGTTTGAGGCGAAAAACAGTCTGCAAACCAACTTGTACAGCTACTGGCGTAAGAGAATCGGCTTACTGCAAACCGCAGGGAAACTCGATGACGATACCATGGCGTTGATCTCTCGGGCTTTTCATTCATGAGCAGCCTGTTGCAGCAAACTTGGCAAACGTTGATGGCGCACCGCATGAAGAGCGTGCTAGCCATTATCGCGATTGCTTGGGGCGTGATCTCTGTGGTGGTGTTAATCGCACTTGGCGAAGGCTTTTATCGCCATCAGACCCAGTCGTTTTCATTTATGATCAACAATGTGCAAGTGGTGTTTCCGTCGAGTACCAGTAAACCGTGGCAAGGGTTAGCTTCAAGACGACAAATTGATATTCCACAGGAAAAAGTCGACATGATCAAACAGTCAGGCTTCGGGCAACAGGCGTCAAGCGTTTACGCCAAATGGGATGCGAATATCACCAATCTCAAAGGACAGAACTTATCGAGTACGGTCAGCGGTATTGATACGTCTTACTTTCCTTTAATGCAACGCAAGCTGCAATCCGGTTCGAGAAACCTGTCACCAAGTGATATGGACAACCATACTCGCGTGGCGGTGTTAGGCGATCAAATTGCGCAAATGGGCGGAATCCAAATCGGGGATAGGCTCAAAGTCAACGGCATTCCGTTTTTGGTGATTGGGATAACCGTTGGTGAGGACACTGGCATTTCATTCGGCGATAGCCGCACTGTTTTCATTCCTCAAACAACGTACCGCGATTTGTGGGATGCGAAACCTTGGATGGTATTGATGAAGCCGAGAGATGGGATGGATGCACCGTCGTTTCGACAAAATATCGTGAACTTTTTCGCCAAGCAGCTTCATTTTGACCCAAGTGATAAAGATGCGATCGAATTACCCGATTTTAGTGAAGGTGCGGCGGTCATCAGTGGAATTTTACGTGGCATTCAGATTTTTCTCGGAGCGAGCGGTGCGATGACCATGGCGGTCGGTGCGCTTGGCGTTGCCAACATCATGTTTTTATCTGTCACGGAGCGCACGCGTGAAATCGGTGTGCGTTTAGCGATCGGGGCGACTCAAAAATCCATACTCAGTCAGTTTATTCTTGAAGGGCTTATTTTGGTAGCCGTGGGCACGGCATTAGGTCTGATGTTTTCGTATGCAGTGGTATCTGTCCTAAGCAGCATGGCATTACCGGAATGGATGGGTTTACCTGTGATCACGCCAGATTCCATTGCTTGGTCTTTACTTGTGACGCTTATCTTGGCATTGATGGCATCGTATTTCCCAGCAAGGCGAGCATCGCGTCTCACGCCAGTCATTGCTTTGAGTGCGAGGGCCTAGTCATGCTGTTACCGATGAGACAAATTTTCCAAGAAATGGCTGCAGAAAAGCTGAGATTGGGTTTGACCATTCTGGCAGTAGCGTGGGCGACCCTCTGTATCGCTGCTATGTTGGCGGTAGGTGAGGGTATTCGTCAGGGCGTATTGAAAACCGCACAAAATGGTAACGGCAACTTGATCTATTTGACCGGAGGGATGGCCACCGTCGACCACGGTGCTTTTCACCAAGGTAAATTTCTGACGTTAAAAATGGACGATTCAGAGATCGTTCGAGCATTACCCGATGTAAAAAGCGTTGCGCCAACTGCGAAGTGGAAAGAGCGCATCACCGTTGGTGACAGAAGCTCATGGCAAGAACCGTTAGCGGTCACGAGCGAGTTTCAATCCATGACCAATTTGGTGCCTATGGCGGGGGGGCGATGGTTAAATCCACTCGATCAAAAAGAGACGCGCAAAGTCGTTGTACTGGGTTATGAACTGGCAGCCGACTTATTCAACCCGAATGAGGACTTTAGTTGGTTTGCGACAGTCACATTGCAAGTCAACCCTGTGGGGAAAAAGGTAAAAATCGGCAATGAGGAGTTCACCGTTGTGGGCGTATTGGAGAAAAACAGCGCTCAAATAGAGCTGGGGGATCTTATCAACTATTCCAGCTTTGTGCCGTTAGCGACGTGGAAGCGATTTCATGTCAACGGTGAAATTGGTGGCATCAATGTGCAACCACAAGCCGATGTAGACCGAGAAGCCTTAGCAAAGACGATCAGGCAAGTGATTGCCCGTAAGCACGGGGCAAGTGTCAGTGATGAACAGGTCGTCCAAGTCGATGATATGTTCCTTAAGCAAAAGAGTATGCAGCAGTTTCTGATAGGTTTGCAGAGTTTTCTTGGCATTATCGGCTTCGTGACGTTAGCTGTTGCTGGCGTTGGCATCGCCAATGTGATGTATGCCACCGTAAAGCGATCTACGCGTGATATCGGCGTGCGCATGGCAGTCGGTGCAACCCCAACGGCCATTCGCATGCACTATTTAGTGCAGTCTTTATTGACAATGATGATGGGGGGCGCGCTTGGATTAGCCGTGACATACGCGCTGGTGTCTGCCATCAGTTCCATTCCTTTAGAGGGTAATGCCTTTTATGAACAACTGGGTAAACCTGTCCCTGAGTTGTCGTGGGTCGTTGTCGCGATTGTCATCCTCACCTTAGTGATCATTGGTGTGGCATCTGCATGGTTACCTGCAAACCGAGCCGCAAAAGTCAGCCCGTTGGAGGCGCTACAAAGTGAATAACAACAATAACTCTGGAGAGAACATGTCGAACAAGTCGCTTGTTGAGCTGACCAACATCTGTAAATACTACTCAAGCGGGGAGGCGGAAGTTCGCGCGTTAGACGGCGTTGACTTAACCATCAATCAAGGCGAGTTTCTTTCGATTCTTGGCCCGTCCGGTTCGGGTAAATCAACGTTGATGAACATGCTCGGCTGTTTAGATAAGCCCACTGATGGCGAGTACCAACTTGGCGGCCAAAACGTCGCAAGTTTAAGTGCGAATGAGCTGGCTGGCATTCGTAACCAAAAGATTGGATTTGTCTTCCAAAGCTTTAACTTATTGGAATACGCGACGGCGCTCGATAACGTGGCGCTGCCATTGGTGTATTCCGGTATTAAGGCCAAAGAACGCCGCCAGCGCGCTGCCAAATTGCTAGAGCAAGTCGGGCTAGGGGATCGTTTAGACCATAAACCAAACCAGCTTTCTGGTGGTCAAAAGCAGAGAGTTGCGATTGCAAGAGCCTTGGTCAACGATCCGCAAATCATCTTAGCGGATGAACCAACGGGTGCATTGGATTCAAAATCCGGCGCAGAGATTGAAGCCTTGTTCAACCAACTCCACGCCGAAGGCAGAACATTGATCATCGTGACGCACGATAACGCTCTGGCAGAGCGCACTAAACGCATCATCACCATCAAAGATGGTAAGGTGATTTCGGATAGAGCGCCGATAGGGAAGGAGAACGCAATTTCTCACTGCTAAGCTAAATAATATCGATGATTTGAATTTGGGCAGCTATGGATACTGACACCATAACTGCCTAAGTTCGATTGGTATGAGAGCTAACGGGCAAATAATACTGGTTAACTTTTCTATTGGGAGTTTATTTTAAAAGCACGTCGGAAGAAGCCAATAGAGGTACTCGAATAGATACCGCACTTAAAGCAATGTTATGAATCATTTGATCGGTCGTCGCACAACAATCTTCAATGATGGAAACGTTGTATTTTTCCGCTGCTTTTGAAATTGCCGTATGTGTCACGCAATTTTGCGTCATCATTCCGCAGATCAACAATTCATCTACGCCGCTCCGTTCTAGTGCTTGTTCGAGGTTCGTTTGATAAAAACTGTCAGCGTGCTGTTTTTGAATAATCTCGGCGTCAGGACATATTGAGATGACGTCGGGATGAATCTCCACACCAACACTGCCTTCCTCAAAGAAAGGCGCTTTCCCTTTAGGGGCCGAAGATACATGTTGAACAAGGAATATCGGGATATCCTGTGCTTTGGCTCTCGCCATCAACTGCTTAATGTTGTCCAGAGTGGCATCGGTATTCCACAAAGGAAATCGGCCATTCGGAAAATAGTCGTTTTGTATATCGATTACAAGTAATGCGCTGTTTCTCATGTTCAATTCCTGCTGATTTTGGTTCTCGTCTTGCCAAATTATGAGTAACTTGCTGCATTATTTTTAGAGTCTAAAATGACATAAAAGAGGTCAAAAGCGACAAATTAAAGATGATCAAAATAACGATTGGAATCTGCGAGTATCCCTCAGTATTGAAGTCGGCAGTTTATGGCTTTGAAGAGATGTTTTTGCTGGCCAACAGAATATGTAAGGAACAGAACATTGAGGTTGTGTTTGAGCCGATTTTGATTCCGCATACAGACCTAACCGCAGAACGACTAACGGTTGTTTTGTTGCCACCTGCGTCACTTGATAATTACTACTTAGCTCCTGATGAAGCGTTGATTAGATGGCTTAAAGCGCACTACTCACAAGGGGCGGTGTTATCTTCTGCATGTGCAGGAGTATTCATTCTTGCCGCAACCAATTTGATCGATTCGAGAGAGGTCACGACCCACTGGGCATTGGCGGAAACATTCTCCCAAGCCTTTCCTAGTATTGTGTTAGATAGCAATAAGATATTGATCAATCACGGTGACATAGTAACGGCGGGTGGGATGATGTCATGGCTAGACCTTGGCTTTGAGCTGATCGCGAAATACGCTTCGCCGGGTGTTGTGCGTCAGCTTGGAAAAACGCTAGTTATTGATACCGCTCAGCGAGCGCAGAGCTACTACCAACAGTTTCATCCATCGTTTTCTCACGGTGATTATGCGATTGTTTCCATTCAACAAATCATGCATCAGCGCTATGCAGAGCCTTTGTCCATAAAGCAGTTAGCAAAGCAAGCCAACCTTACTGAACGCACGATGCAACGACGATTTTTGAAAGCGACAGGATACAACCCTAATCAATACTTGCAGCGTCTTAGAATTCAGAGCGCATGTAATTTGTTAGAAAGCACACAACATTCCTTTGATTCTATAAGCCATCAAGTTGGTTACGAGGATACGAGTGCCTGTAGGAAGGTTTTCATAAACGTTATTGGTTTAACTCCGCGAGAGTTTAGAAAACGATTTGCTTGAGTCTTGTTTTCAAAGAACATGTTTCATGAGAGTCAGACAACTACATGCAATATTTTTCCATGTTCTACTTTGTCTTAATTTGAATAAGTCATTTAGTATTAAATTAGCTACCTATATCGTCAGTGATGACTCAATGATAACAAGGATAGAATATGGCCAACTCTTTAAATGAAATTGGTAAATTAATCGATGTTTCTCCGCGAGATGCATGGCAACACGAGGCGCATGACTTCACTCCTTGGCTATCTGAAAACTTAGATCAACTTGGCGAAGCTATCGGGTTGCAATTGGAATCAGAGGGAACGGAAGTATCAGTAGGACCGTTTTCTGCAGACATTCTTGCGCGAGATATCCTTGGGCGTTTTGTACTGATTGAAAACCAACTTGCCGCTACGGATCACTCTCATTTGGGGCAAATTCTTACTTATTTATCAGGTTTGAATGCCGATATTGTAATTTGGATTGCAACTGATTTTAGAGAGCCTCATCTGTCCGCTATTAACTGGCTCAATGAACATACTTCTGAGCAATTTTCCTTCTTCGCTATACGTCTTCGTGTGGTTAGGATAAGCGATAGCTTGCCTGCACCTGTTTTCGATGTTTTGGCTCGTCCAAATCAATGGGAGAGAAACATGCAAAAAAACATTCGACAAAAGACAGGGGAGTCCTCTCAGTTTTCTATTGAACGAAGAGAGTTTTGGCAAAATTATTTGAGACGTTATCCTCAGGATGAGAACTTAGGGCTTCAAATTAACAGCACTTCATCAAACTGGCTTTCGACAGCGAAAGGAATAGATCTGTTTATCTCTTTATATAAATCTCGTAATAGTGTCGGTGTGTTTTTGCGAGGGCCACGAGGAACGACGTGTGAAGAAATACAATCGCGTCTAGCGCCTCATGTTGATGAATTTATCCAATTAGTCGGGGACTGTGACAACATAGGAGAACATCGAAGTTTTCCTTCAGATGATTTAAAAATTGATACCAGTGAACCGTCAAACTGGGATATATCTGCTGATTGGCTTCATGAAAGATCGCACGTGTTTCGCAATGCGATTAATAAAATATTTGGGTAAAGACTTTTAATATCAATATCAGTATGCAATTAAAAGCTAGAACTCTATCCATTTCTCCAACCATGAATTTCTTTCATGTTCAATGTGAAACAATACCAATATTATTCAACTCGTGAAGCAAGTATAAAAAACGGACTGCTCTGGTGTTAGGCACTGCGACCACCGTTTTTAGTACGAACTGTTCGTTGTGAACGCTGCGCAACCTAACGATTGGGAAAACCAAAAAACAAAAATATCCCCATGCACAGAGTTAGGAAAAGTCTGCTTTATCTAAGGAAATAGGATACCAACTCACGATGAATAACGATTTCACATTTGCTATCAAAAGCATTCGCTTTGATGAGAATTACCAACCATCAGACAACACGCGAATTACTACCAACTTTGCTAATCTGGCTCGTGGAAACTACCGCCGAGAGAATCTGTGCAACGCACTCCGAATGATCGACAATCGTTTTAATGCGTTGGCACATTGGGATAATGCGCAAGGTGACCGCTACTCAGTAGAGCTTGAAATCATCTCTGTTGATATGGATATCCAAGGCAGTGGCGAAGCCTTCCCTTCGATTGAAGTGCTCAAAACTAACATTGTTGACCACAACACTAATGAGCGCATCGAAGGTATTGTGGGTAACAACTTCTCTTCATACGTTCGTGATTACGACTTTAGCGTTTTGCTGTTGGACCACAACAAAAACCAGCCCCGTTTCAGCATCCCAGCTAACTTCGGTGATTTGCATGGCAAACTGTTCAAAGCTTTCGTTAATTCTGAGTCTTACAAACAGCATTTCAAAAAGCTGCCGGTGATTTGTCTGAGCGTATCGGACAACAAGGTATACCGACGCACCGAAAATCAACATCCTGTTTTGGGCTTTGAATATCAGCCGAACGAATCTTCGTTGACGGAGCAGTACTTCAAAAAGATGGGCTTACAGGTACGCTACTTTATGCCACCAAACAGTGTCGCACCATTAGCATTCTATTTCTTCGGTGACTTGCTGAACGACTACTCAAACCTAGAGCTTATCAGCACGATAAGCACGATGGAGACATTCCAGAAGATTTACCGACCTGAGATTTACAATGCCAACGCGGTTGCCGGTAATTGCTACCAGCCAAACCTAAAAAACCTAGACCACTCGTTAACTCAAATCGTTTACGACCGAGAAGAGCGCAGCCAACTGGCGATTGAACAAGGGAAATTTGCCGAGGAGCATTTCATCAAACCTTATCAATCTGTGCTTGAACAATGGTCTGCAAACTACGCGTAATCGACAACGAGAATCTAGAAAGGAATGACGATGAAAACACTATTACCGACTTCAACGGCTGGCAGCTTGCCGAAACCTTCTTGGCTAGCGGAACCAGAAAAACTTTGGTCACCGTGGAAACTGCAAGGTGAAGAACTGATTGATGGCAAGCGCGATGCGTTACGTGTCGCTTTGCAAGAACAAGAACTGGCAGGCGTTGATATCGTCAGTGATGGCGAGCAAACTCGCCAACATTTTGTGACGACCTTTATTGAGCATTTAAGCGGCGTAGATTTTGAAAACCGCAAAACGGTGACCATTCGCAACCGTTATGAAGCAAGTGTTCCGACTGTGGTTGGCCCAGTAAGCCGCACAAAGCCCGTGTTTGTCGAAGATGCCAAGTTCTTGCGTCAGCAAACTAAGCAACCTATCAAGTGGGCGCTGCCAGGCCCTATGACGATGATCGACACGCTTTATGATGATCATTACGGTAGCCGTGAAAAGCTGGCTTGGGAATTTGCAAAGATCCTCAATCAAGAAGCGAAAGAGCTTGAAGCGGCAGGTGTCGACATCATTCAGTTTGATGAGCCTGCGTTCAATGTGTTCTTCGATGATGTGAACGAGTGGGGCATTGCATGTTTAGAGCGTGCGATTGAAGGGCTGAAATGTGAAACGGCGGTGCACATCTGCTATGGCTACGGCATCAAAGCGAACACGGATTGGAAGCAAACGCTAGGCACTGAATGGCGACAATACGAAGAAGTATTCCCTAAATTGCAGCAGTCGAATATCGATATTATCTCGCTCGAATGTCATAACTCACGAGTGCCTATTGAGTTACTTGAGTTGATTCGCGGTAAGAAAGTGATGGTTGGTGCGATTGACGTTGCAACCAACGAAATTGAAACGCCAGAAGAAGTGGCGAATACACTGCGAGAGGCATTGAAATACGTTGATGCCGACAAGCTTTACCCATGTACCAACTGTGGTATGGCGCCTTTGTCTCGTGAAGTATCAACCGCTAAGCTCAATGCGCTAAGTGCGGGAGCGGAGATTGTTCGTAGAGAGCTGTCTGCTTAAGTTATTCAAAATATTTTCCCCTTAGATAAACAAAAAAAAACCAAGAGCTCGGTTCTTGGTTTTTTTCTTAAAACAGAGGTTGTAACTTCGCGCTAGTTCATTTCTAGCTGTCGAACTTCAGGATGCTTTAGCAACATCACACGAATCCAGTGATGCACCACCCACATCACCATCGCGGTGAGCAGAACCGCAACGAAAATCGAGCTGAAACGGTACAAGATCGAAAAGAACGCGTCTTTTTGTTCTGGCACCAACGAGGTCGTCAGCGGAACCGATAGGGCAGACATGGCAGAAAACGCGATAGCCGCTTTAATTTGCCCCTTGGTGAGCCACAAGCAGAATGGCCCCATCGCAATAGTAAAGGCGAGCCAAAAGAGTAGCCCATGCCCATACCAACTGCCCAATATGAGCTGAACAGCCATCCCTGCGATGCAGCCTAGTGCGGTGCCGATGATGCGAATTTTTGCCATGGCGAGCGAGCCCGCTAAAGTCATTGGGGTTAGGATGATCAAAATGGAAGCTTGTGCGGATAGCGAGTCATATAAGTCCGCTACTTGGAATACGATAAACGCAGCCATCGCCACTACCCAACCCATAGCAACTTGGCTGATGTAGTCAATATCGCTTTTTACTGGGGTCGACATCTCAAGGTGCTCGGCGGGGGATTTTGGCTCCGGGAACAACCAATACGCGAATGCGCAAACAAAAATATTGCTGAACGCCATCACCCACATGTTGACGTTGAACTCTTCAATATCCATGAAGTTATAGCTGGCAAAATTCAACACAATTGAACCCACCAACAGCCCCATGTAACCAAACAAATAGGTTTTCTGGTTCATCATTGCAATGCACTTGAACAGCATCATGATTCCGACGGCAACGGTCATTAATGTTGGATGAAACTGCAAGTATTCCAGCAAAAATGTGGCTTGTATGGTTGTCCACACCGCAGAGAAAAACACGATCAATAAAGCCGCTAGGTTAAAGTGGTCCATTCTGCCCAATATAAACAGCGGCATCATGATGGCAAAAAATCCGTAAGACCAACCGAAGATCATGCTTAGAGCGAGCCCTAAAGAGCAGCCGAACCAAATTCGTAAGGTTTTCATTGTCGCCGCCTAGTAAATGAAGTGGAACCAGCTTGCGAGGTGAATCTGTGCTTGCGCCATCAACTGCCAGAAAATGCTGTTGTCTGGGTACAAAACAATGGTAGCGCGAGAGCCGACAAACAGTGCTGGTGGTAACTCTTCGCTGCTGGTTAGGTTCACTCGTGTACGCTGCGCATCACGTACCCAGCGGTTGTTCACTTCCACTTTGGTTAGTGCGCCATTAGGCGTTTGTTGTGCGGCTGCTACACCGTAATCGCGGCTAGCTAAATCAAAGTCGTACACCGAACCTGGGTTGGCATCAAATGTGACCAAGGCGTGGAAAGTCTTGTCTACGTTCGCGACGGATTTTTCACGAAAATCAGCGGCTACCCAGAGTGATCCTGTTGGTACAAATGTCAGCAATGGCATGTTGGTGTTTGCCATCGTGCCAACTTCTAGTTGCAGGTTGGTCACGACACCATCACTGGGAGCGAGTACTGCGGTATTTGCCAAATCAAGTTGCGCCTTTTCGATGCCGTTTTTGGCAATTCGAACGGCGGTGCTTTGACCTTTTTGATCGCCTAATTGCGCCTCAATGACTTTTAAGTTTTGTCGTTCCGCTTTAAGCGCTGCACGTGATACCTGATTTTGGGCAAAGGCATTATCGAGTGTCGATTGAGAGATGACTTTCTGCTTCGATAACGTCAGTAAGCGGTTGTACTCGCGGTGTGCATTATCAAATGTCGCTTGTGCGCGGGCAATATTGGCAAGAGCGGCTTCGCGTTGAGAATACAGCGTTGCTTCTTTTTCATAAGCGGATTGCAGAGACAGCTCCGCCTGTTCAAGCGCTATATTGTATTTACGATCATCAATCGTAAACAACACATCGCCTTTTTGAACGGACTGGTTATTCTCGATGAGAACGTCGGTCACTTTACCAGATACCTCGGGCGCGACTTGGACAACGTATCCTTGCACTCGTCCTTCGGTCGTTAAGGGGGCGTGGCGGTCAGCAATGATAATGTACAAAAATAGTACGATGAACAGGACAATCAAAGTTCGCATCCAGTGTTTGAATTTTTGGTCAGCCGTCATTACAAGTTCCGTTAAACATATTGGATAGCGGATTATAGAGAAGTCACTCACAATTCAGTAGAATGATAATACGAACATAAATGACCTAAAAATAGGACAATGAACGTTAGTTTTGATGATATTTACCTATTCACTCAGACGGTGATTCACGGCGGTATAAGTGCAGCGGCAGAGGCGAATCAACTACAACGCTCAAAAGTGAGTCGTCGCCTGCAAGAATTAGAGAAATCGCTCGGGGTACAGCTTTTGATCCGCACAACACGCAGCATTGAGTTGACGGAGCACGGGAAACGCTTGTTTGAGTTGGTGGGGCAGCCTATTGACCATATTCAGCAAGGTTTAAATGCCATGCATGAATATCAACAAGAGCTGACGGGCAAGGTGCGTTTAGCCATTCCTTCCGCATTGATGAGCTCTGCCGCGTTTAACGCGATCATCACCGAGTACACAACGCGGTATCCGGAGATTTCGGTCGAGATTGAAAACCATCAAGAGAGTGTCGATCTCAAGCGTCAATCGTTTGATTTGCAGCTTCTTCCTAGCGTGGTCAAAGTCACTGATGACAGCTATGTGCAGTTCAGTCTTTTGCCTTATCGTAGTCACTTTGTTGCGTCAAAAGCCTATCTAGAATCGCATCCGCCAGTAAAAACGGTGGAAGATCTTAAGCAGCATCGCCTTTTAACTAATCGTTACAATGCCGATTTGCTCGATTCAGATCTGCATGTGGCGTTGCGCTCGGATGACCTCAACTTGCTGCGCTCGATGGCGATAGCAGGAAACGGCATCGCGTTTATTCCTCAAATTCATTCCAAGCCTGCATTGCGAGATGGTTTGTTGGTCGAGGTGCTGCCTCAATTTGCACATCCGAAGCAGCATCTTACTCTGATTTATCCCTCAGCCTTATTTCTGCCCAATAAAGTCAAAGCCTTGATTGAACTAATTCGAGAGAAATTTAAATAGTCAGTTCAAACCACCCTTACCTAAGGGCAAATGTGTGAGCGAAGGTCATCTTTCTAGGTTTTATTGCTCTAACATGAAAGGGTTCTGATACATTAACTGTTACTCAACTTGTTGGGTATGATTTGTGGTCGCACAAGATAGGAGATGGAAATGTTATCGAAAGGAAACACGGGCCTGATTGTGGTGGATGTTCAGGGCAAACTCGCTACATTAATGCATGAAAGCGACGCACTGATTGAAAATATCACGAAACTGGTAAAGGGTGCCAAAGCACTAGATTTGCCTATTCTGTGGCTAGAACAGAATCCAGAAAGGTTGGGCCCAACCGCGGAGCCGATTCGTGAAGTGCTTGAAAGCACGCATTTACCTATTACCAAGTACACGTTTGATGGTTGCAAAGAGGCGACGTTTAAGGTCGCGGTGGAGAACGCGAAAGTTGATACCTGGTTGGTTTGCGGTATTGAATCCCACATTTGTGTCTATCAAACCGCGGTTTCTCTGCGCCAGTCCGGTTATCGCGTTGAATTAGTCACGGATTGTGTATCTTCCCGAACCGCTGCCAATAAAGCGCTCGCTCTTGCGAAGTTAACCGCTAACGGTGTGGTGCTCACTGGGCTAGAAATGTGTTTGTATGAAATCGTCGAAGATTGCCGAGCACCTGAATTCAAAGAAATTCTGGCGCTCATCAAATAGTGTAATCACTGGAATCAACAACAACTTTATCTGAACACGCTATTCAAATTCTCGTTGATATCTTGGCAACATCGACTCGTTGCCAAGTAACCCGCCTTGGTGAATATAAATCACCGTTTTATCTGTGTTCTCTTCCAACCAAGGGGTGAGGCATTGCCACATATACGGGTCGTATAACAGGTCAAATTCGAGGTCGGTTTGCTCAAAGAGCGCTTTCCATGTGATGTAATCTTCTTCGTACAAGCGACCAAAATGGTGTTTGTTGCGCACGGTTAAAATGGTTGGGTGGCTGTTTTCACCGAGCTGGTTGAACTGCTCAGTTAAGTAATCTGCATTGCCTACGCAAGGGCAAGTTAGCACTTCTATGCCGTGTGGGCTTAAATGTTTATGAAGATATAAAGCGGTCGTGCCAGTGCCTGATGGCAGGGCGACGGTAAACTGTTCTTTACCTCTCAATCGCGTCCAATCAAGAATTTCTCGTGCTAACTGTTTGATGCCAGCTTCAGCGAGGTGGGAACGTCCACCCTCAGGAATAAGCAATGTCGACTCATCTAATCTTCGTACCTGGTGGATGTATTCACTAGGGTGGAGTTCGCTACCGATGTCTTGCATGGCAGTGATTTTCATACCCAAATCGAGAGCGCCGCGATAGTTTCCGATGGGGGAGCTTTTTAGCCAAGATGGAATGTGATGAACATAAAACTCAAATGCCCAACCTTTAATCTGGGCGAGAGCCGCTAGCGAGTACATGGCATTAGATTGAGCGGAGCCAAAGCTTATTAACGCGGTGATGTCGGGATTTTGCTCTTCCATTAACGTCATAAACTTACGTGCTTTGTTCCCAGAAAAGTGGGAGTGGAGCATGTCGTCACGTTTAAGGAAAAATTTGCGCCCATTAAAGCTATGTTGGGTGATAGGACTTTCTGAGAGTTTCATGTCGATGCTGACGGAATAAACCGTGTCACCTTTGCCATTTAAAAAGGGCGCGTAGTGTAACGCCATTAAACCCAGATAAAAAGTCTGTGTTTCAGTACAACCATTTCTGTTATTCCTGATGTTTTGACTCGCACTCACTGCTGCTGTAATACCATTTCAATGGTTTCACTTCTATCCTTTGGTTGTTTTGATTCCATGGTATTCCATCCCATGACTCGCCTTTCTACCTCAAGCCACGTACACTACGTCGCTTATTTCCATTCGATCAGAAGGCTTGGTTTTGCAGACTCTAGAACAATTAAAAACAGGACAATTAGTAGGACTTAAACAACTGAAGTTGGCGGAAGGGCTAACTGAGTTCCCTATGGAAATTTTAGAGCTTGCAGACTCGCTTGAAGTGTTAGATTTATCCGGCAACGTACTGTCAGATTTGCCACAAGAACTGGAACAGCTGACCAAACTAAAAATCATTTTTGCTTCCAATAATCAGTTCACCCATTTACCAGAGGTATTGGGCAAGCTGCCAAACCTTGAGATGGTTGGGTTTAAAACCAACAAGATCAAAGTGGTGAGTGAAGCCTCACTACCAAGTCAGTTACGTTGGCTGATCCTGACTGACAATGAGATTGAAACGCTACCAAACAGTCTGGGTGAAAGACCGCGCTTAAGAAAGCTTGCGCTGGCGGGGAATCGCATCAAACGACTGCCATGTAGCATGGAAAACTTAGTTAATTTGGAACTGATTCGTCTCTCGGCGAACCAGCTAGAGCACTTTCCGGATTTGTTGATGAAGCTACCTAAATTGGCATGGTTTGCTTTTGCAGGTAATCCATTCTGCAAACACCCATCTTCGCTAAACAGTGTGCCGAAAGTGACCACAAACAGTTACTCGCTTAACCATGTTCTCGGCCAAGGGGCAAGTGGCGTGATTTCTCATGCTAACTGGATTGACGCTCAATACGACTTCCCGAGTGAAGTTGCGGTAAAAGTGTTCAAGGGCGAGGTCACCAGTGACGGTTACCCTCATGATGAACTTGAAGCGTGTTTGCAAGCTGGGCATCACAACAACTTAGTAAAATCCATCGCGCAAGTGGATGACGGTAAAGAGCTTGCGTTGGTGATGGAGCTGATTCCAAACAGTTACTACAACTTGGGTTTACCGCCAACGTTGGAAACCTGCACCCGAGATACGTTCCCACAAGGGTTTACGCTGACAGTCGAGCAAGTGAACTCTATTGTTGAGCAGATGGTGGACGTATTTAATCACCTACACGACAACAAGGTGTGTCATGGTGATTTGTATGCGCACAATACGTTGGTGAACGAGCAAGGGAAGATGATCTTCGGTGACTTTGGCGCGGCGAGCATTTACGGCTATTTATCGGACGAGCAGCAAGCTGCAATCAGAGCCATTGAATCCAGAGCGTTGAAGTACTTTATCGAAGATGTGTTTTCTGTGTGCGAAGCGTCGGAATCGGCATCGCAAGCATTCGAACGACTAGTTGCGCTTGTGGCATAAGATTTCATTCAATCAAATCAGAAAGAGGTGTCGAACCGCCCGTTTTGATACTGAGCAAATGAGATACCTCTTGATTGAATCTAGTGCTGAGGAAGTTGCTCTGAGCATGCCTCATGATGCTCTGATGAAAGGTCAATCACTGCCTCACATCCACCCTCAGGATGTGTATCAATAGTGAATTGCCAGCCATAGCGTCGGCATAAATCATCCACAATCATGAGCCCCAAACCATGACCTTCGGCATCAGGCACGGAAGAGAAGCCTTCGCCTTCATCTCTCACCGACAGTGTGGTATCGGTCATGGTGATATGAATCGTTCCCGCTGACGTGGCTGCAATGCCGTTGCGAATTAAGTTACTCAACGTAATGTTAAGCACTGCAGTGGTCGCTTTGGTTTGCGGATGGCCCAATATCTGAACATTAAATTCCAACGACTTTTCATCGGCTTGTGCTTGGCTAAGAGCAACGATGTTGTGAAGCTCTTGCGCTGAGATGGTTCGAACGGGGCTGTCGTCGGTGTTGCGTTCATATCGAACCAAACCCAACAAAGCATCAACCATGGTCGACATCTGCTGAGTAGCATCTTGAATACGGCCAATCTGACGCTCTTGAAACGGCGTGCTTGGGCTTCTGGCTAGCAGGCTGCTCGAGCCTTTCATTACCGTTAGTGGCGTTCTCAGTTCATGGCTGGCATATCGCGCAAAAGCTTGCTCACGTTTGATCACCTGATTGATTTGGCTGCGATATTCATTGAGCTGAGAGGCTAACGTTTGGAACTCTTTAGCCGAACCTTCAGGCACGATGAATTTTTGGGATGTATCGCCTTGGTGTTGGTCTAGTTGCACCTTGAGTGCGCTGACTGGCTCAATCAAACGTTGCGATAGGCGCAGTAAAAGGCTGCCAAAAATTAGGATAAGCGCCGTTACCACCGCCAGTACCATTACGATGACATAAACAAACTCGGTTGAGGTGATTTCGATTTCATCAATGAGTGAAATCAGAATGATAGGGTGCTCTTCGCCATTTTGGTTAAAAGTGCTCATGTAAATCATTCTGGTGTTCGGCTCTTGACCGACTTCACCGAGAAAGTACTGCTTGTCTTGCAAAAAAGGCTGGTAGATAGGCGGGATCAGATTGATGTCGTTGTACGCCGTTGTCAGCAGATCGAGCTTTATCATTCCGTCGCCAGGATGACGCCTAAAATGCTCAATCGCTTCTTTCTTGTCGATCATAATACGTCGTTCACCGACGCGATCTTCCGACCACAACAACGCGCCACTAACAAGTGCGAAGCACAGCAGACCAATCACAATCGACACCAACAGGAAGAAGAGTTCGAGGCGTCCAGTTAAGCTTTGTGTGTTGTTAAATAAGCGGCGAATCATGCACCCGGCTCCAAGCGGAAGCCGACTTTAGGGATGGTTTTCAATAAATGTTCTTCAAAGGGTTTATCGAGTTGACCGCGCAGTTGATAAATGTGGCTGCGCAAAACGTCATTGTTTGGCTCATTTTCTTGCCATAGGCGGAATGCGATTTCTTCACGCGTCACAACTTCGGGGGCATTTTTGACCAGCATTTCTAGAATAGTGTACGTGGTTGGATTCAATGCCAACAGCTTATCTTGACGGTAGGCTTGATGCGTTTTTTGATCGATAGACACTTCGCCATACTGGAGTTTGGTTGATGCAACCGTACCGCGGTAGCGCTTAATCAATGCAGTCATGCGTGCTTCAAGAATATCGAGATCAAACGGTTTGGTGAGGTAGTCGTCGGCGCCGTGTTGGAAGCCTTTGAGCATATCGTCTCGGCTATCAAGTGCTGTCAACATCAACACCGGAGTGTTATTACCCGCATCGCGCAGCTTGTTGCACAGTGTTAGGCCATCCATGCGCGGCAGCATGAGGTCGAGCAAAATGATGTCAAACGCATTATCCATCGCCAGTTTTAAGCCTAGCTCACCGTTGTCGGCGTAATCCAGCTGCATGCCAGCACATTCAAAATAATCGAACAACATTCCCGCTATTTCACGATTATCTTCTACCAAAAGTACACGTTTCATTTATTCTTATCCAATCTCGATAAATTCGAATGTTGATCTTAACGAACATTATTCACTATAGGTGTGAAAAAGTTGTCGACAATGATTTTCTCACCTTTGTGTCGGTTTTCAATGTCTAACCTTAAATACAGTGGTACCTGTTTATTTATATTTATCAATACTGATTGAAATATAAATGGTATAGATTGGTTGGTTCTGTTAACTCCATATAAAACATGAAGATACTAAATTATTTATGTGACACTGAGCACATTATTAATAATTGCCAATCTTCACAAGTGCACTCGATAGGAAAGGTTCTTACTTTTTATAAAACCATTTTTTAGATATGGTTATTGCGTTTAAATACAAACGCTTAGATTCTCTTTTTTGAGATAATTCAATCAAATCAATGGTTTCATGCATAAGCGAAACGCTGCATTATTTTATTTTTATTAATAAAACTACATTTTCTGTTCTTGAACTGTTCATAAACGAAAGTCTCCCATTAACTTTACTTGTTTAAAATCCATGATCCTTCCAATGCTTAATGCCAGATAAAAATCAATTTGTGAGGCTATCATGTTTAACAGTATACGCACTCGAATTGCTGTCAGTGCGGGTGGGGCAATGGCCTTCACTCTATTGATTGCAATGGGTATGACAACCAATGCGTTCACGCAAGTGAATGAACAAATCACTACAAAAGTAAAATCTCAACTGAACGAAGCCACCACGACCGACCTGAGCAATACGGCGATTCAGCAAGGGCTGAATATTTCCAACCAGTTAGAGCCAGTGTTGGCGAACCTAAAGCAAGCGCGTTCAATTATCGAATTAAGCGCAGAGACGGCCGCGACGCCAGACATTATTGTTAAACAGTTTATTGCGTCGCTAGAAGCTCAGAACAAAGCTGTGTTTGCTGGTTACATGGTATGGGAAAAGCCATCGTGGGTTGAGCCAACGATTCAAGACAAAAGCCTTGGCTTTAATAGCGAAGGCTACTTAGCGCCATTCTTTTCGCCAAATTCGCACAACAGTTTTGATGTTGTGGCGATGGATAGCTTTAGCAATACTGAATTAAACAACAATGGTGAGCGTAAAGACGATTGGCACTTGATGCCTTACGAAACGGGTAAAACGTTCGTGATGGAACCGTACATGTATCCGGTTCGCGGCAAACAAGAACTGATCACGACCATCAGCCAACCAATCAAGTTACGTGGCGAGATCATCGGCTCTCTTGGTTTTGATTTGTCATTGAACGAGTTACAAAGCCAAAGTGAAGATTACGCGAGCGACTTGTTTGATGGACAAGGCCGTATTCTTATTTCTTCGTGGAAAGGCATCACACTGGCAAACAGCAGCCAAGCAGATCAAGTGGGCAAGAAAGTCTCTCATGAATTGGCGTCTCAATGGGCTCGTATTCAATCCATTGCGAAACAAAAAGGCGCAGGCCTTGTGACGTTTGGTGGGGATGAGTATGCGATTACTGCAATTGAAACCAGCGATGCGCCTTGGATCGTTATGGTGTCGGTTCCCAGTAGCTTCCTTAAAAAGAACGTGGATGACTACGAGCGATGGAGTGAAGAACAAAGTGCAGAAGCTCTTGAAAAGGGAGTGTGGGCAGGGATTATTGCGGCTCTGATTGGTATTGTTGCGATGACGATGATCGCGACCTCGTTGGGTAAAGTGTTAACTAACTTAGTAGAGCGTTTTAAAGACGCAGCGCAAGGCGAGGGCGACCTAACTTACCGCATTGAGGTGAAAGGTAAGGACGAAACCGCACAACTGGCGCACTGGTTTAATACCTTCCTCGCTCGCATTCAGGAAATGCTTTTAACCGTAATGGCGACGGCAGACCAAGTTGATAAAAACGCAAGTGAAGGCCAAGCTCGCGCGGCGGCTTCGAGAGATCAACTGAACGTTCAAGTGAACGAAGTCAACTCGCTAGCAACGGCGATTAATGAGATGAGCGCAACCGCACAAGAAGTGGCAAATTCTGCGGTACAAGCAGCAGCGGCGGCAAGCCAAGTTCAAAGCAATAGTGCGAATGGCATGTCGCGTATGGACAATGCTGCAAGCGCGGTGGATAACCTCGCTTCGCAAGTGAATGATGCACAGCACCAGACGCAGAATTTGGTGGCTTCAAGCACAGCGATTCAGGGGATTCTGAGTGAGATTGGTGGCATTGCCGATCAAACCAACTTGTTGGCGCTGAACGCTGCGATTGAAGCTGCGCGTGCTGGTGAAGCGGGTCGTGGTTTTGCTGTGGTAGCCGATGAAGTCCGCAACCTTGCAACGCGCACACAAGGCTCGACAGAAGAAATTCGTGCAATGTTGGCTCGTTTGGAGCAAGAAACGCAATCAATCGTCGTGTTGATGGAGCAAAGCCAGAAACAAGCGGTGGATACTAAAGAAGAAACACAAGCAGCGCAATTGGCATTGGCCGAAATCAACCAAGCTATTGAAGTGATTAATGATATGAATAATCAGATCGCTTCAGCGGCAGAAGAGCAAAGCTCGGTGTCGGAAGAGATCAACCGTAATGTGGTTGTGATTAATGATACGGCGATGGAAGTGATGGATACCATGTCATCTTCTGTAGCGATCAGCAATGAACTGACGGCAAAAGCGAGTGATCTTCACGGTGAGTTGAGTAAGTTCAAGTTGTCTTAATCAAGCGAGTGAGAAGGTTCAAACCAACTCACTCGGTTCATTTCTGGCAAAACGATTGGCGAGAAATATCGAACAAAACAAAAGGGCTCCAGAGTTACTTCTGGAGCCCTTTTTAGTATTCAAGTTCCAATGAACTAACGACGTTTTGGCTTACGTTGACCGGCTGGTTTGCCTTGGCCTTGTGGACGACCTTGGCCTTGCGGCTTGCTACCTGCTGGGCGGTTTGCACCGTTGCCGCTAGGGCGCTGGCCGTTGCTAGCAGGGCGTTGACCACCTTGTACTTTACCAGAACCGTTACGGTTGCCAGATGGTTTACCATCTTTTGAACCGCCTTCAGCGCGTTTGTTCAAGTGGCCACCGAAACCCGGTTGGTTTTTGGTGTGCTTGGTTGCAAAGCGGTTTGCACCGTGACGGCCAGACTTACGACGTTGCGCTGGAGTTTGAGCATCAATATCTTCTGCAGGAACCAAACACGTTGGTTTGTCACCAATCAAATGCTTCTTGCCCATGTTGATCAGTGCTTCACGAATCAATGGCCAGTTAGCAGGATCGTGGTAACGCAGTAGTGCTTTATGCAAACGACGTTGACGTTCACCTTTCGCGACTGGAATGTCTTCGCGCTGTTTGTACTTCACGCGTTTCAGAGGGTTAGTCTCTGAGTAGTACATTGACGTTGCGTTACACATCGGCGATGGGTAGAAGTTTTGTACTTGGTCACACTCGAAGTTGTTTTTCTTCAGCCACAGAGCAAGGTTCAGCATGTCTTCGTCTTCTGTGCCTGGGTGCGCAGAGATAAAGTAAGGGATTAAGTACTGCTTTTTGCCTGCTTCAGCACTGTACTTCTCGAACATTTCTTTAAAGCGATCGTACGTGCCCATGCCCGGTTTCATCATCAGATCAAGAGGGCCTTTCTCTGTATGTTCCGGTGCAATCTTCAAGTAACCACCTACGTGGTGAGTTACGAGCTCTTTTACGTATTCTGGTGATTCAATCGCAAGGTCGTAACGTACGCCAGATGCGACCATCACTTTCTTCACGCCTTCAACTTTACGCGCTTCGCGGTATAGATCGATGGTGTGTTTGTGGTCTGTATTTAGCTTGTTACAGATGCCCGGGAATACACAAGAAGGACGACGACAGTTCGCTTCTGCTTTTGGATCTTTACAACCTAGGCGGTACATGTTTGCAGTCGGGCCACCAAGATCGGAAATTGTGCCGGTAAAGCCCGGAACTTTGTCGCGAATTTCTTCAATCTCATTGATGATCGATTCTTTCGAGCGGTTTTGAATAATTCGACCTTCATGCTCGGTAATTGAACAGAAAGAACAGCCACCAAAACAACCACGCATGATGTTCACAGACGTTTTGATCATGTCATACGCTGGAATTTTTGCTTTGCCGTACATAGGATGAGGAACACGCGCGTAAGGCAGGCCAAACACAAAGTCCATCTCTTCGGTCGTCAATGGGATTGGGGCTTGGTTTACCCAAAGTTCACGATCACCATGGCTTTGAAGTAACGCTCGGCCTGAGTACGGGTTCGTTTCTAAATGCAATACACGACTTGCATGAGCATAAAGAATGCGATCGTTTCTTAGCTTTTCAAACGAAGGCAGGCGAACCGCAGTTGTCGCAGCATCGTGGCGTGATGGGCGAATCGTGATTGGTTGTGCAACTGGCTCATCTTTTTTAGTTTCACACTGAGTTTCTACTTCGTATGGGTTCTTTGGTACGAACGCTTCCTTACGAGGTTTTTCAATGCGAGAAGAATCGATAACCGTGTAGCCTTCTGGCGCGGCTGGCAAGTTCACGGCAGTACCTCGAATATTGGTCATGGTGCTGATGTCTTCGCCATTTGCAATGCGATGCGCTACTTCTACAAGTGCGCGTTCTGCGTTACCGAAAAGTAGGATGTCTGCTTTTGCATCAAATAGTACCGAACGGCGAACTTTATCTGACCAGTAATCGTAGTGCGCAACACGGCGTAGGCTGGCTTCGATACCACCTAAAACAATAGGTACTTCTTTGTAAGCTTCACGACAACGCTGAGAGTAAACCAAAGTCGCGCGGTCTGGGCGTTTGCCACCTTCGTTATTTGGTGTGTACGCGTCATCGTGACGAAGTTTTTTATCCGCAGTGTAACGGTTGATCATGGAGTCCATGTTACCCGCAGTGATCCCGAAGAACAGATTTGGCTTACCAAGCTGCATGAACGCATCTTTGTTTTGCCATTCTGGTTGAGCAATGATACCGACACGGAAACCCTGCGCTTCTAGCAGACGGCCAATGATAGCCATACCAAAGCTCGGGTGATCTACGTAAGCATCACCGGTTACGATGATAATGTCACAGCTATCCCATCCTAGGGCATCCATTTCTTTGCGACTGGTCGGCAAGAAAGGTGCCGTACCAAAACACTCTGCCCAGTATTTTTTGTACTCATGAATAGGAGTGATGTTATTGGTCATATTTTGCTCTCTGTTCCAGGGAGCGCGAATTATAGCGATTTGATGATCAGGTATCTATAACAAACTCATCTATTCAAGCCCAGTTCAGCGAGTTTTATTTGGTTTGCAGAAATATCATTGTTATATCGACGATTTTTTATCTGATATCCCCTTTGAAGCCTTATGGTTATTAGCCTGCTTAGATTTGTTTGTCGCAATTTTAATACATTTGATAAGCAATGAAATGCTTATTTGAAACTCGCCTATAATCAAATTAGTGCATAGTTAAAAGTGCATGTGCCGAGCATGCTCGAAGCAACATTCAAAACCGCAAGGCTTAACCTGTTAACTTTCGAGTCATAACAGAGAACTTAAAGGTTCCTCAAACATCGACTGTGACATTGGGTTTTGAATGGAGAGCAAAAAGGCCGACCAAAATAAGGGGGCTAGGAAATGAGCGAATCACTAACGATTGCACAAGGACAAGTGCAGCACGCAGCCAATCATACTCAGGTCGTGGAATGGTCTTATGACATCTATACTCGTGAGTTTGAATGCGACCAACCAAGCATGGCCAATGCTTTTGGCTTTAAACGTCCGATTAACAGTTTAGATGAGCTACTTCAATATATGTTGATGGGGCAGCAAGAGGCTTGTCGTCAACGCATTGCGGACATCGAATTTATGGGTGGGCAAGGGCATTTTTCTTGCTGCTTAATGCCTAATGACGCCAAGCTCATTCATGTCACCATGAGTTTTGAAAAGCTCAACGAGCGGATTGTTCAAGGCACAATCATTCCTCAGCTGACCATCACTGGGTGTGAAGAGCTGGCGAAGATTCTTGAAACCATCTTCGATTTGCCAAACGTCGGTGTACTCGTTGCCGATGAAGACACGCGTATTCTTGGTTGCAATCGTGCCTTTGAGCTTCAGATGGGGTATCAAAATCGCGATCTCGTTGGGTTAAAAACCTACATCTTCAGCACTTCTCACCATAGCCAAGCGTTTTACGATCAGCTTTGGAAACACATTGATGAAGAAGGGTATTGGAGCGGCAATCTTCTTAGCCGCACAGCCAATGGCAGCAACCAAGCGCATCATTTGTGTATCTATCGCCTCACATTCAATTCAGGGCGTGTGCTTTTTCTCGGTTTTTCAACGGATATCTCGGCTTCCCTTTTGTGGATGAAAAATCGTTGTGAGCAAGTGCAAGACTGGTCGGCATTTTTGCCAACCAGAGATGAATTCGAACTTCAATTGGATAACCTTGCAAACGAAAGTGGTCACAAAGACCTCAATATCGTGATGACGCTAAGACCGAACTTTGCCCAGAAATGCATGTTGGAACAACAGCTAGGTTTTGCGGACTTTATCATGCGTAGTCGCTACACCAGCATTGCGGGGCAGTTATCGCGAGACGTCTTTGTGGTCTGTTTACAAACGCCACATTGTCAGTGGTTGAGCCCCTTGCGCTTGATTCAAATAGCCATGAAAGGCTTCTTTTCTGAGCTGAGAAGTGAAATGGGAAACAAAATGCACGCTACGATTGTGGAAGGGCAAACCGGGGTTTCTGTCCTTGGGTATGACACCAATAATCCAAAACAGGCACTTGCTCATGCGGCGCAAGCGATGGTGTCTTCGAAAGCTGGAGAAAACGGCTACTTCAACTTTTACAACAGTGAACTTCACGCCGAGTTGGTGAAACGTCAGCATTTGGAAACGTTCCTGAAAACCCAAATTGAAAGTGAGCTGGTGGATGTGTATTTTCAGCCAATTATCGAAACGCGAACCGGCAATGTGGTGAAGTTTGAGGCATTAGCGCGCTTTTATCACGAAAACAGCGAGTACAGCACGCAAGAGATGATTTCCATCATTGAAGACCTGGAGTTGATCGCTGCGCTGTATGACGTTGTTTGTCAAACCGCACTGAAGCAGTGGCCACATTTGCAAAAAATCTATGGCGAAAATATCGGACTTTCTATTAATCGCTCGTTGAATACCAAGCTGGATTCATTGCAAGTTCTCCAGCGATCGCTCGATTTGATTAAAGCCAGCGATGTAAACCCAAAACTGGTGACTATTGAGTTAACAGAAACTGCGTATTTCGAGCAGGATGAAGAACACGCGTTTGCGTTAGAGCAGATTCGCCAAGAGGGCATTCAAATTGCGATTGACGACTTTGGTACGGGTTACTCTTCGTTTTCTTATTTGGAAGAAGGGCAATTTGATGTACTAAAAATCGACCGCAAGTTCGTCAAGAATATTCATGAGGGCAGTACAAGTTATAACATCGTCAAAACCATTACCGATTTGGCACACAAGCTGAGCGTCGAGGTGGTTGCCGAAGGTGTCGAGTCACAACGCGAGCTCGAAGTGTTGGCTGGTATTGGTGTTGATTACATGCAGGGCTTCCTCTTTTCTCAGGCGTTGCCAGTGGTACTACTCGATACGGCTCAAGCACATGACACACTTTTTAATGGTGTGATGGTTAAACCGACTCAAGATGCGATGTTACAGTCGTTATGTCATCACGATGTGCGCCGACTCGACCCAGGTGAACCGCTGTCTTTGGCGGTGGAATACATGAATCTGAGCCCAAGCGCACCTTTGGTGGTCATCAATGAAAACCGCTGCGTTGGGTTGATCACCAAAGAGCAAGTCAACTTGCACATGACGCCAGCGATGGGGACAGATTTAGAAACTGAGCGCGAACATCGACTTTGGAAACGGCCAGTCAATCAGGTGATGAGCACCGCATTTGAGCAAGTTGACGCCTGTTTGCCAGTAGCGGCCATTCGAGACTTGATCAAAGCTGGTATAGGCTTCCCTTGGATCTTGTGCGACGCCAAAGAAGAATATCGTGGTCTACTCACTCAAGATGATGCCTTGCAGTATCTGGCTTCTTGCTAATGACTAGGTCAAGTATTGCTGCACAGGCTTAATATTGAACGCATGAGCATTAAGCCTGTTTGATGCAATTTGGATCGCAAGTTAGGCGGAGAGTTTAGGTGGTTTGGCGATAGGTGATTTGCTATTATCGCCACCCCAAAACGACTTTTGAGCTTGCATTCAACATGATTCAACAATTGCTGGTTACTTTCCCTCCAATGTTATTTGGCGCACAAGCGCTGCTGACTTTGCTTTTGATCAAGGGCGATATTTGTCCGGGTCAGCGAGGTCGTCTCCACAAAATGTTGCCTGCGATAGGGGTACTTTGGCTTGCGGTGGCATCACTTCGTATTGAAGCGTTTATGGTGGTGTTCGCGATTTTCTATTTCTACTCTCAAGTTCAGACTAAGAAAACGCGTGAAAAGGGCCCATTGTGGGCGCTGCATTTGGCGAATGGTTTGGCCTTTGCATACGTGAGCATTCAAGTGTTTGAACAGCCGAATTGGCCTGCTTCAGCAGCGATGGCTGTGATGATCTTCTTCTTAGGTGCGTCGTTCTCTCAATTGTTGCTTACGATTGCCCGTAGCCGACTACAGGCGTTCCACCGTATTTTACCTGTAACGGGTATTGTTTCTGGCATGTTATTGGTGCTTGCGATTTTATTTTCATCGTACCAATTGGATGAAGCTACGCTTGCGAGCGCAACGCAGCCGATTTTGATCTCTTTAGCGCTGCTTATCTCTACCATTGTGGTTTGGTGTTGGCATATCTTCACACACAAGGCGCCAGAAAAAGTGCAACTGAGCATTGCTTTGCTGCTTGCTCTTGCTTCCATGACAAGCCTACAAGGTTTGTTTGCTCTGGCTGTTTAACAGTCTGATAGTGAGTTCACGATCTCGAGTGAGCTCACTTTAAATTCTCCAGATCCTGTCTACGCTGTATGTATATACCCAAGTAACCTCGAGATGCTTGGTTCAGCGAGAATGACTTGGTTTGAAGGCGAGGCAACAATTTGAAGATCTAGTGGTTATAAATCAAAAATTGTTAACAAAGCATGCGAACCAAGACAACTCGCCCTTTGGGAGCGTGTCACTAAAGCAATTTCATCGTCAAAAAACTTGGAAATAGCTGGCTATTCCGCAGCGTTGTTTTCCTTGAACTTGAATTAGTGACAACGCTCTGAACTCTACATCTTGAAGTCACTTGGGTATATACCTTGATACGTTGTCGAAGAGGAGTGTCGCGATGGATTTAAGCAATGTAGGCAATCTGGATAGCATCATTTTGTTGGGTATCGTCAACGAAAAACTACGCTTAGAGTGCGACAGTTTTGACGAGTTGGCTTCGGTGTACGAAATGGATGTTGAGTCGGTGGTGGGCAAACTTGATATGCTTGGTTATCAGTACGACCCACTCACCAATCAATTCAAAGCGTACGAACGCTAGTCTCAATCGATTCCTTGTTGCTAAGCCATCTTGATGCCGTCAAGATGGCTTTTGCATTGTTGTCTCGCCGTCGCAAAGAAGGCTTGCAGATAACGCTTATCTTTTTCAGAGTTACGCGTTGCTGCGAACAGACGACGCCACAAACCTTTGCCAAATGGTTTACTGGTGATTAACCCCTGACGAGAAAACTCGGATATCGCCCAGTTTGGCAGCGCCGCAACGCCCAACCCTGCCGAAACCATTTGCACCAGCATTAAGGTATTGTCCGCTTGCTTCCATCTGGCAGGCTCGACGCCGGCTGGCTGCAAGAAGTGCTTAACAACGTCCAATCTTTGTTTTTGAACCGGATAAGAGAGCATAGTTTGATCGGCAAGATCTTGTGGTTCGATAATTTCTTTGTCCGCTAATGGATGATTGGTTGCAGTAATTAGGCGCATTTCGAAGTCAAACAACGGTTCATAATGTACCTCAGAACGAGGTTGAATATCCGACGTGATAACGAGATCTAACTCGCCAGCCAACAATGCGGGTAGGGGCTCAAACCCGAAGCCGGACGAAAAATCCAACGTGACGCTTGGCCACGCCAATTGATATTCCCTTAGAGCAGGCATGAGCCATTGGAAGCATGAGTGACATTCGATCGCCATGTGTAATCGACCGTTGACGTCCTCTTTCAAACTTGCCAGTTCGTTTTCTGCTCTTGCCAGCTTTGGCAAAATATCTTCAGCGAGGCGCAAGAGAATTTCACCCTCAGAGGTAAATTTTACTGGGCGAGTTTTGCGTAAAAATAACTGACCGCCAATACGAGATTCGAGATCTTTGATTTGGTGAGAAAGAGCGGATTGCGTTAAGTGCAAGGCAGTAGCCGTAGCTGTTAACGAGCCGGTGTCTCGAAGCGAAGTTAATGTTCGCAAATGTTTTAGCTCTATCATGAATCCCTTTCATCCTTTGTGGTTCACCGTGAACGAATTCCTATCCCAGTCAATAACGGCTCAATATGGTTTCTTAATGCTCTGTCTTGTTGAAAGACTCAATAGCTACTTTGAATTTTTGATTTAAGAATAAACACTTATCAAACAAATCCACTTAACTCGCAAGCAATTTTTTATTGCTGTTAAAACGTATTGATTGACTGCGACAGACATAACTAACTTAACGACAAAAAATGGATATGTAAACGTCTAGACGTCTATTGTTGTAATTTATTTGCGAATGAAATCGACCCATGATGAATTTTTTTAATAAACAAGTTGAATAAATGGACGTTGTCCAAATGACAGAGGAGAGAGATAGTTTAGCCATCCAGACATCTTGTGAATTTAGAGAAAGATGCTCTGACCTAAACAAATTGAACAAGATTGAAAAAGGAATAGGGACATGGCTACAACAACGCACATACTCGGTTACCCACGCATCGGTGAAAAACGAGAATTAAAATTCGCTCAGGAAAAATACTGGCGCGGTGACATCGATCAAACAGAGCTTAAGAAAGTCGGTGCAGATCTGCGCGCTAAAAACTGGCAAACACAAACAGAGGCTGGTTTAAGTTTTACTACCGCTGGCGACTTCGCTTGGTACGATCATGTATTGACGACGACGTTGCTATTGGGTCACGTGCCAAAACGTCACGCAGGTGGTTTTCCTAATCTCGATACGCTATTCAAAGTGGGTCGTGGTCAATCTCAAGCGGGTTGTGGTTGTGCGGGTGCAGCAGCATCGGATATGACTAAATGGTTCAACACAAACTACCACTACATCGTACCTGAATTCAGCAAGGACGATACGTTTGAAGTGAGCTGGCCGCAACTGTTTGAAGAAATCAACGAAGCAGTCCACGCTGGGCATAAAGTGAAGCCGGTATTGCTCGGCCCAGTTAGTTATCTTTACTTAGGTAAAGAGGTAGAAGAAGGGTTTGATCGCCTGACGCTACTGCCACGATTGCTTACGGCTTACCAAGCTATTTTGGCTAAGCTGGCGAGCCAAGGTGTTGAGTGGGTTCAGATTGATGAGCCGATTTTGTCGCTTGAGCTAGAAAAACAGTGGGCTGACGCGTTCAAGCTGGCATACCAAGTGATTCGTAGCGATGTGAAAGTGCTGCTAACGACGTACTTCGATTCTGTCACCGATACGTTAGACAAAATTGTTGAGCTGTCAGTGGACGGTTTGCACGTTGATTTGTCTGCCGCGCCTCAGCAGCTTGACGACGTGGTTGCCAAACTACCAGAAGGTTGGGTGCTTTCTGCCGGCGTTGTAAATGGTCGTAACGTGTGGCGCTCGGATTTGAGTGCGCAACTTGAACGTCTACAGCCAGTCAAAGAGAAATTGGGCGACAAGCTTTGGGTGGCGAGTTCATGCTCTCTATTACATAGCCCAGTTGATCTGGAACTGGAAACAGAGCTAAGTGAAGAAGTGAAAAGCTGGTTTGCATTCGCAAAACAAAAAGTGACAGAAGTCGCTTTGCTTGGCCGAGCACTCGACGGTGATCAAAATGCGATTCTCGCTTGTGATACCTATAGCCAGCCAATCAAAGCACGTAAAACGGCAACACATGTGAATAAGCCCCAAGTGCAAGCTCGTTTAAACAGTATTACAGCGTCACTTGCCGAGCGCAGCGCACCTTACGCGGAGCGTGCTGCGCATCAAGCTGAAGTGTTGGGTTTACCTTTGCTGCCAACCACGACCATAGGCTCTTTCCCTCAAACGGGTGAAATCCGTGTTCAGCGCAGTGCTTATCGTACTGGTCAGTTATCTGAGTCCGACTATATCCAGGCACTTAAAGGACACATTGCGGATGCCGTAAAACGCCAAGAAGCGCTCGACCTAGATGTACTTGTGCATGGTGAAGCAGAACGTAACGACATGGTGGAATACTTCGCGGAGAATTTGGCGGGCTTCCAAACGACGAAGTTTGGTTGGGTACAGAGTTATGGTTCGCGCTGTGTGAAACCAGCCATTGTGGTTGCTGACATTGAACGTGAAAAGCCGATTACGGTTGAATGGTCGACGTACGCACAATCGCTAACCAGCAAGCAGATGAAAGGCATGTTAACTGGCCCAGTGACGATTCTATGTTGGACGTTCCCGCGTGAAGACATCACACGTCAGGAAATCGCGCAACAACTGGCATTAGCACTGCGTGATGAGGTTTCTGATTTACAAGATGCAGGCATCAATATCATTCAAATCGATGAGCCTGCGATTCGTGAAGGTTTGCCGTTGAAAAAGCGCGATCACAAAGCGTATTTAGAATGGGCGGTGGATGCATTTAAGATCTCAGCAGCGAGTGCAAAACCAGAAACTCAGATTCACACTCACATGTGTTACAGCGAGTTCAATGAAATCATCGATTCTGTTGCAGCGCTCGATGCGGATGTGATTACCATTGAAACGTCACGCTCAAATATGGAACTGCTTAAAGCGTTTGAAGAGTTCAATTACCCGAACGAAATCGGCCCAGGTGTTTATGACATTCACTCTCCAAACATTCCGACGGAAGAGTGGATTGAAGGCTTAATCAAGAAAGCGGCAGAAAAGATTCCGGTACAACGTTTGTGGGTAAACCCAGACTGTGGTTTGAAAACACGTAACTGGGCAGAGACGGAAGCTGCACTTGCCAACCTAGTGTCTGCTGCGAAGAAGCTTCGCGCAGAGCTTGCATAACGTAGCTCGTCGCCAATTTAAAGTGGCCAATAAAAAAGCGGAGACCATCGTCTCCGCTTTTGCGTCTTTTATTTAATGTCCGCCTAGCTCACTAACGACAGCTCTCGTTGTCGTCGGGCTTGAGCGACAAGCAAATTACTGTGACTATTTGATTTTGCTACAGGTTTGCTCTGAAACCAATTCATCAGCAATTAACTGGCCGCGTGAGTTACGCACTTTCAATCGGTACATCAAACCCATATCAATTTGCTCTCTTACCGACGGCGTATTGCAGTATGTATAAATACTGGTATTCAGTACTTGGTTTAATGGTTTCGCACCTAAAGCATCGTCGTTGTAAATCATCATCATTTCTACCACGTTCTTGTTAGAAGAAACACGCATGATTTGCAGCGGACCGTATTCCAACGGCAGTCCGGCAGACAAGACACCAGCACGGTTAGACGCCATTAATTCAAGTTGGCGTTGGTTGTCATTGTTTGATGAACAACCCGCCAATGCACCAAAGGCGAGGAAGAGACACAGTAATTTTTTCATAACTTAAAACACTTTTTTGAACGGTTTTACGATCACGTTTTCGTAAACGCCCGCCGCCACATAAGGATCGGCGTCAGCCCATGTTTTGGCATCTTCCAAAGAGGCAAATTCAGCAATGACTGTCGAACCAGTAAAGCCGGCTTCTCCTGGGTTATCAGAGTCGATCGCTGGCATTGGACCTGCAGTAAGTAAACGACCTTCATCTTGAAGCTGTTGCAAGCGTTCTAAATGTTGAGGACGAACGCCCATACGTTTTTCCAATGAGTTCTCGACGTCCTGAGAAAAGATGACGTACCACATAGCATAGTTCCTTAATTGGTGGGGTAAAGTGTTAATTTAACGTCTTTTTTGAACCTCTCACAAGTGAACAATAGAAAATGTGAGATTCTTCCTAGCAATTCGATTTTATGACGACTTAGCTTTGCACTGGACGTGGTTTGCCTTCACTGTCGATGGCTACATAGTTAAAGGTTGCTTCACAAACCATGAAACGATCTTCTATGCCGTCTACTTTCACTGGTTTCACCCAAACTTCTAGGTCAACGCTCATAGATGTACGGCCGATTTTCTTACACACGCCGTAACAACAAACCACGTCACCTACGCTGACTGGTTTTTTAAATGTAATGCTTGAAACAGAAACGGTAACGACGCGACCAGAACAGATCTCTTTCGCCAGAATCGCACCCGCCAAGTCAAGTTGAGACATTATCCAACCACCAAAGATATCGCCGTTTGCATTTGTATCAGCGGGCATTGCAAGGGTGCGAAGCAGAAGCTGGCCTTTCGGAGAGTTAAATTCTTGGCTCATAGTGACATCCTAAATCTTCAAGGGCGCTCAAAAAAAGCGCAAATATGGTGTGCCAATAAGAATACTAATGCAGTAATTATTGGTCCGTTGAACAAAACAGCGACCCGAAGGTCGCTGTGAATAATACATTTGCGCGGATTATAGCAAAATTGAGTTTTTAATCATCAACCGAGACATCGGAGGAGTTATTTTTCTCTTCCTTTGGCATGTGCTTGTAAATGTAGACACCAGTAGCAATCATGTAGGCGAAGGTGGCGATCAGCATTCCAAATACTTTGAAGTTAACCCAAACATCCAGAGGTAGCTCGTAAGCGATGTAAATGTTTAGGCCTGCAAAAAATGAGAAGAAGCCTACCCATGCCCAGTTTATCTTCGCCCAAATCGCGTCAGGTAGCGTGATCTCTTTACCCAACATGCCTTTGACGACCGATTTTCCCATTAAGTGGCTGGCGGTTAAACCAACTGCAAGCACCACGTAAATGATAGTGACTTTCCATTTTATGAAGTTGTCGTCGTGGAAGAAAATGGTCATGCTGCCGAATATCGTGACGATGACAAACGTGATCAGTTGCATCTTCTCTACTTTCTTATACAGCGCGTAGGTCACGATAAGTTGAACTGCTGTTGCAACGATGAGTGCTCCAGTCGCTACATAGATGTCGTACATCTTGTATAGAGCGAAGAAGATAATGAGAGGAATAAAATCAAGGATTTGCTTCATGTTGCCAAAAACTACCGAGTTGTTGAGTTGCTGACAGTCTAGCGGAATCTGGCGTAATGTGAATAGCTCAGGGGATTTGGATAAAAAATTGCCGCTCAATGAGCGGCAATGTATTGATATGTTTAAGGCATCTAAAAAGGCGAAATCTTGCTCGTTAGTACAGATAGCTTGGTGAGCTTCTGTAGGCTTGACTCATGGCTCGAGTGCTAAACGATTTTTTCCTACGCCACACGTTGGTATTGAGAAATCAGAGACTTTACGTCTTCCAAATAGCCTTCTCTCAACAAGTTATCGACGGTGGCTTCTAGCTCTTCATGCGTCATGGTGAAGCAAGTTGATTTGCCTGTCATTAGGCTCAAATATTGGTGATACTCTTCCTCGGTGTAGCGTCCGATTCTGTCTAACAATAGTGCTTTTATTCCGTGATGAATCAAGCCGTAATATGTGTGTCGGTGAAGTAACATAGCCATCTCCTTATCAAGCTTCCTGACTGCATAACAGCAAGCTCAACGCTCTGGATAATTCGGTTTGTACTTCAGTTAAGCAGTTTTAATGCCAACTATTCATTCGCAATTTGATAACTGTTCGTTACGCTGATTTTATCTAAATGAAGCCATCTCACCAGTACATCACGCAATGCGTTGAGTGTGGTCGGCTTTTCCAGACGACCATCCATCAACTTAGCAATCATCTCGAGCTCTTTCTCTCCAGATTCACCAGACAGGGCGATGATTGGCGTAGTTGGGGAGCTCTGCTTGATTTTTTCGCTGGCATCAAACCCATTCATTACCGGCATTTGAACATCCATCAACACCAAATCGACCTGATGTGATTGAAACAGTTCCACCGCATTTGCGCCGTTATTGGCTTGTAAACTATTGACGCCAAGTCGGTTTAGGTACATTTGAACCAAAGTACGTTGCACCTCTTTATCATCGACAATGAGCACAGTTGGTGCATCTTTGTTGATTTGTACGACAGGTTCTGGACTTGGTTTGGTTTTGACTTTCTGATTCCAGTTGTAAAAGTTTGGCGTTCGAAGCGTTTCTACTTTCGGTGCATTTGGCACAACCGGAAAATGCAGATAAAACTCAGTGAACTCATTAGTTACCGATTTACACTCAATTCGACCACCAAAAGAACGCATCACACGCTGACAGTAACCCAAGCCAAGTCCGCTACCGCCGCTTTTCTGGAATGAGAAAAAGTCATCAAAGATTTTGTGTACGATGCTGTCATCAATCCCAGGCCCTGTATCGCGGAAAACAAGCGTGTTTTCATAAGGGCCGACGAGGGTTCTGATTTCAATTTGACTATCGGGATAGGAGTCAAAATAGTAAATCGCATTGCGAATCAAATTGAAAATGACAAAGTTAAACAGAGTTTCGTTGATTTTGGCGACAAAGTCGTTTTGAGTCGGAAGTTTCACCCTTTCGATGATGTGTTCGTTTTCAAAACCGTATCGACTCACCGCAAGATCCACCGCTTTATGAATCGAGGTGAGCGAAAGGGGCTCATGCACAGCAGAAGTATCGCTGACTTCGCGCAAGATGATGTCGATGAGTTGGCGTCCGCGCTGAATTGCTGATTGGCCTTTTTCGATATCGCTTCTGATCTTGTCATCGGATGCATTGCTATCAATGTGTTGTTTCAGCGCTTCAAATTGAAGCTGAACTTGCGCCAGTGGGTTGCGCATTTCATGGGCGATCGAGTTGGCTAACGCGCGGCTTTGACGAATCTTCCTATCAGACTCAATCGTATTTTGTACGCGGATCAACAATGTTTGTAGTGCTGAAATCTCTTCGTTCGAAAACAGTTTGTTATCGCTTTTGTGTGAAGAAATCAGCAAATGTGAAACTGACTTTTCACGGCCAAACAGTGGCATAACAAGTGCCGTGTTACTCGATCTCATGCGTTCATACAGAGCTTTGATTGAGCCTTTTGAAGACGGTTTTTCGTCGAGCCTTTCAGAGAGTTCGTCGAGCACCAAAACCGAATCATTGCTGTGTAAATAATCTTCGTAGAAGGTTTCGGTGTAGTTACTGGTTACGAGCTGAAGTTTGTCATTGGGTATGTTGAGTAATGTGCTCAACTGATGCACGGCATCGTCGATTGAGCGCTTAAACTCTTCTTCTAACGCTAAGATCTGCTGTACTGGTGTTTGTCGATTGCCGTAGATAAAGAACGATGCGACTCGGCTAACGCGTTTGTAGACCAAGTGCCAAGTGATGCCAATCAA
Organism: Vibrio sp. GLN_1; assembly: GCF_043106015.1. Classification (NCBI taxonomy): domain Bacteria; kingdom Pseudomonadati; phylum Pseudomonadota; class Gammaproteobacteria; order Vibrionales; family Vibrionaceae; genus Vibrio; species Vibrio sp. GLN_1. The sequence continues at coordinate 481,043 of NZ_JBICMD010000035.1, forward strand.
GGCGCAAATCGGAATTGAGATGAGCCATTGATTGTCTTCAGACATTGGAATAAATACCGCACCTAATGGCAGGACGAAAATGGTGCACACAAAAAGCACACTGATCGTCAGATAAGCAAGGTATTTGGCGCTGTAGAATCTCGATGTAAGCAGCGCGTAACCAACAAACAGCATTTCACTGATGGATAACGCTGGTGGCAGCCACGTTAGTGAGAAATCCCCAAGGAAGTAGGTCATGCCTAGGTGTATGACAGCCGTAGACAGCATGAATACTAAGATCCCTGCGATCATGTAATTGTTCTTCGCTATAGAGAGCTTACTGCTGTTTGCGCGCATGCTAATGAGGTTGGTGAGTGTCATAACGACAAAGGTCACTAATCCCATGAAGAAATAAGAAGTGTGAGGGCCAAACTCAATCACAAATTGGCTAGGGCCATCAATCAGCACATTCTCAACGGTTAGGTTCGGGCGTAAATTGATGACCAGAGAATAAACCGTCAGCGCAACAAAAATGCCTTGTTGCCACAGTTTTACTTTGCCTTTTTTCTGCTCTGCGGCGAGCTGGCAAGAAAAGTAGAAAGCAAAAGCAAATGCGAAGAAGGAAGCTACGTTGGCTAATTTCGCCATGAAAATGCCGCCCTCTGACCCAAGCAGAGGTAGCAAATCGGTATGGAAGTAGGCGTTACTGCTAATCCAAATAATAATGCATGTCGAATAGGCGATATAAGGCGCGTGGTACGAACCTAAGATCACTTCGTTCTTTTGTTTAAGGCGATAGCAGTAGTACAGCAGCCACACGAGAACTACGGCCACTGTAGCAAACAGTGTGATGGCTTTCGGGTAGAGTAGGCCACTAAGACCTATATCAAGCATGTTCATTCACCTGCGTATTTTGTCTGATTACTCGAATACGGCGTTTATAATCGCGAAAGTCTGTGCGTTTAAAGGTGTCTACCATCGATTCAAAATTCCAGAAGCCCCGGTACGTATTAATACCGTCACCGTTAATGTCGCAGTATCCTGAATGAAAGTAGGCTTTAGAATCAATAGATTGATAAAAATTTAACATGAACGCTTGTTCTATAATGGTGAACCCAACCTTGTAGCCTGACTGAAACAGCACATTCATCAGCTCTTTTTGTGCAAGATATAAGAAGTAGAGCTTGTGTTGAACGCTGCCGCTCACAGTAAGACGCAGCACTTCGCATACCGTCTCTGTTTTAGTTATGTGTGTTTGGAATGCCTGATCAAACACTGTTAAAGAACCATAGTCTGTAACGAGGTCACTTGCCAAGATATCAAGACGATTAAGCTCTTGATAGCCGTGCAGAGGTAGACAGAATCGCCATTTTTCACTGTTAAACTGCGGCGCATAACTTAGCCAAGTGTTACGTTGGTTCCAGTCTTGGATTAGCGCTGATGCGACCAACACCGGAGTTGTCTGAGTTTGGAGCAGAATAAAGTGCTTACCTTTCTGAGAAAGTGACAACAAGGGCAAAATCTCATACCACTTTTCTCCTTGAACGAAGAGCTCCAAATTACTCAGCGCAACTGCGTCACTCAAGGTCATTGCCACTGGGTAGCTGGGCAGTTGAACGCGCATTGAAGACTCTGAAATATCATCAATGAGCATTGCTGAGTAAGAGGCGTCTTCGAAGGAGAGTTCAGTCGCTGGCTCGCGGTTTTCAAGCGAGTATTTCTGTTTGATGGCTTCGATTTCGCAAGCGCACCAAAAGTTTAACCAATGAGGGAAGCACTCTGCTACGGTTAATTCAAGTAGATAGACGTCGTCATGTAGGTTGTTCGGATGCAGTCGAACCAAATCTCGATAATCCATTAACTCAAACAAGACAGAAAGACTTTTGGACTGGTACTCAGGATAGCGTGCCAGCAAGTTCGTTTCTCGTTGATGAGTGATGGACTCAAAGAGAGAGGCTCTCTCTTGTGGTGTGAGGAAGCGAAGAACAATATCGATCAGTGCCTGTTGTTTTGTTTCAATAGGCAAATCTGTATTGGAAAGCGAAACCAAAGACAGCTTAAGACTCATGATACAACCTAGATCTGACGTTTTTTATAGTTAGTACGGGCGTTATATCACTTCAGAAAAATTATGCTATTAGTTTCTATTTGTATGGTTACGTAATGCAAAGAATCAAAAAAAAAGCCGCTCTTTTGAGCGGCTTTTAAGTATTTGTTAGGAAACTAAGCTTCTTGCTTCTGTAACTCCGCGTCAGCGGCAGTTTCTTCTACTAAAGCATCAACAATGACCGCACATGCTGCATCACCAGTAATGTTTAGAGCCGTACGAATCATGTCGAAGATACGGTCAAGAGCGAAGAGTAGAGGCAGACCTTCAATTGGGATACCCGCCGCTAGTAGTACTGCTACCACTAGGAAAGAAGGGCCTGGAACACCAGCTTGACCAACCGCACCTAGTGTTGAAGTCACGATGATCGCGATGTAAGCGCCCATGCCTAGGTCGATGTTGAACAGCTGTGCAAAGAAGATAGCCACCAAGCCGTAGTAAATCGCATTACCAGACATGTTGATGGTCGCGCCCAGAGGCAGAACGAATGACGCAGTTGAGTTTTTCACGCCAAGTTCTTTTTCACACGTATCCATAGTGACAGGCAGTGTCGCCATTGACGACGCTGTTGATAGTGCAACTGCTTGTGGTTTTTTCATTGCAGACACGAATTTCTTCGCTGATGTCTTAGTGAAAACATGCACCATTGCAGGGTATACGATAAAGCCAAATACAAGGATTGCCGCAACGTAAACAACGAACAGTTTGAATACAACCATGAGTGCGCCAAAACCGAACGTACCTACGGCTTCTGCCATCAGACCAAAAACACCAATAGGTGCAATGATCATCACTTTATTGATCATCCAAACCATTGCATCAACAATGCAGTTCACGCCATTGATGATTGGTTCACGACGCTCTTTCGCTTGCTTAGAAATCGCAATACCAAAGAACATACAAAATACTAGGATCTGTAGGATGTTCGCTTCATTCAGTGATTGGAAAACGTTGGTTGGGATCATACCAGTGATGGTTGCCCAGAAAGTAGGTAGTTCACCTTTTGAAGCGTACTCTGCCGAGAACATGCCTTCTACGCCAGAAACGTCGATGCCCATGCCCGGTTGGAATACTTCACCCATAAACAGAGCCAATGCAACTGCTAGAGCCGAAGTTAAACCGAAGTAACCCAATGTTACCAAGCCAACTTTACCCGCAGACTGGCTGTTACCAAGACCAGCAGCACCAGAAATCAAAGCAACAGCAACCAATGGGATTACCAGCATCTTGATTAGGTTGATAAAGATAGCACCTAATGGCGCGAATACAGTCGCATCATGACCCATTAGAGCACCAACGGCAGTACCCACGATCATTGCAATGACGACTTGCACGCCAATGTTGTTTAGCAAACTCTTTTGTTTTAACACTTCCATAACCTCTGTGCTAATAAAATGTAAAATCCTAAAATTACCCACCAGCCTGTAATTGTTTTATGGATAATTATCTCGCCTTGCTTTTTACACGTATCGTTCACAATTGGCAATATGCAGCAGAAGCTTATTGATGAAATAATCGATATTTCATTGACGGGTGCTAATTTTTTGCACGATAGCAAACGATTGCCATCTGCTTAATGTATGAATTCTGTATCTCGATGTGTTCTTGAGTTATAAATCACATTTGTTGAAATTAGGTTAATGTTAATGGCTTGTTCAACGGCGGAGTTGAGGAAGGGCTTTGGTTTTTTGGTTTGATATTTATAACAATAATTAGCTAACACGCTCACATTTTGGTTCGTGCGGGTATCTGAATGTTAAATTTTTTACATTCTTGCGTTTTTAAATCTTGTAAATGTAATGTTAACAAAAGGCGGTGTGGCTTTTCCAAGCCTCCTAGTCGCCCATGATGCGTGACTCTCTTAAAGGAATTCACGAACAACAATGAAAATGACAAAGTTTTAGAGGGTAAGCCATTATGATGAACCTTGCTGCTGCCTTGCAGAGAAATGCTGCAAGTAAACCGAATAAAACGGCTTTGATATGTGGTGATAAAAAATTCACATACGCAGAATTTGACGCGATTGCGGGTAAGATCGCGACTTCGATGATTAAAGCGGGCATCAAACCGGGAGACCGAGTGGCGTTATCGTGCCCGAATTTGCCTTTCTTTCCTTTCGTTTATTTTGCGGTTCAGAAGGCGGGTGCCGTTACCGTTCCGCTGAACGTGTTGCTCAAATCTAGAGAAATCAAATACCACCTAGAAGATTCGAAAGCGAAGTTTTACTTCTGTTTTGAAGGAACGCCCGAACTGCCAATGGCGAAAGAAGGCATGAAAGCGTTTAAAGAGGTGGATGCGTGTGAAACGATGATCGTAATGACGCAAGATCAAACGCAAAAAGAGTACCAAGGTTTACCGACACTGACGTCTTTTATAGAAGATATTGAACCTTTGGCGGATTACGTTGCTCGCGATGCGGATGACACTTGTGTGATTTTGTATACATCAGGCACAACGGGACTGCCCAAAGGAGCAGAGCTCACGCAGCAAAACATTGTAATGAATGCGCTTGTGGCTCAGAACATCATGGCGAGTCAGGCTGATGATGTTCATCTAGTAACGTTGCCACTGTTTCATACATTCGGTCAAACCGTGCATCTCAATGCTAGCGTGCAAAGCGGTGCAACTTTGGTTTTAGTACCTCGATTTGATCCGAAACATGTGTTGGAGCTGATCGAAAAGCACCGAGTGACGCTCTTTGCCGGTGTGCCTACGATGTACATTGGTTTGCTGCATGTTGAACATAATTGCGATATTTCGTCGCTACGAGTAGCCATTAGTGGAGGCTCGTCACTACCGACAGAAGTATTTAAAACCTTTGAAGCACGATTAAATGTACCAATTCTAGAAGGTTACGGCTTGTCCGAAACCAGTCCGATAGCGTGTTTTAATCACCTTGATCAAGAGCGAGTGCCGGGCTCTGTCGGGCAACCGATTCAAGGTGTTGAGGTGAAAGTCGTTGATCTTGACGGTCATGCTCTCCCTGTCGGTGAGGAAGGCGAAATTATTGTGCGCGGGCACAACGTCATGAAAGGTTATCTTGATCGCCCAGAAGTGACGGAATCGGTGTTGCAAAGTGGTTGGTTCCATACTGGTGACGTCGGGCGATTTGATGAGTCGGGTAATCTGTTTATTGTCGACAGGATGAAAGACCTGATCATTCGAGGTGGCTTCAATGTGTATCCTCGTGAGATTGAAGAAGTATTCATGACGCATCCTGCGGTAGCGATGGTGGCCGTGATAGGTATTCCGCATCAAGAATATGGCGAAGAGATCAAAGCCTACGTGGTACTAAAACCAAATCAATTTGTCGAAGCCGATGAGCTGCAATTATGGGGGCGAGAGCAGTTAGCCAATTTCAAATACCCAAGGTTTGTCGAAATTCGTGAACAGTTACCGATGAGTGCTACGGGCAAGATCTTAAAGAGAGAGCTAAAATCGGAACTCGAAGTCGCATAAGTATGATGTCAAAGCCAGCGAAGCTCTCGCTGGCTTTTTGTTTGATCTACATGGTATTGGCTGGTGGTCGTTTTGGCTGAGTACGCCGGTTAGACCAAAGACGTGTTTGCATCTACAACTATTCCAACTGTTTGAGATACGCTTCCATTTTCAGCGGATTCAATATGGTAATACTGCCGTATTGCAGCCTAAGAATGTTCGAGTTTTCCAATTTCTTTAGTACCTTATGAACACTTTGTCGTGTTAGCCCCATCATGTTGGCGATGTGCTCACGAGTCACTTTCACTACACAAGACTGGGCACTTATAGGACGGTTATGTTGATATTCTGCCAGAAGTAATAACCGTCTGCCGATCCTCTCTTCTATACCGCGAATGGCGTCGTCTTCGATAACGGAAATAGCTGACCATAATCTGCGGCTGAGCAAATCCAGAATCACAGGGTAGCTTTGTGGATATTTGGCTAACAACTGCCGAAATTTATCGCCAGGTAGCTCTAATAGGGTTACGTCGGTATGAGCTGTTGCTCCGAAAATGCGTGGCATGCCGGGTGAAAATACATTGTCGCCAAACCATCCTCCGGTTTCGAAAATCATCAAGGTGACTTCTTTTCCTTTGGAACTTATCGAGTTAACGCGTACAGATCCATTGGCGATCACCATCAATGAAGAGTGCTGCGCGCCTTTGCTGCAAATGAGTGCTTTCTCGTCGAAGTGTCGTGCGCGAACGATTTGTACTGCTTCGTTTATTCCTTCCACTGGCAAACCGGCTAAAACAGGGCATTGCAGCAACAACGATTTGATATCTTCCATGTCAGTACCTTACAAAACAGGTTTGAACAATGGCATGTTATCACTTTATGGATTCGCTTCTTTAAAAGACGGTTGGAAGTGAGAGCATTGCGAGGTTTGCAATCAAGTTGATAAAAAACGCCCATTAACGAGAATCAATGAGCGTTTGCAGTGTTTAGCTTGTGGTGTCGATTACTTTTGAGTTGCCGCTTTCATTGCTGAGACAAATTCACCAAGCTTATCGAGCATGATTTGCGGTTGCTCTACGTGTGCTTCGATGATTTTTACGACTGCTGAACCCGAAATTGCACCTGCAGCACCCGCTTCAATGGCTTGTTTTACTTGTGCTGGTTCAGAAATGCCGAAACCTAGTAACGCTGGTGGTGCATCAAACTGGTTTAGCTTTTCAAGCATGTGGTCAACTGGCATGTTAGCTTTGGTTTCTGCACCCGTCACACCCGCGCGCGAAAGCAGGTAAGTGTAGCCGCCGCCTAATTCAGAAACTTGTTTTAGTGTCTCGTCACTTGCCGTTGGTGGTGCGATAAAGATTGGGTGGATTCCAAATTTCTCTGCCGCGGTTACGAACTCTGTGCTTTCGTTAGTCGGAACGTCTGCAATGAGAACGGAGTCGATGCCCGCTTTTGCACAGCGCTCGTAGAAGCTTTCAATACCGCGTGAGTATACAAGGTTGGCGTACATCAATAGACCAATTGGTAGGTCTGGGTACTTTGCTCGAATTTTTCCGATTTGCTCAAAACAGATATCCGGAGTTGCACCCGAATCTAACGCTCGAATGTTGGCACCTTGAATTGTTGGGCCGTCCGCCAATGGGTCTGAGAACGGAATACCAAGTTCAAGCGCATCAGCGCCAGATTCAACCAGTGTTTCCATGATCTTGTACGATTGCTCGGCGTTTGGATCACAAACCGTCACGAATGGTACAAATGCGCCTTGGTTTTTCTCGTTTAGGCGTGTAAACATCTTCTCATAACGGCTCATTAGATTACTCCTTTTTCTTCTAAGATGGCGTGTACGGTGAAGATGTCTTTGTCACCACGACCAGATAGGTTAACAACCAGTAATTGCTCTTTTTCAGGATTCTCACGAGCCATGCGCAGTGCATGTGCCAGAGCATGAGAAGATTCAAGTGCAGGAATGATGCCTTCGCTGCGAGCTAGTTCTTGGAATGCTTCTAATGCTTCATCATCCGTTACGTTGTCGTATTCAGCGCGACCGATAGCGTTAAGGTGTGCGTGCTGTGGACCAACAGAAGGGAAGTCTAGACCTGCTGAAACAGAGTAAGACTCTTCAACCTGACCATTCTCATCTTGCATTAATGGTGCCTTCATACCAAAGAAGATACCTGTTTTACCATGCTTAAGTGGCGCACCGTGTTGATCCGTATCGATGCCTTTACCTGCTGGCTCCACGCCAATCAGGCGAACGCTTTCTTCTTCGATAAAATCTGCAAACATACCAATCGCGTTTGAGCCACCACCCACACAGGCGATAACAGCATCAGGTAGGCGACCTTCACGCGCCAGAATTTGGTTTTTAGTCTCTTCACCAATCATGCGTTGGAACTCACGCACAATAGTTGGAAATGGGTGAGGGCCTGCTGCTGTACCGAGAAGGTAGTGTGCGTCTTCGTAGCTGCCTGACCAATCACGCAGCGCTTCATTACAAGCATCTTTAAGTGTTGCTGAGCCTGAATGGATAGGAATTACTTCTGCACCCATTAGTTTCATGCGGAACACGTTCGGGCTTTGACGTTCAACGTCTTTTGCACCCATGTAAACTCGACACTTGAGGCCAAGTAGTGCACACGCAAGTGCAGTTGCTACACCGTGTTGACCTGCGCCTGTTTCTGCGATGATTTCGTGTTTACCCATGCGCTTCGCAAGTAGCGCCTGACCAAGTACTTGGTTGGTTTTGTGTGCGCCGCCGTGAAGCAGATCTTCACGTTTTAGGTACAATTTTGTTTTTGTGCCTTTGGTTAGGTTACGAGTCAGAGTCAGTGCCGTTGGGCGACCAGCGTACTCTTGAAGGAGCGTCATGAACTCGCTGCGGAATTCTGGATCTTCTTGCGCGTCAATAAACGCTTGCTCTAGTTGCTCAAGTGCTGGAACTAGAATTTGCGGAACGTATTGACCGCCATATTCGCCAAAGTAGGCATTCAGTTTTGCCATTTTGATAATCCTTCTCGTATTTTTATAACTGCGAATAACTTTAGTAGTTGCGAATAGCGTGAAATGCGGCTTGCAACTTCTGTGAATCTTTTTTCCCCGGTGCGCTTTCTACTCCAGAGTTTAAATCTAATCCCAAGCAGCCTAATTTTGCTGCTTGCTGTGCATTTTCAGGCGACAGTCCACCTGCCAGCATGATTTGACTTGGATCGCCGATCAAAGACCAGTCGAACACGTGGCCTGTGCCGCCAGTTTGAGTACCAACTTGAGCATCCAGTAGGTGACGGTCAATGTTGTCTGCGAGCAAGGATGGCTTTGTATCCGCCACGCCGTAGGCTTTCCAAATCTCGACGCCAACGGGTAGTTCTGTTTTGAGCTGGTTGACGTACTCTTGATCTTCTAGCCCATGTAACTGCACGGCTTTTAAACCCAACGACGTTACGATTGAGGCGACATAATCAACGTCGTGATTTTGGAACACGCCAACATAATTAAGTGGCGCGCCGCTCATGGTTAGGCGAGCACTTTCAAAATCGACCGCTCGTTTTGATTTCTCAACGAAAATCAGACCACCAAATACTGCGCCTGCTTGATACGCTTTTGCCGCATCATCTGGGTGAGTCAGACCGCAAACCTTATTTTCACCTAGCGTTACTTTACGAACCGCAAGTTCTAAGTTGTCTTCCGCCATCAGCGAGCTGCCAATCAAAAAGCCGTCTGCATATTCTGCTAAGTCACGAACTTGTTGATGAGTGTAAATGCCAGACTCTGAAATAACCGTTGCGTTTGGTGCAAGCTTACGAATGGTTGGCGCAAGCTCTTTAGTTCGGTTTAAATCCGTTGTTAAGTCGCGCAAGTTGCGGTTGTTTATACCGATAACTTTAGCGCCAAGCTGAACTGCGCGGTGAAGCTCTTCTTCGTTGCTGACTTCCGTTAAAATGCCCATGTTTAGGCTGTGCGCAGCTTCTTCTAACGCTTTGTACTCTTCGTCATTCAGTACCGAAAGCATGAGCAATACCGCATCCGCGCCATAATGACGAGCAAGGTAAACTTGGTAGGTATCGATCATGAAGTCCTTACACAACACTGGCTGTTTCACTTGTCGGCGAACTTGAGGCAGAAAATCGAAGCTACCCTGGAAGTATTTTTCATCGGTCAGAACCGAGATCGCGTCTGCGTAGTTGTTGTAAACCGACGCGATGTAGTCCAAATCGAAGTCGTTGCGAATAAGGCCTTTTGATGGCGATGCCTTTTTGCATTCTGTAATGAATACGGTTTTATCGCCACTCAATGCATCATAAAAACTGCGATCTGACGGCAATAGATCCGACTGAAAAGTGCTCAGATGCTGTGATGCTTTTCGCTCTGCTACCCATTGGTATTTATCGCGAACAATTTTGGCAAGCACTTCCGCCATTTCTGCTTCTTTTTTTGAGACGTGCTCTGATAAGTTGTTTGCTTGCTGGGTGTTGAAGTCAGTCATCTTCATCTGCTCCTTAAGCGTGCGCGGCAAGTTGCTGTACCAATTGGAAAGCTTTGCCTGAGTTCATAGCCTCGATCGCTTGCTGCGTGTTGGCTTTTAAATCTTCGTGGCCGAATAAACGCATTAGAAGTGCGACGTTAACCGCGACTGCGCCTAATTGTGCGTCTGTACCTTTACCCGTCAGAATGTTGGTGATGATCGCTTTGTTTTCTTCCGGGTCGCCGCCTTTAATGGCTTCTAACGGGTGAGACTCTAGACCAAAATCTTCTGGCGTTAGGGTGTATTCAGTGATCTTGCCATCTTTGATTTCGGCAACCGTTGTTGTACCGTGAATGGCCACTTCATCCAATCCGCTACCATGTACGACAGCGGCGCGCTTCATACCCATTTGTAGCATGGTTTCTGCGATAGGACGAACCAGTTCTTCACTGTAGACGCCCATTAGTTCGATGTTTGGACGTGCAGGGTTAATCAACGGGCCAAGAATGTTGAAAATGGTGCGCGTTTTCATGGTTTGGCGCACAGGCATCGCGTGGCGAACGCCTCCGTGATATTGAGGCGCGAACAAGAAGGCAACGCCAATGTCGTCAACCGCTTTGCGGGTGTCTTCAGCACTCATTGCTAGGTTGATGCCAAACGAGTCCAGTAAGTCAGAAGAGCCGGATTTACTTGATACGCTGCGGTTGCCGTGTTTCGCGACCTTTAGGCCACATGCTGCTGCAACAAAGGCGGCCGTCGTCGAGATATTGATAGTATTGTGACCATCGCCCCCTGTTCCTACGATGTCTGCAAAGTCGTAATCAGGGCGAGGGAACGGGTTCGCATTCGCCAGTAGGGCTTTTGCTGCACCGGCAATTTCATCAGGCGTTTCGCCTTTGATCTTTAATGCTGTTAATGCCGATGCCATTAAAATTGGATCAAGCTCGCCGCGAATAATAATGTCGAATAGCTGTTGGCTTTCTTCTTGAGTCAGTGACTGCTGTTCGTACAGTTTGTTGATGATTGCTTCCATAGTTTCTCTCCCCATTTCCTTATGCGTTATTTTTCTCAAGCGCCCATTCAATAGCGTTGCCCAACAAGGTTGCGCCGTAAGTCGTCATAATTGACTCTGGGTGGAACTGAAATCCGCAAACTTTATCTTGTTCCTGTACAACAGACATGACCAAATTGTCGACTTCGGCAGTGATGGTCAGGCTGTCTGGTACTCTTGTCGCAACCAAAGAGTGGTAACGCGCGATCGCCAGTGGCGATGGCAGGTTTTGATAAATTGCGTGGTCTTGGTGTTCCATCATCGACACTTTGCCGTGGATGATTTCACCCGCGCCAGTGACAGTACCGCCGTACGCTTCAACAATCGCTTGATGACCAAGACAAATACCAATCATTGGCACTTTGCCTTTCATTCGTTGAATCAGCTCTGGCATCGAACCAGCTTCTGATGGCGCGCCTGGCCCCGGTGATAGCAGAACGACAGGGTTTTCGAGCTCGTTTATTGCTTGTTCGATGGTTTCTGCCGGAATGTGGTTACGATAAATTTTGACTGAGTGACCTAATGAGCGGAATTGGTCCACAAGGTTATAGGTGAACGAGTCAAAGTTATCGATAAATACGATGTTCGCCATGTCTGCTACTCCTTGTTCGCAGGTTGAGAATGCGCTGCTTGAATAGCAGAGATAACCGCTTGAGCTTTTCCGCGTGTTTCATCGGCTTCCGCTTGAGGGTCAGAATCGAATACCACGCCTGCACCTGCTTGTACTTGAGCAATGCCGTTTTCCACGTAAGCCGAGCGAATCACGATACAAGTGTCGAGCGTGCCTTCTCCTGTCAGGTAGCCTACCGCTCCGCCATAGCTGCCACGACGAGCACCTTCAACATCGCGAATCAGTTGCATTGCACGAATTTTTGGCGCCCCAGTTAACGTGCCCATGTTCATACAAGCTTGGTAAGCGTGCAAAGCATCAAGGTCATCGCGCAACTGGCCAACCACGCGAGACACCAAGTGCATAACATGGCTATAGCGGTCGACTTTAAGGAGATCGGCAACATGACGAGTACCAGCTTGCGAGATGCGCGCTACATCATTACGAGCTAGGTCTACCAACATCATATGTTCAGCGTTCTCTTTTTTGTCGCTACGCAGTTCAAGTTCAATACGGCTATCTAAATCAAAATCGATTTCGCCATTTGGACGTTTACCGCGACGGCGAGTCCCTGCAATTGGGTAGATCTCTATTTGGTTGGTGTCGGTTTCATACTTCAACGCACTTTCTGGAGACGCACCAAACAAAGTGAACAGCTCGTCTTGCATGTAGAACATGTAAGGGCTTGGGTTGCTTTGCTTTAGCTCTTTGTAAGCTGCCAACGGAGAAGGGCAAGGCAATGTGAATCGACGAGAAGGAACCACTTGGAAAATATCGCCTTTTACCACGAATTCTTTTAGATCACGGACGATTTGACAGAAGTCTGGATCCGAAACGCTTGGTTGAGCTGTGATATTGGCCACTTGCGTTGCGTCTGGAAGACGCTTTGGCGATGTGCATTGAGCTCGGATATCTTCGATTCGGCTTTCTAGCGCTGCTTTTTGCGAGCCGTCAACGAACAATGTTGCTTGCAGTTGGCAGGATTCTGTTTGGTGATCTACAACCAGCAATGTTTCCGCGACATAGAAGACGTAATCCGGACACTGGTTTGTTGCTACCGCGTCTCCTAATGGTTCGAAGTTCGCCACCAAGTCATACGCAAATAGGCCACCAAGGAAAATGGCATGTTTGTCTTGCGAAGAAAGATCAAAACTGTGCTGTACCAAACGAAGCGCATCAAAAGAAGAGGCTTCTCGTAGACGAGAATCTTCATCAATCGTATCGCATGGTTGGATGAATTCTAAAGTCAGTGTTTCGCCGTCAAATTGGCTTGCGACTTCGCCACGTACGTTTTGATTCAAATGCGTCAGTAGGTTTTTGCCGTTCTCCGTTAGAGCATGAAAGCTGACGGTATGTCCATAACAAACGATGCGGACCGCAGAATCGACGATTAACAGCGATTTGAGATTCTGTTTAGAATCAATTTCAGCCGATTCTAAAAGCAAGCTATCCGTTTTATTCTCACAAATAGTATGGAACAGACGGGTTGGGTCTTGAGTGTAAGGAACAGAAGCTTTTAATACTTCCAGTTGTCCAAGTTTCTTAATTTCAATGGCCTTGTTCACAAGACCTCCTTGTAGCTGTTTTAATCGTCCTGCAGTACATAGTCGCATAAAGCAAACGTTCTCCCAATCAAGAGTTGGTCATATCCGATTAATGTTTAGGCAGTTGAATGTGAGTTGGGCGACAAAATAAAAAGCCCGCTTGAGTAGCGGGCTTTATGACGTTTGTTTTTCTAAACTAGAAGTACACGTTAGCCCACCAAGAACTTGTCCAAGTGCGCCACCAAGCAAGATCTGCTGAGTTTGTCTTATTAAGACAAACAGCAACTTTCGCTTTTTGGTTCTGGTTAAATTCTTGTAACATAGTGAGCCTTAAATTACGTGCTTTGTATTTATGTACTAGTTAACTAGTGCGAGAGTAAAAAGTCAACCCCAAAACAGCATTAAAACGACAAAAATATGAGAATTGATTTACATAGTCACACCACGGCGTCCGATGGTCGATTAGAACCGAAAGATTTAGTGGATAGGGCACTGGGTTTTGATATCGAGGTTTTGGCGATTACAGATCACGACACGGTTGACGGTTTAGCGCGTGCCAAACAATACGTTGAAGAGAACGACTTGCCGATAAAAATCATTAACGGTATTGAAATATCAACCGTTTGGCAGAATAAAGATATCCATATCGTTGGTTTGAATATTGATCCTGAAAATCCTGCATTAGCGGCATTGATTGAGCAACAAAAGCAACATCGTGTGGCTCGTTCTGAGCTGATCGCTTCTCGTCTGCAAAAGGCCACTCGTGAAGGGGTGTTAGAAGAAGTTCAGCAACTGGCTGGTGACGCGCCGATTACCCGAGCTCACTTTGCTAAGTGGTTAGTTGATAATGGTTATGCGAAAACCATGCAAATGGTGTTCAAAAAGTATCTCACTCGCAATAACCCAGGTTATGTACCGCCAAATTGGTGTTCAATGAAAGAGGCTGTCGATGCTATCCATGCTGCTGGTGGTAAAGCGGTATTGGCGCATCCGGGCAGATATCAGTTGACAGCAAAGTGGATTAAGCGTCTTCTAGCTGCGTTTGTTGAGGCTAACGGAGATGCAATGGAAGTTGCTCAACCGCAGCAAGCACAACAAGAAAGACGCAACTTGGCTGATTATGCTATACAATACAAACTATTAGCCTCTCAAGGCAGCGATTTTCACTATCCATCTCCTTGGATGGAATTAGGCAGAAACCTGTGGTTACCTGCAGGTGTTGAACCCGTTTGGAAAGATTGGGGCATCGATCCTTCGTTGGATGTATCCAAGTAACGTCAAGACGTTAGTTTCAGCGAGAATGACTTGGGTATAATGCTCAACAAGACGGCATTCAAGCTCCACAAAAAATATAGAGCCGAGAGGCTCGATAATGAGGAATTACAATGAGCCAGTTTTTTTACGTTCATCCAGAAAACCCACAGGCTCGCTTGATCAATCAAGCAGTAGCAATCATTCGTAATGGCGGTGTCGTGGTTTACCCGACAGATTCAGGGTATGCACTTGGTTGCCAATTGGAGAACAAACAAGCGCTAGAGCGCATTTGTCAGATTCGTCGCTTAGATGATAAGCACAACTTCACGTTGTTGTGTCGCGATTTGTCAGAAATTTCTCTGTATGCGCGCGTGGACAACGGAGCATTCCGACTACTGAAAAACAACACTCCTGGTCCTTACACGTTCATCTTCAAAGGTACGAAGGAAGTTCCTCGTCGCTTGATGAATGCGAAACGTAAGACTATCGGTATTCGTGTGCCAAATAACCAAATCGCATTGGATCTTCTCGAAGCACTGGGTGAGCCATTGATGTCAACGTCATTGATTCTACCTGGTAGCGATGTGACAGAGTCTGATCCGGAAGATATCCGCGACAAACTTGAACATGCAGTTGATGTGATCCTGAATGGTGGTTACTTAGGTGAGCAACCTACTACAGTGATTGACTTCAGCGAAGGTGAGCCAGAAGTGGTGCGAATTGGTTCTGGCGATCCATCACCATTCGAATAAGTTGAAATACCAACATAAACAAAAGGAGGCTATCAGCCTCCTTTTTCATTATTTATACTTGAGCAGTTTTTACGCCGAGTAAAGATAGCTTATGCGAATTCGAAAATGTCGATACCGTGGTGTTCAGCATAGTTTATGTAAGCTGAATTAACGCCATTTAGCGTGACTTCTACGTTGTATTCTTCGTTAGAGAATACTGCCCAACCACATTCGTTGTAGCTAAGGGTCAGATCATCCGCCGAATCTAGGAAAGTATCGCGAATGCCATCACCATCTGTATCTTTACCCAAATCAAAGACCAGTTTGTCGTGGAAGATATTAAAGTCGAGAACATCGGCTTCTATCTCAATGTCATTGGAGGATACCGGTTGATCAGGAACGCCAATCGCCAGACGGTTGGTAAAGACAAATGTGTCGTCACCACAGCCCCCGCTCAACACTGACTCGCCATCGCCGATCACAAGCGTATCGTTACCCCAGCCCCCACTGAGGAAGTTGTTGCCTGAATAGTCGAAAATAACATCATCACCGCATCCACCGAACAATGAATCATTACCTAGACCACCTGAGATGAAGTCATTCCCAAAACCGCCAGAAATAAAATCGTTGCCACGACCGCCTAGCAGAGTGTCGTCTCCCCAGCCGCCAAAAATATAATCATTGCCGCCGTAGCCTACAAACTTATCATTACCGCCAAATCCGAAAAAGATGTCGGTGGTTTCAGAGCCTTTTGTTCCTGTTAAATCGTCATCTCCGGATGTGCCAAAAATCCAATTTAGGTCAAGATTTGTCTTAGACATTTTTTATTCCTTTTATCTGATTACCATAGCCAGCAAGCTAAATGGGTTATTGTTGTTATAACCCTGACAATTTTATCAGCTGAGACCGTTTGAAAGAGGATAGGAACGACCCATAATAGTTCGATTCTGCATGGGAATATCTCATACTTAGTAGGACAAAAGTTGGGCCGAGAGTTTGTCTTGAACGGTAAATTGTGGGCGGAGAATTAGCAGGATTTCACTTACATTAAATGCAAGAATCGCGTATAATGACCGACCGAAAAATCCCATCTACATGGGTAACTTGCACAATGAAGGCCAATTCTGGTCTCGACGTCTGTGAAGACGACACATAGGTAGATAAATGAGCGAAAAGTTACAAAAAGTATTAGCACGTGCTGGACACGGTTCTCGTCGTGAGATCGAATCGTTAATTAAATCCGGACGCGTAAGCGTGAACGGTGTGGTCGCTAAACTTGGTGAAAGACTGGAAGATGAGAGCAGTGTAGTTCGTATCGATGGTCACATTGTATCTGCAAAGGTTCAAGAAGAAGTGATCTGTCGTGTACTTGCGTACTACAAGCCTGAGGGTGAGCTGTGTACTCGTCATGACCCAGAAGGCCGTCGCACGGTTTTCGACCGTCTGCCAAAAATTCGTGGCTCTCGTTGGATCTCTGTTGGTCGTTTGGATGCAAACACGTCTGGTCTGCTACTTTTCACTACTGATGGTGAATTAGCAAACCGTCTAATGCACCCAAGTCGCCAAGTTGAGCGTGAATACCTAGTGCGTGTGTTTGGTGAAGTAACCGAACAAAAAGTTCGTAATCTAGTAAAAGGGGTTGAACTGGAAGACGGTTTAGCTCGCTTTGAAGACGTTGTCTACGCAGGTGGTGAAGGTATGAACCACACTTTCTACGTAGTGATCAACGAAGGTCGTAACCGTGAAGTTCGTCGTCTATGGGAATCTCAAGAGTGTACCGTTAGCCGTCTGAAACGTGTTCGTTACGGTGATATCTTCCTAGACAAAAAACTGCCTCGTGGCGGTTGGATGGAACTGGATCTGAAAGAAGTAAACTATCTGCGTGAGCTTGTAGAACTTCGCCCAGAGAAAGAAACCATGCTAGATTTGAGCAAGGATAATACGTCACGTAAGCGTGAACGTGCTCGCAGCCAAAAAATCCGCCGCGCGGTTAAGCGCCATGAAGAACGTGTAAGCACGTCTAAAGGTCGCAGCAACAATCCTGCTCGTCGTAAGCCAAAGAAAAATGCTGGCGAACAAGGTGCACGCAATAAGCATCGTTAATCGAGAGCGAAAAACGAAAATCAGAAAGGCTTGCCAATTGGCAGGCCTTTTTCTTATACGCAAAAAGGCCAGTTTTCTATCTTCGGTGATGTTTGAAGATAAAAAAACACCAGCACTAGGCTGGTGTTTTTATTCATAAGAGAAGGAGCGTTAGTCGCGCTTCCAAAGCATATGGCAGAACTTATGTTCTGGGTCTCGGCTGATTAGCATACGAGCGAATACGTCATCAAGTACGTCATTTTCTTCGTTTACTAGGCCGATTCTAACTTCTGCATACACTTCTTTGTCGACCTCAAAGCCCACATGTTCAACCCAGTCTTCACCAGTTTCAACAAGTTCTGCGGCACCGCGATCTTCAAATTGAGCAGTAAACAGAATTACATCAGCTGGCTCTAGATTGTCTGGAGCCATTTCAAGGAAGATGTCGTACGCTGCGTCGATAACGTCGTCGTAAGAAATCAAATCAGACATGCTTATGCTCGGCTCATGTATTTACGTTCAGCAGTGTTGATAACTACACGGTCACCAGTTGCGATGTATTCTGGAACTTGAACCACTAGACCTGAAGCAAAACGCGCAGGTTTAGTACGAGCAGAAGCTGAAGCGCCTTTGATTGAAGGGTCAGTTTCTTCGATGACTAGTTCAACAGAAGAAGGCAGTTCAAGACCTACAGCAGAACCGTCCACAAGGATAATGTGAATACCTTGAGTGTCTTCGTTGATGAACAACATGTCGTCTTCAACTTCATTGTGTTTGAATGTGTACTGTGAGTAGTCTTCGTTATCCATAAAGATATGCTCATCGCCGTCAGCGTATGAGTACACAACTGCACGTTTGTTCATCTCGACTGTTTCTACAACGTCATCAGACTTGTAACGCTCGTCTACGCGTGCGCCAGTTGTTAGATCTGTACAACGCATTTTGTAGATTTTAGCGCCGCCACGACCGCCAGGAGTCGTTACTTCGATGTCTTTAACTAGAAGAGTTTTACCATTAGACTCGATTGCGAAGCCTTTTTTGATTTCACTTGCCTTTGGCATTGTATATTCCTATTCATACTTATTAAGCAAAACTCGCTGATTATAGCGCTAAGTTTGTTGTGTGGCACCAAAATTAATCGTGATTGTTGAATCAAGATTAAACGTTTGATTAGGCTTGATTCCGAATAGGGGCTAGGGGATCATAAGCCAATCTTACTGACAAACTTTGAGCGCGCTTTTTAATCCATGTCTCTTCCAGTTATCGATCCTAAACAACCTTTTCAACCAGAGTTTGCTCCTTTAATCAAAGAAGTGTTGATGTGCCTAACAGGCGGTCTAGGGCAAAATCTTCACAGCGTTTATGTGTACGGAAGTGTTGCGCGAAAAACGGCAATAGCAGGAAAGTCCAACCTGGATTTAGTTGTGGTGACAAAGTCGACGTTTGAGAACAACCGAGCGACGCTGCTCAATACTATAAAGTGGCGAGCTCAGCAAGATCACCCGCAAGTCAAGGGAGTGGCGATAAGAACGGCACTTGTTAGCGAAGTTGTCAATCTTGATAGCATTTTTACTTGGGGCTTTATGCTCAAGCACTGCTGTGTTTGTGTGCATGGCGATGACTTGGCAGATTGTTTTGGCGACTATGTGCCGAGTTGGGAAATTGCTAAGCACTGGAATATGGATGTTGAAGAATGGCTAGCGGTGTATCGAGCTAAGATTGTTCAGGCGACAAGCCTTGAGGAGCAAGTTCGTGCGCAGGTAGTCATCGCTAAAAAGTTATTAAGAGCTTCTTACTCTTTGGTGATGTATCGCGATAAGCGCTGGTTTGATGATCCAATAGAATGTGGTGAAGTGTTTTTGCAATATCATCCCGAGAAAAAACTGGAGATTGAACGCCTCTGCATATTGTTATCTGGAAGGCCAATTCCCAAGCGTTCGGTCATTGGCCTAATTGATGCTTTCGGTGGCTGGCTCGTGAAGCAGTACCAAAAGACTGAGTTTCGTATTGGTTAGAACAGTCCCATCTGTGGTGCTGAGAGGGTTTCAAAGTCTGTGCCGATAAATGGCAGAATCGCATCTGCAACAGGCCTTAGCTGTTTGTCGATGTAGTGCTGGTAGTCGATAGGACTGTTACGGTATTCATGAGGCTCAGGGCCATTTAGGGTAATCAAATACTCTATGCGCCCACGATTTTGATACTGTAAAGGTCGACCAAGCTTGGCATTAATGTTGTCGGCTAAACGTGCTGCACGCACTTGAGGTGGAATGTTTTTTTGGTACTCATGCAGCTTTCGGCGTAGTCGCTTTTGATAAACCAATTGGTCATCAAACTCCCCATTATTGGTTTTTTCTACTACTTCACGCACATAGTCACTCGGGTCTTCGCCGTGAAATACCATTCGATAGAGCGTGTTTTGGAATTTTTGCGCTAATGGCGTCCAGTCGGTACGCGCACTTTCTAGCCCTTTGAATACAATGCGCTCTTGTTCTCCTTCACCAATTAAACCCGCATAACGTTTTTTCGAGCCCGTTTCCGCGCCACGAATAGTTGGCATCAGAAACTTGCGGTAGTGAGTTTCATATTCAATTTCAAGCATTGAAGTGAGGTTGTACTCAGCGCGAAGATGCTCTTGCCACCAAGAGTTTATGTATTCAACCAAGTGATTGCTGACTTCATCCGCTTCCGCTTGGCTGTATGAACCATTCAAAGAGACAAATGTTGAGTCTGTATCTCCATAAATCACTTGATAGCCTTTGTTTTCAATCAGCACTTTAGTTTGCTTCATGATTTCATGCCCACGCATGGTGATGCTGGAAGCTAATCGAGTATCAAAGAAACGACATCCCGATGAGCCCAATACGCCATAAAACGAGTTCATGATGATTTTGATTGCTTGAGAAAAGGCTTTCTCGTTGTTTTTCTTCGCAACATCTCGTGCCGCCCAAAGCTTTTCGATCATCTCTGGCAAAAAGTGTTTCGAACGATGAAACTGACCACCACGAAAACCAGGCACGGCTTGATCGTCATCCTTACCAATGTCCAGTAATAAACCCTCGACCAAACCCATAGGGTCGATCAAGAAAGAGCGAATAATAGAGGGATATAGACTCTTAAAATCCAGCACTAAAACTGAGTCATAAAGGTTAGGGATTGAGTCCATTACGTAACCGCCGGGACTCGCAATCCAGTTTTCAGGGTGCAAATTGGGTGCGACGTAACCTGCTCGATGAATTTGTGGCAAATAAAGATTGGTGAACGCCGCGACTGAGCCTCCGACGCGATCCAACTCAACTCCCGTCAACCTCGATCGTTCAATAGCAAACGCGAGGAGATGAGTGTGTTCGAAGATTTTGTTTACTAGCACGCAATCTTGAAGGTTGTATTTGGCAAGTGAAGGCTTATCGGAGCGATACATGCGATTGATTTCGTCCATACGGTCATGCACGTTATGGATCTCTTTGCCTTCACCGAGTAGTTCTTGTGAAACCGATTCTAATGACCAAGACCGAAAGTGATAAGTCGCGGTTTTTAGTGTATCGATGCCATCGAGTACTACACGTCCGGGAATTGAGATAAACCCCTGTTGGCTTTGGGATGAGCTACGAAAGAAGCTTGGCTGATCGGCGCGACCCAACATCAACTTCATGTTGTGCCGTTCCGCACGTTTATGAAGGAGACGAAAATCGAAGTCGATAACGTTCCAACCAACAATAGCATCAGGATCGAACGACTTAAACCAAGCAATCAATGCTTCGAGTAGTGCTTTTTCATTTTGAACCCATTGAATATTTGTTTCAGCTGGTTCTGGTTCTCCAATCATAATGACTCGAGAGTCATGAGGGCTATCCAAACCGATGGAGTATAGAATGCCTTTTTCTGAACACTCCAAGTCTAGCGAAACGACATGCAACTTAGGCTCATAGTCACCACTTCGACACTTTGCATTCTGGATACGATGAAAGCCATTTCGCGATTGCTGATGACCTGTAAACTCCACACTCCCTTTAATAAAGCGCTCCATTAGATAGCGGTCAGCGAGTCGTATATCGCCTTCGTAAGTCACGATATCTTGCTGTGAGAGCAGATCTTGTAATACGAGTGCTTCTTTGGTTACTTTCGTATAGCAAGCTGCGAGAGGGGTATGCTCGAACGTTTTCAGTTCAAGAGTTCGAATTTCAACTTGAATACTTTTCGATAGCGCCAGGTTTTGGGTTTGCTCAATGTACTCTTGAGCGATGAAGAACACGGGTTTCTCACCATTGATCAATAGTTGAGTCGGACCTGCTTCTGTCGCGAGCCACAACTCTATCTGAGTTTGGCCTTTGATGTCTCGTGCTTGGCGAGTAAGTAGGAAACCTTGTTGGATGTTCAAAAGAGAGAAACCTTATAAATTTTTCAAGTCGCCATTCTAACATTATGGACTGTAAAAATAACCAGTAATAGAAAATGGAATTAGATACTTCTGCATAGTTACTTCTGGCTTGTTTAATCGGAGGTTTTTAGCAATTACAAATGGCTTAAAAAAGGATTTCTAGTTAACGATTTCTGTATATTAAACCACCAGATCTGCCAGTTGTTTTCTCGTTTGCAAGTTAAGTGATTCTCATATATCGAGGTTATATGGATATAGATACTTGATTTGTTGGGGGTAATGTTGTTAATTAGTTTTTCCTAGATTTCGGCTCTGCACATCACGCTCTGAAATAATAGAGTGGTTTATGAATAAGTTCTTGCTAAAGTTTGCGTTTCAGCACATATTCATAGAAAGCAATTTATTGCCAAATACGTTAGTATATAGGCAGTCATACTGATATCCACATTTAGTAAAGTTATGTGGGTGCAGAGCCAATAAAAAGTGTGGAGATACAAGTTTGATTAATGTTTTCCTTGTAGATGATCACGAGCTGGTTCGCACAGGGATACGACGTATTATTGAAGACGTCCGTGGAATGAACGTAGCAGGAGAAGCTGACAGCGGTGAAGATGCAGTAAAATGGTGTCGCAGTAATCATGCTGACGTCGTTTTAATGGACATGAACATGCCTGGGATTGGCGGCTTGGAAGCCACCAAGAAAATTCTTCGCGTGAATCCAGATGTGAAAATCATCGTACTAACCGTTCATACGGAAAATCCGTTTCCAACCAAAGTGATGCAGGCTGGTGCTTCTGGTTATTTAACCAAAGGTGCAGGGCCGGATGAAATGGTAAATGCAATTCGTGTGGTCAATAGTGGGCAGCGTTACATCTCTCCAGAGATAGCGCAGCAAATGGCATTGAGCCAGTTCTCACCAGCCTCTGAAAATCCATTTAAAGATTTGTCCGAACGTGAACTGCAAATCATGCTTATGATCACGAAAGGTCAGAAAGTAACGGATATTTCTGAGCAACTTAACTTAAGTCCAAAGACAGTCAACAGCTACCGCTATCGACTGTTTAGCAAGCTGGACATTAATGGTGACGTTGAGTTAACACACTTAGCGATTCGCCACGGAATGCTGGACACCGAGACCCTTTAGTGTGAATCCTCCTTTCGATTCGGCTTCCTTTCTCAAGACAGTAACTCATCAGCCCGGCGTGTACCGCATGTACAACGCCGATGCTGTTGTTATATACGTCGGTAAAGCCAAAGATCTTCAAAAACGCCTTTCTAGTTACTTTCGCAAAAAAGTCGACAGTGAAAAAACACGCGCTTTGGTGAGCAATATTGCCAAAATAGATGTCACGGTGACGCATACCGAGACAGAAGCGCTGATTCTTGAACACAATTACATCAAGCAGTATTTGCCGAAATACAACGTGCTTCTGCGTGATGATAAATCGTACCCTTATATATTCATTAGCGGTCATAAACATCCGAGATTGTCGATGCACCGTGGGGCCAAGAAGCGCAAAGGCGAGTATTTTGGTCCTTACCCTGACTCAGGGGCGGTACGGGAAACGCTGCACTTGCTGCAAAAAATATTTCCTGTTAGACAGTGCGAAGATACGGTTTACTCCAATCGAACGCGCCCTTGCTTGATGTATCAAATTGGTCGCTGCGCTGGCCCGTGTGTGAGCTCGATTATCTCAGATGAAGAGTATGCAGAGCTGGTGGGTTTCGTCCGTCTATTTCTGCAAGGTAAAGATCAGCAAGTACTGAAGCAGTTGATAGAGAAAATGGAGGTTGCTAGTCAGCAACTTCGGTTTGAAGACGCGGCAAAGTTTCGTGATCAGATACAAGCGATAAGACGAGTCCAAGAACAGCAATATGTATCGGAAGACAGCATGGACGATATGGATGTGCTGGGTTTTGCGCAAGAGAACGGCATTGCTTGCATCCACATATTGATGATTCGTCAGGGTAAAGTGTTAGGCAGTCGCAGTCATTTCCCTAAGATTCCTCAAAACACGAGCCAACAAGAGGTATTCGATAGCTTTTTGACTCAGTACTACCTGAGTCACAATGAGGCGCGGACAATCCCATCTCGAATAATACTGAACCAAGAGTTGGCCGACGATCTCGAACCCATTCAAAAAGCACTGAGTGAAGTCGCAGGGCGTAAGGTTCATTTCCATACTTCTCCGACTGGTGCGAGAGGGAGATATCTTAAGCTGTCTAATACCAATGCACTTACTGCCATCACGACAAAAATCAACCATAAGATGACGATCAACCAACGTTTCAAAGCACTTCGCGAGACGCTGGGAATGGAGTCTATTATGAGGATGGAGTGTTTTGATATTTCCCATACGATGGGCGAGAGCACTATCGCATCATGTGTGGTCTTCAACAACGAAGGTCCGGTAAAGCAAGAATACCGACGCTATAACATTACTGGAATCACGGGTGGCGATGATTATGCAGCGATGGGGCAGGCGTTAGAGCGGCGCTACTCAAAGCAGTTGGACGTAGAAAAAATCCCTGACATCATCTTTATTGATGGTGGTAAAGGTCAGTTAAATCGTGCGCATGAAATCATAGCCCAGTATTGGGGAGATTGGCCTAAGCGACCAATCATGATTGGTATTGCCAAAGGTGTAACACGTAAACCTGGCCTTGAAACCTTAATTACGGTTGATGGCGAAGAGTTCAACTTACCAAGTGATGCTCCAGCCTTACACTTGATTCAACATATTCGCGATGAGAGTCATAATCATGCGATTGCGGGTCACAGAGCGAAACGTGGTAAAACTCGACGTACAAGCGCGTTGGAGGGGATTGAAGGTGTTGGGCCAAAACGACGCCAAGCTTTATTGAAATACATGGGTGGATTGCAGGAACTTAAGCGTGCAAGTGTTGAAGAAATCGCCAAAGTACCGGGAATTAGTCACTCTTTAGCAGAAATTATTTTCCAAGCATTGAAACAATAAGGAAAATCCAGCAACATAAACACGCAATGTGTAAGAGAATAATAAAATGCGTTTGAATATCCCGAACATTCTGTCCCTTCTTAGACTGTTCTTAATCCCTGTATTCGTGGTTGTCTTCTATCTGCCTTATTCTTGGGCTCCCTTTGCGGCAGCAATGGTGTTCTGGGTTGCAGGTTTTACCGACTGGTTAGATGGCATGCTAGCTCGTAAACTTGGCCAAACTTCAAGGTTTGGTGCGTTTATCGATCCTGTCGCTGATAAAGTACTGGTTGCGACAGCGTTGATTTTGATTACAGAGCACTACCACACCATTTGGGTAACTATCCCTGCTGTAACCATGATTGCGCGAGAGATTATCATCTCTGCATTGCGTGAATGGATGGCTGAAATCGGTAAACGCGCAAGTGTCGCTGTATCCTGGGTTGGTAAAGTAAAAACAGTTTCTCAGATGTTTGCATTATGGGTTCTGATTTGGCGCTATGACGAATGGATGGTTTGGCTAGGCTTTGCCGCTCTGTACGTCGCTACATTCCTAACATATTGGTCGATGGTTCAGTATCTTGCAGCAGCAAAAGATGATTTGCTGAACGAAGAACATCACTAAACGAGATTAAGAAAGCAGGTCGCTATGCCTGCTTTTTTTGTGCATTTCGAATGACTTTCTAAAAATAGAAATGTGATCTTAATCTTGTTTTTTATTCAGTCGGTGTTTGTTAGATTTGTAATTGTCCAATTATCTCTACTTGAAATGGCGAGAACCTACCCTAGCAGCGGGTGCTGAGTAGCCATAAACTCAAGATAAACAAGTGTAATTGGTCATGTTTTCGTATTAAAACTAATCAATCCACAGTCTTTCGCACAAAATCTGGTCAAACGATTTAAAAAAATAAAAATAGTGTTGACTCGATCGCTCGAATCCGTAGAATGCATCCCGTACCCAAGAGAGCGCGGCTTGAAAGGGTGGTGAAAAAGCGATGCTTACTTCACAAATGAGGCGCCTTGGCAGAGTGGCTATGCAGCGGATTGCAAATCCGTGGACCTCGGTTCGACTCCGGGAGGCGCCTCCATTATTCTTTTGAGAGTGAATTACTTTCGAGAATAAATGCGACACTAGCTCAGTTGGTAGAGCGCAACCTTGCCAAGGTTGAGGTCACGAGTTCGAACCTCGTGTGTCGCTCCAAATTATAGATATGGCGTTATGCGGTATCAGATGGTGTTTTACTTTTCTGTAAAGGCATCACAAAGAATATTTGTGTGCCCTGGTGGTGGAATTGGTAGACACAAGGGATTTAAAATCCCTCGACGTTCGCGTTGTGCCGGTTCAAGTCCGGCCCGGGGCACCATCTTAAATCTGCGACACTAGCTCAGTTGGTAGAGCGCAACCTTGCCAAGGTTGAGGTCACGAGTTCGAACCTCGTGTGTCGCTCCAGATTGATAAGCCCAGCTTTTTAGCTGGGCTTTTTCGTATTTGTTGTTTCTCAACAACTTCAAAAAGTAAGTCCGACTCTCGCCAAACAAATAAATGCAAATTCTAGGCTATCTGGGAAACCAGTTCTTTTAAATGCACATCCACACTATTCAACCGGTACTATTGATGACTTCGTTAGATGCATATCGACAGAACAAGATAAATTCACCTCTATCAGGTAAGTTATTGAGATCAGAATAAGAATGGTTTTGTTGTGATCGCTGTCAACTTATGGATTGTGAAAAGTCGTTGCCAGAAGATTTTATTTTGTGATAAATTCGCGCGCAATCTCGGAGCGTAATTTATGACGCTAGTTCTCTGGGGGATACGCGTAGTGACCATTCAAGCTGATTGTGACACTACGTAGGGTAGGTATCGGTAAAGCCATTTGTCGATAGACGGGATACTAATGCTGTAAATGCAGCATGTTAATGGGAAACCCAACATTGAAACCTTTGAATAAACACACACTAATCAGCTTCATACTGCCGAAATGTCCTGTTTTACAAAACGGTTGCATTACGGAACCTTGATTAATTCCCAGCACAAATAAAAGTCACCGATGTTGTGACTGACTATCTGTATTTGTCTTTTACGTAGCGACAAATGCGGAGGTTTACCTATATCTCCTGTAATTAAATTCAAACGAAAATAAATACAGGTTCGAGAATTATTACAATTCAAGGGATTAAGTAGTATGAGCACTGCCTTTGAAGTCGATAACACTATCGCAAACATTTTTTCTTCTCAGGTTCCTTTAGTTGAGGGAACGTATGACTTAACGCCGGATCAAGTTCTATTAGAACAGGCGGAGCATGAATCTGAGGTTCGTTCTTATCCACGTCGTCTACCGATTGCGATTAAGCAAGCATATGGCTGTTTGGTAGAAGATACTCGTGGTCAAGTCTTCCTAGATTGTCTAGCTGGTGCTGGTACTTTAGCGTTGGGTTACAACCATCCTGAAATTAACCAAGCGTTAAAAGAGCAGTTAGACTCTGGTCTGCCTTATCAAACTCTTGATATTGCCACTTCTGCTAAAACTCACTTTATTAAGTCTGTTAAGTCTTTTCTTCCTCAAGAGCTGGGCGATAACTGTGTTATTCAGTTCTGTGGACCATCGGGTGCAGATGCGGTTGAAGCTGCGATCAAGCTAGCGAAACAAACGACAGGTCGTAATACCATGTTTGCTTTCCGTGGTGCATATCACGGTATGACAAACGGTACGATGGGCATGATGGGTAATTTAGGAACAAAAGCGCGTCGTACTGGCTTAATGTCAGATGTGCACTTTATGCCTTTCCCATACAACCTACGCTGTCCATTTGGTCTTGGCGGTGACGAAGGTGCGAAAGCAAGCATTCGTTATATCGAGCGTTTATTGAACGATGATGAAGCGGGTATCATGAAACCTGCTGCGATCATCGTAGAGCCAGTTCAAGGTGAGGGCGGTGTAATTCCTGCTCCAGCATTCTGGTTGCGCGAACTACGTCGTATTTGTGATGAGCACGGTATCCTGCTGATTTTTGATGAAATCCAGTGTGGTGTGGGTAAATCTGGTTACAACTTCGCTTTCGAAGAAGCGGGTATCGTGCCTGATGTATTGTGTCTTTCTAAAGCGATTGGCGGCGGCTTGCCAATGTCACTGCTTGTGATCAATAAGCAACACGATACGTGGAAGCCAGGCGAGCACACGGGCACATTCCGTGGTAACCAACTTGCAATGGTTTCAGGTGCTAAAGCGCTTGAAATTATCCAACGTGACAACCTTGTTGAGCATGCGAACGTTGCTGGCCAATACCTACGTTTTGGTCTTGAAAACATCCAAAAACGTGTTAACTGTATTGCTGAAGTTCGTGGCAAAGGCTTGATGCTAGGCGTTGAAATCAAGAATCCTAACGGCGAGCTTAACAAGTTTGGTGAACCTCTTGCGGACGGTCAGTTGACCCTAGCGATTCAACGTGCTGCGCTTGAGCGTGGTTTGATGGTTGAGAAAGGCGGCCGCGAAGGTTCTGTTATTCGCTTCCTTCCACCACTTATCATTTCATTCGAACAGATTGACTTCGCATTACGTGTGCTTGAAGAAGCGATCATCGCCGCAGGCGGTAGCCACGTTGAAGCTGCACCACAAGAAGAGTGGAAAAAGCACTTCATCCATACCGGTGAACTAGGCAGTGCTGAGTTTGCATCAGTAATGAGTCACACAACTTCTGCAATGAAGTCAGTGTTTGAACAAGTTAACGCACCATACTCAGGTATGGATCCTAAAGCGTTAGAAGATGCGATCAACGCGGTTGACCTAGACAACAAAAATGCGCCACTTAAATCCGTAATCGATGATGTGGCAGAGCTGGTGGCAAAGAACGCTATCTTCACTCAACACCCTGATTGTATCGCGCATTTGCATACGCCTCCTTTAATGCCGGCTGTTGCAGCAGAGGCGATGATTGCAGCACTGAACCAATCAATGGATTCATGGGACCAAGCATCTTCTGCAACTTACGTTGAGCAAAAAGTGGTCAACTGGCTGTGCGACAAGTACGACCTAAGCGAAAAAGCCGATGGTATTTTCACGAGCGGTGGCACGCAAAGTAACCAAATGGGTTTGATACTGGCACGTGATTGGATCGCAGATAAGCTCAGTGGTCATTCAATCCAGAAGTTAGGTCTGCCTGACTACGCTGACAAACTTCGCATTGTATGTTCTAAGAAATCACACTTCACAGTTCAAAAGTCTGCATCTTGGATGGGGCTTGGTGAGAAAGCGGTGATGACTGTGGATGCAAACGCTGATGGCACCATGGATATCACGAAGCTAGATGAAGTGATTGCGCAAGCGAAAGCTGAAGGGCTAATTCCATTTGCGATTGTTGGTACTGCGGGTACGACGGATCACGGTGCAATTGATGACCTAGACTTCATCGCCGACATGGCAGTCAAGCACGACATGTGGATGCATGTGGATGGTGCTTACGGTGGTGCGCTGATCCTTAGCAGTCATAAGTCTCGCCTGAAAGGCGTTGAGCGCGCTCACTCTATCAGTGTCGATTTCCACAAATTGTTCTACCAAACAATCAGCTGTGGCGCACTTTTGGTGAACGACAAGTCGAACTTTAAGTTCTTGCTTCATCACGCAGATTACTTGAATCGTGAGCACGATGAGCTACCAAACTTGGTCGATAAATCTATCGCGACAACCAAACGTTTCGATGCATTGAAAGTCTTTATGACCATGCAAAACGTGGGTCCGAAGGCACTGGGTGACATGTACGATCATCTACTCGCTCAAACGCTTGAAGTGGCTGACATGATCCGTACAAACGATCAATTTGAACTACTAGCTGAGCCTTCACTGTCGACGGTATTGTTCCGTGCAACACACGAAACAGCAGATCTTGATGAACTGAACAAAGCGCTACGTTTAGAAGCGTTGACTCGCGGTATCGCGGTATTGGGTGAAACCATTGTCGACGGTAAAACCGCGCTTAAATTTACGATTTTGAACCCGTGTCTAACGACTGCGGACTTTGAATCTTTGCTCTCTAAAATCAATATGCTAGCAGTTGAGCTAGTTTAACAAAGGTAACGGAAAACTATGGCAATTCTACAGATTGGTGCAGGCGGCGTTGGCTGGGTAGTTGCACACAAAGCAGCACAAAACAACGACGTTCTGGGTGATATCACAATCGCATCACGTACCGTAGGTAAGTGTGAGAAAATCATCGAATCGATTCAGAAGAAAAACAATCTGAAAGATTCAACTAAGAAACTAGAAGCTCGTGCAGTAAATGCTGACGACGTAGATTCTCTTGTTGCTTTGATTGAAGAAGTGAAACCGGACCTAGTTATCAACGCGGGTCCTCCTTGGGTAAACATGCCAATCATGGAAGCGTGTTACCGAGCAAAAGTTTCATACCTAGATACATCAGTTGCGGTTGACCTATGTTCAGAAGGTCAACAAGTCCCTGAAGCTTACGATTGGCAATGGGGCTACCGTGAGAAGTTCGAAGAAGCGGGCATCACTGGCATCTTAGGCGCTGGTTTCGATCCAGGCGTAGTTTCTGTGTTTGCAGCATACGCAGTAAAACACCTGTTCGATGAGATCGACACAATAGACGTGATGGATGTAAACGCGGGTGATCACGGTAAGAAGTTTGCGACGAACTTTGACCCAGAAACCAATATGCTAGAGATCCAAGGTGACTCTTTCTACTGGGAAAATGGCGAGTGGAAGCAAGTACCTTGTCACTCACGTATGCTTGAGTTCGAATTCCCGAACTGTGGCTCACACAAAGTGTACTCAATGGCGCACGACGAAGTGCGTTCAATGAAAGAGTTCATCCCTGCGAAGCGTATTGAGTTCTGGATGGGTTTTGGTGATCGTTACCTTAACTACTTCAACGTAATGCGCGACATCGGCCTACTAAGTCCAGATCCACTAACGCTGCACGATGGCACAGTAGTACAGCCTCTTCATGTATTGAAAGCGCTACTACCAGATCCAACATCTTTAGCACCGGGTTACACAGGCCTAACGTGTATCGGTACTTGGGTTCAAGGTAAGAAAGACGGTAAAGAGCGTAGCGTATTCATCTACAACAACGCTGACCACGAAGTGGCATACGAAGATGTAGAGCATCAAGCGATTTCTTACACAACAGGTGTACCAGCGATCACAGCCGCACTTCAATTCTTCCGTGGCAAGTGGGCTGACAAAGGCGTGTTCAACATGGAGCAGCTAGACCCAGATCCGTTCCTAGAAACAATGCCAGAAATCGGTCTAGATTGGCATGTTCAGGAGTTGGAACCAGCTCAAGGGCTACCAGTTATCCACGCTTTGAAGTAATTCTTGTTATTTGCCTCTGAGGCTTTGTCGAACGTGCTCATTTACATTCGTAAACTCCACGCGTTCTCCTCGCTACAGAGACAAATTTTGGCGAATTACAAACAAAGTTAAATAATTAAAATCTAAGCCGATGCAACAGCGTCGGCTTTGTTCGATTTTATAGTGCCTTCGTTCAGGCGAAAGCACTCAAGGTATTAACATGCAACACAATGAACTAAAAACTCCGTACTTCATGATCAATGAAGACAAACTGATTGCGAACCTAGAGAAAGCAAAACAGTTAAAAGAAATCTCAGGTGTAAAGCTTGTACTTGCACTGAAGTGTTTCTCTACTTGGGGTGTGTTTGACATCATCAAGCCTTACTTAGACGGCACAACCAGCTCCGGCCCATTCGAAGTAAAACTTGGATACGAAACGTTTGGTGGCGAAACGCACGCCTACAGTGTGGGTTACAGCGAAGATGACGTACGTGAAGTCGCAGACATCTGTGACAAAATGATTTTCAACTCGCAATCTCAACTTGCAGCTTACCGCCACATTGTTGAAGGCAAAGCGTCGATTGGTTTACGTTTAAATCCGGGCGTGAGCTACGCGGGTCAAGACCTCGCAAACCCTGCGCGCAAATTCTCTCGCTTAGGTGTACAAGCCGATCACATCAAACCTGAAGTATTTGAAGGTATTGATGGCGTGATGTTCCATATGAATTGTGAGAACAAAGATGTGGATGCATTTATCGGCCTATTAGATGCGATTTCAGAGCAGTTTGGCGAATACCTAAACAAGCTGGATTGGGTGAGCATGGGTGGCGGCGTATTCTTCACGTGGCCGGGTTACGATATTGAGAAGCTAGGTCTAGCGCTAAAAGCATTCTCTGAGAAGCACGGCGTGCAAATGTACCTAGAGCCGGGTGAAGCCATCATCACTAAGACGACAGACTTAGTGGTTACTGTGGTCGATATCGTTGAGAACGTGAAGAAGACAGCAATTGTTGACTCTGCAACTGAAGCACACCGTCTTGATACGCTGATTTACAATGAACCGGCCTCCATTCTAGAAGCATCTGACAACGGCGAGCACGAGTACGTGATTGGTTCGTGTTCATGTCTTGCCGGTGATCAGTTCTGTGTGGCAAATTTTGGTCAGCCACTAGAGATCGGTCAACGTCTACACATTCTAGACAGCGCGGGTTACACGATGGTGAAACTAAACTGGTTTAATGGTCTACGTATGCCTTCTGTTTACTGTGAGCGTTCAAGCGGCGAGATTCAAAAGCTGAATGAGTTTGACTACTCAGACTTCAAACGCTCACTGTCACAGTGGTCTGTGAAGTAACGTTTTTCTCATGCTTACAATGACAAAGAGCAGCTATTTATAGCTGCTCTTTTTCTATGAATAAAAGGCTAAATCGACTAGCTTTCAATTATTACTCTGGTGTCTTCGCTGAGTGCTTCTAACTCGTTCGCCACATCTTCGATTTCCAATTCGCTTGGCAGCTTGATAGCCATTTTTGCGCTGAACAAGCTAGAACTCACACCGCCACCCCCGGCAATAAATACGCGTTGGCAATCCATATCTAAAATAGAGATGCGTTGTGCATCCAGAACGTGAGTGATTTCATTGACGATACCTGCACGGTCATTGGAATCGAGACGAAGTTGGAAAATGGTATCTTCTTTGTGTGAGTGAGGCTCTGAATCCACAAATTTAACTACTAGAGTCTGGCAGGCTGAAAACGCTTCTTTCACCGTGTCCGCGTTTTCTTCAGGTAACTCAACTTTTATCACCCCAGCGACTTGGTCTTCAATAAAGTTTACTTTACTGATTAACCATTTGCCTCCGTTTTCATGAGTAACAGCAGCCAGTTGTTTGATAGTCGCCGGTGATGCTTGACCGACAAAGTTAACGATAAACACAGTGTTCATGATGTCCCCTCCTGGAATAAGGTTTGGACGCAGTGCGGTGGAACGCATCGCTTAAGTTATTGGAATAAGTCCTTTTCTTCAGTGTAGGTCCTAGGAAGGGGTTATGTTTGATAGAAGTCAATTTTTCACACTAATTCGCGAAGCAAATAATCAAAACAGTGCACTAGATACAAAAAGAGCAGCCGTTTGGCTGCTCTTCATTAATGTCGTTCAATATGGTTGGCTTAGAACGTTACTTTCAGCTCTACGCCGTAAAACTGACTGTCGTAGCTTGCACCTGCGTCCATGGCAAACTTCGCAACATCTTGATTGCCGAACCAAGGTGAGGAGTTGAATTTCAATTCAGCGCTGCCGCCCCATGCGTCAGTCACCCAGTGGTGGATATGACCAACAGGGTTTAGGAAGAAGAGAGAAACGTCGCCTGCAGTTTCTGAACCTAACACTTCGCCGCCATTTGCTACGATGTCTTGCTCTGCTGTTAGCATCATTTCACCCACGACCGCACCAAAGAATGGCGTGATAAAGATGTCCTGCCAAGAAGGGACTTCTGCAAACGCTTCAACACCGTATTCCCAGAAGAAAGTAGACATGGTGGCAGAGTACAAGAATGATTCAAATTCGTTGTAACCTGCATGTCTTGCCGCCGTGTAGTAAACACCGCCAAAGTATGGGTGCATGATGTAGTTTAGGAAGTGTTCGTCACGGTCCCATACCGGGCCATCAGAAACGTTATCTTTCCATTTGCTACCTAGCTTGCTCATGTCGCGGTCTTCTTCGTCCCACTTAGTAATGCTTTCAGGAAGAAACGTCATCAAACCAACAGTAGCCACACTCAGGCCAAGAATGGTGTACGTCTGGCCCATTAGGTAATCCCAGTCCTTATCTTGAGGAACGATAAGGTGTCTAGGCTGAAGGCCTGCGTCAAGATTTAAAGAATCATCGTTATTCTGTTCAAAAGCAAGACTGCGATTTTGAGATTCGAAGGTGTACAGATTGGTTGTTTCGCAGTAACCTGACATACAATCAGGCGTGTAAGAAAACTCTGAGTGGCGGCTCATATCGTACTGGCTCGCGTTAGCAACGGCCGACGTCGTCAGTAAGAGTCCTGCGAGAGTCTTCTTGAACATGGATGATTTTGACACAAAGGTCTCCGAGTTAATGGTTTGATGATCGGGCTCACAATTATCCCTTAAAAGAAAACCCATTTAAATACTTGACCTTAATTTAATCCCAACAAATTGACTAAGCGATTAGTCTGATAAAAAGAAAACGATATAAGTGCTCCGTATAGAAATAGAATTGTGCTTATGTTCAGGAGTCAGTTGTGAAAATTGCAATGCTAAGTACTGGTGAGGAAGTGCTTCACGGAGATATTGTTGATACTAACGCGGCGTGGCTGTCGAGTTTGTTTTATCAGCATGGGTTTGGCTTAACCAAACGATCCACTGTGGGAGACAAGCAATCGAGCTTAATCGAAGAGTTTTTAATGCTGAGCTTCAACAATGACGTAGTCATTGTTAACGGTGGATTGGGGCCAACGACCGACGACATGAGCGCCGCAGCGGCAGCGAAAGCGGCTGAGTGCAAACTGGTATTGTTTAAAGAATGGCTAGAGCAACTGGAGAGCATGTATGCTCGGCGTGGCATTCCTATGCCTGATAGCAATTTAAAACAAGCCATGCTACCTGAAACCGCAGAAATTTTAGACAATCCTATTGGCACGGCATGTGGCTTTAAAATGCTGATCAATGACGCGATTTTTTATTTTACTCCTGGTGTACCAAGCGAATTCAAATTGATGGCAGAAACACAAATTTTGCCTGATCTTCGAAGAGTATTTCCTGACGTAAAAGGTTCATGCTGTAGTCGAATCTACACTTTTGGTCTTTCTGAATCTGGGATCTCGGATAAGTTGGATCAGTTAAAACTGCCACAAGGATATGAGCTTGGGTATCGCTCTTATCTTCCTTTTATTGAAGTGAAGCTGTTTGGTCCGGCAGATCAGCTTGAACAACGTTTGAAGCTGATGCAGTTGATCAACAAGCACCTCGAAAGCAATACGGTTAGCATCGACCTTCCGATGGTTGAGCATGTAGGACAACTGCTGGCGGATAAAGATCTCACGCTTTCTGTGTCTGAAAAAAGCAGTGCTGGATATTTAACCTACTGGTTAAACAGTGATGAAAATGCAGAAAAGCAATTGGGTCACGGTTGGGTGCTGGCAGGGCGTAACCAAACTGTAAACCATGAGGGGGATCCATTGGCTGCAACATTTGCGTTAGCGGGAGCGACTCGCGAAAAGTGCGCTACCGATTTAGCATTAGTGACCGGACAGGTTGAAGGTTGGGTATTTTCTGTCGCCTTGTCTACACCATCAGGTGAATGGGGCGCGTCTTATAAGTTAGCGAAAAAGTATCAACGTGACGACCAAGTGAAAGTGATCAGCACCGCAGCGCTGGATTTATTACGCCGTTACTTAGAGCGAAAACCTATGTTTGCCCACTATGCGTTTTTAGAGAAAGTGAAAGAGATGCATATTCCTAACAGCGCACTTTAGGCTATTCACCATCTACAGATAACAAAAAGCCAAGGCGATCGCCTTGGCTTTTTCGTGTTTCTTCGTCTGGAACTATGCGCGCTTTTCTTTCATCGCGTAGTTCACACCAGTCAGCGAAACGCTTGATTTGGCTTTACAGATACAAGGGAGAATCTCATCACCTTGCGTGTAAGCCATGGCAAAACCAACATACTCCACTTCACCAGATTCCAACTTACAACGACATGCACCGCAGTGACCGTCGCGACAGTTGTATTCTGGAAGTAAGCCCGCCTGTTCCATGGTCTCCAAAATGGTATTGGATGGGTTGGACTCAATGCTAACAAGTTTGTTGATTTTGATGGTTGGCATTACAGCTCGAACCCTTCAAAGTCGTCTGCGCGAACTTCGTTGTCAATCTGACCGACTAGGTAAGACGAAATTTCCGCTTCTTGAGGCGCTACTTGAACGTTATCTGAAGACAACCAAGCGTTAATCCATGGGATTGGGTTGGTTGTTGCTTCTGGGTACGCTGCTGGTAGGCCTACCGCTTGCATACGGATGTTGGTGATGTACTCAACGTATTGGCTCAGGATGTCTTTGTTCAAGCCGATCATTGAACCGTCTTTGAACAAGTACTCTGCCCATTCCTTCTCTTGCTCTGCCGCTTCTTTGAATAGGTCAAAACAGTCTTGTTTTGCTTCTTCTGCGATTTGCATGAATGAGAAGTCATCTTGACCGTTACGTAGCAGGTTGATCATGTGCTGCGTGCCATTCAAGTGAAGCGCTTCATCACGAGCGATCAGCTTGATGATTTTCGCGTTACCTTCCATTAGCTCACGCTCTGCGAAAGCGAATGAACACGCGAAACTTACGTAGAAACGGATTGCTTCTAGCGCGTTTACAGACATCAGACAGATGTACAGTTTCTTCTTAAGATCGTACAGGCTGATTTTAACCGTTTCACCGTTGATAACGTGCTCACCCTCACCGTAGCGGTGGTAGTCGTTAGTCGTTTGGATTAGATCATCGTAGTAGTGTGCGATGTCTTTAGCACGTTTTAGAATGTGCTCGTTCTCTACGATGTCGTCAAATACAACACTTGGATCATTCACGATATTACGGATGATGTGTGTGTATGAACGAGAGTGAATCGTTTCAGAGAAAGACCAAGTTTCAATCCATGTTTCTAGCTCAGGAAGAGAAACAAGTGGAAGTAGTGCCACGTTTGGGCTACGACCTTGGATTGAGTCTAAAAGCGTTTGGTACTTCAAGTTAGAGATGAAGATGTGCTTCTCGTGGTCTGGCAGCTTGTTGTAGTCGATACGATCGCTAGATACGTCAACTTCTTCTGGACGCCAGAAGAAAGACAGTTGCTTTTCGATAAGCTTTTCGAAAATTTCGAATTTTTGTTGGTCGTAACGAGCAACGTTTACTGATTGACCAAGGAACATAGGTTCTTTTAGTTGGTCATTTTTGTTCTGGTTAAAAGTACTGTAAGCCATAATGCCTCAATTCCTTTTAGACCTCCCCATAAGGGGAGGTGTTCGATATTCTGTTACTGCGGATTGTTAGGGTAGGGAAGATTAAATCTTACAACCGCCGCCTGCACAATCGTCATCTTGTGGTTGAACCGCGTCTTTCTGGTCGTCTTTCGCACCATCACGAGTGTTATGGTAGTAAAGCGTCTTAACACCAAACTTATACGCTGTAAGTAGGTCTTGAAGAAGTTTCTTCATTGGAACCTTGCCCGTCTCGTAACGCGATGGGTCGTAGTTTGTGTTTGCAGAGATCGCTTGGTCTACGAATTTCTGCATGATGCCAACAAGGTGAAGGTAACCGTCGTTAGAACCGATATTCCAAAGCAGTTCGTAGTTGTTTTTCAGTTCTGTGAACTCAGGAACAACTTGCTTCAAGATACCATCTTTCGATGCTTTTACAGATACGTAACCGCGTGGTGGCTCAATACCGTTTGTTGCGTTCGAGATCTGAGAAGAGGTCTCAGAAGGCATTAGCGCTGTCAGTGTTGAGTTACGAAGACCGTGTTCCATGATTTCTTGACGTAAGCTGTCCCAATCGTAGTGCAGCTCTTCATCACAAATTAGGTCGATATCTTTCTTGTAAGTGTCGATTGGCAGTAAGCCTTTCGCGTAGTTTGTTTCGTGGAACGAAGGACACTTGCCTTGTTCTTTTGCTAGCGCTACTGATGCTTTTAGCAAGTAGTATTGCATTGCTTCAAATGTGCGGTGAGTCAGGCCATTTGCGCTGCCATCAGAGTATTTCACTCCGTGCTTCGCTAGGTAGTAAGCGAAGTTGATAACACCAACACCTAGCGTACGACGGTTCATTGTTGACTTGTACGCCGCTGGTAGTGGGTAATCTTGGTAATCCAATAATGCATCTAGAGCGCGAACAACAAGATCAGAAAGCTCTTCGAAATCATCCAGAGATTTGATTGCGCCAAGGTTGAACGCGGAAAGCGTACATAGTGCAATCTCACCTGAATCATCTTCAACGTTAGTCAGTGGTTTAGTTGGAAGTGCGATTTCCAGACATAGGTTAGACTGACGAACTGGCGCAACTTCAGAGTCGAATGGGCTGTGAGTGTTACAGTGGTCTACGTTCTGAATGTAGATACGACCTGTTGATGCACGCTCTTGCATGAGTAGTGAGAACATTTCGATGGCTTTTACCGTTTCCTTCTTAACTGAAGGATCGTTCTCGTATTTCACGTATAGACGTTCAAATTCTTTTTGGTTCTCGAAGAATGCGTCGTATAGACCCGGTACGTCTGAAGGTGAGAATAGAGTGATGTTGCCACCCTCAACCAGACGTTGATACATCAGTTTGTTTAGCTGTACGCCGTAATCCATGTGACGAACGCGGTTCTCTTCAACACCACGGTTGTTTTTAAGCACCATTAGTGAACGTGCTTCGCCGTGCCACATTGGGTAGAACACCGTTGCTGCACCACCACGTACACCACCTTGAGAACAACATTTTACGGCTGTTTGGAAGTACTTGTAGAACGGGATACAACCTGTGTGGAATGCTTCACCGCCACGGATTTCAGAACCTAGCGCACGAATGCGACCCGCGTTGATACCGATACCAGCACGTTGAGATACGTAACGAACAATAGAACTTGCAGTTGCGTTGATAGAATCTAGGCTGTCACCACACTCAATCAGTACGCATGAGCTGAACTGACGAGTAGGGGTACGTACACCAGACATAATTGGTGTAGGTAGAGAGATTTTAAATGTAGACGTCGCATCGTAGAAACGCTTGATGTAGTCAAGACGTGTTTCTTTCGGGTAGTTAGCGAACAGGCAAGCCGACACTAGAATGTAAAGGAACTGAGCACTTTCGTAGATCTCGCCAGACACACGGTTTTGCACGAAGTACTTACCTTCAAGCTGTTTTACCGCAGCATAAGAGAAGTTAAGGTCGCGTTTGTGGTCGATGTAAGAATCTAGTTCGTCCAGTTCAGCTTTTGAGTAGTCTTCAAGGATATGTTGGTCGTACTTACCCATATCTACAAGACGAGACACGTGATCAAACAGCGTTGGTGGCTCATATTGGCCGTACGCTTTTTTACGCAGATGGAATACCGCTAGGCGAGCAGCTAGGTATTGGTAATCCGGGGTCTCTTCAGAGATCAGATCTGCCGCTGACTTGATGATAGTCTCGTGGATATCTGTCGTTGTGATACCGTCGTAAAACTGGATGTGAGCGCGAAGTTCTACTTGAGAGACTGAAACGTTATTTAGACCTTCTGCAGCCCAAGTGATAACGCGATGGATTTTATCCAGATCAATACTTTCTTTACGGCCATCACGCTTAGTGACGGTAAGTTGTTGGTTCATTCTGCTTTATTTCCCTAAGAAAACTGATAAAAGCCGTATTTTTGTTTGTTTATGTGCAAAGTTTGTAAAGCTTGCGGCGGCTTTGTGATCAAAGTCTATCTATACATTGTAGCTTAAACACAACATATAGGGGTTCATTTGTTTGCGGGTTACAAGATAGTGCTATTGCACTGATTTATCAAGGTACAGATTTGGGATGACTTGTGGATAAGTAATAAAATAAAAAAATCAGTAAGTGAACACTAACCGATGAGAAAAGGGCTGACTTGAATGGGGAAAACTAAGCTTTGAAGATCGGTTTATAAATAACCGCCCTCAAAAAAAAACTCCTTGATCTTTGCCTCTTTTTATATGCGAAAAATGGGTTGGTTAAAATGGAATCTATAGCACGAATTTTATACATAAAAAGACAAAAAAAGCGGCAACTTTGTGCTACCGCTTTTGATTCATTTTTAATGTAACGCCGTTCAGTATTTTTTAGTGTGGACAATGTAGTTTACATCTACATTACGACCTAGCTTATAGCTGTCATTTAGCGGGTTGTAATGAAGGCCTGTGATGCCCATTTCAGTCAAATCTGTTTGGTCGATCATCTTCATCATTTCAGCAGGTTTGATGAACTTCTCATGATCGTGCGTGCCTTCTGGCACAATTTTCAATAGTTTTTCTGCGCCTACAATCGCAAACAAGTACGACTTGATATTGCGGTTTAACGTCGAGAAGAACACATGTCCTCCAGGCTTAACCAACGCAGCACATGAACGAATTACAGAGAGTGGGTCAGGCACGTGTTCTAGCATTTCCATGCAGGTCACGACATCGTAAGTCCCAGCATTTTCCGCAGCGTGGTCTTCGATGGTGCTTTGGATGTAGGTCAGCTTAGTCCCTGTCTCCAATGCATGTAGGCGAGCAACTTCTAGTGGCTCTTTACCCATATCTAGACCAGTCACGGTGGCGCCTTCCTTTGCCATGCTTTCTGCTAAGATGCCGCCGCCACAACCAACATCGAGAACTTTCTTGCCGAAAAGGCCATCGGCTTTTTCTAGGACATAGTTCAAGCGAAGCGGATTAATTTGATGAAGAGGTTTGAACTCGCCTTCTAAATCCCACCAACGAGAAGCCATCTCTTCGAATTTCTTAATTTCACTAGGGTCGACGTTTTGTGCTTTAGTCATGATAGTTATTTTGCTTCGCTAATAGTCCTTTGGAAGGCGAGATTATACTCTAATGGTACGATACGTTTAAACTGCTTCTTTTCTCACAATCGTTACAGGAGACTTTTTGGGCGACAGTTGGTGGAAATATAGTCAGTTTTCAGAAAGATATGGGATGAATGTGCAATTTCTCTTCATTTAACTCATAACGAAGCTCACAACCTGATAAAACGAGCGGGAAAGTGATGCCCCAGTGATGAATTGTGTGTTATATTTTTGCACCTTACACGTATCGTAATTACGATCAGAAAATAGAGGGATAATGGCTCTATGAGCGATTTAGCTAAAGAGATCACGCCCGTAAACATTGAAGATGAGCTTAGAGGTTCATACCTAGACTACGCGATGTCAGTTATCGTGGGTCGTGCTCTTCCAGATGTGCGTGATGGCCTAAAACCAGTACACCGCCGCGTTTTATTCGCGATGAACGTACTAGGCAACGATTGGAACAAACCATATAAAAAATCAGCCCGTGTTGTCGGCGACGTAATCGGTAAATATCACCCACACGGTGATAGTGCTGTGTACGACACAATCGTACGTATGGCTCAGCCGTTCTCACTTCGTTACATGCTGGTCGATGGTCAAGGTAACTTTGGCTCAATCGATGGCGACTCTGCTGCGGCAATGCGTTACACCGAAGTACGTATGGCAAAAATTGCCCACGAACTTTTGGCTGACCTAGACAAAGAAACCGTAGACTACGTACCTAACTATGATGGTACAGAACAGATTCCAGCGGTTCTTCCAACCAAAATTCCAAACCTATTGGTCAACGGTGCTTCTGGTATCGCGGTAGGTATGGCAACCAACATCCCGCCACATAACCTTGGCGAAGTGATCGATGGCTGTCTTGCATACATCAATAATGAAGAAATCACTATTGATGAACTAATGGATTACATCCCTGGTCCAGATTTCCCAACTGCGGCGCTTATCAGCGGTCGTAAAGGCATTGTAGACGCGTACAAAACAGGTCGCGGTAAGATCTACATGCGTTCAAAAGCGGAAATCGAAACAGAGAAAAACGGTAAAGAAACCATCATCGTTACCGAAATTCCTTACCAAGTGAACAAAGCTCGTCTGATCGAGAAGATTGCTGAACTTGTTAAAGATAAGAAAGTTGAAGGCATCAGTGCGCTACGTGACGAATCTGACAAAGATGGTATGCGTATCGTTATTGAATGTAAGCGTGATGCAGTAGGCGAAGTGGTTCTTAACAACCTTTACGCTCAAACTCAGCTACAAACGACTTTCGGTATCAACATGGTTGCGTTGAACAATGGTCAGCCACAGCTATTCAACCTGAAAGATATGTTGAAGTGCTTTGTGGATCACCGTCGTGAAGTCGTGACTCGCCGTACTATCTTCGAATTGCGTAAAGCTCGTGAGCGTGCGCACATTCTTGAAGGTCTTGCACTTGCTCTAGCGAACATCGATGAAATCATCGACCTAATTCGTAAAGCGCCGACTCCTGCTGAAGCAAAAGCTGGTCTTATTGCTCGTGGTTGGGATCTAGGTAACGTAGCAGCAATGCTTGAGCGTGCTGGTACTGATGCGGCTCGCCCAGAATGGCTAGAGCCTCAATACGGTATCCGCGACGGCCAATACTTCCTGACTGAACAACAAGCGCAAGCAATTCTAGA
This sequence comes from Vibrio sp. GLN_1, assembly GCF_043106015.1. Lineage (NCBI taxonomy): Bacteria > Pseudomonadati > Pseudomonadota > Gammaproteobacteria > Vibrionales > Vibrionaceae > Vibrio > Vibrio sp. GLN_1. The sequence continues at coordinate 523,150 of NZ_JBICMD010000035.1, forward strand.
TCTACGTCTACATAAATTGACCGGTCTGGAACACGAGAAGATTCTTGCTGAATACAAAGAGCTTCTAGAAGAAATCGCTGAGTTAATGCACATTCTTGCAAGCACTGAGCGTTTGATGGAAGTGATCCGTGAAGAACTAGAAGCAGTTCGTGACGGATTTGCTGATGCACGCCGTACTGAAATCACAGCAGCTAGCCATGACATTGACATGGAAGAGCTGATTGCTCGTGAAGACGTAGTCGTAACTCTATCTCACGAAGGTTACGTTAAGTACCAAATCCTAAGCGACTACGAAGCACAGCGCCGTGGTGGTAAAGGTAAGAGTGCAACTCGAATGAAAGATGAAGACTACATTGAACGTCTTCTAGTGGCGAATACCCACGACAACATTCTATGTTTCTCTACTCGCGGTAAGACTTACCGTCTGAAAGTTTACCAATTGCCACTAGCGAGCCGTACTGCACGTGGTAAACCGATCGTGAACATCCTTCCATTGGAAGATGGTGAGCGTATCACTGCAATTCTTCCGGTTGATGAGTTCTCAGCAGACAAGTTCATCTTCATGGCAACTGGCGACGGTACCGTTAAGAAGACTTCTCTAGACCAGTTTGCGAACGTACGTTCAAACGGTCTAATTGCGGTGAACCTACGTGATGACGATTCTCTAATCGGCGTTGATATCACAACGGGTTCAAGCGACATCATGCTGTTCTCTAAAGCAGGTAAAGTTGTTCGCTTTAGCGAGGACAAAGTACGTGCAATGGGTCGTACAGCGGCAGGTGTCCGTGGTATGAAGCTGGCTGACGACGACCAAGTGGTTTCACTAATCGTTCCGTCTAACGAAGGCGACATCCTAACGGTTACTCAAAACGGTTACGGTAAACGTACTGAATTGGCTGAATACCCAACGAAAGGTCGTGCAACTCAGGGCGTTGTGTCTATCAAGGTTTCTGAGCGTAACGGTCCAGTAGTTGGTGCAGTGCAAGTAGAAGAAGGCGACGAGATGATGATGATCACCGACGCTGGTACTCTGGTTCGTACACGTGTAGCAGAAGTTAGCCAAGTAGGCCGTAACACTCAAGGTGTAACGCTGATCCGTACAGCAGAAGACGAGTCAGTTGTTGGTCTACAACGTATCGATGAAGTTGAAGATGTGGAATTGCCAGAAGGCGAAGAAGCAGAAACAACAGAAGCGAATGCAGAACAGCAAGCTCCTGAAGCGCCAGCAGCAGACGACGCGGAAGAGGGCACAGAAGAGTAATCTTTTCCTTCATCGCTAAATATGAAAGCCGAGCAAGATGCTCGGCTTTTTTGTATCTTCATCAACGCAATCTTTCAACCAAACCAGTACACTAAACTTATGTTTACTCACGGGTATCGCTATGTCTTTATGGTTCTTCATTGCCATCACTTTGATGGGGCTTTTTATCGTCGTTTTGTCACTTAGCGCTTCTAAAGTTAAGCCTACGCAGTGGTTTGGCTTTTGTTTGATGGTGTTAGCACTCACTAGCGCTGGCTACTTGTTGTTGAAGCAAACCCCACCGAAACCTATCCAAGCGGAGATAGCTCGAATGATGACCTCGCGAGACATCATGGATGAAATACAGCAGCAGTTAAAACAAGAGCCTAATAACGATGAGCTTTGGTTTCAGTTAGGTCAAGGTTATCTGTTGGAGGGAGAATTTGATGCCGCGTTGATTTGTTTCGACTACACACTCCAACTCACTGACAACGTAACCGCGACGCAACTTGCCGCTAAGGCGACAACATTATACTACCTGTATAAACAAGCGATGACTGATGAAGTCAGTTTACTATTAGAACAGGCGTTGCAACTTGAACCTTATAATGAAGCCGCATTGTCGTTGATAGCGAACGATCACTTCATTTCTTTCCGCTTTCAAGAAGCCATCGATACTTGGGTGCTACTCCTAGATTCCAATGACCCTAATTTAGACAGAGTGACGATCATCGAGTCCATCAACAAAGCGAAAAAGCTGATGTAAGCATACAATGTAGAGTAAAGAGGAGAGTAGGTATGCAGAAGCTAGAAGCGGGTTTGTTGGTATTGTTGTGCGGTACAGTGCTGGTGGGATGCTCGTCTCCTTCAACTGGTTCTTCATCTGTCTATTATTCGAGTGGGTATTACGACCCTTGGTGGTATGGTCACAATGACTATTGGATTTACTATTATCCTGGTTGCTGTGACATCGGACATGACCATCGAGAAAAGCTCGAGGTATGGTGGAATAGTCTCGACGACGATCAACAACAGTCAATTAAAGACAAAGTTGAAGATTGGAAAGATGGTGATATGAACGCCAACTTCGATAACATGAAGCGACAACTGGATAACCACTGGCAGACGTTGCCGGATGAACAAAAACAAGCGATTCAAGCAAAATGGCACGAGCGTCCCCAGCGTGTAGAAACAAAAACGTTACCAAAACAAACGACGTTGCCAGAATCGACATTGAAGACACAGCCATTACCCGCGCATAACGTGCCGCGTCAGATTACCAAGCCAAATATTCAGAGACTTCAGACTCGACCAAACATCCAACCGGTGCCAAGAATTCGTCGACGTTAATGGTTTACTTGCATTTTGATGATGTACTTCGACTAGAATGAACTGATGAAAACAAAGGGCGCAGAACGCGCCCTTTGTTGTTGCATCATAGGTCTCGAATCCTATTTTCGGTTTGACTAATAGGTTGCTTCTCGTTCGGCCGCTGCTTTATCCCAATCTGGCACGACGGTGTCTAAGAAGTGCTTTTTATCCGCGTTCATTTTTTCCATATCCATTCCTAAAGCTTCTTGGGCTTTTGCTTTGGTCGAGATATCTGGAATTTGAACAGGTTCAGTAACGCCTTTTGTTGCCAGTAAGCGTACCAATTTAGTACGAGCATCGGCGGCGCGATCAACTGCGGTACCGAGAACTTCCAGCGCCACTTCTGGTGCGTGCATGTGAACACCGTGAGAGGCGATCGCATAATCCCAACGCCATTGCGCATGGCGAATATCTTGGAGAATCGGCTTCATTTCTTCTTCCGTTGCTCCTGCTTTCCATGCTTCTCCAGCTTCAAAATGCGCCGCGACAATTTGCTTCTCGGCGGTTAATTTCATGTTCAACACCTGCGCTTTACGTGACGACACGATGTTACGTAGCTGCTCTTTGGTTTGAGTATGGCACTGCGCACATGTGTCTTCGAAGCGGTCGAAAGGATTGCCTACTTTATGATCGGTATAAACGGTACCATCTTCTTTTGTTACCTTCGGCATATGGCAGTCGACGCAAACCACTTTGTTTTTGCCGTGAATTCCTTCACGCCAAGTCTCGAAGCCAGGGTGCTGTGCTTTTAGCATCGGTGCTTTAGAAACGGCGTGAGTCCAATCTTTAAAGTCCAACGCATCGTAATACTTCTCCATGTCACCGACAGTCGTACCCATATCCCAAGGGAATTTCACCGCTTTCGTTGGTCCTGTAAAGTAGTATTCGACATGGCACTGAGCACACACAGACGCTTGTTTATCAAGGCGCGACTGCTCATCAAAGTTTTTTCCAATTACATCGAATGCTCGCTCAACATAAGGTCTGGTTAGTGCTAGTTCTGGCTCGCCTTGGTTGAATTTTTCTGAGCGAGTATCGTGACAATCAGAACATCCGATAGGATTGACGATTTCTGAGCCTAGACGTGCCCATTTACCAGAGAAATAGCCATCCTCGCCACGTTCTTCTATCACGCGAGCGACATCAGGACTTTTACAACTCCAACACGCCATTGGCATTGGCCCGGAGTTTTCATCTGCCGGTGCGCCTGTCCTTAGGGTCTGCCTTACATCGTCGAGCGCATAAAAGTGACCTCTAGCCTTGTTGTAATCTTTAGCAAATCCGTAGCCAGCCCAAAGAATCACCATATTTGGGTCTTCACTTAGGGCGTCTTCAATATGTTTACTTTCTGATGTTGCCTTCCAAGAATGATATTGGTCAGGATGGTTTTGTTCGAAGGCGTCATTACGAGGATCAAGTCGATCGTTGTTTTCTGCCGCCAACACAGAGCCGGCCAACAATAATTGGCTAGCGAATAAGGTCGCAACCGCGATAGGTGCGCTCATCCAGTGTTTTATGCTCACGGTGTTATCTCCATATTCGTTTTTATTAGCAGCGTTGTGAGAAGCTATTCCAAATAAGAATCGGAGATCTACAAATAATATTATTGTGTAAATAAAGAGATGAAATAGTGAGCGGAATGAGTCTTGCTTTAGATCAATTTACACTAGTGATCTTAATCATGTTTAATTTCATATACCTCTAAAGTGGTAGGGTTTAATCCCCTTTATTGACAGTAGGTTAGAGGTGTAACCATTTTATAAATAAGGTGATTAAGTTCGCTTTTTGAACAGTACCTTATACCTCTTAGGAATAATAGGGGTATTATGAATATAGGTTTAGCGTTGTGGCTTTCCAAAATAAGAATTGATGTCATTTGAAGATATAAAAATATCTTCAGAAGAAATTAATTGTCGCTCTATTAAATAGTTGAGAACAGTTATCAATTATTTTAGAGCTAAGGAAAGAAAAATATGGGCAATATAAAATTGACCATAGTGACAATGCTGAAATTTCTCTTCGCCTTTGCCATCTATGGTTTTTCTATCTCCGCCCATGCGATTTCATCAGAGCCTGTTGAGGGTGCACAAACCACTCGCCATCAAGTTGAGCTGATTCGTGACCGAGACTACAAATGTCTTCAATGTCATAAGGATGCCAAAGAAACTCTGAATTTGTCGCATGAGCCAGAAGCGCTGCTTAGCCAAGGTAAAACACTTAACTGCACAAACTGTCACAGCAATATCGGGCCTGATCACCGTGAAGGGGCTCCTGATGTGATCAAGTTTGCTGCTGCGCAATCAAAAGCAGTGCATGACAAGGTTTTTCTTGATCCAAGCACCATTCTCAAAGCGAATAGCCAGTGTGTAGATTGCCACGCTCCAACTCAGTTGAGAGAAAGTAATTGGACACATGATGTTCATGCTAAAAATTTGACCTGTTCAAATTGTCACGATGTTCACGCCGCCAAAACGAAAGCACTTTCTTACGACGGAAAACAGCTCATCAAACAATGTGTCGATTGCCACTCTCAGTTTGCTGCTGAACCTGAACTTGCAAAAGAAGAGGAGAGATAGCATGAAGTGTTCAAGACGAAATTTTTTAGCCAGTAGCGGCGCATTGATTTTGACCACTGGCGTTGCTGGTACTTCTGTTGTTAGTGCTTCTCTTTATGCCAGTGATAGTGAGCAAACCAAACGTTTTGGCATGGTGCATGATGAAAATGCGTGTATAGGATGTACTGCGTGTACCGAAGCATGTCGCGAAGTGAATGAAGTGCCAGAAGGGGTGACCCGCCTAAAAATTCATCGCAGTGAACCCATTGGGGAATTTCCTGATGTTGAGTACCAGTTTACGCGTGAATCTTGTCAGCACTGTGATAATCCACCATGTGTGTATGTTTGCCCTACGGGTGCTGCGTACAAAGATGAAGCTACAGGCATAGTAGATGTGCACAAAGAGCGATGTGTCGGCTGTGGCTATTGTTTGGCGGCTTGTCCTTATCAAGTGCGCTTTTTCAACCCTGTTGACCATTCTGCAGACAAATGTAACTTTTGCCGTGATACCAACCTAGCACAAGGTAAGCAGCCAGCTTGCGTGGAATCTTGCCCAACAAAAGCACTCATCTTTGGTGATTTGAATGACCCAACTAGCGAGGTCAGCAAAGTCATTGATAACCATCTTGTGTATCGCGATAAGTCACATTTAGGAACGCAACCTAAGTTGTTTAAAATTCCGCACAACAAAGGGGAGGTGTCATCATGAACGGTTTTGAAAGTGCTTTCCACTTTGATTCATTAGTGTGGGATTGGATCATCGCGATTTACCTATTTTTAGCTGGGATGTCTGCTGGCGCAGTGATGATTTCTATCTACCTTAAACGCAAAGTCATTGAGGGTGATCCGGCGAACAATGGCATTATGAAAGCGATGGCTTGGCTCGCGCCATTTGGCATCATTTCCGGTTTGGTGATATTGATTTTCCATTTAACTAAGCCACTCCAGTTTTGGAAAATCATGATTTACTACAACCCGACGTCGGTGATGTCGATGGGCGTTGTCTTGTTTCAAGTCTACATGGTTGTGTTGTTTGTTTGGATTGGCGTGATCTTTCGCCATCAAATCATCAGCTTTTGTGAAGGCAAATTACCGAGCGGATTACTCGACTTTGTGGATGGCTTTTTGATCAAGGCTGGAAAGGTGAGTAATGCCATCGAGTTGTTCTTGGGTTTCTTGGCGTTAGTACTGGCGGCATATACTGGCTTCCTACTATCGGCACTTAAAACCTACCCGATGCTCAACAATCCGGTGTTGCCGATTTTGTTCCTATTCTCAAGCCTTTCTTCGGGCGCAGCGGCATGTTTGATGTTCGGAATCTTAGTGTTTAAAGAGCCGACATCCAGTCCTAGTGTGTCATGGGTGCATGGCTTTGAACGTCCGGTTGTATTATTCGAGTTGTTCGTTTTAGTAACGTTCTTTACTGGCCTGATTTTCAGCGGGGGTCAAAACGAAGTCGCAGCTTGGAATGCAATATCCAACGGCTTTTGGGCGCAGTGGTTCTGGGTTGGTGTTGTGTTGATTGGTATGTTGATGCCTCTAACATTGAACTGGTTAATGCCTTCTGAAGTTCGCCATAAAGGTAGTTACGTCTTTGTCGTGACGACATTGAGTTTGGTCGGCGTGCTGATGCTGCGTACATTCATACTCTATGCTGGTCAAATGACCGTTGTCTAAGGAGGAACAATGGAGGCTGAACTGGGTTTCTTCTTACTGATTTTCGTCGCAATGGGGGCGAGTTGTTCCGCTGCACTGCATTGGTATCGCCGTGCAGCGGCTAAGCCCATTATGTTAGAACACCAACTTGCGACCTCACATCTCATCAGTTTGGCCTCTGTTGTTTGTCTATTACTGCTGATTGTCTGTTTTATCCAAGACAATTTTGCTCTTGAATATGTGGTCACTCATTCCAACAGCCAATTGCCAACCGCTTACAAGGTTGCAGCAGCATGGGGTGGGCACCAAGGCTCCATGCTGTTTTGGGTCGTGACGCTCAGTTTATGGGCATCATACATTGCTCTTAGTTCTCCGATTAACCAATGCTACACCGCAGATTGCCTTGGCATTATGAATGTTCTGATTGCCGTTTTTGCTTGGTTTACGTTAACAACGTCTAACCCTTTTGAGTTCGCAAAAACATTGGCGGTAGAAGGACGTGATTTGAATCCAATGCTGCAGGACATCGGATTGATCATTCATCCGCCACTTTTATATTTAGGTTACGTTGGTTATTCCGCCATTTTGGCGTTTGCACTTGCGGCGTTATTAAGCAAACGGCCTGTCAATGAATGGTACCGTTGTACGCGAAAGGCCGCGTATTTTGCCTGGGGAACCCTGACTGTTGGTATCCTTGTCGGCTCTTGGTGGGCATACAATGAACTTGGCTGGGGAGGCTGGTGGTTTTGGGACCCAGTAGAAAATGCCTCTTTATTGCCGTGGTTAACAGGCACTGCACTCCTGCACAGCGGAGTATTAGCAAAGAAAAATCAGGGAGCGTTGTGGAGCACATACGCGTTGGCGTTTGCAACCTTTAGTTTAAGTATTCTCGGGACATTTATCGTACGCTCTGGCGTATTGACATCGGTGCATGCTTTTGCTGTGGATCCTACCAAAGGTTTAGCCCTGCTTGCTGTGCTTAGTGCGTTAGTATTGATGACGTTTGGCGTACTGATTGTGCGTGGAGATGCCATCAAACCATTTAGATTACGTTCCTTGATCAGTCGAGCTTATATGGTATATGTGGCCATTGGACTTTTGGTCATATCCACGGCGATCGTCTTTTTAGGTACGTTCTACCCGATGATTTATCAATTGCTAGGGTTGGGAAACATCTCTGTTGGTGCGCCGTATTTTAATAGCTTGATATTTCCTCTTAGTATTTTCGCTTTGTTGGCGTTAGCCATGACGCCAATTTTGCGGTGGACAAAAGGAGTGTGTGCGAACTGGAAAAGGCAATTCGTCTTTGCAAGTACAATCGCATTAGGTGCCGTAGCCGTCTTTATCTTGTCGGTTGATACCGTGCGTATTGGGACAATCACGAGTGTATTTTTAGCAGCTTGGGTTATTACTACGCACACTATGTTATGGCTGAATGCCGAAAACAAAGGGCCACTAATCAAGATGGTATTAGCACACGTCGGTTTTTCTTTAGCCGTTGTAGGAGCTGTCTTCAACAGTGAATACTCGTTCCAATACAACTTGCGAGTAGAGCCAGGTGTTTCACATCAAAGAGCAAACATTGGTATCGATTATCAAGGTATGGATTGGGTAATAGGGCCAAATTACACCGCAGAACAAGCAAGGATCATTTTGCGCCTTGATGATCAGACTCGCTATGTATTACAACCTGAAAAACGCCATTATCCCGTGCGAGTAATGAACATGACTGAGCCCGCGATTCTGAGTTTATGGTACGGAGACTATTATCTGACGTTGGGGGATAAAGTTGGCACAAACGCTTATGCGATAAAAGTTCAGTACCGGGCGGGGATTTGGTGGATATGGTCAGGCGGTTTGATAGCGGTGTTTGGCGCACTGACGACTGTGTATCGCAAAAGAAAGAGGGCCGTGAATGTCACCGAAAACTATGCCTAAACTATTCGGGTTATTTATTGTTGTTGCCGTCTTTTCAGTCGTGGTCGTTGCGGCGTTATCTGACCGTCCCCACGTTGACCAAGCAAAGGAAAGCACGCTAATGGTTCCAAATTTTAGCGCTGTATCGGTTATCTCTGGAAAAGAGGTCACTCAGGTGTTGTTTCAAGACAATGGCTATAAGTTGCTGAATGTGTGGGCGTCATGGTGTGGGATCTGTAAGAAAGAACATGAAACACTTTTGCAGATAGCAGATGCGGGAGTGCCGATCATTGGTTTGAATTATCGAGATAATAACTCTGCCGCTCAAAACTACTTGAGCTCTAAAAACAATCCTTATCAAGACGTGATTAGTGACCCAAATGGCGAATTGGCGGTTGAGCTGGGAGTGATAGGTACACCAGAAACTTATCTTATTGATCAAAATGGCAAGGTTTTGATCAAATATCGGGGAGCAATCACGATCGACAAATGGAACTCAATATTTTCTAGGTATTTTAATGGCGCTATTTAAATATATATTTATTACCGTTTTTGCACTTGCATTATATTCTCCTGCGAGCAATGGGAGTGAAATTAAGCAGAACGTTGATCTTTTTGAATTTCAATCTGTAGAAGTGCAACAACGAGCAACGTCGCTCGCTAAGACATTGCGCTGCCCACAATGCCAAAACCAGAACTTGATTGAGTCCAATGCGCCAGCGGCTAAAGATCTTCGGTTAAAGGTCTATACCATGGTCAATGAAGGTAGCTCCGATCAGCAGGTAAAAGATTATTTGGTTGAACGATATGGAAATATTGTTCTGTATCAACCTCCATTTAATTACTCAACTGCGCTATTGTGGATCTTTCCTATTATATTTTTGATCTTTTTTGCTCTATTTTCGATCCGACTAATCAAGCGAAATTAATGTGACCATTATTCCAGTATGGAAAATAAATTGTGCATATAACAAGCAGAGTGTTATCATTTTTTGGAATTTATGAAGCCTCCAGTATAAAGCTAACGATAAAATTTGAGCTGGAGAAGTAATAAAAGAACAACAGTAGGTGTACGCAGTGGATTCAGTTATATTGCAGTTAAAGAAGGACTTTTATTCGCAGATTCGTGCGTTTCAAACACCGAAGCTGCCACAAGTGACTTCAACTCTCGCCGTCCTAACAGACGAAGAAATTCAAGAACTCGAAGCGGTATGGATAGAATTAGCGGTTTGGAAACGTAGCCAAACTCATTAAGATTCCTTTTCATGCTCTAACCTTTACCAACCCCAGGCAAAAATTTGTCTGGGGTTTTTTATTGTAGTTTTATAAAATTGTTATACTATAACAATTCATCAGCGCAGCAAGATAAGTGATCGTCTTTGTTTGCGGAAAGGGATAAGATCAACCCAATTGTGATCTCAACATTGAAAAATGCGGTATCAATCCCCATAGTTGAAGAGCAATAAGTGAATCCCATGAATGCAATAACAAAAACGCATCAAGCGCATCAAGCAATAAATCGAGTGAGTATAGATATGGCGGAAGTACGTGCCAGAGTAGATTTTAAAGTCGGGGCTAAAAGTAATATCGATGCTGAGATCCTGTCTTTCCGTGGCCTTAAGACAGATAAAGAGCATGTGGCAGTTATTTTTAAACAAGCGGATCAAACGCAAGACACGCCGCTAGTGCGTATGCATTCCGAGTGTCTGACTGGCGATGTTTTCCACTCATCTCGCTGTGACTGCGGTGAGCAGTTAGAAGAAACGATCCAACGTATGGGCGAATCTGGCGGCGTGATCCTTTACCTTCGCCAAGAGGGTCGTGGTATCGGTTTGTACAACAAGATTGATGCGTATCGTCTGCAAAGCCAGGGGATGAACACTTACGAAGCAAACAACCATTTAGGCTTTGATGATGATTTAAGAGACTTCACCGAAGCGGCACAAATGTTAGAAGCGTTAGGTATCAAGAAAATTCGTCTTGTGACCAATAACCCTAAGAAAATCCGTGAATTAGCAGAATACGGAATTGAGATTGTCGAAGTTGTCAATACTTCGGCGCACATTAAAGATGGTAATGAAAACTATCTTAGAGCGAAAGTTTCTCACGGAAAACATAACCTAAAGGTCTAATCCTAAAGAGAAAACTGTCAATTATGAATGTTAAAAGCCTCACAGTGATGAGGCTTTTTTTGTATCTGGAGTTGCAAATAAATTGTAAATTTGTATTATCTCGTGACTAAAAGTGCAAATAAGAATAATTAGCACTACGAATATAACAAATGAATTGCTCAACAAGGATGCTTCAGATGAATGCAAAAACAGTATTAGTCCAATCTATTGCTGCTTCACTCCTCATTGCCAGTGGTACTACCGTTGCTGCTCAAGTAACAAAACAACAAGTTGTTGAACATTATGCAGATGTGGCTCACGCCGTATTTGCTGACTCACTGACGACGGCAAAAACGTTGGAAGTGAAAATCGATGAATTTTTAAAAGCACCATCTGAGGCAAAGCTTGAAGACGTTAAGCAAGCTTGGCTAGAGTCCCGCGTGCCATACCAACAGTCTGAAGTTTTCCGTTTTGGCAACGCAGTAGTCGACGATTGGGAAGGTCAACTTAATGCCTGGCCACTTGACGAAGGTCTTATCGATTATGTAGCTGCTGACTACCAATATGAGCTTGGTAACGAAGGTGCAGCGGCAAATATCATTGCCAACACAAGCCTAACGATCGGCCCGTCTAAGCTTGACGTGGCAAAAATTACTCCAGAATTACTTGCTAGCTTGAACGAAGTAGGTGGCTCAGAAGCAAACGTAGCAACGGGTTATCACGCGATCGAATTTCTTCTATGGGGACAAGATCTGAACGGCACAAATGCAGGTGCAGGTCAGCGTGCTTACACGGACTTTGTTGTTGGTTCTGGTTGTACAAATGGTCACTGCGATCGTCGCGGTGAGTACTTAAAAGCCGCGGCCGATCTACTGGTTCAAGATCTTGAATGGATGGAAAAACAGTGGTCTGCTGATGAAAAAGGCAACTACCGTCAAGAGCTACTAAAAGGTTCTGCAGATAATGGTCTACGTAAAATGCTGTTTGGTATGGGCTCTTTGTCTTTGGGTGAGTTAGCTGGTGAGCGTATGAAAGTTGCGCTAGAAGCGAACTCTACGGAAGACGAGCACGATTGCTTCTCGGATAACACGCACAACTCGCATTACTACAACGAGCAAGGTATCTACAACGTTTATACGGGTACATACAGCCGCCAAGATGGCACGGTTCTTACTGGTCCAAGTATCGCAAACCTAGTTGCTCAGGAAGATAAGAAAGCCGCTGAAGAAATCCAGAAGCAATTTGACGTAACACGCAGTCAAGTTGGCGAGTTGGTGACTTCTGCTGAAAAACACAATCAGCATTTCGACCAACTTATTGCTGCGGGTAATGCTCAAGGCAATGCTCTGGTTAACGACACTATCATGGCGTTGGTTGCACAAACCGGTGCTATTGAGCGTGCAGCGGGTATTGTCGGCATCGATAGCCTAAGCCCAGACACCGCAGACCACGAGTTTTAAGAACACATAATAATAAACAAGGGCTCATCGTGAGCCCTTTTGCCGTTAGAGCTCGTTGTTATCCATTCATATAAGAGCAGTGATATGAAGCCATACCTACTTTCCGCCTTTGCCGCGATCCTTTCGACTTCTGCCATGGCTTACGATGTTAAGTCTGGTGGCAACACCAGTGTCAAAAAAGACGGTGCTAATGCCTATTCATTACCCGCGACGAACTTGCCAATGAGTAAGCGACTTGATTTTAGTGTGGGCAATAGTTTTTTCCGTAACCCATGGGTGCAAGCGCCAGCGACTACAGATGCAAGAGACGGCCTTGGCCCCCTTTTCAACACCAATGGTTGTCAGAATTGCCACATAAAAGATGGCCGTGGGCATCCTCCTGAAAAAGACGACATTCATGCCGTGTCTATGTTGGTGCGTTTGAGTATCCCGGCGATGACGCCAGAGCAGAAGAAAGCTTACATCATGGATGGCGGTATTCCGGAGCCTACGTATGGCGGGCAACTGCAAGATTTTGCTCTGCAAGACCAAACGCCAGAGGGCAAAATTGCTATTACTTATACGGACGTTCCCGTTGAGTTTAAAGATGGCACCAAAGTGACGTTGAGAAAGCCTACGCTGAAAATTACCGATTTAGGTTATGGGGACATGCACCCAGAGACGCAGTTTTCCGCTCGTGTCGCACCACCTATGATTGGTTTAGGTTTGCTAGAAAGTATTCCTGATGAAACGTTGCTTAAGTGGGCAGACGAAAATGACCGTGATAGCGATGGCATCTCAGGCAAGGTGAATAAAGTTTGGGACATCGAAAAAGGCGACTTTTCGATTGGCCGTTTTGGATGGAAAGCAGGACAACCAACGTTGATGCAGCAAAATGCGGCCGCGTTTAATGGTGATGTCGGTCTAACAAGTCACTTGTTCCCGAATGAAAATTGCACGGCGAAGCAATCCCTTTGTGAGGAGTTGCCAAATGGCGGCAAGCCAGAAGTAAGCCAAAACATACTCGACTTCGTAGAGTTTTACAGCCAACACTTAGCCGTGCCGATTCGTCGAAATGTGAATGATCCTGATGTTCAGCTTGGCCAAAAGATCTTTGCTGCTTCGGGGTGCGAAAGCTGCCATAAAACCAGTGTAAAAACGACAAAACGAGCAGACCGGCCTGCGCTTTCAGAGCAACTTATCCACCCGTATACCGATCTGCTGTTGCATGACATGGGAGAGGGCCTTGCTGATCATCGACCTGAATATCTTGCCAATGGCCGTGAATGGCGTACGCCACCACTTTGGGGGATTGGTTACACAGAAGAAGTGAACGGTCACACGTATTTCTTACATGATGGTCGAGCACGTAACTTGATGGAAGCGGTGCTTTGGCATGGTGGTGAAGCGGAACAAGCGAAACAAAACGTGCTATCGCTTAACCAAAAAGAACGTGACGCATTGATCGCGTTTCTGAACTCTCTGTAAGGATGCAACCATGAAGAAAACAACATTAATGAGCGCTGTTGTTGCAACGCTAAGCTTAGTTGGTTGCCAATCGACAACGGGCTCGTCGGATGCACAACCAGAGCAAACTAGCCATATTTCTCAAGCTGTTTACGAAGTGGAGTTTCATGCCGCACAGTCATTTTTAAGCCAAGCTTCGCAGTTAGAACAGAGCTTTGCTGATTTTTGTTCGGCGCCGAAAAATGACGTGGAACCAGTACAACAACAATGGCACAGCACCATGCTGGCTTGGATGGCGCTTCAAGGGCAAGAGCGTGGCCCCGCGACCGCGCTGGAGCAAAGCTGGAACGTACAATTCTGGCCCGATAAAAAAAATACCACCGGGCGTAAAATGTCGGCGCTGACTAAAGCCGATAAAGTTTGGACAGTGGAAGAGATATCGACACAAAGCGTGACTGTGCAAGGTCTGGGGGCGTTGGAATGGTTACTTTATGATGATGCATCCACGCTTAACACCAATAGCAATGTGTGTGAATCAGGTGTTGCGATTGCCGAAAATTTGCACGATAAAGCACAGATCATCGCGAATTCTTGGGCTGAAAACCCGTGGAAGTCTTTGCAAAAGACAGAGTGGGAATCGGAGTACATTTCGCTGCTTTCTAACCAGCTAGAATACAGCATGAAAAAGCTCAGCCGTCCGCTAGCCAAGATAGGGCATCCTCGTCCTTACTTCTCGGAGTCTTGGCGCTCAGAAACCTCGCTCTCTAACTTAAAAGCTAACTTAGAAAGCTTGCATCAGTTGTATTTTGCGAACGGTAAAGGTTTAGATGCGCTGTTAAGGGCGCAAGGTAAAACGCAATTGGCGGATCGCGTCGCGTATCAGTTTGACATGGCTTTAGAGACTTGGCCTGAAGATAAAAGCCTGTTCTCTGCACTACAAAGTGTGGACGGATATCGTTTGGTTCTCGCGCAATACAACAAGCTAGAACAACTTAAATACCTCATCCATGAAGAGGTGGCTATCGAGCTTGGTGTCGTTATAGGGTTTAATGCAACCGATGGTGACTGATCAAACCCGCCGAACGCTTCTAAAAGCGGCACTATTTGGAGCGGCAACTCCCGTGTTGCCGTTTGGTTGTGCGGCGACAACAAAGCGAGAGCCCGCATTGATTGGTTGTTCCATTGTCGGGCGAGATAAGTTTGCTGCCGTGGTGGCTGATGAACATGGTATGCCTATTTCGACGTTACCTATCCCTGAACGTGGACATGGCGTGGCGACCAATCAGCATGGCCACGCGGTTGTTTTTGGTCGACGTCCTGGCACTTTCTTTATGGTGTTCGACTATCGAACAGAACAAATGCTCAAGTTGGAACTGGCAAAACCGGAGCGCCATTTTTACGGCCACGGCGTTTATTCTCACGATGGTCTTTATCTCTTCGCTACGGAAGGCGAAAGAGGCACTAGCCGAGGTATCATCGGTGTTTACGATGTTAAAAACCAATACCGAAAAATCGCTGAGTTATCGGGATTCGGCATTGGGCCTCATGAAGTGATCATGATGCCCGATGGCACGTTAGCGATTGGTGTGGGTGGGGTGCATACTAATGGTCGTGAGCCTTTGAATTTGGACAGCATGACGCCGAGCTTGAGCTACCTTTCGCAAAACGGCGAGTTGCTTGATCAAGTTGCGTTGCCGGATCATAAGCTGAGCATTCGTCACCTTGCGCATGATGGTTCAGAAACGGTGTTGTGCGGCCAGCAATATCGCGGAGAACCTGACGAATATCCTGCTTTGCTCGCCATGCATACGCGTGGAGGCGAGATGCAAACACTGCAAGCAGAACCTGAAGAATGGGCACGCTTTAATCACTATATAGCCAGTATTGCTGCAACCAATGATTGGATTTTAGCAACATCACCTCCGGGCAGTTGTTATGGCATTTGGTCTAAAGAAACGGGCAAGCTGGTGGAGCTGAATGCACTGCCAGATGCGTCTGGTGTGGTGATTTACGGCGATGAGTTTCGCGTCAGTTCTGGAGCGGGAAAAGTCGTTGAACAGAAACCTTCGCAATTCAAAAACGCATACTCAAGCGGTGTTCAATGGGACAATCATTGGTCACGAATTATTTAAAAAGTTCAATAAATAATCTCTTATTGAGAGATTTGTTGTCGATTTCGTCATCAGATTCTTAATTTTAAACCTGCAAGCTGTGAGATATTTGCCATACTTTTTTTATGGCAAGTAGCGCAAGGATCGTTTCAGTGTTTGCTAGGGTTTTAATAATGACGGCACTTATGGTGCCGTTTTGCAGCTTTTCTACCGTGGTTTCTCTCGATGTTTCTGCCCAAACGGAGCAAGAAGGGGCCGTAGAGCAGTTGTCTGTCGAAAAAATGATCCATTATCCAACGGTGATTGATCAACTTTATCAAAGTACGAATTACCGTTTGAATTGGGAAAATGAGAGCGATGTTGAACAGTTCATTTTTCAGATGAAGCTGGTCGCGCTTGCTGACGTCTCCAAAGAGTTTGACAACCAATTGCATCGTATTAACCAAGTAAGATGGAAAGGAGACAACCTTGACTTCGATTTGGTGATGACCGATTCCCTCCTTATGTACCTCAGCTATCTTGAGCAGGTTCCTCAAGAAGGCGTTAACTGGTTGTTTGCAAATAAAGCCCATGTGAGCTTTCCTGCGCCTAGTGTGGATACGCTATCGGTACTGAGCAATGAGATCACGGTAGGGAAGCTGGATCAGTTTTTAGCCAGCTTGCGCTCGCCTTTGCAAATGGATGCCTCATTTAATACGGTATTTGCTTCGCTTTCTGAATTCTCGCAATATCAATATCCTTTCTATGAGCAAAAAGGTCTGTTGCGCGTCGGTGATCCGATAGAAAACAAATCAACCCTTGTTGAACGCATGGCGATCGTCGGAGTGGATGTCAGTTACATCGATTCAGAAATACCGCAATACGATGAAAATTTGGAGCTGGCGGTGAAAGAGTTCCAGCGTATTCATGGCTTGAACCAAGATGGCGTAATTGGTCCGAACACCATTCGTTGGATCAACTTCTCTCCTCAACAACGTTTACACTTGCTGGCATTGAATGCGGAGCGTTCTCGTATTTGGGCGAAAGAACGAGACAATGTCGTGTTTGTGAATGTGCCGGGTTATGAAGTCACTTACTGGCATGATGGTCAGCCACTGTTTGAATCAAAAGTTGTGGTTGGTCGAGCTTCAAGAAAAACCCCAATCATGACGGGAACGCTAGATTCGGTGATCTTAAATCCAACTTGGAATGTGCCTTGGAAAATCATGGTGAAAGACATTATTCCAAAAGTGAAACGCAATCCGATGTATTTAATGGAACATAACATTCAAATCATCCGTTCTTGGACGTCGCGTGAAATCATCGATCCAACCACGATCAACTGGGCAACAGTTAATCCAAGAACCTTCCCGTACCGCATGCGTCAGGCTTCTGGTTCGCACAATGCGTTGGGTTTGTACAAATTCAACATGCCGAACCCACAAGCCATATATCTACACGACACTCCAAGTAAAAACTTGTTCCAACAAGATAGAAGGGCGTTTAGCTCGGGTTGTGTTCGAGTAGAAAACGCCGATCAACTTGCAGAGCTTCTGTTCAAAACTCAAGGTTTGGAAGAGCGTTTAGAGAAAAAGCGGGAAAGCGCTCGTTCATCAACGACTTCGGTGCCACTAGGGGAGCGTATTCCGGTACACATCATCTACCAAACAGCTTGGTTGGAAGAAGGTACGCTGTATTACCGAGATGACATCTACAAATACGACCATCAAGGCTAAGCCTGCATGGCTCGTAAATTTAAGAAAATTTACAATTCTAAAAAATCGTTTTCTGTTCAATAAGTAAACAAAAATTTTAGCGCGACTTCGATATTCCGGACCAATTTATGCATTTGACGAGATAAATTGGTTTCGGTATCGTCCGCTTTCTTTGTTTAGTAATTGAGCAGTGTTTTTGTTTATGGTAAGTCGTAATTTTTCTCGCCGTGATTTCCTTAAAATGACCGCTGGTGGTGTCGTACTGGCGTCTGCAATGCCTACACTTTCATGGGCTTCACTTCCGGATGAACCACGCGTGTTAGCCATGAATAACTTGAATACGGGTGAGCTTCTCGAGACGTGCTACTTCGATGGCAATCGCTACGTCGGCAAAGAATTGCAGCGTTTGAATGAGTTCTGCCGTGATCATCGCCGTAATGAAGTGCATCCAATGGATAAACGTCTGTTCGATCAAATCAGCCAAATTCAAAAGCTCATCGGTACTGAATCCGAAGTTATCGTGATTTCTGGCTACCGTTCTCCTGTGACCAATGCGTCCCTGCGCAGCGGTTCTACTGGTGTTGCTAAGAAGAGTCTACACATGGAAGGGAAGGCGATTGATTTTCGTCTCGATGGTGTAAAGCTGTCTACGGTGCGTGATGCGGCAATCAGTTTGAAGGCTGGTGGTGTTGGATACTATCCGGGCAGTAACTTTGTCCACATTGATACGGGTGCAGTACGCAGTTGGTAAGCCTATTTTAGGGCTGGCGTAAGTCTTGAAGTCGCCTAGGGTTAGTGTCATAGTTGCGGCAGTTTTCACGCAAATTTATTCGGTAATAGGTTATCTATGGCTCTGAAATACCAAGTTGTCCCAGTGACTTCTTTTTCTCAAAACTGTTCTATCGTGTGGTGTGACGAAACGATGAAAGGCATCGTTGTTGACCCAGGCGGTGACGAAAAACAGCTTGCAATGCTCATCAAAGAGCTAGGTGTTGATGTGGTGAAATTGGTATTGACCCATGGTCACTTAGATCACGTTGGCGGTACTGAGCCATTATCAGCGCTGTTAGGCGGAACAGAAATCGTTGGTCCGCACAAAGCGGATAACTTCTGGCTACAAGGTTTGGAAGGGCAAAGCAAAATGTTCGGTTTCCCTCTAACTGAGGCATTTGAGCCGAATCAATGGTTGAATGAAGGTGACGTTGTCACTTTTGGTAATCAAAAACTGAATGTTATCCATACCCCCGGCCATACGCCAGGTCACGTAGTGCTTTATAGTGAAGAAGCGCGTTTAGCGTTTGTTGGTGATGTTCTGTTTAACGGTAGCATTGGTCGTACTGACTTCCCTCAAGGCGACTTCAATACGTTGATTAGTTCAATTAAAGAGAAACTTTGGCCTCTAGGTAACGATGTTACATTTGTACCAGGTCATGGTCCTCAATCTACCTTCGGTCACGAGCGCAAAACCAACCCGTTTGTTGCTGACGAGATGCCACTGTACTAGCGCCTTGTCTGTACTCGTTATTATTCTGGCTCGGCGGCCGCTAAGTATCGCCGAGTCAGCCCTACAAATTCGTCGGCTTCCCTGTCTAAATCACTGGCAGAAATAAACACATCATAGCCGTAAAATTCTCTCTGATACTTCATTCTATTCGCCAACATGGCTTGCAAACCGTCGTATTGTTTTCCCGCTTTGCTAGTGTACGGTTGTGGGTCGAGCACCATGTCTTCAAATTTCTCTTCACAATGGTTCTGCCTTGCGCCCAGATACAACAAAGCGCGTTGGCTAAGTAAAATCTCCGTCGCGATACGCGGGCAAATTGCATCAAGGTAAGGGGAATAGTGCTTCAAGCGGATGCCTATCCACGGGAGCGGTTGATGCCAACCGTCTTGTTGATAACTGCATATACCAATGGACTCAATATTTCGCCAACGGACAACCCAACCGCCTTTAAACAGGTGTTGCTGAAAGTGCGAGGCGGTCAATGTGAAAGTGACTTGGCTTTTCTTAATCATCAGGACGGCGAAACCGACGATGATTGCCATCAAAATGACGGAAAGCATTGCTTGTTTCCAACCCGGAGAAATCACGACAAGAAATAGCGTAATGAGCGCAACGAGCAACAAAATCAATCTGTTGATTGGCGAATCAGACTTGAAGTGTGAATTTGTTAGATGCAGCGTTTCCATGCTCATACCTCAATGAATACTCTAAATAAAATCGAGATTTCTTGATATGCAGCTTGATGCTTTTAATCAAAACGAAACCTCTGTTTTTATACCCAGTATTCAATAAATCCGTTCACAAATGATCTGTTTAAATAGTAGACGTTCTAAGCTTTGAGCGCATTTTTCGTAGCGTTTCGCCGCTAAAACCTACAAATCGATTGTAAATTTTGGTATAAAACGCGCTTCAAATTTTCATCCCTGCTGAGATGCAGTGAACTGGAGAAATATTCAATGAGACTTGCTCATAAGCGTAAAGTGCAGATGAAACTGCAAAAACGCATTAAAGCGACAGTAGCAAACCTAGCTGCAGCACCAAAAACAGCAAAGCCTGTTGCGGAAAAAGCAGCAGTAAAACCTGTTGTGGAGAAAGCAGTAGCTGAGAAGAAAGTAGCTGCAGCGAAAACTGTTGATGTTGCACTTACTCCTAAGCAACAACAAGTACTAGACATCGTTGTAGCGAATGCTGAAGGTATCAACCCTAAAGGCATCGGTTTAGCAGCGGGTCAAGAAGACGCTAAAGCAGCATCATGGGCTACTGGCGCACTGAAGAAGCTTCTTGAAGAAAACCTAGTTCAAAAAGAGCAGTTGGCAGGTAACAAAGTTATCTACAAAGCAGTTTAATTACCGCTATTGTTCTGTTTTTATACAATGCCTCGGTGATCGCCGAGGTATTTTTTTGCCCTAATTTCTTAACTTTCCCTTCTAAACAAGCGTGTATTTTAGCGATACAAAAATGGCGTTTGTCACATTTTTTTAAATACTGTGTAAATTTTTTGGCAAGTTAATACGTAAGTAGCTTTCCAAATAATGCCTTTCATGCCTGATTCATAACTTAATGATTTAAGGCGTTATAACATTACCACCATCTAATCTCCTACGTATAAATACGTAATACTAAGGGCTAATCAGGTTATTGATACTAAGATAACTTGCGTGTTCACGCCCATTTCGAATTAGACAACATTGTTACATCTTTATACCCAAGTTACTTCAAGCGTCGCTACTCGGCTCGTGTTTTGACATGAGAATGGTGCTGGTCAGCTTGTCGTACTTCAAATCCGCATGAAATGGATGACAACAATAACCTTGGTGACAAAGGACGTGAACGATGAGTCTTATCCAAAAATCTTTGAAACGAGTGCTCAAAATGACTGCCGTAGTGGCAGCGATGACATTCGTGGCAACTTCTGCAAGTGCTGCTGAAAAAGTATATCGCCTAAAGCTGGCTGAAACGTGGGGGCCTAACTTCCCAATCTTTGGCGACACGACGAAAAATATGGCGAAAATGGCAGAGGAAATGTCAAATGGTCGTCTACAAATTCGTATTGACTCTGCGAACAAACACAAAGCACCATTTGGCGTATTTGACATGGTGAAATCCGGCCAATACGACATGGGACACTCTGCGTCTTATTACTGGAAAGGCAAAGTGCCAAATACGCTTTACTTCACTTCTATGCCTTTCGGAATGTTGCCGACAGAACAATACGCATGGTTCTACTACGGTGGCGGGATGGAGTTGATGGAGAAGGTTTACTCTCCGCACAACTTGATGTCTTTCCCTGGTGGTAACACCGATGTTCAGATGGGCGGCTGGTTCCAAAAAGAAATTAAGTCGGTCGATGACCTGCAAGGGTTGAAGATGCGTATTCCGGGTTTTGCGGGTGAAATCTTGGCAGAATTAGGCGCGAAGCCAACCAACATTGCACCGGGTGAGCTTTATACCTCACTTGAGCGTCGTACTATCGATGCGTTGGAGTGGGTAGGTCCGTCTTTGGACTTACGTATGGGCTTTCACAAAATTGCGCCTTACTACTACACAGGTTGGCATGAGCCTGCGACTGAGCTTCAGTTCCTCGTCAATAAGCGAACTTGGGAGCGTCTACCGGATGATCTGAAAGCAATTCTCCAAGTCGCGATGAAAACCGCTGCGTACGACATGTACACGCAATCGAAGCATGAAAGCGGCAAAAACTGGGCATCTATTCAGTCTGAGTACCCAAATGTGGAAGTAAAAGATTTCCCACCTGAGGTGATGGATGCGCTGCGTGCTGCCAATGACAAGCTGCTTAAACAGCATGCTGAGGAAGATGCGTTGGCAAAAGAGATTCAAGAATCTCAAGCGAACTACATTAAGCAAGTTCGTCCATGGTCGAACATCTCGCACCGAGCGTACTTGAATAGCCAAGCGCAATAAAAACTCGGTCTGGCCAAATCGTATGATTTGGCCGACGAGGAAGCCCAAGAAAAATTTCAAATAAAAATCATAAAAACGCTCCGTAGATACTGCGGAGCCAACCCACACGTTCCATGGAGTTCGGAATGAGAAGCCTTATCTATATTGAGCGAATCTTCAACCGCTTTGGTGATTTTCTGGGGTGGTTATCCAGCATCCTCTTCATTTTGTTGTTGTTGAACGTGGTGTATGACGTTGTGATGCGTTACGTGTTTAACGATGTGTCTATCGCGTTTCAAGAAATGGAGTGGCACTTATTCTCTGCTGTCTTTTTGCTTGGCGTGCCTTATGCCATCAAATCCGGCGGTCACGTCCGAGTCGACATTTTTTATGAGCGACTGTCATATAAAGCGCAATCCATCATCGACATCATCGGCACCCTGTTTTTCCTCTTTCCTTTTTGTTTGCTGGTCGCATGGTTTGGTATTGATTTCGCGAAAGAGAGTTATGCCTTGGGCGAGACGTCTGGTGATCCAGGTGGTTTGCCGTATCGATGGATAATCAAAGGCATGATCCCGGTGTCTTTCTTATTTATGGCGGTGAGTGGCGTTGGTTTGCTGCTGCACTCAGTCAATAAAATCGTTAACCCTCATCTTATCTATGCCGGTAGCAACGGTAAGTCGTAAAAGGAAGTCATTATGATCGGTATAGTGATGTTTTTTGTGGCGCTCTTTGCGTTACTGCTCGGGTTTCCCGTCGCGTTCACATTCGGCGGTATTGCTCTTATTTTTGGTGTTTGGGCAGAGGGCATGGACATGTTTGCCTTCATGCCATATCGAATTCAATCCATCATGGAAAACACGGTGCTGATGGCTGTACCGCTGTTTGTTTTCATGGGGCTCGTGCTGCAAAAAACGAAGCTAGCAGAGCAGCTGCTGGAATCGATGGGGCGTCTGTTTGGTGGCGTCCGTGGCGGCATCGCAATTTCGACGGTGCTGGTGGGCGCGCTACTTGCGGCATCGACTGGCGTAGTGGGAGCATCGGTGGTGGCCATGGGGTTGATCTCTCTGCCTGTGATGCTCAAATA
Source organism: Vibrio sp. GLN_1 (assembly GCF_043106015.1). Taxonomy (NCBI): domain Bacteria; kingdom Pseudomonadati; phylum Pseudomonadota; class Gammaproteobacteria; order Vibrionales; family Vibrionaceae; genus Vibrio; species Vibrio sp. GLN_1. The sequence continues at coordinate 546,203 of NZ_JBICMD010000035.1, forward strand.
CAACTATGACAAAGGCCTCGCGTGCGGAACCATTTGTGCTTCAGGTACGTTGGGGCAAATTATTCCACCTTCCATCGTACTCATTTTGCTCGGCGATGTGCTTGGCGTGCCAGTGGGAGATTTGTTCCAAGCGGCCGTGTGGCCGGGTATCGCGCTAGTGGGTGCATACGTTGTTTACATCCTTATTTACGCCAAGCTTAACCCTGAAGCAGCGCAGCCGATTGAACGTGATGAGTCTCTCAGCCGCAGGGAAGAAGTGATCAAGGCGCTGAAAGCTGTATTACCACCATTGGCGTTGATCATTGTTGTGTTGGGCTCCATCTTTGCCGGTGTTGCAACGCCAACGGAATCGGCAGCACTGGGCGGGGCGGGGGCGATTGTTCTCGCCGTACTGTACAAGCAATTTAGTTGGTCAATGGTCTACGATGCGTCAAAAGAGACAGTTAAAGTGACCGCGATGGTGTTCGCGATTTTGCTGGGTGCGACGGCGTTCTCGATGGCGTTTACGTATACAGGCGGTGACTATCTGGTCGAAGAATGGATGTTGCAGATCCCGGGTGAGAAATGGGGCTTCTTGATCATTACGATGATTGTGATTTTGATTCTGGGCTTCTTTATCGACTTCGTTGAAATCTGTTTCATCATCGTTCCTATTATCGCACCGGTTGCTGAGCTGCTCGGCATCAACATGACATGGTTTGCTATTCTCATCGCGATGAACTTACAAACCTCCTTCTTAACACCGCCATTTGGCTTCAGCTTGTTCTATTTGAAAGGGGTTGCGCCTGCAGGCGTGACTACACGGGATATTTATCGTGGCGTGATGCCATTCATTGCGATTCAAATTCTCGTCCTTGCCTCCTTACTGTTTTTCCCAAGTTTCTACGGCATGGGTTAATGGCTAAGGAATAAAAGAGATTTTGTGAGCTGAGAGTCTTCACCTTTTGAGACAAGTTGTTAAGCTGCTCTTGGGGCATATTGACCCTTTGGGCAGCGTTTCATGGAGGGAAGGATGCCTCTCAAAGCCAAGTTAATTTTGCTGACACTGATTCCGGTGGTTTTAGTGTCGGCAAGCATCAGTTGGATTTCCATTTATCAGGCCAAAACATTGGGTCAACGAGAGGTGGAGATCTTCCATCAAAACCTCATTCAATCCAAAGAAGCTGCGCTCAAAGATACCGTTGATGTCGCATTTGATGCCATTTCCCACATTTACAACGATTCGACGATTGAAGAACGTGTCGCTAAAGCGCGAGTGAAGGCCATTCTCAATCGCCTAACTTACGGCTCTGATGGGTACTTCTTTGCTTACGATAAACACGGCACTAACCTCGTACATCCCGTTCTCCCTGAATTGGTTGGGGAGAACTTACTTCACCTAGAAGACGAAAATGGCGACAGGCTTATAGAAGCGTTGCTTTACCAAGCGCAATCCGGAGGCGGCTTTCACCAATACTTGTGGCAGAAACCCTCGACTGGCGACATTGTACCCAAGCTGAGTTACGCCGCATGGTTGGATAAATGGGAGTGGATGATTGGCACTGGTCTTTACATTGAAGATGTCAGCCAAGAAGTCGCGAACATGCGTGCTGCGGTGAACAAAAACATCGAGACCACGTTTTTTTCCGTGGTGGTGATTTTGGTGGTCACAGTGGCGGTGATCATTGTGCTGACTTTAGCCATCAATTTACATGAGCATCGACTTGCCGATAAAAACCTCAAAGAACTTGCCCACAAAACGGTAATGTTTCAAGAAGATGAGAAGAAGCATTTAGCGCGCGAGTTGCACGATGGGATCAATCAGCTTCTGGTATCGAGTAAATGTCATTTGGATTTAATGAGCCATCGATTGCAAGATGAAAAGCTCAAGTCGCATCTCGACAAATCACAACGCTCTTTGGTGACGGCAATTAATGAAGTGCGGCACATTTCCCATCAACTTCGCCCAAGCGCATTGGATGATATCGGTTTGGAAGCTGCGTTGACGACATTGCTGCAAGATTTTCATTCACACTCTGGGATTGATATCGACAGCCATTTTGACACTCAACAGCACAAGTTGACCTCCGAAGTCGCAACAACGTTGTACCGAGTTGCGCAAGAGTCGCTAAATAACATTGAAAAGCATGCAAAAGCGAAAAAAGTGACGGTGATTTTGCAAAAAATGGGCAATATGCTGCAATTACTCATAAGAGACGATGGCGTAGGGTTTGTCGTCAACCAAGCTGTGCATCGCCAAGGGATTGGTTTGCGCAACATGCAAGAACGTGTGGAGTTTATTGGTGGCGAGTTCGAACTCATGAGTGAGCTTGGTTTAGGCACGGAAATTACCGTGCTTTTGAATTTGGATGAATTAGTTTATGGACAAACCGATTAGTGTGGTGATCGTCGATGATCACCAAGTGGTGTTAGATGGATTTATCGCGCGTTTAGAGCTGGAGCCGGACATTGATGTGATTGGCACGGCAAGCAACGGCTTGGAAGCGATTGAGGTCGTTAAGCATTTGCGTCCGGATGTTGTGCTTATGGACATCAGCATGCCAATCATGAATGGCATCGAAGCAACGGGTGTGATTAAAGAGGAATTACCAGAGAGTAAAATTCTCATGCTTACGATGCATGATAACCGCGAATACATCATGAAAGTGATGCAGGCAGGGGCGGTGGGGTACATGCTCAAGGAAATTTCAGCCGAGAAAATGGTGCAAGCCATCAAAACCGTGAACCAAGGTTCAACCTATTTTTGCGAGTCCGTAACTCAGACGCTCTTTACGCAAGAAATCAAACCCGCTCATCATAAACCCAATCCGCTTAGTCGACGAGAAGAGGCGGTCTTGAGGTTGGTAGCACAAGGCAATAGCAGTAAGAAAATCGCGACGTTACTCAATATCAGCTATCGAACAGTAGAAACGCATCGTCACAACATCAAACATAAATTAGATCTGCATTCGACAGCGGAATTAGCCAAATACGCATTTGAAACGGGGCTGACGGAATAAAAAAGTGCCCGTTTAATACGAGCACTTAAAGAGGTGATTATTCTGGTTTGGTGATGCTGCCGATTTCTAGAAGAGGCGCTACATCGATGTCTTCTGCGTTCATCATGGTGGAGATGCGCTGGACAGAAGAAAGCAGCAATGTTTGTTCCCACTCTTCCAATTTTTGGAATCGATTGATGAAGTGTTCTTGCAGCGGAGTTGGCGCCTGTCTCAGAGCTTCTTCACCCTTCTCGGTAAGTACCGCATGTACCTTACGTTTATCTTCAACGCTACGACGACGCTCAACGAGCTGATTGCGTTCTAATCTGTCCAAAATCGTGGTCGCAGTTGCTTGACTCATATTGGTGTGGTTAGACAACTGTTTGATAGTCACGTTATCTAACTCATTGATAGCACGCATCAAAATCAATTGCGGAGCGGTCAATCCCGACTCTTTGCTCAGCTTTTTAGAATGTAAATCAATAGCGCGGATGATCTGACGAATCGAGACCAATACTTCTTCGTACTTTTCCAATTTTTTCATCCAGTCTGTAGGGAACATGTAACGACGCGACACTAACTCAAATGCGCTGTTATTTAAAGGGCTGCAGTCAAAATTTAGGTCGACATTTTTCAACTATTTATTCGTCTTTGGCGATTTCTTTTTATTCGTTCGTGCAACTGAAACAGAAAGACCTAAAATTATTATAGCAATAATTGTTTGTGGTCTAATTAATGGTGTGGGGATTTGCGCTTTTTGTAATGCAAATTACCGACTGAAAAGTAAGTTATTGGATTTTTTAACAGCAAAAGATAGACAAAAACGCCTCAAATGATAGGATCTTCCGCTTTCACGGAATGTAAAACGTATCGTGTTCGAACGATTTTTTGTTTGGTACGGAAAAAATAATACAAAAATAGAGAGGAACGATGACAAAGGGTATAGATAAGTACAGTATTGACAGTACCGACTATACGGTAGGTCAAGACAACGTTCAAAAGTGGGGCTTTGATGTTCATAACCCAGTTTTTGGTATTAGTGCAGGCTTTATTGCACTGTTTCTTGTCGCAGCATTAGTTCTAGATGCTCATACCGCGAAGACGGCATTGGATGGGCTTAAGTGGAAGATCATTGGTTCATTCGACTGGCTGTTTATTATCGCTGGTAACATTTTCGTTATTTTCTGCTTAGCGTTGATTGTGTCGCCGCTCGGGAAAATACGCTTAGGCGGTAAAGATGCCGTCGCTGATTATTCATTCATGTCTTGGCTCGCGATGTTGTTCGCAGCCGGTATGGGTATTGGTTTGATGTTCTGGAGTGTGGCAGAACCAGTGGCTTACTTCACTGGTTGGTACGAAACGCCACTTGGCGTAGAAGCAAACTCACCAGAAGCCGCACGTTTGGCGCTAGGCGCGACGATGTTCCACTGGGGTCTTCACCCTTGGGCAATTTACGGCGTTGTGGCACTTTCACTTGCATTTTTCACCTACAACAAAGGTTTGCCTCTATCAATGCGTTCGATCTTTTACCCATTATTGGGCGATCGCGCTTGGGGTTGGGCTGGCCATATCGTTGATATTCTTGCAGTACTTGCCACGCTATTTGGTTTAGCGACATCACTTGGTTTAGGCGCTCAGCAGGCGGCAAGTGGTATTCACCATGTATTTGGTGTTGAACCTGGTTTAGGTTTGCAAATTGTCGTTATCACTGTGGTTACTCTGCTCGCAGTGGTTTCTGTTGTTCGCGGTATCGACGGCGGCGTAAAAGTGATCAGTAACATCAACATGGTTGTAGCGTTTTTGCTGCTTATCCTTGTTGGTTTGATTGGCTGGGCGGCGAGTTTAGGCTCGATCCCAACAACGTTAATGGCGTACGTAGAAAACATCATTCCATTGAGTAACCCGTTTGGTCGTACCGACGAAGCTTGGTTCCAAGGCTGGACGGTATTCTACTGGGCTTGGTGGATCTCTTGGTCACCATTTGTTGGTATGTTCATCGCTCGCGTTTCACGCGGCCGTACAGTACGTGAGTTCATCACAGCGGTACTGATTGTTCCGACGGTAGTCACCGTGGTTTGGATGTCGGTATTTGGTGGTCTGGCGATTGATCAAGTCGTCAACAAAGTAGGCGAGTTAGGCGCAAACGGTCTGACCGACGTATCACTGGCAATGTTCCAAATGTTTGATGTGCTGCCATTTGGCAACATATTGTCAATCATTGCTGTAGTTCTGGTATTGGTATTCTTTATCACCTCTTCAGACTCTGGCTCGCTAGTTATCGACAGCATTACGGCGGGTGGTAAAGTCGATGCGCCTGTATTGCAACGTGTTTTCTGGGCATTTATGGAAGGTGCGATTGCGGTTGCATTGCTTTGGATTGGTGGCTCAGAAGCGGTACAAGCGTTACAAGCGGGCGCCATTTCTACAGCACTGCCATTTACCTTTATATTGCTAGCAATGTGTGTAAGTTTATTGATGGGGATGAAGACAGAGCGTCAATAATCGATCAATTTTATAAATTTGCTTAAATAACAAGTAATTAAGAAGCCAGCACCCTGCTGGCTTTTTTTGTGCGGTTTTTCTGACGCTAGACAAAAAAATGACACGCAAAAGTCCATATTTTACAAAGAGTTAATGCGCTATTTTGTTTTTTAAAAATTAGTGAATAGTCGTGAAAAAGTGTGTAATATTCACCCACCTTAACTGTTCTCCCAACTCAATTATAATTATGAAAATATCATTAAAACAAAAGCTAATAGGCGCAAGCCTTTCTGCTGTTGTTGTGATGGCAACAGCACTTACTTGGTTGTCGGCTGGTCAATTATTTGATCAGACTCGTTCAGGTGTCTATTCACGAGCACAAAGTCTAAGTACCACAGCGTCAGAAGGTATTTCGGACTGGGTTAATATCCGTAAGGATATTGCAAGCGCATTCAACGACTACTCGACAGAGCAAGACGTTGTTCCTTTCCTACAGCAAGCACGCAAAGCTGGTGGCTTTGACGACATCTTCTTGGGTACACCAAACGGAGATATGTACCGTTCTCACCCAGAGCGTAACCGTGCTGACTACGATCCGCGTACTCGCCCTTGGTATAAAGATGCCAATGCAGCAGGTAAGCAGATCATCACAGAAGCATACCAAGACGCTATCACTAACGCATTGCTAGTGACCATTGCTGAACCAGTAATGAAAAACGGCAAGTTTATCGGTGTAGTGGGTGCTGACGTACTTATCGATCAGCTGATCGATGACGTAATCAATCTTGATGCGGGTGAAAATGCGCACGCAATGTTGATTGATATGAACGAAGGTACGTTCCTTGCTCACCCAGATAAAAGCCTAACGCTTAAGCCTATCACCAGTTTTCTAAAAGACTTTTCAGAAGAGGCTATTGAGCGTGCGGCAGCAGAAGGCAAGATTGAAAGCACGATGCTGAAAGGTCAAGAGAAGCTTTACTACTTCAAGAATGTACCTGGCACGCATTGGATGTTCGCGATTGAAATGGATCGCGCAACAGAAGAAGCAGGCCATGCAGTACTGCTTCGTGACCTGCTGATCACCGCTGTGATGATCACTATCGTTGTGATTCTTGCGGTATCTTGGTTGGTTGGCTTCTTGTTCCGTGACCTAGGCCGCGTGTCTGATGCGTTGGAAGAAATTGCATCTGGTGAGGGCGACCTTACTCAACGTCTAGAACCTCGCAGTGACGATGAAGTAGGCAAATTGGCTGAAAACTTCAACCGCTTTGTGGGTAACATGCACACGATGGTTACCAAGCTAAGCCAAGTTTCTGCCTCACTTTCTGAGCAAGCACGTACAACAGCACAACAAGCAGAAGAACGTAGCCAGCGTATTTCTTACCAGCAAGACGAAATCAACATGGTTGCGACTGCGGTTAATGAAATGGCAGCAGCAACGCAAGAGATTGCGGGTAACGCAGACAGCACAGCGCATAGCTCTGAAGAAGCGGTGCAAGCATGTGCTCACGGTTCTAGCCAAGTGAATCAAACGCAAGGCTCTATCCAGAATCTGGCGCAAGAAGTTCAAGTCGCGACAAATGTTATCCAAGAACTTGAAGCGCACGGTAATAGCATCAACACGATTCTATCAACGATTCAAGACATTGCAGAGCAAACTAACTTATTGGCACTGAACGCGGCGATCGAAGCGGCGCGTGCAGGCGATCAAGGTCGTGGTTTTGCGGTTGTTGCTGACGAAGTTCGCGTATTGAGCCAACGTACTCACGCATCGACGAAAGAAATCCAAGAAACGATCGAAATGCTTCAAGGTACAACCAAGAAAGCGGTTGATATCATGGGAGATGGTCGTCGTTTGGCTGATACCAGTGTGGATGACGCGAATTCTGCAGCAGCGAGCCTGACGCAAATCCACAGTGCGGTAGAGCGCATCAGCGACATGGCAACGCAAATTGCGTCTGCGGCGGAAGAGCAAGCATCTGTAACAACAGAAATCACTCGTAACACAGAAGGCATCCGCGACGTATCGAACGAGCTTTCTGTAGAAGCTCACTCAGCAGCGGAGCAAGCAGCGCACCTATCTGAGCTGTCTCACGAGCTTGAGCAAGAGATCAAACGTTTTAAACTGTAATCCTCAGTTTGACGAAAAAACAAAAGGAGCCGATAGGCTCCTTTTTAATGCATGTTTTTCGGTGAATGATTGTTGGTAAATAGCTACAACAAAAAATCTATCTACAACCAAAAATCACTGATTGGTTGGTCATCATTGTAGTGATGCGCCATCTGCGCCTGAAGCAACTCGGCCGTAGCAATCGCATCAGTTAACGCGTGATGTGGAGAGTAGTCTGGTAACCCATAGCGGCGTCGAGACTGCGCCAAACGCAGAGACTCTGGTCTCTTTCCTTTCAGGCGATTCCAAATGCCGCCAGCGCTTCTCTTTTGGATGTTCTCTTCGATTTGTAGCGTGTCTAACACGGGAAATTCAATCCCTTCCCCTATGCGCGCTTTCAACGCTTGATCCAAGAATTCTCTCTCGATTCGACGGTAATGCACAACGATGATTTTGCCGCTTAAGCAAGGCAGCAACTCACCCAAAATATCGCTCAGATCTGGCGCATCAATCAATTCGCTGTGAGTGATACCGTGGATGATAACGGAATCTTCATCCAACTTTTTCTGAGGCCTTACTTTCCAATGTCGAGCATCGCGCAGAAAAATACGTCTTAGATTGAAAGGTACTAAACCGATAGTAATAATGTCGTGTTTTTCGGGATTGAGCCCCGTCGTTTCGAAATCCAACGCGACAAATTCAACCTCTGAAATGGGGGTATTGGGCGCTGGTAATTCGCTGCCGTAAAAGGCGACAAGATTTTCATCACTGACGAGCTCCAACTTTTGCTGAAACTTGGTTGGCCATTGAATCGCAGGCTTTTGAAATAGCTTTTTGATCATGCCAAACCTCACTTAAAGCTCTTATTTGCTTGATAACGGAACTTAAGGAAGTTCTGCCCATTGCTGAGAATTTGGAAGGCATCTTTCAAATTACGGCGTTCAAAATCGGAGAGGTTTTCTGGCTCGATGTTGTTATCTGGCTCAATTCCGAGCTCAACATCGGTCGCTTGATGTCGAATTCGTACCATAGAGATGAACTCTAACGCGTCTTTTAAATCCTGTGCTCGACCTTTTGGCAAGATGCCTGCGTCAATAATATCGTCGAGACGTTCAAACGAGTTTTGTGCACGAGAGCCCACTGCCAAGGCATGCACACGAATCAGATCAACCAGCGGCGCGGTGCCACGACGTTTTAGGTTGATCGAGTTTTTGTGCTGGCCGTCTTTTTCCATCACAAAATCTTTGAAGAAGCCTAATGGCGGCGTGCGGTTTAGCGCATTTCGAGCCAAACATGCTAAGAAGCGATTATTTTTACGCGCTCGACGCACAATGAAGCTGGTGAGCTGTTCTGCCCATTTTAAGCGGCCATACACGCCATCTAAATCGAAAAATATTGATGCATTCAGTAACGCTTTCGGGTTGGGATCGTCAATCCAGTCAGCGAAACAATCTTCCCATTCGGATCGAGTCATTCGCCACATCGGGTTTGTGGCCATGATGTCACCGGTACAATATTTGTAACCACAAGCGTCAAGGCCGTCACTGACAAACTTGGCGAGATCTTCAAAGTACTTGCCATGTTTCTCTTCTTGATAGGATTCGTCCAGAATAATGGCGTTGTCTTGGTCAGTAACCAGCAACTGTTCGTCGCGTCCCATTGAACCTAATGCGAGGAAGCAATAAGGAATCGGAGGCGCACCAAGTTCTTCTTCGGCCAACTCCAACAAACGCTGTTTGAAACTTCGGCCAATTACTGACATCGCGCTGCCAACCATGTGTGAATTGGCGTCTTCGTTAACCAGACGTACGAAGCTGCTTTTGACTTCTTCTGCGACTGTCGCTAAATCTTCGATGCTTTGCTGCTGAAAAATGCTGCTTACAAGAAGCAGTGAGTTTTGCGATTCATAACGAACAATATCGGTAGTTTCGATGATGCCTATCGGTAGTTGATTTTTGACCACCGGCAGATGATGCACGTTGTAGCGTAACATCGTTAGCATGGCTTCATAGATGTAAGCATTATGGTCGAGAGAGATCACTTCCGTCGTCATGACCGTTGAAACATCATCTTGAGGAGACAAGCCTTCTGCAAGCACTCGAGTACATAAATCTCGGTCAGTAATGATGCCTAAAACGGGCGATTGCGGATCATCTTCGTCACGGACAAAATCGGGGTCGACAATCAAGAGTGATGAAATGTTGTCCTGAGCCATTAACTGCGCTGCTTGTTGGATTGTTTGGCCGCGGTTTATGGTCGGGGCATCGCCAGTAAGTAGGGTCTTGACTTTAGAGGTGGTTAAGTCGTTTGCGTCTTTGTTTTCTGAAATGGTTTGGCGCAAGCGGGCGCTGTTTTCTACTTCAACAAAATCGGCGAAAGAGTCGAAGTTGTCGTAGATCTCTTGAAACACCTCGACCGGAATGCAGTAGAGTAGGGTGTCTTCAATAGCTTTTACCGGGAAACGAACTTTGTTGTTGGTAAGCAGCCCCATTTGACCGAATAAGTCGCCTTCATCGAGACGGTTATAAAGCTCACCCTTGCGGCGATAAACTTCCACCACGCCACTTCTTACCACGAAGAGATCTTGAATATGGTCACCGAAGTGAATGATTGGGGTATCTTGTCGGTAGTAAGAGATTTCAACGCTTTCTGTCACTTTGGTCAGAGTTTCTTCTGGAAGTTCGTTGAAAGGGGGGTACTTGGCGAGAAAGTTATATATCTCGAGAAGTTCTGCATCCATTCGGGTGCCTTTTGTTTCGCAAATAATAAAGTAATCTTAACGCAGTTTTAAGACAGAATCTTATTGGATCACGCTTTTTCGTGCTGAGTCATAAGATTCGGACATCTCCCGCGACAAGGTTTTGTTAATTCGGCTAATATGGAAATTGCCAATTGTAGTTAAGTTTTTAGGTGACTCTCATGAAAGGAAGTAAGATGGTGAGACAGTTATTGCTTGTGCCTCTTGTAGTTTTGCCCGCAATCAGTATCGCTTCGGAAGCGGAACAAGCTGCAAAATTTGGGTATGAGCACATTTATTTGGATGTGGGGTCGGGTACGACCAATAAAGATTGGCTAGACAACTCGAATGCGACCACGCTGGGATTGGGTGGCAATTATCTCATCACCGATAATTGGTTGCTTAATGTTGATTACTCAGCGCAGTTTTTCCATCCTGACGATCTAACACTACGTGTGGATCGATTGTTGTTTGGTGGTGGTTATCGTTATGGTATTAACGACCAACTGGACGTTTATGGTACTTATGGGCTTGGTGCGCTGAAAGCGAAAGCGACGGATGAAAAAACGGATAGCACCATTTCCTCTGACACCGAGTTTCTTCAAGCGGTGACCATTGGTGCAAACTATCTTTTGAATGAACAATGGATGGTGTCAGCACAGATTCAGGCCAACCGAAGTGATGTGGTTGACGAGAATAAGTACAGAATCGGCTTCAATTACCAATGGCATGATGTGATTGGCACGGGCTTGTATTACCAATACCGTGATACAGATTACAGTGGTGAAAGTTCGGATTACATCAACGAAGTCGGCTTAAGTTTGAAGTTCGTATTTTAATCCCATTTAGTAACATCAACCGTAATCAACAGATTTAAGAACAACAAAAAAGGTCAGCATACGCTGACCTTTTCGTTTATTTTGTCTGTTTTCGACAGATTATAGAACCGCTGCGATACCTTTACATAGCGGGCCCATGTTTGATTTTGTCATACCAGCTACGCTGATACGGCCAGAACCAACGATGTAAATTGCGAACTCATCTTTCAGACGATTAACTTGCTCTTTAGATAGACCAGAGAACGAGAACATGCCGTTTTGACGTTCGATAAAGCTGAAATCTGCATCCACACCTTCTTCTTTCAGAGTTGCTACGAACAGCTCGCGCATCTCTTGAATACGGTCACGCATTTCTTGTACTTCCGCTTCCCATTCGGCACGCAGTTCTTCGTTGTTTAGAATATGAGTAACAACAGCACTGCCGTGAGCTGGTGGGTTAGAGTAGATAGAGCGGATGATCGCTTTTACTTGAGAGAATGCTGTTGTTGCCACTTCTTCAGATTCAGCGACAAGCGTGAATGCGCCTACACGTTCATTGTATAGGCCGAAGTTTTTCGAGAACGAGCTCGCAACGAGAATTTCTTTGTTGTATTTCGCGAAAGTACGTAGGCCAGCTGCGTCTTCTTCTACACCCTTGGCAAAGCCTTGGTATGCAAAGTCGAACAGAGGAAGCAGTTTCTTCTCAGCAATCAGCTTCGCTAGTGTTTCCCATTCTTCAGCAGTTGGATCGATGCCGGTTGGGTTGTGGCAGCAGCCGTGTAGAAGAACGATGTCACCTTCAGATGCAGCTTGAAGATCGTTTAGCATTGCATCGAAGTCTTTGTCTTTAGTTTCTGCGTTGTAGTAAGTGTATTGAGCCGTTTCTAGACCTGCAGCGGTAAACACGCCGTTGTGGTTTGCCCAAGTTGGGTTGCTGATCCAGATTTTTACGTCACCAAGTTGGCGTTTGATGAATTCACCCGCCACGCGTAATGCACCTGTACCACCAGGCGCTTGAGCTGTTTTCGCGCGTTTTTCCGCTACGATTTCAGCGTCTGCACCGAAAAGTAGTTTTTGTACCGCCAGACCGTACTCAGCAGTCCCTTCGATGGTTAGGTATGATTTGGTTTTTTCCGTTTCAATCAGTGCTGCTTCGGCTTTCTTTACGGTAGCAAGAACAGGTGTTTCGCCTTGTTCGTTTTTGTAAATACCAACGCCAAGGTTAATCTTTTCAGCGCGAGGATCTTTTTTAAATTCTTCAGTAAGGCCAAGGATAGGGTCGGCCGGAGCGGCAACTACTTTTTCAAACATAATCTTCATCCATGTTAATCGAAGGGGTCTGCTCGTATTTATACCTTTCAGCAATATTCGTTACAACACTTACTGATAAGAAAACGTAAAAAAATTTCGATTTGAAACAGGATGCTAACATAACCGATGCTTTTGCTATGAAAACCTTGGTTAAATCCGGATGTAAAGGGGAGTTTTGTAGCAATTCGGTGCTAATTTATTCAATCGAACAATTCATGAATCTGATGGCTACTGAGGAGCGATTTTAGGCGGTTTAAAACGTGAATCCTGCGAGGTAAGCAGAGCCTGTTGCGAAGGAAAAAGTAGGGAAGGAAAAGAAACGCCCCTACGGCGAGGGGCGCTTGCATATTCAATTTACATCGAACGTTGAGGTCTATTTCTTTAGCTCAATTTCTGACTCTACCGCATTGGTTTCGATGTCAGGATTTGAAGACAACTTATCTGTCGCCCAATCGTTCATGTGTTTTAGGATTGCTTTAAGCGCATGCTTTTGCGTTGGGGTGTCACCAGCTTGAACATCTAGTTTTTCTTTTGGGTGTGACCCTGTCGCATCTTCGGCAACGTGTAGCCAATCTGGATGCCAGTAGTAAGGCTGTCCTGATGGCACACTCCACGTATGTACGCCATTGGTCTCGCCTTTATATTTGATGTCATTCTCGTTGTATTTCGTCATTATAATCGTCTCTCATAGTCTATGAGTTGAGGTGTGCATCACCATTAGCCTCTAAATGTAACAGATGGCATGAAAATTAATGTGATAGCAATCTATTTATCCTGTCGATAGATTGCTCACGATGATGCACAGTTCTCATTCAGACATGTTTTGTTCCAAAAGGCTCTCAACCTTGCATAACAGAAGGTTCGCTTCTGGCTATTCACCATTAATGTGCTTAACAATCGCCTCTTTTGCGTGCTCTTCTGTTGGTGTCTCGCCTTCTGGAACGACTAGATCCGCTGTTTTGTGCACACCTAGCGCGTCTTCTGCAATATGTAACCAGTCAGGGTGCCAGTAGTAAGGCGTTGTGCTGGCTGGGTGATCCCAACTGTGTACGCCTTTATGAGCACCTCGGTATGAGAGGTCATCCATAGTAAATACTTTCATCATTTTCTCCCGAAATAAAAGTCATACCTTTGAAAGTATGGAACATAAATTCTCACTTCGTATCGCGAATTGATATCACTAAGATTGATTAATTACGTTTCGAGATTGATAGTCGCGTTATCAGAATACGGGCGCGAAGTATGCTAAGGTTCGCTCGGTCGTGATAAATGAGGGAAACATGAACCGATACCGCCAACTGGCTGAACTGTTCAAAACGCAGATTCAGCAAAACACATGGAGAGCAGGAGAAAAGCTGCCGTCAGTGCGTGTCACCAGCCGAAATCATTCCGTCAGCGCCGGAACGGTGTTACAAGCTTATCAGTTGCTCGAAGCGCAAGGCTGGGTCGCGGCAAAACCTCAGTCTGGCTACTTTGTTACCGCAGAGCTGGACCGTTTGGAACCGAGCCCTCCTGCGACCTCTGTTTATCGCTCTAACATCAATGATGAGCTTTACGACTACCTCAAAAATCAAGCGTCACCGGATGCGATGAAGTTCGGATCTGCCTTTCCAGATCCTGCGTTGTTTCCATTGGATGCGCTGAACCGAAATCTGGCCAGCTCTGGTAGGAAGATGGGGCCAGAGACGTTATTGGATAACTTACCGCCAGGCTCTGAATCACTGCGTCGTTTGATTGCTCAACGTTACATTCAACAAGGTATGGTGTTAACCCATGATGACATTGTCATTACTTCAGGGGCGTTAGAAGCGTTGAATTTGAGCCTTCAGGCCGTGACACAACCGGGAGATACTATCGTGGTTGAATCGCCAACATTTTACGGAGCGCTTCAAGCGATAGAACGTTTGGGCTTAAAGGCGATAGAAATCTCAGTAGACCCGCGCACCGGGCACTCATTGCAACAAATTGAAGCGGCTTTTACTGACCATGATGTTCGCGCGTGTTGGTTGATGACGAACTTTCACAACCCAACCGGAACATCATTAAATGATGAGCAGAAGCAGCGCATCGTCGAGCTTGCTGATAAACACGATGTGTATTTGATTGAAGACGATGTGTATTCAGAGCTCTATTTTTCTAATAAGAAACCAAGTTCGCTTAAAACTTTTGATACCCAAGATCGCGTGTTGCATTGCGGATCATTTTCAAAAAGTCTTTGCCCGGGTTATCGGCTGGGGTGGGTGGTCAACAAGCGCTTTAATGAACATCTGCAAAAACTGCAACTTATCTCGACTTTGTCAGGTAGTGCGCCTATCCAACAAGGTATCGCGCATTATTTGCAAAATGACAGCTATGATAATCACCTTAGAAAACTTCGAAAGAATCTTGAGCAGCGACAATCCACGTTCATTGAACTGATCGATAAGTACTTTCCTAAATCGATTCATTACACACAGCCAGAAGGCGGCTATTTTTTATGGGTTGAACTGCCGGAATCAAAATGCGGAAAATCGATTTATCAGAAGTTATTGGAAGACAACATCACCGTTGCATTCGGTAAGTTGTTTTCTGTCGGCCCAGATTATGAGAACTGCCTAAGGCTTAATACTTCGTTACCCTGCAACGATGAACTAGAAGAAGCCGTGAAGAAGATCGGAGAATTACTTCACTAGCCAACTGTTTACCTATTTTTTGCTCAAACTGTATCAGTGAACGAATCCGAAGCTGTGTTTCAATCATTAGCAGACAACCATTTTAGGTTAGGAGCAATAATGAAAAAGCAGTTGGTAAAGCATGAACTTAGGCTAATGGGTGTTGCTATCTTTAGCGCATTTTTGTTGGTGTTTGCGCACCTGATATTGGCAAAGTCTTTTTCTCATATGGTTTGGACGGAATACACCGCCGCTGTGATTCCATTCGTCATGTTTGGTTTGTGTGTTGTTGGATTGAAATACGCCGCGCGAGCAGATAAGGATGAAGACGAAAGCAACAGCTAAATTGTACACGCAGATTACGAGAAAATTATTCGTACAAAATAAAAGACCTCCACTTGGGAGGTCTTTTTAATTCTGAGTCACTAAAAAGTGATTAGAAGTTCGCAGAGCGAGGTGTACGTGGGAATGGGATCACATCACGAACGTTGCCCATGCCTGTTACGTAAGAGACTAGACGCTCAAAGCCCAGACCAAAGCCAGCGTGTGGCACTGTGCCGTAACGACGTAGGTCACGGTACCAGCTCATGTGTTCAGGGTCGATGCCCATTTCACGCATACGTGCATCTAGAACGTCTAGACGCTCTTCACGCTGAGAACCACCGATGATTTCACCGATGCCAGGTGCTAGAACGTCCATCGCAGCTACAGTCTTGCCATCGTCGTTCATACGCATGTAGAACGCTTTGATGTCTTTCGGGTAGTTCTTCACGATTACTGGCGCTTTAAAGTGCTCTTCAGCTAGGAAACGCTCGTGCTCAGAAGACATATCGATACCCCATTCAACTGGGAATTCGAACTCGCGACCAGAGTCCAGAAGGATTTGGATCGCGTCAGTGTAGTCAACTTGTGCAAAGTCAGAAGAAACGAATTGCTCTAGACGAGTGATCGCTTGCTTGTCGATACGCTGAGCGAAGAACTCAAGGTCATCGCGACGCTCTTCAAGTACTGCTTTGAACACGTACTTAAGCATGTCTTCAGCCAGTTTCGCTACATCGTCTAGTTCTGCGAACGCAACTTCAGGCTCAACCATCCAGAATTCTGCTAGGTGGCGGCTTGTGTTTGAGTTTTCAGCACGGAAAGTAGGACCGAAAGTGTAAACCTTGCTTAGTGCACAAGCATAAGCTTCCGCGTTTAGCTGACCAGATACGGTTAGGAAAGTTTCTTTACCGAAGAAGTCTTCGTTGTAGTCCACTTTGCCAGCGTCTGTGCGAGGTAGGTTTTCCATGTCTAGCGTAGAAACGCGGAACATTTCACCAGCACCTTCTGCATCAGAAGCCGTGATTAGTGGCGCAGAGACCCAAAAGTAGCCTTGCTCGTGGTAGAAACGGTGAATTGCTTGAGATAGGCAGTTACGTACACGTGCTACCGCACCGATTACGTTAGTGCGCGGACGTAGGTGCGCAACTTCACGTAGGTACTCGATAGAGTGACGAGTTTTTGCCATTGGGTAAGTTTCGGCATCTTCAACCCAACCTACAACTTTAACGTCAGTTGCAGCCAGTTCGAAGTCCTGACCTTGCGCAGGAGACTCAACAATCTTACCAGTTACTTCAACAGAGCAGCCAGTCGTTAGCTTAAGCACTTCATTGTCGTAATTATTAAGATTATTAGGGACCACGGCCTGAATCGGGTCGAAACAAGAGCCGTCATATATGGCAAGGAAAGAGATTCCAGCTTTGGAATCACGACGTGAACGGATCCAGCCGCGAACAGTTACTTCACTGTCTACTGCTAGCTTACCGCTTAGTACGTCTGATACAGGCGCGTAAGTCATGTTTTAAATATTCTCCATTGAGGTAAAAATTCAACTCAACGCTTATCAAAGTGCTTGTCTCAAAACATTTTTGTTTAAAAAACAAGCGAAGCATTGAGTTGGATAGAATTTTACAGATTCAATGGGACATATTACCCGTCAATTCGTCAGCTTCAACCTTTATATTCAATTTGGACGCGAGAAATTTCCTATTTATTCGCCCTTTGTTGCTCAGAAAGGGTGAATTGGTTAAGTAATTGCTCTAAACGGTCAGAAAGTTCTTCCAAATCGACACTGATATCCCGTGTATGAGAGGCAGATTGAGACGTGTCGTTCGCGTGCAAAGTAATCACGTCGATTTTCGATTGAATGTGCTTGCTGACATCCGAGGTGGTTTGAGTTTGCAGTTGGATGTTTTCTGCGTGTTTCAGCACTTGATGCATCTCATCTACGACATTGTGCATGGTTTCAGACAGCGCTTCGACATCCAGTGAACGTTGATGAGCAAATTGACAAACATGATCGACCGACGACAGAGACTCTTCGCTGCCTTGCTGAAATTGGGAAATGATGCTTTCAATGTTGCTGGTGGCTTCGGCGGTACGTGAAGCCAGATTTCTCACTTCATCGGCAACGACCGCAAAGCCACGACCTTGCTCTCCGGCGCGTGCCGCTTCGATTGCTGCGTTTAGAGCGAGTAGGTTAGTTTGTTCGGCGATGCCTTTAATTACACCGAGTATTGAGGAAACTTCTTCGGTTCTCTGATTCAGAGACGTAATCTTCTCACGCACTTGTTCAATGTCGCTGACTAAGTTCTTGATGTCTTCGCTGACATTGTGCGCTTGGCTGGCGCTGTTTGTGGCTACGTCAACGGTGTGGTTTACCAACGTCGTTGCGTTGATTGTTGCCTCTTCTACCACGACTTGCTGCTGCAACATATCAATAATGTTGTTTTGCACTTCATTGGTTTCTAATTGCTGATTGTTTGCTGCTTCATCAGTGGATTGAGCAACGTCGGTGAGACGACCTGCAGACCCTGCTAACGAGTGGGAGGTGTCTTGCACGCGCTCAAGACTTTCCGAAACGGTATCCATAAAGGAATTAATAGACTGGGAAAGCTGGCCAACTTCGTCATTTTGTTTATGGACAAGTCTCTGGGAGAGATCTTTGCTGGCACTAACGTTCGACATAAAGTGCGAGGTTTTTTGAATTGGTCGCACGATGATCTTACGAATCAAGCCCATGGTGATGAGAAAACCAACCAACGCAATGGCAGACATGATGCCCATCGCGTACATCGCTTGTTTATTGATCATCGAACTCACGTGGTTCATGTTGTATTCCAAGCGAATCGCGCCCAATACTTCACCTTCTGGCGCGACATGGCAAGAAACACAATTGGTGCCGCGATAGTTTTGGCTCGATTTCATTGGCAGCGCCACAACAATGCCTTTGCCCCAGTCTGCAGTAATTGGTTCTATCACTAGCTCGCCCGCTAGTGCACGCTGATCAATCTCATCAATAGGTTGCTGATTGGATTGCCCTGCACCGTACAGTTTTGTAACGGCATCGGCACGTAGCACTCGAACTTGCTCAATACCTTCTTGAGCGAGTGCTTTTTGTCGCAGCGTTTCCTTTTGAGACATGGTGCCAGTGAGCATCATCATGTTCAGACTATCGAAGTAGTTGCTGGCTTTGTCGTGCAGTTGTTCACTAAGAACATCATTTATCAGCGTTTTTTGTTGATAGTGTTGGTATGCCGTCGACGCGGCGAGAACACAGCTAAAAACGACAATTAACGCAAGCAGGAGCTTAAAGGTAATAGTTGAGCGCATATTTTTATAAGTGTAATTGGAACGAACTGCACAATATTAGTCTTCTCGCATAGGTTGCGCGATGAGCGAAATGAATGATTGTGACCCTACACATGTTGGGGATATGTAATTGTGATGTGAGTACTGTGTAATCAAATGTTTGGCGTATGACAAAAATGCGACGCTTTGGTGTGCGTGATGGCAAAGAGGTCAGGAATAAGCGGCAGTTTTTGCTACGCCTGTATGGGGTAACGCTTGTCTCTTGGCAGCGAATTCCTTAGTATTGCCTGTCTTTTTTAAAGCCTGAGAATCAAGATGAAAACAGAATTGTACAAAGAGTTTATGTTCGAAGCGGCACACCATTTGCCACACGTACCAGAAGGTCACAAGTGTGGTCGTTTGCACGGACACTCTTTCCTTGTTCGTCTTTATGTAGAAGGTGAAGTTGATCCACATACAGGTTGGGTTGTGGATTTTGCAGAGATAAAAGCTGCATTTAAACCAATTTACAATCGCTTAGACCACTACTACCTAAACGACATCGAAGGTCTGGAAAACCCGACCAGCGAAGTGTTAGCAAAATGGATTTGGCAACAGCTAAAACCAAACCTACCGCTACTAAGCAAAGTAGAGATCAAAGAAACTTGTACAGCAGGTTGTATCTACAAGGGTGAATAACCTTCGTAGTAATCCCATGTTCAATAACAAAGGCAAGCCTATCGCTTGCCTTTGTTTTATCTAGTGTTTGGTTATTGAGCGTTTAACCAAGCGGGTGACGCATCAACCATTCTTTTTCTTGCTCGCCATAAATGGCTTTTTCTGTGTTGGTAAAGCCACAAGCCAAGAAAAAGTCGAGTGCGCCTTGATGGCTATTTGGCACCGTCACGCAAAGCGAGGTGCTCTCTGGGTCGATGGTGTAGGCGTACACAAACAGTTTTTTCAGCGCCTCTGCACCAATACCTTGGCGTTGAAAGCGGCGATCAATCATCAAATAATTAAGGCCCAACTCATGCCGCATTGCAAAAGGAGCATGCTGAGCAAACCCTTTATCGATGATCAGATAGCCAACGGTTAGGTAGTCCGAATAAATAGTAAAAAATACTTCTGACTTGTTTCGCTTTTGGTAAGCCTGTTCAAACGGCTTGGCAAATCCTATTTGCTCTTCCTGCACGTCCAATTGCATCAAACTCGAAAAATCTTTCAGTTTGGTTGGTTTAATAGCAATCATGGTTTCAATCACGAGTGGGTGGTGGATGGTCTCACCACCTAACAAAAATGTACGAACGTCTTTAACTTTCATCCAGTTATAGACGCTAGTGATACCCAAATCACTTCGCACACTTTGCGCGAATGAATTATGAAGTCATTTGGGTATCAGCTAGTTTAAGTAACTCGCGGCATTAAGAAAAGCTAGAAATGCAGAGGATAGAAGTAACCTTGATGAATGTAGGCTCCTAACGTTGTGAGTAAGTGAGCACTATCTGCGGTTTCGACGCCTTCGACGATGACTGTGCAGCGGTAAGTGTTTCCCATCGCAATCAACTGACGCAGCGTTTCCACTTTCTTATCATCCGACTTTAAACCAATCACAAACTCCCGATCTATTTTCAAATAATCTGGATTGATTTTGCTGATAAGTGACACGTTGTTGTTGCCAGTACCAAAGTCATCAATGCTGATTTTGCAGTTCAGTAATTTTAGTTTCGCGACGTTGTCGTAGATCTCGGAGGTGTAGTACATGGACGCGTTCTCCGTGATTTCGATGGTCAGTAAACGGCAGTCTCTGCTCGCGAGTTCTTGATAAAGAGTTGAGAAGTTTCTACCTCGTAGAAGAGAAGGGCACACATTGATGCTGATGGGTACCAACAAAGTCGGCTGTTTGGCGTAAATTGCTCGGATCACCAAGATCGTGTGGATCAAAAGCAGTCCATTGCTGATGAGTGTTTCGATGAACCTTTGGGTGTTCTTCACTTTGAATCGAGAAAGGGCTTCGTAGTGAATATTTTGCTGCGTTGAGGTGTTGTAGATCGGTTCGAGCTTGATATGAAATTCTCGAATAGCAAACAGATACGTGATGAACGCTTGTAGCGACCGATGCCTTAGTATCACTAAAAAGAACAGGCTCAACAAAATGATGCTCTTAAAAGGTCCTGAGATGTAATACACCTCTTTATAGCCTGTATCTTTAATTTGATAGTGAAAGTATCGCCCGTTGGTGTTGCCAATTTCGAACGACGTACCTGTGTTGGTGTAAAGCTTCATCCCGGAAAGGAAAAAGCGCGAGATGTGGCTCTCCACGTTATTCTGTAAGTTGATGTTTTTCACACGAACTAAAATGGTGGCGTTGTTGATGTCGAAGGATTGAGTCGTGTAATTGCTGTTATCGCTCCACTCGTTGAACGCTTTTTGGCTGACGGGAACCACCGCCTCTGGCGTGACCAAGCAGCGGATATTAAAGCGATCCAACATCATGCTGGATTCAACGAGCTTTACGTTATCAAACAACCCTTTTAGTTGGTCTTCATCAGCATAGCAACTCATCTGAGACAGGCTGTCGGCAATGTCCAATGCGCTATCTAAATAGTTGTGTTTCACAATACTGTTGATGGCGTAATAGCAGACCAAGAAAAAGATAGCTGTAGTAACCAGCAACACCCAAGCGATGTCGGTGTATATCCTTTTATTCCGCAAGCAAATACGAAAGGCTTTTCTGACGCTGTTTTTCGTGTGTTGGTTGATTCTCTTTTGTTGATAGATGCCGCTTTGGTGAGTATGTAGCATGGTAAAAGGGATGAAATATCCCGTCCTGTGAATGTTTTCTATGATGTTTCTCGTGGGAGAAACGTGATCTTCCGTGAGCTTGCGAAACTTCTTTCTCAATGCTGCCACCGCGTTTTTAAATCCATTTTCTGGCAAAGCCATCTTGTAGTGTTGAGTGATTTTTCTCTCAATAACGCGCTGACTGATCGGCGCATTTAAACTGCCGTAAGTAGCAATAGTTGAAAGAATGGCATACTCATTTGAACTAACAGGGATGGCGTGGTGGAGTGTGTTGTTGATCTCTAAAGAAATGTCGTTTTCGGACAAGCAAACGCAGATTTGGTTTCCAAGTTCAAACCTAATCATGTGTTGATAAGCTCCAATTTAAATTTTGGCTACGTTATCAATAATGAGAAGTGAAGGGTGTGATTTTGTACGGGGATATCCTAAACATTTGGATATAGTAACAGTTTTAGTTTTTTTTATGAGCTACAGCGAGAGTAGGCTCTGACTGGTTTTTAGCCGGGACAAACAGAAATATCGGCAGGAATAAGGCAATGACGGGTGATGCTTCAAATACGTCTGCATGTGCGTACCTCATCGTATTTTAGATAAAAAAAGCCCGAGTATTCACTCGGGCTTATCGATATCTTTTTTATAACGAGACGATTAGCAAATCACTTTGATCGCTAGACCGCCTTGAGAAGTTTCGCGGTATTTCGCGTTCATGTCTTTACCAGTCTCTAGCATTGTTTCGATAACTTTATCTAGAGATACAGTAGGAGCAGAAGAACGACGTAGTGCCATACGAGTTGAGTTGATCGCTTTTACAGCTGCGATACCGTTACGCTCGATACATGGAACTTGAACCTGACCTGCAACTGGGTCACAAGTTAGACCTAGGTTGTGCTCCATCGCGATTTCTGCTGCCATACATACTTGCTCTGGGCTACCACCCATAAGCTCCGCAAGGCCAGCCGCCGCCATAGAACATGCCACGCCAACTTCACCCTGACAGCCAACCTCTGCACCAGAGATTGACGCGTTGCGCTTGTAAAGACCACCGATTGCGCCAGAAGCGGCAAAGTAACGGATGTAATCTTTTTCAGTCACAGTTTGGATGAACTTATCGTAGTAAGCCAATACAGCTGGGATGATGCCACAAGCGCCGTTAGTCGGTGCGGTAACAACACGGCCACCGGCTGCATTCTCTTCGTTTACTGCGAAAGCGAACATGTTTACCCAGTCAACAACAGACATTGGGTCGTTCGTTGTTTTCTCAGAAGTAAGCAGTTGCTGACGAAGTGCTGCAGCACGACGAGGTACACGTAGTGGACCAGGCAGAATGCCTTCTTCGTTCATACCGCGATCCATACATTCGCGCATCGTGCGCCAGATGTTCGCGAAGTAAGTACGAGTTTCTTCGTCTGAGTGAAGTGCTTGTTCGTTCTTCATCACTAGCGCGCTGATAGAAAGACCGCTTTCTTTACACTGGTTAACCAGCTCTTCAGCTGTTGTGAACTCGTAAGGAACCTTGATTGGGTTCTCAGCTTCTTTACCGAAGTTCTCTTCATCAACGATGAAGCCACCACCGATAGAGTAGTAAGTTTTTGAGTACACTTTTTCGTCATCAATCCAAGCGTGGATTTGCATGCCGTTTTCGTGTAGCTCAAGGTTCGTTTTGTGGAAGTTCATTCCACCTTCACGTGGGAACGATACTGTATGACAGTGCATGCCAACAGGAAGGCGCTCAGTTTCTTCTACGCGAGCGATGAAGCCCGGAATAGAATCGATATCAACTTTCTCAGGGGAGTTGCCCGCAAGACCCATGATGATAGCAATATCTGTGTGGTGACCTTTCCCTGTCAGTGATAGTGATCCATAAACGTCAACGGTGATTTTAGTGATGTCGCGCAGTTTTCCCATTGCACGAAGATCATCAATAAACTCTTTACCCGCTTTCATTGGGCCTACAGTGTGTGAGCTTGAAGGACCAACACCGATTTTATAGATATCAAAAACACTAATCATATCGATTACCTCAGAAGAAAGCCTCCCAAGGGGAGTTGGGAGGCTTAATTTTATCGTTATATTTTTGGATTAATCATTCTGTTAAAAAACAGGGATGATTAAAGAGCGCCGTAGATTACAGAAGTAATTGCTGCAAGACCACAGATTGCTGTGAAAATTTGCACAGGTGCTGAAGTTTTGTACTTCGCCATTGCTGGAACTTTTTGCATCGCGAATACCGGCATCAAGAATAGGATTGCCGCAATCATTGGCGCGCCCATTGTTTCGATCATGCCTAGGATGCTTGGGTTAACGATAGCCACAATCCAAGTAGTGATAACGATGAACAGTAGAGAACCTTTTTCGATCTTGCTTACTGGAGATTGTGAGCGAGATTTGATTAGACCTACTAGACCTTCGTGTGCACCTAGGAAGTGACCGAAGTAGCTAGAAGTGATCGCCGCGAATGCAACCAATGGACCCATGTAAGAGATCAGTGGAGATTCGTGGATGTTCGCTAGGTAAGAAAGTACAGAGATGTTTTGTTCTTTCGCAGATGCTAGTTGCTCTGGAGATAGAGAAAGTACTACAGAGAATACGAAGAACATAACAAAGCCCATTAGCATCATCGCTGCACCGCCAGTGATCATGTCTGTTTTCTTGTAAGCTTCGTCGCCGTATTGCATGCGTTGCTCTTTAGAGAACTGAGAAATGATTGGGCTGTGGTTGAATGAGAATACGATGATAGGAATTGCTAACCAAACGATAGTTGGCATTGCAGCCCAGTCTGGAGCCACTTCAATCATAGACGTGTTCCACTCAGGGATTAGGTAGAAAGACAACGCCAATAGGATGAACACTAGAGGGTAAACCATTGCTGAAGTTGCTTTCAGCATCAGTTCTTTACCGAATACTACGCCTGCTGTCATTGCTGCGATAAGCGCACCAGAAAGTAGCCAGCGAGGAATCGATTCCATGCCCATTTGGTTAACTAGGAAAGAGTCAACCGTGTTTGTGATACCAACACCGTAGATAAGTACGATTGGGTAAATAGCGAAGAAGTATGCGAACGTAATAAGGTTTGCGCCAGTTTTACCGAAGTGTTCTTCTACTGTGTCAGTGATGTCTGCTTCTGGGTTCTTAGCTGAAAGAACGAAGCGAGCTAGAGATTTGTGTGCGAACCAAGTCATTGGTGCCGCGATTAGAGCTAGGATTACTAATGGCCAAAAACCACCCGCACCAGCTTTAATAGGAAGGAAAAGTACACCTGCACCTACTGCCGTGCCGAACAGAGACAGACACCAGGTGAAGTCTTTGTAAGTAAACTTACTAGACGATTGTGCGGTAGAAACCGCAGAAGTAGTTGTATTCATTTTTGAGTTACTCATTTTGGGAACAGGAAATAAGTCGCGGGCAATTTTGCAAGATTTTACACTAGGAAAATTAGATCTAAATCATGTATTGCTCGTGCTTATTGAATGATATGTCAAAAACCTGCTTTTTATCACGAAAATGATGTGCTACTCGTGATTATTGCTAATGAGTAAAATTAGAAAAACTTATCAATAGGGCGATTTGTATAAATTTATTTCACCGCAAGCGTTTGCGGTGAAAATGGCAAATTAATCTAATGTGAATGAATGTTTATGAAGTAACGTTTTATTAATATTGATGCACATAATGATCGCATTGGTCGTATGATCATTATCGAATGAAAGAGGAGAGATTTAGCCGGAAATGATGTGCTTTTGCATCGACTCAATGATCTGTGCCGTCATGCCCCAGATGAAATGTTGACGATATGGGATAGCAAATACACGATGACTGCTTCTTTTTAACTCAAACTTACTGCTGTAGAGCTTATTTGGGTTCAAAATATGGTTGGCTGGTACCTCAAAAACCGACTCGACCTCATTTGGGTCAATATGCGTTTTGTAATCTGGAGAAATAAAGGCCAAAAATGGTGTCACATTAAATTGACTAATCGTTGGCAGTTTTGGCAACTGACCGAACACATGAATGTGTTTATCTTCTATACCGACCTCTTCATTAGTCTCACGAAGCGCCGTATTCACCAGATGGATATCTTCGGGTTCAAACTTACCGCCAGGAAAGCTGATTTGCCCTGGATGATGCCGAAGATGTTCGGCTCGCTTGGTCAAAATCACTTGTAGGCCTTCAGGTCTATCTACGAAACCAATCAGCACCGCGGCGTCTCGAAGCGGTTTACCTTTCATAAAATTCAGGCGGGTAAGAGACTCCTTGTGATAACCCGTCGGAAGATGAAATTGAAAGTTTTGCAGCAATTTTGTTTTGTCGATAACCAAACCGAACCCCTAATTTTCGTGCCTACTCATTATTATACACCCAAGATAATAACCCTAAACTCCGGAATCGAGCGTGCTTGAGTGAGAAAATGAGTGGTGAGTGCGCTCCGCCTCATTGTTGATAAAACAGGAAGCTCAAATGTTAAAGGAAAATCGCTTCACATCTAGGCAACCTTTTGCTTTGTGCTTTGTGTCTCATTCTGCCGAAGCATATTGATTTGAAACTTATAGGGTTATACACCATTCTTATTTTTAAGGCGTTGCAATGAGGTTGGTGTTTGCCAATGAAAGGGATAATCTTTACCGAGTTCATGGAGTTAGTGGAAAGCAAATTTGGACTTGAAGTGCTTGACCAAGTGCTCGAACTTTCCGATGACGAAGGGGTATATACCTCTGTCGGTAGTTATGACCACCGAGACTTAGTCAAACTGATCGTCAATCTCAGCAAAGTTTCTAATATTCCCCCAGAGCAGTTACAAGAAGTGTTTGGTGAAAGCGTATTTTTGAACCTGCTACGCTCCATTCCCAGTCATGCAAGCTTGCAGCAGTGCGACAGTACTTTTCAATTTGTTCGACATGTAGAAAGCTTTATTCATGTAGAAGTTAAAAAACTTTACCCAGACGCCAATCCGCCTAAGTTCGATTTTATCAGCGAAACACAGTCAGAACTGGTGTTCGACTACCACAGTGCAAGGTGTATGGCGCATGTTTGTTTGGGGTTGCTCAAAGGCTGTGCTGCGCACTTTGGGCAGGTCATTCGTATTACGCACCAAAACCAAACCGAAGACGGAAGCCAAGTTCGATTTTGGCTGGAGGCACAATAAGAAGAGTATGACGGGTAACTCCTCATTAGAAAGGAAACTCAAACGAGAAATCGCCTCAAGAAAGGCGGCAGAACTGCTTTTAGAGCAAAAAAGTTATGAGCTCTACGAATCGACGCAAAAATTGAGCGTCGCGTTAAAGAAGCTAGAGCTTCGATCGGAAAGCGATCTGCGCAAGTTTGAGTTTGAAGAAAAAATTGATGCCACGCTTATTCGGTTTGGACGGACATTCCTTTCCAGCACTTTCGACGAGACAATGATTGCCAGTTTTCTTGAGCAACTGACGTCCAATTCCGTTATTACCGCTTCGTATTTATACCTTGATCCTGTCCAACTCACTTCTTTACGTCGTCATCATTTCGGGCATTTGGATCTAAAAAGTGACAAACCTATCGCTCGAGCACCCAATTGGCAGAATGAGGCGCTACATTTACCCATCATCATTGATGAGCGAGTCGTTGGCGAACTGATATTTTCTGTGTCGCTGGAACAAATTGAGCAAGCTTTTATCTCCAAACAAATGGAACTGGTTTCTGATTTGGTTCACGGCGTGATCAGCCGTCACCTCAGCCTTGAACGTGAAGTCGAGTTAAGAAAGCGAGCGGAAGAGTCAGAAAAAGCGACGAAAGAGTTTGTCGCAATGATTAATCACGAGTTAAGAACGCCACTTAATGGCGTACTCGGCAGCGCAGAGCTGTTAAGCAAAACTCAGTTGGGAGAAGATCAGCGGCAATATCTCGGTAATTTGATTCAGTCGGGCGATTTACTTCGCGTCATCATCAACGACTTGCTCGATTTCAGCAAGATGAATGCTGGCATGATGGAAATTATCGACAAGGTTTTTGCGTGGGATGATCTCGAAAAAGCCATTACGGGCGTATTTGCGGCGAAAGCGGCAGAGAAGCGCATTCATTTTTCTATCGATAAGAAGTTAGGCATTCCGGAGTTTCTGATTGGCGATTTAGAACGAATCACCCAAATTTTAGTTAATTTGATTGGGAACGCGATCAAATTTACCCATTTGGGCGGCGTGGTCTTGCGAGTCGAGTGGGTAAACGGCACTGCGTTTTTTGAGGTGGAAGATACCGGGATTGGGATACCGTTAGCGGCGCAAAGTTCGTTGTTTGACCCTTTTGTACAAGTTGACCGCTCGGCAAAACGCAGTTTTGAAGGCTCAGGTTTGGGCTTAGCGATTTGTAAGAACCTCGTGGATTTAATGCAAGGTGAGATCAGTTTCGAAAGTGAAGAGCGCAAAGGTACAACCTTTAAAGTCTCCATCCCTTTAAAAGAGGGGCAAGCTCAAGGTGCAGCGTCGGGTGAGTTGGCTGTTGTCGAACGAAGCGACTTAGCGGGGCGCTCGATATTGGTAGTGGATGATATCCGAATGAACCAAGTCATTGTGACGCAGATGCTGAAAAAGCTCGACATTACTCCTGATTTAAAAGCCAATGGTTTGGAAGCGCTAGAAGCGGTTAAAAACAAAGATTACGAATTGATATTTATGGATTGTCGAATGCCGGAAATGGATGGCTACGAAGCAACGGCTCACTTGCGACAAAAAGGCTTCGACCGTCCTATCATCGCCTTAACAGCAGGCACAACGATTGAAGAACGTCAAAAGTGCATTGACTCAGGCATGGACGACATCCTCACTAAGCCGTACACCGCAACCGATATTGAGCAGATCATGTGTAAGTGGCTTGAGCAGTAGACGCTGCCTCTTAAAAAACGGATGCTTATTGGCTAACGGCTAACGGCTAACGGCTAACCGCTAAAGGGCATACAAACAACGCTCACAAAAACGCCTCCGTACTGGAGGCGTTTTGACTTGTTTTCGTCCGAAACCTACGATTGCAGCGCTGGCAAAATCTTTGAAAGCTTATCCAACGTTTCTTGATATTCAGAGGCACAATCGCTATCTGCAACGACGCCGCCGCCAGCCCAAGCGTACAGTTTGTGATTTTCCGCGACGAGAGTACGGATGGTGATGCTGGTATCCATACGACCATGGCGAGAAATGTAGCCAATACTGCCGCAATACGCGCTGCGTCGATGTGGCTCTAACTCTTCAATGATCTGCATTGCGCGAACTTTAGGTGCGCCCGTAATTGAACCGCCCGGGAAGCAGGCTCGTAGCAAATCTGCAGGAGAATATTGCTCGTCCAAATTCGCACGAATGGTGCTCACCAAATGATGCACGGCAGGGAAGCTTTCAATATCAAACAGCTTTGGCACGTGAACGCTACCCGGTGATGCAACTCGACCAATGTCATTACGCAGCAAATCGACAATCATCAGGTTTTCTGCCTGATCTTTTTCCGCTGTCTGCAAGTCATGGGCATTAGCGTTATCTTGCTTTGGATCTTCGCTGCGTGGGCGAGTACCTTTGATTGGTTTCGTTTCAATGACGCGATCTTTGAGTTCTAAAAATCGCTCTGGAGAGATACTCAAAATCGAAGACTCAGGCATACGGATAAACGCTGAGAATGGCGCTTGGTTGGCGGACTCCAATTTCAGATACGCTTGCCACTCGCTGCCTTGATACGGTGCGTTAAAGCGTTGCGCCAAATTGATCTGATAGCAGTCACCGCTCAACAAGTATTCTTGCACCTTGTCAAAGCGAGTGGCGTAGCTCTCTTTCGTCATGTTTGACTGCCAATCGCCGGACAGAGCGAAGTCTATGCTTTGCTCCGCTTCTTGCTTGTCTAACCATTGCCAAGCTTGCTCGATGTTCTGACCGACTAAGCATGCTTTTTTAAGTTTGTGGTCAACAACGACGGCCCATTCATACAGACCTACCGCCATATCAGGCGTGTTGAGATCCTTTTCGGCCTGTTCTGGCATTGTTTCTACGCGTCGACCTAAATCGTAACTGAAGTAACCGAGCGCTCCGCCGACAAAAGGTAAATCCAATTCTTTATTTAACTCAACGTGAGGAAGCCACTGTTCTTGCAACTGATGAAGCAGCGTGAATGGGTCATCTTGAGTTGAATAGGCATTCGATGGCGTTTCAATTTGTGTGCTGTCGGCAATGGTTTCTAAGGTTGCAATTGGGTTGGCAACCAACACATCAAAGCGACTATCGATATGCGTTTTTGATGCAGAACGCAGCAACATCGCCCAAGGCTGGTGTTGAATGCGAGAAAAGAGGTGAAGAGCAAACTCTGGTGCGTATTCCAGCGCTTTAAAATCAATGAATTGATTGTCCATGTTGTTCATTTGTGTAATTTGTGACAAAGAGATCGTTCACTGCATGGCATGTCATGGGCAGCAAGAGTATCATATTCCTCTGTATAGCCAAACTCCCTCTATTCATAGGGTTTTGAGATGGTTTACAAGTAGGCGACTTCAGCGTTTCGTGTGTCGATATCAGCCGTTCGACAATTGTTTATAAAAAAACGAAGCTCAAAAGAGCAATAAGCTCAACAAACACGATTGAAGCCAAGCCAATAATGGAAGCATAACTATAACGAGGCATGTAATGACGGTAATACGCAAGCAGGATGTAATCAGCAGTGTCGCTGATGCGCTACAGTATATTTCTTACTACCACCCGCTAGACTTTGTTCAAGCTCTTGAAAAAGCCTATCACCGCGAAGAGAGTCAAGCCGCGAAAGACGCGATTGCTCAGATCCTAATTAACTCCCGAATGTCAGCAGAAGGTCACCGACCAATTTGTCAGGATACTGGCATCGTGACGTGTTTCGTCAACATCGGTATGGGCGTGCAATGGGACTCAACCGACATGACGGTTCAGCAGATGGTAGATGAAGGTGTCCGACAAGCGTATACGAACCCAGATAACCCGTTGCGTGCGTCAGTACTTATGGATCCTGCCGGTAAACGTATTAATACCAAAGACAACACGCCTGCTGTCGTACACATCAACATGGTACCGGGCGATAAAGTTGAAATTCAGATCGCAGCGAAGGGCGGCGGTAGTGAAAACAAAACTAAGATGGTGATGCTAAACCCATCTGACGATATTGCTGAGTGGGTAGAGAAAACGCTACCAACAATGGGCGCGGGCTGGTGTCCACCAGGCATGCTTGGCATTGGTATTGGCGGTACGGCTGAAAAAGCAGCGGTATTGGCAAAAGAATCTCTAATGGAACACATCGATATTCAAGAGCTTATCGACCGTGGTCCACAAAACGCAGAAGAAGAGCTTCGTCTTGATATCTTCAATCGCGTGAACAAACTTGGTATCGGCGCGCAAGGCCTTGGCGGTTTGACGACTGTTGTCGACGTTAAGATCAAAACGGCGCCAACGCACGCGGCTTCTAAGCCTGTTTGTTTGATCCCGAACTGTGCGGCGACTCGTCACGTACACTTCACGCTTGATGGCAGCGGCCCAGCAGAGCTAACGCCACCTAAACTAGAAGATTGGCCAGACATTACTTGGGAAGCGGGCGAAAATACGCGTCGCGTAAACTTAGACACGATCACTAAAGAAGAAGTACAAGAGTGGAAGACAGGCGAAACCGTTCTTCTATCAGGTAAAATTCTGACTGGTCGTGATGCGGCGCATAAACGTATTCAAGGCATGCTAGATAACGGTGAAGGTCTACCAGAAGGCGTAGATCTAAACGGTAAGTTCATTTACTACGTAGGCCCTGTCGATGCAGTTGGTGATGAAGTCGTCGGTCCTGCTGGCCCAACAACATCAACGCGTATGGATAAATTCACCGATATGATGCTAGAAAAAACCGGTATCATGGGCATGATCGGCAAAGCTGAGCGTGGCCCTGCAACGGTTGAATCTATTAAGAATCACAAAGCGGTTTACCTAATGGCTGTCGGTGGCGCTGCGTACTTGGTGGCGAAAGCGATCAAGAAAGCTCGCGTTGTTGCATTTGAAGATTTAGGTATGGAAGCGATTTACGAATTTGAAGTTGAAGATATGCCAGTAACAGTGGCTGTCGACTCAAATGGTGTTAACGCGCACCAAATCGGTCCAGACACTTGGAAAGTGAAAATTCAAGAGATGGAAGCGTAAGGCAAAAGGCAATCTTACATTGTCTCAGTAGAGAGAATGTGACAAGGTGCTGATTTACCTAGCAAACATTTGACAAAAGTGCAGCGAAAACTGCACTTTTTGTCTATATAATGTAGATATAAACCTTAGGGCATAGCAATCAAACGTTATGCGAACAATAATTAGGAGACGGCATGCCTCGTTTTATTCAGATTCTACAAATTATTCTTGCTGTAGTGGTTGGTGGCTTTGTTGGCTACGACTTGATTCTTCACGGTATCAGTATTTTTGATGAAAAATACGTCACCATCACTTGTGTGCTTTGGTTTGTTCTTGAAATCGCACTCTTTGTTATCTACAAGCTGATTGAAGAAGATTAGAACATTAAGCCTCTAGTTAGAATATATAAGCCTCTGAAGTGATTCAGAGGCTTTTCCGTTTATAGGCAGCAATATTTTACACTTATCGAGGTCAGCACTAGATTGCAGATTTTGTTCATCTTTGATTAAGGTTGGTAAACTTAGACTCGTGATACTCAAGTTACTTCTATTGAAGCGTTGGGTATAAAAACTGGTGAGATAAATAAAAACTATGAAAAGAATAAAGCAAGAAGTGAACGACTTTATCAGCCGTGGTATGGATTCTAATGTAAGAATTGCGGTAACTGGGTTATCCCGAGCGGGTAAAACGGCCTTTATCACGTCTTTGGTTAATCAGTTGCTTCACACCGCCACTCACGACAATCTACCTTTATTGACCGCCGCGAGAGACAAACGTCTTATTGGTGCAAAGCGTGAACCTCAAACTAATATGATGGTGCCTCGCTTTGCTTACGACGAGGCGATGAGCCAGATTCATGCGAACCCACCACAATGGCCTGTGCCAACGCGTGATGTGAGCGAAATTCGCCTAGCTTTAAAATACAAACCAAAGAAAACGACCAAGAAGCTGCTCAGTAAAACGGCGGTTCTCAATGTTGACATCATCGACTATCCGGGGGAATGGCTATTGGACTTGCCTTTGCTCGATATGAATTTTTCGAGTTGGTCTCAAACGCAGTTTGACGCGCTGAACGGCAAACGCAAAGAGTTAGCTCAAGCATGGCTAGCTGAACTCGAACAGATTGAGCTCAATGCGGATGCAGACGAAAAACAGCTAGAGAAAGTGGCTCACGCTTACACGGATTATCTCCATGCTTGTAAAGATGCTGGGCTGCACTGGGTTCAGCCAGGACGATTTGTGTTACCAGGGGAGCTTGCTGGTGCACCGGTGTTGCAGTTCTTTCCTTGTCGATTTGAATCGGAAAGCAAAGCGCCTAAAGGCAGCAACTTAGCCATGTTGGAAGCGCGTTTTCATGAATATCAGCAAAAAGTCGTGAAAGCGTTTTATAAGCACCATTTTGCAACATTTGACCGCCAAATTGTGCTGGTGGATTGTTTACAGCCACTTAATGCTGGCGACGAGGCGTTTTATGATATGCGTCAGGCTCTTGAGCAGATCATGCACAGCTTTCGTTATGGTCGCAGTAGCTTTTTGCGTCGTTTGTTCTCGCCAAAAATAGACAAAGTGCTATTTGCCGCCACCAAGGCCGATCACGTGACACCAGATCAGCATCCGCATCTTGTCTCTCTACTGCAACAAATGGTGCACCCAGCATGGCAAACCGCTGCTTATGAGAACATTGAAATGAGTTGTATGAGCATTGCCTCCATCCAAGCGACCACTTCAGGGTTTATTACCTCAGGCGACAAAACCATTTCTGCGTTACAGGGGACGACCTTAATCGGTGAGGCAATGACGATGTTCCCAGGAGAGGTGCCGAAGAAGCTACCTAATGCCGCCTATTGGCAAAACAGTGGTTTCGACTTTACTTCCTTCCGTCCTATGCCGTCAGCAAGTGATGAACCGATGAAACACATACGTCTAGATAAAGCACTGGATTATCTGCTAGGAGACAAATTGAAATGAGCGAATTGAAGCAGAAACAAATTTTCTCTGAAAAAGCACTAGAGAAAGAGCAGCAATCGGATTCACCAGAGTTAACAGCGCAAAAGACATTCAGTGAAAAAGAAACTTTTGTACCAGTGAAGATAGAAGAAGATCGAATTGAAACCGAACAAGAACTGCAACTTGAACACGTGATTCGCCCTAGGCCGGGCAGAAAGTGGCTCGCAACCGGCGTGTTTGCTACTTTTGCCGGATTGGTCGGGTGGCAGGCTGTGGACTCAGTTGTCACTGCGGTGCAAACAGCTGACTGGCTAGCATTAGGCTGGGCGGGTTTCATTACTGCTGTGTCATCATTGGGCCTAGGTGCTATCGGTAAAGAACTCTGGAAACTACGTAAATTAAGAAATCATTTCAGCATTCAAGAAGAAGCCGAACTGCTCGTTCACAGTGACAGTGTGGGTAAAGGCAAGGTGTTTTGCGAAAAGGTGGCGGAACAGAGTGGTGTATTAGCAGAGAACCCAGGCTTTGATCGCTGGCAGAACAGCATTAACCCAGCACACAGTGATGCGGAAATCCTTGATATGTACGATTCTATGGTCGTTAGTCAACAAGACAAGCTCGCTACAAAAGTGGTTTCTCAGCACGCGACTGAGTCTGCTGCGTTAGTTGCGGTAAGTCCACTTGCCGCCGCTGATATGCTGCTGGTGGCGTGGCGAAACTTCAAAATGATCGATAACTTATCCAAGGTGTATGGCGTTGAATTAGGTTATGCTTCGCGCATCAAGCTATTGAGAGCGGTATTCGTCAATATGGCAGCGGCAGGCGCAAGTGAGTTAGCCATTGACGCCGGTATGGATTTGATGTCGATGGATCTTGCTGGCAAAGTATCTGCTCGTGCAGGGCAGGGGCTCGGCGTGGGGATTCTTACTGCGCGTTTAGGATTGAAAGCGATGGCCTTACTGCGTCCGCTTCCTTGGTATCCTGATCGCCAAGTCAAACTCGGGACTATCCGCAAAGCCGTGGTGGCGAAAGTTGCATCAATCACGATGAAACCGTAACGAATATCACCTTTGACCGATAGGATTGCTTGACGCCATTACAAGCTTGATAGAAACTACTGTCAACTTTTCCTGACAGTTGTGAATTGGGATATTTTCAGTGCGTCTTGAAGTCTTATGTGAAGATAGACTCGGTCTTACCCGAGAACTGCTCGATATTTTAGCGTCTAAAAGTATCGACTTACGTGGTATTGAAATCGATATCAGTGGCATCATCTATTTAAATTGCCCAGATATTGATTTTGATACTTTTAGTGAGTTGATGGCTGAAATCCGCCGTATCCCGGGGGTTAAAGACGTACGTAAAATCCAATTTATGCCAATGGAGCGCCACAACACTGAGCTGCTTTCGTTGGTTGATAATTTGCCGGACCCGGTTTTTGCAATCGACCTCAAAGGTGCTGTCGATATGGCGAACATGTCTGCTTTGTCGCTACTCGGCCTGCATAAACAAGAAGTCATTGGCACTCAGATTGGTGCGTTATTACCAAGCGTCCGTTTCTCTCGTTGGTCTGAAGGAGTGAACGCTCGTACTCGTGAAAACCTAGTCATTGATGGGTTGGATTACATCTTAGAGCTCATGCCTGTCTATATCAGAGACGAAGCGCAGAATTCTACGCTTGCAAGCACTTTGATGACGATTCGAACAAGCCAGCACGGCACGCAAATCGAAGAAAGACTACCGTTGCATAATCCATTGGGTTTTGAGCACTTCGTAGGAATATCAAACCGACATAAAGCCTTGATTAATCAGGCTAAGAAGCTTTCTGTTCTGGATCAACCGCTACTAATCGAAGGTGAAACAGGTACTGGCAAAGAAATGCTCGCAAAAGCCTGTCATAGTCGTTCAAGCCGTGCGAGTAAACCATTCCTTGTGTTGAGCTGTGCATCCATGCCAGATGACGTTGCAGAAACCGAGCTGTTTGGTCATGCGCCGGGTTCATTCAATCACGAACAAGGCCACAAAGGTATTTTTGAACAGGCAAATGGCGGTACGGTATTTCTTGATGAAATTGGTGAGATGAGTGCTCATCTGCAAATCAAACTTCTTCGTTTTCTACAAGATGGTAACTTCCGTCGTGTTGGTGCAGAAGATGAAATGCATGTAGACGTTCGCATTATTGCTTCGACAAAACATAACCTTGCTGAGCTTTCTGAAGCGGGTATGTTCCGTGAAGATTTGTATTATCGCCTCAATGTACTCACGCTAAGCATTCCTCCACTGCGTAAGCGCTCGAATGATGTGGCACCTTTGCTGGATTTGTTCGTGACAAAACACGCGCAGCAGCTGGGTATCGATAAGCCGGAGCTGGATGAAGGTCTGGTTGATGATCTGGGCAGCTACCAATGGCCGGGTAACATGCGTCAGCTAGATAATATGGTGTTGCGAGCGCTAACAGAAATGGATGGTCATTTACTGAAAGCCGAACATTTTAATTTGCCACAGCCGCAGTCAGTTGGCGGGGGCAGTGCAACGCTTAATATTGATGGTTCTTTGGACGAGATAATGCGCGATTATGAATCCCAGGTGTTGGAGCGTTTGTACCAGTCGTTCCCGTCAAGTCGTAAGTTAGCGAAGCGTTTGAACGTATCGCATACGTCTATTGCGAATAAGTTACGTGACTATGGGATTCGTAAGAATTAACGCGGGTAATCAAGAAAATGGAAGTTGTCGTTTGTAATGGAAGATCATAGTTCATCAATCGCCGTTCACAAGTTGGACGGCGACTTGCTTCTACGAACCGCTGAAATCGGTGATGCCGATATGATCGCGGCGTATTTTCAATCTAATCGCGATTATTTGAAGCCATTTGAACCAAAGCGAGAAGAGGCGTTTTTCTCTGTTAATGGTTGGCTCCAAAAACTGATTAAGTTGAACGAGCTCCATCGCATGGGGCTTGGCTACTATTGCTTGCTAATTCATGTTGATACAGGGCGCATGCTAGGAACGATTTCTTTCAGCAGTATGAGTCGTTTTCCATTTTATAGCTGTAACGTTGGCTATTCCTTGGCGGAAGAGGCACAAGGTCACGGCTATATGCGTCGTGGGTTAAAAATGGCATGCGACTACATGTTTAACGTGCAAAAAATGCATCGTATCCAAGCCGGCTATATGCCTCATAACAAACGCAGTGAAGCCGTGCTAGAGTTTGTCGGGTTTAGCAAAGAAGGTTACGCAAAAGATTACCTTTTGATCAATGGTGAATGGCAAGACCATGTGCTGACATCATTAACTAACCCTCATTGGCAGCAAGAAGGGCGCTAATATGGATCGATTAGAAAAGCAGTTAGCATTACTCATTGAACTTGATAAGCTCAAAAGCGTATTGCGTCGTACTCGGGTGAAAAGTGCCGAAGGTCGTCTTGAAAACAGTGGTGAGCACAGTTGGCATGTCGCATTGATGGCAGTCTTAATGGAAGAGCACGCAAATGCACCAGTCGATATCTGTCGAGTGATGAAAATGCTATTGATACATGACGTTGTTGAGATCGACGCAGGCGACACGTTTGTTTATGATACTGCCGCTACAAAAGAGCAAGCAGAAAAAGAAATAAAAGCCGCTGAACGCTTATTTGGTATGCTACCAACAGATCAAGGGCAAGAATTATTAGCGCTTTGGCAAGAATTTGAAGCCGCGCAGAGTGATGATGCAAAATATGCAAAAGCGCTTGATCGTTTAATTCCCATGCTCTTGAACTACCATAACAATGGTCAAAGTTGGAAAGAGAATAGTGTAACGCGTGAACAGGCGCTTACAATTAATAAACGAATTGAATTTGGCTCTGTTACCTTGTGGGACAAAGCGAAAGAGTTGATTGAAGAAGCCACAGAGAAAGGTTGGCTGAAATCGTAATAAAGGAGACTGAATGTCTTATTTGCCTTTGGATGAATACCAAAGAAAATGGATTTTTACGCATCAGTCGATGCCAGTGCCAGAAGAAGATTTGGCATTTATCAAGCCGATGAGCCAAGCTCGTTCTGCGCAATTTTGGAAAGAGAACATTAGCGCGCAAAGCCCTGATATGGACCGCCTAAGCTCACAAGATTGGCCGATGAGTGAATCAAATTGGTTAGAATCTGTAGATTGGATGGCTGCATGGGAATCGGATGAGCCTGAAATGCCACAAGAAGTTGATGCACATATCGATTGGCAAGATGATGTGACCGTGTATTTCTGTTACGAAAAGTACAATGTCATAGAAACAAAATGGTCGATTTTTAAAAAGCATTGGAAGAACTTTTTGTTCTATGATGATGGTCCAATTCTTATTGGTCGTCGCCGCTCGCAAGCATTGTGGTTTGACTCAAAAGGAATGGTTAAACTTGGTGAGCGTCACTAACACATCACCTGCTCATGATACTAGCCACCAACCAGGTGGCTTTTGTTTTTTTAAAGACTTGATAAAGGGCTTAGGACTCCGCCTGCACCTCTCTCAATCACGTGGGTATATATTTGTGTGGTCTTTACATCGGTGTGGCCAAGCTGCTCTTGTACTGTTCTAATATCGGCACCAGATTCCAATAAATGCGTTGCAAAGCTATGTCTTAACGTGTGACAGGTAACCGTTTTTTCTATGCTTGCATCGAGCGCGGAGCGCTTTACCGCTCTTTGAATTGCGCTTTCATTTATATGATGTCTTCGCAGTTGCCCTGTCTCTTTGTCGACACTTAACTTGTTAGACGGAAACAAAAAGTGCCAATTGAAATCTAATTCTGCATTCGGATATTTACGGCGTAAACCTTCAGAGATGTAAACACCTGCGTATCCGGGTACATGCCGGTCCTTGAAGTAGTAGTTTCTTGCTAAGTTCATCTGCGATTTTAGCGGCTCATGGAGCTCTTTCGCCAATGTGACCGTACGGTTTTTTCCACCTTTCCCTTGCCAGACTCTCACTGCACCATAGTCATAATCTATGTCTTGGATTCTTAGTCTAAGGCATTCCATAATTCGAAGCCCAGAACCGTATAGGAGTTGGATGTGAAGCTTATATCTCGGATCGATATGTTGCACAAACCTGCGGACTTCATCGCGAGTCAAAACAACAGGGAGCTTCTTTTCCGTCAGTGATTTTTGGAACATCATATCCAGGGAAAGCGGGGTTTTAAAAAAGTCTCGATATAAAAACGAAATAGCATTCAGCGCCAATGCTTGAGTTTTGACTGCAACTTTTTCATCGATAGCGAGGTGGCTGAGAAATCGAATAACGTCGTCTTCAGATAACTTCGATGGATGAGCAAGCTGGTGGAATACAATAAAGCGCTTTATCCAGAATAGGTAACTCTCGATAGTTTTGTTGGCATAATGGCGAGTAAGCATATGCTCTTTTACACTTAGCAGAAATTGACTTTTCATAACATTATGAGACTGTTTATTTATACAGGTATTGTAATTTATCAATACTGGCCCAGTTATCATGCTTTTTGCCGTCTAATTGCGTGTTCAAACACACATATTCATACTACTTTTCTATTTGTTTCATGAAGATAAGTGCTAGGATTTGCTTTTCTTTTGTCAGGAAAGAAGGCGGTAGCGTGCGAGAAAGGCCGCTATTTGCGGTATAGAAAGCGTTAGCTGTTTGAGAAACAAATGAAAATAATCGATAAGCCGTTATTTTGGCTATATGTTAAAACGCGAGACTCAGTCTTTTCATCATTTAAAGGTTTTTCCTCTCTACTCTTAGTCATCATTATTGCGGCTATAGTTTCAGGTAATAAATCTCCCGAAAACACCTTCATGTCTTACATGTTGTATCTGTTGATGCTTAGTGTACCTACCTCAATGGGTCTTATGCTTTTGAAGCTAAAGTTTCGAAAAGTTGCAGGCTCCATTCCTAGGGCAGAGTTAGCGTACTTTTTACAGAACAATAAAGGTATCGAGCTGGAAAATTCTGTAAAAGGGATATTTTCGCTCTACCTATCATTGATGATTTATCTCTGGTTTTTGATGATGGTTGTCGCAGCTTTGGGACCTTTGATTTTAATGCTAGTGTTGTAGTACACAGCTAACAATCTGTTCAAGAGGGATTCGCAACGCGTGGCATTTTCACTATGCGTTGGTTTTAGTGTTTAAGGTGGTATGCGGGAGCTTTGGTATTGCGTTGCTCACCCCTTAACAGGGCGTTAGAAAGCAAAAGGAAATAAATGAGTAAGAACGAACCCAAAAAACATCATTATGTACCTCAGTTTATTCTGAAAAAGTTTGCTCAAGGTAAGAAAAAACGTATTTATGTTTTCGATAAAAGAAAACTACGCTTTTTCGCATCACATGTACGTGATACTGGGCATGAGAATAACTTTTACCAAGACGATCATTTAGGTTATGGCTCTAGTACCGAGCTCAAGTTATCTAGCCTTGAGAGTAGTTGTGCGCCAATTCTAGATAAAATTGTACAAGCCGAGTCAATATCAGATATTAGCAATGAAGAGCACCAACTAATTTGCTTGTTTGTTGCTGTTCAGATTATTAGAACGAATCATACTCGTGAATTTCTAGCTGAATTCAATAGATCTATGTCCCATCTTATAAGGTCACAAGGTGTTGATCCAAATAAGGATGTGAGCAATTTTTCCGAAATGTCTCAAAGCGAAGTTAAAAGCGCATCGATAGACATTCTGAACTCTTTGCCAGGTGAACTGGCGAAAGATGTATTGAACAAAGAAGTTGTACTTCTAAAGGCTCCGAAAGGGCATTCGTTCTATATTTCAGATAACCCAATAGTAAAGCATAACAACCAGCCAAGGGAGGGAAGAGGAAATCTCGGAATTGGCTTAAAGGGAATTGAGTTTTACTTCCCGATTTCATCAAAATTTTGCTTACACTTTATGTGCTCAGAGTTGATCCAAGAACTTAGGGAAAGTTTAAGAGCGTACGAGGTGTCGCTAATGTTGGGACAAGCTGAGTTAATTGATTTGTCGGAGAGCATCTCGTTATTAAAGCAAATCGACAATAAATTGACTACGACGTTAAACCCTGAAAACTTAGAGTTTCATAACTCACTACAAGTAATTCAGTCTTCTAGGTTTGTGTACTCAAACACTTCTAGTTTTGAGTTAGCTAAAGATATGATGAAAACGAATCCTGAGATACAAACTCAAAGTAATTTCGTGTCAAATCAACCAGCTTTCTAACAAAGCATTTAAGAGTGATTCTCAACGCTTGGCATTTTTCATTCCATCGTTGAGTTCAGTGTTTACGGTGGTAAGGTTAGGTTTCGTGGTAGCGTTGTTCACACCTTAATGCGGCGTTATGCTTAATCGCGCAAAATCAGTGGTTTATGGTTTTTCTTTGTTCCCTCGGCTGGTTGGTTTCGAGTTTGTCGGCAAGTTAGCTTCATTGGACGCTGTTTTTCGGACACTTATTCTTTGGCGCTGAAAATTCAGAGAGTTGCCTCTATCAATTTTCAGGTAATCGCGAGGTTAGGGTAGCTGGCTCAATCAGCAATTTGATCTTCGGTTTTTGAGTTTTAGCGGCCGAATTTCAAAGCCCGATTTTCAAAACTATGAGTCATTTAGGTTTTCTACGTTTTGGCTTTTGTTTGTTAATCAAAGCCGAGTTAATCTTGTTTCCAGAAAAACGTAACCCATTGAAGCTTAAGCATAACAAAGCGTTAAAGTGGGATTTGGCACGCGTGGCATTTTTAGTTTGCGTTGAGTTCGGTGGTTACGGCACTGTGCGGTAGCTTTTGTATTGCGTGCCTGCACCCCTTAACGCGGCGTTAGCACACAAACTTATATTGAAATTAAGGAGAAATAATGAAAAAGGTATTTATAGATCATCTGTTTAGCAAGATAGTTGAAGGCAGATATGAGAAAGCTCTGTCAGCTGCGGCTACTAAAGCAAAACTAGAGCAACTTGAAGATGTTCGCAACGCTATTCAATCAACTTACGGTGAAGAAGCCGTTCAAAATGTTCTTTGGTATAGAGAAGTTAAGCGCTCCCTAGAACAATGTTTAGAGTTTATCGAAAACCCTCTCTCACCAGTCACCGATGCGGATTTTGTTATCTACTTAGGGTATGCAGAAACGCAACTAAAAGAGGCAGAAAAAATCATTGACTCAGAACTAAATGAATTAGGCCTGTAATTGTCTTAAGCAACTGTGTGCTAACAAACTGTTTAAGAGGGATTCGCAACGCGTGGCATTTTTACTATGCGTTGATTTTAGTGATTAAGGTGGAATGCGGCGGCTACGGTGTTGCGTTGCTCACCCCTTAACAG
>NZ_JBICMD010000036.1:0-1274428 GCF_043106015.1 Vibrio sp. GLN_1
TTCGACGTTTGATAATTAGATGGGGTTTGTATTAAATCCCAAGTCGGTCGTGACCCTGACTCTCAGTACAATAAAAAAGCCTCGCTAGAAATAGCGAGGCTTTTTTATTTCACCGCAAACTGGAAATGATAGAGGTTTAGAAAATCCCCGGTTGAGATCCCCTTCAAGCTAGGCGCCCTTGTTCTAATATTCAGCACACAATCACTCAATACAAGGTTTGTTCTTAAATGAATGATCTTTAGCATACAGATGTTCAATTAAAGCTTTCGAACCTACTAAAGTGACGCTTTCTAAAGCAGCAAGACTTAAACGCTGTGAGATTGAGTGACTGGCAACTGAGTTTTACTGTTGCACACCTTGCAGCTATTCAGCTTCTCTTTTCTCTGGTTAATTCAGATACAAAAAAGCCCAAGCGATGGGCTTGGGCGTTCTTACATTTAATGTGTTTGTCGAGTGTATTAGAACTCTTTCGGTGCGAAGCCAGTCATCACGTCTAGGCGTAGTTCTTTACCCATTTTAGTCATAGGGTGAACGATAACCAGGCCGCGTACGCGTTTCTTCAGTTTACCGATGTCTGCCTGTTCTGCTCTAGTGATTTCACGAGAGAATGGCATATCTAACAGGCTTTTACGTTCTTTATTTAGTTCGTATGTTTGTTTGTGCTTAAGTTGGTTAAGCTTCTTTGTTAGATCTTCAACTTCATCCGTGAATTTAGAAATCATTTCGTGATCACCACGAGAACGTGCTGCATCCAGTTTACGTTGGCAGGTATCTACGCGGTTATGCAGCTTTTGAATATCAGTTTTAATGCTCATGGTAAATAGACTCAATTTTTTAATGGTCGAGGAGTATAGCATAGCTGAAAATCTACGCTCTACTATCCTCCTCGATTCTATGTTTAGTTGATTAGTTCATTCCCTGAAACTTGGCCGGAGAAGAAGGTTTCTACGTTGTTCAATGTCACAGATGCTATGTTATTCAGCGCTTCGTGAGTTAAGAAAGCTTGATGGCCAGTGAACAGAACGTTGTGGCATGCCGATAAGCGGCGGAAAACATCATCCACGATAACGTCGTTGGATTTATCTTGGAAGAACAAGTCCTTTTCGTTGTCGTACACATCTAAACCTAGAGCGCCAATCTTGCCCTGTTTAAGTGCTTCGATAGCGGCGACAGAGTCGAGTAACTCACCGCGGCTTGTATTGATGATCATCACGCCATCTTTCATTTGAGCAAAAGCGTTTTCGTTCAATAGATGGTAGTTTTCTTCACTCATTGGACAGTGAAGAGAGATAATATCTGCATTGGCGTAAATCTCTTCAAGAGAGCAGTATCGTGCACCCATTTCTAAAGCCAGAGGATTTTCGTAAGGGTCGTAGCAAAGCAGCTCCATCCCTAAGCCTTTAAAGATTCGCATCGTGGCGATACCAATCTTGCCGGTGCCGATAACGCCAACGGTTTTGCCGAAAAAGTTGAAGCCAACTAATCCTTCTAAAGAGAAGTTGGCATCACGGGTGCGTTGATACGCTTTGTGGAGACGACGATTCAAACACATCATCAAACCGACGGTATGCTCGGCGACCGCTTCGGGAGAGTATGCAGGCACTCGCACAACTTGAAGGCCAAGCTCTTTAGCCGCTTGTTGATCGACTTTATCGAAGCCAGCACAACGCATCGCAATGAGTTTTGTTCCGCCCAAAGAAAGTTGTTTTAGAACGGGAGCAGAAAGATCATCATTGACGAAAGCGCACACCACGTCACAACCGTGCGCCATTTTTGCGGTTTTTTCGGTGAGTCGAAAGTCGTGATAGTGAAATTCGAAGTCGCGATTGTTCTTAATTTTATTAAAAGAGGCTTCGTCGTAGGATTTTGCACTAAAAAAAGCAATGTTAATCATAGTTCCCTCCCAAAAAGTATGGGTTTTATAAATAAATCTACTTATAAAGTAATGCAACTTAGGCCTAATGAATAGCGAAATCTTTGCTTAAATCTCAGTAATATCAAGATGCGATTAGCACCGTCTTTTTTACGTCTCAACGTTATAATCAGATTGCTTTGTGAGCATCATCTGACTAGCATAGCTTCTCTTTTATTTCCTTCTGACTCTTGGTTTGGGCGTTCTGGCAATGTCGATAAAATGGTGTGCTTTAATTCTGTGTGGATTGGTTACGTTCAGTACGCACGCGGCTGTCGATCTGGTTAAAGTTGATAAATCGAAACGCAGAATGTACTTGATAGAAGATGGCATCATACTAAAAGAATATCGTATTGCATTGGGTGCCAGTCCTAAAGGCCATAAGCAAGAAGAAGGCGACAACCGAACGCCAGAAGGCAGTTACACGCTCGATTACGTGATTGAGGATTCTGCGTTTTATCGCTCGGTGCACATTAGCTATCCCGATGCTATTGACACGTTAGAGGCGCACCGGA
Organism: Vibrio sp. GLN_1; assembly: GCF_043106015.1. Taxonomy (NCBI): domain Bacteria; kingdom Pseudomonadati; phylum Pseudomonadota; class Gammaproteobacteria; order Vibrionales; family Vibrionaceae; genus Vibrio; species Vibrio sp. GLN_1. The sequence continues at coordinate 2,428 of NZ_JBICMD010000036.1, forward strand.
GAGGTGTCTCCCCGGGTGGGAACATTAAAATTCATGGTTTAAAGAATGGTGAGACGCAAGATCCTAGTTTTATTCAGAGTTTTGATTGGACCAACGGGTGTATTGCGCTCACCAATGAAGAAATGGATGAATTCATCCAGCTTGTCACCATGGGAACACCGATCACGATCGAGTGGTAGGACTCGTTATCCCACGGGAGCTTTGAAAGGTTACTGCATAAAACGTTTTGGATGGTCACTAAAAATGCCATCTAATTGCGGAAGGTGCTTGAGCTTATTCGGGTTGTTGACCGTGTAACACATGACCTTATAGCCCGCTTCTTGCAGCTTAATGATCTGACGCGAACGAACCCAGTTAATATTTAGGTTACAGCTGTAGGCTGCCACTTCATCTAATAATAGCCTGTCTTTTTTTGTAAAAAACTCACTTAAAACACCCAAATGATAACCTTCGCAATGCTGGTAAAGTGCTCTGATGACATCATGACTAAAGCTTGAGAGTAAAAGGTTCTCTCTAGGCATTGAACTTTCGGTAAGCACTTTTGCGAGCGTTTGTGCGACCTCATCCGCTGGATGGCGGTCTACTTTAACTTCAATATTCAGATTTAGACCTCGCTCAGTAGCCAAGCTTAATAGCTCCTCAAGAGTCATGATAGTTTCGCCTGCAAAATCTTCGCTGAACCAGCCACCAAAATCTAATTGTCTTAGTTCTTCCAACGTATGTGCATCAACTCGTCCTTTGCCATTGCTGCATCGATTTAACGTATGATCGTGGCAAACCACAAGTACGTTATCTTTTGTTGGCTGAACATCCACTTCTACCCATTTTAGGCCGAGATCAATTGCAGCTTGAACGCTGACTTTTGTATTTTCTGGGAACGAGCCGGCAACGCCGCGGTGACCAATTAACAGAGTTTCCATTTTGTTTGCCTTCTTGAATTAGATGTCCAGATTGTACTCGCTTTTGGCCGTTGATATAGAGGTGAAAGGCTTCTTCAGGGCGGTAACGTCACGATTCAACGGTGTAATTTTCATCAAACAAGCATGGTGCGGAAATGAAAGACTAGATTGGTAAGAGATTCTGAGCTACAAAATGACGTTGGACTTTTATGCTCTTGCCGCTCATTTTTAAAGAGCGACGTATCTTTCAAGAGCCGCATTTTTTCAGGGAGAGTAAGATGAAAATTGGTGTGATTGGCGCTGGCGCCGTTGGAGTTGGTGTTTGCAATTATTTGCTCACGCTAGGCAGCGTCAGTGAACTTGTTCTGTTAGACCAAAACTTAGAAAGAGCTGAAGGGGAAGTCTTCGATTTTCGTCACACAGCGGCGTTAACCTTTTCCAAAAATACCCGCATTATTCCCTCAGATGATTACCTCGATTTGTTAGGTGCCGATATTGTTGTGATAACGGCAGGTGCGCAAATTCAACAAGGACAAACACGTTTAGATATCGCAGAAATCAACGCGAAGATTGGCGTCGAGATCGCTAGAAAAATAGAGCGTGTTGCGCCAAAGGCGGTTTTGATTGTCGTGTCCAACCCTTGTGACATTGTTGCTCATTTTATTACTACCAATACAGGCTTTGAGCCAAACAAAGTGATCAGCAGCGGGTGTGTTATCGATACAGCCCGCTTGATGAGCATTGTTGCTAACCGTGTGGATCTTGACCCTAAAAACATATTTGGTTATGTACTGGGAGAGCACGGAAGCCACTGTTTCACACCAAAGAGTTTGATCTCTATTGCTGGCCAGCCTGCGGATTATTATTGCGATACACACAATATCGAGAGAATCGATGCTGATGAGTTGCTCGAAGCGGTTAAGCAAGCGGGTTACGAGATATTTCGTCGCAAACATAATACGGTGCATGGTATTGCAGCCAGCGTATTTCGAATCATTCAAGCCATCAAAATCAATGAGCGCTCTGTGTTGCCAGTTGGCACGATGATGTCGGGTCAATATGGTGTGAGTGGCGTCGTGCTAAGTCTACCGACGGTGGTCGGGAAAAAAGGTGCAGAGTCGGTTCTTACTCACCCGTTTACAGAAGAGGAGCTTGAAACATTACACTCTATCAGTATGAACTTGAGATCCATTGTTGAGAATGTCGCGCAATCGACAGGTTTGAAGTGCTGATTGTAAACAAAGAAATTCTCCGTTTTGCCTTATATAGCCTACTGTTTAGTAGGCTTTTTTGTGTCTTCCAAACAGAGAAAAGCCCCATAAACTATGGTTGTTTAATTTGCAAATGAGTAATAGAATGCGAACCATTTTTATTTAAGTGGTAATTTGGCATGTCTCGAGTTCTGATTGTTGATGATGACGTTCCTTTGTGTGAGCTTTTAGAAGTAGTTTTGCAAGATGAAGGATATACCGTCTCTTCTGTGCATTGTGGTGAAAGCGCGCTGCAGTACATGGAGAAAACGCCAGTCGATTTAGTGTTACTCGATGTGATGTTGCCAAACTTAAATGGGATGCAAGTTGCTCGTCGTATTTGCCAACGATTTGCTACACCAATTCTGATGCTTACTGCATTGAACGATGAAAACTCGATGCTGGATGGCTATCAAGCGGGTGCCGATCAATACATTGGTAAGCCATTCAACGTTGCTGAGTTGCTAATGCGCATCAAAGCGATCTTGCGTCGAGTGGGCTTGGAGCGTCAACGCCAAACCATTTGTAATACCGCCCAGAGTATCAGTGATCAGCTAACCAGCTTACCGTTGACCAGCACAGAAGCGGAGCTTTTAAGCCATTTGGTTAAGAATCAAGGCGTGGTGATCTCCAAAGCTGAGCTACAGACAGAAGTGTTGAAAAAAGAACTCAGCCCGTTTGATCGCAACCTAGATATGCACATCAGTAACATTCGCCGAAAATTGGTTGAAGCGGGCTTATCTAAACAGCACATCAAAACGTTTCGAGGCAAAGGCTACAGTTATTTAGAATCTGTGGGCGCGTGATGAAGCTGGTGTGTCCATCCTACATAGCAAAACGCAAAGACAGCCTTGCGTTTAAGCTTTTCAGTTACATGACCGCGATAGTCATCAGCATTTTGCTGGTGCAAGCGTTAGCGGAACAAGCCTTGGTGAAAGCCATGTTGAAAGTTCCAAATAGCGTCAAAATGGAAATGTTGGATCTTGCTCACCAAGCCAACGTGCTGATTGAACATGGCGACATGGATGAGTTGGCTGATTGGGCGAATGCGCAGCAGTTCTATTTGTTTGTACTGAACGAGCAACTTCAACCAGTGACGCATCGTCTCATGCATCCACATTTTGAATTTAAGCTCCAATTCAAACGCAGCATTGATGATCAATTGGAAGACAAAGTGAATCGACCAATCATCAGCATTCCATTGGTTCAGCAGCACAACTTAGTCATTCAACTGCCGCATCGCTTACATCCTGCGAATGACTTCATACTGTACTTTTCCATTATCAAAGTGGTGATTGCCGCCGTGATTTTGGCTTTGTTCTCGCTTTTAATGGCACGCAACTTACAGCAACCGTTGGACAGACTCAGAGAGGCGAGCAAGAAGCTTTCTAACGGCGATTTTAATGTCAGTGTTGTGCAGGAGCTAAAGTCCAACACGCGAGAATTTAATGAACTCGCGCAAGACTTTGACCACATGACGAAAGAGATTCACTCGCTAGCGGAGAAGCAACGTCTTTTGATTCGCGATGTGTCCCATGAACTAAGAACGCCTCTTGCTAGACAGAACTTGGTTTTGCACCTTTTGCGTAAACGAGTTGGTGAAAGCGAACAAGAATTAGTGACGCGGCTGGAAGACGAAGCCAAAGAGCTGAATCATCTAATCAGTGACATTTTGGAATTTAGTCGCCTTGAGAATGCTCGCTACGACAAAGAGACCAAGCGTAGTGATCTTGAAGTGCTACTAGCCCCACAAGTTGAGCGTTGCAAAATCGATTTGAGGGAATCACAGAGCATTGTATTTGTTTCTCGTGTGACCGAGCCGAGAGCTTACTGTGAAGATACTTTCGTGGTGCGTTGTCTGAATAATCTTGTTGGCAACGCTATCAAATACGCGGGTGAAGATGCTCGGATCGAAGTGGCTCTGACTAATCAAGAACTCAATGGGCAGGCTTATCTGGTTATGTCTGTCTCTGACGATGGACCAGGCATCCCAGAGAACAAGTTGTCCGATATTTTTAACCCGTTTACCCGCTTGGATGCCTCGCGAGACAAAAAGCTTGGTGGATACGGGCTTGGACTGGCGATTGTTAAGGAATCGATGCGAATGATGGGTGGTTCCGTCAATGCAGAGAATCGTTCTCAAGGTGGTTTAACCGTGAGTTTGGTGTTCAGACAATAACGGGTAATAATGAAGTGACCTCGATTTGTGATCTGGATCTCGTATGAGCGGTTCTTCATCAGAGAGTTCTTTACAAAACTTTGCAAATGCAAAGAATGTAAATTTAATGCAAATGGTAATACTTATCACTTATATTCACTCGCAAAATAAATAAGAGGGAATCACATTCACTGAATGTGCGACCCGAAAATAATCGGAGTGAAAGGATATGTTTACTAAGAGCCATTTGGCATTAGTGATCGGTGCGGTGCTAGCAGCGCCTGCAGTGGCAAACGTTCAAACAGATGAGCACCTAGTTGTAGAAGGTCGCGAGTTCGGCTACAAAGCTGATACCAACAGTACAGCGATGCGTATGGAAATGACGCAGCTAGAAACTCCGGGACAGGTTGCGGTCATCGATGAAACCGTCATCGATGAGCAACGCGCAAGTACACTAGGTGAAGTGTTACGTAATGACGCGAGTGTAAGCGCGGGTGGTACTAGCCGTAACCGTGAACGTTTCTCGCTACGTGGTTTTGAACTAAGTAGTTCTGATGGCTTCTTACGTGATGGTCGTCAGCACTGGTCACATTACCGTCAGCCAATTGAGCTTTTAGAGCGCGTTGAAGTGCTAAAAGGTCCATCTGGTCTACTTTATGGTAAGTCTGAGCCGGGTGGCTTAGTAAACATGGTTTCTAAGAAACCAACAACACAAACACAGGTAAGCTTGAGCCAAGATATCGGTTCAAACGAACATTCGCGTACCGTACTTGATGTAAGTGGTTCTTTAAATGACGCAGAAACGCTACGTGCTCGCGCTATTTTTGCGAAAGAAAACTACAGCTCTTGGCGTACGTATGGCGATGGCACAAAGCCGCAAACTGACCGTGTTGTGGGTGGCCTAGTTGTTGAGTATGACATCACTGAAAACATCATGGTGTCAGCGCATTATGACCGTACAAAAGACGAAGGTAGCGTAGATTCAGGTGCTTACATCGTGGACGGAAAGCCAGTTCGTGGTGATAAGTACATCTGGGACGCTCAGTGGTCAAAAATTGATAACGACGTAGAAAACTACGGTATCGATATTAATGCTCAAGTGACTGATAACGTGAATGTGAAAGCGGGTTACAACCGTCAAGACTTTAAGCGTTTTGATGTAGAGTCTTACCCTAAGTTTGACAATTATGACAAAGATGGTGTGATTCGACATAAAGGGAACGAGCGCACAGATAACTGGGTATTCGATACCGCGTACTTAGACGTAACAACCAATTTCTCTTTGTTGGGTACAGAAAATACGTTTTTGGTGGGGGCGAACTACCTCGACTACAAATACGACCGCTTTATGGCTTTCCATGCAGGAGAGGATGTAGCGGCAGGCACGACAGTTACTCGTCCTGGAACCGTACGCTCGAAAAAATCCCCAAGACGCGAGCATGACACTTGGGGGATTTACGCGCAAAACATGATGACGATTAACGATTACTGGCAAGTACTTGCGGGTGCTCGTTATGACGAAAAGCGTGAAGATTCGCTAACAGAGAACCAAGTTTCTCCAAAGTTAGGTGTGATTTTCCACCCGACATCGAATGGTTCGATTTACGTGCAATACTCTGAGAGTTTTATGCCGCAAGGTGAAGTCAGCAACGGTAGTCGTATTTACATCAATGATGGTGAGAAACTCGACGCTGAGCGTGGTATCTCTTATGAAATCGGTACGAAGTGGGAACTGTTTGATCAGCGTTTATTTGTATCAGGTGCTGTATTTGATATCACGTTAGAAAATATCTCGCTAGATGTTGAAAGTGGTAAAGATGCTAGTAATCAGCTCCTACACAAGAAAACGCAAGGTGGTGAGCAAGTTCACAAAGGTGCTGAGTTGATGGCTCAAGGTTTTGTGACTCCAGAGTTGTCGCTAACCGCTTCTGCAATGTACTTGGATGCCGAGTTGAAGAAGGCTGAAAGATTTGAAGGCAACCGCCCTGCAGATGTGCCAGAGTTCTCGGCAAGTCTATGGTCTAGCTACAAGGTTCAGGACAATACGAACCTAAACCTTGGTTTGATTTATGAAGGTGATCGCTACGGTGATGCAAAGAACACCTTCAAGAAAGATGGCTACGCTCGCATTGATATGGGCGTGTCATACAAACATAAGTACGATGAAAACTTGGACATCATCGCTCGATTCAATGTCGAAAACTTATTCGATACTGACTACCTCGCAGGTGGTGGTAGCACGAACGGTGATCAAAAAGGCGCGAGTGGCGTAGTGGTTGGAGAAGAACGAAACTACATGGCGACAATCCAGTTCAAGTACTGATAACAATTTGATTAGTAAAGGGGAAGTCCGGTCTTCCCCTTTAGTCGTTTTTAGGAAATAGCATTTAAACTCGTATGAATCTAATGAAATCAAGTATCGCTCTGTTGATCTCATCCGTTTTGATTCCTGCTCAGGCGGCGAATTTAAACGATGCACAAGCAGTGCAGAGTAAAACTAACCAAGCATCAGCGGTTAGCCAAAAACGTATTGATGCAAGCGCAGAAAAGTCTCTGACGCTGGAAGCGGAAATCGAACAGCTTCAGGAAGAAGTCAGCAACTTGAAGATTTATCGTGATCATCTTTCAAGTTTGGTCGAAAGCCAACATCAAGAAGTGAACAGTTTGAACGAGCAAATTGAGCAGATTGCTCAAACTCGTCAGGGTGTCGTGCCATTGATGTATCACATGCTTGAAGGACTCAAGCGCATAGTGGCCAGCGACAAACCTATTCGTAAAGCTCAGCGTGAAGAACGCATTGCGAAGCTTGATGATCTGATGACGCGAGCCGATGTTGCCGACGCAGAGAAATTCCGTCGAATCCTAGAAGCCTACCAAATTGAAATGGACTACGGCACCAAGCTTGGTATCTACCAAGGTAAAATTAACCTAGATGCTAACGAAAAAGTGGAAGCAGATGTCCTTTACTTGGGCCGTGTATCTTTGGTTGCGCGTAGCCTGTCTGGTGACAAATTCTGGAGTTGGTCGCAACAGCAACAAGCCTGGCAGCCTGTTGGTTCGGAACAAAAGACCGAGCTAGATAAGGCGTTTGCTATGGCAAACAAACAAATTGCACCGAGTATGTTAACTCTGCCAGTGTCACTAACGGCTGCGGAGGGCAAGTAAATGATCAAGAAATGGCTATCGGTTGCTCTTATCTCAACCGCGGCGATGATGCCTCACACAACGTTCGCGAGCGATACGTTGTTGCAAAAAGCGCAGCAAGAAAATCGTCAGCAACAAACGCACAATGCGTCACGTGAATCGGGTTTCAAGAAAACCGAACAAGAGCTGCAAGCAATTAAAAACAAGCTCGTTGCTGAACGTGCAGCCCTTCAAACCGAAGCTGATACATTAAGCGTCACGTTTAGTGAAAATGAAGCGGAACTGGCTCAGCTAGAAGAAAAATTGCGTTTAGAAACGGGCAGCCTAGGCGAACTATTTGGTGTTGTTCGTCAAAACGCGAAAGAGCTTGAGTCAGAACTGAAACACGCAGTGACAGGCGTAGATGCCAACTCATATCAAAAAGACATTGAAGCTATTGTCGCGGCGAAGTCTCTACCGACGTTGAAGCAGCTGCAAGCGATGTGGCGCAGTATGGAAGAGCAAGTTACCGCAAGTGGCGAACTGGCGAAGGTCTCTTTCACTTTGCTCGATGGAGAAGGTAAAGAACAGAAAGTCAACGGTGTTCGTCTTGGCGCAATGGCACTACTTGATGACAATGGCTATGTGAAATGGAACGGCCAGCGTGGTGACGCAGTGAACTATTTGCGTCAGCCAGAAAATGGTCCGACAGCGAGCGCATTCACCAACGGCGAATTGGATTCGTTAGTTATTGATCCATCGCGTGGCATTCTTTTAGAACAACTAGCGAACTCGCCAACGCTGAAAGATCGTCTAAATGCGGGTGGCGTAGTTGGCCAGATCATCCTTGTTCTATTAGCGATTGGTTTGATTATCGCATTGGTTCGCGGTGTGTCTCTTTTCATTGCTCGCCAAAAAATCGCGAAGCAGCTAAAGAATCCAACCAAAGCAGAAGATAACCCTCTAGGTCGCGTTCTTTCTGTTTATCAAAACGACAAACATCGAAGTGTCGAAGCATTAGAATTGCGTCTACTTGAGGCGGTGGTTGATGAGCAAACGCACCTTGAAAAAGGACTATCGATGCTCAAACTGCTTGCAGCGCTGGCACCAATGTTAGGTCTGCTAGGTACGGTAACGGGCATGATCGAAACATTCCAAGTGATCACTCAGTTTGGTAATGGCGATCCAAAAGTCATGGCGGGCGGTATTTCGATGGCGTTGGTGACAACGGTTCTCGGCTTGGTAGCCGCAATGCCACTGCTTCTGGCGCATAATGTGCTGAGTTCTCAAGCCGAGAGCATTCGCAACATTCTAGAAAAGCAGGGTATTGGCTTAGTTGCTGAACAAGCAGAGCGCGATATGTCTAACAACAAAGGCAACCGTAACACGATAGCGGAGAACGCAGCGTAATGGAGCAGATCCTACTCAACACTTTGGGTTTGATCAGTGAGGATTGGGCCAATACCTTGATGAGCTTTATGCAGCAAGGTGGCCAAATCCTATGGTGGTTGGCTGCCGTTGTAGCGGTGTGTTGGTTACTGGTTATGGAGCGAGTGGTTTACTTAACGACGGTATTTCCGAAGGTGAACAAACAGCTTCGTGAACAGTGGCTGGCACGGTCAGAGCACCACTCTTGGTATGCACATCAAATCCGCGATGGATGGATTGCAAAGGCACAAATCGAATTGCGCCAAAACCTTTCGACGATCAAGCTATTGGTGGCCATTTGTCCCATGCTTGGTTTGTTGGGTACTGTCACTGGCATGATTACCGTTTTTGACGTGATGGCCTCACAAGGCAGCAGCGATCCAAAATTGATGGCTTCGGGCATCTCTTTAGCAACGCTGCCTACTATGGCAGGTATGGTGGCAGCATTGGCGGGCATGTTTGTACATGCTCGTTTAAGCAAAGTATGTGAACGTAAAGCGATCCAATTAGAACAATCTTTAAGGAGTCAGAAGTGAGACTCGGACGCAGACCAAATCAACAAGACGAAGCTCAAGTCGATTTAACATCGATGCTTGATATTGTATTTATCATGTTGATTTTCTTTATTGTTACCAGCTCTTTCGTGCGAGAGTCTGGTGTGGAAGTGAACCGCCCCCAAGCATCGAACGTAGTCAGTCAAAAAGACGCAGGTATTTTCATCGCCATTACGGCAGCAAACGATGTATACATCGACAAACGCTTGGTCGATCTGGAACGCGTAGAAGCCTCTATTGAGCACCTATTGCTAGACCAGCCAGATGCATCGTTAGTTATTCAGGCTGATGAACACGCTTACAACGGCACCGTTGTGAAAGTGATGGATGCAGCTAAAGGTGCTGGCGTGAAGAACATTGCACTGGCAGCGGAGAAACCTTAATGGGTAGGCTGTTAATTGCGTTACCAGCGTCATTATTGATCGCCGTGAGTTTGTTTAGCTTTATGGCGTGGATGGTCGATAACGGCAATCAACGCGCACCAAAACCGTCTGAGGCAGTGCGTTTTGATATGGTCATGGTGGAAAACGATGCCGATGTGCAGCGTCGTCAACGTTCGGTACCAGAGCAGCCAGAGCCACCTCAAGCACCAGAGCCGATGGAGCTGTCTCAAGCCAATACGCAAGTTGAGCCGATGAGTCAAGTAACACCGATCAGCGCGCTTGGGTTAAACACGGCGTTAGATGGTATTGCGATTAATGCGCCAAACCTAAAGGGAACCATGGGCAATCAACAAGCGTTACCGCTGTATAAAGTTGAACCTCGTTACCCAAGTAAAGCATTAAAACGCAAGGTTGAAGGCTATGTGATCATGCGCTTTACGATTGACACGACAGGTCGTCCAAAAGACATTGAAGTGATCGATGCAGAGCCAAAGCGTATGTTTGAAAAAGAAGCCATTAGCGCGTTGAAGAAGTGGAAATACCAACCCAAAGTTGAAAATGGTGTGTCGATTGAGCAGTTCGGACAAACCGCAAAAGTGGAGTTCAAATTAGGCAAATGATGAAGAAATTCTTAATCACAACGCTGCTTAGTTTGACCGCAGCCAGTGCGATAGCTCAAGAGCTTAGCCAGTACACCGCATCTAGAGTGCAGCGTGCGCACAGCTTAGCTCAAGAAGAGAAGTTTAAAGAAGCGATCTCAACTCTCGAATCGTTAGATCTATCGCGTGGCTACGATCAAGCGTTTGTTGCTCGTATGCTCGGTATTTTTTATTGGCAGAATGAGCAAGTTAAGCCTGCTATCAAGCAACTGGATTTCGCGGTAAGCAGCGGTTTATTGCAAGACGAGCAAGCGTGGCAAACACGTAAAATGCTAGCGGATATTTTGTTGAACGAACAACAGTTTGCTAAAGCCTTGCCGCACTATTACGAGTTGAGTAAAGCCGTACCCAAAAACCAGAAAGCTCATGAAGTTTGGCTGCGCATCGCACAATCGCATTATCAGTTGAGTCAATGGAATAAAGTGTTATCAGCGATGGGACGCTACGAGAAGTTTGGTCAGCCAGATGAACTCGGTCCATTGTCGATTAAGCTTTCGTCTGAACTGGAACTCAAAAAGTGGCAGCCTGCTATTGTCACCATCAAACGTTTGATTGCAATAGAGCCTGAACGGGTGGAGTGGTGGCGTCAGCTCGTCGCTTTGCATTTACGTGTTGATGACAGCAAACGCGCACTAGATGCAATGGCTTTAGCCAAGCTACAAGGTGTCGCGCTCAGTCAAGATGATTTTAAACTGCTGGCACAGCTATATGCGAAACGTGGAATCCCGGAGCGTGCTGCTTTAATTATGGAGCAATTGGAAGACCTTAACGTCGATAGCCAGTTAAAAGCTCAGCAGGCGACCTATTGGCAGATGGCAAAAGAGTGGGATAAATCCATCGATAGTTGGCGAATTGCCGCGAAGTTGGATTCTAAATACTACTGGAACTACTCTCAACTACTTGTTCAACAAGGCCATTACCAACAAGCATTGGCTGCTTTGGATAAGGTAAAAGGTCGTAATGCTGACGTCGCGCTCATCAAAACCAGAGCCTACTACAAGTTGAATCGATTGGATGACGCATTGGCGAATGCCAAACGTGCGAATGAAATCAAACCATCGAATCAAGCCAAAAGTTGGGTGAAATACTTAACCCAACGGCGTAAAGCGGAAGCAACACAAAGCTCTTAACGCAGAACAAATGAAAAGACCCGAAGTCATTCTCGGGTCTTTTTTGTTTTTGAGCCTTGTATTACCTTGCTCTAGAAGGTGTTTATCGTTCCATCTCAACTAAACGTAAACAATGTAAATTAAATGCCAATAAGAATGATTATCACCTAAATTATGCTCCACATTTATTGGTGATGATTGTTTTCTATGTTGCTTAAAAGCAAAGGTGTTCAAACGTGGGCGCGCCGTCTACATATCTATATTTCGATGGCTCTTTTATTGGTGACGCTATTTTTTGCGCTCACTGGCATCACGCTAAATCGTCCTGAGCTGTTTGAGCGAAAAGAACCCATCATTCAACAGCACACCATCATCATCCCGCCGCAGACCTTGTTTTTGAACGGCGAAAGCTTCCAGCCAAACCGCGTTGCACTGATTGACTTTTTGACCCAAGAAGTGGCTTTACGCGGCACTCCATCTACTTTGGACGTTTACACCGAAGTGGAGCAAGGTGAATTGGTGCTTGGCGAGCTCTCTCTGGATTTCAAAGGGCCGGGTTATAACGCCACGGTTTTCGTTGATATGACCACTGGCGACGCCGATATTGAAACCACCAATTATGGTGCGATCGCACTGCTGAATGATCTGCATAAAGGTCGTAACAGTGGTGATGTTTGGAAGTGGTTTATCGACATCACTGCGCTGCTGATGGTGTTTTTCGTCCTGACCGGTGTATGCCTGTTATTGCCGAAGAAAAAGACGTTCAGAACATCACTACAGTGGATGAGCTTTGGCTCGTTGCTGTCGCTCGTCATTTATTTTGTTGCTGTGCCTTAACAGCCAGTTGTAGAGAAAAGCTTATGTTGAACACAGGCAAGTTACTTCGCCAAAACCTATTTTGCAAAGCGGCGTTGGTAGCGGCTTTAGCACCATGGCCAGTTTTGGCTGCGCCTTTACCTGATGCTGCCAAAATCGACTTTGAATTTGAATTGCCGAAGATCGATACCTCAATGTACGCCCGTCCTTACGTCGCAGTGTGGGTTGAAGATGAACAACGTCAATCCGTTAAAACCATTCAGCTTTGGGTCGGTAAGGATGAGTGGCTCAAAGACATGCGCAGCTGGTGGCGAAAAGTGGGTCGTTATGATCGCGATCTGATTGACGCTGTGACGTCTGCGACTCGCCCTGCTGGGCAGTATCGATTTGTTTGGGATGGTACTAACGACGCAGGCGAACGCCTTGAGCAAGGTGATTATACCTTACATGTTGAGGTCGTTCGTGAACACGGTGGTCGCAACTACTTGCGCCAAAAAATGACATTAGCGGACAGTGAGGTGCGCTACCAACTCAAACCAACTCAAGAGACGGGGGTCATCACCGTCAATTACCAAGTTAAGTGATAGAAGGACACAACAATGAAAACCAAAATGAAAGCAGTGGCGTTAGCAAGCGTAATGGCAATGGGATTAGCTGCAGCGACAACGGCACAAGCGCATCCTCGTTGGGTTTTGCCTTCACACTTTACCGTTTCTAAAGAAGGTGGTGATTGGCTCACGTTCGATGTGACTGCTTCTCATGGCACATTTGTATTCGATAAGCCAGCAGGTAGCGAACAAGCTTTTGTCATCATGCCGGATGGGCGCTCTGAGCGTCCGAACTTTGTAATACGCGGTAAGCGTCGTTCGATGTTCGATTTCTTCTTTGTTGAAGAGGGCACGCATAAGGTTGCGATCAACAATGAGCCGAGCTACTACACCCAGTACAAAGCAGGTCGCCGCGATACTGTGAAGTGGGTTAGAGCCAATAAAGCTGAGCGCGCTGATGTGCTACCAGAAAAAACGCGTGATGTGGTGACTCAGCTAAGCTACACCCGCGCAGAAAGCTACATCACGGTCGGTAAACCAACAGAAAAAGCGTTAGAAATTGAAGGCAAATTGCTAGAGCTAAAACCGCTGACTCACCCATCTGACATCATTGAAGGTGAAGCGGTGACGTTCCAGTTCTTCTTCGATGGCAAACCTCAACAAGGTGTGACGGCAGAGATCACGCGTGAAGGTACGTTGTATCGCAACCATCAAGAGCAAATTGACGTGGTGAGTGATAAAGACGGAAAAATTACTTTTACGCCAGACGTGGCAGGGCGCTATCTAATGAAAGCGAACTACAAAGGTGAGTTGAACAATCATCCGCTAGCTGACAAAGCCAGCGCGAATGTACACCTAACGTTTGAAACTCTACTCAACTAATCGAATTAGGCTCAGCAAGCTCTGAGCCATTTTGGAATCAACATGAACAACACTTCTATTTTTAAAGCTGCGGTGCTAATGGTTGGATTATCTTCCTTTCACGCTTCTGCTCACTTTCCTTTAATGAGTTGTCATTTATCTCAAAATAAAGTGATTTGCGAAACTGGCTACTCTGATGGCTCAACCGCGATCGATTACGATGTCGAAATGTACGACTACGAAGATAATCTCATCGCCAGAGTCAGAACAGACAAGCGTTCTATTGCCGAGTTTTCTCATCCAGAGACTGATTTCTACTTGGTTTTCGATGCCGGTCATGAAAGCCCAGTTGAAGTGGATGTGGTTGAGCTGAAAGAGAAATGATCACACAAAAAGTTCGTCCCGATAACGGCAGTCGTGAAGGGAAATGGGTGGCGCTCAGCATCGTTGGTATTCTTGCGACTGCCAGCTTTTTGATGCCTCTGCACCAAGTTGACTCCCCACATTCTGACGTGCTTTCTCATCAAGTTCGAATCACGGACTTGCACCAAGAAGAGCTCGGTTTGATTGCCGAGCTAAAACTGGCGCACGAAGAACTGCGCGATTTACACGCAGAATCCGGCAGCTGGCCAGATACGGAAGAGATGGCGTCACTGTGGATTGCGCCCTTTGTTCAAGACCAAAACTGGAAACGTAAAGGTTCGCATCAATGGCAGAGCATTGGTGACGGGATCTATCTGGGTATCAGACAGAGTGAGCAGGGAGCAGCATCAATGATTCTGGACAGTCGTCAAAGCCACGCCGACATTTGGCTAATCGATGCCCATGGTTTTGCGCCAACCCCAACATTGAGCGAAGAAAGCCATCGCCATCAACAGGGGTGGCAACAGCTAATTCTCTCTTCTCCATCTTCTGCTCATCCTTCGCACACTTAACTCAATTCAAAGAATACATATTATGATCACACGTTCGCTTTTACGTTCCATGTTTGCATCTTGCGCTTTATTGGTCGCTAGCACGTCCAGTTTTGCGAGTGACAAAATGAAAATTGGTATCACGCTTCAGCCTTATTTCAGCTATGTGCACGCTGTTGTTGGTGACAAAGCGGAAATCTTGCCGCTGGTGGATGCTGGCTTTAATCCACATAACTACTTACCGCAACCGAATGATCTAAAACGTCTCAATGAAATGGATGTCATCGTGGTGAATGGTATTGGCCATGATGATTTTGCGTTGAAGGTGATCAACGCGTCGCAACGCGATGATCTCGTTGTCATTGAAGCCAACAAAGAAGTTCCGCTATTGCCAGCAATGGGACAATCAGTCGGGCAAGGCGCGGTGAATCCACATACGTTCGTTGGGCTCTCAACAACGATTCAAAAGGTTTATACCATCGCGAGCGAGTTGAGCAAACTCGACCCTGACAATGCCGATTTCTACCGTAAAAACGCGCGTCAATACGCTAAAACTTTTCGCATGATGAAACGTGATGCCATGTTGTCGTTGGGCGAATTGGACACGGCAGGAATGAAGGTTGCGACAACGCACAACGCATACGGCTACATTCTGCAAGAGTTTGGTGTGGATGTTGCTGCAGTGATTGAGCCAGCTCATGGCGTGGAGCCGAGCGCGAGCCAACTGCAAGAGACGATCGAGAAGATCAAACGATCTGGCATTGATGTGTTGTTTTACGAGCTGAATATGCCAAATCGCTTTGTTGACACCATCGAAGAAGCGACAGGAGTCAAGCTCTACCGTTTTTCTCACATGACGCATGGGGAATACGAGGCGAACAAAGTGGAAGTTGAGATGCGCGAAAATGTTGAGACCTTGATTAAAGCGATGAAGTTCGTGGCAAGCAAACACGCACAGGAGAAAGCGTAATGCTTGGTCCTTCTATCTCGATAGATAATTTAAGTCTCCAATACGGTGACAACGTGATATTGCAAAATGTCACGACAACCTTCGAGCCGGGTAAGTGCCATGTGATCATGGGTCCAAATGGTGGAGGAAAAACCTCGTTGTTGCGCTCCGTACTTGGACTTACGCCTTTTACTGGCGACATTTCCGTTCACTGGCCGAATAAGACTCACAATAAGCTTGGCGGAAACGTTGGTTATGTTCCTCAAAAAGCGATGTTTGAAGCCAGCTTACCGCTAACGGTGATGGATTTTGTGTTGCTGAACCAAACACGAATCCCACTATTCTGGCACCGTAAAACCAAACAAACACAACGTGCGTTGGCGCAATTAGATCGCGTCGGCATGGCCGCTCGCTCAGATCGTCGTATGGGGCAACTTTCTGGTGGTGAGCAACAGCGTGTGTTGTTCGCTCAGGCTTTGTTAGATGACCCAAGCTTGTTGGTGTTGGATGAGCCTACAACAGGGATGGACGAGCAAGGTGTGCGTTACCTTGAAGGGTTGATACATGAAGTTGTCGCGCAGGGCAAAACGGTGTTAGCGGTTCATCATGATGTCACTGCGGTGCGTCGTTTGGATGCAGAAGTGCACGTTGTTAACCGTCAGATTGTGGCGTCCGGACACCACTCGGATGTTTTGAGTCCAGATCGTATTGAAACACTATTTAAGCACTACACAACCAAAGCGGAGGCGGCGTAATGGAGTGGTTACGAGCACTGGCGGTGAGTGGTGTAGACGCTGGATGGTTGAGCGACAGCTTTGCGTACGCTTTTATGGTGAACGCGATGGTCGCTGCGCTGATTTTGGGGCCGCTACTCGGTGGGCTGGGCACATTAGTGATTGCTAAGCGTTTGGCGTTTTTCTCCGAAGCAGTTGGCCACGCAGCACTGACGGGGATCGCTATTGGTGTTTTACTTGGTGAACCGCCAGAAAACCCAATCATAGGGTTGTTTAGCTTCTGCATGATCTTTGCGTTGCTGCTGCACTTCGTGAGAAATCGCACCAATGTACCTTATGACACGTTGGTCGGTGTATTTCTGGCGTTAGCTCTGGCGGTCGGGGCGGCGTTGCTGATGTACGTCGCACGTAAGATCAACATACACATGCTAGAAAACGTACTGTTCGGTTCGATTTTGACGGTGACCGATAGAGACATCACGTTGCTTGCAGTGAGCTGCTTGATCATCCTGCTGCTGCTGATTCCGACATTTAATCGCATTTTGCTCACGTGTATCAGCCCAGATATTGCTCGCGTGCGTGGCTTCAATACCAGCTTTTACGATTACCTATTCGTCATGATGATCACTTTAGTGACGATCGCCGCAGTGAAGATCATTGGTGCCGTGTTAGTGGGTGCGCTGTTATTGATCCCTGGTGCGACAGCTCGGTTGCTCACCAAGCGAATGGGAAGCTTTGTATTGCTTTCTTCTTTGCTTGCGACGGTTGCTTGCTTGGTTGGCACCATATTGCCAATGGAGCTCGACTTACCGGTGCCATCGGGCGCGTCGATCATCATTGTTTCCGCTGCTTTCTTCTTAACTGCAACGGTTTATCGAATTATTCGTAAGGCGTGACCACGCTTTTACATACCCAACTTAAGTATCTCGACATGAAAATGAAAACTCTTACTTTAGGTTTAGGATTGATGGCGGTGAGTACATTGTCATCATTGGCGATGGCCAAAGATATTTTAACCACTACCCCTGTGACTTACATGCTGTCAGAGCAATTGATGAAAGGAACGGGCGTGGAAACCGCATATCTGCCTCCCAAACGCTATGGCATTGAACGCGTGGCGAATTGGTTCGCCACTAAAGGTGCAAACCAAGTTTCAGAGGCAGGAAAGAGCGCAACCGTGGCCATCACCATGAGAGCCATTTGGGACCAAGACCCGACGTATGTCTACGCACGACAAGGCAACATTCGTTTGATCGAAATTGATGCATCACAAGCGATTTCCCCTAGAGCTCAAGGCGTTGCAGCCTTAAAGCTGGAAGATGGAGCCACATCTAAGTACGTTTGGTTGAACCCAAGTAATTTAATTCGTATGACAGCGATTGTCGGTGACGATCTGCAAAAGTTGTATCCGCAGTTCCAAGAGCAAATCCAAAGTAATCAACAAGCATTAATGCTTAGCGTGCGTGAGTTGATTAACCAACAACAAGCAGTGATATTTGAAAAAGAGATCGATTCAATCGTGTTGGTGAGTGAATCACTAGAAGATTTTGCTTTAGGAAACCAACTTTTTGTCGTCAAACGTCAGTTCAAACCAGAGTTAGAATGGAGTGAAAAAGACAAACTATCTTTAAAAGCTCAGTTTGAACAAGATAAAACACTATGGTTGGTGACGGATAAAAAACCATCAAAAATCTTAACTTCTTTGGTATCACCGGATCGCATACTGCAAATTGATAATATTGACCGCTGGGGCAGTAAGGGTATCAAAACTGAGAAGCCACTCGCACGGTGGAAGATGTAACACGTAAAATGCCACAGAAGTAATGATAGGGAATGAAAAGTTCCCTATTTTTTTGTGGCGTAGATCAAGAATTGAGCACAAATAACACCAGTTGCATAAGAAAGTGTTTGTTTCATTTATATTTCATTACTACTTTGTTATCTGTTCGTTGCGAACGATTCAGTTTTATTCTGTTTTGAAACGAACCGGTACAAACAACTATACGGATGTTAACAATGAAAATGAAAACTCTAGCCGTTGCAGTGGCGGCACTAGCATGTGGTTCACAGGCCTTCGCAGCAGAAGTTTATAACAGCGATGGTACATCTTTATCGATTGGCGGTCACGTTTCTGTTGGCGTGGGTGAGTATTTCGAAGATGAAGTGAAAGTTCACCAAGTGTCTCCGCGTATCAACGTGGCGGGTAAAAAGGACATTGGCAACGGTGTTACTGTAGATGCGAAAGGTGAGTGGGCTCTTAACTACCTTAACGGTGGCGATCAGTCATTCAAAACTCGTCTAGGTTACATCGGCGCAACTCACGAGCAACTTGGTCGTCTTGTTGTTGGTACACAATGGGCACCATATTACGATGTCGGTGGCGTTGCGGATTTACCAATCGCGTTTGCTAACGATTTCTTGTACGACAACCACGGCAACCTAGGTACTGGTCGTGCAGACAAAATGGTTAGCTACCGCAAAGGTTTCCAATTTGGTGAAGGTTTTGCTTTCAACCTAGGTCTAGGTTGGCAAGGTGAGCAAACTTCAGACGCAACAACTTACGAGCAACGTGGTCAAATCGCACTTAGCGGTGCGGTAGCAGGCTTCGGTCTTGGTTACGTATATAGCGGCGGTGATGTTAAGAACGCAGCTCTAGGTACTAAAACAGCTGAATCACACCTATTCTCTGTAAATTACGGTGAGTACGGTTCTGGTCTATACGCAGCTGTTGTTTACGGTATGAACGATTACTTCTACGAGATGCGTGAAGAGACATCTCAGCTTGAAGGTCTATTGGCGTACGGTGTAAATAACTGGACGTTCAGCGTTAACTACGAAGGCGTAGAAGACGACAAAGACAACAAGACACTTAAGAGCGAAACAGCACTACAAGCTGAGTACTCAGTGACTCCTTCGTTCGTTACTTTCGTTGGTTACCAGTTCGACCTAGGTAATGACTACAACAACGAAGAGAACGATTACTGGACTCTAGGCGCTCGTTACTACTTCTAATAAATAGGACAGTTTCTACTGCCTAAACACGTTTATTGTGTTAACGCCTACTCGTTGTGAGTAGGCGTTTTTCTTTACGCTTTGGTGGTGATTTCCCCCTAAGCAGGTGGAATGAGGTTTAGGCTTAAATTGCTTCTCTGCTTCGAGAATGTGTCCAAACAAAAATGCCCGCAGTGTGCGGGCATTTTTATGAGTGGCGTGTATATGCTTATTTTTTATCGAGCAAGTCGAGGAAGAACGCGTATTCCAGTGCATCTTCTTTCAAACGTTTGAATCGGCCAGATGCACCGCCGTGTCCTGCTTCCATATCGGTTTTGAACAACAAGACGTTATCGTCGGTTTTCATTTCACGAAGCTTGGCTACCCACTTCATCGGTTCAAAGTACTGCACTTGAGAGTCGTGTAAGCCTGTTGTCACCAACATGTTCGGGTAGTTTTGCGCTTTGACATTGTCGTAAGGCGAATAACTCAACATGTAGTCATAGTATGTTTTGTTGTTCGGGTTACCCCATTCATCATACTCATTAGTGGTGAGTGGAATCGATTCATCAAGCATCGTTGTAACAACATCGACAAATGGAACATGTGCGCCAATACCGCGATACAGCTCAGGGGCTTGATTAATAATGGCACCCATCAATAAGCCGCCAGCGGAGCCCCCAACGGCGAAGACTTTGTCTTTCGCGCCGTAGCCTTGCTCAACCAAACCTTTAGTCACATCAATAAAGTCGTTGAAGGTATTCTGTTTGGTGAGTTTTTTACCATCTTCATACCAAGGTCGGCCTAGCATTTCAGAACCGCGAATGTGAGCGATTGCAAATACAAAACCACGGTCCAACAGACTTAGTCGTGCAGAGCCGAACGTCGGTTCGATGGTCGCACCGTAAGAGCCGTAACCGTATTGGTAAAGCGGATTTGTACCATCTTTCTTAAACAAGTCCTTACGATACACCAGTGACACAGGGACCTCTTTTCCATCACGTGCTTTGACCATGATGCGCTCTGATTGGTAGTTATCCGCATCAAAGTCACCCAATACAGGTGTCTGCTTCATGATTTCAGATTCGCCCGTTTTCAGATCGAAGTCGTAGTAGGTTCCTGGAGTAGTCAAGCTACTGTAGTAAATGCGAACTTTTTTGTTATCCAGTTCGAAGTTGCCTGTTAAGTATGCCGCGAACGCATCGTCATTAAATGTGAGCGGGAATTCTTTTCCTGTTGAAAGCTGACGCACAGTGACGCTCGCTAGACCGTTAGAGCGCTGCTCATAGACGAGGTGGTCATCGAATAGCTCGAAGTCAACAAGTTGAGTATTGTCGTCTGCGGCAATCACATCTTGCCATTTAGAACGATCGTGCATCTCCTCTTGCTTAACTTTCATCAAACGGAAGTTGACGGCTTGATAGTTGGTATAAATGTAATACCAATTGTCTAGCTTGGAAATGCTGTATTCAATGCCATCTTCTCGAGGGTAGAACGGTTCCGCCTTCGCTTTAGGATTGTTCGCATCGATGATGGAGACGCCGCTGGTCTCTGTACTCGAATGCCAAATGTAAACGTCGTCACCATCTTTGCTTTTGCCTAGTGAGGTGTAGTAGGCGCTGTCGGTTTCTTCAAAAATCAGCTCATCGCTGCTTTGTGGTGTGCCTAATACGTGACGATAAACTTGATAGCCTAGCAAGGTTTGTGGGTCTTTTTTGATGTAATAGAACGCGTTGTTGTCGTTCTGCCATGCGACAGCGCTTGACGCCCCTTCAATTTCATCTTGTAAGTAATTACCTGTGGTCAGATCTTTAATCTTAATGGTGTAAACACGGCGGCTTAATGTATCTTCGCCATACGCCAATAAGTTTTCATTCGGGCTGACGTACAGGCCACCAATACTGAAAAATTCATGCTCTTTCGCAAGTTCATTGACATCTAAGATGACTTGTTTGTCTTTACCAGCAAAATCTTTCGCTCGAAGATGAACTTCGTATTCGTTATCTCCGGTAACTTCACTTGAGTAGAAGTAGTTTCCTTTACGCACAGGAACGGAGTTGTCGTCTTTTGCTATGCGACCTTTAATTTCTTCAAATAGCTCATTTTGAAGAGTTTCAGTGTGCTTGAGAACGGTTTCCGCATACTGATTTTCTTGCTCTAGGTGCTGCAAAATTTCTGGATCTTTACGCTCGTCGTCACGCATCCAGTAGTAGTTATCAACGCGAGTATCACCATGAATGGTCATCGCGTGAGGGATTTTTTTTGCAACCGGGGCTTGAGTTTGCTGAGCAACGATCTGTGATTGGGAATATTGAGTCATGGTTGGAGTTCCTTGATTGCTGCATCCGGCGATAAGCGCGACCGATACGGCCAACGTAGTTAAAGTGAAACGCATCTGTTTATCCTTATATTTTATACCTAAGTTGCCTCATCCTGAGGGTATGGACTTTGGTTTCATTGAGAGTTTTCAGGCTGGTCACGCTTTTGTTTTAGAGAGCAGAAATGTGGTTCGAGAAGTGAATACTCTCACCATTTCTGAACGGCTCATTGTTGTGACCTGTTGGCTTGAAAACGCATTGTGTAAGCAGCTGTTATTTTTAACAAATATCACTTCTAAAGTTAAATCATTCTCATCAATAAATAGAGGTAGTGTGATATGAAAAAAGGGACACACTATTTCGTGCGTCCCTTTTCAATGCGTTGGTCAGATTGAAATGGCGGTTAAATGACTTGTGGCATTTCGTTTGAGTGATCGTGTGCTCTGTGTACCCACAATAGGCCAAGCATCGCGACAATTGACATTGCCATCATCAAAACACCAAGCGGCATTTGGTTATGCGCTGGGAATAGCGATGCAAGCAAGGTTGCAATACCGGCGCCCAAGTTCTGCATGCCACCCAGAGTCGCACCAGCTGTCCCCGCGTGGTAAGGGAACGGAGCAATTGCGCCTGTTGTTGCCGCAGGGAACAGGATGCCCGCACCTAGGAAATAAATAGTTGCGCCACCAATTAACGTCAGTGCAGTTGTTACGCCAAACAAGCCTGGGATTAATACGACGGCTGAACCGATAAAGATCGACACCAAGCCAACATTTAACGCACGACGCTCAGAGCGACGCTGCGCGATATAGCTAGACAAACCTGCTCCCACTAAGTAGCCCGGGATCGGCAAGATAAACAGCAAACTTACGGTAGTGGCTGGTAATGCCAATACACCACCTAGTAATACCCCAGCTGCTGCTTCGAACACACCTACGCCAGCAAACGTCGCAACTAGGCAGATTAAAAAGCCTTGGAAGCGGCGGTCAGACAAAACGTGCTTGTAGCTTTTTGCCACTGGTTCGAACTTGCGTTTCTCTTTTGGCAGAGTCTCCATCATGCTGGTCATCATGGTAATCACCACCGCGATGCCGAACAGGGCTAGAAATAGGTAGCTAGAGCGCCAACCAAATGCTTCTGTTAGGTAGCCGCCAAGTACTGGTGCCATTAGTGGTGAGAAAATCACGCACATGCTGATCAAGCTGTTTGCACGATGCAGCTCAGCACCTTCAAAGCAGTCGCGAGTTAGAGTTCGTGACATCGCGCCGCCACAACCGATCCCCAAACCTTGAATGAAGCTACCAGCCAAGAACCACTCAAATTGGTGTGCAAATAGCGCCACCAAAGTACCTAGGATGTAGATAAGTAGACCGACGATGATGATCGGTTTACGACCTAAGCGGTCTGATAGCGTGCCGTACGCAAATTGAGACAAGCCATATGGGATCAGGTAACAAGCCATCACTGCTTGAAGTGATGACGCAGATACCAAAAACTCACCCGCCATATGACCGATTGAAGGCACGTACATTGTCTGGGTCATTTGACCCACGGCAGTCAATATTGCGATTAAAAAGGTAAGTTTCGCTAATGGAAACGAGGCAGACATTTGCGTATCTCTCCAAAAAATTTAAGACGTAAAAACCCTTAGCTCTCCAAGTCGAAGTGCCAATTTATTGCTGGTGTTACGGGGTTATTTGCGCGAGATATTAGTGCTTGCCTATATAATTAGCAATCTAAAAGTGTGAACTTGAGCAAGATAAAAATCTATGATTTGGATTAGAAAAACTAATCTTTATTTTGTGGGGGTAAACGCATGATGCCATTTTCTCAATTCAGGGGAGGTTTCTATGTCGATTCGACATATGGTACTTGCTAGCTCATTGGTTCTACTGATAAAAACAGTAGATGAGAAAGTGCCAATCTTAAGTGTGGGAAAAAGCGATTTTAGGTGAGGAAAAGGCTTAACAAGCCGTGATAAAGAAAAAGGGAGCCGAAGCTCCCTTAGAAATGATTATGTTTATTCGCGGCCAGATGCGTATGCGTAAAGCATTTCTAGCGCAATGGTTGCTCCCGCTAGTGCGGTAACATCGCTGTGGTCGTATGGAGGCGATACTTCTACAACATCCATACCCACGATATTCATGCCGGCTAAGCCACGAATAATTTTCAGCGCTTTGTCTGAGTTCAAGCCACCACAAACTGGCGTACCTGTTCCTGGTGCAAAGGCTGGATCCAAGCAGTCGATGTCAAAAGTAACATACACTGGCTTGTCTGCTACGGTGCGACGAATCTCTTCTAAGATCTCGTTCACCGACATGTCATTCGCTTGCATCGCATTAATCACATTGAAGCCGTGATCTTGCTGTTTGTACTCAGTACGAATACCGATTTGTACTGAGTTCTTCGCTGAGATCAAACCTTCTTTTGGCGCATGGTAGAACATCGTACCGTGGTCGTATGAACTGCCATTTGCGTAGGTATCCGTATGAGCGTCAAAGTGAATCAAAGCCATTTGGCCATGATGCTTTGCGTAAGCACGTAGGATAGGCAGTGTGATGAAGTGGTCACCGCCCAATCCCAACATGGTTTTGCCGCTTTTTAGAATTTCACTGGTTGCCGCCTCTAGACGGTAAGTGAAATCTTCCGCATCACCGCAATCGAACACAAGGTCGCCCGCGTCGATCACTTTCAGTTTATCCAATACGTTGAAGTCCCAAGGGAACTTCTTACCTTCCCATGCCAAGTTGACTGAGGCACGGCGAATTGCATCTGGACCCATGCGTGCGCCTGGACGACCAGATGTAGCCATGTCCAGAGGAACCCCTAGCACCACAACGTCTGCGTCTGCCGATACCGGATTACGAATGTACGGTAGACGTAAAAACGACATAGAGTTGGAGTAAAGCGAATAATCGGTTTTAGTAAACAAATCATTCATATCAGAAGTCCTCTAAATAGGTGTATCCCGCTAGACCTTGTTCTAGTTCTGCTAGGATTTGTGCTTGTTCATTGGCTTCAACTCGTTGGGAAACCAATTGTTTGTAATTGTCACGAATCGCATCCACGTCGATATGAACGTAGCGCATCATGTCTTCTACACTATCACCTTCATTGATGTAACTGATCTCAAATTGACCGTGTTCATCAACATTGACTACTGCACTGTGGGTGTCGCCAAATAGGTTGTGCATGTCACCAAGGATTTCTTGGTATGCGCCTACTAGGAAAAAGCCCATTAGGTACGGTTTGTCTTTGCTCCAAGCTGGTACAGGTAGCGTGCTCTCGATGCCTTGACCATCAACGTAGTGATCGATCGCGCCATCAGAGTCACATGTGATGTCCAACATCACAGCACGACGCTCTTCCGCATCGCCAAGACCAGAAAGTGGCAGAACAGGAAACACCTGATCAATACCCCAAGCATCTGGTAGAGATTGGAAGAGAGAAAAGTTCACGAAGAACTTATCTGCAAGACGTTCGCTCAACTCGTCCAGAATCGGACGGTGGAAGCGATTCTTAGTGCTCATCTTGCGGCTTAGTTCGAAGTAAATACGCAGTGACAGTTGTTCTGCCCATGCACGTTGCTCCAAGTTAAGCACGCCAGTTGCGAATTGAGAGTGTACCTCTGCCAAATCACTTTGGGTATCGTTGTAGATCTCAATTAACGCACGAGCGTCTGTACCATCTTGTAAGTTTTCCCAGTTTCGCCACATGTTTTGCAGCAAAAGTGGAGCATCTACGCCCAGTTTATGCACTTCTTCCGGTTGGTATGTTTCGGTACCAATTACGTTCGAAATCAATACAGCGTGGTGTGCTGTCAGTGAACGCCCGGATTCAGAAATGATCACTGGCATTGGTTGTTCGTATTGCTGACATACATCGCCCACTGTGTTGACGATATTACGTGCGTACTCTGCAAGGCCGTAGTTCATCGAGTTCGATGATTGGCTGCGTGTGCCGTCGTAGTCGACTGCCAAACCGCCGCCCACATCGAAGTATTCGATGTTTGCACCCAATGCGCGTAGTTCGCAGTAGAAACGAGCAGATTCGTTCACACCATTACGTACGTCACGGATGTTTGCCATCTGTGAGCCAAGGTGGAAGTGAACCAATTGCATCGCATCTAAGCTGCCTTCACGTTTCAGACGTTCAATAACGCTGAGCACTTGCGATGCAGACAAACCAAACTTCGATTTTTCACCGCCACTTGCTTGCCATTTCCCTGCACCTTGAGAGGCGAGGCGAATGCGCAAACCAAGGCGCGGTTTTACGCCCAAGCTTTTCGCTTCTTCTAGCACCAGATCCAGCTCAGAAAGCTTCTCTAGTACGATGAATACTTTGTGGCCTAGCTTTTCACCGATCAGTGCAAGACGCACATACTCACGGTCTTTGTAGCCGTTACACACGATCACGGAGCTGCCTTGTTGAGCCAATGCAAGTACTGCCAACAATTCTGGCTTGCTACCCGCTTCAAGACCAAGCTGTTTGGTTTCTAGTTGAGCTTGGCTCGCTAGAATTTCATCCACCACTTCACGTTGTTGGTTTACTTTAATTGGGTACACCAACAGGTATTTGTTTGGATATTGGTATTCTTCAATTGCTTGGTTGAAAGCGTGGCAAATTCCATGCACACGTTGGTGCACGATTTGCGGGAAGCGCACTAATACAGGCAGATTTAACTGCTGCGCTTCTAGCTCATTTACAATGGCACTGAAAGGGATTTGATGTGCACGATCACTACGAGGTGATACGTAAACCTCGCCTTGGTCATCAATACCGTAGAAACCTTGGCTCCAGTAGTGAACGTTGTAGTCCGCGCGGATGCGGTCTAATTTAGTTGCTTTTTCCAACTCGATTCTCACAAAAATGTACTTAAGTCCTTAATTAATTAGAAGGAAAAGTACAAAAAAGCAAATCATGAGGTATTAACCTCATACCCTGACACGAACTCCGTGTGCGCGCATTAACGGATAAAAGTGCCTCTGAGTCTAATGATTAAAATCTATCATCTCGATTATGATTTGTTGTCGTCGTTGGGTGTGAACATTTGTTTACCGGAGCGTCGATTCTGCTGTTATAGTTGGTCTGACCAGCAAGGAAGCGGTCATGAAAAATCTCATTCAAATAAGGACATATTTTGCAGCTGCACAGAATTCAGGGATACATTCAGACCATGTATCTCGCCGAATATCCCGATAAATTAATGTTGCTTGATGGTGCAAGTCGAGCAGACATTCCTCACCTTAAAGATTTTATTGAACATCAACTCCATCGCCCTTTTTCTGACCTAAAGTTGGTCGTTGTGACTCATATGCATCCAGACCACGCTGGTGGCGCGCACAAGCTGCGTGATTTGACCGGATGCAAAGTGTTAGCCGCAAAGCGAGAAAGCCAGTGGTATGACGGTGTAGATGGTTGGTTAATGCATTTAACCGATTTGATGTTGGCGCGCTGGATGGCGAACCGGATGCGTAAACCAAAGCGAAACCTGTGGTATTCGCGCAAGCTAAAGCCCGATATCGAACTCATCGATGGTGAGTGTATTCCGGGGTTTGATGATTGGCAGGTACTAGAAACGCAAGGACATACCGATAGAGATCTGTCGGTTTATCATTCTGAACAAGATGTATTGTATGTGGCGGATTTGATGGTGCAGGTTAAGAAGCATCTTATTGCGCCGTTTCCCATATTTCATCCAAACCAATATCGCCAATCATTAAAGCGCGTGTTTGAAATGAATCCGCAATGTTTGCTTTTGGCACATGGGGGAGAGGTGACTTTTGATGAGAAAGCGTATCAGCACATTCTGCATACTGCGCCGACTAAGCCGATGACCCATTGGCGAGTGACAAAAGTTAAAGCGAGGGGATTGTTGTTTGCGCTATTTCGTAGGAAGTAGATGAAGGTAAAGCCAGACGAGTGATGCTCAACAAAAACGTTCGATCACTCATCTGAAGCTACGGGGTTAAGACGCCAATAAGTGAGATTGGCTAGGGTCTACCAGCACTTTGTCTGCCATACCCTGACGACCTAACAACATCATGTAAGTCATTTTTTCACGGTTAGTCAGCGTAATGTCGATTGGCCATTCTTGGTCGCCCAAGCGCAGCATCGTGGTGATGACGCAGCGGTGCTCAAAAGTACCGTTCGAAGACTTAACCTTGCGGTTTGCCTTTAGCTTCGCTGTGCAGCGAACCACTTGTTCTAAGTGATAAACATCCGGGTGTAGATCGAATGCAACGTAAGACTGACCATCTTTTTCAAAGCAATCAATGTTATCTACATGCAATGAAGATGTTTGTGCGCCCGTATCAATACGCGCTTCAAGGTGAGTAATCCCTAACTCTGGCAAGCAAATAGCTTCGGCATTCCCAATGATCATTTTCTGATTCATAGTGTCATCCTAGCGACGAGTAACAAGAGAGCCGGATTTTGGCTCTCTTGTGCGTTAAACAAAAATCAACCTTTACCGCGAGTACGGTTTGAATTTGGCTTAGCGTTTTTCTCGATAAAATCGAAGATCATACCAGCAACGTCTTTACCTGTTGCTAGTTCGATGCCTTCTAGGCCAGGTGAAGAGTTCACTTCCATCACCACTGGACCATTTTTAGATTGAAGGATATCCACACCACAAAGGTTCAAGCCCATCACTTTCGCTGCATTTACAGCGGTTGCGCGTTCTTCTTTGCTTAAGCGTACGAGTTGCGCAGAACCACCACGGTGAAGGTTCGAACGGAATTCGCCTTCTTTTGCTTGGCGCTTCATTGCAGCAATAACTTTGTTACCGACAACAAAACAGCGGATGTCCGCGCCTTTTGCTTCTTCGATAAACTCTTGCACCATGATGTTTGCTTTCAAACCCATGAATGCTTCGATCACACTTTCTGCCGCTTTATTTGTTTCAGCAAGTACAACACCGATGCCTTGAGTACCTTCTAGCAATTTAATGACTAGAGGTGCGCCACCAACGTTTTTGATCACGTCCTGAATATTGTCAGGGTGGTGAGCAAAGCCAGTACGCGGCAAACCGATGCCTTTACGTGATAGCAATTGCAATGAACGCAATTTGTCACGAGAGCGGCTGATCGCTACAGATTCGTTGACACAAAATGTGCCCATCATTTCAAACTGACGCACAACAGCAGTGCCGTAGAAAGTGATGGATGCACCGATACGTGGAATAACAGCATCGTATTGCGGCAATTCTTCACCCTTATAGCGGATCATAGGGTTGTTGCTCGTAATGTCCATATAACAGTGCAGAGTGTCGATAACATCGATTTGATGCCCACGCTCTTCACCCGCCTGTTTTAGGCGCATGGTTGAATATAAATTCTCATTACGAGAGAGAATAGCAATACGCATGGCAATTCCTTAGTAAGTCAGTACCAAATTAAAATATAAGTATAGAGTATAGAATGTAGTAGGCAGGTGATCATGGTATGACATAACCTACTTACTTCAACGATTTAGAAGTGTGGTTGAACAACCACGTCGTCAGAGGTGCGCACCTTAGGTTTTTTTGTTACAAGTTTAAAACGAAAAAAAGCATTCGTTACGACAAAAATTATTTGTCGATTTATCGCGCCTTACAGCGATTGTGTGTCAATAGTTTAGCGAATAAAACCAGTGAAAAAATCATGGGCATTGAGTTTGAAATTCGCGCAAAAAACGCCCGGATTTACTTGCGCAAGGCCATGCATATTGGTGTTATTGGAACAAAAATCACAACAGAAAAGATTTTTTAGCCGCTATAAATTTTACGAAACTTATACAAAAGGTGGTTTAAACCAATGCACACCCACTTTCTTTACGAAAGACGCTTATTTCCCAATGATGCCTGATAACACCTCTTTTATTGTGGTATAGCGCAGCGGTAATGTGCGCCCCCGTTTTTTGACTAAATACAAATCTTCATAAACGGTTTGTTTTAGCTGCGCGACGTGCAATTCTTCTCTATTTGGAAAGCTTTCTACTGCACTTTGAGGCAACACCGTAAATCCCAATCCTTTGCTAACTGGCAATAATATTTGGCTTAATTGATTGACGAAGCCCGAAAGCGGCATGTCACTCATTTTTATCTCTTTTAATTGTGGCTCTGCACATTGGTCAAAAAACAACGTCATATAGTGCTCGGCATCGGGATGGCCAATAACACCGCATTTTTGCAAGATCTCAGGCGTTAAGGGCTCGGCTTTATATGCGTGGGGAAGGATCAAGCACAGCGCTTCTCGACCGATTCGTTCGCTTTGGAAGAGGCTTTTGTTTGGAGCGTCAGTCACGATGCCGATATCAATGCGGCCTTCAGAGATACCATTAAGAATAGATTGGTTTGGCGCGGCTTCTAAGTGGATGGACAAACTAGGATGTTGCGTTTGTTGCTCTAATAGAGGGCCGTAAAGCATGAGGGCCAACGCACCGGAACAAGCGAGTTTACAATGGCCAGAATAGGCATCATCAAAGCTGAGTTCTTCTAGTAAGCTTTTTTCGCGCTCCTCTAGCTCCAACGCATAGGCGTAAACCATACGACCTTGTTCGGTGAGCTCGAAACTTTTGTTCTCACGTTTGATCAAGGCATGCTGACAACTTTGCTCTAACTTCTTGATGTGTTGGCTAACACCGGGTTGAGTCATGTAGAGCTTTTCTGCGGTTTGCGTAAAGTGGCCGACTTCGACCAGAGTCTTAAACGTGTGTAACCAAACGGGATTAAGCATAGTGCGTGATGTGCTGTGAGCTTGCTAAGAGACGTTGAGAAAATAATAGCATGGCACTGCTCGAAATAAATCGGCTGAAGTGAATTGGGTGGTTCGCGAATGCTAAATAGCAGACAAAATAAAACCCCGCCTGGTTTCCCAGACGGGGCTTATTCTCTTTCGCAGCAATCCAGCTACTAATAGGTGCTCCCTGCATCTATCCTTGATTGTGGCTAAGTCCTTTAACCGAGTTCCTTGTTCATCGCCTTCCTAGCGGTGTCCATTCTTGCCTATCATCCTGACGGGCGAACTCTATCCTAGAGCTTAACTACATCCTTGCTGATAACTCATCCTAAGCTACCAAATCTTCATCCTGAAGATACCTAGTCCATTAGGCTTTTTTCCTGTTCCCGCCAACATCCTGTCGACACAATCAGTATTGATGTTTTGCTGATTACTCTCAATCAGCTAGGTAAAAAAACTTTGGCAGCGAATATTATGAAAAATACTATAAGTTTTAATTTTCAAATAGTTATATGTATTTTTTGATTTTATCTTAGTCAAAGATGGTCGTTTTGCTTACATCGCTTGTGAGAGATCTCGCACAAGGTGTCGAGCAAATGTCCGAATTGGCGTCGTTTTCATCTTGTTTAAGAACTTGCTCAAGATCACAACTCGATTTGTAGCCATAAAATTTGGTGATGGTGTTAGGTGAGATTTCCATTTCTCTGATAGCGAATTTTGCCCATTCATCGCGAGTTTTGTGCAGGATTTGGCGTAGCTTGATAGTGAAGTGGCTCATAAAAGCTTCCTTAGTTATCTTGTCTTTACAAGGCAAGAATAAGGAAAGGGACAACACCAAGTTGATAGTATGCCGTTTAATATCAATACTATTTCGGCGTGATGAAGATTATGCCGGCAATACTGATATTATTTGAGCGTGAAACAATACTATCTTGTGGAGTAGCCAATGGCACACATCGAAAAAGTACCGCAGAGACCAGGTTTTTCTTGGCGCTATCGTCGCATTGATGAGGTAGAGAAAGAGTACGACCTCCATTTTCACGATGATGTGTTTGAGTTGGTCATCCATCGACACTTCACTGGCAGTTTGCATATTGGTCATCACGAATTAGAAGTGACTCACAACCAAATGCTATTGATCGCGCCTGGTGTGCCTCATTCAATTCACTCCACATTGGTCGAAAGCAAGTGCGAGACTCATGTGATTTGGTTTAAGCGTGAGTGGATTGCCAATTTGATGTTCTATTGCGCAGAGCTTAGAAAGCTTGACCCGCTTTTAAAGGCGGCCAATAAAGGTGTGGTGTTTTCTGAACGGACAGCTCAGCACGTTGTGGATCTTCTGGATGAGCTCATGACGTTTCCTGCAATGGAGCAACTATCGAGATTTCTCCATGTTTTGTCTCTGATTGCTCACGATGAAGGAGCAAAAACACTGATGACTCACTCATACTTATCGATGAGTGAACACGAGCTACAGGAAAGAGAGCGCGTGGCAAGTGTTAACGCGTATCTCGAACAACACTTTGCAACTAAGGTGACGCTCGCAGACTTGGCGAACTACTTATCGCTGAGTGAAAGTGCGGTCACAAGATTGTTTCAAAAGCACTTTAAAGAGCCGTTTAGCCAACGTCTAATGAAATTGCGGATCAATCATGCCGCAGATTTGCTGCAATCTACGTCGTTGCCGATTGGGATTGTGTTTGAGCGAGTCGGATATCGTAATCAAGCCCTGTTTAATCGCCACTTCAAAACGTACAAAGGACTAACACCACGCGACTACCGCCAGCATTATCAGCAGCGAATTCAGCCTTAATGGGAATGGTATGCAACTGCTAGTAAGAACGTGAAAAGAGTTACTCGACGGAAAGTGATGTGCAATTGGTATATTACTTGCAAAGTTTTTCAGGAATCATTATTAAGATTCAATGACAGTTAATTTAGGGAACTTGATTGCCATTTTTCTGTCATATCTCGTGAGTAATTTGACCGTGTCAGGAAGGTAATAATCGGTTTTAGGTGTCAAAAATGGCTGCAATAGAACCGTTTTTATCATTATGTTGTGAAATGAGTCACGGTTAAATAATTGGTTCCCTTATAGATTGAAGGGGATAAAAAACCTTAGACAATAAGCTCATAAAGAGCGTTACTTATAGAAGATGAGGGAGATTACTATGAAAAAAATGAGAAGAGCTCAGCTACATCGTGTTCGCATCCAGTACTGGAAAGATACGAAAGAAGCAACAGCTAAGAAATCATAGTTAACCATACTCGAAGTCCTTGAGCTGGCAATAGAATTCAAACGTTCTCTACGCATTGCCAGCTCCAAACACCACCAACACTTCAAATCTAATTTTAAATTCAGTTTCATCACCCATAAAAAAAGCCAGTCCGAAGACCAGCTTTCTCTAACGTATTTGCTTGCCTGCTATTACAGGTAGTTTGCGTCAAGCAAGTCGCCAGCTTTCGCGCTTTTCACTTCTGGACGAGCTTCTAACCAAGCAACGACTTGTGCTTTTTGCTCTTCTGTCGCGCTACCGTAACGTTCTGTAGAACATAGGAAGCCTTCAAATAGCTCCAGACCGCCGCCGCCAAAGCATAGACCTAGAGTATCAATGTAGTCGATAAAGTCATCAACGAATGCATCGTAACGGTCGAAGTCGTTGATGTCTGTTTCACAGCTGATTTCGAAACCTAGGATTGCGAACTCACCTAAGAACAGCTTTTTACGGATACGACGGTTCTTGTTATCGATTTTGTCTAATTTCATGATTCTCTCTCGTAGATGATTTGAGTACGTACACCTTATACCTTCTATCAGACTTTAGCCCAAGAAAAATCAGAATGAAGCGATACAGTTGGCGATTATGTAATCAAACCTAAGGATAGGTTGGCGTTGTGCACGATTTTTGAGCTCTGGAGTGTTGCATTGCTCGCTGTGGGAAGTGAGAGAGGAGGAATATATGAAGAGTCGATAGGGATACGGAGTTGCCGTGTCTCGTTTATTGAGTGATCACATCATTGAAATACAAGTTTCATATAGATTGAGCATTTCTGTCATTTTTCTTCTCCAAACTTCTTGCCGTTCAACAATTTATTCACTAACTATAAGATCGGGAAAGTAAAAATGAGCAAGGAAACCTTCGACGCAACGCGTTATAACCAAAGCGATAACAAGCCTTTTGAAGAAGTACTAGAAGCGAGTCTATCTCGTCGTAGCATCTTAAAAGGTGGCCTTGGTATCAGCGCAATGACTGCGTTTGGTGCTTTTGGATTGGCGGGCTGTAACTCTTCGAGCTCTGGCACGTCGGCAAGTAACGGTTCTGGCGTTTCGAAAGCGGTACTTAACTTTGACTCAATTCCTGGCTCGTTGACTGATGCCGTTTCTATTCCACAGGGTTATACCGCTCAGGTACTGGTACCTTGGGGTACACCGCTGAATGCTCAAGGCAGCGCGTGGAAAAATGATGGCAGCAATACCAGCTCAGACCAACTTAACGCGTTGGGCATGCACCATGATGGCATGCACTTTTTCCCATTAAATGACAGTACGACCGACGGCCTGCTTTGCATCAACCATGAATACATTGATACATCAGCACTGCATCCAAACGGTCCAACAGTCTCAAATGGCGTTCGCACAATAGTTGATGAAGTTCGCAAAGAGATTAACGCTCACGGCGTTTCCGTTGTTCGTATTCAGCTAGAAGACAATATGTGGAAATTGGTGGATACCGATCCGCTTAACCGCCGATACACTGGTGCGACAGTGATGGATTTATCTGGCCCAGTCGCTCACACGGCGCTTACTGTGACGCGTTTTTCGCCTGATGGCAGCCAAGCTCGTGGTACGTTAAACAACTGTGGCAACGGCTATACGCCGTGGGGCACTTACCTCACGTGTGAAGAGAACTGGCCTGGCTACTTCGTTAATGCGGGGACTCGTACAGAAGAACAAGATCGTATTGGTGTGGATGATAAGAGCACGCGTTACTTGTGGGAAACATTGGCAGGTAACGCAGAAGAGCGTTTAGATGAGTTCACGCGTTTTAATGTTGCACCAACAGGCACCAGCTCTGCAGACGATTACCGTAACGAAGCGAACGGCCATGGCTACATTGTAGAAATTGACCCATATACCCAAAACTCTCGTGCGAAAAAGCGTACCGCGCTTGGTCGCTTCCGCCACGAAGGTTGTGCTTTCGGTAAGCTAGAAGAAGGCAAACCCGTGGTATTTTACTCAGGTCATGATTCTCGTTTTGAATACCTTTACAAGTTCGAGTCTGCAGCGGCTTGGGATCCTGCTGATGCAAACCCTGCAAATCGCTTGGCGACGGGCGACAAGTACATGGACGAAGGCACACTTTACGTTGCGCGTTTCAATGAAGACAGCACAGGTACTTGGTTGCCACTAACGCTTGATAGTGTGACGACATCTGGTGGCACGCTTGCTGATCATTTTAACTCGTTAGCGGAAGTTATCATTAATACGGCTGGTGCGGCTGACCTTGTTGGCGCAACGCCAATGGATCGTCCTGAATGGTGCTCGGTTGACCCATTCACGGGCTCTGTATACCTCACGCTAACCAATAACACGCGCCGCACAGACGAAACGAATCCAGCAAACCCACGCTTAAACAACAAGTTTGGTCACGTTATTCGTTGGGATGAAGGCACTTCTGCGACAGACTTTATTTGGGATATCTTTGTTTTTGGTTCGCCTGCAAATGGTGATGCAGACACAAACCGTTCTGGCTTGAATGAGCTTAACCAATTTGCAAGTCCAGATGGCTTGGCATTTGATGGTCGCGGCATTCTTTGGATTCAGACTGATAACGGCGCAGATGAAGTCACGTCTTACACCAACGACCAAATGCTGGCGGTTGTACCATCTAAACTCACGAATGAAAATGGCGATCAAGCAG
The DNA here is from genome assembly GCF_043106015.1 of Vibrio sp. GLN_1. Lineage (NCBI taxonomy): Bacteria > Pseudomonadati > Pseudomonadota > Gammaproteobacteria > Vibrionales > Vibrionaceae > Vibrio > Vibrio sp. GLN_1. The sequence continues at coordinate 37,764 of NZ_JBICMD010000036.1, forward strand.
TGATCGGTGCAGACAACCAAGCAGAGCTGAAACGCTTCTTTGTTGGTCCAAACGGTTGCGAAGTGACAGGCTTTACCATTAGCCCAGATTACAAATCGTTATTTGTAAACATTCAACACCCTGGTAACTGGCCATACAGTGATGATGCCGCGCAAGAAACTCCGGCTGGAACTACAGTTCGTCCTCGTGCTGCAACCGTTGTGATTCGTCGTGAAGATGGTGGCGAAATAGCGGTTTAATCTCATCGTGTATTAAGATCTTAAAACTCAAGCCCTGCAATTGCAGGGCTGATGTTTAGGCTTATGTCTCGCTGTCATTCACATATGTGGGTTAGCGTTTTAACGAACCACCTGCGGTACGAATCACATCCTGATACCAGTAGAAGCTCTTTTTGCGTTTACGTTCTAAAGTGCCTTGTCCATCATCGTGACGATCAACGTAGATATATCCGTAACGCTTGCTCATTTCTGCCGTTGAGTTGGCTACTAAATCAATCGGCCCCCAACTGGTGAAACCCATTAATTCCACGCCATCAAGAATGGCTTCGTGCGCTTGCACTAGGTGATCGTTGAGGTAGGCAATGCGGTAGTCATCTTGAATTTCGCCATTTTCGTCAAATTCATCTCTCGCTCCCAAACCATTTTCCACGATAAAGAGCGGCTTTTGGTAGCGATCGTGCAAGAAGTTCAGCAAAATACGCAGACCTTTGGGATCGATCAACCAGCCCCATTGGCTCTTTTCCAAATATGGGTTCGGCACGCTCTCGACAATATTGCCGACTTCCTTTTGTTTCGGATCCGCGCTCGCACAGCCACTGGCGTAGTAGCTGAAGGAGATAAAATCGACACTGGCCGAGGCAATGTCTTCTAAATCACCGTCTTGCATCTGAATTTCGATGCCATTTTCACGGAAATAGCGCTTCATATAACCAGGATACTGACCACGAGTTTGCACATCACCGAAGAACAACCACTTGTTGTTTTCCTGCATGGCGGCTAACACATCATCAGGGTTACAAGTGTACGGGTAGTTCATGGCACCCAGTAACATGTTGCCGATTTTGCCATTCGGTACAATTTCCTGGCACAGCTTCACTGCTTTAGCATTCGCCACCAATTGATGGTGAATCGCTTGGTAAATCTGTTGCTCTGTTGCGTCTTCTGGCAAACCAACCCCAGTAAATGGTGCATGCAGAGACATGTTGATTTCGTTAAAGGTAAGCCACAGTTTGACCTTATCTTTGTAGCGTTCTAACACGGTTTTAGCGTAACGCTCGAAAAACTCGATCACTCGACGATCGCCCCAACCACCATAATTCTCAACCAAGGCGTAAGGCATCTCGTAATGAGAAAGCGTCACAAATGGTTGCATGTCGTGTTTGGCTAGCTCATCAAAAATGTTGTCGTAAAACGCCAGTCCTTCTTCGTTTGGCTCCAGTTCATCGCCATTAGGAAAAATACGACTCCAAGCGATGGACAAGCGCAGGCAGGTGAATCCCATCTCTTTAAATAAGGCAATATCTTCTGGATAGCGATTGTAGAAATCGATCGCAAGATCTTTGATACCGGGCGTTCGTTCTTCACGCGTTTGATGCGGGCTCAGAATGCCGTTTGGCAACATATCTGATGTTGATAAACCTTTACCCCCAAGGTTGTATGCCCCCTCTACTTGGTTTGCAGCAATGGCACCACCCCAAAGGAAATTATCTGGAAACTTAATCATGTTTCTCACTCTTTTATCATTAGAAAATTGCAGTTACTTGGATTTTTCTTTGCTTGAGAATAGTGCAGGTCACATCACGATTCTTGTAGCCAGATCGACTTTCTGAAGGGCGATTTGTTCGGTTTTAGAAAAGACGCCAACCGAAGCTAATCTGGTTGGCGTAACTATTCAGGTGGTGAATCAGAAAGTGAAGGCTAAGTTCGCCGCTGCTCCGAATTGATTATCGCCTGCGTAAGAACCTGCTAGGTCAAGGCTAACAACATCAAATGGGCTGATCCCAATCCCACCAGTGACGGAGTTATCTAGGTTATTCTCCAGATCTATTTCATAGCCTGCGCGAAGTTGTGCCCATCCCCACGCGTCGCCTTCGATACCGATGCGCACAAATTGAGTGTCATCATCAAGTTCTTTAAAGCGCTTTTGCGTGGTTAGATCGGCGTCTAAGCTCAGTGCTACGTAGTTACTCACGTAGCCAATCCCAACGGTTGCTTGAGGAGTGAGTTCGTAGGTATAACTACCGAGTTTGGTTTTAATGTCTTGCTTGAACACATCTTTAACGGACAAACCCGCACGAAAGGCTTCGTGATACCAAGCGATGCCAATATCCATATTGAAGGCGTTTTTTGAGACTTCGCTTTTGTCGTAATCTTCAATATCAAAGTCATCAAGCGTTGTACGTTGGGTGTAAGTTTTAAGTTGTTGATATTTAGGTGTGAGGCCAAAGGCGACGGTTTGTCCGCCAAGAGTATAGGTTCTTGATAGAGAGACGCCATATTCTGCGCTGCCAAATGCCGCCAAATTAACCGCCGAATTTAGGTATCGCTCAGCGGTGTTGGTGGCGTCAGAAATATCAGGTGCTGCAAGAATCTCCACATAGCCAGCGCTAAAAAGGTTCATTGACATAAAACGTGTTGGTATCGCGATGGCAAAGGTTAATCCACCGTTGATAACGATCGGCATACTGCTATCTAACTGATCTAACAGTCGATTCATTGCAGCTTCGTCTGCGGGAGTGGGTAGCCCCTGAATGCTGTCATACAAATCTTGTACATCATCGACGGTCGAAAGAGCGTCATCTTCATCGTGAATATTAACGCCAAAGGCGGGGATCAGTAGACCAATATCATCGTTTTCTCGATAAAGTGCACCAAGCGCAGGATTGTGAAGTGGAGCTGTTAAATAATCTGCCGATACCACTCCAGTATTTCCCATACCGTGACTGCGAGCATCGGCTGCATAAGGCGCAGCAAAGGAAGGAAGTGACAACAAAGTAAGGGCACTTGTCACTGCTAAAGTTGTTTTTCTCATAACGCGTCCATTCTTACTTGAAGTAAATACTTGTAATAAGTTAACGGTTGGATGCCAAAGCGGATGTCGACAACCAACAATTCCATTGATGAATGGCAGGGTGGTTATTCATCATGTTAAGCGTAGGTTAAGCAATCTGCTTTATAAAGCTGAGGGCGAGTTATTGGTTTGCACGAATAAAGATAAAGGCAAGTGGTTTCTTATGTGGCTCAATCAATCGTATTGGCGAGCTGAAATCGCAAGAGGAACGACATACCGGAACCAGGATTGCGTTGTGCTGTGACTTGTCCATTCATGTCTCGCATGTTGTTCGCGGTGATTGACAGTCCTAAACCCAAGCCTTCGCCGATCTTTTTGCTGGTTTGGAATGGCTCGAAAATGGTGTCGAGTTGTTCTAGTGCCACGCCACAACCGTTGTCACTGACCACTACTTCAACGTGGCTGTTAGTTGGTGTGACAACGATTGAAAGTTGGGGCTTGTCCCTAGATTGCATGGCATCAAGCGCATTGGATATCAGGTTGCCAAGCACTTGCTGTAAGCGTTGTTCTTCCCCTTGAATTTGCGGCAGATCGCTAGGTATTCGCACGCGAACATCCACATTCGCCAGCTGAGATTGATAGACACGCAGCGTCTCTTCCAACGCGCTGGTTAACGACAGTGCTTGTAGCTTTTCAGGTTTGTTGTACGCGAATGTTTTGAGCTGGCTCGTCATGCTCGCCATGCGGTCAATCAGCTTTTGCACGAGCACATTATTGGCCTTCATCATGGCGGTTTCGCCGCGTTCTGCTAATAACTCGTTGGTGGTGAGAAGGGTGCGCAATCCGGTAAGAGGTTGATTCAACTCGTGGGTAATCGCGCTCGACATGCGGCCCAACGCCGCCATTTTGCTTGATTCAATCAATTGCTCCTGAGCTTGACGTAGCGCTTGCGTGCGCTCTTCTACGCGCTGCGCTAGCTCTTGGTTGATGAGTTGTAGCGATTGTTCAGCCTTTTTGCGTTTACTGATATCGATGAGGGTGGCAAGAAAATACAGCTCTCCGTGCCAAGGAAAGGTCGTTAATGAGAACAGCACCGGGAAAACGCTCCCATCACTTCGCCTTGCCATCGTTTCAACGGCACTGATTTCTGCCAGCTCCTTATGTTTTGGTAGATCTCTGAGCAGTGTGAGCGTGGTTGAGTTGGGATTACCTGCATCAAACAACTCCCAAGCAAAAGTTTGACGATTGACATTTTCTGGCAAACAAAACAGCCGCTTAGCCATTGGATTGAGATCGAATAGCTGTCCTTGCTCATTAATCAACAGCAACCCAACGTGAGTTTTGTTGATCATCTGCTTAAGTCGCCTTTGGGATTCCTCCAGTAGAGCTTGAATACGCTGCTGGTTCTGGTTTTTCTGGTGCCGTTGCAAACCGATAATGGCCAACAAAATGATCAATAACAGCAACGCAGCGACACTCCAACCAATGACATTAATGGCTTGTTGAACTGGCTTGGTCGGGATGAGATAACTGACATACCAATTGAGGTCATCCAATTTAACGGTATGGGCAAAATAGCGTTGTTGATCCAGCGTCCAAAAATGGATCACGGTGTTGTCGTAGAGCTTTTGTGTTTCCTCATCTACTGCATGGTTTGGCTCATTGAACCAGTCTGCGTTGTAAGTGGTGCTGCTCGACAGGAAGAAACGCTGATGGCGGTTTTGCAGTGTAATAATGTCTTGGCTGGTGATGGTTTGTTCTGTCAGAAGGCTCAAGTTAATTTGTACGACGACAATACCCGCGATGTTGAGGCCATCAAAAATCGGTGCCGATAAATAATACAGAGGGCTTGAGCCTTTGGTTTTATTTACCAGAGAGACGCCTTCACCTTGGCGATGAATCTGTTCAACAATGGCACGTCGATCTGAACGGCTAAATCGTTCATCGATGAGGCTGGAAACCAACACTTCACCAGAGGTGGAGAGGATCAACCAACCTTCGGTATTCGCGGCTTTGTCGAGTTGGGTTAACTGGGCTTGCAGCGGTTCATAGTAAGTCAAATTGCCTTTTACAAACGCAATCGTTTCGGGATTGTTGGTGACTAAATAAGGCAGGTGATAAAAGCGTTTCAGTGCTCGGCGGACTTCGCCGATGTAATTCAGTAGTTTTTGTTGCGCTTCGGTTTGCGTTTGTGCGCTGAGCAATTGGTGGGCGATTTCACGACTAGCACTGTAAGAAAATAGCACCATCGCGCTTGCAAAAATCACAAGCAACCACGTTTTCCCTTTTCCGCTGAGCGTCATATCGACTCCATCCAAGTACTCGTTTTCTTAAGATAAGTTATTGATTTTCAGTTCTGCCTCGTCCTGATTGATGACCCAATCCACATGCAGGTTTGCCGATTTAGATTTTTCCTGTGCGGTTCACAGTGATTACTTATCCAGATTGAGACAGAGTGCGCCTAACTGATTGGATGTTAAAGAGTTGTAATTAAGAAGTGAGATCTAGCTCCTTTTCTCCCTCGTGGTTTTTGCTACCGTTACGAAAGACGTTTTAAACAGGCAGTAATTCATGGCTTTTGAAAGCACCCCCAACATCGCACTTATTGAAGATGATGACATTGTTCGTCAGGCAACTAGCCAATGGCTGCAACTGGCCGGATTTAACGTTGAGGTATTCAGTACCGGTGACGCTGGAAAGGCGGCGATACTAAGTCAAGACTTTGATGCTGTTGTCAGTGATGTTCGCTTGCCTGATAGCGATGGCCTCTCGATTTTAGAAAGCCTTATTGACCATCATATCCAAACGCCCGTTATCCTGATCACCGGACATGGGGATGTGGATATGGCGGTGAGTGCCTTGCAAAAAGGCGCATTTGACTTTATTGAGAAACCATTTCAGCCAGAGCGACTCTCGCAACGTGTGACGGAAGCGGTCGAGACTTATCGAGCGCAGACGTCAACGCAAGATCGTCAAGAATATCTCGCGAGCGTAAGTGGGCTCGAGGAAGTGCTGATTGGCCGAAGCCGAGTCATGCAGCAATTGCGTGAACAAGTTGCAAAGCTAGCGCGTATTGATACTAACGTCATTATTTATGGTGAAACGGGCTGTGGTAAAGAGCTGGTGGCTACCAGCCTGCATAAAGAAAGCCAACGCCAATCACATCGTTTCGTACCGATAAACTGTGGCGCGATTCCCGAAAATCTGTTCGAAAGTGAGCTGTTTGGTCACGAGCCCGGCGCTTTTACCGGAGCAAGTAAACGACGGATTGGCAAACTCGAATACGCCGATAAAGGCACGCTGTTTTTTGATGAAATCGAGAGTATGCCGCTTTCAATGCAGGTGAAAGTGCTGCGCTCATTACAAGAACATACTGTCGAGCGAGTTGGTGGTAACCAGCAGATCAATGTGGATTTGCGAGTGATCGCTGCCGCGAAAGAAGATCTCAACGATCATGAAGAGTTCCGCCAAGATTTGTATTATCGACTTAATGTTGCACAGATCTACTTACCGCCGCTTAGGGAGCGAGAAGAAGACGCGTTGATTCTGTTTGAGCACTTTGCATTGCAAACCAATCCAGACAGTCGACCGTTGAGTGATGCCGACAGAAATGCCGTGCTTTCTTACGCTTGGCCAGGAAATGTGCGCGAATTACGTAACGTCGCAATGCGTTTCGCGCTGGATGATACGGTTTCTGTGATGGAAATTCTTTCTAGCCGCCCGTCGTCAACCACGGAAGAGACTCAAGCGGGTGTTCCGTTGATGATTCAGCTGCACAACTTTGAGCGCAAAGTGTTGCATGATTCATTAGTGAGGCACCAAGGACGGATTAATGAAGTGATGCAAGAGCTCGATTTACCACGCCGCACCTTAAATCAGAAAATGCAAAAATTTGGTCTGAATCGCTCCGATTACACCGATTCGTGAATGGAATAATAGGAGCGATGTCGTTTTACCTTTCCGTTATGCGCTTTTAGTCGGTGTTTGGATGAACTTACCACCCACCTCGCTTTCATCTTGGAATGTCGTGACTTGATTTCGCCCGGTATGCTTCGAACAATACAGTGCTTCGTCGGCTCGGGTGAGTGCATCTTGTAAGCTGTCATTGGGCATTAGCTCGCTGATGCCGAAGCTCATCGTGACTTGGTTTTTAAAAGCAAGCAGCGACGTTTCACGTTCAATGCTGCGACGTACTAACTCGGCATAGGCTTTCGCGTTTTCGGCATTGGCAAGCAACACAATCATAAACTCGTCACCACCAAAGCGAACGGTACATGCTGACTCTGGTAACGTTTGTTTAAAAATCGTGGCGATGGTTGCCATGACTGAGTCGCCAGTGGTGTGCCCGTATTGGTCATTAATGGTTTTAAAATCGTCCACGTCAGTCATAACGATGCTGATAGGCGTATTTTTTTCGCGTGCTTGATTCACAAGGTTAGGCACAATGACTTCCATTGCACGTCGATTGTATAACCCAGTTAATGCATCCAAATGAGAAAGATCGTTGATGGATTTCACCAATCTTGCGTTGATCAACCACAACATACTAAAGCTCAAAGCAACAATGAGGCAGATACTAAATAGAAACGTCAGCTGGTGGATGATACCTGCATTCATAAAACTGGTGACTTCAGGTGCCCAAATGCTCCAAACGGTTCTGCCCGCCATAAAAGCACTAAACCCAAAGAAGGCGTACGCCATCACTTGAACGGGCAGCTTTAGATCGTCTCTTTTTCCCTTGAACATCGCAACGCCACTGCAGAAGGTGACTAAGCTCAAGTAGATACTAAGAAAAATGATTCGGCTACGAATAGATGGCGAATAAAAGGTGAAGTAATAAAAAAGGCCACTGAATACCGGTACCAGAAACGTGAGTACATGAGCGCACTTGAGGGGGAATTTACGGAAAATGCTGACGCCATATAACGTGAGCAAAAAGCCGATGATAATGATGGTATTGGAAAGAATGATCGTCAGCCAATCTGGGGCTGAGTCACGAAATCCCAATAAAAAAGGGCCTAAGCCAATAAACAACAGAGAAATGGCGAACGTTTTTAATCCTTTAATTTTGCTCTGAGTATATTGATAGCAAAGCAGGCTAATAGCATAGATACAAGAAAACAAAATGATAATAAAGTTGAGGGTTCTTATATCTAAATAGTGACTCTCCATATGTGCTCCACAACGAACCATTACTCGGGCAACTCCTTTGCCCGTCATCAATAAACGTCCAGTATGTTAGCGTAATTATAGAATGATGTCTTAAGTTAAACGGCTATTCGTTGACCAGCTCGAATTCTTTGATTTCTTCTGCTTTTTTAGTGAACAAAAGTCCGATCGTTGCCATGATGACACTAGGTACAATCCAGCTCGCGAACTCATTGTACAAAGGCATGTTGTGACTCATCCATTGGTCTGCAGCTTCCGGCATGTAGCCCAAAATGTGCAGAGCATCGACACAACCAAATGCTAGTGCAGTGAACGCGGTAAGCACCAACATGAACTGAGACATTTTGTTGCGAACGGGTGCCATCATCATCAAAGCAATCGCCACAGGATGAAGTGCCACAACCACAGGTAAAGTGATTGCCAATAGCTGCTCTAAACCGATGTTGGCGATAAAGCCTGACAGTACCATGGTGATGACGACACAGATTTTGTAGTTCACTTTGCTAAAGGTGTTGTCATAGAACTCGCTGCCTGCGGTTGTTACGCCAATCGCTGTGGTCAAACAGGCCAATACCATGACTGCACCCAACAACACCGAGCCAAACGCACCAAAGTGGTTGAAGGTGAACGCCGTTAAAATATCGCCACCATTGCTAAACTCTGAACCTAAGTAAGAGCTAGTGGAACCGATGTAAGACAACGAAATGTAAACAAACGCCATCGCGACAGCGTACATTAAGGCTGCAATTAGAGTGTATTTCGCCGTTGCTTTCGGGCAGTCCACTCCTATGCTGCGAATGGCACGGAAAATGATCCAACCAAAGCCAATTGAGCCCAACGCATCCATCGTCATGTACCCTTGCGTCAGACCTTCTGCAAACGCACCACTCACGTATGGGCCACTGGCTTGTGTCAACTCACCTGCTGGGTAAATCAAGGCAGTGACAGACATGATGATCAAAATCGCCATTAACGCCGGTGTTAGGATTTTTCCTAAGTTATCAACCAACTTTCCTGGGTAAAGTGCAAACCAAATGGTTGCTACACAAAAGGCAATCGTAAACGGCACTAATGCCGCCTCACCAAAGATTGGGGCGAAGCTAAATTGATAGGCGACGGTAATGGCTCGCGGAATCACAAATGCTGGCCCGATGACGATGAAGACCATCACCCAAAAACTGGTTGCTAGCGGTTTTGGTAGCGCAGCGGTTAGCTTGTCTGAGCCATTAACGATCGCCACCATTACCAATGCTAAAGCAGGTAGACCCACGCCAGTTAAAAGGAATCCAGACATTCCACTCAAAAAGTTTTCACCTGCTTGGTAACCCAAAAATGGAGGGAAGATAAGGTTACCTGCGCCCAAATACATGGCGAAAGTCATAAAGCCTAAGGCGGCGATATTGCGTGCGCTTAACATTGTTATTCCTCTTACACGTTTCGCTTGGAAGAAACTGAAAGGAATGGGAGAGAGTATGTAGTTGTTCCCGTCAGCTTCTTCTCAAGCTGACAGAAATTTTAGATGTAGCCTGTCAGCTCTGAATCAGTTCCAGAGAGAGCAGGAGGATCGCTGCAGCAACGCCGGACGGGCGTTTTAATGCGAATTGTGATTGCGCAGTTGCTGACATGAGAGATCCTTAATGACGAAAAAATACCAAGGAATACGTTTGCCTTGGTGTTTGTTTACCCTAACGAACTTAAGGGGATCGGCACAACCCCAAAGGAGAAAATAAGTCGATATGGTTAATCTTTATCTGTAAGTTGGTGGTTTAAACTGGAATTTGAACTGTAAATCAGAATAAATAACTTTTCAGTTCGTTAACATGACCGTTTTTGTTGGAATTTTGTTCATCATTTGGAGTTTTTATCTAAGCTGTATTGCTCAATAAGTGAGTGCTAATTTATGGTGGTGCTCATACTTGGTATGAACTCGATACGTTTTTAGACCTATTTCGCTAAGAGATGTTGCGTTGGGACACTTCGCGACAGAGTTGAATGCTTGTTTGTTATCGGCAAAAACTTGCTCATGGCTAAAAAGGGCAAATCTTTTGTATCGATCACAATTCATTAACGTTTTGCGAGGTTGTACCGCTTAGTCTCATTCTATCGTCGGCAATATCTTGCTTATTGCTTTACAGGTAAATGAGCGAGTTTTTGCTCATTTTTGGCTGGGAGATTATATTTATTAAATAAAAACAATGAGTTGAAAATTGGCATTTAAGTTGCTCTTAGCGTTTTGTTGTTAATAAAGGTTTAACATGATGTAAATCCATAATCGTGAAACGACTACACGGAGAGTAATAATGAAAATGAATAAGCTCGTAAAAGCACTGGCTATTGCTGTGACATCTTTTGGTATCGCGACAAATGCAGCGGCGGAAGAGCGCAGCTACATCCTTGCGACCGCTTCTACTGGTGGCACTTACTACCCAGTTGGGGTAGCTTTGGCGACATTAAGTAAAGTGAAACTCGCACCAAAGCACCACTTCTCCCTTTCTGCTATCAGCTCTGCTGGCTCTGGTGAAAACGTTAAACTATTGAATGAAAACGAAGCACAATTTGCGATTTTGCAAGGTTTGTACGGTGCGTGGGCTTGGTCGGGGGAAGGTCCTTACGAGAAAAGCGGTCGCCAAGAAAAGCTGCGTTCAGTCTCAATGTTATGGCAAAACGTTGAACACTTCATTGTTCGTAGCGACTTAGCAAAAACCGGTACGGTTAGTGATCTGAAAAACCTCGAAGGGAAAAAGTTCTCTATCGGTAAAAAGAACTCCGGTACTGAGAACTCAGGCCGTCAGATCATGAAAGGCCTGAGTGTTGACCCAGATAAGTTCAACCTTGCCTTTATGGGGTATGGCGGCAGTGCAAGTGCGCTACAAAATGGCACCATCGATGGTATGAATACGCCAGCTGGTGTTCCTGTTGGGGCGGTGACGCAAGCATTTGCGGCGCTAGGCAAAGATATCTCGATTCTTTCGTTCACTGACGAGCAAATCAAGCAAGCCAACGGCAACTACAAGTTGTGGACCAAGTACGACATTCCTGCCAACACTTACCCAGGTTTAGATAAACCAATCACGACGATTGCTCAGCCCAACTTCCTTGCGGTTCGAGACGATATCTCGGAAGAGGACGTTTACCAACTGACCAAAGCCATTTACGAGAACCTTCCGTTCCTACAAGGCATCCACAAAGCAACCAAAGCGATGGCGATCGAAAAAGCGATTTCGGGGCTTCCTTTACCGCTGCATCCGGGTGCGGTTCGTTACTACAAAGAAATGGGAATCGAAATCCCATCTGAACTGATGGCGCAATAACGCCAACTTCGCCCCGAGTGCATCTCGGGGCTTTTATTTTGTTTTAAACATTGAAAAAGCCGTTAGAGCTTGGAGTAGGATATGAGCGACTCTATGGAAAAGGAATTGCAGAAATTTGAGCTGCCCACGCGCACCGATTTCCCGTGGGTAACCACCACCATCACGGTGTTCGGCGTGGTACTTTCTGCATTGCATATTTGGTTTAACACCTTATCGACGTTACCGGAACTCTGGATATCCGCGACGCACTTTGCTGGCTTTGCGGTAATTTGTGCACTTTGGTATCCGGCTCATATCTCTTTGAAGCAGAGCAAAATGGCTCTTGCGGTCGATGTGCTCATCGCAGCAGGGGCTATCGCCTGTTTGCTTTACATTCCATATGCCGAAGATGCGTTGTATGAACGTGGTGTTAAGTTTGTCACTAGCGACTGGGTCTTTGCCATTATGGCGATATTGATCGTCATCGAACTGATTCGCCGCACCATGGGGTGGTTTATTCCTGTGTTGATTGTGATCTGTTTGAGCTACGTTGTTCTGTGGGGAAAATGGGCGACGGGTATTTTTCATTTTCCGGGGTTGAGCATGGAAACCCTGCTTTATCGCAGTTTCTATTCTTCTGAAGGCATGTTCGGTTCTATTTCTCGCATCAGTTGGACATTCGTTTTTATGTTCATCCTCTTTGGTGCGTTTTTAGTACGCTCTGGCGTTGGGGATTACATCATCAATGTCGCTCGTGCAGCCGCAGGAAAAATCATCGGAGGGCCGGGTTTCATTGCCGTGCTTGGCTCGGGTTTAATGGGCTCTGTGTCGGGATCTAGCGTGGCGAATACCGTGTCGACAGGGGTGATCAGTATTCCGTTGATGCAAAAAGCAGGTTTCCCTTCGCGCTTTGCTGCAGGGGTTGAGGCTGCGGCTTCTACTGGTGGTCAGTTGATGCCTCCGGTGATGGGCGCGGGCGCGTTCATTATGGCGTCTTATACTCAAATTCCTTACGTGGATATCATTGCTGTATCGTTTGTCCCTGCGTTGATTTATTTCTTATCGGTCGCGTTTTTTGTGCGTATCGAAGCGAAGCGTAGCGGCGTGCAGAAAATTACAACCAGTGACGAATCGCTTATCAAAGTTCTGGTGAGTGGTTGGCACAACCTCATTCCTTTGGTGGTTCTGGTGACGTTGCTCGTGAAAGGTTTTACACCCACTTATGCGGCAGGCCTTTCCATCATTTCTGTTGTTGTCTCTTCGTGGTTTTCGAAAGATCACAAAATGGGACCAAAAGCGATCATCGAGGCTATGTCTCAAGGCGCGAAGAACATGGCAACCACCGCTGTCTTGCTGGTGGGTATTGGTTTAGTGATCAACGTAATCAGTACCACAGGCATCGGCAACACTTTCTCTTTGATGATCAATGGTTGGGCGAATGGTGATTTGTTCATTATGCTCGTGTTGATTGCTTTGGCATCGTTGGTTTTAGGTATGGGCTTACCTGTGACAGCGGCGTATATTGTTCTGGGCACTTTGTCTGCACCTGCCTTGTATAAGTTGATTGCCGAGAACCAACTTTTAGAGTTGATGGTTTCAGGGCAGTTGCCTGAGCAAGCGAAAGCGATCTTCATGCTAGCGGCACCAGATAAGCTCGAACTTCTCAATGCGCCAATGGCGCTGGAAACGGCGAAAGAAATGCTGTCGCTGGTTCCTGCTGATTTTGTTGAAACGCTACTAGAGCAAAGTCTGGGTTTAGAGGCGGTTGGCTTGGCATTGTTGGCTGCGCATTTGATCATTTTCTGGCTTTCGCAAGACAGTAACGTTACGCCACCAGTGTGTTTAACCGCATTCGCAGCGGCGACCATTGCGAAAACGCCACCAATGCGGACAGGCTTAATGGCTTGGAAAATTGCGAAGGGGCTGTACTTGGTTCCATTGTTAATTGCCTATACCGGATTGGTCAGTTGGGATGTGACATCCGTAATTACTGTCGGCTTCTTTGCGATAGTGGGTACTTACGCGCTCATTGGAGCCATTGAAGGTTACTTAGAAGGACCATTGAATATATTGATGAGACTGGTTCTGCTTACTATCGGTGCACTTTTGGTTTGGCACGACATTCCAATCTTAATTCGTGTGGTGTGCTGCGCGGTATTCGTTGCCGTGTTTGTTTACAGTGGGCGCAAGTTCAAATTGCAACAGTCTCAACTTTCGGTTTTATAAGAGGTCGTATGAAATCAGTCTATGACTACATTGTTGTGGGTGGTGGTATCGTTGGTGTGTCCACGGCTTGGCAGCTCCAACAACGCCATCCAGAGTGTTCTATTTTATTGGTTGAGAAAGAGTCTGGTTTTGCTAAGCATCAAACCGGGCATAACAGCGGCGTTATCCACGCGGGTGTGTATTATGCGCCGGGCAGTTTAAAAGCCGACTTTTGTAAACGCGGCGTAGAAAAAACGCTCTCGTTTTGCTCTCAGCATAATATTCCGGTCGAAAACTGCGGCAAGTTGTTGGTTGCAACTAACGAGCAAGAAGTCGAACGAATGAACGCCCTTTATGAACGCTGCCACGTCAACGGGATTGATGTGGAATTGCTTGATGAAGCGCAGCTCAAGTTGGCGGAGCCGAATATCACAGGGTTGGGTGCGATTTACGTGAAAACCACCAGTATTGTTGATTACCGCTTGGTAACAGAGCATATGGCACAGGAGTTCCAAAGTTTAGGTGGTCATATTAGCTTAAGAACCAAGGTGGTTGCCGCCGATGAGAAAGATGAAGAAGTACAACTGACTTGCGTTTCCGATGGGCAATCTATGCAGCTGAACTGCAAGTTTCTAGTCACTTGCAGTGGATTGATGGCCGATCGGATGACAAAAATGATGGGCATTCCGACCGATTTTCAAATCGTGCCTTATCGCGGTGAATACTACCGATTAGACAGTAAGCATAACCAAGTGGTGAACCACTTAATCTACCCAATTCCAGATCCAGATTTGCCATTTTTGGGGGTGCATTTGACTCGTATGATTGATGGTTCTGTGACGGTTGGTCCAAATGCCGTTCAGGGTTGGAAGCGAGAAGGGTATGGAAAAGTGAACTTTAACCTGCAAGATACACTGCAAATGCTGAGTTTTTCTGGCTTTTGGAAAGTCACACAAAAGCACTTAAAAACGGGCTTGGAAGAGTTTAAAAACTCGTGGTGGAAGCCTGGGTATTTAAAACTGGTCAATAAATATTGTCCGAGTATTCGTGTTGAGGATCTTCAACCTTACCCAGCAGGGATTCGCGCGCAAGCGGTGTTGTCGGACGGCACTCTAGTGCACGATTTCCTATTTGCAGAGAGCGCAAGAAGCCTTCACGTGTGTAATGCGCCTTCCCCTGCGGCCACATCTGCCATGCCTATCGGAGAGTACATTTGCGATAAGGTCGATGAGAAAGTGGTAGCTAAAGTCGTCTAGTCAGACATAAAGAGCCAGTTTTGAACACTGGCTCTTTCATTTCATCAGGTTTTTGTTGGTGGCATTCTACTTCGGGCAAAGTTCGCCTTTTTTGGCGTGTCTTTCGATCATGTAATCGCCTCTTGCACTGCGTAAGACCATTGCGTTCCACACTTCAGCGTCTTGAAGCTCGAACTCAAACGCATAGTGAGTACCCGCTACCACTTGAGTGCGTACTTCGTTGATGTTTTTTAATTTATCTTCGGCGTTCATCTGGTACAAAACCATACTCAACGAGCGCTGCGCTTCTGGAGTAACTTGAGAAACTTGCCATCCACCGGGTTGACTCTTTTCTGCCGAACAAATTGCCTGCATTTTCTTTTTCATCGCGGGTGAAACTTGCTTGTCCACGGCGTAGACATTGTTGGTGATCGTGAGGATTGCAAGAGTGGCTGCGGCTCCCCAATATTTCCTAACACTCATAAAGACACTCCGTTATTTGTCCTTGATTGAGTATAAGCACGGCTGTGTTGCTTTACATAATGAGAAGAAGTTGGAACGGAAAGTCGTACAAAATAGTGGTGAGTCCTTTCGATACATAAATGAGCGCCGCTTCACTGAAATTTGTCCGAAAAGTGCACTATATTGAAAGAGTCAGAGACATGGGGTTTCTGGCTTTTCTTTTATCAGGAGGACGAAGACGATGAGAATTAAGGATATTCTCGATAGCCGTTTGGTGCTGTCGTTCTGGTACAACCTAGACTACTGCTTGTCTCTTCTTAGCAAAATCTCTTCTCGTTAATTTCCTCAATGCTCTCGCATTGAAAAGCATCTGATCTATTTGTTTTCTACTCTTACGCTTTAGCGCGTAGGGCCATGCGTACAAGGAAATTAACAATGAAACGTATTCCAGAACCTTTCCGTATCAAAATGGTTGAGCCAATCAAAATGACCACGTTGGCTGACCGAGAAATCGCTCTCAAAGAAGCGGGTTACAACCCATTTTTATTGCGCAGTGATGACGTGTATATCGATTTGCTTACCGATTCCGGCACAGGTGCCATGAGCGATAACCAGTGGGCTGGCATTATGTTGGGGGATGAGTCTTACGCGGGTAGTCGTAACTACTACAACTTATGCAGCGCAGTGGAGCATTTCTTCGGCTACAAACTGACGGTGCCTGCGCACCAAGGCCGAGGAGCGGAGCAGATATTGTTCCCTGCTCTGATTGAACGTATGCGCCAAGTACGTGGCGGTGAAACGCCAGTGTTCATCTCGAACTATCACTTTGATACTACTGCGGGGCATATTGAGCTCAACGGCGGTAAGGCTATCAACGTTGTGACGGCAGAAGCGTTCGATACCACGACGCCTTACGATTGGAAAGGTAACTTCGACCTCAACAAACTGGTAGAAACGATTGAAGAGCATGGCTCGAAGAACATCTGTGCCATCATCACGACAGTGACGTGTAACAGCTCGGGTGGCCAACCGGTATCGATGGAAAACATGCGCAGCGTGTACGAAATTGCCACCAAATACGATATCCCAGTGGTGATTGACTCGGCTCGCTATTGTGAGAATGCTTATTTCATCAAACAGCGTGAAGAAGGCTACGCTGACAAATCGATTTTGGAAATCATTCGTGAAATGTATCAATACGGCGATATGCTCACGATGTCTGCCAAGAAAGATCCAATGGTGAACATTGGTGGCATGTGTTGTATTCGTGATCATCAAGAGTTGTTCCAAGCGGTGCAAACGCGCTGCGTTCCTATGGAAGGTTTTGTCACTTATGGCGGCATGGCTGGGCGCGATATGGAGGCTTTAGCCCGTGGCTTGTATGAGGGCGCGGATGAAGACTTCCTGCATTATCGAATCAGTCAGGTGCAATACTTGGGCGAACGTCTGCGGGAGGGGGGAATTCCAATCCAATATCCAACTGGTGGCCATGCGGTGTTTGTTGATGCGGCGAAAATATTGCCGCACATTCCAGCCGATCAGTTCCCAGCACAAGCCTTGTGCAATGCGTTGTATCTGGAGGCTGGGATTCGAGCTGTTGAGATTGGCTCATTGTTGCTCGGACGTGACCCTGAAACGGGTGAACAGAAAGCCTCTGAGCTTGAATTAATGCGCTTAACGATTCCACGTCGAGTCTATACTAACGATCACATGGACTATATCGCGGATGCGTTGATCGAGTTGAAGAACCGAGCTCATGAATTGAAAGGTTTGACGTTCGAATATGAGCCTCCGGTTTTACGTCACTTTACGGCTCGCTTCCGTGAAATTGATTAACCTGAAGTAGGTTTGACACTTAGATAATTAGGTATCTAGGTACTTTAGTAAAGAGCAAAAGGCCGCGAGTGTCGCGGCCTTTTTTGATTTGTCTGTTCAGTTCATTCCGAGCGGATATTACGCTAGCTCTAACGTGATGCGCACGAACTGTTCGTCTTGATATTGCACTTCATAATTGAATGTGCCACTGGCATAAATACTGCCAAGGAACAATGAGCGCTGACTCATTGGGCCACGGAAAAGCATCGAAATTGGTGCAATCATGGCGTTATTGTCGTCGAAATGTTGGTTTAAGTTATTTGATAACACACACAGCAAACAGCCATGCTGGTCATGCGATAGGTCGACATCTTCAGGACGAGAAAGCAGTACAGTGGTACCGAGTTTTTTCTCAATTTCGTTAATTAGTAGCAGGTAGCTATCTAAGTGAGGTTGCGGATTACTTGGTTTGTTCGCGTCAACGCAGCGTTCAAGTAAGGCTTCAAGGTTGCCATTTTCCCCTTTCGCCTGTTGAGTCAGAGACTTTAACGGCTTTTTAATCAGTTTGTAGCGATTGCTTTTCAGTTTAGGCTTTAGCCATTTTTGCAGCAGATCATTACGCTCTGTTATAGGAAGAGGTCGTGAAGACGCATGAATTTTGAAGTGCAGGTGCAATAAGGCGTGCACTGCAAGCTCGCTCAGAAGTTGGTTAGCATCTGCGGATTGTCTTGCCTGCTTAGAACTTTGCATTACACTCAAACGAAATTTAAGAAGAAGGATAATGGTGCCGAGAGAGGGACTCGAACCCTCACACCTAAGGCACTAGCACCTCATGCTAGCGTGTCTACCAATTTCACCATCTCGGCATCATGATGCTCTGCATACACAGAGGCCTCAAAAAGAAGCACTCCAAATTGTATAACCAAACTCCATCTGTTGGCGAGAGTAAAATTGCTCATTTTTGGTGTTTCACGTTTGATTGCGTATTTATTGGCCGTTTTTGATCTTTTTACCATAAAGAACCGTTCCAATGCCCTTACTTTTCCTACCAGTATGGCTGCAAAATAGCAGGTTTGCATAAATTTTGAACGCTTGAACGTTTGCGTCAATAAATGTGATGAATATCTCGTTCGCTTGGCTATACTTGCGTCCCGTTTAAGCGGGAATTAGGGTTTAGTTGTTCAGGACCCTTACCCATACAAGCCGTCACAAGGAGCAGGTCGAGTTATAAACTCACCAGCAGTGAATGACCCCACGGACCGGACCAGCTAAGTTCAATTGCTTGTATAAGGTAAAAATTAAGATGTCGAACTATCCGTTCAGTCTACATTCTGGATCTACGAGTGCTTTGCCACTCGATACGTTGTCCCTTTCTTCTGCCAATTCCTTTGGTTCTCTTTTCTTTTTCAACGTTCAGTAGGTCCGACTCATGAGTGTTCTATTTAGTTTATTTGGTATTGTTGCACTACTAGGTTGTGCTTTCCTACTGTCTGAGAGCCGTTCATCCATCAATTGGAAAACTGTGTCTCGCGCTTTGTTACTTCAGTTGGGCTTTGCCGCTCTGGTGCTTTATTTCCCGATGGGACAAGCCGCACTAGCGAGTTTAAGTAATGGCGTTGCCGGGTTATTAAGCTTTGCTGATGAAGGGATTCGATTCCTTTTTGGTGATCTCGCTTCTACTGGTTTCATCTTCGCTGTTCGCGTCCTTCCTATCATCATTTTCTTCAGCGCTCTTATCTCTGCCCTTTACTACTTGGGCATCATGCAAAAAGTAATTCAATTTATCGGCGGCGCTATCCAGAAATTCTTGGGTACCAGTAAAGCGGAATCACTCGTTGCAACGGGTAATATCTTCCTATCTCAAGGTGAGTCACCACTTCTTATTCGTCCGTTCCTATCAAACATGACTCGTTCTGAGCTATTTGCAGTGATGGCTGGTGGTATGGCATCGGTAGCGGGCAGTGTGCTTGGCGGCTATGCCGGCTTGGGTGTAGAGCTGAAATACCTTATCGCTGCGAGCTTCATGGCAGCGCCTGGTAGTTTGCTAATGGCGAAAATCATCGTTCCTGAGCGTCAAACGCCAAGCGATTACAACAACATTGAGCTAGACAAATCAGAAGAAAGTAACGTTATCGATGCACTAGCAAGCGGTGCGATGGGCGGTATGAAAGTCGCAGTGGCTGTCGGTACTATGCTGATTGCTTTTGTGAGTGTGATTGCGATGGTGAACACAGGCCTAGAAAACCTAGGTGAAATGTTTGGTTTTGCTGGTGTAACACTGCAAGCGATTTTGGGTTACCTATTTGCACCATTAGCCTGGTTGATTGGTGTGCCAAGCCACGAGATCCTAGCGGCTGGTTCTTACATTGGTCAGAAAGTTGTAATGAACGAATTTGTGGCGTTCATCGACTTCGTACAGCACAAAGCGACACTGTCTGAGCACACTCAAGTGATCATCACATTCGCTCTATGTGGTTTCGCGAACATCGGTTCGATTGCGATTCAGCTAGGTTCTATCGGTGTGATGGCACCTGAACGTCGTAAAGATGTAGCAAGCATGGGTCTTAAAGCGGTAGCGGCTGGTACGCTAGCGAACCTAATGAGCGCATGTCTAGCAGGTATCTTTATCTCGCTTTAATATGATTGAGCAATAAATGAAAACCCGCCGATGTGGCGGGTTTTTTTATGGTGTTGGGAAAGTCGTGTGAGTCAATGCAAGAGCATTCCCAAACCATGTTTATTCTATGTTATTTGGGGGATTTAGGTACTAACCCATAAGGGATCGATTTGAACGCTTTCGGGTGCGCTTGATATGTTGGTGCCTTGTGCACACCTTTCCAATCTAAAAGCATAATCGCGAGCACATTGCGATGTTCCCCAAACTTTAGATCAAAGTCACCATCAACGGATGGGATCATCCCTTGTTCGGTGCTGATGGCATCTCGAATCGCTTGGCGTGTTTTCTCAACGACGGGATCGTGGTCAAGGCCAGCCAGTAAAAATGAAATACCTACTTCGGCAATGATGTCTTCTTTTGCACGCAATAAAATCGTGTCGATGTTGTCGCGGAAGTAATCATAAATCCATTGATGATCCGCTTCATTCACGCGCTTTTGATAATACTGAGAGTCGGCAAAGATGATGTGCGTCATGCCATAGATTTTGTTGCCGTATTGCTGAGCAGAGAGCTTTTTATCATTGTCGTCGGGGTAGGTCGCTCGGAATGCTTCAATGAACGCGTTCACCACATCTTGTTCACCCAGTTGACGCAGCCAATAGACCTGATTTGCCAACTGCGCCGCCCATGCTTCAATCATCTCTTTATCGGTGGCGTAGCGAGTAAAATCGTAACGACGAATGATTTCTCGCAGTGTTTTATCTTGTTGGTGCTTTAAGCCGTACTCATCTGCTCTCGCCATCGCGCCCAGTAAATCGACGCCAAGATACAAATACTCAGGGTGATGTTTTGTTACGGTATAACGACGTTGGCTGCGTTCGTCCTCTTTTTCTTGGTAGCGAGTAAGCCGCTCAGAGGAATATAAAATGATGTCTTCTGGTTTGACGACGTCATTCGCGAAGCGATTCAATCGGCTTGCGACTTGAGCCATGTCTGTCCAAATGGTTGCGTAGTATTTTTCATCTAAGGTTTGGCGGAACATACGCAGCCCAAAGTGGCCTTCCTTAAAGGGAGGAAGCGTGAATAACTCACGTTCGTATGTGTCGCGAATCAGCTGTGCTGATTGAGAGTAATTAAGTGCAGGCACCTCTTCTTGAGATGCCTGAACATTCAAGATGAGTGAGCAAGAGAGCAAGACCGCCAAGCTGATAGGTTTGATACGCATAAATCCATTCCCTGATATAACCTGGATGTAAACTTATCATCAATGTTTGTTAAGAATGTAAAACCTGAGTCAATAGTTCAAAATATGTCTAAAAGTCAGGTTGATACGTTCTCCTTTTGGTTTGGCTGTTTTGGGAACGCAGTGTCTCCAATGGTGCTGAAGCTCCCCAGCCATGATCAATAATGCGCCGTGGCCGAGCTCATATTCTATTTGAGTTTTACAATGTAAATTTCGTAGCACAAATCGGCGCGTATCACCTAAGTTCAACGAGGCGATCACCGGATTTCTGCCCAGCTCTGGTTCATTATCTTGGTGCCATCCCATAGAGTCCTGACCGTCGCGATACAGATTCGCCAATACAGAGTTGAATGGGGTGTTGGCAAGGCTTTCACAGCGAGCCTTGAGTGATAAAAGCTCAGATGTCCAAGGGTGAGGCGTCATGGTTAAACCCGAATAGGTGTAAGGCGCATCGCCATGCCAAGTCTGCAAACGAGGTTGAAGTATCGATTTCCCGAAAATGGTTATGCGTTCTTGTTGCCAAGGCAAGGTACTCATAAGCGTTGAAAAGTACGTATCCGCTTCTTGCTGAGAAAGAAAGTTTGGCTGATAAAAGAGCTTACCTTGGCGTACCTCTTGCCAATCCGTACTTTCAAATAAATCGCCTTGCCCTTGCATCCCGTTGCCTATTTAAACCATAAAAATTTCAGATAATTATTACCTTTGCAAAGGCTATTGGTTATTCTTGTAGATAATAAGAATTTTAACAATAAAAGAATAATTCTCGTAGTAACGGACGAGCTAGTGGGGAGCTAATGCGTTATTCACCCAGAAAGCAGTGCTATTTTGCACTGTTCTTTTTCGCTTTTGTTGCCTTGTGTGTTGGTGTTATTGAGCTGTTGCATCAGAATCAGCAAGACCTTCAGCAAGAGCGCGTGCAAGTTGAAGCCAAAGAACAACTGTCTATTCTCCGCTCCAATTTGGAAGCGGTACTCATGGCTGATATTTACAAAGCCAGCACATTAGCGACGCTAATCACTTTGCTGCCAAATAGCGAAGAAGAGGAGCTAAGCATTGCCGCCGATCGTATTCTTAACAAAAGTAAGCACATCACGGTCATCGGTATTGCGGAAAATGATGTAATTAGCCATATATTCCCAACTAAAGGCAACGAGCGCGTCCTTGGTCTGGATTACCGTAAAGTACCAGCGCAATGGGTACAAGTTCAAAAAGCCAAAGATATTCAAGAGATTTTCATCGCGGGGCCGGTGTCGCTTGTTCAAGGTGGGCGAGGGCTTATTGTACGCGTGCCAGTATTTCGAGACCCGCCAATCAACAAAGAGTATTGGGGGGTGATCAGCGCTGTGGTGGATTTTGATGGTTTAATGCGAGAAACCGGCGTATTCGACTTCTCATACCATTATCCTTTGACGATACGCGGTTATGACAGCGGCGGCGAATATGGGGATATGTTCTTTGGTGATCCTAATCAAACGGGAAAATTGTACGCCAAAGAGCATGTGCACTTCCCTTACGGTGGCTGGAGTATGGCGGCCTATGCGGGTGGGCAGCTTGAGCAACAAATTTCGTGGTTTGAGCTGAACATCGTCAGAATCATTGGCTATCCCATTCTTATTGCACTGAGTATTGCGTTGATCGTGATTTACCGTTTGTACATCATCGCTGACGACCGTGCGCTGCATGATGAACTGACGCATTTGCCCAATCGCCGCTACTTTATGCAGTCATACAAGCAGCAGTTTGAAATCGCTAAGCGCTATAAAAAACGTTACAGCTTTGCGTTGATCAATATAGATCTAGACCGATTCAAACACATCAATGATACCTTCGGCCATGACGCGGGTGACAAGGTGTTGATTGCCACCGCAGAGCGCATCAAAAGCAGCTTGAGACGTTCAGACATGGTCGCGCGAATGGGCGGTGACGAGTTTTTAGTGGTTGTACACAATTTGGGAATGGAAGAGCACGTGCAGAAGTTACTGCAAAAGCTCAGGTTGGCGTTGTGTTCGACGCCCGTTATTTATGACGAAGAGCTGATCTACCTACGCGTGAGCATTGGTTACGCCATCTTCGATCCGCAAATGACTTCTCCAGAACAAATGATGAAAATCGCCGACGAACGGATGTATCAACAAAAACACGGTGGATAAAAAAACAAAGCCCAGATTGATTCTGGGCTTTGTTGTATTTACAGAATGAGAAAGATAGGGAAGGCAGAAAACTGCGTCCCCAAGAATTCTCTATGCCAATTTGAAAGCACTTAGCTGATGTTTTAGCTCCATCGCTTCAGCTTGGTAACCGGAAACAATCTGGTTCAAGTCATCAGCGTGCTGACCCGTTTTGTGCGCGATGCTCGCCAATACGTCGATATCTTGGTCGATGGCTTCACATGCTTTAGATTGCTCAATGGTCGAGTGCGTAATGGTGCTGATGTGATTGTTCACGTGTTCGATGCTGCTTTCGAGTAAAGACACACTCTCATTCACTTGTTGCACGGATTCAAACGTGTCGTCACTGGCTTGTTTGCTCTTTGCCATGCTTTCTACTGAGAAACGGGTTTTCTCGCCAATTTGGTCCAACAGTTTGCTGATGTTCTCGGTAGCTTCTTGGCTGCGCTGTGCCAAATCACGCACTTCAGAAGAGACAACCGCGAAGCCGCGACCATGTTCGCCCGCACGAGCGGCTTCAATTGCTGCGTTAAGGGCTAATAAGTTGGTTTGTTCAGAAACGCTGTTGATGGTCTCGACAATTTGGCCAATGCTCTGCGTGTCGTTCGCCAATTCTGCCATGCATTGTTCAGTGGCGTTGATTTGCTCCAACAAGCTTTGCACGGAGCGGTAAGACAATTCACTTTGGGTCTGGCAGTCGACCACTTTGTTATTCATGGTTGTGGTGTCACCCATTGCGCGCTCTGCGGACTGAGCGATTTCCACACTCGATTGTGCGAGTTCAGTCATCGCGGTTGCGATGTTGTCGCACTTAGCGATGGTAGAGCGGCTACTGCTATCAAGATCCTGCGCAGATTCAACAATGTTTTGTAGTCGATTTGAGCTCTCGTTATTGGTCTTAGTGACGTCAAACAGCAGCTTTCTGAAGTTAGAGATCAAAGCATTAATGCTGTTCGAGATGGAAGCGATTTCATCTTTGCCGCGAGAATCGAGTTCAACCGTCATATCGTGGTGCTCAGACATACTGCGCAGGGTTTGTTTTAGGCGACCAACGCGGCTTCGTAGGCTTGCAACCAAACCCCACACCATCGTGATCATAAGCAGAGAAATCACAGCAGTCGCAGCCATTAACAAGTTGCGATTTAACGTGGCTTGCTGCGCGGAATGTTCTGCTGCACTGAGCATCTGATCAACCATTTGGTTACGCAACTGGTTCATGAGACCGATGCGCTCGGTTGCCATAGGAAACCATTCAGTTGCTTGAGGCCCCTGAATGCTGTCTAGGTTGGCACTCTGGTTAAGGAAGGATTGCTGTACTTGTTCAACCTTCTTCCACGCAGGACTACTTTGGTGCGATTGCAATGACTGTCGATATTGTTCAGGGAACGCGATTTGAGCTTTTCTTGATGCGTAATCCCCCGATTGGATGTATCCCTCAATGTTGGAGAACAAAACAGATGTGGCGCTTCCTTTCGCAAATACCCCATTAAGTGCGCCGCGTGCTTGGCCTGCACGCTCTTTCATCACGATCACAGAGATCAACGCATCGCCAAGTGTACCTAGCTCTCGGCTTTGAGTCTGTGCAATCAAAACGTCAATGTTGTCGATGATGAGCTGATTCAGGTTGGAGTAATAACCAAAAGGTGCAATTTGAGGCGAAAGGCGATCAACCCCTTGTCGAACCTGGTTGAGTCGATTGAGCTGCACTTGGACATCTTGGAGTAAGTCGTAGCTATCGCTGCTGCTAATTAATGGCGTGTTAAGTTGAACCAATGAATTGACCGCGTCATCGACTTTTTTTCTTTGCTGAGTCAGCTTTTGCACGATCTCAGTTTTGCCTTGGCTACCCAGTACGCCGGCTGTTAGTCCACGCTCGACAGCGAGATTATGCGCAAGGTTGTCGTAGTGGGTGATTAAGGTCACTAGCTGCTGATCTTTCAGGGCTTGGTGGGACTGAGTGTTTAAATTGATGGTGTGCTGAACCGCTAGAAAAATAGCAAGTAATAATGGGACGCCTGCAACAACACTGACCATGATATAGAGGGGAAACTGACGAACGAACGCAAACATAGAGCTCTCCTAAGTACCAACCGTGAAATCCATTTACTGAGGTATTTTTCCTCATTAATTAGCAGTATAGGGTAAAAATATGAAAGCTAATGGATAATCATAAAGTAGTAGTTGGTTTTTTGCTGAGAAAGTGATTAGTAGCAATGTAACAAGTGGCATATTTGCATGCTATTGCATTTTGCAAATGCAATTTGCGAAAGTGCTGGTTAATAATGCGTCGATATGCACCTGGATCTATTAAAAAACGGCTTTTTTAAAGTTGGCACGCATCGTGCTTTATCTAGAGTGACCCTTATTAAGCCGAGGGTCACCTAGCCAACTGACGTTGTTAGTGAATACACATTGTTCACAAGTATATACCGCCAATCACCTTTCTTGTGATTGGCGTTTTTTCTTTCTAGAGACCGATAATATTCACATTGTCACCCGTCTCGTCCGCTTCCCCGCATTTGCTGTAACAGCTTGGTTGTCTTGGACATACCGCCCCTCTTGAACAAATCAATCTTGCTTGGCTTTGAATGCCGCGTTCTATCCAATTGATATTTAAGATTTTAGCGATCGTAGTTAAGTCTTTTTTGATATGAGGCGGAATAACACTGCTTCCGCCGGAAGCGACACAGAGAGACTTCAACTCTTCCGCTATGGAAACCGCATCGCCACCTTGTGCTGAAATCGCAGGGTTTAAATCTATCCCCGCGCACAACACTCGGTTGTTCCCCGCCGGGTCAAATACGTTGACCGATTCGCAGCAATAAATGCGTGGCTCGTCACCCACATTCAAAATCGAGATTTGCGCAGAGCTCGTATCTAAAGGTTGGGATAGACGTCTGAATACCGCCCAGTGTTGGCATGGGTCATTCACTTTGCGCATGTTGCCCCAAGGTAATGGGATGCCATTACCTCGATACACAGCTTTAAGCTTGCCCGGCCCGTACGCGTCGAAATAGTGCCAATGGGGATATGGTGACACAACGGTCATGCGGCGCATCGCAACGGATGGCGAAACGCCTGCTTTTTTATGAACATCAATTTCGTAACCGGAGCGGTCGAGCAACTGACGAAATGGCACTTTAGGGCAAAGCAGAGCTCCTGCAAAAAAGCTGGACTCAAAGTCTCGCCAAGCTTGCAGAATGTCTTGCGAATTTAGCTCAGAGTTCGACACGGGGCTGTCCATTTGTTCCCAGTTATTCTGATGTCCGATGGAGAGCACGTTATTCATCGCGTCGCTGCTGTGCAATACGCGGTGGCCAATGTATACCGATAAGTCGTATTTTAAACGGGTAGGGTAGTCGCGCATCCGTTTGTTGAGATAAATGGTGCCCGGTGGTTCCATGAATGACGTAATCAATTGCTTGGCGTTTACACCCAATTCATCGATGACATCTTGAGGCGCTCGGTCAACCCAGCGGATATCCAAGCCCATACTTTTGGCAATGTCGATCAAATCCTCAACCGACAAATTAAGGCGCTTCAATCCCACTTCTTCGGCGGCACGTTCTAAATCAGGAAAATGGTTTTGATGGTTCTCTTGGTGCGCGCGGATCAGCAAGTGAGCAAATTGACGACCTGTGATCCCGGTTTGAGACAGCATTTCTGGAATAGCAATCTGAAGAATGTCATTGGAAAACAGGAAGCTCGGTTCTAGCGCCATGCCATTAATCCCGCCTCGATTCCCTTTGTTGGGGGTAATGGCTTCTAATTCGGGCTCATCATCTAAAAACCACGCCGGATCTTTTTGAAAAACTTCTGCGATTACCTCGAGCATATCGATACTCGGGACGCGTTTTCCGCGCTCAATCATCGAAAGGTAAGAAACCGACGGCGCGTACTCAGGATTAATCCTTACACAACGGGCAGACAAATCTTCCATCGTTAAATGGTTGTTTTTTCTTAGGTTACGAATTTTCGTACCAAGAAAATGGGACTGACGAATAAGACTTTTTGACACAGACATTTTGTAAAATTCACATTGTAAAATTTTTGTTGTGAAATTGTAGTCAATATTTCGCTAGTCTACATAATGAGCAGGCAAGGAAATTAACCATCAACTTCACAGAATTGCCTGAAACTTAAATAAAGGATTTAAGTTTTTACTCTAGGACGAGTTTTTAAGTGCGAGGATATGACGATGAATATGCTGAACTTCGATAAAAAAGAGATGCAACAACAACAACGCCCATTTATCGCTGAAGCCGTATTTGCCGTCGAAGCGGTAAGTGCTGAGCAGCAGAGTGAGAAACAAGTAAAAGCGAAGCAACTACTAGACCGCATGTTCCCATTGGAGAGCGGGTCGCACCAAGATGTATCAAGTTACGTGATTGATTACCGCCATGTTTTGGCTTATTTCAAAGACGGTACACACAGCGGCCTGAAAAGCCCAAAACACTTCGTGGCGTACACTGGTGAAAAGGAAGACCCAAAATCGATCTTGTTCAAAGATGATTCAGGTAACCACGTAGAAGTGCTGTTTGGTTGCCATAAAGGCACAGGTTGTGTGGAGTTGATGGACATCGATGACATCCAATTGGAAACTCGCATCACGTTCAATCCAGAGTTGACTGGCAATGCGCCAACCGCGATGCGTCATTGGATTAGTCTTATTAAAGGCGACAAGAAAGGCAAACCGATGGCGTGTAGCGAAGACAAAGAGTACACCGCAAAAAATGGTGACGACTATGTTCTTAGTTACTGCTACAGCATTGATTAATCAAATATAAGCCCAAGTAGCCTGCTTTGGGTATGTAGGACGAAAAAGTAGAAACCCCGCACTAAACAGTGCGGGGTTTCTTTATTTGTTCTAACCGTCTTTACTGTATTTTCACAGAGGTTAGCTTAGATAGGCATCACTCGGTTTCGACCGAGCTGTTTTGCTTCATAAAGCTGTTTATCGGCTTTGTTGACTAATGAATCTACGGTGTCACCAACTTCGAACTCTGCCACACCAAAAGAAGCGGTAATGCTATGAACTTGTGTGCCCGAGCGTTTATCACGAACACGCAGCTTTTCAATCATGCGGCGTAGGGTATCTGCATATTGGCGGGCGATTCGTAGGGATTTGTTTGGCACAATTAACGCAAATTCTTCGCCGCCGAAGCGGTATGCACTCACGCCATCGCGACAGCTCTGTTGCAGTCGACGCGCGATCGCTTTCAATACTGTGTCACCAAATAGGTGCCCATAGTTATCGTTGA
Organism: Vibrio sp. GLN_1; assembly: GCF_043106015.1. Lineage (NCBI taxonomy): Bacteria > Pseudomonadati > Pseudomonadota > Gammaproteobacteria > Vibrionales > Vibrionaceae > Vibrio > Vibrio sp. GLN_1. Next base: position 66,238 of record NZ_JBICMD010000036.1, read on the forward strand.
ACGCTTTAAAGTGGTCGATATCCAGCAAGATGAGAGTCATCGCCTGATTAGCGTTAATCAGCATGCTCAAATCAGTATCAAAGGCACGACGATTGTAAAGATTAGAGAGTCCATCAAACAGCGCGTCTTTTTGTACTTCGGCTAATTGATGCTTCAAACGAGAAATTTCTTCACTCGCATTGGTGAGTTGACGGTTTAAGAATTTAGTTGAGTGGCGAATCTCATGAGATTCAGCAACGAGTTGGCGGATCACCACCATCACTTCTTCGATGCTCAAGCTGTTGTCTTCAACTTTTTCTAATTTGTTGAAGCTTTTATCGACCATCGCAGAGAAAGAAGAGGTATCTGACAAAGTATCACTCATGGAGCTCGACACTTCATGCAGTAGCACTTCTACGTTGGTTTTGAGATCTTCTAAACTGGTTTCTGCTCTACTGGCCACGTAGTTGTTGTAAAGCTGTTTGTTCGCTGCTGGTGGACAAATACCGTAGTGTTCTAACACTTCGTCCATCTCAAAATTGAGTTCTGGAATGGTTTTGTCTACGTAGGTATACCAAAGCGCGTAGTTTGCGGGGGTGGCAGCTACATGATTTTTGATCATTAGTGGCACCGCTTTTTTTAAGTTAGCGGTCGATTTCTTAAACTCGTCGTCAGTCATTTCTGCGATGTTACTAGCAAAATGGAATTGGATTTAGATTACCGGATATTAACTAATATCGCTTTAATTTTTATCATTTTTGCTTGGTTTATATAAAAAAATGAGTAAATAGCGGTGATATTCATAAATCTGAAATTTGATTTTATAAAATTGCGGTTTAAAAAGTGAACGATTGAGGATGGAAATACGATTTGGCTCTTATGTTCACGATTCATGCAAAGAGCATGGAAAGCGCTGTAGTTAGTAAGAACGGATGATCCGCTTGCGATGCCGAGCGTAAAACAAATCAGTACATTTAGCTCCTCGCCTAAGGACGTTTTTTGAAAAAGAAAATAGGGCTTTACTGGTTTACGTTTGACCTAAGACTTCACGATAACTCGCTATTGGTTGATGCCTCATCTTTTCTGGATGAATTGGTTTGCTTGTATTGTCGCCCTTCAGTAACTCCTTTTCTCCATCATTTTGCTCAGGAGGCAACGCTCGGACGAGCTAGGCAGAAATTTATCGATGCGTCTTTGTGCGAACTGAATGACGCACTCGGCCAGTTAGGTCAGCGACTTTGGGCGCTAGATATATCCCCGTATCAAGCCCTCAAATATGCCATTCAATATTTGGGTGTCACTCATCTTTATGCAGACGCAATGGCTGGCTCGGATGAACAGAGCATATTGCACAAGCTGCAAGATGAATACCCACACCTTGTCATTGTTCAGCACGCTGTACGCAGTTTGTTCGACGAAAGCAAGTTGCCGTTTACGTTGTCTGATCTGCCCGAGACTTTTACTCAGTTTAGAAAGTGCGTTGAAGGGATAGATATCACCCACCCAATAGATGCGCCGAGCCGCCTACCACCAATGCTAAAAGGCGCTCAACTGCCAACTTTATCCTCTTCTTACTTTGATGAGTCTGCGCTGTTTTCTGGCGGAGAACGGAGTGGTCTTGCGCATTGTCGGCGTTACTTTTCTTCTGGCTTGGCAAGCTCATATAAAGAGACGCGCAACGGACTCGACGGGATGGCGTATTCCACCAAATTTTCACCTTGGCTTGCGCTTGGTTGTGTGTCGCCAAGAATGATTCATGCCATGCTCAAACAGTATGAACAAACCCAAGGGGCGAATGATTCTACTTACTGGATTTACTTTGAATTGTTGTGGCGCGAATATTTTTATTGGTACGCAAGGTGTTATCAACAAAAGCTGTTTCGGTTTGGTGGTATTCGCAATCAACCGCCGTTAACCAGTTTTTATGCGCATCGTTTTCAGCAGTGGAAAAATGGCACCACACCGTATCCCATCGTCAACGCGTGTATGCACCAACTGAATCACACTGGTTATATGTCTAACCGTGGTCGCCAGTTGGTTGCAAGTTGCCTTGTTCATGAACTGGGGTTGGACTGGCGGTATGGAGCAGCCTACTTTGAAACGCAATTGATTGACTACGATGTCGGCTCGAATTGGGGAAACTGGCAATATTTAGCGGGAGTAGGGGCAGATCCGAGAGGCTCTCGTCAGTTTAATTTGGAGAAGCAGACACAAATGTACGACCCAAATCATGAGTTCATTGAACGATGGCAAGGGCGTGACAGCCGAGCGCAGCAAGACGTTGTCGATATGGTCGACTGGCCAATCACAACGCTGCAAGAAAATGGAGATAAATAAATGCGTTATGACACGGTGCGATTGATTCTCGGCGACCAACTCAACAGCGAACATTCCTGGTTTCAGCAAGCGGATGATACCGTGCTTTACTTGATTGCTGAGCTCAAGCAAGAAAACACTTACGTTACGCATCACATTCAAAAGGTGTGCGCTTTCTTCTCCGCGATGGCTATTTTTGCTCAAGAGAAGCAAGAGCAAGGGCATCATGTTCTGCATCTAACGTTGGATGACACTGCCGCTTTTGACGATCTTGACCAAGTATTGCAGCACTACGTTCGTGAAGTAGGGGCAAGCAAATTTGAGTATCAACGGCCTGATGAATATCGACTGTTGGAACAACTGACCAAGTTGAAATTAGAAGGTGTTGTCAAACGTTGTGTCGACACTGAGCATTTTTTACTGCCTTTTGCAGAAATAGAACAGCAGTTCCCGCAAGGCAAACACGTCATGATGGAGCACTTTTACCGACGGATGCGCAAGCGCTTTGATATTTTGATGCAAGACGGTAAGCCAGTGGGTGAAAAGTGGAATTACGATGCCAACAACCGTAATAAACTGAAAGTGAAAGATATCGAGCAATTACCCAAACCGCTGATGTTTAGCCTGAATGTTGACGAGATTGTAGAGCGATTAACGCGACACAAGATCTCGACCATTGGTTCACTCAATGGTGATTTGTTATGGCCAGTGAATCGCGCTCAAAGCCTATCTTTGCTCGCGCATTTTTGTCAGGTTTGTCTCCCTCACTTTGGTCGGTTTCAAGATGCGATGACGGCGGAGCACGATGCCAAATGGAGTTTGTATCACAGTCGTTTGTCGTTCTCGATGAACAGTAAGTTACTGCACCCCAAAGAGGTAATCGATGCTGCACTTAGTGCGTATCAATCAAACAAACACATCGATATTGCACAGGTAGAAGGATTCATTCGTCAGATCTTAGGTTGGCGGGAATTCATTCGGGGTGTGTACTGGGCGAATATGCCGCAGTATCCGCAGAAAAATGAGCTCGAAGCATCACGTGATTTACCCTACTACTTTTGGACAGGAAAAACCAAGATGGCTTGTATGCGCAATGCAATAGGCCAGTCTCTCGATTATGCCTACGCCCATCATATTCAGCGTTTGATGGTGACGGGCAACTTTTGTTTGCTCACCGAGATGAATCCTGACCAAGTAGATGCTTGGTATCTCGGCATTTATGTCGATGCGATTGAGTGGGTAGAAATGCCCAATACACGCGGTATGGCATTGTTCGCCGATGGTGGCATTGTTGGCACCAAGCCTTATGCCGCAAGCGGGTCGTACATCAACAAAATGAGCGATTACTGTAAAGGTTGCCACTATGACAACAAGGCGCGCAGTGGTGAAGGCTCTTGTCCGTTTAATAGTCTTTATTGGCGATTTATGGACAAGCATGAAAAGCGACTCGCTACCAATCCACGCATCGGCATGATTTTCCGGTCTTGGGACAATATGGAAGCTTCGCAACGGCAAGCGATCCTTGAGACGGCTGAACGCTATATCGCGGATTTGGAGCATTTGTGATGAACATTTTGATCGTCGGCGGAAACGGAGGGATTGGTTTGGCGATGGTCAAAGAGGCACTAGTGCGCTTTCCGCAGGCTCAAATTCACGCGACCTATCGGCGCACAAAATCCGATTATGAACATTCAGCCTTGATTTGGCACCAGGTCGATGTCACGGATGAAGCGCAGGTCAAAAATTTGAGTCAAGCGGTTAATAGTATCGATTGGGTGATCAACTGTGTCGGTATGCTGCATACGCCAAACAAAGGTCCGGAGAAAAATCTCAGAATGGTGGAGCCTGACTTTTTCCTGCAAAACATCGCCGTTAACACCTTGCCAAGCATGTTACTCGCTAAGTATTTCACGCCACTTTTAAAGTGCAGTGGTGCACCGAAATTTGCGGTTGTATCGGCCAAAGTTGGCAGCATTAGCGACAATCATCTTGGCGGTTGGTACAGTTATCGAGCCTCGAAAGCCGCGCTGAATATGTTTCTCAAAACCATGTCGATTGAATGGCAACGCACGCTTAAAAATGGCGTGGTCTTGGCATTGCATCCGGGCACGGCCGATACCGCGTTGTCTGAACCGTTTCAAGCTAATGTTCCTGAGGGTAAGTTGTTTACACCAGAGCGCGTTGCCAGTGATTTAATGGGGCAGATAGTAAAAGCCGCCCCGCAAGATAGCGGGGCGTTTTTGACGTACGATGGTGAGCGTTTGCCTTGGTAAGCGTTACGGGTTTTTCTCTGGTTTGCTGCGTCGGCAGCGTTCAGAGCAATAAATCACCGTCTCCCAATTTCGCGCCCATTTCTTGCGCCATGAAAAAGGTCGCTCACAGACGGGGCATAACTTCGTTGGTAAGTGCGATTTAAAGCCTTTCATCATGCTTATTCTCAAACGCTAACCAGTCTTCATTATTGTTCAAACAAGAACAAATAGTCGCCGTAACCCAATTGTGCCATTTTGCTTACTGGCACAAACTTCATCGCTGCCGAATTCATGCAGTAACGCAGCCCGGTTGGTTTTGGGCCGTCGGTAAATACGTGTCCTAGGTGAGAATCACCAAACTTGCTGCGAACTTCTGTTCTAGGATAAATCAACTTGTAATCGGTTTTTTCGACGATGTAACCTGGGTTGATTGGCTTAGTGAAACTTGGCCACCCCGTACCCGATTTGTACTTGTCGGTAGAAGAAAACAACGGCTCACCAGTCACGATGTCGACGTAAATGCCGGCTTCTTTATTGTCCCAATATTCGTTGTCAAACGGGCGCTCGGTACCTTCTTCTTGCGTTACGTAGTATTGCAACTCAGTCAACGTAGACTTGATCTTCGATTGAGACGGCTTGTTGTATGCTTTTACCTTCGACAGCAGTTTTTTCTCATCGATAAGCTGACGCAGTGTTTTCGGATGTTCTTTGCGATCGTCACCAAACACTTCATCCAAGTATTTGTCTCGACCGGATGCGTAACGATAGTACTTGTACTTTAGGCTGCTCTTTTTGTAGTAATCCTGATGGTACTCTTCCGCTGGATAGAATGTCTCAAACTTGATCAACTCAGTTTTAAGCGGTTTTGGGTAAATCTTCGCATTGTCGATTTCCATCATAAACTGCTCTGCGATCTGCTTTTGCTCTGCGTTGTGGTAGAAAATAGCAGGTCGATACTGTGGACCTCGGTCGACAAACGATCCTTTATCGTCGGTTGGGTCAATGTGGCGGAAAAAGTAATCGAGTACTTGTTCGTAATTCACTACATTCGGGTCGTATTTCACTTCGATGGATTCAATGTGTCCGGTTTTTCCAGAAGATACTTGGCGATAGGTTGGGTTTTTCACGTGCCCGCCGGAGTAGCCAGACACCACATCCAAGACGCCAGGAAGCTGTTCTAAGTCCGATTCCGTACACCAAAAACAGCCGCCAGCCAGTGTGGCGATTTCTGCATTCTCTAAAGCTTTCATCTTATCCATCGTATCGGCGGTGCCTGTTTTACTCAAAAGTAGAAACAAGACAGGAAGTGCGAAAGAGAATCCGACCAATAACTTAGATATTTTCTTCATAGCTACCTCAACGTTGTTTTCCGTAGAAAGTGTGACTGAAATAAAAAGTGCTACGTAAATAGAAAGGCAACAGAGCGAAAAAATTACAGCGATTTTTAAAATTCCGTTGCCCTTTTTGATAAGAAAGATACAGTATCGGCACGAAATACACCGCTCAATCGGGCAAAAGTTACACCCAACGAGCGATGCCAAAATGAGGTAAACCATGCAAGCAGAAGTTAAATGGGTCGAAGATTTTAAATTCCTCGGTCAATCGCAGTCCGGTCACTCAATCGTGATGGATGGTAACGGTGGTGCAACGGCACCAAGCCCAATGGAAATGGTGCTAATGGCCGCTGGTGGTTGTAGCTCTGTGGATGTTGTGGATGGTTTAAAAAGCGCAGGCCAAAAGGTGGTATCTGTTAACGCTAAGCTAACCACTGAGCGTCGTGAAACCGCGCCGCGTATCTTTACGCAAGTGAATATCCACTTTGAAGTGTCAGGTGACGAGCTTGACCCCGAAGTCGTAGCAAAAGTGGCGGCTGACTCGCTAGAAAAATACTGCTCGGTTTGCCTAATGCTTGGCAAAGGTGTCGAAATGACACACAGCTGGGAAATCGTGTAAATCGATACCCTCCGCAGAATGAAAAAATAGCAAAATAGGAAAGAGAAAAGTGCAGGCTTTTCTCTTTTTTTCTTGTGCAATTCGCGTACTGTGTGTTTGGTCTGAAGTAGTAGGAATTTTCCAATGACCGAACTAGAAAAAATGATGTCCGGCCAAGTATTTGATGGCATGGACAAAGAAATTGACGCCATTCGAACTCAAGCCACTCTTGCCCTGCGCGCCTTCAATAACAACACTGACGAAAGTAAGCGCGACGAATTGCAAAAACAGCTGTTTGGCAAAGCGGGTCTTTGCATCGTTCAAGCCCCTTTCCATTGCGAATTCGGTAAAACCATCGAAATCGGCGAAGAGACCTTTATCAACATGAATGTGGTCATGCTCGATGGTGCCAAAATTACCATCGGGAACAACGTGCTCATTGGCCCGAGCGTGCAATTGTATACCGCTTCTCATTCTGTGGATTACCGAAGTCGCCGACGTTGGGAAACGTTTTGTAAACCCATCACGATTGAAGATGATGTGTGGATTGGCGGTAACTCCGTCATTAACCAAGGTGTGACGATAGGTGCTCGCTCAGTCATTGCGGCGAATTCAGTCGTTAACCATGATGTGCCGCCAGATTGTCTATACGGAGGCACACCAGCGAAGTTGATTCGTCGTCTCAACGAAGAAGAGTAAGAATCGATAGTGATGGCATGATGACTCGCTTTACAGGCGTATGAGAATCATGCCATCAGAAAGGGATAATTCGTCAAGGAGTCTAAGATGTCGAACAAGACAGAAGTCCTCATGTGCCCTACATGTGGGGTAGAAACGCATCATGTCGTGGTGTTAGTTAGAAAGAAAAGTGGCTATGAAGGCGATAAAAATCGCAACAAGAAAGAGTTCATCGCAGGCTTTCTCAAAAGTGTAGTCTTCGGCGCCTTCCTTGCTTCTATGGATGAATTTGAACGTCACTTGATCTGCGAAAACTGTGGTCATAAAACCATTCAACAGTAACGGATAGTCTTTCTTTCTCTGCATAAGTTCATAAGTGCGGTTTGAAGCACTGGTTATTCAAATCGCATTATCCTCTTTTAGTGCTTTTGCTCTTCTTATGTTCCTCTCTCAAAAATGAGTCACATTAGTACGCATTTTAACCGCTTGGATGCAGGTAACTCACTGCTATGTATAATAAATTTTGGTGGGAAATACGTGTTTCAGCTCGATGTTTAACCTCTGTTCTATCGACACGTTTTGAGTCAGTAAACACTTAAATTTCGTTTGCTTTATGTTGTACGTAGTGCAATTGTGTGAAATTGGTCACATTAATGTTTAATTTATAAAAAAATAATTAATGAATAGTAATTCACAAATATGCTGACCGTATGTGCTATTTAGTTTTGACTTATCTTTTAATTATTCACTTAGTGAATGTTTTGTTGTTTTTAGATTGACTGAGAGTTTGATTTTCTATTCAAACTTGTGAAAGGTTGAATCGATATATTAGAAAACATGAATTTGATCTTGTTTCTATCTTTTGTTTTAAATGCGAAATTCATTATTAACAACGGATGGTTTTGATGATTTCTCTTGTGTGTATCCCACCAATTTTAGAAATTGAAAATTAAACTTTCTCAATACAATAACGACTAAAATTAAACGGAATGACGTTCTTATATTTTATTGTATTTTAACTTATACATTTTGACTTATTCATTTTAACTGTTTTTGTTGATTTTAAGTTATTGATAATAATTGTCTTTTAACTTTTGTTTTAATGGCGTTGCTTTGCTGCTTCTTTAATGTTGTGGTGCGTGGCTTTATTTATAAAAAGTCATTTTAAAGTACGTTTTTAAGCAAAGTAGAACGCGACAATACTCAGATAAATAGTATTAAAAAATTAAATAAGGATTTAACCATAAGAGTAATTTTATGGTTGATAGGTTTATTGGGGTTGATTATCTGAATTTTTATGGAATTTCATCCCAATAATCTGTTTGTCTTTAAGTTTATTCTAATGAACTTAATTCTCATGGAAGTTTCAAAACATGCAGCACACAACAAAGTGGATGATGACGCCGCTTGCAATGTTGTTGGGTACGCTGTTTTCAGCGCCATCATTCGCGGTGGAAACGAGTGTAATTGATAGCACCAGCACGCCTGAATCTACACAAAATGAAGGAGACACGTCCTGTATTGTTTGTAAGTTTAGTGGGGCCGTTTACCTATCTTACGATACAAACATTTACGATAAAGACGACTACCGTTCTGTCCGCAATTTCTCGTGGGGAGGCGATCTCGTTTATTCCTTTTCGAGCGACACAAAAGCCTATTTTTCTACGGGTGGCTATCGTGCCCTAGAAGATGAAGTCGGCACCTACGCGACAGATTCGGTGTTGGGCTTGCAATACACGAACCTATATCGCTTTGGAGATACAGGGAAAATCGGCGTTGCGGGTCAGCTCACCATTCCAACTTCAGAAACATCTCGTAAAGATGAACTGCACACCGCGGTTCGTTTAGATGTGCCGATCTCTTTTTCAGCTTGGAGCGTCGATTTTTCGGTTTCGCCAAGACTGAGAAAAAATTTCCACGAATACAAGACCATGGGTGGACGCTCGCTGACTGAGTGGACTTACTCATTGTTTGCTGTTGCGGAAAAGTCGTGGGAATCGTTCGCAGTGGGGATCACGGCGTTAGGTGGTAACAGCATCAGTTATCAAGGTACGCGCAGAAGCAGTTGGCAGTATGAAGGGGCGTTGTACGGCACATACGAGTTTGATGAAAGCTGGTCATTGCTACTCGCGGCGTCATCAACGGGTTTCTATCAAGATGCAGAGCGAGGCACCTTGGGCAACATCGATTTGTTGGACCAAGAGAAAGCGTCTTACATCGCGACAGTGACTTATTCCTTCTAGGAAAATAACAACAATTAAGGATATCCAAATAATGTTTAAAAAATTGACTCTGGTGTCAGCAATAACGGCCGCACTTGCAGGCTGTGGCGCAGATGATCAGGCGTATGACTATGTCGAAAGAGATGCAAAAGAAGTCGCAGTAAAAGATCTTAAAGACGGTCGTTGGTTTTACGTTCCGACGACTGGTGCCGCGCCACGCTTTGCTCTGAACCAATTCCCATTCTTGCAAGGTTCACCTCGTTACGTTGAGCTTTGTTTTACCAAAGAAGGTCTGGAAGTTCGCAGTTACGATAAAAACTACCCAGACGCGCATCTAAGCAAAGATGCTAATAACTACTGCGGTGAAGAGAAATTTGTCGCAGACGACGACGGCGTTAACTTCGCGCAAGTGCTGACGATTCCGGGTGACTTTGCGGCGTATCGCTGTCAAGAAGACGCGCATGGTGATTGCACCAACAAAGAAGAAACCAACGAAGACGCAAGCCTAAACTACAAGAAGAAAACCCACTTCACTCCTCGTCCTGAAGATCTCGAAATTGCAGAATTCAATATGGAAGATCTGTATGGCATTACTGAGGGCATTGATGAAATTGGCGCACCACGATTGATCTCGTGGGACTTTGACCCTAAAAACGGTCTTCTCAATTTCGAACTAGAGCGCACGTTCCGTATCGATTTAGATAATATTTCTGACTACATCAACTTTGCAACGAAAGCGAGCTTGGATGAAGCGCTTGTGGATGGCGCGTTTAAATCTCGTTTCTACTACTCGTTAGTGCACGAAAGTGAAGTGGCAACCGAAGGTTACCAACCGATCTTGTACCCAGTGGGTGATGAGAACGACATTGGTTTCTTCACCACGTCGACGAAAAAGCTTAACCCAGTCACGAATAAATACGACCGTGATGTGGTTTACCTCAATCGTTTCAACCCAGATCAAGGCTCTATCAAATATTACTTGAGCGACAATTTCTTTGAAGAGAAGAACAAGTTGTTCTTGGATGCAACGCTGCAATCGATCGACAAGATGAACCAAGCGCTGAATGTATTTGGGGCGGATGCAGGCAAGCCTGAAATCGAGATTGTGAACAAAACCAAAGCGGCTGGTATTCACCCAGGTGATCTGCGTTACAACGTGATTAACCTGATTGACGAGCCTCTAGCGAACGGTCTGCTTGGCTACGGCCCGTCAGTTTCTAACCCGATGACGGGGGAAATCATCAAAGGCCACGTGAACCAATACGCAGGCGTTGCAAGAACGGGTGTACCTTTCTATTGGGATAACTTGGCGCGTTTCTATAATCGTAATCAACTGGACTTAGATGGCTTAGATCCATTGCCAAGCAGCAGCGAATCTGTGAAAACAGAAGTCGCGGATAGAATTGAAGCGCTTTCTACAATGGCGGCGATGGCGAGCCTGAAATCGGATGAAAACATTCATGCGCCGCTCGTTTCAAAAGAAGACATCGTTTCTGGAAAAGCAGCGACGAAGAGCCCAACTCAGCTAATGAAAAACTTCAATGATGACATGGAGTTTGAAAAGGTGGTTGAAGCTGAAGAGAACCGTTTGTCTTTCTGGGCAGAGAACAACGTCTATCCAATCGAAGCGTCGTGGGTTTCTTCAACCAATAAGGCCATGTTGGACAACTTGAAGTTGGATGACGAGCGTTACTTTGAGATCAAACTCGATGACGCCGGTCACGAAGTATCGCGTCAGCTTAAGCGTTGGAAATACCTGCCAAAAGAGTTGCAAGTGAAAGCAGCAGATGCGATTACGGTTGCGACTTACAGCAATACGCTTGTTCACGAGCTTGGTCATAACATGGGTCTGCGCCATAACTTTAAAGGCTCAAATGACAAAGCTAACTACTACACGCTCGAGCAAGCGCATCAACTTGGTTTGAACAACATTCCTGCTTACAGTTCGACAATGGACTACGCACCAAGCATGTTGGATGAAACGCCAACTTGGGGTCTGTACGATATTGCGGCGTTTAAGTTTGGTTACGGTCGTAAAGTCGAGACGATTCAAGATTCTTCAGGTTCAGCTCCTGCGCCTGTTGCGAAACCGGCAGACAGTGCGAGTGATGAAGACAAAGCGGCATACGCTCGTTACCTCGCTGATCAGCAAGCCTACCAACAAAGCTTTGCATACAAGTTTGGCAACAATCCAGACAACACATCGCTGATGGTTTGTTCTGAAGTGAAGGCACTAACGGGGAACGAGAAAGGCAAATCACTCTACAACTGTGACTTCAGCCGATTCGATACCGCCGCGTTGTCTGATGATCCAGAACTGAATGCGAAAACTCGTTATGGCGCACTTTACTACCTAGATAAAGTGAATGAAATTGAGCGTAAGTCTTACGATTTCTGTACCGATGGGAACGTTTCTCTAAACAGCGACTGTAACCGTTTTGACGAAGGTACAAACCTAGAAGAAATTGTTTCTTACGAGTGGCAGAACTATCTCGATAGCTATGATCGACGCAACTTGGAGTTATATGGGACGACGGGATTATTCTCGTCCGATTATCCTGGTTACTTGGTGCGCCGTTACATGGAAATGAGTGCTATCCGTGACAAGATGGAAGATCTTGAGCGCATCGATAACCTGTACACCAATCTTGGTTACACTTCGTCAACGGATAAGCCGGGTGATTTCTTATTGCGCATTGCTTCAAACCCTCAATACTGTAGCGAAGGCAAAGCCGATAACTCATGGTTCTGTGATTACGCGAATGGGGCGAAAAAATCCGCGGCGTTCTTCCTTGATATCTTGCGCACACCAGAGCATCAATGTGTGATAGAAAATGCGGCAGGCAACCAAAAAGTGATTTCTTTTGGTCAACTGTTAGACAACAACTCACACCAAATTCCGGCTGATTACGATCTTTCAACAGCCAGCTGTTTTGATGATTTGGCAGCACGCTTTATCGAAGATTCAGATGAGGGCTATATAGCTGTTGCGGAAACTGCGAATGGACGCTTCCTAAACTCAATTGGTAGCTTTGACCCTGATTATCCTTGGTCAAACGCGGTGTCTGTGTTGGGTAACTGGCCAGACAAAGCGCTTGCGAGCCACTTCTTAGCACGTCGATTCTCGAACCGTTTTACCGATGAGGTGAGCTTTGCATCGCTGCTTGATATCCCTGGGGTGCAAGCTGAATACGAAGACATCATGGGCAACATCGTGGCAAATGATGCGTTAAATACGCCAGTTAAATTGGTGGGTAAAGACGGTAAGGAATACACCAATCTAAAAGGTGTTACCGTGAACCTACACATCACTGAGCAAATGGAGTCCCTACCACCAATGCCTCGTGGTATTGCAAGATTCCTTGATATTGGTGCAGAAGGCCGCGGACGTGTTGGCGATGTCATCTTGAGAATGGGTGTGCGCCAAATGAAGTCTTACGACTACACAGTGAAGACTCGTGGTCAATCTCAGTTTGATACGTTTACGAAGCAGCAAGACCGCTACGGTATTATTGCGGGTGACAAGGTTGAGTTTGTTATCGACGGCGAGAAGTTTGTGGCAACAAAAGCAAACAAGCTGGCTTACGACTACGCAAATCAACTGGTGACGTCCAAAGGTTACGATCTAAAAACGTACCTAGATAGCTATGAGCCTGCAACACTAAACAAGGTCGCAGAGAGCATCGATAGCGCTTGGGGGCCATTCCGAACAGCGATTGTCCCAGCGTTCCACGATCCTGTATTGCTGCTGGATGGGCCAATGGTCAACGCAATGAAGCGAACCATTGATGCGGATATCGCGGCAGGTGTGCTGTCGTTCAGCCAGTCTTTCATCAACTTTACGACAGCGAATGTGACTTCGGGTGATTTGGTCATCGATGCAACTTCGGGCACATTGAGCTACAAAGGTGGTAAAGCGCACGATGAGCTGAAAGCGTTCGAAGCTTACACTGATGCGATGCTTTTGATTTACAACGATCACACCGAAGACATGATGTTCGCGGTCGACAATGTGTACGCAGGGTACATGGCGTCTTCAGATGCTGACAAAGAACTTTGGCTGAAAGATCTCAATATGATTCAAGCGTATTTGCGTGGTGATATCGGCGCTGTGGCTGGTGATTACTACAAGATGCTTGATCGCCTACCAACTGCAGTGAGTTTCCAGTAAATAACTCTTAATTCACTCATACAAAGGCCTGCAGCAATGCAGGCCTTTTTCGTCATAGGACTGATGGAATTTAGGAGTGAAAGATGATCTGTCCGTCTTCTGTCATCACAAGTGTCGCTTTGCTTTGTTCGATAAGTTGGGCAGCATAAGAAGGGGTAACGGCCTGCATATCACCTTTAGATCGAAGAGTTAAAGACTCCCACGCTTGATCTCGATATTTCCCTGCTTGGGTGTATTGAATCAGTACTTTCATAGCTTCACGCTCCGGTGTGGTTGACGTGCTACTTAAGTTAACGATCTTAGGTTGGTTACGCATCTGTTAAAAATGAAACATTAGTTTAACTAAATGTGCCTTTCCAAATATCGCGCATTGAGCAGAGCAATTTAGAATCCTTGTGATGAAGGGATGAAAAACACTCAATCTTTCGATTCATACTGCGCAATATAATGTTTGAGAGATTTGGTTTCCGTACTCTGAAACTCTTCATCGTGCATACGCAGTGCTTGGATACGGTCGAGGCGGAACTGGCGGTAGTCATCGCGCAATTCGCACCAGGCGACCAGCGTCCAGACTTTGCCCCAAAAGAACTGGCCTAACGGTTGGATTTTTCTCTCGGTCACCTGTCCGCTTTCATCTTGGTAATCCAAACTGACCTTAAACTGATGATCAATCGCGTGGCGCAGAAGCTGCCCTCGTTTGGCAGTCTCGGATTGGGTGTGATAATCGGGCACAATCAGCGGACAATCTTCCACTTGTTGTTTGAGCTTATCGGGCAATACTGAAAGTATTTTGGTGGACGCAGAGTGAGACGCTTCGGCGAGTTCAACATCCGACCAGGCTCGAACCATCCGCATACCCAGTTCAAGCGCCATCATCTCTTTTTCTGAGAACATCAAAGGCGGCAGATGAGAGCCAGCTTGCAACAAGTAGCCGACACCTGCTTCACCTTGAATAGGAACACCAGAACTAAGCAACGACTGAATATCGCGATAAATCGTACGTTCGCTAACTTCCATTCTTTCTGCGAGCTCTTTCGCTGTCACGGCGTAACGCTTTGCGCGCAGAAGCGTCAGTAGCTCAAACAGTCGTTCTGATTTGCTCATGATGTTCCTTATCTAGACCTACTGGTTGTTAGTGGTAGTGTGGCTGATTACTTCTCTAGCTCACTGCACATTTTTAAGTTGTGATGTTTAAGCTCGAAGCTTTCGCAGTCAATCATTGATAACAGAGGCTGAAATTCAACGGCTTGCTTAATCTGTTTTCCCGCCTGTTTTGCATCGTCCATTGAACGCCAGTAAATGATGTCTGTCCACACATCGTCCGTCGCTTCGTGACTGAGTGAGCGATACAAAAAGCCCGGCAAATTCTTCACAAACGTTTGTGACTGTTTGGCAGCGGCGATCACGTCTTGTTCTGTTGTGCCTACGGTTAGACGAAATTGCACAGTTTCGATAACGGTTTCCATATTGTGATTCCTTATTGGTTTTGGCGGATTGCCTGTTGAGTTCCAAATAAGGTTACGCGGATGGAATGTCAGAACATGTCAGTAGTGAAATCTCACTCACTTATCATCAATATGGTTATTTTTCTGGGCTGTTGTAACGATCCCAGTAAGGTAAATCTGTGCCGAGTTTTTCGCTGATAAAATCGATAAAGGCTCTTACTTTCAACGGCATGTGCTTGCGCTCAGGGAACACCGCATAAATGGCGTGTTCTGGTAGAGAATACTCTTCCATCACCGGTTTTAGATTTCCTGCGGCAAAGTCTCTTCCTGCAATAAATGTTGGCAGTTGCGCAATGCCCGAACCTCTTAACAGCAACTGGCGAATGGCTTCGCTGTTATTGACGATAAAGTTTCCTTTTGGAAGCACCTTGTATTCGCTGCCGTTGTTGATGAACATCCATTCGACGCCGCCACGGAAATAGGAGTAGCGCAGGCAGTTGTGACTGACTAAATCACTTGGTTTTTGTGGTGTTCCAAACTCCGCTAAGTAATCTGGCGAGGCACAAAGCACACTTTTACAAGGGGCGAGGCGTTTTGCGATTAGATTGGAAGAGGTGAGTTCACCAATACGTATCCCCAAATCAAAACCGTCTTTAACCAAATCGACCATTTTGTCTTCGAGGTTTAAATCCACTTCAATTTTCGGGTAACGAGCGAGAAACTCGCTGATCAAAGGCGCGATATGCAGTACACCGAAAGACATCGGCACGGTAATTTTGAGCCGACCTTGTGGAGAGCCTTGCAGTTCCGATACCGCGTCTACGCCTTGCTGGGCTAGGTTGAGCGCTTGAGAGGCGTACTCAAAATAACGTTCTCCTGCTTCGGTCAGGCTCAGCTTACGCGTGGTTCGGTTAAGGAGACGAATGCCCAAATCGTCTTCTAGTTGGTTGATGCGTTTGCTGATCGCCGATTTCGTCAGATTCAGCTGTTTGGCCGCAAGGGAAAAGCTGCCGCATTCGACAACAGCAACAAAAACGGGCAGGGAGGCAATCGCGTTCACATCAATCTCCTATTATCGTGAAGCATTTATTGTTGAGCACAAGGATACAATTAATTTCCAATTATAGAGATTATCTTCAAGAAGAAAACAATCTAGACTATGCATCAGTATTACGACCTTGATTTTGGGAAGAAGAAAATGAAGTACGATTGGATCCTGTTTGACGCTGACGAAACCTTATTCCACTTTGATGCTTTCAAAGGTTTGCAGCTTATGTTTTCTCGCAAAGGCGTAGATTTTACTGAACAAGATTTTGCTCATTACCAAACCGTAAACAAACCGCTTTGGGTGGATTACCAAGACGGCAAAGTAACGGCAGATGAGCTAAAACATAAGCGTTTTACCGAGTGGGCTGAGAAGTTGAATACCACAACAGCAGATCTCAACAGCGCATTTTTAGAAGCAATGGCCGATATTTGCAGCTTGTTGCCAGGTGCAAAAGAGCTGATGGAAGCGCTGCAAGGCAAAGCTAAAATGGGCATCATCACCAACGGTTTTACAGAGTTGCAAGCAATTCGCCTTGAGCGCACAGGGATGACTGAGTACTTCGATAAAGTGGTGATCTCTGAACAAGTGGGCGTAGCAAAACCGGACTTAGGTATTTTTGAATACGCGATGCAGCAAATGGGCAACCCATGCAAAACGCGCGTACTGATGGTGGGTGACAACCTGCATTCCGATATTCTGGGTGGTAATAATTTTGGTATTGAAACTTGCTGGTTAAATACCACAGGCGCAAGCGTCGATGAGCGTATCGCACCAAATTACACCGTTGAGTCTTTGAGTGAACTAAAGAACATTTTGGTGGCGTAACTGAATCGGGTATTATTCCGCAGTAACCCTCAGAAAAATCAAGGAATAACCATGTCAGACATCAAACAGCTAGACAGCAAAGTCGTTTACCAGAATAAGTGGATGACGGTGCGTGAGGACAAAATTTTACGTCCGAGCGGCGCAGAGGGCATCTATGGTGTGGTCGACAAACCTGATTGTGCTGCGATTCTGGCTATCGATAACGGGATGATTCACTTGGTTCAGCAGTACCGTTACACCGTAGGTCAACGTTGTTGGGAGATCCCACAAGGGGCGTGGGAATCAAACCCAGATGCGGATCATCTTGAGCTTGCCAAAGGCGAACTGCGTGAAGAAACGGGCATGCAGGCGAGCACTATGGCGTATGTCGGCGCGCAGTTTATCGCATACGGCTTTTTGAATCAGACATGTCACGTCTACTTCGCCAGTGATTTAACGGACGTGGGCAATCAACTCGACAGTGAAGAAGAGGATTTGATCACTCGCGCTTTTTCTGTTGAGGAGTTCGAACAGATGATGATCGACGGCACGATCAAAGATTGTGTCACCATCGCCGCTTATGGTTTGGCGAAGCTGAAGAAATTCATTTAGTTATCCATGACGATTTTTTAATGAAAACAGCGGCCTAGTGCCGCTGTTTTTAGTTTGGGTGAGCTCGTTGAGCCATTGCTTACTCGTCGATTTTCTTACCTAAGATTTCCACTTGCGCTTTTTTGGTCACCCCCGCGACTTGCAGCGCTGTGCTGCCAACCGATTCATAGTTCAACTCGATCTTGTCTAATTTCGCGTTATCTTTTGTTGGTAGGCTTAAACTTCTTGATGACATGCCTTTAGTCAGAACACCTAAACTGTCGAACGTCTTTTCCTGACCATCTTTCATGATTACTTTTACGCTTTTCAGATCGACCGTACCTTGCGTACATTTGATTTTGATGTGGCTAAAACGAGCGTTAGCAAATGGGGACAGTGGATTGACTGTGTCGGTTTCCGATTTAAAACTGACGGTTTTATCTGCAATCTTGTCCCAATCGTTGTCTCCAGCAACCGATTGGAAAGAGGCCACAGCCGCTAAAAGACAGAGTGCGATGGTGTTGAACAGTTTCATAGCTTTTCCTTACCTTAGGTTTAGATATTCTGTTTAATCAGTTCGATGACGTGTGTGACTTCGTCTTGAGTTAAAGCCCCTTCTTTCACGAATAAAATTTCGCCTTGTTTATTTTGTACGATAATCGCAGAACTTTCTTGCTGCAGATCCCAAGTTGTTGCTAATACGCCATTTTTGTCTAACACCATGGAAGACCAAGAGAATGTCTTTTTGCTGTCCTCTGCCGATGATTTTACAAATGTACCGGTTCCCCAAATGGCGTCTTCTTGGTTGATTACGGTTGTGGTCTGATACTGATCTTCAGGAAAGTGAGCGGCAGTGATTGCTGACATCAGCGGCGCGTTCATCTCTTTGGCTTTACTACGACCTGCAATGGCTTGTATCACACGGACTTTGCCTAACATCTGCTGAGTTGCCCAAGGTTGATAAGCCACATCGTCTCCTTGCAGCGTCATTTCGCCATAGGTATCAATGCTGACGGAAGGGGTGGTTTGACCGACAGAAAGGTTATGAGAGAAGGCGAATGTCGGGGCGAGTGCGAGTAAGAGTGACAGAACAGATGGAGTTTTCATTGGGGGTTCCTGTAACGAAGTGAGGTTAGAGCGAATCAAAATAAGGGGCAAATACGATGCCCCTTATCGGATGTGGCGTTTAGTTAGAAAGTACAATGCGCGCATTTAGCGGTTGCAGCGGACGATTGTTTTGTCCCATGACTTCCATCAGTTTCGCGGCTTGATCTTTGGATAAGGTTTGAGTGTCTTTAAGCACAAACCAGCGCACACCTTCTGAACATGGTGGTGTGGTTAAAGAGCCGTTAAATCGATAGTAGTTTGCAGTTTTTGGCAGTAAGTCGTTAATCTCAAACGTATCTTTAAAGAACGTGGTTTGATTCTCTTGTGGGATTGCGTTGATCAGTTTAGACAGCGCTGCGTTTTGATCGCCAGCATCAAACATCACCGAAATTACCGCCAACTCGCCGTCTGCGTTGGCGTGTACAAAGTGCGCTTCAAGTGGATATTGGCGGCCTTTGATTTGGTTTTCTGAAGGTGTGTGGAAATGGAACTGTTGCAGCTCGAACGTCTCGCCATCGATGGTGAAGCTATTACGTCCGTTCACTTGCGCTTGCAGCGTATGACCATTGTTGGTTAAACCAATGACCTGACCAGTGTACGAAAGGTTCAGTGCTTCCAGTTTTGCATCGGCTGGGTTGTCGATGTTGATTGGGCTTTGGTTTTTCGTGGTTGCGCAGTCTTTGGCGATTTCTCCCCAGTGTTCTGGCCCGTGTTTGTCATTGCCATAGCCCCATTCCGAAGCCTGAGCCGCGCTTAGAGTGAGAAGTGAGAGTGAAAAAGCAAGTAGTGTTTTGTTCATAATAATGTCTCTGTTCGGTCGCTTTGATAAGCGTTGTTACAAGGCAATGACCTAGAGGTTTGATCACTGCCTGACAAATTAGAAACGGTGGCTGAGTTGGGCACCAATTAGGAACGCATTTGAATGGGTCACGCCCGTTACCATCGGTGCAGGAATACCTTCATACGCGTACTCTTCTACGTTGACATCTTCACCAATCAAGTACGTCATGCCGATGTCAACCGTGGTATCTGATGACCATTGGTAAGAGGCACCCGCAGATAACCAGTGACGGTTCGAATCTGGGATAGAAAGCGAAGTCAGCTCATCGACAGGTGTTTTGTCGAACATGTAACCCGTGCGAAGTGTCCAACGTTCATTGGCGTACCAAGTCGCACCGATGGAGTAGTGCGCGGAGTCTTGCCACTGAAAATCTTTTAGCAACTGATCATCAGCTTTCAAGCTGTCAAATGCTGACCAACCAATCCACTGCACAGAATAGTGCAGGGCAAATTTAGGTAAGACGCGGTGATAACCGGAAAACTCCGCAATATCCGGTAGCGGCATAGCAAGCGAGTCGTACGATTCGCCAGCAAAGTGGATGTCGCCCTTGGCATCTATGTTAGGGCTGTGCTTGTAGCTTAAACCTAAGCGATGACGTTCGTTAAACTCGTACATCATGCCAATGTTCGCGCCAAGCCCAATGCCGCCAGCTTCCACATCAAGTGCGTTGCCTTTTACGGATCCACAGCGTTGTTCTAGTTCGTTTCCAAGTATGTTCCCACCAACGCAAACACCCACGTCCATATCGCGGTACAGCTCACCAGAGCCGTAAATCACATCAATACCACCACCGATACTAAAACGGTCGTTCACCTTGTATGCCAAGCTTGCGCCAAGGTTGACACTCGCTACGCTGGTGACACCGCCAAAAACAGGTGCGCCATAGTTTGGTTTAAACTCCATGTCGGTTCCGAAGTTGGAGTATGCCGATAAGCCTAGATACCAGTCGTCGTTGATAGGGTGAATAAAGTAAAAATTGGGTACAACGGCTGGTTGACCAACGCCATCGACGTCATCAATGTCGGTCACGGTTTGAGAGAAGGACGGGGTAATGTCAACTTGAGGGGACGGAGGAAAACCGCCCATACCAACATTGACATCCGCATTAATGTTAGCTCGATGATATTGCGCATTTTTAACGGTAACGTCAGGTTTGACGTAAGTGACACCGAACGATAAGGCATTTTGTTTAAACAGCGTCATCGCTGCGGCGTTGCGGCTGACTACAGACGCATTATCACCAATGACGGCATCACCAGCAAAAGCACGACCAAGACCCGTCGCCGAATGTTCGTTAATTTGAAAACCACCGGCATACGCCGTCGATGAGGCTAACCCGATTAATAAATAAATCGGTGAAAGAGTGAATTGTCGCTGCATGTTTTTTCTCATGAATTAATTAGAGGTTGTATTGCAACGAAAAGCAGTAAAATAAACAAATCTGACCAGTATATTTAGGGGTAAAACTAACAGTATGTTGACAATAAATAAATTTAACTTAATAAATATTTATTGATGAATTTATTAATGGTTCATGTCGTGAATGTGGTGATTATTTTACGTGTAAATTAAACTCAGAGCCTCTATTTTTATTTTTGCGGTATTACTTCTCTATTTTTATTGTGCTGACTGTTCCCTAACAAACAGAGGCAAATCCAGCGATAAAGTGTCCGTGATGGAAACTCTGAGTCATTTGTATTTCCATTGCATCCCAACGTTGGTAGTTCGAATCAGCAAGAGAACTATCGTTTTAAACCCACATGACACACTCCTCTCGGTCTTACCTGTGTTATGTGGGTATTTTTTATTTAACTTGCCACTTAACTCCTCTTTAAATTCAATCATCAAAATGACCATAATGAAATTTAAATGGATGGCATATTGAATAATTTTGGACTTTACTGGTTTGTTGGTATTTAAAAGTTTTGTTTATAATACTTATAACTTGAATTTCTATATTAAAATGGTCTTTGCTATACGTATTGAATAATATAGTTTTGAAGTGACTATAATATCTCGGATTTTTCACATTAATGATGTTATTCCTTCAGTATCTTGACGTTAATTTACCTATCTTTACGCCTCGTACCCTGTACGGCTAAGAAAAATAGCAGTATAAAATCAAAACGATTATTTACTTCACTCCTGCTATGAAACTCAATAAAAAATGGCTCGTTTTGTGTGGCCTACTTGCTATTGGTGCTGGTGGTTATCATTATCTGCAACGTCCAGAACCCATTTCTCCTTACGCGACAGAAGTCGTTCGCAAAGGCAATATCGAAAAGGCGGTATTAGCCAATGGCATGTTGCAAGCGTCCAAATTGGTGAATGTAGGTGCGCAAGTATCTGGGCAAATTCAACGCCTCGCTGTGAACTTAGGGGATGAGATCAAACAGGGGGACTTGATTGCACAGATTGACAGCCTGACTCAGCAAAACAGCCTCAAAGAAGCCCAAGCGTCTCTTAATAGTCTCAACGCTCAGTACCAGGCTAAGCAAGCGCAGATTAAACAAGCAAACTATGAATACGTGCGCCAAAAAGGCATGTTGGCAGCGAAAGCGAGCTCACGAGCTGATTACGAGAATGCCGAAGCGACGCTCGCCATCTACAAAGCCGAGTTAGCGCAACTGGATGCCGAAATCGAGAAAGCCAAAATCAACGTCGACAATGCGCAGTTAGATCTCGGTTACACCACCATCAACGCACCGATGGATGGCACGGTGGTTTACACCGCGGTGGAAGAAGGACAAACCGTAAACGCCAATCAAACCACGCCAACTATTATCGAGTTAGCTAAGTTAGATACGATGACGGTGAAAGCCGAAATCTCGGAAGCCGATGTGATTTTTGTTCACCCAGGCCAAACGGCGCTGTTCACCATTTTAGGCAAACCGAATCAGCAGTTTAAAGGCACATTGCGCGCCATTGAGCCGGGGCCAACCATCATGGATGGCGATGACAGCGATTTGAGCATTTCAGATAGCGACGCCATTTACTACAACGCTGTATTTGATGTGAAGAACCCGCAAGGTATTTTGCGTATTGGCATGACTGCGCAAGTTTCGATTGTCCTTGAGCAATCGGAAAATACCTTGATTGTCCCTTCACAAGTGCTGCAAAAATCTGGCGGCAAAGGCAACTATACCGTGCCAGTGCTTGAACAGGGCCAAGTGGTGCAAAAGCCCGTGACAGTGGGTATCAACAACAAAGTGAACGCAGAAATTCTCTCAGGTTTGAAGGAGGACGACCAAGTTGTTCTTGGCAATGCTATGGATGGAGAATCATCAAGCCGAGGTGATCGTCGTCGACCTCCAATGAGGTTCTAAGATGAGTGACGTGCTTTTAAAAGTTGAGGATTTAACTCGACGTTTCGTCTCTGGAGACGAGTCGCTTACCGTGTTGAACCACATTAATTTAGAGATAAAACGCGGTGAAATGGTCGCGATCGTGGGTGCATCAGGCTCAGGTAAATCGACGCTGATGAATGTGCTCGGCTGCTTGGATAAACCGTCCAGCGGTCGATACTTCATTAATGGGCAAGATGTATCGACGTTGGAATCCGACCAACTGGCGGAACTGCGCCGCGAGTATTTTGGCTTTATATTCCAGCGTTACCATCTGCTGGGGGATTTAACCGCGGTGGCAAACGTGGAAGTACCTGCGGTTTACGCGGGAGTTCCTCATCGTCAAAGAACGGAGCGAGCGCAGTCGTTATTGGCTCGCTTAGGGCTGGAAGAGCGTTTCACTCACAAGCCCAGCCAACTGAGTGGTGGCCAGCAACAGCGCGTGAGTGTTGCTCGTGCACTGATGAACGGTGGTGAGGTGATTCTCGCTGATGAGCCCACTGGCGCATTAGACAGTCACAGTGGGCAAGAGATGATGGCACTGCTTAAAGAGTTGCATCAACTTGGGCATACGATCATCTTAGTGACTCATGATATGAACGTGGCGAACTTTGCGGATCGCATCATTGAAATCAAAGATGGTGAAATCATTGCAGATACGCCAAATGCACAAGTTGTAATCAATGAGCAAGCAGTACAGACACCGAGCGCGTCTTTTCATCGCCCAGCGCAAGCCGCCAGTAAGTGGTGGAAGTGGGACAGTTTTATTGACGCGCTAAAAATGGCGCTGCTGGCGATGTCTAGCCACAGAATGCGTACGTTTTTGACCATGCTCGGCATCATTATTGGTATAGCCTCGGTGGTTTCCGTGGTGGCACTAGGTAATGGTTCACAACAGCAAATTTTGTCGAATATTTCATCCATGGGAACAAACACCATTGATGTCAGGCCGGGCAAAGGGTTTGGTGACCGCCGCTCCGGACGAGTGAAAACGCTAACCGCCGACGATGCTAAATCGTTGGAGAGTCTACCTTTTGTCGACAGTGTCACGCCGTCTTTATCCAACAGCTTAACCGTGCGTTACGCCAATCAGGATGCAACCGCGTCTGTGGAAGGGGTTGGGGAAGATTATTTCCGTGTGCGCGGTTATGAGATCGCCAAAGGTCAGTTTTGGGATGAAGAGAGCGTGAACTCACTCGCCCAAGAAGCAGTGATTGATGACAACACCAGAAAGGAAATGTTTGCGGATAGAAATCCGATTGGTGAAGTGATTTTTCTTGGTTCATTGCCAGTGCGTATTGTGGGTGTCACGCAGAAAAAAGAAGACGCGTTTGGAAACAGCGACACGCTGAAAATTTGGGTGCCATACACCACTATGTCGGGACGAATGATGGGACAACGCTACCTCAACGGCATTACTGTACGGATTGATGAGAGCGCCCCAAGTGCGGCGGTAGAGCAGAGCATCATCAACTTGTTAAAAATGCGCCACGGTACAGAAGATTTCTTCACGATTAACACTGACACCATTCGTCAGAGCATCGAGAAAACCACCGCCACCATGACGTTACTGATCTCAGCGATTGCGGTGATCTCCCTAATTGTCGGCGGAATTGGCGTAATGAACATCATGTTGGTGTCGGTGACAGAGCGCACGAAAGAGATCGGTGTGCGAATGGCTGTGGGGGCGCGGCAAGCGGATATTTTGCGTCAGTTTTTGATTGAAGCGGTACTAGTGTGTTTGTGTGGTGGCATTGCTGGTATTGGCTTGGCGTTTTTGATTGGTTTTGCATTCAGTACATCTGGCAGCAGCTTCCAAATGATTTACTCAATGAACTCGATCATCTGGGCGTTTATTTGCTCAACGTGGATTGGCATCGCTTTCGGCTTTTTACCCGCTCGCAATGCCGCCAAACTCGATCCGATAGAAGCGCTAGCGAGAGACTAAAAATGAGTAACACAATGAAATTCAAGACTCGATTGGTCGCGGCTGCCTTAAGTGCAGTGTGGTTGTCAGGTTGTGGGTCGCTTATGCGTAGCGACTATCAAGCTCCTGAGGTGCAAGTGCCTGCAAATTGGCAACAGATGCAGGTTGCGGGTGATGTCAGTATGGATCCTTGGTGGTTGGCGTTTAACGACCCAACGCTTAATCAATACATTACTCAGGTGTTGGCTCAAAACAACGATTTGACGCTGGCAACGCTAACGCTAAAGAAAGCGCGTTTACAGCTGGGTTTAGCGCAAGATGACCTTTTCCCTACGTTGAGTTCTTCCACATCAGGACAAGTTCAAAAATCTCTTGATAGCGGGGAATCGGCAGATAGCTACAGCACTAACTTGTCCGTCAATTACGAGTTGGATTTGTGGGGAAAAATCTCGGCAGACGTTGACCAAGCCAAGTGGACGGCGATGGCAAGTCAACAAGATCGCGAGGCGACCGCACAAAGTTTGGTGGCAACGACGGCATCGTTATATTGGCAAATCGGCTATCTAAAACAGCGCTTAAACCTCAGTCAGCGTAATGTGGCAGACGCAGCTCAAACGCTACAATTGATTGAAAAACAGTACCAACTTGGCGCTGTGGATCAGTTAGATGTGCTTGAAGCCAAACGTACGTTGGCAAGCTTACAAGCGCAGCAAAGTGAGTTTGAACAGAGTTTACTTGAGGCAAACAACGCCTTTGCGATTTTGTTCAATCAACCGCCGAAGAGCATCAGTGCAAACATCCAAATGCTGCCTGAAGGCGATATGCCATCGTTGAGTGTTGGTGCTCCGTCTGATTTATTGATCCGCAGACCCGACATTAAAGCAGCGATTTATGAAGTCAAAGCCGCGCTAGCAAATAAAGACGCAGCAGATTTGGACTACTTGCCCAAGCTGACGCTCACAGGGGCTTTGGGTGGATCGTCACAAGCGCTTAAAGACCTGCTTTCCAACCCGATTGGCAGCTTAGGTGCGGATATGACGCTACCGTTTTTGCAGTGGAATGAGATGAAAAATAGCCAAGCCATTGCCGATTTAGACTATCAATCGGCTATTGTGAGTTATCGCCAAGTGTTGTACGCCGCATTCCAAGATGTCGAAAATGCCTTGTCGGCACGCGAGAAATTGAAGTATCAGGCGACGCGTTTACAAGAACAGTATGATGCCGCAAGTGCCGCTGAGTCCATTTATGCTGCGCGGTATCAGTATGGTTCGACGTCGATCATGGACTATTTGAATGCACAAGAAGACACCAAAAACGCGCAAGCTTCTTTGTTGGAAAACCGCTACAACCAGTTTCTCACTCAGGTTACGCTTTACCAGTCTTTAGGGGGGACCGACGTCGCGCCACTGTAACTTGTTTAGCGTTGTGACTGCTGTGACCACAACGTTCCTTCGATAAAAATGGCCACGATGTGTCGTGGCCATTTTGCTTATCAACGTGTGTACGAAGATAAGGTTTCAACTCAGAAGCCGTGTCTGGTTAGAAACGGTACTCGGCTAAGTTGTTGCTACTTTCTAGCATTTTCTCTGCAACATAGCGGTGAGTTGCTGTTGTTGGGTGCGTGACATCCCAGAACACAAACTTCTCAGCACCAGACGCCGCACACTCAGAGCGCAATGCGTGGGTGTACATGTAATCGACAGACGATGAGCGGTTGATGTCCAAACAAGGATCACTCGCGTTCACGAAACCGTGTTCTTCGGGCGCAGAAGTTAGCGTCTCGAACAAGGCGTGAGTATCAAACAACGTGATGTTGTAACCTTGCGCTTTGTAGTACATCGCTTGTGCCTTGATGAACTCGTTCATCTCAAGCACTTTCGCACGAATTTTGTCGATCTCTTCTTGTGTTGAGTACTTAAACTGAGGCGCTTTCGTCGCGTCTGGCAGTGTCATCAACATGAAGTTCTTCGCACCTGCGTCCGTCAAACGAATCAGTGCTTCTGCATAATCTGCTTTCACTTCTGGAACGCCACGGTTGTAGTTCATGAAGTCATTCAAACCAAACTCAAGCGTAAACAAGGTGTTTGCTGGTTTGTAGTTCTTCGCCAGTTTTGCGTAGGTTAAGTACGAAGAAACTTGATCACCAACCCCTGTTAGCGCGATGTATTGGTTCTCACCAGCCGCGCCGCCAACTGCCCAGTTGTAGAGCGGAAGGTTCTTCGCTTTGGCAATGTATTCTGTCCACACAAAACCGTTGGAGAAGTGACCTAAGAACCAGCTGTTCGGGTTAGGGAAGCGCCATTGTGATGCGTTAAAGATGTTGCCTGTATCAGACAAGCTGTCACCGAGTGCAACCACTTTGTTGATTTGATCTGGCTGCATTGCTGCGTCGTTGCTCCAGATCGTGTGGTTGTATGAGAAGCGATTGTCAGCGGCGAAGAACGTAATGTCTGCGTTCTCGTTCGCCAAATCTAATGTTGCTTCACAACGCTGACGGATAACGTTTTGCGACGTGTTGGTGTAGAACATGTTTTTAAATGAAACGGAGCTCCACCAGTAGCCGTCAATGGTGAAGTAGCTACCATCTTCGTTTTTTGCCCATTCCCAATCGGTCGCCGGATCATCTTTCGAGTAGCTGGTGCGATACCAACAGCGAACATAGGTATAGGTTTGGTTTTCTTGCGTGCTGATCACTTCAGACGCTGAAACCATTTCTGGTGATAAGGTTGGCTCTTCGGCAACTGCAGAAGCAAGCGGGAGTAATGCAGTTAATAGTGTGATTGTTTTTTTCATCATTCACTCTTCTTGTAATGGTTATTGACCCAAGCACATTGAAAAAATACTTGGCTATAACATTGTTTAGATGAGAATTTTTCTCACTAAACCCTCTAATTCTGAGTAAATACTCCAGACAGTCAACAACTAAATATTCATTATTTTGATTTTGGCATCACGGTCAAAAAATTCATTCAGCATAGCAATCGATTAAATGGCTCATATTTAGAATAATTACTCACTAACATTAATTTAACATGCATTTTTTGTTAAATAAGTGATTGCTTTATAAGGTTTTGTTGATGCTTTTTGATGTTAACTGAAAATGTTGATTGAATGATATTTTGTACAAATTTGTATATTCATGAAACAAATTGTTTGGCATTTTTGGACGATGAACTATAGCTGAGTGACTCATGTATACATCGCAATGATGATTTTTCATGAGGATATAGTGAATAAAAATTAGCTCAACTAAGGAATAGGGCAAATGCACTACACAACAAGTAAAAAACAAGGCTTATTTACATTGTCTGCTGTCGCCGTCGCGCTGACTGCTTCCATGTCAGCATTCGCGGCTCCACCGATGGGATTCGACGAATCCAAGTTGCCGACGAAATACATCGTCAAGTTCAAAGAAGATCCGGTAAGCCGATCTTCGATGGGTGGCAACTCGTTTTGGGGACCACGTATCGCGCAAGAATCTGTTTTGCAACAGGTGAAAGCACGTAAAGTGGAAAAACTAGGTAACCGTGCCATTTACAGCGTTGAGCTGGATGGGGATGATCTTGAACCACTGCGTAACCGTGGTGATGTGGAATACGTGGAAGTCGATCCTCCGCGTTACCTGCTCAGTGAAACGGTACCTTGGGGTTACAACGCAGTGAATGCTCAGCAGTTGGATGACTTCAATGCAGGTAACCGCACGGTTTGTATCATCGACTCTGGCTACGATCTGTCGCACAACGATCTGAGCGGTAACCGTGTTGCTGGTACCAATGACAGCGGCACAGGATCATGGAGCGATCCTGGCAACAACAACGCGCATGGTACTCACGTAGCGGGCACTATCGCTGCGATCGCGAATACTGAAGGCGTGAAGGGCGTGATGCCAAACCAAAACGTGAACCTTCACATCGTGAAAGTGTTTAACGAAGCGGGCTGGGGTTACTCTTCTGGTCTTGTGAAAGCGATACAAACGTGTGCTGATAATGGCGCAAACGTGGTGAACATGAGTCTCGGTGGTAGCCAATCGAGCCGCACGGAGCAAAATGCGCTGAAAGCGATCTACGATCAAGGCGTACTGTTAATCGCTGCGGCGGGTAACGACGGTAATACAGCGCACAGCTACCCAGCGTCTTACGATTCTGTCATGTCAGTTGCAGCGGTCGATAATCAAAATGATCACGCGGCGTTCTCGCAAGCGACGGATCAAGTTGAAATCGCGGCGCCGGGTGTGGCGATCCTGTCCACCGTAACAGTAGGCGAAGGTAAGTTGTCTGACATTACGCTAAACGGTGTTAGCCAGTTTGACCGTGGCATCGTGCCTCATAACCGTTTGGTCCACAACGGCACTGAGTTTGTACCAGCACCAGTTGCAGGTTCAGTCACCGCGACATTGGCAAGCTGTGATGTGTCTGGTGGCAACTTCAACTGTGGCGACATGTCAGGCAAAATCTGTCTTACTGAGCGTATTGGCAATCAATCTTCAGGTACGTACCCAGAGGTGGATGCAGTCCGAGCATGTTACAACGCAGGCGCAAGCGCGGCGATTGTATACAGCAACACGGCATTAGCTGGGTTACAAAACCCATTCTTAGTTGACCAAAACAACGCTTATCGCATGGTGTCGGTGACAGTTGATCGTGCATTTGGTCAAGAGCTATTGGGGTACGTTGGCCAAGAGATCACGGTTGCAACTACATCAGGTGAAGACTACGAGTACTACAACGGCACTTCGATGGCGACTCCGCACGTAACGGGCGTAGCTGGCTTGGTGTGGAGTTACCACCCAACGTGTACCGCAGCGCAAGTACGTAACGCGTTGATCAAAACCGCGACAGACATTGATGTTGCAGGTCGAGATAACCGCACAGGTCACGGCCTAGTGAATGCGGAAGCGGCGAAGCTGTTCTTGGATGCTGGCTGTAATGGTCCTGACGGTGGCGGTAGCTCTGCAGATTCTAGCTACTCAAACACTAACCCTGTTGCGATTCCTGACAACAAAACCTCTGGTGCCATCAGCGCACTGAATGTCGATCGCACTGGCGACTCAGGTACTGTAAGCATTGACGTAGATATTAGCCATACTTACATCGGTGACCTACGAGTGACTCTGACTTCACCGACAGGTGGACAAGTCGTGCTTCACGACAATACTGGCGGCAGCGCTAACGATATCAAAACCACTTTCCAAGTTGATTTCTCTGGTTTTGAATCACAAGGTTCTTGGGAACTTAAAGCCGTCGACAGTGCCAGAAGAGACACAGGTACAATCAACAGTTGGTCTCTGACATTTCAATAAGGAGTGACTATGAAGAAGCTGACCTTACTTTCCGTAACGGCGGGGAGTTTGACCGTGCTATTGGCGATTGGCATGAGCGCCACCAGCCTTGCCAACAACCAAGGCTTTCCTCTTGTGGATGAGCGTCCAACAAGTGCAGAGCAACAACCGGCTCGCTATTTTGTGAAATATCACAAAGGGAAAGAAAGCGAAGTGAGAGCGCTTCTTCGTCACAACAACCTTGAAGTGGTCGATGCTTTGGTGAAACAGCAAGTGTTGGTAGTAACCGGCTCTCAAGAAGATGTCGACAAGCTTTCCACCAGCGATGCGGTTGAGTACACCGAGCAAGAACCAACGAGAAAGTTGCTGTCCCAATAAGATAGCCTCAATAAGAAAAACGCCCCTCACGTGAGGGGCGTTTTTTTGAGTGCTTTTCTATGGCTAAAGCCTCTCAGAGATGAATGCCGACGAGCCTAATTCCGCATTCATCAGAGAGAAAACTTAGCGAACAATCAAACCAAGTAGGATACCTACCGCGCCGAAGTCAGCATCACTGAATGTTGTGTTTGCAAAGCCAAGATCACCCAGTACTGGCATTAGGAATACAGGTAGGAAAGTAATCAGTAGACCTTGTGCAAACGCGCCTAGAATTGCGCCGCGACGACCGCCTGTAGCATTACCAAATACACCTGCCGCAGCACCCACAAAGAAGTGTGGAACGACACCTGGGATAATCACAGTAAGACCCATCACGTACAGCAGGAACATGCCCACTAGACCGGCTGCAAAGCTCGATAGGAAGCCCACCAATACCGCGTTTGGCGCGTATGGGAACACAACCGGACAATCCAGTGCAGGTTTTGCGTTTGGAACCAGTTTGTCTGAGATGCCTTTAAATGCAGGAACGATTTCTGCGATAACCATACGTACACCTTGTAGGATGACGTACACACCACCGGCGAATGTGATGGATTGCATTAGCGCAAACATAGACCAATGTTTACCACCGCTGACTTCGCGTACAAAGTCACCGCCAGCGAAGATACATGTCACCATAAAGATGATGCCCATGGTGAACGAGATTGCTACTGGCGTATCACGTAAGAACAACAAGCTCTTAGGTACGTTCATCTCTTCAGTAGAGTGTTCTTTATTACCGAACTTGCTGCCAATAAAGCCAGCTAGTACGTAAGAAAGGGTAGAGAAGTGACCAATCGCAACGTCGTCTGAGCCTGTTACTTGCTTCATGTATTTGTGTGCAATTGCAGGGAAGAACACCATTACAGAACCCACAACCACAGAGCCAAGAGCGATCAGTGGAACACCTTTCATGCCGCTAGATGCCAGAATCGCCGCCACCATCATCGACATAAATAGCGTGTGGTGACCTGTTAGGAAGATGAATTTCCACGGCGTGAAACGAGCGATCAGAATGTTCACCAACATACCGAAGAACATGATCATCGCCATCTCTTTACCAAACGCTTCTTGCGCGATAGATACAATTGCTTCGTTGTTTGGTACCACGCCTGTAATGCCAAATGCGTGTTGGAAAATGGTCGCGAAGTCGCCTAGCGAGCTCACAACTAAGCCTGCACCTGCGCCAAGTACGATGAAACCAAGAATGGTTTTTACCGTGCCTTTAATGCACTCGGTGACTGGTTTTTTCTGGGCAATTAAGCCGATTAGAGCGATGAGACCGACCAGAACCGCTGGCTCTGATAGGACATCGTTCATTAAGAAACTGAAGAATTCCATAACGCCACCTTATAGAGCGCCAAGCTCTTGAAGTGCCACAGATAAACGCTCTTTCATTGCGACTTTGTCGACCATGTTATCAAGCGCTACGATACGTTGCTCAACGCCAAGTGCTTCCAACTGTTCTGCAATGTCTTTTGTGCCGATGAAAATGTCGCAACTTGTGCCTTTTGCTGAGCCAAGATCGATGTGATCCACAGCGGCATCGACGTTCAATTCTTTTACGATGCTTTTGATGCTCATTTCCATCATTAGGCTAGTACCAAGACCGTGACCGCAAACAACCATAATTTTCATAATTCAGACCTTTTCTTTTTTATAGGGGGTATACCCATTTGTGAATGGGGTATGTCAGGAGTAAAACTCAGTATTTATCGATGATCGCAAGAACATCTTCTTTGCTTTGAGCGTTGCAGATGGCCTCTACGTGCTCTTCATTCATAAACAATTCCGCCAGTTTCGAAATCGCATCAACGTGGCTATTACTGTCCGTTGCCGCTAGCGTGACCAGCATTTTTACAGGGTCATTTTCTTCAGAGTTAAAGTTGACGCCGTTTTGGATCACCGTGATCGCCAGTGACAAACGGTTAACGCCATCTTCAGGGCGAGCGTGTGGCATCGCCATGCCCGGACCTACCACGTAGTAAGGGCCAAGCTCTTCGTGCGAGCGGTAAATTGCTTCAACGTAACTTGGTTCTATCGCGCCATTTTCAATCAAAGCTTCACAAGATTTGCTGATCGCATCTTTCCAGTCGGTTGCGTCAGAATGGATGCGAATGACATCAGAGGTAATCAGTTCACGTAGCATTGGAATGTTTCCGATTTGTTGTTTTGTTGCTGCGTACTTTATCGATCAATTTGCCAGAAAAACCTGAGAGTGATCACAAATGGTAGCGCTATCTGATAGCGCTACCATTAATTGTGATAGCGCTATCATTTTTATCAGGCATCGAAGTTTCATGTGCTGGTGTTCGAGTTCTAATGCGCTAATATCAAAACCATTAAAGCGCTGTGATAAGATGTCGCAGCTGAAATTAGAGAACATTAAATAAAAACAATGAGCGAACCTCGCAAACGAAGAAGTACCGGCAATGTCACTTTGGCTGATGTCGCCAAACAAGCAGGCGTAGGCACGATGACGGTGTCGCGAGCATTACGAACGCCAGAGCTGGTATCCGATAAGCTGAGAGAAAAAATTCAACAAGTGGTTGATGAGCTCGGCTATATCCCGAACAAAGCCGCAGGGGCACTCGCATCTGCAGAAAGTTATTCTATCGCTCTTATCATTCCGTCACTGTTTGAAAAAGCATGTGCGCATTTCTTACCAAGCTTCCAACAGGCGTTAAACAAAGCGGGTTATCAATTATTACTGGGTTACAGCGACTACTCGATTGAGCAAGAAGAAAAGTTGCTTTCGACCTTTTTAGAGAGCCGTCCTGCGGGCGTTGTACTGTTTGGAAGTGAGCATAGTCAGCGAACGCATCAACTGCTAGAGGCGTCAAATACGCCAGTGTTAGAGATTGCCGAACTGAGCTCAAAGGCCAGTTATCTCAACATTGGCGTGGATCACTTCGAAGTGGGTAAGGCCTGTACCAGACACCTGATTGAACAAGGTTTTAAGAACGTTGGTTTTATTGGGGCGCGCGGGAATCACTCGACGTTGCAACGCCAGTTACACGGTTGGCAAAGTGCGATGATTGAAAACTATCTCACCCCAGATCATTTTCTGACGACTCATGAAGCGCCATCTTCACAATTGGGTGCGGAAGGATTGGCGAAGTTATTGCTGCGCGATTCAAGCTTGAATGCTTTGGTGTGTAGCCATGAGGAGATAGCAATTGGTGCGCTCTTTGAGTGCCATCGCCGCGTGCTCAAAGTCCCGACCGACATTGCCATTATTTGCCTTGAAGGCTCTTCTATGGGGGAGCACGCTTACCCAAGTTTGACATCGGCAGAATTTGATTACGAGCGCATGGGCACCAAGGCGGCAGAAAAACTGTTGCATGCCATCAAAGGTGAGCCAGAAGAAAGGCCAACCAGTATGGGCTTTAAGCTAAAGCGTCGAGCAAGTACCGCGATTAATTGACACCTCCGCTTTCCATAAACACAAAAAGCCTCTCAAGATGGAGAGGCTTTTTACATTCTGAATTCATGAGCGAAAACTACGGACGTTCGCCCGCGGCTAGGCGTTGTTCGATATCTCCGATCACCTCTGGCAGATCGGAGATGGTATCGATTAAGTAGTGAGGTGCACTCTTGATAAACTTCGCGCGTGCTTTTTCACGAGCTTTCTCTAAGGTTGCTTCGTCTGCGGCTTGGTATTCTTCAAATGTCAGACCCGCTTCGTTACCAGAAAGTAGCAGACCCACCGTCCACATGCCCGCATTGTGACCTTCAAAGATGCCTGGTGCTGAGTCGTCCACTTTGACGCATGCTTTAACGTCGGTTACATCAAGCTCAATCACGTTTTTCAGTGCCATGAACGGCGCAGGGCGACCGCCTTGTGGCAGATCGTCCGTTGCTACTACGTAATCTGGTTGGTAACCGTAGTCCGCTGCAACTGGAATCAGTACGTCCATCACTTCGCGAGGGTAACCAGAACAAGAACCGATCTTAATGCCTTTGTCTTTCAGACCGTTTACCACTTCAACTGCGTTGAGGATTGGTTCTGCGTGGTCAGCCACTTTTGCTTTTTGCAGAGGCATAAATGCCGCGTAGATAGCGTCGATGTCTTCGCTGGTCATTGAGCGACCAAACTTTTCATTCCAACGCTTATCAACGGCAGGAATACGACCCACAGCTTGGATGTGATCCCACTTACCAAGCCCCATTGGTTCACGTGCTTTTTCAAGGTCGATTTCGAAATCAAATCCTTGCTTGAACGCTTCCACAAAGATACTGGTTGGTGCAAAAGAGCCGAAATCGACGATAGTGCCAGCCCAGTCAAAGATCACTGCTTGAATTGGTGATTTGCTCATGTTCAATCCTTTTTCTTGCTTGCCGGAGCGCTTGCCTTCACGTTGAAACGGCGCTCTGAATAAATTGGTTTTTGTTGAGGTCTATTGACCCTAAAAGTAGTTAAAGTCTTTACACACTTTGGCGATGGCTTCTTCGAAGATCGCCAACGCTTCTGTCAGTTGTTCGCGGGTGATGATCAGCGGTGGGCTGAGTTGAATCACGTTACCTTGCGATACCTTGAAACTCACTCCGTTGTTGAGGCATTGGTACAACACAGCTTCCGCTTCGTCATACGCGCGTGCTTTGCTTTCGTGGTCGGTGACCAGTTCAATGCCCCACAACATGCCGATGCCACGTACATCACCAATCACTGGGTACTTGGCTTTCATCTCTAGCAGTTTTTCACGCATGAACTGGCTGTCGGCTTTGACTTTATCTAGCAAGCCGTCTTGCTCAATGGCTTCCATGGTTGCCAGTGCTGCAGCACAACCGATAGGGCTTTTCTCATGAGTGTAATGACCCATGGAGATTTGCTCGGCAGTGTTGTATTTGTCTTTGGTTACCATGGCTGCGATAGGCACCAAGCCTCCGCCCAAACCTTTACCGATGCAGAGCATATCTGGCTCGATGTCGTAGGCTTGGTAGGTGAACCATTCGCCGCTGCGACCCATACCATTAGGGATGTCGTCGATGATCAGCATGACATTGTGTTTGTCACAGATTTCACGGATGCGTTTCCAGTAGGCGTTACTCGGCACTTGTACGTCGGTATTGCGAACCGCTTCTGCGATAAACGCGCCCACTCCACCTTCTTTCTCAATCACGTATTCAAGGTAATCGGCGTAATGCACATCACTGCCGTCCGCGACAGGAAAAGCGCCACGGTAAGACACCGCTGGTGGAATGCGCTCAACACCTGCCATTAATGGTCCCATGCCTTGACGGAAACACGCTTCACCACCCACTGAGATGGCATCTAGCGATGCGCCGTGGAAGGAATCCCACAGCGACACCACCTTGTAGTTGCCCGTGATATGGCGCGCTAGTTTAAGTGCCATGCCAACCGCAGATGTGCCACCCGGAGCAAACAACACGCGGTTTAATTCTCCACCACAGATTTGCGTGAGTTTTTCGGCACATTCAATCGCGGTCTCGTTGGTAAAACGACGTGGTGAAAACGGCAGTTTGGCAATTTGCTCTTGCACACGTTTAATCACATGCGGATGACCGTAGCCCAGCTGATGGACGTTGTTGCCATGGAAGTCCATGTACTTTTTGCCTGTAGCATCTTGGATGTAGATGCCTTCCGCTGCTTCCAAGGTATCTAAGCAAGGCGTCGACATGGCTTGATGAAGAAAGACCTCGGAATCGCGCTTCAATAATGCTTGCGTGCGTTCGTCGTCCATCGATGCATTCCAAGCTTGGCGCGCCCGTGTCGTGTTGACATCGCCTTCACTACGAAAATGGGTCGGTTTGATATTCTGAGTCATAGCGCTCTCTCAATCAGAAGGCTGCTTTAAGCAACTTGCCAGTACATCGCTTTTTCAATCGCACCGATTAAGCGCTCGATATCTGCTGGGTAAACTTCACCAATGTTGCCGATACGGAAGCAGTCTGCGTTTGATACCTTACCCGGATAAATCACAAAACCTTGCTCTTTCAAACGCGTGTAGAACGCTTTGAACTGGTAATCACTGTGCGTCGGAGAGTAGAAAGAAGTGATGATTGGCGAGTGAAGGTCATAACTCAGTAGTGGCTCAAACCCCAAAGAACGCATACCTGCAACCAGTGTTTTCTGGTTAGTTTGGTAACGGTTGTGACGAGCTTCAATGCCGCCTTCTTGTTCGAGTTCTAACAATGCTTGGTAGAAAGCGCGAACCGTGTGCGTTGGAGACGTAAAACGCCATTTGCCGTGGTTCACTTCCATGCAGTGCCATTGGTCGTACAGATCAAGGCTCAAAGAACGTGCCTGACCTTGGCACTTTTCGAGCTCAGTTTGTTTCGCAATCACAAAGCCAAAGCCCGGCACGCCTTGAATACATTTGTTTGCAGAGCTGATCATAAAATCGATACCAAGATCGGCGATATCGATAGGAATCCCGCCGAAGCTCGACATGGCATCGAGAATCACCACTTTGCCGTGCGCTTTTGCAGCAGAAGCAAATGCCTCAATTGGGTTAAGCATGCCAGTGGTTGTCTCACAGTGAACAATTGCCACGTGTGTGATAGCAGGATCCGATGCCAATGCAGTTTCCACCTCGTTCAAGTGTGGCTGTGATGTTTCGCCTGGGGAAACTACATGGCATGGAATATTTAGGTATTCAGCGATCTGAGCGATACGCGCACCGTAAGCACCGTTGTCGACAACCAACAACTTTCCATCTTTGCCAATAGCACTGCCAATCGTTGCTTCCACTGATGCGGTGCCGCTACCTTGCATTAGTACACTGGTGTAGCCGCTATGCTTTGTTGCCAGTTTTACAAGCTTAGTGCGGATCACTTCGACAATGTCTTTGTTGTATTCATCATCCCAAGTACACCAGTCTTTTAGCATGGCTTCACGTACTGTTTCAGAAGTAGATAGAGGACCTGGAGTCAGTAGTAGGTATTCGTTTTTCATCTCGATTTCCATCAGAATAATTTAATTGGTCTACACCAGAAATTGGATTCACTCTAGCAAGGATGAAAAAGGGTCGTAAATAGCCATTCAGTGAATTTCATAAAACTTTCATATCCAAAATTTCACCGATCAATTGGTCGCCTATTTATCGATAATTTTCTCAAAACTGCCATTTTATGGTCATGAATTCGTCACATTGGCGAAGTAGGGTAATTAGCGTCAACTGGTACAGACCAAAATGAAAACTTAGCCAAATTAACTGGAGAAAATGATGAAAAACCGTTTGATGAAAGGATCGCTGGCTGCGCTTGTCTCTCTGCTTGCTACCAATGCAATGGCTGCACAGGAAGTGACGGTTTACACCGCTTTCGAAACTGACATTCTTGCTAAATACAAGTCTGCGTTTGAGAAAGACAACCCAGATATCAAGATTAAGTGGGTTCGTGATTCAACAGGTATCATGACGGCGAAATTGCTGGCAGAAAAGAATAACCCTCAAGCAGAAGTGGTTTGGGGTCTGGCTGGCTCGTCAATGGCACTGCTTAAAGATGAAGGTCTTCTTAAGCCTTACACACCAAAAGGTTTGGAAGAGCTGCACGCGAACCTAAACGACCCTCAATCAAACCAAGCTTGGTTCGGTAACGATGCGTTCTTTAACGCAGTTTGTTTCAACGAAGCGGTAGCGAAACAACTTAACCTGCCTAAACCAACGTCTTGGGAAGACCTAACGAAGCCGGTTTACAAAGGTCACATTGCAATGCCTAACCCAGCTTCTTCAGGTACTGGTTACATGCAGGTGTCTGCTTGGCTACAAAACATGGGTGAAGATCAGGCATGGAACTACATGCGTGACCTAGACAAGAACATTGCACACTACACGCACTCTGGCTCTAAGCCATGTGTTCAAGCGGGTATGGGCGAAGTGGCTATCGGTATTTCGATGGCGAGCCGCGGCGCGAAGCTGAAAACACAAGGTGCACCACTTGCGGTTATCACACCTAAAGGCATTGGCTGGGAATCAGAAGCGGTTGGCCTAGTGAAAGAGTCGGATGCAGCCAAGCGTGTTGTCGACTGGTCAATCTCTAAAGCAGCAAATGAGCTTTACGTAGAAATGTACCCAGTGGTTGGACATAAAGAAGTGAAAGCGACCGTATCTAACTTCCCGAACGTTCAAGAGAACATGGCGAAGATGGACTTCGCGCAAATGGGCAGCAAGCGTGCAGAAATCTTAGCGACATGGTCTGAGAAATTTGACGCGAAATCAGAGCCAAAATCATAAGGGTTACGACAAATCCGATTGTCAAAAGGAGAGCGGTTGCTCTCCTTTTTTGCATCTTGCGACAAGTAGAGGCACATTAATGGCCGGATACTCAGGTAGAAAAGAGGAAGTGCATGGAAATACAACGTATTAATGCGGAGCAGACACTGCCGCTTCGACAGCAGGTTTTATGGCCAAGCAAAAGCATTGAGTTTTGCAAGGTTGATGAAGATGAAACTGGCTATCATTACGGGAGTTATGTGAACGGAGAGCTGGTGGGTGTGGCGTCAGTCTTCTTCAACAATGGCGCAGCAAGACTAAGGAAGTTTGCGGTATCTTCAAGTCAACAAGGTAAAGGGATCGGCTCTCGAATGTTGGAGACAATGATTGATGATGCCAAGGCGTTGAACGCAGAGGTATTCTGGTGCGATGCGCGTGAGTCGGCGTTGAGAATTTATCAGAAGTTTGGATTACAGAAAGAGGGTGAGCGCTTTTATAAATCAGACATTCCGTATTTCAAAATGAGTTTAGATTTAAGAGTTTAATATCGAGGGCATTCATCTATTTGTCATCTTCTGGCTATAAATTTGTCATTGGAACGTAACACACAAAAATTAAAGTTGGTATATACCATTTGGAGTGTGTGTTATGTCAATTAACCAACCTTATCTGAACATTAAAAATGTAGTGAAACAATTTGGACAGTTCACTGCATTAAAGCAAATCTCACTGGCGATCGAAAAAGGCGAGTTCGTTTGTTTTTTAGGCCCTTCTGGCTGCGGTAAAACTACGTTATTACGTGCCATTGCAGGTTTAGATCTACCTACTTCTGGCGCGATTTTTCAAAACGGCCAAGAGACCACATTTCTACCACCAGAAAAGCGTGATTTCGGCATTGTGTTTCAGTCTTACGCGCTGTTTCCAAACCTCACCGTACAAGAGAACATTGCGGTGGGTTTGAAAAACCAAGGTATGTCAACCAAAGAGGCGCTGGAGAAAGTAGAGCAGTGGCTCGAAACGATAGGCTTACCAACCTCAGGGCAGAAGTTTCCTAACCAGTTGTCGGGCGGTCAGCAACAACGTGTGGCGTTAGCGCGAGCGCTTGCTTTATCTCCGGGACTGCTTCTTCTTGATGAACCTTTATCTGCGTTGGATGCGAAAGTACGTGTTCACTTACGTGATGAAATTTGTAAGCTGCAACGAAAGCTGGGCATCACTACCATTATGGTTACGCACGATCAGGATGAGGCGCTTTCGATGGCAGATCGAATTGTGGTGATGAACCATGGCGTAATTGAGCAAGTCGGCACGCCTCAAGAAATCTACCAACAACCGGCAACGCGCTTTGTGGCCGAGTTTGTCGGCAGCATGAATTTTATCGAGACATCTGTCGTGACCGAATCTCAGGTGCGTATTGCGGAGACTCTGCTGCCAGCACCAAGTTTAACCAATCGTAAGATTCAACGTGGTGATCGCTTTGATTTGGCGGTGCGTCCCGAGAACATCAAGTTTGTCGAAAACTACCGCAACTCGCTGCCTGTACGCATTACCGCTACCGAGTTTTTGGGCGCATTTTTCCGCGTGGATTGTGAGCTACAAAACGACAGCCAAGCGAAACCAATCGTTGTTGATGTGCCAGTCGAGACGGTGCAAAACTTCAATATTCGCATTGGTGATGTGCGTTACATCCAGTTCTTGGAAAGTGGCTTGCACGGCTATGTAATCCCTTCTCAGGGGAATGCGTTTACAAAAGCGTTGGCGGCATAGGTGCAAACATGGATGCGAAGACAATGACGATGAATAGCCTGACGACTCAAGACAAAGCGAAATCAATGATGGGACGCATTAGCCGCGACAATATCGTGCTGTTTGGCTTGTTGGCGGGTCTTTCCACGATGATGATCTTGTTCATCTTGATGCCATTGTGGGCGATGCTGGCCAAAAGCGTACAAAACAGCGATGGAGAGTTTGTTGGGTTAGCCAACTTTGCGACTTATTTTTCTTCTTCAAGCTTGTGGGTTTCCGTTGGTAATACGTTTAGTTTGGGACTCGTTGTAACGACGGTGGTCGGTATTCTGGCCTTTGGTTACGCTTACGCACTCACGCGTTCATGCATGCCATTTAAAGGTCTATTTCACATCTTAGGTACCGCGCCAATCCTTGCTCCCTCACTTTTGCCTGCGATCAGCTTGATCTTCCTCTTTGGCAATCAAGGGGCTGCGAAAGAGCTACTTGGTGGTCACTCAGTGTATGGTGTGATTGGTATTTCAATGGGTTTGATCTTTTGGACCTTTCCTCATGCTCTGATGATTTTGACCACTTCGCTACGTACTTCCGATGCCCGTTTGTATGAGGCCGCTCGTGCTCTAAAAACCTCACCGATGAAGACCTTTTTTATGGTGACGTTACCTGCGGCGAAATACGGTTTGATCAGCACTCTGATTGTCGTATTCACGTTGGTGATTACCGATTTTGGTGTGCCGAAAGTCATTGGCGGAAGCTACAACGTTCTGGCGACGGACATCTTCAAACAAGTGGTGGGCCAGCAAAACTTTGCCATGGGTGCGGTAACCAGCATCATGCTGTTATTTCCTGCGGTAATGGCGTTTGGTGCGGATCGTTGGGTGCAGAAAAAACAAAAGAGCTTGTTTGATACTCGCTCAGTACCTTATCAACCAGAACCCAACAAAACGCGCGATGGCCTTTGCTTCGTATACTGTTCACTGATTTCTGTCGCAGTACTGGCAGTGTTAGGCATGGCGGTGTACGGCTCTCTAGTGACATTTTGGCCGTGGAATAAAGCGCTGACGCTGAACAATTACAACTTCGCAGAGATGAGTACCTATGGCTGGAGCCCGTTCTTTAATTCTCTCACTTTAGCTGGTTGGACTGCGCTGATTGGTACCGCAGTGATTTTTGTCGGTGCCTACTGTATTGAAAAAGGTCGTGCGTTTGGGCCAGTTCGTCAGGCGATGCAAATGCTGAGCGTGGTGCCAATGGCGGTGCCGGGCATGGTGTTGGGTTTGGGATACATCTTTTACTTCAATGATGTGAACAACCCATTGAATGTGCTTTACGGTACGATGGCGTTTCTGGTGATTAACACCGTAGTGCACTATTACACAGTCGGCCACATGACAGCGTTAACCGCTCTCAAGCAATTGCCCTCAGAGATAGAAGCGACGGCAGCATCGGTCAGGCTGCCTCAGTATAAGTTGTTCTTCAAAGTGACCTTACCGGTTTGTATGCCTGCTGTTTTGGACATCGCAACCTACTTGTTTGTTAATGCATTGACCACCACTTCTGCGGTAGTATTCCTGTACTCAACCGATACGATTCCTGCTTCGGTATCGATTCTAAACATGGACGATGCAGGCCAAACGGGCGCAGCTGCTGCGATGGCCGTGATGATCATGATTGCAGCCGCGATTGCGAAGATCGTTCAGATGACGTTGGGGAAGTGGTTAGAAAGTCGCACTCAGGCTTGGCGTAAAAGATAAGGACACCTCGTGCAGTACGTAAAAATTAAAGATTCGATTGTTGAACAGATTGAAGCGGGCATGCTATCACCGCGTCAGAAATTGCCTGCGGAGCGCAAGTTGGCGGAGTCGTTCGACACAACCCGAGTTACGTTGCGCGAAGCGTTGTCGTTATTGGAAGCCGAAGGACGAATTTATCGTGAAGATCGCAGAGGCTGGTTTATTTCACCTGAGCCACTACGTTACGATCCTACTCAAACACTTAATTTTCCGAACATGGCGAAAGCGCAAAATCGCGTGCCAAAAACGGAGCTGATTGCGGCAAAGGGAACTTTAGCTAATAAGCAATCTGCGCGCTTGTTACAACTGCAGCCATTCTCTGATGTTTTTCGTGTCGACCGCGTTCGATATTTGGAAGACAGACCTGTGGTGTATGTGACCAACTATATTCGCCCAGAGATCTTCCCCAATTTATTGAGCTTTGATTTGACCAACTCGCTGACCGACATTTATCGCGAGCACTTTGGTGTGGTGTATCAGAAGACGCGTTACCGTATTTCTACCAGTACCTTGCTTGGTGAAGTCGCGCAAGCGTTGCGAGCAACATCGGGCACTCCGGCAATGGTTGTTGAACGCACTAACTATAACCAACATGGCGAGTTGATTGACTGCGATATTGAATACTGGCGTCACGATGCCATCAGTATTGAGTCGGTGGCAGAGCTCAATCACTAACGTTCGCATTTTCATATTCAAAGGCTCCATCTCGGAGCCTTTGTTTTATCTAAACAGGAAAACAAATGGATTTCTTGGCAATCGCACTCGTTGTATTTTCTGCGGTTTTGCATGCTGGTTGGAATATCTTGGGTAAAAACCATTCCGGATCAGGCGTGTCATTCACGATGGCTGCAAGCCTGTCAGCTTGTGGAGTTCTTACCCCATATCTGATTTGGTATTTAACCACGCTCGGTTGGACTTCGTTGCCAGTTGAGTTTTGGGGAATGCTGGCTTTTAGTGGAATAGCGCAAATTGTGTATCTCGTCGGTTTGATCATGGCGTATAAACATGCCGATGTTGGTGTGATTTACCCAATTGCACGCGCTTTGCCGGTCATGATGGTGGGAGGGTTCAGTGTTGCACTCGGCCATGCGCTTTCATCTCAACAGTGGCTTGGTTTTGTGTTGATCACCTTTGGCTGCATTTTGGTTCCGTTGACTCATGTTCGCCAAGTTTCTTTGGTGGCGTATCTAAATGTAGGCGTGTTTTGGGCGTTGATCGCGGCAATTGGCACGACAGGTTACTCTGTGGTGGACAAAGAGGCATTAACGTTACTGACTCAGCAAGCATCAACTATTTTCAACGATCAATACAATGCGATCTTCTATCTTGGTGCGCAGTTTTGGGCGATGGGCTTACCCGTTTTACTTTGGTGTCTGATCACCGGAAATGATCAAGAGTTGCAAGCGGCTTGGCGAATCCGAAAAAGTGCAAGTATGGCTGGCATTATGATGGCATCGACT
This sequence comes from Vibrio sp. GLN_1, assembly GCF_043106015.1. Taxonomy (NCBI): domain Bacteria; kingdom Pseudomonadati; phylum Pseudomonadota; class Gammaproteobacteria; order Vibrionales; family Vibrionaceae; genus Vibrio; species Vibrio sp. GLN_1. Next base: position 109,766 of record NZ_JBICMD010000036.1, read on the forward strand.
TATGGATTGGTTCTGTTTGCGATGACGATGACAGACAACGTGAGCTTAGTTGTCGCGCTGCGCCAGATCAGTATTGTATTTGGCTTACTGATGGGCATTTGGTTACTTGCGGAAAAATGGTATCTCACCCGAGGTATCGGTGTGGCTTTCATCCTTGCAGGCATTGTGTTGTCTTTAGAAGGTGCTTGAAGCACATAAACTAAAAGGCACCGGAAGTTCAAACGGACTCCTGGTGCCTTAGAAAAGAGGGATGAGTTAGAAACGCATTTGTGCGCCAAACATCACGCCTCCAGAATCAAAATCGCTGTTTTTGGCGTAATTGTATTCTAAGTTCAAACCAAAGTGTTTATAGCCCCAAGCGACACCTGCTGCGGCTTCTCCGCCAAGGCTAGACTCGTCATATTCTTTATTCTGGCCATTGTTTTTAAGCGTGTAACTTAACGTGTAGTAAGTGATACCGCCTTTACCGTAAAGCTCGAAACCAGCACCCAAAGGGTAGCTTACGTAACCGCTGATTCGCGGACCGCCATAACTCACGTCGGTGATTTCTGATATTGGGCTAATGAGTACAGAACCAATGCCGTTAAACGCGCCTTTATAACCCGCTTCAAGGCCGAAGTTTTGGTCGAACATGTAACGGTAATACACATCCCCTAAGAACATGTCGCCGTCATCATGGCCATTATTGACGTCGTAACTGACGTCACCATAGCCTAAATTCGCCCCCACAATGTGTTTGGTTGGCTCGGCATGAGCGGTGACAGAAAGTGCAGACAACAAGCATGCTACGGCGTATTTGTAAGACATAAGGACTCCGAATAGTAAACGAATAAACAAGATGTCGCGTGATACGCTGGATTAACGCAGACGCGTCGCAAACTCAGCTTTGGTGTTGTCTAGCCACTCATAACGACGGCGGTACATCGAGCGTTTAGAGCGAGACATTCCCTCAGTATCACGGCGCGTATCATTCACTTTTAATGCGTAGAAATGGCGGTTGTATTCAATGCCTCCCAACTCTTGCCATAGTGCGTCGTAGTCGGTTTTGATGCGTCCTTTACTGTAACGTCGTGCTGCGTATGTGTGAGATTGCGTTTTTACGGCGAGTATGGTGCTTACTTCCCATACTTGAGCGATGAGTGTTAGCAAACTCACCATCAAGCTTTTTGGTCGCTGACCGTACAGTTTTCGAGTCAGTTTTTTGATTTTTGCGTTGTTTTCTTCACTGCTTCGAGGGCCTTGTAGGCCACCTATCATAATGCAGCGCCCAGTGTCTACATGACCAACGGTAAACGAAAGTGTGTAGAAGTTGCCGTCTTCAGCGCTGTGCAGCACAAGACTCATGTCGCCTTCTTTTTGGTAACGTGCTTCGTAAACCAATCGAACCGAGTACTCGATGTCATCGATTTCAAATGAGGTCAGCGTTAAGCCTTTTGAATCGGTGTAAATCTCGGCAATGGTCTCTTTAGAAAGCAGTTCTGAAATCGTTTTGTAGTGATCAACCACCAAGTTGGAGCGATCAAAAGCAGAGTTATTCTTAATGATGTACGGGCGAAACGGTTTTTCTAGGAATCGGTGTGTACGCGTACAAAGCATGTCTAACAAAGACGATTCAATGTTGTTCGCAAGGTGTTTGAATGCTCGTTTGTAGTAAAGCGCACGCATGATGAACTTCATTCTATATACCCAAATAGGGTTATAGGTGTTGGCGTACTCATCAGCATAGATCACTTTGGTATGATCAAAAATGGATTTATTTGCAGTCATTTTCACTCCCGACTCACTTAAGAGCTTGTCTTAACTGGGGTTCTGTTTTAAGAGCACGAGAAATAACAGCGAGGAACACGAAAATGGAGAGATGCACAAGGCATAAATAGGAGGTGTGTTCTTGCTGATTCCAACGTACTCAAAATTAATTTTGAACAGTGTTCGTTTGTTCGGGATTCTAAGAGAAAAACCGTGGCAGGTATTGTATGAGTGCGTAAGGAAGTGTCAGGGATAGGTCTTTGCTAGAGCATATTTCAAGTTTGAAAAAGATCGAAGTGAGTCATAAACAAAAGCATGCACAGAACCAAATTGAACGAAACTTGAACATAATTTGAAATTAATTTGACGTGCTACAGGTCTTTATACGTAACTTATAGGTATCGAACCAATGCAGGTTCGATAGTAAGGAAGTAAAGGAGAGGTTTATGAAACGCTTAATTACTTTAGCAAGTCTTCTCGCTCTGACTACTGCACCTTCTGTTGTATTTGCTGGTGGCTATCAGTGGACGAACAATACGCAAACTATTCACGGTGGTGTCGTGGATAGTAAAGAAGCGGCTTACGATATGGGGCGAGTTATGCTCCAAGATTACCAGAACAAATCGTCTGGCCAGCTTAGAGATGAGTTTACTCGTAAGTCTGAGTTTGTGGATCGTCAGTCATTTTCGATTACCGATTCAAAAGTGACGGTCGATGAATTTATGGAAAGTAATGGTCAGGTGACTTACCAGCCAGTAGTAAATGTGACATACGAATACCGTATGCGCGAGCCTGGTAGGTACTAACTGACGCTATTCCCCTTAATCTATCCCTAATAGTTAATATCATTGCATTTTTTGGAGGAGCCACGCTCCTCCTTTTTTGTGCTTTTCGGTTCTTTAAAATCTCCCGTAACTTTGCCGCGTGGCGTCATTTTTTCTTACGCGCAGCGATAGTTTTTCTTGCTCGTTGAAACTGCGCATCGTTTGTACAGTGAGCTTCTCGAAAACAAGTTCATGAATGACACGAAGGAAAAACAATGGCACACCTATCTTACTGGTTTAAGCAAGCGCTTGAACTTGAACAGCCTCAGCCAGCTAAGCCACTGAATGAAGATATCAACGCTGATGTCGCGATTGTTGGTGGTGGTTACACCGGACTTTGGACCGCCATTATGATCAAACAGCAAGCACCGAAAAAGCATGTTGTTGTGATAGAAAAGGGCCTGTGCGGCAGTGGCGCGTCTGGAGCGAATGGTGGTTGCATGCTGACTTGGTCGACAAAGTTTCCGACCTTAAAACGTTTGTTTGGTGAAGCTCAGGCTGCTTGGTTAGTCAAAGAGTCCGAACAAGCCGTGCTTGAAATTGACGCGTTTTGTAAACAGCACCATATTGATGCTCAGTTGTCGCTTAAAGGCGTGTATTACACGGCAACAAATCACGCGCAAGCGGGCAGCATGCAACCTGTCGTCGATGAGCTTTCACGTTTAGGCGTCAACAGTTGGCGTCGCTGCAAAGAAGATGAGCTGCACGCGAATACAGGCTCGCCCCGTCATCTTGAAGGTTTCCATTCTTCGGTTGCTGCTAGCGTCCAGCCCGCCTTGTTGGCTAGAGGTTTGCGCCGAGTTGCATCAGAAATGGGGATCGAAATCTTCGAAAACACACCAATGACCAAATTGGATTTTGGCCAACCAGCTACCGTGTACACTCCTGACGCACAAATAAAAGCGAAGCAGGTCGTGCTGACATTGAACGCATGGATGGTGGAGCACTTTACGCAGTTCAAAAACAGTATCGTGGTGGTTTCTTCCGACATGGTCATCACCAAACCGCTTGGTGAGTCGTTACGGAAAACGGGCTGGCAAGCGGGAACGAGCGTGTTGGATTCGCGTATTTTTGTTCATTACTACCGCGATACGCCAGATGGTCGCCTCATGTTAGGCAAGGGAGGCAATCAGTTCTCTTTCAACAACCAAGTGGACGTGATGTTCAATAAACCAACTCGTTATCCAAATCTTCTAAGGAAGTCATTCGATAAACTTTTCCCGAGTTTGAAAGAGGCGGAGTTTGAATACTCATGGACAGGAGGATCCGATCGCTCAACCTCCGGCTTTCCATTTTTTGGGAAGTTGAACGAGCAACGTAATGTCTTTTATGGTTTTGGTTATTCAGGTAATGGTGTTGCGCAGACTCGCATGGGCGGAAAAATCCTCTCTTCTATGGTGTTAGGGTTGGATAACGAATGGACTCGAAGTGGCTTAGCCAAAGGACCATTGGGGCATTTCCCTCCAGAGCCGTTTCGCTGGATTGGCGCAATGACGGTGCGTAATGCGGTACGCCGAAAAGAAGAGGCAGAAGATTGTGGTCAAAAACCATTTATCTGGGATAAGTGGCTGGCAAAACTTGCAGGACCAGCAGGCAAAGCGGATAAGCTCGACTAAACTGAAGACTTTAGCCACAAACGAGACAGTTTGCAGTGAAAGTCGTTGGGGCGGACTTTCGCCTTGTGTTAGCCTCTCTCTTTCAAGCTCAGATTCAAAAGGTGAGTAACAGAATGAAAATATTCAGCAACTTCGACAGCGGTAGCATCCATGTCGTTAAAGCGGATGATAAAAATGACATCCAACTGAAAATCCCTAACGACAACATGTCGGAATTCTACCAATGGTTCCACTTCCGCTTAGAAACTGAAGCAGAGCAGTCACACACCATCAAACTGCTCGATCTAGCGAAGTCAGCATACCCTGAAGGTTGGCAAGGTTACGACGTTGTTGCGTCTTATGACCGTGAAGAATGGTTCCGTATTCCTGCTGAATTTGATGGTGACACATTAACGTTTACTGTGATCCCAGAGCGCGGCTCTATCTATTTCGCATACTTTGCACCGTACACTTATGATCGCCATCTCGATCTACTGCACATGGCGCAAAGCGCGCACCACTGCAAGCTGGATACACTGGGTCATACCCTAGATGGTAACGACATGAGCCTACTGACTTTTGGTGAGCCAGAAGAAGGCAAAAAGAAAATCTGGATGATCGCGCGTCAGCATCCGGGCGAAACCATGGCCGAGTGGTTTATGGAAGGTATGATTCAGCGTCTGCTGGATGAAAACGATACGGTTGCCCGTGCATTACTTGAGAAAGCAGTGCTTTACGTTGTACCTAACATGAACCCAGATGGTGGTATTCGTGGTCACCTACGCACGAATGCGGTTGGTGTAAACCTAAACCGTGAATGGCAAACGCCTTCAATGGAGAAAAGCCCAGAGGTGTTCCTTGTTCGTGAACGCATGCTCGAAACGGGCGTGGATATGTTCTTAGATGTTCATGGTGATGAAGCGATCCCATACAACTTTGTTGCAGGCTCTGAGGGCATCCCATCGTACGATGAAAACTTAGCGGCGCTGGAAAATGCATTCAAACAAGCACTGTTGACTATTACGCCAGAGTTCCAAGATGAAATTGGCTACGACAAAGACGAACCAGGCAAGGCAAACCTGACGGTTGGTTCAAACTGGGTTGCCGAGCAATTTAAGTGCTTATCGTACACAATCGAGATGCCATTCAAAGACAATAACAACCACCCTGATCCGTTGTACGGTTGGTCTCCTGAGCGCAGCGTGATGTTTGGGCAAGACGTGCTTGCAGCAACACTTGCGGTGACCGACAAAATTTAAATGCAATAGTTCCACAGCATTGATTCATTACCGAACAGCTCATCTTTGATGGGCTGTTTTCTTTCCTGTTATTCGCATTTCTTATTGTAAAAATTAGTTGCCATTCATCCATTTACTGAGTTCTTCTCAAGTTTGAGAAACTGCAAAAATAGGGTGATTTGCATCACAGAAAAGTGCTAAGAGTGTGATATTCTCCGCAACGAATTGACTATGGCTAAACCAATGTCGTTGGATTTTCTCCTCAAATGAGAGCCCACGTTTAGATAATTAACGTGTGATCGAGAGGTGGTGTTATCCGTGTTACATCATTGGCGTTCGAATATCATTTTTTGATTCCTTCCTACGAAATTTAGCTGTTTCTATTCAACTAAAAAGAGAAAGTTGCGGCTTCACATGATAAGCAGCGACTTGCTTAATTTGTGTTGCTTTGTGTACAAGAAAAAGGAAAAAAATAATGAAAAAAATCGCTATTGCAGTGGCTACTGTACTTGCTGGTGGTGTGATCTCTAACGTTGCACTTGCTGACACTTACATTGGCGGTAAAGTAGGTTACAACTCTCTAAACGATGCATGTTACCTAAACGAACCTTGTGACGACGACAGCTTTGCAGCTGGTATGCACATTGGTTACAACTTCAACGAATACGTTGCTGCAGAATACGGTGTTGATTACCTAGGTGATTTCACGGCTAACTTCAAAAAACCTGGTCTAAACACAGTTGATGGTGACCTTTGGGCGTTGACTCTAGCTCCTAAATTCAACCTACCTCTAACAGATTCTTGGAACCTGTTTGCTAAAGTAGGTGCGGCATACATGATGGCTGGTGATGAGAAAGACTTCGTTCCAACTGGCTCTCTAGGTGCAGAGTACAAAATCAACTACAACTGGAGCCTACGTGCTGAATACCAACGTTACCAAGACATGTCTGACGACATCATTGATGACATGGATTCTGACTTCTTCGGTATCGGCTTCAACTACAAGTTTGGTTCTGAGCCAGTAGTTCAAGAAGAAGCAGTTGAAGAAGTGGTAGAAACACGTCCATCTACTCGTATCGTTGAGCACGTGTACCCAGCTCAAACAGCAACAGTACAATTCGGCCTAGAAAGCGCAGAAGTGAAAGATGCATCAGCACTTTCTGGTACAGTTGATCTAATGAACACTTACCCACAAGCAAAAGTTGAGATCACTGGTTACAGTGACACAACGGGTTCTGCTCAGTACAACCAACAGCTAACTGAAAAGCGTGCTAAAGCGGTTGCTAATGAATTCGAAGCGAAAGGTATCGCTGCTGACCGTATGACAGTTAAAGGCATGGGTGAAGCAAACCCAGTTGCTAGCAACGAAACTCGTCAAGGTCGCGAAGCGAACCGTCGTGTAGAAGTAGTTGTTCCTGCGTTTGAATACCAAACGACTGAACAAGCTCAATAATTTGTTGCTATAGCCAACAAAGCAAAAAGCCAGCGTTTATCGCTGGCTTTTTTGATCTTGTCTTCAAACTTATGTTTGGATGGAACCGAGACGGTTGTTGGGCTGTATATTGAAATGACGGCGGCGGCGTGCGCTTTGCTTGTTGTTCATCATTCTGTCATCACTGATTCATAATATCGATGCTCCGTTTAGTAGGAGAGCATGATGCAAAACCTCCCACCACTTAATGCCCTGAAAGCCTTTGAAGCAACTGCCCGTTTGCGAAGCTTTACAAAAGCTGCAAAAGAGCTAAATGTCACTCGCGCGGCGGTCAGTCAGCAAGTTAAATCGTTGGAACTTCAGTTAAACGCGATACTTTTTGAGCGCAATGGTGCGCAGCTTTTATTAACACAAGTTGCCCAAGCCTACTTGCCTGTTGTTAGCCAGACTTTGCAGATGCTATCTGTAGCAACTCAACACCTTTTTGCTCGCCAGAAAAATACTCAACTGACGCTTCATGTCGCTCACAGCTTTTGTTCTCAATGGTTAATGCCGCGCTTGGCCGACTTTCATCGTCAGCACCCTGATGTCGTGGTAAAAATTTCAACGACAGCTAACACGGTACCGAATGCTAGCGCCATTGCGGATGTGGAGATCATTAACGGTTATGGAGATTGGCAATCAGAGCAGGCTGTTCAACTTACCCAAGAAAACTGGATAGTGGTGGCGAGCCCTGGTTTTTTAAATCTTAATTCGGTCATTCATCTTACCGATATCGCGCTAGCGCCAAAACTGTGCACGGGCGGATACCATGAATCGTGGCAAGCTTGGCTGCGTTTTCAGGGCTATGAAGGCAAAGTGAGTAAACCTATCGCCGAGTTTGAACATTCCTTACTAGCCATTCAAGCGGCGGTGAATCAGTTAGGCATACTACTTGTAAGGGACTTTTTAGTGGAGGATGAGCTACAACAAGGACTTTTGGTTCCGATTGGTGGATGGTCCATGCCAAGCGCCAGCGCGCACCATATAGTGGTAAGGGAAAGCGATAAACCGCAAGTTGAGGCTTTTACTCATTGGGTCATGCAAAGTCTATAAGCTTAAAAGCCCAGCATCTTCGAATAAGTGAAAGTGGTTTCCTGCGATTGAGCTAACAAAGTTGGGTGCTTTTTGGTCGGTAGTTAAAACAAGATTCGTTACTTAAGGTATAAAATGACGCTTGTTTCAATCGTCGCCCCAAATCTGATCGAACAAGGAAAAGTCATGGAAATGCTACAAGGTGGTCGGGATAATGCCATTTATCGTACAGGTGATCGCGTTAGTCGTCCGGCAAGCTCTTGGACGATGACCGTCCACCAGTTGTTAAATCACCTTCATTCCAATGGATTCACGCAATGCCCCAAAGTGATTGGGATTGAGGGTGGCAAAGAGTGGTTGAGCTTTGTGGAAGGAGATACCTTCAACTATCCACTGCAAGGTTCTATTGCTTCTGTTACTGCACTTTTATCCGCGGCCAAAATGTTGCGTAGAATGCATGATGCTTCAGAAGATTTTCTCATTTCACATCAAAGTGAAGTGTGTCATTGGATGTTACCTGATCGCGCTCCCCAAGAGGTGATCTGTCACGGGGATTTTATGCCATACAATGTTGCACTAAATGGTGAAACCGTGGTTGGTGTATTCGATTTTGATACCGCACATCCTGCTCCTCGTTTATGGGACGTTGCTTTTTCCATTTACGGTTGGGCTCCTTTTAAAACGGATGAAAATGACCGAATGGGCAACTTGGAACAGCAAATTCAACGTGCCAAACTGTTCTGCGACGCGTATGGCTGCTCGAAATTAGAGCGAGAAAATCTGGTGGATGTGATGACGTTAAGGCTCACGGCTTTGGTTGATTACATGAGATTCATGGCAAGCAACAGGGATGAGAGATTTCAAGCCAATTTGGAAGAGGGACATTACATCGCGTATTTGCAAGATATCGATTATCTGCGTCAACATCACCAAGCGATTACTTTGGGCATACTAAAAGAACGTTAGTTTGCAATCACGTGTTTAATCTTATCAAATAACCATAGATTTAATGGTGCATGTTGCTGTGAACGCCGACAACTCATCACGTAGCTGACATTCAATTCTAAGCGGTTCGGTAGTGCGATACTTCTGCATCCCTGCGGGACATGGTCACTCATCGTGATACCGAAATGATCGGTTTGAAGGATGATTTTGTGGATCATCGCTGGGTGTTCTATTTCCACTTTTGGCGACGCATTAAAGCCAATGTTCTTCAAGCGTTCCAATAGAGGGTATCGGTAGTCATTCCATCCTGGTGTTTTGAAGAGTAAAAAGGGGTAGAGCTGCAAGTCATCAAAATCTTGTGCGGGGTGATCTTTGCGAACAAAAAAGACGGCTTTTCCTTTTCCCAACTCTTTTTGTGCGACCGATTGAGGTAAGTCCTCATCAAAGTAGTGGATTGCGACTGCATTTTCACCATCTATTAAACGGTTTTTAGCCTCGTTTCCCCAGCGCAGAAACGAAAATTTGGCTCGAGGTGCTTGTTTTAGCAGGCTCAAGTAAAGCTCATCGCCGAAGTAATCCCAAAATAGCGTGTTGGCATAAATCGACAGTTGCCCATCAAAGGTCTCTGGGGAAAAGTTTTGCGGCTTAATGGAGTCCATACTCATCAGAATCTGTTCGAAGTGTGCCATGTTTGTTTCAACAAACGTCGTCGGTTCAAAGCCATGTTTCGTTTGCACAAACAGAGGATCATCGAACTGGGTTTTCATCTTGGTGAGGTTTTTACTGATGGCTCCGGATGTTTTTCCTAACGACTCTGCGACTAACCGAACATTGCGCAGCTCATACATGCGCTTCAGCACAAGAATGTTTTGAATATCCAGATTAATCGCCATTCTTTACTCCAACAATTTGGCTCGCTTCACATCATAGCGTTGAGCTGATCATCCAAAGACAGCAAACGGTCAATTTTCTTGAGGCATCTATCGGAAGTGAAGAAAGGGGGATTTCCATTTGGTAAATCAGGAGTTTCCTCGTCTCATCCCCTTTGCGTTGATACAGTTTCTACATCGAAACAGGTACAGACAATAACAGAGGTGATGTATGAAAAAACTAATCGCATTAGGCTTGATGGTTTGCTCAGCGAATGTGGCATTTGCTGCGGATGGCTCATACACAGGTACCATTGACATGACAATGAGTAATACGAACCAAGTGGATGTTGAACGCGCAAACTCGCAACTTACGTTGAAAGGCCGTAATGAAGCGATGTACGGCGGTGTGATGATTCAAACCGATGCATCTACCCAACCCATTGAACTTCGTGGCCGCCGCGATTAATCGGTCACGTTGTCATTACGAAAATGCCGCGATGAATTCGCGGCATTTTTGTTTGTTGATTGCGTATGTAATCAAGTGGCGGTGCGAAAGCGATTAGCTCTGTACCTCGACACCCGCTTCAATCTCGACAGGTTGCGCTTGTGCTTCGCTTTCTTTTGCTGCATCCAGCATTTTGCGAATAACAACAGATGCTGCCATAGCAATCGCCACCATCACAACCGCTAGTACAGTAAGCAATTGGAAGTAATCACCGTATACGGTTTGTACGATTTCTTGAGTGATCTCTTGGCCTTTTTCCATCGCAATCGATGTTGAGAAAGCGGCACCAACGATACCACTCAGTGCGATAGCAACGGAGAATAGACTAACCGAGAAGTTCTCGATGTGTTTTGGTGCTACAGACAGAATGAATGCTACTACCATTGAGCCAACGATAACTTCCGCAATGGCTTGGAAGAAGTGAATCGCCAAGAAGATCTCAGGCATGATCACCACATCTTCACCAACGGTTGTGACCGCAAAAGTTAGGATGCCAAATGCAATTGCAGTGAGTACAAATGCCATCGCGATTTTAGTTGCTGTAGAAAGGTGAACATCGCGTTTTTCAAGCATACCGAAGAAACCCGCAACAATAGGGCCACCAACCATACACCAAAGTGGGTTCATTGCCATTGCTGCTTCTGGCTCAAGTGGGATAAAGCCAAACAGTGAGCCTTTCAAAGTATTGATTGCTACCATGTTCATTGACGTCATCATTTGTCCGTAGTAGACGAAGAAACACGTAGTCAAGAAGGTCACAATGAGGATGGTGCCCATCTTCAATGACTCGGCTTTGCTGGCTTTCAGCATTAAAGAGACGAAGTAAAGAATCGCAGCGCCACCGATGGCATAAACGATGTTTTGACCAATATCCATGTTTGAGAACATGAAGAACACCAACGCGATCATGGCGACGGAAATCAGTGCGAAGAATACCCAGTTTTTCAAGCTTACCGCTTTTTGGTCAAGTTCAGCGGCTACACCTGTTAGGCCCTTTCTGAACATCAACAACATCACAAGCGCGGCGCCTGCCATGACGGCAGAGATGGTAAAGCCGCCGTTAAAGCCAATTACCAGCACGATCATCGGGAACAGGTACTGGCCTAAAAAAGCGCCGACATTGTTCACGGAATAGTTGATTGGGTAACCTTTTTCGAAATCTTCTTGTGATTTAAAAGTGCGTTTGTAAAGACTTGGGTAAGAAGGTGACATCAAACCACGGCCGTAGCTTGCTAGAGCGATACCACACATCGATAAAGGAACGTTTGTCGCCGAAGCACCAAGTACCAGCAAAACGTAACCCGCAGCGAACGCCAGAAAGGCGATGGATAGAGAGCGGTAAGCTCCTAAAAACTTATCCGCAATAAATCCGCCAGCGATGGCAAACAATGGCCCAATGGCAGAAAAAGCGCCCACGATCATCATCGTATCGGCTTCGTTGTAATTTAGATCTTCTAGAAAAAAGCGAGTTAAGCTCACTAACACGCCATAAAATGATAAGCCAAACATCATTTGGCAGAACATCATAGATTTGTTTAGTTTATTCCACATAATTTTGTACTCACATTAGCGGAGAAAGATAGTGATTATTTCTGTTAAATGTTACTTAAACGAGATATTGAGTATTGAAATGATTGTCGCATAACTGACAAAAGACGCACTATATTTTCTAATGTGAAGTTTGTTATTTGCTTATCCGTTGTTCTAGATCAAGTTGATAAATGTAGTTATAAAAACTAATTTATAAATTATTATCAAAACAAAATGCTAATAACTAATTTAACGTATTGAAAAATAAATGATGGAAAGCAGGCGAGTATTGATACAAGGAAGGGAAGAAATCGCACTGTTGATGCTAAGTGCCACCAACAATGCGATGTGTAAAGAAAGATGCAAATTATGCGTACTTATTATTCACATGGTGGTGCCATATGGATGATTGCCAAACCACCTAGAGATGTCTCTCGATATTTCTTATTCATGTCTTTACCAGTTTGGTACATGGTTTCGATAACTTTATCTAATGAAATAAGACATTTGCTAGTGCGTTTTAGTGCCATTCGTGATGCGTTAATCGCTTTTACTGCGCCCATCGCATTGCGTTCAATACAAGGCACTTGAACCAGTCCCCCTATTGGGTCGCAGGTCATACCTAGAGAGTGTTCCATTGCAATTTCAGCTGCGATACAAATTTGCTCGTTGCTGCCTCCTCGCAAGGCGGTTAGGCCAGCCGCTGCCATAGAAGAGGAAACTCCCACCTCACCTTGACAGCCGACTTCCGCCCCAGAAATGGACGCGTTGGTTTTGTATAAAATACCAATCGCTCCAGCAACGGCGAGAAAGTCTTTTAGTTGCTTAAGGTCCAGCTCTTTGATGAATCGATGGTAGTACATCAATACTGCTGGGATAACACCTGCGGCACCGTTAGTTGGTGATGTAACGACTTGCCCGCCTGCCGCGTTCTCTTCGCTGACCGCAAAGGCAAACAAGTTAATCCAGTCCATGATCTCCATTGGATCATTTTCAACTGCTGCATTCGCTTCTAGTTTTTTCAACAGATTCGGAGCTCGGCGAGTGACGTTCAAGCCCCCTTCAAGGATCCCTTCAGTATCGAAACCACGCTGCATACACAGTGACATCACTTTCCAAATTTGTTCAGCTCTTTGGTCAATTTCTTCTTGCTCTCGAAATGCCAGCTCATTTTGTAGAATCATGCCACCAAGGCTGAGGCCATTTTTCTCTGCTTTTTCCAACATTTCGTCTGCGGATGAAAAAGGGAAAGGTACTTCTGCGCTGGCTTGTTGGCTGCCATGTTCGAGCTCTGCCGCTGTCGCAATAAAACCACCACCGATAGAGTAGTACGTCTCAAAGGCGACTTGATCTCCTGCGGCATCGAGCGCGGTGATCGTCATACCATTTTCATGCAGCGGCAGGTTGTCGCTGTGAAATACAATGTCGTGGTCGTAGCTAAACTCAATTTGATGAGAGCCAGCTAACGATAAGGTATGGTTTTCGATGGTGTGTTGCAGTGCACTTTTGGCACTGGTCATTTTGATGGTATCGGGCTTATTGCCCATCAACCCTAGCACTGTGGCTCGGTCGGTGTGGTGTCCTCTACCAGTCAGTGACAAAGAGCCATATAAGTCAACTTGCACCCGACGCACTTTCGCCATAGAGTCGCTAAGTAGTTGAGTGAAATGGAATCCGGCGAGCATAGGACCGTTAGTGTGGGAGCTGGATGGCCCGACACCGACCTTAAAAATATCGAAAATCGACAGCATAATTGACTTCCTTCAGCAATGAACCTTTCATAGGTCTCTAGAACAATGTTGTTAACTAGATGTTAATGCCTGTAAGGCGGTTGGCAAAGAAGATTTTTGTAACTATGCCAAAGACCACACAACAGTGACTTTGTCGCAGGGGAAATTGAGAGAGAAGTATGAAGTTAGGTAACGTGGTCATCGTACTAGGTAAGCGATTGGTTAATAACCAATTGAGTGCCGAAGGCATCTCGAGAGTCGAAGCACTAGCCGCTAAGATCCGCGAAATGCCAATGGAGAATACTGCTCTCGTATTTTGTGGTGGAAAAACGCAAGGACAACGCATTTCGGAAGCAGACGCTATGTATGCATATTTTCAGACCCTGAATACGTCGCTGGCCAAGCCTTTTCCGACAAGCCAAATTCTGCTTGAAAATCGCTCTTTGAATACGTTTGAAAACATGCGAAATGCAGCGAAAGTTCTGTGTGAAAGCGGTTTATTTCCGTTACCGTCTCAAGCGGCGGTTGAGGTCATTTTGCTATCAAACGCCTACCATCTTGAGCGCATATTAGAAATTCAAACGCTAATGGATGAGCAAGGCTTACTGCGCGTGCTCAAATCTCAATGCGCGTCCGTGGGTTTAGATTTACACATTTCTCTAAATATTCAGAAGCACATTAGCGTGCCATATCCACATCAAGGACCACAGGCAGAAGCGTTTCTTTTACTTGATGAACTGACGACGTATCGAGTGTATCTAGAGGGCGTTAAAAGTGGGGCATTTCAACGAGATTTAACTAGCGTTCGAGCACAGCCTTTGCTGCGGGCTAAACAAGCAATAAGTCAACTTCGCGCTTTACCGTTAGAAATGGATGTTTTGCAGCAAATTGCGGAAATGAAAAAGGCCATCGAAATGACGGCCTTTGATGAATCGGTTGCAACAGCAGAGCGAGCATTGGAAGTGTTTCATCCCATTTTAACTGCGCTCAATCGCCGTTTAGATCCCGAGTCTATTCAGTGATTTCGCGTCGCATACGAACAGCACTCAACGCAATCAGACAGTAGCAAAGCAGCTCCATGCCTTCTTCCGAAATGTTCTTAACATCGCGGATGTAGCTTTCATTCATGACTTGCTGCCAGAAGCTTCCCATGCCGTAAAGGCGAGAGAAAACAAGCAGTAGAACGACGGCACCAATCAAGAGCTTCATGTGCGGAACTTGTAGAATGCGTGCCATTTCGTTCACTGTACCTTTACCACCTTGGTAAGCTTTTGCGCAAGCCAGAGCAGTGACGGTTAACGCAGGGAATACCCACGATCCGTGACGGATCATATCCATCCAGTAGTCCAGTTCGCGAATGATCAACACAGCGAAGAAGCCGGAAATCAAAATAGCGGCGTGTTTAACTTGTTCTTCTTGCTTAGAAAGTTGGAAGAACGACCATGAAGCAATCGCCAGCATGATCACTTGTAAGGTTTCAGTGATAGAGACTTCACCCAAACTTGATCCCAATACTACGTAATCAAGACGAATACTCAGATTGACGAGAATACTGATCGCAACAATCATCAATGCGCTTAAACACGATTTGTAGATGATGCGTTTTGACTCATCAGTAATCACGTTGTTTTGTGCCGTTTCGGCTTGTTTAACTATTTGTGTTTTCATCCTGACCACCTGTTTCCAGAAAAATGTGGAAGAAATGTGAATTTGTGTGATGTTGGGCATGATTTTATTGACCAAGTGGAAAGTATTGTCAGAGGAATGTCAGGAATAGAACGCTGTTCGATATTATATTTGCATACGGTAAAGTCAGAGTAGTGTGAAGCTCATGTAGGAAAATGCGGATATCAAAGAACAAAAAAAGGAGCCGATTGGCTCCTTAGTTATTGAATAATATTACTATTTATTAGATTCGAGTTTATTGCTCGTCACTCTCTTTGTGGTTGTTACGGTAGTATTCCCACTGTTCAACACGTTCATCGTCAGAAAGCACACAGTAAGTTACACGCTCACCGTTCTCTGACACAGTGTCCAGTTCGCCACCTTGTTGTACACAGTAAACGGCCGCCGGATTGGCAACAGAGGTGTACTCTGTTGAGCGAGTTGCGCCGTCATAGGTTGAACAACCAGCAAGTACCATTGTCCCTGCCATAACCATCATTAAACTTGTTTTTTTCATCTTTATCTCCGCATGGGATAGGCGAGTATTGCCTTGATTATAGGCAACTTTCGTCAATTATTGTCTTATCGATGTTAAAAGTAAGAAGGGCGTAGACATATTTAGAAGAATTTTAGACATTTCTCATAAAGAGCTTGCTAGTACCTCACATCTGTTGCGGATACATAGTGAATGTATCGAGCGTAAGCCGCTCAACAAGACGCGATCTCGTGAACGGTTTAGTACACTTTAATTGGGTTAGGTATCGCTACTTTGGCTTGCTTATTAACACAACGATGATTTAAAGGGTGAACTCCGGTAGTATGCGCGCATCATATTTACGGCGGTATTTTCGATGAGACATTTACAATCGACCATTCATCCAGAACTCGATCATCTGGACGATAAAATTATCTTTCAGCGTCATGCAGCGCGTGCCATTGTACTTGATGGTGAAGATGTGTTGTTGCTCTACACAGAGCGTTATCACGATTACACGCTACCTGGTGGCGGAATTGATGAAGGTGAAGACGTTATTGCTGGGCTAGTTCGTGAACTCGAAGAAGAAACGGGGGCGCAAAATATTCACAGCATCAAACCATTCGGCATTTTTGAAGAGTTTCGTCCTTGGTACAAAGACGATGCCGACGTGATGCACATGATTTCGTACTGTTACACATGCAAAATCGATCGTGAGCTGGGTGAGACAGCGTATGAAGATTACGAAGTGAAGAATGGTATGCGTCCAGTTTGGATGAATGTCCATGAAGCGATAGCACATAACGAAAAGACGATGGCAGAAAGCCCGAAGAAAGGAATGAGTATCGAACGTGAAACGTTCTTACTTCACCTGATCGCTAAAGAGTTGCTTTAGCTGCCACCAGAGTGCCGAAGACTGAGCTCATACCTATTGAATGGGAATGAGCTTCAGTAAGCGTTGTTTAGAAGTGGTTAGGAAGATGTGTTTAGGGATTTAATCATTCACTTCTTTACGCAATTAAGCGCAATAAAAAAGTCCGAGCTCCCCCCCGGAACCCGGACTTATTCCAGACGCGCAAGCGAAGCGTCATCTCGATATTCTGAGTTTTGTTTCAAACTATGAAAACAATAGCCGTTTTATATTTAGTGTGTAAATAATTAATAGGTCCAACCATTGGTTTTCATCTTTTTTGCACACGTAATGTGATGCATATCTATCCAATAAACAAGTGCAAATTGGACTATTATCAGTAAACCACTACTCTTTCTTATTCTTGAGATACATTACCTTAACTTTTTTGCACACGTTTGCATCGAGATCACGAGTTTTTAAATTAGCAGAACAGGATCTTGTAATTTTACGTTCTTCTGACATTCGGTGTTTTGGTGATTATTATCACAAATTAACGAGTGGAGGAAGTCGACTAAAGTCGATCAGAGGCTGTGATGGTGCCGCAGACTCAGAAGCAAATAAAAGTAACGGCTGAAAAGAAGAGTGTTGTAACTGCCCGATATCTATCAGTTTTTCCAAGGCAAAAAAACGACTGACGTATTGATGTGTTTCTTTTGGCAGAGTGAGCTGTTGGAAGTCATCGGTGCCCGCTTTCTTTATAGCGCGAGCAATTCGGCCTTCTCCTGCATTATAGGCCGCTAGCGTTAATGCGAGGTTTTGATCAAACTTGTTGTATAAAAACGCCAGATAGTCCAATGCAGCTTTCGTGCTGGCTTGGGTATCGAAACGCTCATCCACATTCGAATCAACCGTTAAACCAAAGCGCATCGCTGTTGCAGGAATCAATTGCCATAATCCCGCGGCGTTGGCGTGAGAAACGGCTTTTGCGTTGTAAGAAGATTCTAGCATTGGCACCAAAACGAGACTTTTGGGCAGTGACTTGCTTTTGAGTTGCTTAAAGATGTGGTCGAGAAGTGGATTGACGGAAGTGAGACGTTGGTCGATTTGTAATTTATAAGGCGCAAGAACCTGATACTGCTGCTCTATATCAGTAGTATTGGGTTTTGCCTGGCAAAGAAAAGAAGTGCTGAACAACAAACAGGCAGAAATAAAAAGGCCTACAGTATCCAGCCGAGATGGCGGCTGAATCTGTAGGCAAGACGACCATCGTTTAAAACGATTTATCTTCATAAATGTGTTGCACAGGTTGTTTGAGTTGACTGACTAACTCATGGAACGCAGCAGAGCTTTGGCCATTGCTCTGGTTGTATTGTTGGCACTGCTTGATGAGTGTCTCCAATAACGTCCACTGTTTTCTCGCTTGCGCACCAATCTTGGCAGGCAAAGCGTTAAAAATTCTTGTTACGCTGGAGTCATTACACGGTAACCCCAGCTCACGCATGCATTGGCTTCTTTCATTAGAAGAGCGGCTCAGCTTATTGAGTATTGGTGTTTGTTGCTGAACGTTGGTGTTCAGTGCCTCACCATCAAACTTCAAATACAACGCCTTTTGTTGTTGAAGTAGGGTCAATAATTGCTGATACAGTTTGATGTCTTCAGAAATTGAACGAACAAAATACTGAATTCGCTGCGATGCCGCGCTTGCCATGGTGTATTCCTAATGCTGTGCTTTTACTCGTGACCAGTATGGAATTGCATAATTGCCTTAGATAGCGCTTTTGTATCTAGGCTCAATTCGCCGCGTGCTAGCGCGTTACGAACTTGCTCAACTTTTTCCATATCGACGTCTGGTAGCGATTTCATTTCTGCTTGGGCACGATCAATTGCTGCTGTGTTTGCTTGAAACGCAGGCTCGCTTACTTTGGTTTGTTCCATTGTTTCAACAGGCTTTTTACTTGCTTGTTGGAAATTTGTTTGTGGGACATGACCGCCCGCGACTTTGTCGATTTTCATGCTGTGGTCCTCATCATCATGTTCTAAATCCAATAGGCGACAAGGATGTGGTGAACATTAAATTTTATTTTTGTACTCGATACTCACCTGATGTGACGAGAGGCAAAATTGAAAAATGTTACGTTGAGTCCAAAATCAAAACTGAGTATGAACTTGGTTTCTTCCTGTCACAACCGCTCGAATGACTCTTCCAGAACTGAGGTTTTCTACCTCAATCTGTTGGCCTTTCGCTCCATCTTCTAAGGCGACACCTTTGGTGCTTGCACTAAATCCATCTTTGCTAGCAATGATGATGATTTCATTGCCTTTCTCAATCAAAGCTGGGGCACTTAAGTTGGTAGGATCGACGACTTGTCCGGCGCGGAGTCGACGCGTGGTTTCCAAGCCGATGGCGCGTTTAGGATCGGTGTAGAAATCGTCCGAGCGCGAAATGGTTCGAGTTTCCAATTTCAGATGATTGGCTGTCACCACTTCACTGCGACCTACAGTCGTCGCCGCAACCACCACTGGCAGTGTGACCGAGGATTTGATCGTGACATTGATTCGCCATGGAGCAGTGAGATCTTCGCAACTGACGGAACGCTTTAAGTTACCGACTGGCAAAGGTTGGTTATCGCGACCCGTGATCACCAATTTGGCATCGCATTTGGGTAAATGGTTGGCAGAACCTGGCACCCACAAATCGTACTCCAGTTGATACTCGCCCCACTGGTTGGACTTGGCTACGCGGTCTACTTCTTGTTCAAAATGTTTCGCGACAACGGCCTTTAGCTCCTCCGATGAGAAGGTGGTTTGGTCCGGACTGGCGAAAGTTTGTCCTGTCGAAAGAATTCCTAATAACAGTATCCACTTTGAGGAAATTAGAGTTTTCCCCCTAATTTTTTTGCTTTCCGTAAACCGGAAGTTTGGTTTCCACTCTTGTCTGTAAGTCATTGATAAATATAAATAAAATTTATGGCACGTATCTTGTTTGTATCTTGGCGTATTCGAGCCGACTGTAAGGAAAGATGCATGGCGATCACATTTGAAAATGCTTTAGGTGTACATCCAGAGGCACTCAATTTTCGCGTTCAGCGTACCAAAGTCCTCGCCAGTAACCTAGCAAATGTTGACACCCCTGGGTACTTGGCGAAAGACCTAAGTTTCACCACTGTTATGAACCAGATGTCGACAAACGGTGTGAGTAATTCTGTACCTAAGCTGCAGGTTCAGGCCCAGTATTCGGTGCCGTACCAAAACAGTAAAGATGGCAACACTGTGGAACTTGGTGTTGAACAAGCAAAATTCACCCAAAACAACATGGACTTTCAAACCAGCCTGACATTTCTGAACATGAAATTTAACGGCTTGGCGAAAGCGATTGAGGGACGTTAATTATGTCATTCACTGATATTTATTCGATTACTGGCTCTGCGATGACGGCGCAAACCGTTCGCCTAAACACGGTTGCCAGTAACCTTGCGAACGCGGATGCGGTGTCTGCAAACCCAGATGATGCGTACAAAGCACTTAAACCTGTGTTCGCTACCGTGTATCAAAAAACGCAGATGACGACAGAAAACGGCATTTACCCAAATGCTGAAGTTCGTATTGTCGATGTGGTGCAAAACAAAGGTCAGGCGGAAAAACGCTTTGAGCCAAATAACCCACTCGCTAACGGCGAAGGTTATGTTTACTACCCAGACATCGACGTGGTTGCGGAAATGGCGGACATGATGTCAGCGACTCGCAGCTTCGAAACGAACGTGGAAGTGTTGGCAAATGTGAAAAGCATGCAGCAAGGCTTGCTTCGTTTAGGGCAGGGTAGCTAATGAGTCTTGCACAGTACACGGCATTATCGTCGGACGCTCCAGTTAAAGCGGCAGCAAAAGAAAAGAGTGGCATTGCGCCAAACCCAACGGATAAGAACAGCGCGTCTTCACTTCAAAATGAGTTCATCTCTTTGATGGTGGCGCAAATTCAAAACCAAGATCCGTTAAACCCGTTAGATGGCACAGAGTACGTCGGTCAGTTGGCGCAGTTCTCTCAAGTTCAAAGTACCGAGAACATGTCGAAGGTCATGCAAAACAGCATGGTGCTACTCGACAACATGCAAGTGCTATCGACCGCCGGTTTGGTTGGTCAAACGGTTTACGTGAATTCAAAAGAATTCGAACTGGGTGATGGTGCGCAAAACGGCAAAATCGAACTGAGTCATGGTTCAAACCAAGTGACTTTAGTTGTGAAGGATCAGTTCGGTCAGAAGACGAACGTACCACTTGGCGCTCACGGCGCTGGTGACGTTGAGTTCTCAATCAATCCAGAAGAGCTTGGCTTAAAGCCGGGCAAATACACGGTATCTGTAGAAGTTCAAGAAGGCCAAGCGAGCCCGAATGTTCTACTGGCTGGCACAGTTGAACAGGTTCGTATTCCGAGTTCAGGTGGCGCAGCATTGGTCAATGTTAATGGCGTTGGCAACGTTCCTTTCTATCAAATCACTCAGTTTGGTGCTTAACCAAATAAGCAAATCAGAGGTCTTTTATGAGTTTTAACATCGCACTTAGTGGTCTGGACGCGACCAACACAGAGCTAAACACGATCAGCCACAATATTGCCAACGCTTCAACGTATGGCTTTAAAGGTGCGCGTACAGAGTTCGCAGCGGTATACAACGGCATGCAACCTGGCGGCGTAGAAGTTGCGTCTATTTCGCAAAACTTCGATAAAAACGGTTCAATCACGGGTACTGGTCGTTCGATGGACTTGGCGATCAACGGCAGCGGCTTCTTTGTGACAAAAGATCACATGGGTCAGACGCTTTACACTCGTTCTGGCGTATTTGGTACGGATAAGAGCAACTTTGTTACAGCGAACAATGGCGCGAAGTTGCAAGGTTACAGCGTAGATAGCAACAACAACCTGATGACGGGTTCTGTAGGTAACATCCAAGTATCAACATCGTCACTCAACGCGAAAGCGACAGATAAGCTTGATTTTGTTGCGAACTTCGATGCAAGTGCAAAAGCGATTGATAAAGCGGTAACGCCGTTCGATCCAGCGGATCCAACCTCGTTCAACTCTTCTTACACGACACAGGTGTACGACTCACTTGGCAACTCTCACACCGTGACGCAGTACTTCACTAAAACGGCAGACAACGCATGGGAAGTGAACGTGCAAGTCGACGGTGGTAAAACTCCTGTTTCAACCATTCCTGTGACGTTTAATAAAGACGGTACGTTAGCGGCGCCAACAGGCTCTTTCAATGTGGCATTCCCAGCTGCGGGCGCAAACGCAATGAGCGTTGATATCAACCTAAAAGGTAGCACGCAATTTGGTGCCGCGTTTGGTGTGAGCACAAACAGCCCAAACGGTTACACATCTGGTGAGCTTGCAGGCGTACGCGTAGAAGACAACGGCATGGTTTACGCAACTTACACTAACGGTCAATCACAGCTTCAAGGCCAAGTGGTTCTGGCTGATTTTGCTAATACGCAAGGTCTAGCAAAAGTGAGCGGCACTGCTTGGACACAAAGCTTTAGCTCTGGTGCGCCGATCATGGGCGTTCCGGGTTCTGGCACGCTGGGTAACTTGACTCCAGGTGCATTAGAGGGCTCAAACGTCGACCTAACCAGTGAGCTTGTGGCACTGATGACAGCACAACGTAACTACCAAGCGAACGCAAAAACGATTTCGACCAGCGACAAGCTCACTCAAGCCTTGTTCAACGCGGTGTAATAGGAGTTCTGCATGGATAGCTTGTTATTTACAGCAACCTCCGGTGCAAGCCGAGTTCTTAAAGCGCAACACGTTCGTTCGAATAACTTGTCGAACGCGGATTCCGCGGGTTTCCGTGCGGATATGGAACGTGTTCGTAGCGTGGAGTTACAAGGCCCGGGCTTTGATGGCCGAACCATGGTGGTCACAAACTCTGCATCAACGCGTTTTGATTCTGGCGACGTTGTGAAAACAGGTCGTGCGCTCGACGTTGCCGTCATGGGGGAAGGTTACCTTGCGGTAGAAACGCCAGCGGGTAATGAGGCTTACACGCGTGCCGGTAACATTCAAATCGATACCTTTGGCGCAATGTCTATCAACGGATTCCCGGTTGTGGGTGAAAACGGTCCGTTGGTGGTGCCTGATTATCAAAAAATCGAAATCAGTGAGCGTGGTCTTGTCTCGGTTATTCCACCGGGCGGCGGTGCAGAAATCGCAGTCGGCACATTGAAACTGGTGAAGCCAGAAATCAATCAGCTGCAAAAAGAGAGCGACAGCTTGCTTCACAGTGTTGATGGTGTGCCATTCGCAGCGGATGAAACCGTGCAATTGGCACCAGAACACATCGAAGGCAGTAACGTATCGGCGATCGATGAGCTGATCGGCGTGATGTCGCTAACGCGTAACTTCGAGATGCAAGTACGCATGATGAAAACTGCAGAAACGTTGGCGCAAGCCGGTAACAAATTAATGGCGGCGAGATAAGTCTCGCCCCAAAAGGAGATAACCAATGCATTCGGCATTATGGGTAAGTAAGACAGGTATGGCAGCGCAGGACACGAAGATGACTGCCATTTCCAACAACTTAGCAAACGTAAACACCGTCGGCTTTAAGCGCGACCGCGTTGTATTTGAAGACTTGTTCTACAGCATTCAGCGTCAGCCTGGTGCACAGGTGGATCAGGTAAACGAGCTGCCTAGCGGTGTTCAATTGGGTAGTGGTGTGCGCGTTGTTGGCACGCAAAAAGTGTTCACGCAAGGCAACACACAAAACACGACTCAAGACTTAGATCTAGCGGTAATGGGTCAAGGCTTCTTCCAGATTGAAAACTCTGACGGTCAGATTATGTACACGCGTAATGGTCAGTTCCACATCAACTCAGAAGGTTTGATGGTGAACAGTCAAGGTCTACCGCTTGAGCCACAAATTCAAATTCCTGACAACGCGACCTCTTTCTCGGTTGGCGTAGATGGCACAGTGACAACAACAACGGCAGACGATCCAACACCTCAGCAGCTTGGCCAAATCACTCTAGCCAAATTCATCAACCCAGCTGGCCTTGAAGCCGTTGGCGGTAACTTGTTCCGCGAGACGGAAGCAAGTGGCCCAGCCGATGAGCTGATTGCTGGCGCAGATGGTGCAGGCAGCATCAAGCAAGGCGCGCTAGAAGGCTCTAACGTGCAAGTCGTGGAAGAAATGGTCGACATGATCACGACTCAACGTGCTTACGAGATGAATGCCAAAGTCGTATCAGCAGCAGATGACATGCTGAAGTTTGTCTCGCAATCGATGTAATGATGAAGTTGGTGATGATGAAGGAAAAAGCAATGAAATGGCTTTCTAAGAGTTGGGCAGTAGCCGTCGTGTTGCTGGTGGGATGTGCCGGACGTCAGGAGTTTATTCCGCCTCAGCCAAATGCTGAGGAGTATGCGCCGCCGAAGTTGGATTACACCTTACCAGACGCTCAATCTGGTAGCCTTTATCGTCACCAATACACGATGACTCTGTTCCAAGATCGTCGTGCGTACCGAGTCGGTGATGTGCTAACCGTGGTGCTTTCTGAAGAGACTTCTTCAAGTAAAAAAGCCGGAACCAAATTTGGTAAGAGCTCAGCGGTGAACTTTGCTGCGCCAACCATCGGCACTAAAAAGTTTGATGAACTTGGTGTGAGCATTGACGGCAGCCGAAATTTCGATGGCAGTGCGTCTAGCTCGCAAGGCAACAAGCTCCAAGGTGCTATCACGGTCACGGTGCATGACGTGTTGCCAAATGGCGTATTGCGCATCAGTGGCG
The DNA here is from genome assembly GCF_043106015.1 of Vibrio sp. GLN_1. Lineage (NCBI taxonomy): Bacteria > Pseudomonadati > Pseudomonadota > Gammaproteobacteria > Vibrionales > Vibrionaceae > Vibrio > Vibrio sp. GLN_1. Next base: position 134,033 of record NZ_JBICMD010000036.1, read on the forward strand.
AAAAGTGGCTGCGCTTAAATCAAGGTGATGAATTTATCCGTTTGACGGGCATTGTTCGCGTCGATGACATCACTCGCAATAACCAAGTTTCTTCTCAACGAATTGCGGATGCTCGCATCACTTACGCTGGTCGCGGCGCGTTGGCAGACAGCAACGCTGCTGGATGGCTGACTCAGTTCTTTAACAGCCCATGGGTACCATTCTAATGAAGCCAATCAATACCTTTTTTTCGTCTTTCCTACTGGCATTGACCTTAGGGCTTCCTGCGACTTCACAGGCTGAAGTGGAAATTCCTATTATGGATTTGGTGGATGTTCGAGGCATCCGCGAAAACCAATTAGTCGGTTACGGTTTGGTGGTTGGTCTTGCCGGCCAAGGTGACCGCAACCAAGTAAAATTTACCTCACAATCCATCACCAACATGTTGCGCCAATTTGGCGTTCAGATTGATGACAGCATGGACCCTAAACTGCGTAACGTAGCATCGGTAAGTGTGACGGCATCGGTAGACCCTATGGCGGGGCCGGGCCAAACCTTAGATGTGGTCGTATCATCCATTGGTGATGCGAAAAGCTTGCGCGGCGGTACGCTGCTTCTTACGCCGCTACGCGGTATCGATGGTGAAGTGTACGCCATCGCGCAAGGTAGCGTTGTTGTGGGCGGTTTATCTGCTGAAGGTAAAAGTGGTTCGAAAGTCGAAGTGAATACGCCAACAGCGGGTCGTGTGCCGAATGGTGCAACGTTAGAGCGCGAAATCAAAACAGACTTCAACCAGCGCGATGAAATCACGCTGAACTTGCGCAAACCAAGTTTCACTACTGCAAAAAACATCGCACGTGAAATCAATAATACGTTTGGTCCGAACGTCGCTGTTGCCATCAACAAAGCACGCGTGGATATGCGAGCGCCGAAAGACACGCAACAACGCGTGATCATGATGTCGATGCTGGAAGAGATGAGCGTCGTAGAAGGTCGTAAGCCTGCACGTATCGTCTTCAACTCCCGTACTGGCACTGTGGTGATTGGCAAGAATGTCAAAGTTGGCGAAGCGGCAGTAAGCCACGGCAACTTGACGGTGCGAATTTCAGAATCAGAAAAAGTCAGTCAACCGAATGCGTTTGCTGATGGTGAGACAAAAGTCGTTAATCAAACGGATATTGATGTAAACGAAGAGCTCGCTCAAATGGTGATTTGGCCTCCGGGTACAGAGCTCAATACCATTGTCGATGCAGTCAACAGCTTAGGCGCAACCCCAACCGATTTAATGTCGATTCTTCAGGCACTAAATGAAGCGGGTGCGTTGAATGCTGAACTGGTCGTGATTTAAGGAGTGAACGATGAAACTAGATGGTAGCAGCGATCAAGCTCAATTGAACTCAATGCTTTATCACGACAACAGTGCGTTGGCGAACATCAAGCACAGTCGTGATCAAGAAGGCGCGCTCGAAATGGTGGCGGGTCAGTTTGAAGCTATGTTCTTACAACTGGTGCTGCGTCAAATGCGCAGTAGCAGCGACGTGTTAGCGGACAAAGACAGCCCATTTTCAAGCAAGCAACAAGGCGTTTTTCGCGACATGTACGATGGCCAGTTGGCGATGGAGTTGGCGAAAAAGCAAAGCTCTGGCATCGCGAATATGCTGATTCAGCAGTTGAGCCCTTCAATGCGCGAAGTGGCCTTCGATTCGGCGCGCAATGTGTCTTCTGCAAATGACGGTAAACCGGTCGATTCTGAATCGATATCACAGCTTGAACTCGAAGAAATTACCGACCCATTTAACTCAACGGCTCAAGCGGTCGCCTCAGTTAAACAAGTGCTTGGAGAAGCCGGTATGACGACCGCTTTTTCTCAGCCGCTGATCAGGAAAATGGAGCTGTAAATGAACCTAGTTAATATCGCCCTCTCAGGTTTAAACGCAAACCGCGTTGCACTTGACGTGACGGCGCAAAACGTTGCGAACGTCAACACGCCAGGATACAGCCGTCAACAAGCGTTGATGGCGACAGTTGGTGATGGTAAGTCCAACCGCTTAAGTTCTGGCATGGGTGTGGAAGTGACCAGCATCCGCCGTGTAACTGATCAGTTCTTGGTTAAACAAACTTGGTCTACCAATAGTTTGGCGGCTTACGCGGCTGGTTACACCAGCAACATGAGCCAACTAGAAAACACCTTGGGTGCAGACGGATTTAGTATCTCTGCTGGCTTAGATTCGCTTAACGCCGCGCTTAACGACGCGACAGTGAAGCCAGAATCGATGCCTTACCGCCAGCAAATCATCAATGAATCAGAAGCATTGGCTCGACGTTTCAACACACTAACTCAGTCTTTGCACAATCAACACAAAGACATGAATGATCAGCGCACCGCTGCGCTGACTCATGCAAACAGTCTGATGTCGAACATCGCTCACGTGAACAAGCAAATCGTTGAAATGCAAGGTACAGGCGGTAACCCTGCTCAATTGATGGACGCGCGTGAAAAGCTGATCGGTGAGCTGTCACAAGTGATCGAAGTGAAAACAACCGATCAACCGGATGGCAGCATGCAGGTGACGTTGGTTTCTGGTCAGCCGTTAGTCATGGGCTCGGACTTTGGTCAACTGTCTGCGATTCCTGATCCAAGCGATCCGTATCTTGCGGATCTGCACGTGAATTTTGCTAATCAAAGCTTCGCTATTGGCGATTCGGTCGGGGGTAAGTTGGGTGCCATCAACGATTACCAAACCGACGTTCTAAAGCCAAACCAAGTGGCGCTTGATGATATGGCAAAAGCTCTGGCAGATGAGTACAACGCGGTACTTGCTACAGGTAAAGACTTGAAAGGCAATGCTGGCAAACCACTGTTTAACTACGACCCTGATAACCCAGCGGCAAGTTTAACCATCACAGATTTGAGCGCGGAAGAATTGGCGTTTTCAAGCGATGGTACGCCGGGTAACGCGAATGTTCTTAAATCTTTGATTGATTTGAGTAACAAACCGGTTGCGGTAACGGGCTACGGCTCAGTGAGCTTGAACGATGCCTTTACCTCAATGGTTGGCCAAACGGCGATCAAAGCGCGTCAGGCCGATGCGGATTACCAAGCAAAACTGGCAATGAGTAAGCAAGCGCATACCGCTCGCGACAACGTAAGTGCAGTGAACAGCGATGAAGAAGCCGCGAACTTGATGACGTTTGCTAACGCGCACAATGCCAACATGAAAGTGATCAGTACGGCGAACCAGCTGTTCGACTCTGTATTGCAGTTATTCTAGAGGAAACCCAGATGCGAATCAGTGATAACCAATTCAGCCAAATGATGCTGCAAAGCCTGCAGAGCAACAGCGCAGGCCTTGGGAAAGTACTTCAACAAATGTCGACACGTGAGCGACTGACTAAACTGTCTGATGATCCAATGGCGTCTATCAAGCTGCTTAACTTGGAACGCGAAAACAGCGCGATTGCTCAATACCAAAGCAACATCGCAAACCTGAAAACAACGCTTTCAAGCCAAGAGACACACCTAGACTCAGTGAGCGAAAGTTTGAAAAGCATGCGTGACATTGTTCTTTGGGGCGCGAACGGTTCGTTAACGGATCAAGACCGTAGCGGCATGATCACCGAACTGAAAAGCTACCGTGACTCCATCGAATCGTCTTTCAATGCGCAAGATGAAGAAGGCCACTTTCTGTTCTCGGGCACAAAAACCGATACCGCGGCTCTGAATAAATCAAGTGGCGCTTATGTGGTCGAAGGCAACAGCGATGTTCGTGTGGTGACGGTGGCGAAAGGCGTGACCATGGATTCGAACATGACCGCACAAGAAATCCTAGATATTGGTGGCGGCAAGAACGTTCTTAACCAAATTGATGCTTTGATTGCAGAATTTGAGAAGCCGAGTCCGAATTTTCAAGCCGAAGTGGACGCTAGCCTAAACGCCATCGATGATACGATGGCAAACGTACTAGGCGCGATGACGGAAATCGGTGGTCGCCATAACAACCTAGATTTGATGGACGGCGCACACAGCGAAAACAAGTTGTTTGTCGACAAAGTCTCTGGTGACTTATCTGCATTGGACTACGGTGAAGCTTCGGTACGTTTAAGCAACTACATGGCTGCTCTGCAAGCTACGCAGGCGAGCTACGTGAAGATCAACGATCTTTCATTGTTTGACCGTATTTAAGGTTAGGAAGTTCTTTTATGGTAATGAGTACAGTAGAGGTTAGAGCCCATAGCATACGCTTGGGTGGCCAAGAACAAGCCTCTATCATGCCAACCCGCTCTGCGGATTCAAGCAGTACGATCAAACCGCGTCCAATTCAAGTTCAGGCTGACACCGCGTCAGCCTATTCTGTTTCAGGCATTCAACTGACTCAGGGACAGCAACAAGCAACAGCGGTACAAATTGCTTCAAAATCACTGCAATCCATTGGTAAAGAGCTAACGCACATTAAACGTGGGTTAACTCAAGCCGTTACGCAAGGCACACAAAATGTGCCGGGGTTGCAAGATACGCTTGTGCGCTCTAAAGCGAACATTCAACGTGTTGTGGAACAAGCGCGCTTTGATGGCCAGAAGGTGATTGACAACGAATTGCATCTCAAATTGGATAAAGCCGATATTCGTCGCTTCTCTATCCCAGGTTTGAATGTGCATCGTCTCAGTGACCGAGCGGAACAAATTCGTTTGGATTTCCCTCAGGGCCAAGCGGTGATGATTCAGTTTGACGGTCAATCGGACGGCGCACGCACGGTGAAAATGCTCGACCGTAGTTTAATTGCAATGGGCATGCGCGCATCATTGGCTGAAGACGGCACCATTTTGTTTGAAGCGCGGGATAACGCTTATCAACAAATGCAGCAGAAGGTTTTGGTCACGGGCGAAGGGCATCGCTTCCCAGCTGGCCAGCCAAATGTGCTGAACTTGAAATCTGAGCCGGACGGCATTGCAGAGCTGAGTTTCGATTTAGGCTCTCGTGATGGCATCAAACAGACCATCTCAAAAGTCAATCAGCACTTAAGACAAGTGCAAACCAGCTTAGAAGAAGCGAAAGCTTTTCATGGCGAGTTGAACACGCAGATGCGCTCAATCCAAAGCAAAAGTCATCAACTTTCGGTAGATGAAGTGAACGCAAAACTGGATGGTTTTATGGAGACGTCTGGTCAGTTTACCTCGACGTTCCAAGCGTTAAATGCGCAAGCGAATGTTCGCCGTCATACGGTGGTTGCATTGTTGAAATAACGCCGTTTCAAAGAACACTCCAATGATTCCCGGCTTTACATTTTTGCTGCCCCCCAATAACGGCGAAAATGCATTGTCGGGAATCTCTCTTTTCCGCTTATCTTTTTGTGTTGAAGAACGTCGATTATGACTCAGAGGTCTGAGTGACTGAGCGATGCAGTTTTTGAAATAGCCACCCTAAAGCAATAAGTGATGCCCCCAAGCCTAAGAAGCTGATGGCGCGCCAGAACCCGTCCAAAGAGCTTACATCCCACAAGAAGACTTTCAACGCCACAAAGGCCAATATAATTAAGCCGATGCGTTGCATCATCATCGCTTTGTGAATGACGCCACGCCAAGTTAAAGCGCCACCAACCATTAATCCTGCCACTGAGTAGCTAAACAACTCCGCCATACTGGTCGGTTGAAACAGCGTCATTGACGTGGTTTGCCAGAACTGTCGAATCGACATCCCTAGCCAAATGGCCGCTAATGCAAAGCCAAGACATGCGACCGCTAATCGGTGTACACGCAGCGTATTCCAGCGTCTAATGACCGCAGCAATGAGAATGCACGCTGGCAGAAGCCAACCTACACTCAGCATGTTGAACACAGGCATGGCTTGTGCCGATACGTTGTTGCTGATGAGTGGCGATTCAACGCTGTTCAGCCATACCGTCAATAGCGCGAATGCGCCCCACAATAAGTAGCTGTAGGCTTGATAAACAAGGGTGAGCTGCTGAGCAAATTGGCTGCGATAACTGTAAACCAAGCCCATAACCAGAGCTTGGTTGGCAAAGACCACGGCACTTGTGAAATCGATGTGCCCCAAATAGCCGTATTGTCCCGTTAACCAGTAGTTGGTTTGGGTGAACAACGCCATTAAGAACACATGCAAAAACGCCCCTTCGAACCAGTTGGTCAGGTCGGAATCTTGTTTCGCTAGCACGCTTCGGGCATAGGCTAAGATAGCCAATGACGGCACGTAACTAAGAATGACCCAAGCCCAATGCCCACTCTCAACCGGCTGCCATTGTGGAATAAAAGGCAGCAACGTGAGACGAACCACCAAAATACCCATCACGATTTTGACCGCCCAACTTGCTGGGCGAAAGAACCCGGCTTGGATTTGCAGTGCCATCACCGCGACTTGTATCGAAATTGCAGTGGTGAGCCAAGTGTCGCTTAACCAAACGAAAGCGACGCCAGAAATCAGAGCGTGAACGACCGCTGAACATTCAAGTGCAAGAGAGCGAAGGCGCTGGCTAAGGAACGCATAATAGGCCGCGATGAGCGCGCAGAACAACGTCCAGTACAGGGCGTAAGCGTGCATGAATTCGTCAGCATAAAACAACGTGACCAAACCCATCGTTGGTGCTAGCACTAACAAAAGCACGTTGCTGATTTGCGAACGGTCACTCAAAGATTGGCAATAGGTTCTAAAGCCAATCAGCGCAATACTCACCGCCAATGCGAATAGGATGCTGGCTTCTCGCTCTAACATATACAGCGCATCAAACGCGATGGTGAGAACAATCAGCGCGGTTGCCGAGACGAGTATGGATGGCAAAAATACACGTAATGACCAGCCTGTACGCAGTGCTGGTAGCCAGATGAACGCCACAAGCAGCGTATAACAGTACGCCATTTGTAGAGTGTTCAGTTCCGGCATTCTGGTGATAGCAGAAAAGGTCAATAACGCTACTGCAAGAGAGATCGCGGTTGGTTGATTTGTCCACTTGCTTTGATAGTGGCGAAAACGAGGATTGAGCATCCAACCCATTCTCGGAACCGCGAAAATGAGATACAAAGTGATGGAGAGATAAATCGCGAGCCACGAGAACAGCAGTTCAGTTGGAATACTCTCAATCAACAGCAGCATCCAAATGACATGCGGAACGGCGATGCTTGGCGCAATCCATGCCCGATGCACTTTTTGCATCAATAAGGTCGCCGCGAACGAAATCGCGCAGATGTATCCGGCTAACAAAAAGTAGTTCGGTTCATTACCTCCAATCCAAAGTGGAGCGGTGTAGCCACCGATTAAACCGAGCACCGCCATTAACGGCCCTTGTCGTAATGACAACGCTAAACTGCAAAATGCCGCCGTAGCCAAGACGATCAACGAGACACTTGGCGTCAGCATTTGATAAACCACAAAAGCAAAAATGACGGTGCAGTAAATGCCCGTGAGCCCCGTTCCGGTGACAGCAGCAGGCACATAGGTAAAGCCTTGAGCGCGTGCGGCGCGATCCGGGTTGTTTTGCTCTTTTCGATGGAACCACTCGCCAGCGAGTACCATAAGTAACGAGAGTGAAAAGGCAAAAGAAACACGCATAAGTGGCGAAAACTCAATATGGCTACCAATCACTTGTACCAGATAGCCGCCACCGATCAACATGGCTAATGCGCCGACCCAAACTAGCCAGTTCTCTTGGAAGTTAGCAATGAGTTTTTGCGCGTGCTTCTGGATTAGTGGGTCTTCTTGCTGAGTAAACGTCGCCAACTGAACTTGTGTTTGCTGGCTTTGGTTGAGTTCGGTTTGCTCTTGCTCACTATGGTGCTGCTGAGTTGCAATGTATGAAGGCTCAAATTCAGGCTCGATGTTGCTTGGAGCGCTTAATGCCGAGTCGCCAGAATCTGAACGCATCGAAGAGGCCGCCCCAAGGCTGGATTCCGATGTGTCAGGCTCTGGTTGGGAGGCTTCGAGTTTCGAATCGCGACGCGTGCTGACGCGAAGAGAGGCAACTTCCTTCTGTAATTTCGACAGCTCTTTTTCCAGCAACGATATCCGACTGGCGGCTTTCAAACCGATCAATATGGCAAAAAAAGCCGTGATCAGCGCAAGTGTCGTAAACAATCCGTTTCTCCCTATCCTTGGTCGTTTGTCTCACACGATAGATGATTCTTAACTTTGAGCACGTACACTAAAGCTTAGTTCATGCTCTATGCCTGAGCGTTTTATGATGCTAGGTTCCGCGTGAAATTTTGTACCCACTTTACCTTGCTCTGAGGGGAACTGCGAGAATGACGCAAGTATTGATGCAGTTTCTGGACGACTTTTCGGCACACATCGCCGCTAAGTCACTGGGTATAAACTATATTCATAATTCTAAGGGTCAACGCATCCTAGCGCTGTGACGCTAAAACAACGATAAAAATAGGTGACGATAGATGCAAGTGGGTAATGAAGCGCTGGTGCTGTCAGCGGTAGGGGTCATTGGTTTGGGCTGTCAGTGGTTAGCTTGGCGGCTGCGCTTGCCAGCCATTTTGTTTTTGCTGTTGGCTGGCCTCATCGTCGGGCCATTTATGCAATGGCTCAAACCCGATGAAATTTTGGGAAATTTGCTCTTTCCGTTGGTCTCATTAGCGGTGGCAGTCATTTTATTTGAAGGCAGTTTGACCTTAAATTTTAAAGAAATTCGTGGCGTGAGTGGGTCGGTATGGAGCATTGTTTCCATCGGGGCGATCATCTCGTGGGCGGCAACCAGTGTTGCGACACACTATTTCCTTGGTTTTACATGGGAGCTCGCCATGTTGTTCGGCAGCTTAACCGTCGTCACGGGGCCGACAGTTATCGTGCCGCTGCTTCGGACGGTAAGGCCTAACAGTACACTTGCCAATATTTTGCGCTGGGAAGGGATCTTAATCGACCCTCTTGGTGCGCTATTTGTGGTGATGGTGTATGAGTTTATCGTGTCGCACAGCGCCGTAAACAGCATGGAAGTCTTTGGCACCATCATTGCCGTAGGTGTCATTTTAGGTGTGGCGTCTGGTGCAGCCGTAGCGACGGTATTGCGTCGAGCGTGGTTGCCGGAATACTTGCAGCCTTTTGCGGTTTTAATGGTGGTACTGGGCGTATTTTCGGTCTCTAACCACATCGAATCTGAAGCGGGGTTATTAACCGTTACCGTGATGGGTATGTGGCTTGCCAACGCGAAAGACATCAACATTCAGCAAATTCTGCATTTTAAAGAGCACTTGACCATTTTGTTGATCACTGGCTTGTTCATCTTCCTTGCGGCTCGAATCAGCTTGGATGATTTTGCAGCGCTGGGCAGTGGTGCGTTGCTGCTGTTTGTCTTTATGCAGTTGGTGTCGCGTCCGTTATCGATTTTTCTTTCTACGATGCGCAGCAACTTGAACCTTAAAGACAAGCTCTTTTTGTCTTGGGTTGCACCACGCGGTATTGTTGCTGCGTCGATTTCTTCTCTGTTTGCGATTAAGTTGACCGAATACGGAGTCGATGGAGCAAGCTTACTGGTGCCAATGACCTTTATGGTGATCATCGGTACGGTGGTATTACAAAGTGCCACTGCTCGCCCTATGGCGATTGCATTGGGTGTCGCTGAACCTGCGCCGAGAGGCTTCCTACTTATTGGGGCGAACCGAGTCGCACGTGAAATTGGCCAAGCGTTAGCGCGTTATGATCGACGTGTATTGATGACGGACTCGAACTGGGAGTACATCAGCCAAGTTCGTATGATGGGTCTGGATTATTATTACGGTAACCCGATTTCTAGCCATGCGGATGACAACCTGAACATGATTGGCATTGGTCAAGTGGTCGCACTCACGCCAGATCAACACTTCAACATCATGGCTTGTATGCAATTTGTCGACGAGTTCGGCGAAGATAAAGTACATTGTCTGCAAAAAGTGAAGACGAATGGAAACGGCAGTGAGAAGCACTCTGTTGCTCAGGAGTATCACGGCAAGCTGTTGATGGGGGGCAATGTTAGTTACACCCAGCTCGCGAGCCTATTAAGCCGAGGTGCGGAAATCAAGCACACCAAACTGAGTGAGAACTTCACTTACCAAGATTATTTGGAACATCACAAAACCAATTTGGTGATCCCGCTGTTTAATGTCGAAGACAAAGGCAAAATCCAATTCTGTGATGATCCGGATCAGTTTGCGCCAAGTACGACAAGTACCATTGTGTCGCTAATTCTGCCTGAAAGCGCACAATAGAACGCAAAACATCTATTTCACCGCCTTTAAGTTGGCATCCTGTCCGTTTGTTTTCCAAGCTTAGGGAGTAACTCGCCGTTATCGTTTTAAACGAGAGGGTGGGTTTCTCTTCCTATAATTTCAGAGTAAGTAACGATTCATTGCTGGTTTCGGAAATGCAATGCACCTATTTCAGAAAATTCGCATTGACGTTACTGATAAGGATGGCAATACTGCGCGACTGTTTTACTTTAGGGTGACATTATGGCTCCGCAAACTAACCGAAAAGACTTACATTTAGACGCTGTTTTACATCATGACATGAGCATGAAAAAGAAAACGGCGGGTTTTGAGTCTGTCGAGTTTGAACATTGTGCACTGCCAGAATGTGACTTCAACACTATCGATTTATCGACTGAGTTTCTTGGCCATCGATTGGCGCTGCCGTTTTTGATCAGCTCCATGACGGGGGGCGCGAGAGACGCCGAAACGATCAACTGCCGCTTAGCTGAAGCCGCAAGCGAGTTAGGTATCGCGATGGGTGTGGGCTCTCAGCGGATCAGCTTAGAAGAAAGCCAGCACTCTGGCTTGGGTAAAACCATCCGTGAACTCGCGAAAGGTGTGCCGCTGTACTCAAACTTAGGAGCTGCTCAACTGCGTGACAAAGGCAAGTTGGATAACGCGCAACGTGCGGTTGAGGCGATTCAAGCAGATGCCTTGTTTGTGCACGTTAATCCGATGCAAGAAGCGTTTCAGAAAAACGGCGATCACAATTGGATTGGTGTATTGCACGCTATTGAGCAACTAAAGCCACGCGTTAACGTTCCTATCATCATCAAAGAAGTAGGTTTTGGTATTAGCGGTGACGTGGCGCAGCGACTGGTTGATGTTGGCGTGGACGCAATTGACGTCGCGGGCGCTGGTGGCACAAGTTGGAGTGCGGTTGAAGGGTATTGCCAAGACAACCCTCACATGCAGCGTGCAGCCGAGCTTTTCCGTGATTGGGGTATTCCGACGGCAACGTGTTTGGCTCAAATACGTGCGCAGCATCCTAAATTGCCTTTGATCGCCTCTGGTGGTATCCACAATGGACTTGAGGCGGCGAAAGCGATTCATTTAGGCGCGAACCTCGTAGGTCAAGCTGGTGCAGTATTGAAAGCCGCGACCATCAGCACGCAGTTGGTGGTCGATCATTTTGAACAAATAGCGTTAGAGTTGCGTTTGGCCTGCTTTGGCACTGGATCGGCGAAGGTTAACGCGTTAACTAAAGCACGTCGTCTGTAAGACCAGATATGGTGTGATTATCACAGCGTCGCTCAATAAATTTTCGGTGTCTTAACACGTAGACTGATAATTTCGTTATAGTTGATACAAAAGTCACTTTGATGAACAACGCTTGTCGAAGTGATGGGTATTTAATTGTTTGCAACTGGAACCTGAATTTATGAAAAAACTAGTCATGCTGATGTTAGCTGTGTCTGCTTTAACTGCTTGTAGCGATGAAGTGGGCACCGAAGGCTGGTGTAACGACATGCGCGATAAGCCAAAAACAGAATGGACAGCAGACAATGCCGTCGATTTTGCAAAGCACTGTGTTCTTCAAGATGGTGTTGGCAGTGAGCAATGGTGTGAGAGCTTGAAAGACAAGCCAAAAGGTGACTGGACAGCAAACGAAGCAACCAGCTTTACTAAGCACTGCATTTTCTAAGCACTGAACTTGCTTAACACGATGTCTCTTATAAAGAGCGATGGCGTGGTTAAATAAAAGATTAAGAAAACACCAAGCATCTTGCTTGGTGTTTTTGTATCCGAAAAGCCCGTTTTACATTTTCGTTTCATTTTTGAAAACCTGCGTTACCCGTCTTTAATTTGTCGTCTTGTGGTGGCATGGTGACGAGACCATCACCAATCTCACGTAGGTTCATAATAAAAAGGGACTCAAATGGAAGTACTCAAAGGCTCATGTCTGTGTGGCAAGGTAAGACTCGAAGTGGCGGATGAATTCAAATACATGGGCAATTGCCATTGCTCTGAATGTCGAAAATTTACTGGCTCTGACTATTCATCGGCGGGCGGCATTGCTCTAGATAAGTTGCTCATTATCCAAGGGAAAGAGGATATTCAAACTTATCAGAAAAGTGAAAATACCGAGCTATGTTTTTGTCGCCATTGCGGCTCAAGTTTATATTCGAAAAAGAATAACGGAATCGTCAATATTCGCTTAGGTGTGTTGGACGATGCCCCATCTCACAAACCAAGCTTTCATATTTTCGTGGCGTCAAAAGCGCCGTGGTTAGAAATAACCGACAACCTGACCCAGTTTGAAGCAGGGCCAAAACTTTAGAGAAAATTCCGTTGTTATCGCGGGGCGAATATCAACGCCTCGCGGATTAAAATTCCACTGCACACGAACGCATTTTCTGAACTATCCAGACTTCTACTTCGCTTGTCATGTTCATTCTCAAAATGACAAAAAACACCCTTGTCATCATAACTCTTTGTTAGATAAATAATTTAAATTAGGCACCATAATTGCTCCTTCTTGCATATGACCAACGTCCGGTTAAAGAAGGGGAACATTATGAGAACAGGGAAACTAATCGCGCTTTCTGGCTGCTGCTTATCATTTTCAGCCAGTGCGCTTATGACCAGCGACTTTACCTTTGAATCTGGTAGTGACAGTTCAAATTATTCAGCTAAAGGTAAACCCGTTAATACCTATTCGGTCGCAGAAACCTTGCCGCAAGATGTGCTTAGTAACGTTTACTCCATGTTGCCAGAGGGCACACTCGTCAACAGCGCCTTTATTGCGCCAGAACGTTATTCCAGCATTGATATCGATGAAGAGTTGAATGGCGCGGAGTTTGCAACCGCAAAAGTCACCTTTTTGAATGAAGGGGCTGGGTATCGAAATACGCTCGGTTATTTTGTTTTTGATACCAATAACCCGCCGACCAATAAAGATGAAATCGCAGCGCATGTGATCATTTTCCCGAATACATCGAAAGCGCCAGATGGCGAGATGGAAGAAGGTGACACTATCGACCTGAATGTGCAGCTCACTGCCGGTCAAACGCTTGCGTTCTTCATTATTCCGAATGGTTGGGGCTGGTCTGGCTCATACAATAACATTGCCAGCCTTGGCAGTTGGGGCACGCCATTTTATAGCTATTCCAATCTAAACCCAGAGTCGACTTCAGAAAATCGTCGTCATAACGTGGCTTTTATCGATACGCAAAACGAGTTCTTAGTGCTGGGTTTTGAAGATATTTATCGCCCTGATGGCGACAATGATTTCAATGACTTGCTGTTTACCGTCGAAGTGAGCCCATTCACCGCCATTGATGGCGTCAACACTGATGGTTCCACGGATTCGAAATACGAGCCATTGGTGCAAGAAAACAACCCAGAAGTGACGGTGACTTCGGTTTATCCAAGCTCAGACACGTACGCGACGATGGCGTTTGAAGATCGCTGGCCGCTAATGGGCGACTACGATTTCAACGATGTGGTGTGGCGTTATCGTGTTACCGAACTGCTAAATGGTCAGCGTGAAATCAAAAACATTACATTCGATTACACCTTACAGGCGATGGGAGCTGGGTTCTCCAACGGTTTTGCGGTTCATCTACCAAATGTTAACCCTGTCAATATTGCGTCGACCGTGTTGACTCGAAATGGCGAACCCGTCACTCATCAAGTGGTGCAATCTGGCGGTGAGGCGGTGCTTGTGGTCTCAGAAAACTTGCGCAAAGACTTAGAAGCATTGGGTGAGTTAGACAGCAATTGTACTTTTTATCGCACTCAAACCGCGTGTGTGAGTCAGCAAACGTCAGATGTTCTGAATTATCAGCTCACCGTTGAGCTATCGACGCCTGTTTCACGTGAGCAAGTTGGCTATCCGCCTTACGATTCATTCATCTTTGCTTCGAAAGACTCGTATCACGGAGACTTTACTGCCACGCCTCCGGGCATGAGTTGGCAAACGCACTTCAAGTCCTTTGCGGGAACCAGTGAGATGAATAACTCTTTTTTCAACCTGCATGATGATAACTCCGGCGGCGCTGAGTCATTCTTAACGAACAACAACATGCCGTGGGCGATCAACATTCGTGACGAGTGGGATCATCCGATTGAAAACGTCGACATCAGTAAAGCGTATCCCGATTTCCCAACTTGGGTAACCAGCAGTGGCGAGTCAGAAACAACGTGGTACCAAGCCTCAACCGCTAACAAAGTAATTCCTGCAACTCAGCAGTAAGGAGCCTGACATGAAACATTCTACAAAACTGCTTATGACGACGTTGATTTCGGCATTAACCGTAGCTTGTGGAGGCGGCGGTGGAGGTGGTGGCTCAACTACGCCTCCGGCACCAACACCGACGCCATCGGTTCAAGTTCTCGACAATACGGCTGACATCGTGGCGGAACGAGACTTCTCATTCGATATTGGTGAAAAAATTACCTTGTCTGTGAATTATACCGGTTCGACCGAGGGGGCGTTGCACTTGTATTCGAAAGCGGCGTATACCACCGTAAATGGCGATGTGATTGCCGACCCGACATCTCGTATCACGACGTTGTATCCAAACATGGCGGGTGACGTAGAGCTCGAAGTGAATGGCAACTGGACACATCTTTATGCGCAATGGGTGCCGATGAGTGCGCAAGAGTCTGAGCAAAATTGGTCGATTGCGCTAAACAATTCCAATAACAACTACCACATTGATTTTTAGAGTCGGACTTTGCGAATAATGGGGAGCGTGTGCTTAAAAGGAGTTGAGCAACGTACATAAAACTAGGGGGAGTCGCAGAGCGCGTTGCCGCTAATCAGCAACGCGCTCTGTTTTTCCAGATGAAAAACGAGTCATGTAGTAACAAAACGAGGGATTATTGGGCGTTTTGCAACTCTTCCAGGCCGCCTGCATTGTGCAGATTTGTGAACCCTTGCGATTGCAAATATTGATAGGCTTGGCCCGAGCGGTTACCACTGCGACAATACAGCACGATCATTTGATCTTTTTTGACGTCTTTAAAATGTTCATCAAGCTCAGATAGAGGGAAATTCACCGCATTGTCTAAATGCCCCTCAGAGAACTCTTGCGGAGTGCGCACATCGACGATCATTGCGCCTTGCTCTATCAGTTGCCATCCTTGTTCCGCGCGTTCAGAAGCCGCTACGTTAGGAGCGAGCAACCCTAAGCTCAGCGTTGCAAGAAACAGAGAAATTGCCTTTTTCATTCTTTCGTCATCCTTATCAAACTATGTGTGCTACTGCGTAAAATAGCCTCCATCATAGACTCATTATGACGGATGGTGAATGAGAATTTTTGATAGAGAATTTTATTTAGTTCGATAAAAAATTTTTATTAAATTTCCCCCTTGAACTCCAATTTTTCGACCTTATTATTTTCATCGAAACGAGCAGACGACTCGTTAATCCATCTTTATGTTCAAACTATGTCTTTTATTTTTGGTTCTAAGTAGGAGGCACTTCAAATGAAAATTCGTCCTTTAAATGACAAGCTAATTGTTGAAAGACAAGAGGTGGAAAATAAATCTGAAGGGGGAATCGTTTTAACTTCTCAGTCGGTGAAAAAATCAAACCGCGGGAAAGTCATTGCTGTTGGTTTAGGTAAACGCCTTGAAAATGGCGAACGCGCTGCGATGGAAGTCAAAGTGGGCGACCAAATCATTTTCAATGACGGTTACGGCGTGAAAACCGAGAAAATTGACGGCGCAGAATACTTGATTCTGTCCGAATCTGATGTGTTAGCAATCGTTGAGTAATTATTTTTGTAGTAGTTTTTTGAGGAGATAATTATGGCTGCAAAAGACGTATTATTTGCTAATGACGCACGTCAAAAAATGCTGAAAGGTGTGAACTTACTGGCGGACGCAGTAAAAGTGACACTAGGCCCTAAAGGCCGCAACGTTGTGCTTGATAAATCTTACGGCGCGCCAACGATCACTAAAGATGGCGTGTCTGTAGCGAAAGAAATCGAACTGAAAGACAAGTTCGAAAACATGGGCGCACAAATGGTGAAACAAGTGGCGTCCAAAGCGAATGATGAAGCGGGTGACGGTACAACGACGGCTACCGTACTGGCGCAATCTTTCATCAATGAAGGTCTTAAAGCGGTAGCCTCTGGCATGAACCCAATGGACCTAAAACGTGGTATCGACAAAGCCACTGAAGCGGCGGTTGAGAAACTACGTGAAATGTCTAAGCCATGCAGCGACAAAGAATCCATCACCCAAGTGGGTAGCATTTCTGCAAACAGCGATCGCGCGATTGGTGAAATCATTGCAGAAGCGATGGAAAAAGTGGGTCGCAATGGCGTGATTACGGTGGAAGAAGGCCAAGGTCTAGACAACGAATTGTCTGTGGTTGAAGGTATGCAATTCGACCGCGGTTACTTGTCGCCATACTTCATCACTAACCAAGAAAATGGCAGCGTAGAGCTAGACAACCCCTACATCCTATTGGTGGACAAAAAAGTCAGCAGCATCCGCGAGCTATTGCCAGTGCTAGAAGAAGTGGCGAAATCTTCTCGCTCGCTATTGATCATTGCTGAAGACATCGAAGGTGAAGCGCTAGCGACATTGGTTGTGAACAACATGCGCGGCATCGTGCGTGCGACGGCGGTGAAAGCACCTGGTTTTGGTGACAACCGTAAAGCCATGATGGAAGACATTGCGGTACTAACCGCAGGTACGGTCATCTCTGAAGAAATCGGCCTAGAGCTTGAAAAGGCAACGCTAGAGCAACTAGGTAGTGCGAAGAAAGTGACCATCACCAAAGACACAACAACCATCGTGGGTGGCGCAGCAGAAGCAAGCGCGATTGCTGATCGTGTGGCTTCGATTGAAAAACAAATCGAAACAACCACTTCTCAATACGATAAAGACAAGCTTCAACAACGTGTTGCGAAGCTTTCTGGCGGCGTAGCGGTGATCAAGATCGGCGCTGCAACCGAAGTTGAGATGAAAGAGAAGAAAGACCGAGTGGACGATGCGCTACACGCTACTCGCGCAGCGGTTGAAGAAGGTATTGTTGCTGGTGGTGGTGTTGCCCTAACTAAGATCGCGAAAGAATTGGCGGATCTAAAAGGCGACAACGATGACCAAAACGTGGGTATCCGAGTTGCGCTACGTGCAATGGAAGAGCCTCTTCGTCAAATCGCAACCAACGCAGGTGATGAAGCTTCAGTTGTGGCGAATGCTGTCAAAGCGGGTGATGCCGATTACGGTTACAACGCTGCGACAGGTGAATACGGCAACATGATCGAAATGGGTATCTTGGACCCTGCGAAAGTAACACGCTCAGCGCTTCAATTCGCAGCGTCTGTTGCTGGCTTGATGATCACCACTGAAGCGATGATCACCAACCACGTTGAAGATAAAGAACTTGATATCTAACGTTACCAATCGTTAGTGATTAAGTAAGCGTTAAAACAACAATAACATTGCAAAACCTAAGCGGGCTCGCTTGAGCCCGCGAATCAGTCATTTGAGGTAAGTGTTATGACCCGTTTGCCTGCGTTTTCTTTCTCAATATCTGAGCCGGGCGGTAATGAAGCTTCGTCAACGTGGCCGACTGCTATTCACTTCCCCCTCGTTCCAGCTGGGCCAGAGTTTTCGATCGAAAATGCTCTGCCTAAACGTCCGACAGTGACGATATTCACTATCGATCTGTCTCAGTTACTTAAAGGGGACGCTCGGGTCATTCATTAACTGCATCGAAACAGCCAGCGTAAGTTGGCTGTTTTTTTTCATTTCTGGGTGTAGGTCAAACTATTGATAATGTGAATCGTTTTCGTCACGTTGATGCAGTGTATTCAATATGTTAGCTTGATTTGGGACTGTTCCCAAGTAAGGTAATAAAATAATGAATAAGAAAATACTGCTTCCCCTAATGTTAGGGATTTCCGCTACTGCTGCTGCTTCTGATAACAAGGTTGTAGAAAGTGTCTTGATTGATAACATCGCGCTAGAAGGTTACGTAAAGAAAAGTTATGAGGTCGTGATGCAAAGCGAGCCTGAGCTTTTCCCGTACGAGTTTCGTGGTAGCCGTGTGCAGATGAAGTTACTGGTTGAGTTATTCCATAACTCAAAGAACGATAAAAAAGCGGCTCGCGTGATCACTCTAGGGAATGGTTATGTACCAGGTAAGCCGGGTGTAAAACACACTTTTGATGCAGCGATTGTTGACCGTTTTACTCAAAACTACCCAGTTGCGTTCGATTACAGCATCTATCAAGCTGGTGGCACACCTGTATTTAGTGAGGATTACTCACCGCAAAACGAAGCCAATGATGTTTCGGTATCGACAACCACGGTTGCACCGTCTATCGGCTTAACCGCGACTGCAACACCGGGCTCGGCACCAAGTTTTTCTGGCTCGTTGACGACCGATCTCGGTGTGGCTTATACGTCTCGCTACTCAAGTAAGGATTACGTCACCGCAGCCAAGCCAAAAGCTTCCATGGAACGCGGTATGGGCGTTAAGTGGACCACCTCTCTTAGTCAGATTTACACCAACGACTACCAGTACTACGGTAAATGGGCGGGTGTTTACCACTACACAGGTTGTTCAAACGAAAACCTATTACCAGAAGAGAACTTGCCGCGTCTGATCTACGGCTTCAAACCGAAATTCCAGTACGTGTTCACACCAGAATTTGAGCGCGGAGAAGAGCCCAAAACGGAGATGATTGCACGAGCGGGCATGAAAGAAGTTGACGAAGGTTTCTCTCGCAATGCGTGTAACTGGTACGATCAAGGCACAACGAGCCATTACACTGAAGCGCAAATTCGCTTCACGATTGATTGGGATAAGCTTACCGTTATCACTCAATAAACGTTTCACTTATCAGACCGAAGGTTTGTGGATTGTAATGCGGCTCCAGTAGCCGCATTTTTTGTGTTCAAACTCTGACCGCAAACGTATTAAGCCTTTAAGCCCAGCATCGCGCCGAAAATGACCAAACCCGCCCCACATGCTTGATTGAGTCGATGCTTAATCTTCAACAAGAAGGCTTGTAATTGGGGGGACGTGAATAAAACTGCAACGATAGAAAACCAAATGCCGTGCAGCGCAATCATATAAATCCCGTAAAACAAGGCGATATGTTGCTGACTAGAATCGGGAGAAATCACTTGGCTAAAAATACTCAGAAAAAACAGCATCGTCTTAGGATTGAGTAAATTACACAGAAATCCCTGCATGAAAAATCGCCACATTGAATACTCGCTCTGTTGAATGGTTTCTGAGTTTGACGCAGGCTGCGAGGAGAATATTCCTTTAATCCCAAGGTAGACAAGATAAGCAGCCCCAAGATAGCGCACGAGATTAAACAACCATTCATTTTGTGAAATTAAGTAACTGATTCCTAGCATGGAGTAAGCGATGTGGATGCTTATCGCCATGCTGATACCAATCGCACTGTACACGCCAGCTTCTCGTCCTTGATTTAAGCTGTTTCTTAATACCAAA
Source organism: Vibrio sp. GLN_1 (assembly GCF_043106015.1). Lineage (NCBI taxonomy): Bacteria > Pseudomonadati > Pseudomonadota > Gammaproteobacteria > Vibrionales > Vibrionaceae > Vibrio > Vibrio sp. GLN_1. Next base: position 153,684 of record NZ_JBICMD010000036.1, read on the forward strand.
ACAAAGTCTGCGCCAGGGCTAATAACAATAAGCACCCCCAATAGCGCAAGAGTTACAAATTCCATATCGGTTTCCTGTTTGAATGATGAAGTCTGTGATGTAGCGGAATTGTAGGCGTCTTTGTTACTGACTATAATCGAAAAATATTCCCATATTGGTGAGAAAAACTCACAGATGCGCCACCTAAAATCTTTCTATGTCTTCCACGTTGCGGCGAGCTCTTCAAGCTACACTGAAGCGGCTGACAAACTGAACATCACCCACGGAGCAGTGAGTAAGCAGATCAAGCAACTTGAGCAATATCTGTCGCAACCTTTGTTTTTGAAAGAGGGTAGGAAAGCCGTGTTGACGGCAGAAGGTGAATTACTCAAGACATACACAAAAACGGCATTCCAAACGCTAGAAACAGGCGTGAATACACTCATTCAAGAAAAGCATCAGCATCTTGAAGTGTCTTGTGAACCGACATTAACCATGCGTTGGTTGATGCCAAGGCTTGCTGCGTTTAATGATGAACACCGTGCTGATGTTCGTTTGTCGACGGCGGGAGGCCCGGTAACATTAGGATCGACAGGGCTTTCGATGGCGATTCGTCGAGACGATTTTGCTCAGCAGCACGATTACAACAAAACCATTCTTGTGGAAGAGTGGGTGGGGCCAGTATTTTCTCCTGAGTATTGGCAATCCATTCAAGACGATTTGGATGCAGTTCGATTGTTGAATAGCCAAACTAGACCGCATGCTTGGGCGGATTGGCAGCAATCAACACGTTGTGAAACCTTCAACGGCAACACTCAGCAATCATTTGCGCATTTTTATTTTTGCATACAAGCCGCGGTGGATGGCTTAGGCGCGGCGATGGGATCGTATCCTTTTGTTATGGACGATATTAAGCGCGGTAATTTGGTCGCGCCATTTGGTTTTGTGCTATCAGGTTGCAATTATGTTTTATTGAGCCAAGATAAAAAGCGTACAGAACTCGAACATAAATTCATCACGTGGTTACAAACGCAAATGGTAGAGTGTGTACCACTACCATCGCAGCAAAATACGCAAGGCGAATAGAAGGCGTAGAGTGTGATTACGTCAGTCAGTTTGATGGAAAAGGGCTTAGGAAATTGGAAATGGAAAACCTCAATATTGTTGAAATCAAATCATTTGTTCCAGCGAAAGATTACGCGCTCTCAAAACGTTTTTATGAGGCGATAGGCTTTGATATGGCGTCAGACTTCGGTGATGTGGCGTACTTCTCTCAAGGCAGTTGCGCGTTTCTTTTACAGAATTTTTATGAGCCAGAACACGGCAACAACTTCATGATGCACTTGCTCGTAGAAGACGCAGAAAGCTGGCATCAGCACTTGTCCAAAGTGGGTCATGAAGAATTTGGTTCGCGTTTAACTGAGCTGGTCGAGCAACCTTGGGGTATGCGCGAATGTTGTTTGTTTGACCCTAGTGGCGTTTTATGGCGGATCGGTCAGAACATGAATACTGATTAACGCCAGTCCTCTTTTCACCACATCCATATCGCGCAGGTATTGAAATCTCGATACCTGCGCGTTTTTGTTTTTTGCTTAACCTTGCCAACGTTTCTCGCGCACTCACGCCTTTTTCGAGGTGGTGTGTGATGGACTGACCCCAAAAAGTTCATCAAGCAGCATGGCTTTGAGTTCTGCTCTGACTTCTGCCCCACCTATTAACGCCAAAAGTGCGAGTCCACCTGGTATGAGAATCACCATCAATATTGGTCTTAAAATATAAGAAAAGCAGAATATGGTCGGCAAGAAAATCAATCCTTGGCTTAGTTTGTTTAATACGTACATGAGCGATTCCTTTTGTTTTTATATAAAATTGAGCGTGCTCATTTTTTATAATTGAGCGCGCTCAATTTGTCAATGTCAGCCGCTCAATGTATGATCATTTCAGGATCATTAAGCAGATACATCAATGATGAAGCGACAACAAACCAGAGACAAAATCCTAAAAGCCGCGTGGGCATCTTTTGCTCAGAATGGCTATGACATTACGACCACAAGGCAGATTGCGAGAGAAGCAGGAGTCGCCGATGGTACGGTATTCAGCCACTTCCCGACCAAACTGTCGATTTTGCGCGAAGGGATGCTGACGCAACTGCAACAGATCAGCCAAGAGACGCTAGTCAGTGTGGAAGGTAAGACAGCTATCGACATTGGTTTGGCGCTGACAGAGAAATACTATCGCTACTATTTTGCGAACGTCGAGTTGAGCCGAGCCTTGTTGAAAGAGGTGATTTGGGATTTGGATTATTACCAGTCGTTTAACCAAGCTTTGTTTCAATCTGCGAGCGTAAGTTCTGTTCTTGAAGACAAAATGCCGTTGATTTTTGACTGCTACTTCATGACGCTAATCGCACATTTAAGCCGAGCAGAACCGGATGTTGAAGCCGCGCTTACAGATCTTCATGCTAAGTTTCGGCAAATCATTCCCATTGAATCACTTGGCTAATGGCTAAAAGTCGAATCTTAGCTCCAGCATATTCAAACAACATCGGTTTTGATGAAGCCTTCTTGTTCGAGCGTTCAAAGGTGTACAGGAGCGTTTATCGAGCGGTTGATTGATTCGGCTATGCAATCGACGCGAGACAGGTCGATCTCATCCACCCCAACTTTTGGTGGTGATTGGATGGCTGAGTAGTTATAGAGAAATCGATAAATCGCTTGCCACTGTTTAATGCGCTGCAAACTCAAGTGGGCAGCGTAGCTTGGTGGTAACCATTGGGTATAACGGTTCCAAAACTCGCTGTTCCAATTCGGGTGTGCCGGGATTAATTCGTCTATCGATTCCGACAGTCTGGCGCTTTTTTGAGTCAGCCAACCCATCCCCACTTGCCAACTCCCATATTGATTTTGGATGTTTCCACGACGCCACGTTTCATCCCACCAACTCATCTTTTGCTTTGCATGATTGAAGCTCAGGTTTTCCTCACTTTGTCCAATATGGCAATAATAGAGTTGCGTCGTGCCCCGCTTAATGGCGGAGGTAAAAGCGGTGATCGCTGCCCCTCGTAAAAAGCTTTCATGTTCGAGGACAAAGCGTTTCGGCACTTTGTTAGCAAAGTATTTCGCCAAGTTTTGCATGTGCGCGTGCGCAGCAAAAACTGGGCGAGTGAGTAGCACTTCTTTTGATTTCGCGTGCGAACCATCGCAGTAAGCGAGTTGGTCAAATTGGCTGCGGCTAAGAATTTTGTCGTAAGTGCGCTGTGCTTGGAGAAATACATCTGATTCGTTTGGCATTTCTTCTTGCTGCGTTAATTGGTAACGGCTTGGCTCCCAAAGCGGTTGAGGAATGACGTGCTCTGACATCTCTGTCTGAGGAAACCAAGCGTTGTCACTGAGCAAAAGCACGTAACCCGTTTGGGCATCGGCGCTGCATAGTGTCCAAACATGCGCTGCACGTTGTTCTCGGCCATGGTGGCGAAAACCAGAGCGCGCCACTTGAACAAAGGAGCGAGTTTGGATATTCGAGAACGATAAGTGACGTTCGTATAAGCGACTAAAAGTGTCCAGCATACTTGCCAAACGTTCAAGAGATTGTGAAAAACGGCGATGATTCAAGCCCAATTTATACTGTAAATCTTTGGGTGAAACCTCGGCCAATAGAGCATCAAGCAGTGGTTGGAGTGTGTGGGATTCTTTGTTCGGGTTCAGCAGCGTTGCGGTTTTTTGACAGCAGCGACACTTTACTCTTGGGCTACCGACGGCGGTTCTCCCGTAACGTTGCCAAGCGGATAAGCGGCAGTCACAATGAGGTAATAGCTTCAAATTAAAGGTTTGCTGTTGTAGTTGATGAGCCAATGCGAGTATCGGCTCGTTAATCAAAACCGGAGGATAAGCACCACACTCAGGGCAATGCCACGCGTCGTAGCCAAGCCGATTTGAGCGCGAATACAAACTGAGATCAGGCACGCCGCAATTAGGGCAGCCAAATGACTTACAGCCATTGTATTCTTGACGAAAAGTCATGGTGCTTATCCTTTGAGGTTATTTGTCAGAGACTCACTCTTTGACGCTGACATCCACTTGGCGACCCAACGCAGGAACGGTAACGTCTTTCTTGGCTTTAAATTGGTCAATCAATACTTGGGTGACTGAATCACCTTGCGACTCTAACGTGCCTTTTTCAAATACATGATAACCGTCGCCCCCGCTCGCTGCGTAAGAGTAAGTGGCCACTTTGTATGATTGCGAGTCGTTCACTGGTTTGCCATTTACGTTCAGGCTGAGCAGGCGTTTACCTTGCGGTTTTGCGTTGTCGTAGTGCGCTTCAATACCGGAGAATTGTGCCAGACCGTAAGGCAAGGTGTAGCTGTACTCCAACAGTTCTTTCAACTGTACACCGTTGAGTTTTACGACGGAAAGTTTATCTGTGAATGGGAAAAGATCCATTACGTTTTCCATCGTTACTGGGCCTTTGTTGAGGTCAACGCGAATACTGCCCGAGCTGATCATACCCACATCCGCTTTAGCGGCTTCGCGCATCATATCTGCTACTAAATTACCTACGTTGGATTCGCGATAATAACGTCGGTACGCCGTGTCATTAATGGTCGCCAACTGCTGACCAAGATCTGGGTATTGTTTGCGAGCATTGGCGATAAGATCGCTGGTTTTCTTGTCGCGTTCAAGCTTGTCTGACTCGACAGGGATCAGTTTTCCGTCCAGCAGTTTTACGTCGTGCTTTTCGGTGTCTACTGCAAATTTAGTGTAACCCAAGTATTTACCTTGACCGAAAGTGAGGCCGATAACTGTGCCCGTTTTTGGATGCACGACAGGCTTCCATAAGCCATGGTCAGAGTGGCCGCCAAAAATCACATCGACCCCCTTTAGCTTGCCTGCCATGTCGTAATCTTCATCAAAGCCGCGTTGCACTTCAGGATCGGCTTCTTTGTCGGTTTGCATTGGTGCCGTTTTATTTTGGTGGGTGAGCACGACAACCATGTCCACTTCGTCGCGGATCTTATCAACCCAGAACTGAGTGGTTTTGATTGGATCGTCGATAGTCAAACCTTTGCGATTACCTTTCCACATAGTGTTGTAGAAGGCATCAACGCCCATTACCCCAATCACACCGACACGAATGCCATCGCGTTCAACAATGGTATATGGCGAAGCAAAAGGCGCGTTGTTTTGCTCAAACTTGATGTTGGCATTGAGCACGGGGTAGGCGGCTCTTGGCATGTTCTCTTTCAAGGTTTGCCAGCCGTATTCAAATTCGTGGTTACCGAGCGTTATCGCGTCGTAGCCCATCGCGCTGTACAAATCGAAAGAGAGCTTGCCTTGCGTTTTTTTCGCGAGTGAACCAGTGAAAATGTCCCCCGCATCGAACAAGAAACTGGTCTCCTCTTGCGCGCGGGTTTGTTTGATCAGTGTGGCAAGGTAAGGAATACCGCCAATGCGGCTAATGTCTGGATTCCAAAATGCGTCAACGGGCTCATAAACGCTTTCAATGTCGTTGGTGTGCAGCAACGTGACGTTGCGAATTTCCGCAAAGGAAGAAAATGACACGCCGATAGAGAACGCCGCTAACGCATACAGCAACGGCTTTTTAGAAAATGTCTTCATAGTTGATCCGGTAAAAGTTGAGTAAGAAGTAAGGTTTCGCGAAACAGAGCAACTTTAAAAAAGCACGTAACTCAGGCGATTGAATTGGATCACATAAATTCATGTCAGTAATCGCTAATTGACGCGGAATGTTATTTTGAGTTGGTGTTGAGTGCACAGAAATAACAACGCAGTTGGGTGAAAATTAATCGATATGAGATAGTGGACATATTGATGCGTATCAGTGAAAGCGCGCATAAAACAACAAAAACTCAGTTGGATGAACTCAAGGAAGAACGATGAAAAACAACGCATTTAATGCACTTTTGGGGACAGAGTTACCGATTATTCAAGCCCCAATGGCTGGCGTGCAAGATAGCCAAATGGCCATTGCTGTGAGTAATGTTGGCGGGCTTGGCTCGTTACCTTGTGGAATGTTGAATAAAGACGCCATCGTTAAAGAACTTCAACTTATTCAACAGGCGACCAATCGACCGTTCAACCTCAACTTCTTTTGCCATGAAATGCCGAAATACGACGCTAACAAGCACGAAGAGTGGCAAAAAACGCTGCAACCGTATTTTGCTGAAGTTGGTGCAACCGTACAGGCTCAGCCAAACGCTCCGACAAGGATGCCTTTCAATCATGATATTGCTGACGCGATTGAACCATTTGCACCACCAGTAATCAGTTTCCACTTTGGTTTGCCTGCCGATGACTTGTTAGCGCGAATTAGAGGCTGGGGAGGGAAGATCCTTTCGACAGCGACCACTGTGGATGAAGCACTGTGGCTGGCAGCAAAAGGCGTTGACGGCATTATCGTTCAAGGCTTGGAGGCTGGTGGACACCGAGGAATGTTTTTATCAGATGATTTATCTACTCAATTAGGCTTGATGGCGTTGTTACCGCAAATCGTCAAGCGTGTGAATTTACCTGTTATTGCAGCAGGAGGAATCGCCGATAAAAGCGGTGTTGCAGCCGCGCTAAAGTTAGGAGCAAGTGCCGTGCAGGTTGGCAGCGCCTATTTGTTGTGTGATGAGGCAAAAACCTCGTCTTTACATCGATATGCGATTGCCAGTGAGCGCGCGCAGCATACGGCGGTGACCAATGTTTTCTCGGGCCGACCTGCACGAGGCATTGTGAATCGCGCGATGTCGGAGCTAGGCTACATCTGTGAATCTGCGCCGAAATTCCCATATGCTTCCATTGAAATGACACAGTTAAGAGCGCTTATGGAGAAGCAAAACCGAGATGAATTTACGCCGTTGTGGTGCGGACAAAATTCGTCGGGTTGCAAAGAAGTTTCGGCAGCAGAAATGACACTGTCATTAGTGGAAGGGATTGATTTGAGCTTATGTTCCTCAGACTGATTTGGCCTGAGGAACACATTTCAAGTGAAGGTTATTGAGGCGCTTTCATCGCTTCTGATTGATCGCCCGTCATCACGAAGTGCAACTCGCCACCCGGTTGGAACTCGGAATGGTCGAAGAAGAAACCGTCATCCAAAGCTTTGCCATTGATGGTGACAGACTTGATGTACATGTTGTCATCGGCGTTGTTCTCTGTGGTGATGGTGAACGTACCGCCTTTCACCGGAATCACCGCTTTGTCGAATAGCGGACGACCCACAGTGTAGATAGGCTCTGCTGCGTTCACTTGGTAGAAGCCTAATGCAGACATCACATACCAAGCGGACATTGCGCCCACGTCTTCGTTACCAATGACGCCTTCTGGCGCAGCGAAATACATGTCATCCAGAATGTGGTCGACGACTTGTTGTGTCTTCCAAGGTTCTGCTGTCCAGTTGAATAGGTAAGGAATGTGGTGCGAAGGCTCGTTACCAAACGCAACTTGACCAATCAAACCAGACATATCCGGTGTTTCTGTGCCTTGGCTTTCTGCGGTGAAGGTTGCTTCTAGGTTTTTCTGGAACTCAGCATCGCCACCCATGATGGTTTTTAAGCCCGCGATGTCATGCGGTACAAACCAAGTCCACTGCCACGCGTTACCTTCGGTGTAGTTGCCTGTCTCGTGTTCTGTGCCGTATGGGTCGAATGGCGTCATGAAGGTTTCATCAATCATCACTGGGCGCATGAAGCCCGTCACGCCATGTTCTGCGTATTCCGTTGGGTTGTAATCGAAGTACTTCTTGTAGTCTTTTGAGCGTTCAAGGTATTGCTCTTCCGCTTGAGTATCACCGGCTGCTTTGGCAATTTGTGCGATAGCCCAATCGTAGAACGCATTTTCCAGACCGTAAGAAACAGACTCAACCGTGTAGTCTTCAAATACAGGTTCACCATCGACACGCTGAATAGCAGGCGTGAAGCCGTTTTTCTCAATGTAATCGATGTGCTTGGTTAAAGTGCGATCCAATACGCCTTGATCCCAATCTGCTTGCAATGCAGGGTAGTTCTCGTAAGTCGAAGAGTCGATCGCGGCTTTCAGCGCCAGCTCTTTCTCTTGCTGAGTAAACTCTTCTGGGAACTTAGTGATCGCATCTGCAATCACTGCTACCGCTGGGTAGCCTACCATGGTGCCTGTTTCGTCACCTAAGTGCTCCCATTTCGGTAGCAAGCCGCTTTCAGTGTACTTCTGAACTAGGTTCTTCGCGTATTGCACCGCGCGAGTTGGCTCTGTGATGGTTTTCAGTGGGTGTAATGCACGTTGGGTATCCCATAGAGAGTAAACCGAGAAGTTTGGCTGCTCTTCTGTTGCTTGACCGTAAGCGATGGAGTATTCCCCTTCGCCTTCACGAATTGAGCCTTTGCCCATGCCACGGAATCGACCATCCACGTCTTGATGCACCATAGGTGCAATCTTGGTGTGGTAAAGCGCGGTGTAGAAGATCTCTTTCTGATCTTCTGTGCCCCCTTCGATAGAGAAGTTGAGTGCTTTTGCCCATTTCTCACGCGCGTTATTGCGCGCAGTATCGAAAGAGACATTCGCTTCGGCATCGTAGTTGTTTTCTGCGCCTTGTGGGTCAACCGCAGACAACGCCACTTGCGCATTTAACTCTTGTGAGCCTTCCTCTTCAAATTCGATGTAGGCAGTGACGTCCGCTTTGACACGTTTGATGGCATTGCCTTGGTCATCGTAAATCAATTCAGAAACGTGCTCTGCCGTTAGGCCGTCAACAGGCTCACCATTGGCAAGGATGTAGACGTCTTTGATCTTCTTATCGAAAGTCGCATAGAAGAAGATTTTTTGGTTTTTCGCCCAGCCAGAGAAGTGCGCTGCATCGCGCTCGCCTGTGATGGTATGACCGTCTTCGCTCACCGTCAGTTTGTTGCGCAGAGAGGTCGAACCCCAATCACTGTTAAGGATGGAGTTGAGGTCTATCTTCAAACGTTGTGGTTGACCTTGCGGGTAGGTGTAACGATGGAAGCCGACACGTTCAGACGCCGTAAGCTCAGCTTTGATACCGTTCTCAGCAATCTTCACAGAGTAGTAACCCGCTTCTGCCACTTCTGAGGTTTTGTCCATCTTGACTGAAATCGCTTCGCGGTAGTCGTCACTGTCTTCGATGTATTTAGCTTTATCTTCGGTAAACGGCAGGAACAGAATGTCACCTAAGCCGCCCATACCCGTGCCGGATAGGTGAGTGTGTGAAAAGCCAAATAGAGTCTTTTTATCGAAGTGGTAACCTGATGAAGAGTGCCAGCCGATCAGCTCGGTATCTGGAGAGAGTTGCACCATGCCTTCTGGCACAACAGGACCCGGGAAGGTGTGTCCGTTAAAGCCGGTACCAATGAATGGGTCGACGTATTTTAGGTTGGAAGTATCGACGCTTGGTGAGGTGTTATCGTCGTCATCGTTGCAGCCAGCCAAACCAATAACACTTGCAATCACTGCGGTGGCGATAGCGGTTTTCGTAAAGTTCATAATCTTGATTCCTTAGGCAGGAAGCGCGTCACTTCCTGCCACTGAGTTAATCTATCTACTTATTCTTTAAACACGAATTACATAAAACGTTACTGAGCTTGAAGCGCTTCTTGCTTGTCACCCGTCATGACGAAGTGAAGCTGGCCACCCGCTTTGATTTCGCTGTGCTTGAAGGTGAAGTTGGCATCCAGCGGTTTACCGTTGATGGTTACGGACTTCAAGTACTTGTTGTGTGGGCTGTTGTTGTCCGCGATGACTGTGAACTCGCCGCCTTCCACTGGAATGGTGATTTCATCAAACATAGGACGACCGATGGTGTAGACCGGATCTGCAGGCGTCACTTGGTAGAAGCCCATTGCTGACATCAAGTACCAAGAGCTCATCTGACCTACGTCTTCGTTACCAATCAAACCAGTTGGTTCGCTGGTGTACATCTCTGACATGATGCGGTCTAGGTACTCTTGCGCTTTCCATGGCTCATCGGTTAGCGCGTATAGGTAAGGAATGTGGTGCGATGGCTCGTTACCGTGCATGTACTGACCGATGTAACCCGTTAGGTCTGGCAGTTCTTCACCTGTGTTTGAAGAACGCGCATTGAATAACTCGTCTAAGTCTTCACGGAAGGCTTTCTCTGGCGTGGTGTCTTTGCCTTGCGCCAAGTCGGCTTGATAGATTTCTTGTTTCAGGCGATTGAAATCGTGCATTGGTTGGAACTTCCATTGCCACGCGTTCCCTTCGGTGTAGGCAAACTCGTCCACGTAGTAAGGGTCAAATGGTAGCAGTGGGCATTTCTCTTTCATCACACCTGAGCCTTCCGGCCATTCAACCATTTCACACTCATCCAAACGCTCTTCATCAATCGGTTGGTTGAACTCCAAAGGCGGTTTGTTTGGTGATGAGCTCAGCGGGTGGTTTTTCGGACGTAAGAAGCCAGTTTCCGCATCCCAATGGTTAAGCCAGTTGTCGGCACGAGTCATAAACTCTTCTTGCAGTTTTACATCGCCAGCCATGCGCGCGATTTCTGCCATTGCCCAGTCACCGTAAGCAAACTCAAGCGTGTAAGACGCACTGTTCCAGTAACCGTGATGAACAAAGCCGTTTTCTTCGTACACCTTCACTTGCACAACGTTTGCTGCGCCGATGTTGTTGTCTTCCGTCCAATCTGGGAATTCAGATGCCTCTTGGTAACGCACCGTAAACTCAGCCGCTTCTTTAGCCAGTTGTGGGTCGATGTCTAAGCCTTTCGCCATCGCGTCAGCAATGATAGAAACCGCAGGGAAGCCGATCATAGTACCCGTGTAATGGCTGTGCAGTTCCCATTTCGGCAAGATGCCACCGTCTTCGTATTTACGAATCAGGTCGTTGGCAAACTCTTCGGCACGTTCAGGATCGATGATGGTTTTCAGTGGATGCGCTGCGCGGAAAGTATCCCACATCGAGTACACGGAGTAGTTTGGCGTATCGCCCGCGTCTTTTTGAATGCGAGTACGCATCGCAGGGTATTGGCCGTCGACATCTTGGAAAATCATTGGCGCGATAGAAGCGTGGTAAAGCGCGGTGTAGAAGATCTCTTTTTGATCTTCCGTGCCGCCAGATACCATCATGCGGCTGAGCTCTTGGTGCCATGCATCGTTGGCTTGAGCGCGCGCAGTATCAAATGACACACCTTTCGCTTCTGCTTCTAAGTTCTTCTCCGCACCTTCTGTGCCTGTTGGTGACAAGCCTACTTGGATTTCTAGCGGTGTTGATGATGGTGCGAATTCTAGGTAAGCGATGGTTTTCACTGCGTCGATGTTGTCGTTGTTTACATCGATTTCCGTTTCTGCGCCGTCAACCAAAGCGATGGCTTTGACGATAGGTTGGTTGAAAGTGGCGTAGAAGTAAACGTGCTGGTTGTTCGCCCAACCGTTCGAGCTACGTAAACCGCGGATGGTGTAAGCGTCGATGAACTCTAAATCACCCTTCATGGTGCGGTTGTTGAAGTGACCTTTGTTGAGAGTGTGGTCTAAATCGAACTTGATGTGTGGCGTAGTGCCTTCTTTGAAGGTGTAGCGGTGGAAGCCAACACGTTGTGTGGTGGTTAGCTCGGCTTTGATTTCGCCTTTGTTCAGTTCAACCGCGTAGTAGCCCGCTTCTGCCGTTTCGTTGTCTTTATCGAAGGTGTTGAAAACGGCGTTTTCTTTCTTGGTAAAAGGCAGAACTAAGATATCACCAAGGTCGGTAATGCCTGTGCCAGAAAGGTGAGTGTGGGAAAAACCATACACTGGGATTTCAGTCAGCTTGCCGTGGTCGAAGTAACCTGCAGCAGAGCCCCAGCCTTCCATTTCGGTATCAGGAGAAAGTTGCACCAAACCGTAAGGCACAACCGCCCCAGGGAAGGTGTGACCATCTGCGCCTGTACCAATCAATGGATTGACGTATTGAGTTAGTGTGGTGTCGAGGGATGGAGTACCAGATTTGTTGTTGTCATCACTGTTACAACCAGCAAGACCAAACATGGCAGCGAGAATAGCGGTAGAGATAAGGGTTCTTTTTAGTTTCATTTTTTTTGGTTCCACTGAAGTGAAGTTTTTTAGGGGGCTAGGTGCCCCCTTTCGTTATTTGGATGGGTATCGGCTACTGCGCTTTCATCGCTTCAGATTTGTCTGAAGTCATGACGAAATGCAGCTCTCCACCGTCTTTCAAATCGCTGTGCGCGAAGCTGAAGTTGTCACTCAATTGTTTGCCGTTGATGGTCACCGACTTCACGTAGATGCTCTCTTGGCTGTTATTTTCTGAGGTGATGGTGAATTTACCGTCCGCGACTGGAATAACGGCTTTGTCGAACAGAGGACGACCGATGGTGTAACTTGCCTCGCCCGGTGTGACTTGGTAGAAGCCCAATGCAGACATCACATACCATGCCGACATCTGACCGACGTCTTCGTTACCAATCAGACCTTCATGGGTTGGGTGGTAGAACTCGTTCATCGCTTGGTCGACGATTTCTTGTGTTTTCCAAGGTTCTGCCGTCCAGTTGTATAGGTAAGGCACGTGATGATCAGGCTCGTTACCCATCACGAACTGACCGATGTAGCCAGACATGTCGTGTGATTGGCTCGTATCGGCGTTGGAGTCCGCATTAAACAGCGCATTCAAGTTAGCTAAGAATGCTGCTCTGCCTTGTTCTGTTACGTCTTCTGGAAGAGAGAAGTCGGTGCGGTCGATGTGCTCGCCGCCCATCACGTTAGCCAGACCGTTCAAGTTGTGCGGTGCAAACCATGTCCATTGCCATGTGTTGCCTTCGGTGAAGTCTTCACCACGGTGCTCGGCGCGGTAAGGCCAGAACACATCGCTTTCGTTGAGTGCTTTGCGGTCTTTACAGCCGTTGTAGTCCATACCGTCTGGGATAGACAGTGCCATGTTCTCGTCCAAACATTCGGCTTTCAGGTTGTTTGCCCAAACCTTGCTGCCGCTGTTCATGTAAGCCGGACGCATAAAACCCGTCGCACCCAATGCGTTGCCTTTGGTGTCTTGCAGTTTACCGTATTGCTCTGGGTTGTAATCGAAGTAGTTCTTGAACGATTCAGAACGTGCCATGTAGCGGTCGTACTGCTGGTCGTTGCCCGCAAGTTTAGCGATCTGAGCGATACACCAGTCGTAGTAAGCATTCTCAAGACCGTAAGACACTGACTCGTTCACGAGCTCGTCGTATTTATCGACTTTTAAGCCTTCTACGTAACCCGGTTTGTCACCAGAATCCGGCGCCCATTTGGTGTTGGCTGGAATAAAGCCGACGTCTTCTTGGTAGTCGTTATGACGTGTCATGACCGTGAAGCGTTTGTCACCGTTCCAAGCATCTTGGTAAGGCACCCAGCTTTCGGTTTTATCAAGGTTAAAGTTGACCGTTTCGTCAGCGGCTTTCAACGCCAAATCAAACTCAGCGGCAGTAAAGGCTTCTGGGTGTTTGACCATGATATCAGCAATAACCGAGACCGCAGGATGACCGACCATTTCACCGGTGTAATCCGAGTGCAGTTCCCATTTTGGCAGCACGCCGCCCGTTTGGTATTTGTTCAATAGATCGCGTGCGTGTTCAATCGCGCGGTCTTTATCAATGATGGTTTTCAGTGGGTGTGCGGCGCGGAAGGTATCCCACATTGAGTATACCGAGTAGTTCACTAAGCCGTCTTCTGCTTGGTGCACTTTGCCATCCATGCCACGGTATTTGCCATCCACGTCTTGGTATAGGAATGGAGCAACGAACGTACGGTAGAGCGAGGTGTAGAACATGGTTTTGTCGGCTTTGTTGCCACCTTCCAGTTCAAACTCGCCAAGGATGTTTTCCCACGCCAAGCGGTTTTGTTGTACGACATTGTCGAAGTCCCAACCGTTAGTGTCTGCTTCTAGGTTTTTCAGTGCGCCGTCAACGCCAGTGCCAGAAATCGCTACTTTGACCACCAATGGCTCATCGCTCTTACCAAAGTTCAAGTGAGTCAGGACATCGTTTGCGCGTTTTGCCAAACGTTCTGGATCAGGTTCTGGTTCGCCCGGCATTGGTTTGTGCTCTGCGTAACCGCGGTAATCTTCCAAGCCGACTTCGGTAGCGTCAGTTGGAGTGAGTTTGCTTTCAGAAGCCAGCTTGGTGTACAGGTTCTCTTCGACGATTGGATCAGAGAATTCTGCCGCGAAGAACACGGTTTGCCATTGACCCCATTCGTTTGAGGTACGCGCGCCTACGACGGTAGTGTCGTTAACGCGTTTGTAGTAGATGCTGCGAGAGTGGTTGCCGTATTGTTCCAACAGTTCGTGTTGCAGGTCGATACGTACTTTGCGGTCTTCACCCGGTTTGAAAGTGTAACGTTGGAACGCTACGCGGTCGGTTGCTGAAAGCTCGGCTTTTACGCCAGTTTCTACAAGGTCAACCGAGTAGTAACCAACCTCTGCCACTTCCGAGCTTTTATCCATGGTCACGGCATCGGTATTGAAGCCTGTGTATGGCAAGAAAGCGAAGTCGTTTAGATCGCCTTTACCTGCGCCGGAAATGTGGGTCATTGAGAAGCCAGAAAGCAGGCTGTGCACAGGATCGTATTCTACAGGCGAGCCTTTGCCATTCCAACCGTTTGGATCGAAGTTATCTGGTGACGGTTGAATCATACCTTCTGGCATGACTGGAGACGGGTTGACGTTGCCAAGACCTTTAGTGCCGATCAAGGTATCAACGAATTCCAAAGTAGGGGTAGAGATAACCGGAGTTTCCGGATCAGAGTCGCTGCCACAACCAGCAAGACCAAGCATGGCGGTTAACACTGCGGTAGAGAGTAGGGTTCTTTTTAGTTTCATTGTTTTTATTCCACGCGAAAAGGGGACACGAGGTCCCCTCAAAATCATTATTCGCCTAGGTTGGCTTGCATTGCTTCAGACTTGTCAGCTGTCATCACGAAGTGCAGTTCGCCGCCTGCTTTGAATTCGCTGTGCTGGAAGGTGTTGTACACATCCAGAGGCTTACCGTTTATGGTCACTTCTTTGATGTACATGTTGTCTGGACCGTTGTTCTCAGCCGTTACCGTGAAGGTGCCAGAGCCAATGTCTACCGTCGCTTTGTCGAAGATTGGACGACCGATGCTGTAGGTTGGATCGGTTGGCGAGATTTGGTAGAAGCCCAGTGCCGACATCAAGTACCACGCCGACATTTGACCCACATCTTCGTTACCGATGATGCCGTCTGGCGTCGGTTTGTAGAACTGGTCGTAAACTTGGTCTAGGTATTCCTGCGCCTTGTAAGATTCTTCAGTACGGTTGTACAAGTAGATAACGTGGTGCGAAGGCTCGTTACCGTGAATGTACTGACCGATGTAGCCAGTCATGTCTTGGTGCGCTTCGCCGCCATTTGGATCGGCAGTAAATAGGTTGTTCAGCTTGTCGTTCAGACCTTGCGTGCCGCCCATGATTTCAGTCAGCTTGTCCAAGTCTTGCATGAACGCCCATTGCCACTGCCACGCGTTACCTTCTGTGTAGTAGAACGCGTCAGACTTGTATGGGTCGAAGTCAGTAGAAGCGTATTTCAGCGCACATGGGTCGCCTTCTTTCAGCTCTGTTGGTACGAAGAAGCCCGTGCCGTCTGCGTTACCTGCTTCTGCATCCCAGTGTTTCAAAGAGTTGTAAGAACGAGCTTTGAACTCTTCATACGCGTCCATATCGCCAGCGGCTTTCGCCATTTCTGCGATCGTCCAATCGTAGAATGAGAATTCCAACGAGTACGACACTGAGTTCCAGTTCGGGTAACGAACACACTGTTCTTTCTCGTGGTAGTTCAACTGACCTGCCATAAGTGAACTTAGGATGTCGTCATGAATCTGTGGGTATTCATGCGGTGTGTAGCGAGCTGATTTTACTGATGCGGTGTAAGCCTGCTCGGCATCAATCAAGCCTTTGGTTACCGCATCGCCCAAAATTGCTGCCGATGGGTAGCCGATCATGGTGCCGGTTTCTGAGCCGTGACCTTCCCATTTCGGCAACAGACCAAACTCGTCGTTGGATTTACGAATCAAGTCTTTCACGTATAGCGTTGCTTGGTCTGGGTCGATGATGGTCCACATTGGGTGAACCGCGCGGAACGTATCCCACGTTGAGTAAATCGAGTAGTTTGGTGTGTCACCATCTTTCAGTGTGCGCACTGTGCCAAGCATATCGACGTATTGACCGTCCACATCGTAGAACTCGATTGGGGCGATCATCATGTGGTACATGCCAGTGTAGAAGTTGGTTTTCTCTGCGTCTGTGCCGCCTTCAACTTTGATTTTTGCTAGTTTCTCAGCCCACGCGTATTCCGCGTCTTCTTTCACTTGTGCTAGGTCGAAACTTGGTGCTTCCGCCTCTAAGTTTTTCTGTGCGCCTTGCCAGTTAACAGGAGAGATACCCACGCGGATTTCAATTGGTTCTTCGCCTGTGCCGAAGTTTAGGTAAGCGGTCAGATCATCGCCTGAGTAAACCGCGCCATTACGCATTTCGCGCGTTGGTTCTAGATCTTGTTCGCCCAACAGTGCTTTGGCGATTGGTTGGTTGAATTTCGCGTAGAAGAAGATGTCCTGACCTTGGTGATCTTGCCCTTGGAACCAGCCTGTTGATGTTTTACGACCGCGAATGGTGTATTCGTCCACCACTTCTACTTTGTTCTTCAAAGACTTGCCGTTGTTGTTCATTAGGGTATGACCTAAATCGAACTTCACGTTGCGGTCTGCGCCTTCAGCAAAAGTGTATTTGTGCAAACCAACGCGTTTGGTTGCGCTCAACTCTACTTCGATTTGACCTTGGTTCAGCTTGGTTTTGTAGTAGCCTGCGCTTGCTTCTTCATTGGCTTTGTCGAACGAGTTCAGCTGTGTGTTCGCCATGTCTGCGTATGGCAGAACCAAAATGTCGCCTAAGTCCGTTGCGCCTGTACCTGAAAGGTGAGTATGGGAGAAGCCGTACAGCGGAACGTCAGTGTTAACCACTTCGCCAGTTTCGTAGTTGGATGAATCCCAGTAGCCAGAAGCTGAGTGCCAAGGGTTAAGCCCTGATTCATGATCAGTGTTAGAACCGATGAAAGTATCTGGAGACAGTTGAACCATACCTGCCGGTACCGTCGCGCCCGGGAATGTATGACCAGAAGCTGCTGTGCCGATCATTGGATCGACGTATTTCAACACCGCAAGATCAACAATTGGATCGCCAGGCAGTGAAGAGGAAGAATCGTTGTCGCTGTTACAGCCAGCCAAGCCACCCGTCAGACCAACCAGGATAGCCAAAGAGATAAGATTACGTTTAAACATGTGCATACCGTTTTGTCGTTATTCGTATATAAAAAGTGTTTATAAGAGACTGTTTATAAAGGACTGCTTATAAAATTTGCTTGTAGGGATAGCCGGGAGATGCGCTCCCCCGGCTGAGTGGTCACTATTGGGATTAACGAGAACCTGCTGGCATCTCGTCTTCATGCAAGAACTCACCGATGCCTTGTGCTGGTGGAAGATCTTGCTCTAGAGAGCCCCAACGTTGATTTGGTTTGTCGCCCATCACGAACTCCAACTCACCGCCGTACATGATTTCGTCATGAGTCAAGTAAGTACGGTTGAAGTCTTTGCCGTTGTAGCGAGCCGATTGAATGAAGATGTTTTCGCGGCTAACGTTCTTCGCGGTCACCGTGAACTTCTGGTTGTTGCCGACATCGATAGACGAGCTTTCAAACAGCGGAGTACCGATTTCGTAGATGCCAGAAGAAGCGTTCACTGGGTAGAAGCCAAGTGCACGGAACACGAACCACGCAGAGAGCGTACCGAAGTCGTCGTTACCACAAATGCCGTCAGCGGTGTTCTTGTAGCAAATATTGGTTGCTGCGGCGATGGCTGCTTGACCTTTCCAAGGTTGACCGACGTAGTTGTACAAGTACGGCACGTGGATATCTGGTTCGTTACCTTGAACGTGCTGACCAACGTTACCTGTGTTGAACACTGGGAATTGGTTGTCGCCTGCGTTGCGGTCTGGGTAGGTTGACCAGTACTCATCTAAGCGTGCTGCGAACAAGTCACCGCGTTCTGCTTCAGGGTTTTGTGTCTTGTCGAAGCGTGTCATCAGGTCAATCAAGCCATGAATGTCGTGCTGAACACTGAACGAGTATTGCCAGCCGTTCGACTCAGAGAATGCCCAGTTGAACATGTCTGGACGCCAGTCTTTACCCACCGCGCGACCGGTGATTGGGTCTACCCAACCTGCATCGATAAACTCGCCATCGTAGTCACGGGCTTTGAACCAACCTTGGTATTGCTTACCGCCAAAGTCGAATTGCGCTTGCCAGTTTTTAGAACGGTTAGCGAACTCGGTGTAGCGTGGATCTTCTTCACCGAAGACTTCCTTGATCGATTGTGCGATTGCCCAGTCGTTCATTGAGTATTCAAGCGAGTAAGATGCTGTCCAAGAATCTTTAAATGGTGAGTGACCGCCGTAAGAATCTGGTGGAGTGTCGTGCAATTGCGCTGGTACGTAACCTTGTTTCTCGTACTCTTTGATCCATGCTACGCCTTGGCTCGTTGCGGCGCGTGCGTCTGTGATCATCGCTTCAACTAAACGCTCTTTTACGTCTTTGCGCTCTGCTTCTGTGAAGCCAAGATCGATCATGCGTTTTTCTAGTGAGCCTTTCGACAACACATCATGAATCACAGGCGTTGAGTGCATGCCCATCATCATGCCAGTTTCGTTGCCTTTGAATGTCCACTCAGGCAGACGACCTTTGCGCACGTTGCCTTTGTCATCTACCCATTCTTCTTCGGCGTAAGACAGCATAGACAGCACCACGTCTGCTAGGCGGTCTGGTTCAAGAATCGAAGACAGCGGTTGAACCGCGCGGTAGGTATCCCACAGTGAGAAAGTGTCGTAGCGCGTGAAGTCTGCTTTGCCATCTTTGTTAGCATCGGCAGTGCGGATCGACTCTTTCAGCGTATCAATCTTATCGCCCCAAGGCGTGTTGCCATCTGGGTAGGCGTTACGACCTTGGTGAACTTGGCGGTAGCGACCATCTAAGTCAGAGTGAATGGTTTGACCTAGGTACGAGTGGTACATCGCGGTGTAGAACGTCTGTTTGTAATCTTCGTCGCCAGAGACTTGGATCTTGCCGAGTTCGTCTTCCCATTTCTTCGTTGCCGCTTCGCGTACTTGGTCGAAGTTCATGCCCGCAACTTCTGTCATGTTAAGAGAAGCACCTGACTTGCCGTTCTCGCCGATCTCAACGTTTGATAGCGCTAATTTCGCTTCAACCGTTAAGCCGTCTTTGGATGTATCGAACTCAACGTAAGCGCGTGCGTATTGATACTTGCCACGTGTTTCGTTACCGATTTCTGTAATGCCTTCTGGCACGTCCATGTAACGACCTTGCTCTTTATCGTAGTAAGCAAAACGAACGTTTTTGATTGGTTGGTCGAATTCCATCACGAAGAATTCTTTTTGGCTTGGTGCCCAACCATCAGAGAAACGGTGACCTTCTAGGCGGTTATTTTCTTTGTCCCATTTCAAGTAAGAATCAGAGGTGTAGTCCCAGTTAATTTTGAAGCCAGTGTTCACGATGATTTCTGACTTCTCATCACGAGGGAAGGTGTAACGGTGTACACCAACGCGATCCGACGCCGTTAACTCGGCTTTGATGTCGTAATCCAATAGGTCGACTTTGTAGTAGCCTGCTGTCGCTTGTTCGTCACGATGTTGGAAGCGAGACGCTTCTAGGTTTAGCGTTGCCGAACCTTCATCAATCATGTAATCCGAACGCGAGTTGATTGGCATGACGAGAATGTCGTTCAAGTCGCCTGCACCTGCTCCGGAAAGGTGGGTATGAGAGAAACCGGAAGTACGTGCGTCGTGGTAGTAGTAGCCTGAAATGTATTCCCAGCCGTTAGAACCGTTGTTTGGAGAAAGCTGCACCATGCCGTGTGGTGTGGTTGCACCAGGGTAGGTGTTGCCTAGGTTACCTGTGCCGATGAATGGGTTGACGTAGCGTGTTACGTCCATATCGGTGAAATCTACTGGGATGTGAACGCCCATGTCGATTTCAGGTGTTTCTGGGTTTGGCTTGTCATCGCAGTCGCCATCGCCAACTGGAGGACATACTGGCTTGCCACCGTCAGGAATATCCGGCAGTGCAGGGTTGGTGTCACCGCCTTCATAAATGTTGGTTGTGTCGTCGTTACAGCCAGTCAGACCGACTAGACCACTTAAAACTGCGCAAGCGAGTAGGGAAGGTTTGAATTTCATTTTTAAAGCCTTGTAAATTGTAGGGTTATATAATTAAAAAAATCAGGGGTATTACTAAAACTTAAAAACTTGAAATAGAGCCCTTTGGGGGAAAGGGCTCTTAGGGGGAGGAGCTTAAGGTTTAAGCTTTCACAAGAGTCGTTGCGTTACGCATCGCTTCTTTCGTTGAACACTCAACAACGTTTGCTTTTGCAAAGCGGTGAGCGTCTTTTACTTGGATATCGTGAGCTAGAATAACCAGCTTCGCGTTTGCTACATCTAGGTCAGTGATGCGGTTCTGGATACCGTTTTGACCTTGAGTTTCTACTTTGATTTTCAGACCCGCTGCTGCACCTGCTTTCTCTAGTGCTTTCGCTGCCATGAATGTGTGTGCTACGCCTGATGGGCAACATGTTACTGCTACGATGTCGTACTCGCCTTCGCCTGCTGCTGGAGCCGCTTGAGCTTGCGTCGGTGCTGCTTCTACGATTTCGTCTTCTGCTTCTTCTTCAGCAACTGGTTTCCAGAAGCCAACGATAACTGCTGTTGTTAGTGAGCCTAGTGCGATACCTACAACGTACATTGGGATGTTGCTTGATACAGGTGCTGTGATTAGACCGCCCCATGGTGCGTGTAGTAGTACGTCTGTTAGGAAGCCGAACACACAGCCAACGATACCACCAGCAACGATTGAAGGAAGAACGCGTACTGGGTCGTTTGCTGCGAATGGGATAGCACCTTCAGAGATACCGATAGAACCCATGATTGCTGCTGCTTTACCTGCTTCTTGCTCTTGCTTAGTGAACTTCTTCTTGAATAGGAATGTTGCTAGTGCCATACCTAGAGGAGGCGTACAGATTGCGATACCAACACCACCCATTAGCCATGGTTGAGTATCAACTTGAGTTTGAGCGAATAGCGTTGCTACTTTGTTGATTGGACCGCCCATATCGAATGCAGTCATACCACCAAGAATCGTACCTAGAACCACTTTAGAAGCGCCAGCCATAGAAGCTAGGAATTCGTTCATAGAAGCCATGAAGATCTTGATTGGCTCACCGATACCCCATAGAACGATACCTGCAGAGATAAGCGTACCAACAAGTGGGTAGATGAAGTAAGCGCCCAACGCAGTCATGTTAGCAGAAAGAGGGATCTTCTTAAGTTGGAATACCACACCACCAGCGATGAAGCCCGCTACGATACAACCAAGGAAGCCGCCGCCCATGTCAGCCATGATGCCAGAAGAGATCATCGCTGGAGCAAGTGCCGGTTTGTCTGCAATTGAGTAACCAATGAAGCCACCAAGAATAATTGGGAACAGCACCAGACCTTTAATACCGATATTAGAAATATCCGCCAATAAACCGTCCGCAGGAACCGCACCTTTACCTGATGCCATTACCGCCAGCGCCAGTAGTACACCACCCGCAACGATAAATGGAAGCATGTGAGAAGTACCGAATAAAAGGTGACCTTTCATGGTACTGAGTAGTTTTTTGAAATCGCTATTATTAGTAGCTTGAGCTGTGATTGTACTCATAATTTCACGCCTTATGAATTAATTAAAATATTTAGTATTTGGTTTTCGTCTTTTGCGTTATGAATATCTTCAATAAACTCTTCGCTAAATTTTCCGAATAATTCTTGAAGAACATAAATATGGTGGTCGGCACCGTTATCTGGTGAAGCAATCATGAAGAATACGGTCGGTTTGACTCCCTCTTCGTCGCCATACTCGATGCCTTCGCGCTTTACGCCAACAGCGATTGCAGGCTCTGTGACCGCTTTGCTTTTTGCGTGTGGGTAGGCGATGCCGTCCATTGAAGTCACGCTTAATGTTTCACGTGCTTCTATGTCGGTTAAAAAAGCCTCTTTGCTGCTGATTCGATTATTTTCGAATAGCACTTGCGCTAGCTCTTCAAAGACTTCTTTTTTATTATTTGCTTGAAGATTGCCTTTAATTAAATTGACGTTTGTTAGTTCTGTAATCATTTTTTGACTCATTGGTACTGAAGTAATGAGTCAAATTTAATTAATGAAGTGGTTTTCGGAAATAGTAAAAAAAATACAATAACTATACTTTTGTATCACCCAAGCTTAAGTGTGATAGCCGTCATTAATAACGCGGAATATTATAAAATTTATTATGTGATTTATATTCCATTTATTTGTGGTGGCCGCTGTAGTTACAATAATTAAACGTGAGTGAAGGGCTGGTGGATATTTATGCGGTGATGATTGAACCGACAAATCGGCTCAATCTTGAGGAAAATCGTATTCGAAAAGTTCATTGATGATGGAAAGTAGCCACTTAAACATCGGGTTGCTACGGTTTCGATAATGCATGTAGAGCTCGATTTCCTGAGATTCTGACACCAGTGTTTCGACAATCGATTCTGCTAATGTCAGTTTTGAGAGTCGTGGGTGATGATTTTGTAGCAGATACATGGACGTGGGAAAGAGAACATCACTAGTGGCGGTAATTTCTAAAAGCGAGGCGATAGACTCAGATCGAAAGGCGACGTTGAATCCAAGTGTTTGAGATTGATCGAGTTGAATGATGCGAGGCTTTTTCTCGTTCCAATCTGGCACGATCGCACTGACGATAGGGAAAGAGGCAATGTCTTGCACCGTGACGATCTTCTCCGTCAGAGGGTGACCTTCTCTCGCAAAAATTTGGAAATGATCATTGGCTAAATATCGGCGAGAGATTTCTTTCGGAACGTTATTGAGGCTGTAGTTGATGCCAAGGTCAATGTCGCCATTCACCAGCCGGTTTAACGTTGTAGGCCCCCAGTTCTCGATGCTAAAAACCATGTTTGGAGCCAGTTTATTGAGCTTTAAGTAAAACTTCGCGGGCAAAGAGACGCCAAAAAAGTTGTTGATCGCAATTCGAATATGCGCAGCATGAGAGCCTGCATCAAAGTCATCCAAACCTTCGAGAACGATGGATAACTCGTCAATAATTCGAGGTAAGTTGTCTGCCAAGAGTTGACCTTTTCGAGTCGGTTTTAAACCATGCCGAGTGCGAACAAAAAGCTCATCGTTAAAGTGCTGGCGCAGTCGAGATAACGCGCGACTGACTGCTGGCTGAGTCATGTTCAGTCGTTTGGCAGCAAGCACGGTTTTCTGTTCTTCTGCGAGCACGATAAAAACCTTCAAGAGGTTAAGATCGAGCTGATGCAATAAACCTTTCGTTAATTTTCTGGATGGGGACATCGTTGATCACGTGGCTCAAATAGTGGTTTTTATACCAGCTAAACGTACCACACTTGTGGCCGTTTATTTATGCTCTATTTGGTATAGTTGACATAAACATAAGTCAATATCACCAAAGTGCTGTTGGAAGTAATGTGATTAGGAGACGTGTTGATTTCTTAAACAGGAGCACATTATGAACCTAAAAGCGGTACCCAAAGCGCTATTAGTGACCTTACTTGCGTCATCTTTACCACTTTCTTCCGTCGCTTATGCAGCGCCGAATGCCAATGAGTCCTCTCTTGTTCAACAGCAATGGGAAGGTAACTGGCCCACGCAAAACGAAGCGGAAAAACTCGTCCAAGAGTTGTATTACCAAAGAGCCATTAGTGCGTACTACCAAATGCAGCCTGCTATGAATGTGATTGGCATGCGTGATGGTTCGGAAAGTAAGTTTGGCAAGGGTTACAACGTGTTGCCAATTTGGAAAGACCGAATGGATTCGAGAACGTTAGTTCCGACACCAAATGCGGATGTTGTCTACTCTATGAACTATCTCGATCTGAAAGAAACAGGCCCGTTGGTTGTCGCAGCGCCGCCAAAAGTAATTGGCATGTTCACAGACTTTTTCCAACGAACGATCACTGATGTCGGTTTGATTGGCCCAGATCGTGCTCGCGGTGGCTTGTATTTGTTGCTCCCACCGAACTATGACGGACCTGTACCGAAAGGATATTTCACATTTACATCGAGCACCAACAACGTGTTCTTGTTCTTTAGAACCGTCATGAAGAAAGGCGAAAACGGCGCTGACCCATCAGATGCTGTCAAGATTGCAGAACAGACTCGTATTTATCCATTGTGGGATGAAGAGAAAAACATCCAACCGATGAAATTTCCAAACGCTTCTGGTCAACGCATCAACATGATGTACCCAACCGACTTCTCTTACTGGGAGAAAATGAAACAGTTTGTTGATGAAGAGCCAATTTCTGCCATCTCTCCAGAGCTACGAGGCGTACTTGCGTCGATTGGTATCGTAAAAGGTAAGCCGTTTAATCCCACCGTTGAAGAAAAACAACTGCTTGAGAAAGCGGTAAAAACCGCTCCTAAAATGATTACCGCGCAGCGCCTATTGGGCCGCAAAGACGAACGTAATCTTTACTACAAGGATCGTCAATATGAACGAGCTTGGGCTGGTGCGACGTCTGAATACATGCAGGAGTCATATTTGGACATTGACCAACGTGCCGCTTTCTTCCAGTATGCGTACTCTTCAGCGCCAGCGATGGTGATGCGTACGATGAATGCAGGCTCGAAGTATCCTTTCACTGTGCGAGATAGTAAGGGTGACATTCTAAATGGTAGCCATCAATACAAGCTTCATCTGCCTGCAAACCCACCAGCGAAACTCTTTTGGGCTGTGACACTGTACAACGTGGTGGATGGCACCATGCCAGAAACATCGCAGTTACTCCCTTCTAAAAATGGTTTTGACAACATAGAGAAAAACACAGACGGTTCAATCGATTTATATTTTGGACCTCAGCTTCCTAATGGCGCACCAGAGTCCAATTATATTAAAACCATTCCGGGCAGAGATTTCTTAACCGCAATTCGTTTGTACGGAACGGGTATTGAATTCTTTGACCAGACTTGGAAGCCTGACGACGTGTTAAAAATCAAATAGAAAGAATCAATATTTATAAATTTATTTGATGGTTTACAGAGGAGTAATTTAATTGCTCCTCTCGTTATTTTTTACAACCAAAAATGATGGCCATTATTTAGTCTATGTAACGATAATGATTAGGTCATAAAATGAAAATATTACAGTGAAAATCTTCGCTGCTTCGCTATTTCTTCAGTTCGTGAATCCTGCCGTTGCTAAATCGGATGATTCCGTACTACAAGGTATGCTGGAGCTACTTGTCGCTTACACTCAGCGGGCTACTTGTTCTTATATTTATGCAGCAAATCTAACGGGATGTGGCAGTAATCGTTTGGGAAACGAGTGAGCCTATCTTGATGCTCTTCGTCGCTTGGAACGTAGTTTTTTAGTGGTAATACTTCAACCGCAATCTTATCGGCATCGTCTCTTGTTGCTATAAACGATTTGGCGATTTCAAGGTGCTTGGTATCACGGCTGTATACGCCGGTACGGTATTTTTCACCAACATCGTCCCCTTGCTTGTTGATGCTATATGGGTCGATGATTTCAAAGAAATAGCCCATTAAGGTTTCAACCGACACTTGGCTTGGATCAAACTCGGTGCGAACGCATTCTGCGTAGCCATCGTATTCAGATTGAGTGTTATCCGTCTTGCCATTTGCGCGTCCAGCTTCGGTGCTGATTACGCCCGGAAGGTGGCGCATAAATTCTTGTACGCCCCAAAGGCAGCCGCCTGCGAAGTAAATCTCTTCCATCATTTTATCCTGTAAAATTTTGCGCCATTATGGACATCACCGTCATGCAAACACAACTCCTACCATAAAACAGGAACAAGGTTGCAGTGATTTGCTCTCTTTTTCATTCAAGTCGTCCTCGTTAGATTTGATGCCAATGCCAGCAATTATTGAATCACAAATACTTACGAAGAGAGCCAACATGAAAATAGAACATGTCGCAATTTGGACAGAGCGTTTGGAAGAGCTGAAAGGCTTTTATGAGAAATATTTTAACGCCGTATCCAACGATAAATACCACAATCCGAAGAAGCACTTCTCGTCTTACTTTCTTTCGTTTGAAAGTGGTGCTCGATTGGAGTTGATGTCGATGGAAGGAGTGACCACCTGTGAAAACTCTCACTCGATGCAAGTAACAGGGTTGGCACACTTTGCCTTCGCATTAGGATCAGAGCAGGCCGTTGACCAAATAACCAAAACCTTGGTGGAAGATGGTTATCAAAGGATTGACGGGCCGAGATACACTGGTGATGGTTATTACGAAAGCTGCGTATTAGATCCAGATGGCAACCGTATTGAGCTTACTGTTTAACGCGACTTAGCTTATTGATCCTGTTCACAGGCTGCTTTCATATGAAAGTATTCGGGCGTATACTGCAAGCTCATCAATAAGGAGCGAGCCTGTGAATCCAAGACAAAATGAAATCCTGCAATTAGTGAATGACCGTAAACGCGTTCAAGTGACGGAGCTTTCTGACATCATCGGCGTGTCGGGCGTGACCATCAGGCAGGATTTGAATTTTCTTGAGCAACAGGGCTACTTAAAGCGTGTTCACGGCGCTGCTACCGCACTGCAAAGTGATGATATAGATACCCGCTTAGAAGTGCGTTTTGATATTAAACAAACACTTGCTAACAAAGCCGCGGATTTGGTCGCACCGAATGAGACGGTGCTGATTGAAGGGGGCAGTGCAAATGCGCTGTTGGCTCGCACGTTAGCCGAGCGCGGCGATGTGACCATCATTACGCCATCGGCCTATATTGCGCATCTTATCCGCAATACATCGGCCAATATCATCTTGTTGGGTGGCGTGTATCAGCACCAAGGCGAAAGCCTCGTTGGCCCGCTCACCAAACTCTGTATTGAAAACATTCATTTCAGCACGGCTTTCTTAGGTATTGACGGATTTCACCAAGACACAGGTTTTACTAGCCGAGACATGATGCGTGCTGACATTGCAGAGGCCATTCTGGCAAAGAAAAGACGCAATATCGTCCTGACGGATTCCAGCAAGTTCGGTCAGATTTATCCTTCGTCGATTGGCAAGACAAACGAAATCTCAGTGTTGTTAACTGACAAAGCCGCTCCGAAAAGCGACCTCGAACAGTTGAAAAAACTCGGCGTTGAAGTGGTGTTGGGTTAACAACACAATACCGATGACTCAGTGACTCAGTGACTCAGTGACTCTCCGACCACACTGCAAACTCGTTTCCGCTTGGCTCAGTGAAGTGGAAACGACATCCGCCCGGAAACTCGAAAATAGGGCGGATGATTTGTCCGCCAAACTTCGCTACTTTTTCTAACGTGGCATGAATATCAGAGCTATAGAACACCAATAGTGCTGCTCCGTTTGAGGTTTGACTGACTTGTTCTGCCGAATAAAATCCGCCATCCAAACCTTGGCCAGAAAAGGCCGCGTAGTCAGGGCCGTAGTCGACAAATTGCCAACCAAAAACGTGCTCAAAAAACGCCTTAGTGGCACCGATATTGGGCGTACCAAATTCAACGTAGTTCAATTTTTCATGTTGATGCATGCGATATCCTTTCTGCTTGGTGATGTTTATTCAGTGTAATCACTCTCGCCACGAGATTCTCATGCTTTTGGTTTGTTTTTTAATCTAAATAGATGAAAAACGAAAACTTTCATCGTTTATCCCTATCAAATCTATCGCCAATTCCCATTAAACAA
Organism: Vibrio sp. GLN_1; assembly: GCF_043106015.1. Classification (NCBI taxonomy): domain Bacteria; kingdom Pseudomonadati; phylum Pseudomonadota; class Gammaproteobacteria; order Vibrionales; family Vibrionaceae; genus Vibrio; species Vibrio sp. GLN_1. The sequence goes on from NZ_JBICMD010000036.1 coordinate 181,453, forward strand.
ATGGAATCTTTGAAGATATATTCTTCGTGGGCAGAAAAGAGCTTTTGAATATCCATTTACCACTCGTGGACTAAATGGTTAGCACGCATTGGAGAGCAACCATGCAGATGTCAAAAAGCTTTTTATTAATTACAGTTGGCTTAGCCAGCACATCTCTACAGGCGCAAACCCTGACAAGAGATAACGGTGCACCAGTCGGTGACAACCAAAATTCAATCACAGCAGGTGAAAACGGCAGCGTATTGCTGCAAGACGTTCACCTGATCCAAAAATTGCAACGTTTTGCCAGAGAACGTATTCCTGAGCGAGTTGTACACGCTCGTGGCACGGGTGCGCACGGTGAATTTGTTGCGTCTGGCGATTTTAGTGATTTAACGGTATCCGCTCCCTTCACTGAAAAGGGGAAGGTAACTCCTGTTTTCGTTCGTTTTTCGACCGTTATTCACTCAAAAGGGTCGCCAGAGACGCTGCGTGATCCACGAGGTTTTGCCACTAAATTTTATACTGAACAGGGTAACTGGGATCTGGTAGGGAACAACCTGCCTGTGTTCTTCATCCGTGATTCAATCAAGTTTCCGGATATGGTGCACTCTCTGAAACCGTCACCAGTGAACAATGTTCAGGATCCAAACCGATTCTTTGACTTTTTTAGCCATGAACCAAGTGCGACTCACATGCTGACTTGGGTGTACAGCAATCTTGGTACGCCAGCGAGCTATCGCACAATGGATGGCTTTGGCGTTCACGCTTACAAGTGGATCAACCAACAAGGTGATGTGAACTATGTGAAGTTCCAATGGAAGAGCCAACAAGGCATTAAGAGTCTTCGTCCTAATGACGTGACGGAAATGCAGGGTAAAGACTTCAATCACCTTACGAATGATTTGTATGCCGAAATTGGTCGTGGAAACTACCCTAAGTGGGATCTGTACGTGAAGGTGTTGTCGCCAGAAGCGTTAAGCAAGTTAGATTACAACGGCCTTGATGCAACCAAAGTGTGGTTGAATGTACCGGATCGCAAAGTGGGCACAATGACGCTTAATCGTCTGCCGGAAAACTTCTTTTTAGAAACCGAACAGTCGGCATTCGCACCTTCAAACTTGATCCCAGGTATTGAGCCATCGGAAGACCGTTTGTTGCAAGGCCGTTTGTTTGCGTACGCTGACACTCAGCTTTACCGCTTAGGCGCGAACTTGTTCCAGCTGCCAGTGAACCGTCCGTTAACGTCTGTTAGTAACCATAATCAAAATGGTTTGAGCAATAACGCGCAGCTGAGCAATGGGGACGTAAATTATGAACCAAGCCGCAAGCTTAACTTGGCTGAAGACAATCAGTTTAAAGCGGTAGAAACCAAGCTCGTCGGTACGGTTCAGCAAAAAGCGATCAGTGAACCACGAGATTTTTACCAAGCTGGCGTATTGTACCGCAGCATGAATGAACAAGACAGAAGCGATCTGATTGGTAACCTAGCGGGCGACCTGAATAAGGTAATGGATAAAGACATCAAAGCGACGATGGTGAGCTATTTCTATCGTGCAGACAAAGAATACGGTTCGCGTCTTGCTGAAGCGACCGATACCAATCTCTCGCAAGTGAAAAACAAAGCGATGATGTAAGGCGTAAAGTTTTGGCCTGCGGGAGAAGTATCTGCTCTTTTCTGCCCGAAAATCAGGGCTCCCGTAGGCCATTTTCTGTCATTTTTAATGAGGATGGGTGAATGAAAAACGTATTCTTGCTCAGCTCTGTACTATTTTCTTTGGGTTTATCTTTTAGCTTGCTCGCCTCTCAAGATAAACTCGAAACTCAATATCAATCCTTAGTAGAGCTCTTTTTTGATGCTGCGCGCATTGGTAACAATGAAGTGGTTGAAACCTTTGTATCGCAAGGTTTCCCGATTGATCAACGCAACAATGAAAGTTACACCGCGCTAATGGTGGCGGCATATCAGGGTAATAAAGACACGGTACGGTTACTGCTCGACTCTGGAGCGAATGCCTGTTTACAAGACAAGCGTGGTAACACGGCCCTGATGGGGGCGCTGATTAAGCGCGAAATTAGTATAGCGAAAGACTTGTATCAAGCGGAATGTTCGCCCGATTTGCGCAACAAAGCCGGACTCGACTTGAAGACGTTTGCAGAGATTTATGGCCAGTCGGAAGTGTTGAAATCTCTTCAGAATAAATAGAGCAAAAACAGATCAAGAAAAACCAAGCAAGCAAATGATGAGTAAGACGCGATCCCAAAATAAGCAAATAAAAACGGCTCAGAAATCTGGGCCGTTTTTACACAAGGAAAGCGGTTAATTACGCGAAGCGCTCAACAATAATGTCATCGGCATTTGCAACAAACAGTGCGCCTTTTTCTTTCATCTCTGCGATCACGCTGTCGACCGTATCTGGCAGAACGGCGCGAGTTGCAGCTAGATTCACAATCACCTTAAAGCCGAGATCTAACGCTTGCATAACGGATTTCTTGACGCAGAAATCGAGCGCTAGTCCACCAACTACGACGGTATCTATTTTATTGCATTTCAGAAACTCATTTGCGCCCGTAGTTTTGGTGTCAGCCACGTCATGGAAGAAGATGCCGTAAGGGTGTGCGTCCGGATCCATCCCTTTATTAACTTGGAAATCGTAGTCAAGCACTGGAGGTAATCCATCCAGAAGCTCTACGCCTGTTGTGCCAAGCACACAGTGGCGATTCCATTTTACGTCGACATTTGGCAAGCCAACAGGCTCTAGCATGTTCGCGGGCGTTTCTGCATCCCAAGCAGCTTTCGGTGGGTGCAAGTCACGGCTTACTAGCTTCAAGCGACCTTTCGCATGGTTTTTTAGTAGCTCCGGCACGATGTCCAATGCGCCTGCTACAGGTAATTCATCTGGACAAAGCTCACTAAAGCCTTTCTCTGGATCAACGTCGATCACGGCTGTAGTTTGATAGTTAACTCGAACAGTCATGGCAGACTCCTTGTCTGTCTGATTGCTTGCGTTTAGCCACGCAAACAGTTTTGAAAAAAGGTCACTTCATCGCTTGTTAGCGTGTACACCATGGCTGGCTTACCGCCTTTGCCTTTGTTGGTGGACGCGACTTTGTTGGTCGGCTTCAACACACCTGAGTCGATCAAACGGCGTTTTATAGTCATGCGGCTGATGTCGATGCCAAATTCTTGATATGCAGAAATGATGTCTGCGACCAAAAATTCTTTATCGAGTGCGAACAGCAGCACTGATGTGTACTCAATCGAAGCACGCAGTTTCTGCCATGCTTTTTCGATGGTTTTTTGGTGGTCAAACGCTAGAGTTTCTTCTCCATTGAGGATCGCCTGCAATGGGAACCATTTGAGCTGACACTCGGGCACGCCAGCATTGTTGATTTGCTCGACGTTGTTGCGGTCAACTAATGCGTAATGGGTGATGTTTAAGCTCCAATCTTCCGGATCGCGCTTAGGATCACCGTCGATAAACGCTTCGCTGAAGTGACGAGGATAGGTATGAATCTTCTCGCGGCAAATGCGTCGGCGCGCCGCTTCAAAGTTTTCATCTGCCGGACGTCCGCCTTCGCTGGTCAAGTCTTTATCAAAGACAAACCCGCCCGGTAATGCCCAGACACCATGGTAAGGCCGATTCGGATTTGAACGTTTAATCAGCAACACTTCCAATCCTTTATCGGCACAGCCAGATAGCCTGAATGGAATAATGTCGACAGTTACGATCATGGTTGGGTCCTAATATTGATTTGTAAGTAATCTAGCGCATAACAAGTGGTCAATCAATGGGTAAGTAACGAGTTGTTAGAAACATTGTCGACGCTGTTAACGAAATCGATTGAGCATAACAATGCCTATAAATCTGACTTATTCACAATCAGTGCTGAATTTTTAAACGGAAAAACCATATAAAAAAGAGTGGTTAGTAACAAAAGTTGACAAACTAAAGATGGGTGTTTATTGTTTACGCAAATTAGTTAGTAACAAAAAGTTATATACCCACGGAAGGGCATGTAGAAGGGCTCCGAATGACGACCACACTATTTTCTTATCGCATCATTCAAAGTGCATTGGACTTTGATGTGTACAAAGTAAACATGATGAGTGCCGTTGCCGCACTTTATCCTGATGCGATGGTGTCATACAAATTCATCGTGCGTAGCGAAGAAGATCTGTCGGAATTGCTGCCAGAGGTAAAGGCAGAAGTTCTTAAACTTCAAGATGTTCGCTTTACTGAAGATGAAATTGCGTACATGAAGCGCGTTGCGCCGTACCTAAAGCCCGAGTTTGTCGAAGCGTTACGTCACTTCCGTTTTAACCCGCAAAGCGATGTCTCTTTCCATAACAAAACCATGTCGGATGGCTCAAGCCAGTTACGCATTACAATCAATGGTTTGTGGAAGGAAACCATTCTGTACGAAACCATCATCATGAGCATTGTGTCGGAAGTTCGCAGCCGTCAACGTTGGTCAGATATCCCGTTCGAGCAGTTCCAAACCGTATTGGAAGACAAAGTTCGCTATTTGAAAGCCGAACTAGAACGTCGCAACATTACTAACTTCAAATTCGCAGATATGTCGACGCGTCGCCGTTTCTCTTTTCAAGCGCAGCGCACCATGCTGGAGTACTTAAGCAAGGAATTGCCACAATGCTTGACGGGAACCAGTAACTACCATTTGGCGAGAGAGTTAGATCTTACCCCAATTGGCACGGTTGCTCACGAGTGGTTTATGGGCCATCAAGCGTTAGTAAACGTGCGTGATTCGCAGAAAATTGCCCTGCAACGTTGGCAAAAAATGTTCAATGGTGCACTGGGTATCGCACTGACGGATACCATCGGCATCGACGCATTTCTCAAAGACTTCGATGAAGAGCTGAGTAATGCGTACGTTGGCGTTCGTCACGACAGCGGTTGCCCATTCACTTGGGGCGAAAAGATGATTGCGCACTATGAGTCGCTTGGCATCGACCCGATGACGAAGACACTAGTCTTTACGGATGGTTTGAACTTCGAGCAAGCGCTAGACATTTGTGAGCATTTCCAAGGCCGTGTGCAAGTGAGCTTCGGTATCGGTACGTCGCTGGCAAATGACATGGGTAATTACGTTAACGATCAAGGCGAGGCATATCAGCCGCTTTCCATCGTGATTAAAATGGTGACTTGTAATGGCTCTCCAGTCGCCAAGATCAGTGACGAGCCAGAAAAGGCAATGTGTGAAGACATTTTCTTTTTGATGAATCTTAAACGTCGTTTTGAACAACCGCTTGATTTAAATGAATGTCGTAAGCTCATTGATCGCCTCGAAAGCGAAGGGCAGAACTACCTTATTGATGCGTAAACACCACGCTTTTTAGCTCCTTTCTTGATAATCACCCTCTATCGTTTCGATAAATTTATATCGGTAAACGAAGAGGGTGATTTCGTTATAGTAAGTCTTATATCAATCTTTGCTCCCTTGCGTTTTTTGACTCGCTAGAGACTATGATTGATAGATACTCCCAACGTTGCGGCATTGTGGAAAGTGTTCTTTCGCAGAGCACTCACTTAGCCTGATCACATAGTTTATCTATGCGTTTATCTGCTTTTTCATGACTTTGGGCTTCACGTAATAGCTTGAATCAGGAGTCAAAAATGAATTTAGTTGTACATTTGCAAAAGAAAGCGATAAGAAAACACGGCTATGAGATGGCAACACGCCAAGCCTGGAAATGCGGTATTAAAGCGAACCTCGTGCGACGTGTCATTGGCTTGTTTAAAGGCCAAATCGTCTGTGTGGTAGAAGGGTGTCGCGCCGAGTTATCTTCAGTTGTTAACAATCAACTGCATGATGAAGAGAAGCAAGGCCGCTACGTATTTGTTGGCGGCGTGTGCTGGGAACCAAACAACATCATCGCCCCTGGTTTTCCGGATTTTATGTTCATGCATGTTCGCAATTTGAGCCATCGTCATAAGTACCTCACAGACGACGAGCTGTTTTTGAGTTTGGCGTAACTCAAATGTCTTTAGTGATGGTTTTGCCCAAGTGCAAGCCATCACCTCCCACAGTGAATAGCGCAAAACAATAAACCTCAGTGATGTGAATTGGCCTCAATTAACCTCTTGCTGAGATTGTTCTGACGCTCTCTTTATAAAACACCGTTTTTTTACTCCGTAATGACAGAGGCTTTGTTTTCGCCTGATGTGAATTTCTCTTCGCGATTTACTATACCGTTCATCAAAGCAAACCATACTGGGATGTAAATCATGAATATGAAATCTATCGCAATTGCAACGGCAGTTGTTGCTGTACTAGCTGGCTGTAAAGACAAAACGCCACCAGCGCCAACTCAAGCAAACATTACTTTGGTGGAAGCGGTCACTGAAACTGTGAAAAAACCTCACCAAGTATGTAAAGATGTGGTAGTGACTCAGCAAGTTGAGCCAACAGATGACAACAAAATCATCGGTACGGTAGGCGGCGCGGCAGCTGGTGCAGCACTAGGCAACCAAATTGGTGGTGGCTCTGGTAAAGTCATCGCAACCGCAGCAGGCACGATCGCAGGCGCATTGACGGGTCGTAAGATTCAAGAAAATGTGCAGAAGGGCGATGTAATTACGACCACGAAGAAGCAGTGTCACACCGAATACACGACTTCTGAGAAGGTGGTAGGTTACGACGTAACGTATGAAGTGGCTGGTGCACCAACCACAGTTCGTATGGCAAGCAAACCTGCGACGAAAACTTTCCCAATTCAAGATGGCAAAGTGGTTCTGCCACAATAATCTACGCTTGAATTGAGTGATAAAGACAAGCCCTTTGGTCTGATAGACGAAAGGGCTTTTTTGCATTCATCGTATTTTCATTTTTTTGCTCGCAAGAATGTGTAGCTAGAACCCGCTTAAATTTCTCTGCTCGATACAATAGAACCTTTGAAAGTACACACGGAATCAGCATGGAAGATTTTTACCTAAACAGTCGAGGTTTGGCGGGTTATTTTGAGGCACAATGGTTCGATAAATTTGTGGAAGATAAGCAGGTTGATGCGATCACCAGTGAGTCGAAACTTGTTCCACTTTCTTTTGCTAAATCATCCCATTGTTCGCAAGTGGCGGATTTTATTACTCAAGCGGTATCGAAGAATGGAAAACCGCCTCATGCTTTGCTTGAGGTTGGCGCCGCGTTAGGTAGAAACTATTATGAGTTAGTTCAGCGATTAGATAGCCTAAAACAAGCAACGCTTGTTGAGCCGTCAGGTATGTTGTTGAATGGATTGAAACAGTTGTTGGTGGAAGAACAACAGGTCGAGCTGACTTATATTCATGGGCTCAACACGTTCAAAACTGTTGAGGTAGATAATCGAGAGTTAGTGCAAAATTGTGCACACGTCGATTTAGAGTTGATTAATCAACCGTTAGAGAAAGACACCGTCTCTAAGTTTTACGACTTGGTGGTGTGTTTAAACGTGCTGGATCAGTGTGAATCGCCATTAAGAGTTATTAACGCGTTGAAACAAGCGACGCAAATCGGTGGCGTACTTGTTGTTTCCTGCACATATCAATGGAATGCTAAGCATATTAAGGATCGGGCAGAAGCAGTCGATGACATCAAAGCGTATTTTGGTGAAGACTGGCGTTTTGTTTCTGAAGCCGAGCACGAATATAGAATGCGATTCAATGAACGTTATGCCATGCAGTTTTTATCTCACGTGGTTGCCTACGTAAGAACAACCTAGCGGCTTATTCGATTCTCGATACCAACAAAAAAACCGAGCACAGAAAGCTCGGTTTTTGTTTTGTAGGCTTTATTAAGCAACGTGTGCTTGTTGCTGCTCGTGCTCCTTTTGAGCCTGAAGCTGAGCATGTTCTTTCTGCTTGCGACGCTCGCGTTTCGATAGCCAGATCAGTGGCACCACGATCATCACCGTACCGATGGCCATGAAAATATCTGGTATTTCACCAAACCAGATAAAGCCAACGACAACCGCACCAATCAAACCGCTGTATTCTGCACTCGCGATTTTGTTGCTATCGATAGAACGGTACGCCAGTACACAAGTCGCCGCATAGATCATAATGAACAAACTTGACCCTGCCGCGACAGGGAACGCACCCCATTGCCAAGGTTGATCCTCTATGAGCACCAACAGCAACGCAACCGGAATACCGGCCAAGTTGGTCATCAGCAAGGTTTGCATCACTGATTGGTTCTTTGGCAACTTACGAATCAACAGATTGTTAATGGCTAACGTTAACGCGACCACAAACGCTGAGATTGCTGCCCAATCAATTTGATCTGGGCGAATAATCACCAAGACCCCTGCAAATCCCATTACCGCCGCAGCGACCGATTGTTTAGATAGCTGTTCACCGAAAAAAATCGCAGCGAGAGGGAGCATGATCAATGGCGCGGCATAAAAGATAGCGTTCGCAGTTGCGAGCGGCAAAGATGAGATCGCCATGACCATAAATACCGCGCCCAACAGCCACACGTGAGCACGAACCGCATGCCATTTAAATCCTTCCATAAAGTTGGTTTGTTTTGCTAACAAACAAACAGGAAGGAGGAACATAACCGCTGATATTTGTCGAAAAAAGACAAACTGAAACATCGGCACTTCATTCGCGACACTTTTGATCAAAGAGTCCGAAAGCACCGCAATAAGATTCCCGACAATTAATAGCAGCATTGCTGCCCCGACAGATGTGACTTTCACATTTTTCTCCTCATTCTTTGCCAAAGATTAGGTGATGTCATAGGATGAAGTGAAGTGATATTTATTAGTTTAAGTATGAGATTTTTAGATAATGAAATTGCCACCATTGCGAGCGGTTCACTGTTTTGAAGTTGTTGCGAGAAATCTGAGTTTCTCCCTTGCTGCCGAGGAGCTTAATGTGACGCAAAGTGCGGTGAGCCATCAGATTCGTTTACTTGAAGATTATTTGGGCGAATCGCTTTTTATTCGCCAAGGTCGCAAGCTTTCACTATCGGATACGGGCGCGCGGTATTTAGAAGACATCAGCCCGGCTATTAGTTCAATTGCGATGGCGAGCCAAAAGGTGAGAGAAGGGGATAAAGGCAGTATTCGGCTAGCGATTTACAGCTCGTTGGCGGTGAAGTGGTTGATCCCACGTTTGGCAGACTTTAAGCGCTTGTATCCTGAAATCGACCTAACACTCAATATGGTCGCGGGCGATCCAGAGCAAACGGACAGCGTGGGCGACTGCTTTATTACTGTGCAAAAACCGAAACGAAACTATATGGCGGTTAAGCTTTATGCTGAAACGCTGTACCCAGTTTGTAGCCATAAAATTTGGAAAGAAATCCAAGACCAATCTATCCCCGACGCACTGTGGCAATATCCCATTCTCTCGACAGATTCTATTTATCGTGAACGAGGGAAAGATTGGGCCGAATGGTGCAAAGCGGGCGGTTACACGTTACCAAATGATGTCGATGTTCAGCATTTTAGCCACATGCTCTTGGCGATCGAGGCTGCAAGGTACGATCAAGGCATCGCGTTTGCCAATGACTTCATGTTGAACGAGCGAGATAAAGCACAAGACTTGGTTTACATCCCATCTCATGGTTTAGAAACCGGCGACAGTTTTTATTTTGTGCACAAGAAGAACCGAGCAAAGCAGGCCGAGATCGTCAAACTGACCAACTGGTTAAAGCAACAGTGTCTGTAATTAAGATTAAATATTCTTAATTAAGAAGGAAAATAGAAAAGTTGTGTCTAATTATTTCGTGTTTTATTGAGTTTTTATTCACTAACATCTCGCTCGGTTTAACGCCAAGCGAGATGGATAACGCGACATGCTTAAGGAAGGGCGATACACAAACTCAATAATAAAACAGGCAGTGAAATACAATGTTAAAGAAAACATGGCTAACAGCAGCCCTTCTAGCAACTTGTTCTATGGCAAACGCCGCTCCTTACATTGGTGCATCGATCGGTAAAGCAACGTTTGATGATATCAGTGGTTCAATCAAATCAAATACCTACAACGCAAGCGAGAAACTTGAAGTTAAAGACAACGAAAGTCTGTCTGGCAAAGTTTTTGGTGGTTACACATTCAACGAGTACATCTCTCTTGAAGGTGCGATCGGTGGTTACGACGCTCTAGACGGCTCCGTCGTTACCGTTGGTGATATGAAGTTTTTGGCTATCCAACCTAAATTAACGCTGCCAATCGGTGACCGTTTCAATCTTTTCGCGAAAGCGGGTCTTTCTTACTTCAACGCGGAATTTAAAGTAAGCAATTCTGTGCTAACTGGTGACGAAGGCCACACGACGTTTTCTGAAACGACAGTAACCGGACTTTACGGCTTAGGTGCTGAGTTCGCGATCACAAAAAATCTAGCACTACAGGTTGAATGGGAATACATGAAACCTGAGTTAGACGTAGCGAAACTCGGCAGTGAAAAAGTCACCGTTGAAGCTGAAATCAGCGCGTTCTCTGTCGGTATGAGCTACCGTTTCTAAGCATTTTTATTCAAGTTCTTTGGGCTTAACCCAAGCGGTGTGCTGTTGTTTGTTCAGTTAAGCCCTCAGTTTGAATTCATATAGATATGACACAGGAAGTTTGGTCACTAAGCTTCCTGTGTTATTTTTGGTTTTTAGAAAAACGCTCAGGAAGCACTGTGAACGATGTAAATCTTAGATATTTAGATTTTCTGCTCAAACATTTTGAACCGCATAAGCATCATTTAGTGACGCTTAGTGAACTCGAATCTGTGATTTGCACGTCCAGACGTAACGTTTCCATTGTGATGAAAAAGCTGGCGGCTTACGGTTGGGTGGATTGGCAACCGGCGATTGGGCGAAGCAACCCAAGCCGCTTGAGTATCACCATTACTTTGCAACAAGCGATGACCGAGTTTTTGGTGGAAGAGCTTGCTAGGGGCAGAATGAATTCGATAACAAAGCTTATCGACTGGTTCGGTCAAACGGCAGTTCGTTCGCTTACGATTGCATCAGAAAAAGTGAACGAGCTGAATGAGTCTAAAAACGCCATTCTTATTTCTTCTTATCCGTGGGTTTCAAATATCGATCCCGCAGAAACCTTCCGTCATACCGAATTACACGTAGTCAAAAGTGTTTATGATGGGCTGCTAACACAAAACTCCAATGGTGGCATCGAGCCCGCTTTAGCGCATGAATGGAAAATGGAAGAAAACGTCATGACGTTATGGTTAAGGCCAGGCATTTTTCGTCATGATGGTGAGCTTCTGAGCATAGACGACGTGGTTTGGAGTTTAGAAAGACTCAAGCAAATTAAAGGGCCGGTTTATGAGCTTTGGCAATGCATTGAAACCGTTACAGCCGAAACACCGAACTGCTTGAAGATAGTGCTCAAACGCGCAAACCAATTCTTTCCGTACATGTTAGCCACGCCACATGCCTCAATATTGTGTCGAGACACGGCCTCTTTTGGCTCGGGTTATTCATATCATATCGGCACTGGGCCATTTCGAATCAGCAGTTGGAACAAAGAGAGCATCACGCTGCAAGCGCACAAAGAGTATTTTTCTGCACGCGCGCTTTTGGATCAAATTACGCTTTCTCACGGCGATGTTCAAAACTTGAATATGCTGAGTTTCAATCAAGTTTCAGACCATGTTGAGATTGAAAAAATCAGCGCACTTTCCTATCTCACCTATCGTGAGAGGCAAGATTCGCAACTGACGAAACAAGAGTGGCTCCAGCTTGCCAACTATATTAATCAGCAAAAGCGGCACCATGAGCCACAAAGTGCCGTCGACAGTATTCAGTTATCGCCTCTTGAGCCTAGTTGTAGCGCTGAGACAGCGCCAACGCTACAAGGCAAAGTCGTGCTTGCTGAACCGATATGGACTATCCCGAGCCTGATGCGACATTCTGAATGGTTGCATGAGGTGATTCGTAGCACGGGGCTAGAGTTAGAGGTCATCAAAGTGGAAGACATTAGTTTTCCCGAGTCAGTTTCACACTTGGCGGATTTATTGTTCATTGAAGAGGTCATGGAAGCGCCATTTGAATATGGGGTATTTGAATGGCTATCGGTGGCGACTGGCTTACGTTTTAGTTTCGAACAAAACCAGATGGAGCGTCACCGCGAGCAGCTTCAAGAAGCCATTGCCTATGAACAACCGATTTCTCATTTGCTGGGTATTGAAGAAGCGCTGCGCGGGCAATATGTCTATTTGCCTTTGTTCATTGGCTACGAAGAAGTGACAAAAACCCAACAAGTTCGGGGCGTGCAAGTTAAGAATACAGGCTACAGCGACTTACACCGACTTTGGCTTGCTCACAGTAGTTAGCCCGTTTGATGGCAATCGCATCATCATATTCTAGAAAGCAAAAAAGCCATCAGTACGATGGCTTTTTCAGATTTTAAATTAAAATCTGAGTTAGAAGTTGTAAGACACGCTTGCGCCAACAACCCATTGGTTTGCGCTGTCTACAACAGATGAATCACTGATACCACTGCCTAGGCGAGTGTATTGAGTTGTTTGGTTAATTTGCCACTTGTCATTAATTGGCATAACCAGCTTGTAGCCCAGACCGTAGCTTACCGTTGCATCACCTTTGTATGCTTTGCGGTTTGCCGTCGCTTCACGATCTTTGATGCCAAAGTAGTAATCTACGTAGTCTTCACTTTGATAAGTTAGGTTAGCAAAAGGAACAAAATCAACACTACCGAAGTTCATGATGTGGAAGTACGTCGCGCCCGCTAAGTAACCTTTGTATGCGCCGCTGATGTCGTGTTGTAGGTATGTCGAGATGACGTTGTGCTCATCTAGAGTGAAATCGGTATTTAGACCTAAATCAACCGCTAAACGACGTTTTTGTGTGCCTTTCAAGCTCTTTGCTACATCGCCATCACGAATAATGCCGCTGCCTACCACGTATGCGCTCATGTTGATCAGATCGTTGGTTTCACCCAAGAAGCGGTAGTTGATGCCGCCTAAATCTGCGTTGAAGTCTTCACCGTGGTAACCACCGTTTAGGATTGGTGCAGTATTGTGTTTTTGATCTTTAAATAGATCACTACCTTGAGCTACGCCCACTTCCGCAATCCAACCACCTTGGTTGTTGTAGATGTTGCCGTTACGGATGTATGTGTCACCTGCCGTTGCGGTGCCAGCTGCTGCCAAAGTTAGTAGTGCGATAAGTGTCTTGTTCATTTGTATTTCCTGTACCGTTTATTTTATTTTGAACAGTGTACAAAATGGTGTTGTAAGCCTCTATCAGCAAAGCGTATGGAAATGTATGGCTTTCGGTGATTTCGCTTTTTGCTTAATGACAAAACAGTATGGTTGGGGGAAGGGAAGGTTGAGGAGGACAAAAAAACCGAGCTTGGGGAGGCTCGGTTTTCAACATCTATCAGGTCAGAGTGACGATTATTGTTGCTTTGTTAGGTTGTAAAACGAAGCTAATTCGCCAGTTGCTTTCTCACCGTTCATGTCTAGCATCATAAGCATGTTCTCGCCTACGAAGTATTGGTTTGGTGCGTCTTCGTCGGTCAGCGTTACGATGCTGCCGTTTTCATCCCATGTGAAGTGGCCTTCTGATTTGAACTTGCCATCTTCTTTGTCTTGGTAGTTTTGCTCAAGCACGTAGCTGCCATCTTGATTTAGCGTCAGAGTTACGTCGATGCCTGCGCAATCAGCACATGGTAGTGTGCCTTTGTAAACGCCATTCCAATCTAGCGCGTTTTTCGCGTTGTGCTCTGAGTCTACAAACGTTTCTGTGGTGATCACTTGTTCTTCTTCCACTGGTACTGCATCGACAGGCAGTTCAGTGTCAGTGACTTCCATTTCTACTGCTTGAGGAGTTTCAACTGCACTTGTTTCTACTGGTTTCTCGTCTTGACAGCCTGCAAGAATAATTACCGCACCAGTTAATGCCAACATTGTCTTTTTCATTTTATCCCTCTTTAAATCAAGATTTTGTATGCCGTTAATATTAGCCCTGTTTCCGACGTTTACGTCATAACAAAGCAATAGAATGATCTATCTGTGTCAATAAAACCGGTGTTTTTGGCGCTATCCAAGCGTCGCGCCATGACTTGGAGACAAAGTAGTCAGAATCATCAAACGCATGTAAATGCTTGAATTGTAGGACTGAGTATTGAGCTGGCTTTAAGCAAGTGGCAATTGAAGATGCGTTGTGGTGTGAAAACAGCCAGCATCTTATTAAATACGATTTTTGCAAACTTAGATTATTAGCATATGCTAAAAATGTTATTGGCATATGCCATAATTTGGGCGTAACGTAGCACAGTGTTTGAGAGGGACGATAATGGCAAGACCAAAAATAGAAAGAAGAATATGCGGCCGTGCAGCGCACCATTGTTTCAAGCCCAATGGCGTGCCATTCCATCAGTTGGAGCAAGTCGCCATATTGCCAGAAGAACTTGAAGCACTGCGCTTGGCTGATTTAGAGGGACTCAGCCAACAACAAGCCGCAGATCAAATGGGCATATCTAGACAAACTTTTGGCAACACAGTAAAAAGTGCGCGGTTCAAGGTCGCAAAAAGTTTAGTTGAAGGTCATGCATTAGTTTTTCCGAATGAGGAGTCAAACTTATGATTTATGCTATTCCTAATGATGGTGAGCGGGTGGCAAACCATTTTGTCAAAGCGCCTTACATCGCTATTTATTCTGATACTGACGGAATGCTTAAAAACCTAGCAAACATCGCTGCAATGCCCCAAGCTGGCTGCAAAGCGAAGTCCCAGCTTATCCAATCTTTACAAGACTACAATGTAGAAGCTGTGCTGGTGCGCAACATCGGCGAGCGCGCATTAGAAAAGCTTTTGCACAGTGGCAAACAAGTGTTCAGACTTTCAACGCGCAGCTCATTGGAAGATGTACTTGCCGTTCCGAGAGAGCCACTGACAGACGCATCGCAAGGTCGTCCATCAACCAATCATCAGAAAAAAGGTGGATGCGGATCATGTGGCTGCGGCGGTAAAAAAGCCAAACCCTCGTTGCTAGCACGTCCCAAACAGGCTGCTGCATTATTCGCCGCAAAATCGAGCCCAGCTATACTTAGCGTAAAGGCGTCGATTAAAAAGGCAGGTTAGTATGGTTTGGTTGTTTACCTTTCTTGGTTTTCTCGCGATTATTTTGTTGATGTCACTTGGGGTTATCTTTCATAACAAGCGTATTCAAGGAAGTTGCGGCGGTTTAAACAACGTTGGTGTTGATAAAGTATGTAACTGCGAAACCACGTGCGCAGAGCCTGAGCGTCACTTGTATCAAATCTCAGAGCCTAACTCATCACCTGAGCGCTAAGGCTTTTGGCCCATTGCGGCAAGGTTTGTCGAAACCAGTCCAAATATTTGCTGGTCTGCGGATTTTTTCTGGAGACCAGTATGTTGACTACCTCGACGACGATCCACGCTTTTGCTAATCCTATATCGAGCGCCAATTCTGTTGTTTCACCTTTCTCGGCGCACTTTATATACCTGCCTGCCACCTTCAAGTAATCATCAAATGTGCCCATGCCTTCGATGAGCGGCGCTAAATCTATCGCGACATGCCCTGTAGAAAAGCGTTCCCAGTCGAACAGCACTAGCTCGCCATTTTCGCGCTGTCCCCAGTTTCCAGCATTCGAGTCTCCGGAGATCAAGTTCTGTCCATCGAAAAGGTGCGCCGATCGTTGTTGGAGGTTGTGGAAGAACTGTTCTGTCTCTGAGCCCAGTTCAAGTGTAGCGAGTGCTTGTTGAGTCGCTTGTGGTGTCCACTGGTGGCGGTGATAAATACCATCTGATGTTGGTGGAAGTTGGTGCAGTTTGACGAGTTGTTCAATGACTCGACCATCTTCAAGTAAGAATGCTTGCTCGACTGCGTGGGGAACGTATTCAATGTGCAGAACGTTTTTCTGGTCGTCGAATTGAATCAAGCGCGGTACGTGTATTCCAAGCGCGTTAAACTGTTCGGCATAGCGTTGATAAAACGCCACTTCTATTTGAGTAGGGTTACGTTTTTCTATTACTTGGACGCCATCTTTTTCGATGAGAAAAACTTTTGCACTGCCCATTTGGTTGAGTTCTTGTTGTGACACCGGACTTCCTGTCTTCATGTAGAGAGAGCTCACCTTAATCGCTGCACTCACGTTTGCCAATAGCCATGACAAAGTGCCTCAAAAACATTAAATGCAACTGTTTAAATATGATTTTGCTGTGAGTGTCTAAATTTTACACAGTTACGCCTGTACTCCGATAAATTCGTTCTACGCTTACTATTCGTCTTAATAAAGGAGAACCACAATGGCTGTAATGAAGCAGGATATTCCAAATCGTGTAACGGTTTACCATGACAATATCGACCAAGAACAAGAGCTGAAAAATGCGATGCTGCCAGAGAAACCGCGCTACTTTAACGGTGCTCCGACTTACAAAGCGAACAGCATCGAAGAGTTTGAAAGCAAAATCAGTCAGATAGGTTTGTCTCTCGATAAATAATTTTTCTTTTACCTAAAAGCGCCCTCAAAATGAGGGCGCTTTTTTATTTATATGATTGATTTGAATCGTAGGGAGTTAACCTTGTTGTGTACTGCCTTGGCAGACTTGTTTCTGCACTGCTGGTGGCGCGGGCTCGTAATGGCTTAAGGTCATACTAAAGCTGCCTTCACCACCAGTGATGGAGCGTAATCGACGAGCGTAATCTTGCAGCTCGTTTACTGGTGACTTGGCTCTGAGTAAGGTGAAGCTGCTGTCGATTGGCTCGGTGCCTTCGATCAAGCCTCGGTTTCCAGATAAATCACCAGAAACATCGCCAACGTTCGCGGTTGGGATGTGCAGTTCCATCTGGACAATGGGTTCTAGCACAATAGGATCGGCGTTGTTAATCGCATCTAAAAAGGCTTTCTTACCTGCGATGACAAATGCAATTTCTTTCGAATCGACGGAGTGATATTTACCGTCATAAACGGTGACTTCCACATCCTTAATTGGGTTGCCAGAAATCGCGCCTTCCTCTAACGCTTGCAAAATACCTTTTTCAACAGCAGGAATGAGCGCGGTTGGAATGGCGCCACCCACCACTTTGTTGATGAACTTAAATCCGGCGCCACGCTCGAGTGGACGAACCTTCAATTGCACTTCACCAAACTGGCCTGCACCGCCACTTTGTTTTTTGTGTCGATAATGCCCTTCGGCAGGTTTGGTGATGGTTTCAAAATATTCGACGCTTGGTTGGCAGGTTTCGACGTCCAGTTTGTACACGTTCGCCATCTTTTCTAATGCGACTTTGAGGTGAAACTCCCCTTGTCCGCTGATGATGGTTTCGTTGGTGCGAGCGCGATGTTCGATGCGCAGCGAAGGATCTTCACTGGCGATTTTATTCAGCACATCTCCTAATTTTTGCTCATCTCCACGCTTAAGAGGCTTCAAGCACAAAGAATACATGGAGTCAGGAAGATCCAACGTTTTGAGTTGAACACCATCTTCTTCGTGAGAGTCATGAACGATTGAATCGAATTCGAGATCATCCACTTTGGCTAAAACGCAGAAGTCGCCTGCTAGCGCGCGAGGGATCTCGGTTCTATCTTTGCCCTGCAGTTGATATAAGTGCCCAACTTTAAATGCCTTGTTGCTTTCGCCAATATAAAGCTGGCTGCCTGCATTGATTTCACCCTGATACACACGTAAGTAGGCAAGTTTACCCATGTATGGGTCGACGCTGACTTTGTACACGTGTGCGACGGTGTGTTCTAAGGTTTCGCAATTTACTTTGATTTTTTTGCCGTTCTTTTCCAGTAGAGGAGGGTTACCCTCGTTTGGCATGGGCATGATCTCCGACAAGGTACGTAGCAGCAGCTCGACGCCCGCCCCGGTTTGTGCTGAGACAAAACAGACCGGAATCACATGTCCAGTTCTCAGTGCTTCTTCAAACGGATCATGCAGTTGCTCTGCGGTGAGTTCGGAGCCTTGTTCCAGATACAGTTCCATCAGTTCTTCATCGACTTCGATAACTTGGTCAATTAAGGTCTCATGAGCTTCATCTACCGTTGCAAGTAAGGTTTCTCGTCCCAATTCTGGTTCGAAATAGCAGTCAACTACAGATTCCCCGTCAGCCGAAGGTAAGTTGATCGGCAAGCAGTGGTCCCCAAAATGCTCAACGATGTTCCCCATCAATCTTTCTAACTGATTACCGTGGTTATCGAGCTTATTGATGATGATCATCTGACATTTTTGCTGCTCTTTTGCAAAGGTGAATAGGCGATCGGAAGTTTGGTTTAGTGGTGTTTGAGGGTCGATGACAAGGGCGGATGTTTCAACGGCAGGAAAAACGCTGATCGTACGGCCAAGTAACTCGTTTTGTCCCGGAGTGTCGATGATATTGAGCCGGTGTTTATTCCAGCGCAGTGCGACTGGCGTTGCTTCAATACTGTGTTGATATTGGATGGATTGAGGGTCGAAGTCGGTAACGGTATCGCCTTTTTCTACGCTGCCTAAATGGTGCGTGGCATCGCAGGTGAAGAGCAGTTTTTCTATCAGCGTGGTTTTACCGGTCCCGGTTTGGCCGACAAAAGCGATATTGCGTATTTTGTTGATAGGCATAGAGCCTCCTTGCAAGATGGCGTGAAAAACCTACGAATTGCTAGGAAGTGGGTTGCTATAGAAACCCACGCACAGCATTGGAGTAGGGCGGGATTACCGCCTATTCGTCTTCCATGTCATTTTCCGGATGACTCGATGCATAAGACCACCTTCTTGGACTACTGTAATCTTAGCATGCCGTAATAACCGTATAATTTATGTGACTTATTTCATGATGGGGCTGATTGTTTTTTAATCGAGATCATAAACTCAGAGGTTCTGACTTTTCGATCAAAACCTCTGGATTGTTTAGGCTATTTGGAAAGAACGATTTCGCCGTCGCGATAAACTAAGCTCGGCGTTACATCTTGTCCGAGCAACACCGGGCCATCAAGATCGACAACGCTTGCCTGAGCAGCAATGGGTAACGCAGCACGCATCGCAAGCGACGTCCCCAACATACAACCGGACATGAGGCTAAAACCGAGTTTTTTTGCATCGTCGGCCAGCAATAATGCTTCACTGAGCCCGCCTGTTTTATCTAGCTTAATGTTCACCATTTCATATTTTCCAACCAGTTGATGCAATTGCTCTCTGGTGTGACAACTTTCATCGGCGCAAAGTGGAATGGGGTGCGGAATGCTGGTGAGTACGTCGTCGCAGTCTTGTGGCAACGGTTGCTCGATCATGGTGATATTAAACGGTTCGAGTTGAGCAAATACCGTAGCGAGGTCGAGGTTTTGCCATGCTTCATTCGCATCTAAAACAATTTGCGCGTGCGGCGCGGCATCGCGTACTGCTGCAACGCGCTCAATCACGTTTTCACCATCCAGTTTTACCTTAAGCAGTTTTGCGCCTTGACTAAGGTAAGCTTGCGCCTGTTTGGCCATCGCTTGCGGCGTGTCGATAGAAACCGTCATCGCCGTCACAATCGCCTCGGGTAACGTAAAGAGGTCGTGAACCTGCTGCTTGTGGCTCAAAAGCGCGTGAAGATGCCAAAGGGCGCAATCCAATGCATTTCTTGCCGCTCCTGCGGGCAATAACGATTGAAGCTGGCTTTTGAGAGCCATCACATCAGCGTCACCTTTGGCGTACAAACTTTGCAGTTCTTGCGCGGCGTGAGAAATCGCCTTAATTACCGATTCAACCGATTCACCATAACGAGGGTATGGCGTGCATTCTCCTTGGGCGATCATGCCTCGATGTTCAATTGTCACGCGGACTACGTGGCACTCTGTCCGACTGCCGCGAGAGATGCGAAATGGTGTCGCCATAGCAATCGTGACGGGTTCTACATGAATTTTCATCTCACTAGTTTTCCCTAAACCGCAGTTATTTTATAAACCGTAAATGTTTCCTAAATAGTAAGGATCTTATCTGCAACCGCATCAACGCCAAAACGCACAGGGTCGGTGACGGGCACCTGATATGTGTCGCACCAATCCTGGCATAACTGCGCCGCATCTTCTTCGCTGATCGCCGAAGTGTTTAAGCAAATACCCACTAATTGAGCTTTAGGATTTGTTAGGCGAGTAGCGGCCAGATTCGCTTCTATCGTTTGTTCAATGGTTGGCAAGCTCGCATGTGGTAAGTTGCGGATGTGCGGGCGACCAATCTCATGGCACAGTACCAGAGCGTCCGCTTGTGCGCCGTGAAGTAAGCCCAAACTTACGCCAGCAAACGAAGGGTTAAATAACGAACCTTGCCCTTCGATGATGTCCCAATCGTGGTCAGTGAAGTCGGGGCTGATCGCTTCTACTGCGCCGGAGATAAAATCGGCAACTACGGCATCAATTGAAATGCCACAGCCTGCGATGAGAATTCCGGTTTGACCTGTTGCTTTGAACTCTGCGCGACAGTTTTTACGCTTTAATGCGTGTTCAATGGCGAGGGCAGAGTACATTTTGCCAACGGAGCAATCTGTTCCTACAGTAAGTACTCGCTTGCCTGCGCGAGCTTTGCCATTGCCGACCTTGAGCGGGGCATCATAATGGCGAACATCATACAGTTTGGTTAATCCACGTTGTTCTAGATCGGCAAGAGGAGCAAACTCCGCCAAACGTTGGTGCATGCCCGATGCAATTTCAAATCCCATTTCTGCCGCTTCAAGTAAGGTTGCTTGCCAAGCTTCGGGAATGACGCCTCCGGGGTTTGCTGTGCCAAGCACCAGCGTTTTTGCTCCTTGCTGCTGCGCTTGTTGTAGTGTCATGTTGGTTAAACCAAGCGATACGGTTTCTGGCGTCAGGCGGATTTGGCCAAGACAAATCTCAGGTCGCCACTGGTAAATGCCACGCGCGGTTTTTGCTGCGAGTGGATCGGTTACATCGCCAAGAAAGAGTAGGTAAGGTTGAGCAATTTGCATGATGGTTCCCTTCGTCATCGTTATTGCTCATTAATGTAGCCAGACTGAATTAAGAAACCGAATGCTTATTTGTTAGGCAGGTATAACTTCAAGTTATACCTTTAAACCATCTGTTGTTTTAGGGCGGTGATAAATTGCTTTGTCGCAATGGATTGAGGTGTGTGCTCTGCGAATAACATAGAGACAGAGAAGGACATGTTTGGCTCCAAAGCATGCACGGATACGGCATCATCTTGGCGATATTGTTTTGTGGTCCATGGGTCTACAATGGCGAACCCTGCTTGGTGTTTCACCAGTTCAGCCGCCGCGGAGTAGCTGCGTACAGTGATGGCATGTTGATAATGCTCGTCACGCGCCGATAAGGTTTGATGCAGCAATAAGCCCAGAGGATCTCGGCTATCTAAACCGATAATAGGTAAATCGTGACTGATGAGTTCTTCTAAAATGACGGTTTTTTCTTCGAGTATCACTGCGCTTTTAGGGGCGATTAGCGCCAAGTTTTCTTTCAATAACACGTGCCCCATGATCGCTGGTGGTGTTTCTTCACCGAACGCAATGGCGAGATCCAATTCATGTTTCAGTAATCCTGAGCACAGCTCATCGCGATTGGCCGTTAAGAGCTCAAAGGAGATGCCGTGCTCTTTCGACAACAACGCGACAGTCGGTGCTAACAAGTGCGCGGCCAAAACAGGCGGGGCACCGACTCGTAAATGTTGAGTTCCCTGTTTGACTTTGTTGGTCAGAGAGCGAAATTGTCCGAGTTGTTGATAGACTTTTTCTGCCTCTGGCAATAAGGCTTTGGCTTCTTGAGTGGGAACGAGACGACCTTTTACGCGTTCAAATAAAGCGAAGCCCAGTTGTTGCTCTGTATGGGCGAGAACCCGAGTGACATTGGGCTGGGAAACGTGCAGTAAGCGAGCAGCACCAGACACCGTTCCTGCTTGCATAATGGCGTAAAAGACTTCCAATTGTCTTAAGTTCACGACGATTTCCCTCTGCTCATATTGGTCACCTCAGAATACCCAACCTTGCTGATGAGCGATAGAGGCAAAAGTGCTGGCGTAAAAAATAGGAAGAGGATGTTGGTTGCCTTCTTATCTCGCTTTTTCAATTTCTCAACTTCTCAATTTCTATGCTTCACTTTGCTGCTGCATGAAGGGGCAGGTCGTTAAACGGCTCGACGTCTCGGCTGAGTAATCCCATCAAAACCACTGCTAACACCATGACAACAGCTGCTATTGCAAAACCGTATTGTGTTAGCTCGTAATGACTCAACATCGCGATTAACACGTAACTGAGAGATTGAATGGTGGTGGCAAACATGCTGATGCCGCCATCGACGCGACCTCGTTGATGAACCGCTGCGGTGTGATGCATCCAGTTGACTCTCGCAATGCGATTTAGCGCGTTAAACACACCAAACAGCGCCGTAAACAATAAGATGGTCAGCGGGCTTATCGCAAAACTCATTCCGATAAACGCTAGAGATACCATGACCATCGAAGCAAACATAATGTGGCTATGGGAGGCGCGACTCAGCACTTTGGTGACAATGAAACCTGTTAGTAACGAGCCGAGACCAAAACTGATGTTGAACCCTGCAAACCAATCGCCAGAGATGCCTTGTTCAGAAAACCAAATCGGCACCAATTTGCTCAAATACGTCAATGCTGGATAAGAGAGGCAAGAGAGCAGAATAAAGCCATAAAAGCGGGGTTCGAGACGGAATATTTGTTTGCTCTCTTTGAGTTGTGCGATGAAAGCAACGGATTTTGATGCCCTTAATTGTTGGGTATAAGGCGTCAGAATATAGAACATCGCCGCTAAAGCGGAAGCGCTGGCCGCAAACAAAGCAAACTCTTTCATGCCCCACATTTCAAGCAAAACAATACCCAACGCACCAGCGCCGAGGGTCGTGGATTGCATTACAATTTCTTGCTGCCCCGAAATTTTTGCGTATTCGTGATGCTGATAATTTTCTTGAGTGAAGGCGTTGTTGGTCGTCCATGCAAAGTTACTCGAAACCCAATACACCAATTGCGCAAAAGCCAACAGCCAATGGGACTCAAACCCTAACCAATAAGCAATGAACACCACCAAAGCCATGCCCGATTGAATCCATTGATTGAGCACGAGGAGTGCTTTTCGTGAGTGTCGGTCCACTAAAGTGGAAAAGAAAGGCGTTGTCAGAAAAGAAATCGCGGTGCAGCTCAGAGAAACTAAAGCGACGAATGTGCCCATTTTGGGCTCGGAAAGCATGACCCATGGCAGTGCCATCATGAACAAGCCAGAGGATATACTGTCGAAGAAGCGGCCTGCTAAGTACGGCTGAGTTTTATTTTTCATTATGTTTGCCTCAAATTCCCAATGGATTTCAAACGTTGGCTTCTAGCGGTGCTGTGTTTGTCAACCAAGTTATGCGTCCTGAACGCAATATTTCGAGACCGTCTGGGTTTAGCGTTATTTAAGATGGTGTAACTTTAGAACCTCAAGTAAACTTGAGGTAAAGCTTTTTTTTAACAAAATAGAAACACGGGAAGTCAAGGATGGAAATCAGCGTAGGAGAAGTGGCAAAACGTTCCGGAGTGAAAGTCTCTGCCCTGCATTTTTATGAACAAAAAGGACTGATTTCGAGTTGGAGAAATCAAGGCAATCAGCGCCGCTACCACCGTAGCGTTTTGCGCCGTGTCGCGGTGATTAAAGCGGCTCAGCAAGTTGGGTTATCGTTAGAAGAAATCAAACATGCGCTAGATGAGCTGCCGAAACATCAAGCTCCGAACAAAGAGCAATGGGAAGTCATGGCAAGCCATTGGCATGTACAGTTAGAACAAAAGATTCAAAAGCTCAAAGCCTTGCAAAACGATTTGGGTGGATGCATTGGCTGCGGATGTTTGTCGTTAGAAACTTGCGCACTGCGAAACCCAGAAGATGTGTTAGGCAAAGATCACTCAGGTTCTAATTTGACCTTAGAAGAAGAGGCGTAAGCGTTATTCTTTGTCGAAACTGTCCACCACAATCGCGCCCATCGACGCTGGCATTGTGATGACGATAACGCGTTTTATCGCAACGATCGGGTCAGTAAAGAGTGGCAACTTGTCGAGACAAAATAGCACCAAAGCCACCACGATAGCGGCGATGGAATAGGCGATCACAACGCGAAATACAAAGATGGGAATGCGTTTTCTAATGTGGCTTTGAAATACGCTTTGATAAGCGAAAAAGCTGAGAAAAATCACAGAAAGGCTTAACAACATGAGCAGGTTTATCATGGGTAAGCTTTCACCCAATCGCCATGCTTCTTCCGAAAAAGAGATAGGCACAGCAAGGGCAAAAGCGCCAACCAACACTTGGCTGGCATCTTCAAGATTAAAGTGGCTGCTCATGTTGTAGGTTCCGTTATTCGTTGTTATTGTTCAGCTGCAACAGCTTCTCGAATCGCTCGTTACCGTGCAGCAATTCAAGATCGCGTTCTTCTGCCAACAAATCGCGAATTGAAGGGCTGTAGTCAATGGCGCGTTCCAGATCTTCAATCGCTTGTTCCTCAATCCCTAATCGAGAGTACGCACAAGCGCGTTGGTAAAGCGCAGGGCCATTGGTGTAATCTACCTCGAGCACTCGGTTACATATGCTTAGCGCCCAATGGTATTCGTTGATTTCCATGGCCGCATCGGCTTTGTAAGTCAATGCTTCAAGGTCACCAGGTCGAATTACCAAGATTTCGTCATAAATCTCAATACGCTGTTCCGGCGTTTGCGAACTTTGAGCACGTAACCACAAGTTGTGGATTTCGTTGATCTTTTCAATCTCTTTGTTGTTTTCACTGATGATGCGAGTTTTGCGTTTTAAATCTCGTTCCAGCGCAACAAATTTCTTTTCATATTCTTGAGCGATTTTTTCCAATCGCTTGTCCGCCATTTCTTTTGTGTTGTGCTTAAACTCGCGCAGCGACTGCCAACCTACAAAGGCGATCAATGATGCCACGCCCGCGATGATGTAGAAGAAGTACGTTACCGTCACATTTGCGTAGTTCAGCGATTTATCCGCCACCGTTAATTCACGATCGGTGATCTCGGTGATCATTCGTTTTTCAAGGCTTTGGTAATCCTGACGTAAGGATTTAAGTTCATCTAAAATATAGCGTTCCATTAACGGTCTATCTAATAGATCTGATTCAGAATATTTTTCTTCGGATGCCAGAGTCGGGAGAGAAAGAATCAGGGAGAAGAAGAAGGCAATAAATAAGCGCATAAAACGTCCTTTTGCGTGAAGAGTACAGATAGACCCTGCAACCATAGCAAATCGAACAAACGTTTAGCAAAGTTATTACAAAAGAAATGCTTGTCACGCTTGTGCGCAACTTTTATGGCTCAAGACAAAAGTGGAAGCAGAAAGACGGGTTTGTGAACGGTAAATTCTTTGGTCAGTTGTTCTTTGTTTTACAACTGGTTATGCTCGTCCTTAATTCTTTCTCAAGTGTGATAAGTGCATGGACGCAAAAGCAAAAAACTACTTAAATCGGTATCTTGATTCGCTCTCCCCAGAGCAGAAAAGTGCTATTCCATCAGTCAGTACTGACTACTATTGTGCCGATGAATACAACGCGAATGTGTGCGCCGAACTCGTTCGTATTGGGCAGAAAACGGCATCGTGCAGTATGGAGTTGTGGTACAGCGAGCACGGGGAGCCGATGCCAGAGGTCGGACATTTGCAAGTCGTCACCAATTGGGACGGTGAGCCTGTTTGTGTGATTCAAATGACGGACGTGAGCACTTGTCGATATGATGAAGTCACCGCAGAGTTTGCCTACGCAGAAGGCGAAGGTGATAGAACCTTGAACTGGTGGCGTGACGCACATGCTGCATTTTTTAAAGCCGAGTGCGATGAGTTGAACATCGATTGGCATGAGCAACGTTTGCTGGTTCTAGAACGCTTTAAAGTGGTGTATCCATTTGAATAATCAGCGTTGAGTGACTAAAAAACAGCACCGAGTTTGGTGCTGTTTTTTGTTTTTATTCCTGCGTTCAGATTAGCGTTTCACTGCCGTGACGCTGAATACATGCCAATGTTTAGGCGTCCCGACTATGGTGGTGCCATCTTCATCTCTTTCATGCATGGAGACGATGTCATAGCCTTCAAAACATTGCTCGACTTGCTGGCGAGTGAGTGAGGTTAGATGAGCATGCGAGTTTGAATCAACCCAAGAATCGTTCACGCCTAAAAAGTCCCCGCAGAAAACACCACCTGATGGCAAAGAAGAATCGATTTGATTCCACACGTTTTCAAAGTGCGCTTTTGGGCAAAAGAACAGGCTGGCGCTAGCAATAAATAGGGTGCACTTAGGGTAATCAAAATCGCTGAAACACGCTTGCGAGATGGAGAAGTTCGGCTGTTCAGAAAAACGCGTCTCACAGGTTTTTATTGCATCTGAGTTGTTGTCGAATGCGTGAACACGAAAGCCTTGTGCGAGAAGAAAATTGGAGTCTCTCCCTGTACCGCAGCCAGCGTCAACGGCAATTTTCTTTGCTAATGTGTGAAATTGTAGGGCTTTCTCTACATTGACCCTGTGTGGTTGTTGAGCGACTTTTTGATAGTACGGATCCCATGAAACTGACATTGAATTTCCTTTTCGTTATAAAAAACGCCATTCAAATTTGAATAGCGTTTTTGCTGTCTTTGAAGCTAGCCTACACAACTCTATTTTTTGCGGCGCTAACGAAATGCAGAGAATGTGACCAAGTTAAAGTTGATCTTCTATTGGTAAAATGCCGGAGAACCAAGCGCCTAATCGGCGAAAAACGCCTGCTTCGGGTTCTGAATCATATTCCTCACCAGTTTTGGTGTTTGTCCAAACAATGTCTCCGTCACGTAGAGTGAGTCGATACGCGTTGTCTTTCAGTTGGCTGGGTAATTTTGCCAAAAATGCTTGCACGTATTCCGGTTGTTCAATCACAACGGCCATTTCGGTATTCAAAGCCGCAGATCGAGGGTCCCAGTTCATGGAGCCGACGAACAATGTTTTGTCATCAATCGTCATTGCCTTGGCGTGCAAGCTCGCACGGCTACTGCCCGTTAAGCTCCATTTACTCTTGAGCTTCGCGCTGGATTTCATTTCCCAAAGTTTGATGCCGGATTCGAGCAAATCTTCACGATATTTGGCGTACCAGCCATGAACGGCAAAGACGTCATTCGACGCAAGGCTGTTGGTGACGATGGTGATGTCGACACCTCGCTTAGCTGCATTCGTCAGAGCTTTTGTGCCAGCTTCTGTTGGGATGAAATAAGGCGAGATGAGCACGAAAGAGTGCTCAACACTTTTTAGTAGCTCGGTTAAGTTTCCGACTAATTGGCTATCGTGTGTCGTGACTTTATCTGGCAAATCGAACCAAACTTGTCCGTCACCCCAGTACAAGTTCAGTTTGCCTTGTTTGAGGTCTTGATACATATCCAAGGCGGTAAAATCGTATCGGCCAGAAGAGAATTTCTCTTGCAAGTTCAGTTTGGTGACTTGTTTTTGAATCGCGGCATCGGAGACGCTTTGAGACTCTGGCGATATCCACTCCATCGGCACGGCGTGTACGCTGTTCCAATAAAGATCAAACTGATCCGCCGTTTGCTGCACGGCTTCCCCGTAGAGCAGTAAATCGAAGTCGCCGAACTCTACTTCTGATTCAAAAGAGAAATACTCGTTACCAATATTTCGTCCACCGACAATCGCAGAGACACTGTCAGCAATCAGCGATTTATTGTGCATTCGGCGGTTCAGACGTTCGAAGTCACTGGTTAACGCAAAGATTCGTGCAGAGCGGTATTGATGAGGATTGAACAGGCGTATTTCAATATTGGGGTGCGCATTTAGAGCCGCCATGACGTTGTCGTTGCGTTTTTGCATGTCATCAAGCAGCAGTCGGATTCTGACGCCTCGTTTGGCTGCTTCGTACAAACGCCAAGTGATCAGCTGGCTGGTTTCGTCACCGCGATAAATATAGTACTGAAGATCCAAGCTTTTTTGTGCGGACTCGATGAGAGAAGTACGAGCAAGAAGGGCATCGTGTCCTTGGTTGAGCGGGTAAAAGCCAGTGATGGTTTTAGGATCTTTGCCATAAGCTTCAAAGTAATGAGCCAGAACCGAATCTTGTTGATAGCCGAAATGAAAAGTTGTGGATTTCTCACTTGGCTGATTTGATTCGATTGATGAGCATGCTGAAAGCACTGAGAACATGGATACGAAAATGAATTTGGAGAGCGTATGTAACAATGGCACATTTCCTTGTCTTACAAAACCTTACTGTATTGAAGTATAGACATAAGTGCTTTCAACGTGCAGTTATCACGGCTAAAGAACGAGTGTTTAGTCAAGTAAATCCATGAAGTGAGATCATACTGCGGGAAGAAAGCGGTATTGGGCGCGTTTTTCTCCTAATTTCAGTTTATTTTTATGGCGCACAAAATCATTTATTTTACTTATGTTTCTTGTTGTATTGGTCAATATCACTAATATCTGGCGATAATAACCAATAGCGCTCTGTAATAAATCAATTGAAATATATAACCATATGAATTTATTGAGGTAAATGTTTGGCACAGCGTTTGCCTAGAGACAAAAGAAGTAAGTCAGCACAACTTGCGGAACTGGTTAATTTTTTGTTAATTTTATTAACTTTGAATAGACGGTTATTTGTGGCTAGTCACCACAGAAAAACGCAGCTCTCTTACTTTACTTGTAATTGGCCTCAGCAAGCAGGCAACGAACACGGGTTCCTTGCCTTGAACTGCATGATTTCGTTTCAAGTTAGTTGAATGATGTAACGGCCACACACTATGTTGTTAGTCGCTACAGAAGTACAAATATCTTCGTCTATTTCAGATGCAATGAACTCACCGATTGCTCACAGGGAGTACTTGCTAACTCATTGAGCATTATGCTTTTTGATGTCGCATTTAGGTTGAAAAAACCAACACGAGCATTCGGCTGAATACAACAATAAAAAAGGATTTTTGATGTTAGCAAAACCCATAGTACGTTGGCTTTTACCCTTCGTTGTCGTCGGCGGATCTTACGCTGGATATGCTGCGATTGCAGCGACAGCACCAGAGAAAGAGTCAACAAAAGAAACCATAACCGAACCCACAGTTCGAGCCTCTTCTCTTTTTCCTACTGACCATAAAGTCGTGATTACCAGCCATGGCGAATTGGTTCCATTCGAAAAAACACACCTTTCTGCTCAAGTCAGCGGTGAAGTGATCAGTTGGCACCCTAATTTTGTAACCGGTGGCATCGTGAAGCGTGGGGAAGTGCTATTCACGATAGAAAGCGATAATTATGAAGCGGCCGTACTTCAAGCTGAAGCGGGTCTGGCTAGCGCTCGTGCATCGTTAATTGAAGAACAAGCAAAAGCGGAAGTGGCGAAACGCCAAGCGAAGAAACTTAGCGACAAGCAAGTTACCGATCTGTACTTGCGTAAACCTCAGGTGCTTAGCGCGCAAGCGCAAGTGAAGTCTGCTCAAGCCGCTCTCAAACGTGCAAATCGCGACTTGGAAAACTGCCGAGTGGTTGCGCCATACGATGCTTTAGTGGTCGAGCGTGATGTCGGTGTGGGTCAGTTTGTGACGTCGGGATCTCGTGTCGCAACTTTGAATAACATCGAAGTGGCGGAAGTGCATGTTCCAATTGCTGGTTTTGATAGTGCGTTTTTGCCGGAGTCAATCAAAGAGCTGACAGCAACCGTAACTCAGCAAGGCATTCTCTCGACCACACGTGAAGGTAAAGTCGTTCGCGATTTGGGAATGATTGATAGCGCCACGCGCATGATCAATATGGTGATTCAGGTTGAAGACCCTTATGGCATCGATAACCAGCAACCGCCAATCAAATTTGGTTCTTACGTAGAAGTCAGCTTTACGGGCAAAGAGCTCAAGCACATCTATCGTCTTCCACAAGAATTAGTGAAAAACCGCACGGTTTGGGTCGTCAACGATGAAAATCAACTTCAGCCTCGCACTGTCACAGTGTTAAGAGCGGAGGGAGAATTCATGTTGGTAGGTGAAGGTTTGGAACAAAGTGACCAATTGGTCCTGACTCTTCCTGAATACCCGCAAAAAGGCATGGCGGTTCAAATTGCAAAAAAGAATGACGACTCCGAAACCGTCGTACAGTAAGTAGGAGTTTGTCATGGAAGATACGAATCAAAAGGGCATCATTGCCTATTTTGCCAATAATCCTGTGGCTGCCAACCTGTTGATGGTGTTTATCATCATCATGGGTATCGTGAGTTACATGTTTATCCAGCGTCAGATGTTCCCGAATATCGAAGTGAACTACATCGACGTTCGCGCGACTTATCCAGGTGCGTCTCCTCAAGAAATTGAAGAGAGTATTTTGGTCAAAGTGGAAGAGTCGATCAAAGACGTTACTGGCATTAAAAAAGTGGTGTCACGAGCTTCTCGTGGCAGTGCTTATATTTCTATCGAAGTTGATGTCAACGCGGATATCAAGCGAGTGCTTGATGATGTGAATCAGCGCATCGATACTATTTCTAACCTGCCTCTTGGCATGGAGCCCATCAATGTCTATCAGGTTGAATGGCGACAAGACGTGATAGAAATGGGGCTGGTGGGGGACAGGCCTCTTGAAGAGCTTAAGCCGATTGCGAAGCAGATTGAAGATGAGCTTCTGCAGCTTAATAACGTCATGTTGGTGTATTTAAGTGCGCCAGAGGAAGAGATTGCGATTGAAGTCGATCCCCTCGTGCTGCGTAAGTACGACCTAACGTTGAATGACGTAAGCAATGCCATTCGTCGTTACTCTGCGAACTTCTCGGCAGGCGAAGTCAAAACAAACTCTGGGATGATTGCTGTTCGAATTGAGAACCAATATTACCGTGGAGATGAGTTTAGAAATATTCCCGTTAAGCTAGGTGCCAATGGTGCCAAGGTATTGTTGCAAGACATTGCCACCATCAAAGATGGTTTTACCGAAGAAGAGCGCTACTTCGAGTATTCGGGTCAAAATGCTATCTACATGTCAGTCGAAGCGACGCGCGATCAAAACATCATTCCGGTTGCTCAGTCAGTTCGTGACTACATCGAAGCCAAAAACAAAACCTTGCCGAGTGATGTTCAGCTAAAAATTCTGGTCGACATGACGTACTACCTAAATGGTCGTCTCGACATGATGCTGAAAAACTTGCTGCAAGGCGCGGTGCTTGTTGCGATCATGTTGACGATTTTCCTACGTTTCCGTTTGGCGATGTGGGTAATGATCGGCTTACCAGTGTGTTTCCTTGGTGCGGTGATGATGATGCCAGCTTTGGGTATTACAGTGAACATCGTCTCGCTGTTCGCTTTCATCATGGTGCTCGGAATTGTGGTGGATGACGCCATCGTCATGGGAGAAAGTGCGTACAGTGAAATCGAAGAAAAGGGCGGCGGTGTCGAGAACGTGGTACGCGGTGTCAAACGCGTTGCTACGCCAGCGACATTTGGTGTTCTGACAACGATTGCTGTATTCGCACCATTCTTGCTTTCGAGTGGTATTGATAGCGCTTTCTTTTACGGCATTGCTGGTGTCGTGATTCTGTGTTTGATCTTCAGTTTGATTGAATCAAAGTTGATCCTACCAGCGCACTTGGCGCATACCCATTTTAAACCCGTCAAACCTGGTGGATGGCGAGATCGTTTCAACCAACGTTTCTTCGGCTTTGTAAACGGCACTTATCGTAACTTCGTGAAAGCCTGTACGCATTGGCGTTGGACGGTATTTGCTGTGTTTTGTGGTTTATTGCTGATCAGTGCTGCATTGGTTAAATCCAACTATGTGCGTGTTATCCCTAACCCGAAAGTACCGACGGATTACCCTGCGATTACTATCGAGATGAATGACACGGTTTCCAGTGAGCAAACCATTGAAGCGTTGAAAACCATCGAGCGTGTCATGCAAGAGGTCGAGTCTCAAACTATTGCTGAACATGGGCAAGGTATGATTCGCGATGTGCTTTCTTACAACAGAAGCCGCACCGAAGGACGAGTGTTAGTGCCGCTTGTCGATGAGGAAATTCGTCCGTTCAATACCTTTGAACTTGCTCGACGCTGGCGTGAGGCGATGCCTGTTATTCCGGGGATGAAGAGTATCAAGATCCGCGAACAAAGTGCCGGTGGTGGCGATCGTGATGAGTTTGGCTACTTACTGTTTGGCTCCAACATCAATGAACTTAATCAAGCAGGACGTTACTTGATTGAACGTTTGCAGCAAGAAGAAGGGCTGTACGATATCTCGTCATCCATTGATTCAGGAAGCAAAGAAGTACTTCTTTCTCTTGCACCTGTTGCGTACGATCTCGGTCTTGACTTGACCATGATTGCGCAACAAGTCGGCGGCAGTTTTTACGGCGGAGAAGCACAGCGTTTGATTCGCGACGGTGAAGAGATCAAAGTCATGGTTCGCTATCCTCAACTGACTCGTGAAGCGTTTTCTTCATTACGTTACGCTGTCATTACTACGCCAGCAGGCAAGAAAGTGATGTTGGGCGATGTCGTGAATATCAGTGAGCAGCCTGGGGTTAGCACAATTCGTCGCGAAGGTGGTTATCAAACCGTTTATGTGTACGGCTCTATTGATGAAGAACTCGTTGAGCCACAAGAAATTGTGGAAATCATCGACGATAGTATTTTGCCTGATATGAAGAAGCTTCACCCAAGTGTCAAAACAGAGCTGGGTGGTGACATCGAAGAGCAAGCCGCGCAACGCAACGAACAAATCATGTTCTTTGTGGCAGGGATGATCATTGTTTATATCTTGCTTGCCGTACCATTGAAGAGCTATACCCAGCCTCTTATCGTGATGTCTGTTATCCCGTTTAGTTTAACAGGGGCTATTTGGGGGCATTTCTGGTTGGGGCTAGACATTAGCATGATGTCGACATTTGGTTTGATCGCAGCTGCAGGTGTGGTGATCAACGACTCGTTGGTGATGACAGATTATGTGAACCAAGTGCGAGAGAAAGGGATGACCATCAAGCAGGCGGTGGTTGAGGCTGGTTGCGCGCGTTTCCGAGCGATTACGCTGACATCCATCACGACCTTTGCGGGTGTATTGCCTATTATGTTCGAAACCAGTCTACAAGCACGTTTCGTAATACCAATGGCCGTCGCTTTGGGCTTTGCTGTGCTGTATGCCACAGTCCTGACGTTGGTGTTAGTACCTTGTCTGTATCTAATGCTTGAAGATATTAAAAACATCTTTCGAGCGATTAAGCGATTGTTCCAGCGTGTCATTGGTCGTTTTAGAAAATCGTCAGTATCTTCAGATATTTCTGCGAATACATCGAACTAGCATCTCTTGTCTTAATAAAAAAGCAGCCTTCGGGCTGCTTTTTTTATGCCGAGGATTTAGGCCTGAATGACTTTAGATGAATGTTTGAGGCGCACGTTTTGAGCCGATAACTGTGAGGAGAAATGGCGCTCTATACTATAGATTAACTGAATGAAATTGGATGTTGGATTTGCTTGGTTAATTTAACACTTGGGGTGCGAAATTTACCATGCTGATATAAATATAAAAATAAAAAATTTATTAAGTTATTGAATTTAAAGGATTAAAAAGTTGGCATTGTATGTGCAATATCTAAATTGTAACCAAAATGAACTGCTAATCCTCAAGGAGCTTATTATGAAAAGCGTAATTCTATCTACTCTAGGTCTTATTGTTGTAACTTCATCGCCAATCGCTGCTGCTAACACTTTAGACAGAGAAGAGTGGAGCTCAGATTTACGTCAGGACTTTTCTGAAATGAAGCATGAAGCTGTAGCAGATATTCAGCAAATGAACATAGACGCAATTGATGCGCGTGATGCTCGAATCGTGAAAAACATCAAAGATGAGCAGGCACAGCTAGTAAAGGTGAAGTGCCGCAAAGACGAAGCGAGCAAGTCATAACCTCCGATTGTGAACAATCAATAAAATTAAAATGATGTATCCAATACGAGTTCGACGCTAGTTAGCAGTAGGCGTTGACCTTGTTGCTCTACTTGCCAGCCTTTCAGGCTGGCCTTTTTGTTACAGGTGTACTGTATAATTAGTATCTATGGATAAGTATCTCAATAATTTCTAGTTCAATGGTTAAGTGTCTCTTGTTTCAAACGAGATTTAAGGCACTTAACCTCTGTATCAATAGATGTATATATCTAGTGAATTATCATCAAGTATAGGAATGAGTGTAATTTTTAAAATTGTTGTTTTCATTAAATTGGAGGCGATGCTATATATTTGAAATTTCGAAAAGATCTAGTCTCCTTTTTATCCTTCATCATACCTTAGTATATGTCCCACTTTTATTTGAATAGGGATTCGTAATGACTTGGGAGTTTATTGAAAGGAAAGAGGCTTTTGATTACATTGGGCTAAATAATAAATCGGTTAATGAAATTGAACAATTCTTACATGGGCGAGTGAGAATTTCGGCTGCACTCTTTAGCAATAAAAAGCTGTATCTATCAAGACAATCTCTCATCATGCTTGCGTCTCTAAATGAGTATGATCAGAAACAAGTTATCAAAGAAATGTATTTTCTTTCATCGAATCCAAGCGCACCGTCGGTAGTTAGACATAAACGTAATCCATTGCTTCGAATATTTCGCACCAGATATCCCTTCAAAAATTACCATTACCTGTTAACTTGCATACTTATAGATGGAAACGTTGTAATTCATGATATTGCATTTGATGAAAGATTGCATGGCAAGGAGATCGGAAGACATCCAGAACAAAGAACCCAGATGTACCATGTGAAAAAAATAGAAGGTAGAAGAAGTGAATACGATGGAACACAGAGTAACGAGGAAGCGGAGTTACTTTTGGCTGAGTGGGATCATGCTCAGGCACGCTCTACACATCAAGTTAACACGCTTCACGCCTCGGTAAATGGAATGCTGAATGATTATGAGAAAGCAGCGACATTAATGGGAGTTCATACGCAGGTGGCATATACAGAAGATAAGCCTACAGAGTATACGTTGTTTCACAACCCTTCTGATAATGCGAAGCTAGATCTGATTGAATGTGTTTATGACAAAACTCGTTTCACTTCGCACAATGCTCAACACCTTGCAGCGGTAATGAAACAATGTGCGAAGCAGGGTAAACAAGTCAAATGGACAGTACATAGCCAAGGTGCCATTATTTTTAACTCTGCGCTTGAGTATGTTAGAAAAAAGAATCCGAGCTTAAGATTATTGAATCAACAAGTCGTGGTGCACGCAGGGGGCGCAAACACAACGAAGATAGGGAAAAATGCACAGCAGCTTGGCTTGAAGATTAATTACACGAAAACCAGGACTAACCCTTTTGATATTGTCCCCAACATTGCTGCGAGGCAAACTCCATTGTCGACAAGTAGTCTCGTCCGTTGCTGTAAGTTTTTAGGATTGGTGATGAATGGAGAGGTCACAGAGAGCCCACATACATTACCCTATTTTGGTGTTGAATCCTATCGAAGACAACTGATGATGTCTGGTACCAACATGGCTAGTAAACGTTTAAAAGATATTGATACATATTTAAAGAACAAGAGATAGAAATATGAACTTTATTAAAATGTGTAAAGATGGTTTTAGAGGAAAGCCGGATTTCTCTAACTTATTACATAATGCATTTAAGATAGATGACTTAGTACTGTCATTTGAGTGTCCGAATAACATTTATGAAGGACATGTACACCAGGATCTTGTTAATTTAGAACAGTTCGATGTTGAATCAAAAATAGAGAGGCATGAAAGGTTTATAAAGTTAGCTACGGTATGCTTCTTGTTTCACAAAGTAATGTTAAACCCCTTGTTTCCTGTTAATAAACAAGGTGGTTTATATATTAGGTTAAAGGTAAAATCTGCTGGTGAAGGTATTAATAATATTAATCAATTATCTTCATTTTTAGAAAGGGAATATTATGAGTTTTACCATGCATCTGAGCAAAACGAAGGCTCTATGCGGGGGTATCATACAGGCTTGATGAAAGATGTGACTGAACGTGCGAACAAACAATGGGGGGAGAACCCAGAAGGTGAAGACCGAAAAAGGGAAAAAGAAGAATATTTAATTAGAGGTTTTTTAAGAGGTTATCCACCAATAAAGTGTGAGCCCGTTAAAGTTGGAAAAAATAAATACTCAAAATACTCAGAAGGCAACCTGAAGTATAAGAATGAATTACGAAGAGTGTACAATTTACCTATAAAAAATGAATTCTATCTGAGCATAGAATTTTGGTATAAGTACGAATCGATGTTCGCCAAGCAGAAGTTTTTAGATTGGGTGAGAAGTGCCGATGAAACTTTTGAAAAAAAAGTACTAGAGTTACTAGATTTGTCGCCACTTATCGATTCCTGTACGACCGCTAGGATAAAGAGGTTGGGCGAAGACACTAATGCAGAGTAATGCACTTCAATGTAAAAATAACTTCACGGGTGAAAAAGGGCTTCAAACTAAGAGGAGATACATTCATTTTAGATGAGCTTGAATGTCCCACTGGCTATAAACTTGCCACAAGCGAAAGACATAACATGTAGTTAGTTTTAGTGACATATATTGCTATGTTACTTCTATAATTCTGGTTGTTAAGTTTGAATGCACCTTGAGTGGGGTATTATTCTCGTTATCCATTTTTATTATATAATTCATGGGATATTATGTAAATTTTCATTATTTTTAAAAAGTCGGCATGAAGATTACTAATTTGTTAGCAGAGTATCTGGTACTAATATGGCTAGTAAACGTTTAAAAGATACTGATGCATATTTAAAGAACAAGAGTTAGAAATATGGGCCTTATTAAAATTTGTAAAGGTGGCTTTCGAGGAAAACCAGATTTTTCAAACTTGCTACATAATGTATTCCAGATAGATGACTTAGTATTGTCATTTGAGTGTCCGAACAATATATATGAAGGGCATGTATACCAAGATCTTGTGGAGTTAAAACAATTCGATGTTGACTCAAAAGTAGAACGGCATGAACAGTTAATAAAATTGGCTTCTATTTATTTCTCATTTCAAAAAAAAATATTAAACCCTCTATTACCTATAAATAAACAAGGTGGTTTATATATTAGGCTACGGATCAAGTCTGCCAATGAGAGTATTCATTCTATCAATCAGTTGTCTTTATTCATAGAAAAAGAGTATGTGGAGTTTTATCATGCTCTAGAGTCTCCTGATGGATCTAAGCAAGGAGATCATACAGAGATGATGAATGATGCTATCGATTACGCAAATCATCGCTGGGGATTAGAGCCGATAAACGAAGAAAAAAAGAGAGCGAAAGAAGAGTTTCTCGTAGGGGAGTTTCTTCGCGGCTACCCCCCAATTAAATGCCAAGCTATTGATGTTGGAGAGAAAACTTACTCAAAATACGTAGAAGGTAACTTGGAGTATAAGAAGGACTATCGAAGAGTTTACAATTTGCATATCAAAAACGAGTTTTACTTTAGTATCGAGTTTTTATACGAAATCGAGCCTATGTTTGCTCAAAAGAAGTTTTTAGATTGGGTGAGAAGTGCTGATGAAACCTTTGAGAAAAAGGTGTTAGAGTTACTAGAATTGTCTCCGCTTGTTGATTCGTATACTACCTCCAAGGTAGAGAGATTGACGAAACAAAACTGATCCTGTGCGCTCTGACTTTCAACTTAAAGAAAAAAGCCCGCAAAGAATTTCCTCTGCGGGCGTAAAAAGGGCACCAAATTGGGTGTCTATTCATTTTGGAGGTGGTCGAACGTCCATATAAAACTGACAATAGGCTTGGTGAAAGGCTTACCACCAGCGCGACCAACGGGGCTAAAGTTAACATTGTTGTAATCATTGTTAAAATGTTAATTCTTCAATCAATGATTTCATTATCGTTAGTCTGGATTGTGAATATGTTGTTCGACTGTACGCGCAGTGTGCATAAACTCAGTTTTTGATAACCAATTGACTCATAAATTGAGTTTTGCTTATTTGTTTTTGTTATATAAATTCGCTCTCAGTATGTTCTCAATCTTTCATATCTCAGATTAAGGTGACATAAAGTCCTTGCGTTTGTTAATGATGTGTTTTGTTTTTGCGCGAGAGCAGCAGCGTGTTTGAGTGGTAGGTTATGCTCTTAGGTGCGATGGAAATTAAAGCCAAGAAAGTAAAAGAGCAGCCTATTTCGCTCTTTTACTTTGTTAAGATTCGCTTGAGATGTTGACGGCTAATCCCAAGACAAAACCGTCCAATTGGCGTTATCTGCGCGTGCTTTTAATTGAGGGCATGGATTCACCAAATATGCGTAATCTGCATATTCACATAAAGACAAATCATTGATGGAGTCGGTGTAAAAATGGACTTCAGAATAAGATTCTGGCTGAGAATCTAACCATGCTTTCAAGCGTATAACTTTGCCTTCTCGATAACTCGGAACGCCTGCAATTTCAGCGCTGTAGCTGCCGTGCTTCTCAACCAAATCAATTCCTAATGCGACGGGAATTCCTAATCGACGGCCGACCGCTTCGACTAAGAATGTCACGCTCGCAGAGATGATAACCATATCGATGTCATCGCGATCCAACTGTGCTATCAACGTTTTGGATTGCTCAAACTGCTTAGGCAGGATGTGGTGCTCTACACACTCCTCTACCAACGTATGGACGTGTGCAACGGGCATGTCAGCCAATGGTGTCATACAGAATTCTAAGTAGTCCTCCATGTCCATTTTCCCTTCTGCGTACAAGGCCATTAAACGCTGATCTTCCTCGATGAAGTTTGGTTGCGTTGCTATGCCTTTTTCAACCAAAAACGCATTCCAAATCATCGCACAGTCGGCGTTGATTAGAGTTTCGTCCATATCAAAGACGTACAAAGGTTTGGACATGTTAGGCTCTCACTGGTTGAATTTCATTAAGGTTAAACAGCAGCTCTAGTTGACTGCCGTTAGCTAGCAAGCGTTCGGATGAACGGTTGAGCAAATCGACTGTAAGATTGCACTCTTCGACGCATACTTGGTAGCGAATTACATTGCCAAGCAGTTGGTGATTTTTGATGGTTCCCATCTGCGGTGCAGAAATATGGTTTCCGTATTGGCGACCATGCTCTTTCACGTAGATGGACTCTGGACGAATTGCCACCTTCCATTCGGTATCGATATTAAAAAGTTGTTTGGCTTTGTTAGCATCGACCAAGTTGTAATGCCCCATAAACCCAGCCACAAATTCATTGGCAGGGTGAGTGTAGATCGCTTCTGGTGTGCCGGCTTGAACAATCTCCCCTTTGTTCATCAAAAAGATTCGATCAGACATGATCATCGCTTCTTCTTGGTCATGAGTCACAAAGATGGTAGTTAGGTTCATCTCTTTTTGTATATCGCGGATCTGTTGGCGAAGATGCTTACGGATCTTTGCATCCAGTGCCGAAAGCGGTTCATCAAGTAAAAGAATACGAGGTTTAACCACGAGCGCTCGGGCTAACGCCACACGCTGACGTTGGCCTCCAGAAAGTTGGTGTGGGTAGTGTTTTTCTTTGCCTTTTAAGTCAACTAACTCTATGACTTTTGTCACTTCGCGTTGAATTTCATCAGAGGCGAGTTTCTTCATTTTCAAGCCAAAGGCGATGTTGCCCTCAACCGTCATGTTTGGAAACAGCGCGTAAGACTGAAAAACCATACCGATGCCTCTTTCTTGTGGCACTTGGTGGGTGATCTCTTCGCCATTTACCCAGATTTCTCCACCATCAACCGGATTTAAACCCGCAAGACTGCGAAGTAGGGTGGATTTACCACAGCCACTAGGCCCTAAAAGCGTGATGAACTCGCCTTGTTCGATAGCGAATTGAATGTCTTCAAATACCGTATTGTCACCAAAACGTTTGGTAAGGTTTTTTGCGGTTACGTAACTCATTATTCG
Organism: Vibrio sp. GLN_1; assembly: GCF_043106015.1. Classification (NCBI taxonomy): domain Bacteria; kingdom Pseudomonadati; phylum Pseudomonadota; class Gammaproteobacteria; order Vibrionales; family Vibrionaceae; genus Vibrio; species Vibrio sp. GLN_1. The sequence goes on from NZ_JBICMD010000036.1 coordinate 221,217, forward strand.
ACTCCTCGGCTGAAACGACTTGCCAACCAAGTCAGTAAGAAAATAAACAGGAAATAGGTCATCACGAGCGCAGATGTGAAGTGGCCGCTGGTTTGACGCATGTTGTACAAGTAGATTTGTAGGGTTTCGTAGCGAGTGCCAACCAAAATATTGGCGAACACGAACTCTCCTAGTAAGAATGAGAAGGAGAGGAACAACGATGCCATTAACCCTTTCTTTAAATTGGGCAAAATGATCAACAAAAAAGCTTTGGTCGTACTTGCGCCAAGCAAGTGCGCGGCGTCCATCAAATCATGTAAATTGATGGCGTCAAAGCTGTTGGAAATGGCGCGATACATAAATGGCAATGCGATGGTGAAGTAAGTGCCCACTAAAATCCAGGGTGTACCGATGAGGGAAATTTCGCTGTCAGCATAGAGTTGAAGAAGGCCCACAGACGAAACCACGGGTGGTACTGCAAATGGCAGCAAAATCAGGATATTCATCAGTTTGTCGAGTTTCGGAAAGTAGTAAAACACTACGAAAATCGCAGGCAGTACGAGAACAACACTTAGCGCTAGTGCTGAAAGGCCAATAAAGAGCGAGCGACCAAACGCCTGTAAGAAGCGAGGATCCGTAAGCAGTTTAATGTACCAGTCAAAAGTGAAACCATCAGGCAGAATCGTTGCGCCCCAGCGAGAAGAAATCGAGTAAATGAACGTCGCTAGAATCGGGATCAGCATGATTCCGACGATGGTGTAAACGACGCTTTTATGGAATCGAGAATTTATGTCTTGCATGGTTTACTTCCTGCTTTTTTTAGCTGCGTAACTTTTGGCAATCAGCCACTGGTTAATCACCGTAATAAACGCCAACAGCGCCATTAAGATGACCGAGATGGCGGCTGCTAAATTTGGCTCTAGGAACAAATCACCAGACACCAAACTAGCTATACGAATGGTAATGACGTTGTAGTTACCAGAAGTGAGCGCATAGACGCTGGCATACGCGCCGATCGCATTGGCGATCAAAATAATGAAAGTGCCAAACAGGGCAGGAGAAAGCACAGGCAAAGCCACTTTCGCCCAATAATGCGAAGTTCTTGCCCCCAACAGTGCAGCCGCCGCTTGCCAATCATCGCTCAGCGCATCAAAAGCGGGATAAAGCAGTAAAACCGCCAGTGGGATTTGGAAGTAGATGTAAATCGCCAGCAAGCCCCATTTGCCGTACAAGTCAAAATCACTGAGCAAACCATATTGCTTGAGCAACAACGTAATCGCGCCGTTTGTGCCTAAGATGATGATGAAGGCAAACGACAGAGGTACGCCTGCAAAGTTGCTGCTCATGTTGGTGAAGGCAATCACGGCGTCTTTTAGCTTACTGTCTACTCGGCGTAAGGAAGAAACCAACAGCGTCGCGATGGCGAGTCCGAAAATACTCGACCAAACGGACAGCCATAAACTGTTTCCGAATGCTTGCAGCATGAACGCAGAATCGAGTACTTCGATGTAGTTATCAAGAGCGAACTCTCCATCGTAGATAAAGCTGTTAAACAGCACCCAAATCATGGGCGCGAGTTGAAATAGGTAGAAAAAAAGCACAAAGGGAACCAGCCAGATTGCGGGTTTGATGCGCTTGAGCCAAACGCTCGTTGTTGGTTTCGCCGTGCGGCTCGCGCTTGGTGATAAAACAGAACTGCTCATAGTGCTAACAACGCTTGCGTGTAAGGTTTATTGTGGTCAAGGTTTAACAACTGACAAACCGTGCCACAAATCTCGGTTTGCTTAACGTGACACTCTTGATGTGTGAACTTGTCGCCAATCACAAACATCGGAACTTCACGCTCTTCAGGGAGAATACCGCCGTGAGAAAGATCGTTGTTCATGCCATGGTCACTGGTGACGATGATCTGATAGCTATCGGCCAACCATTGCACGATGTAATTGGAGAGAATGATGTCTGCACCACGTGCTGAGTTGCGGTATTGGCGAGAATCCAATCCGTGCTTGTGACCCATGTCATCAATGTTCATTGGGTGGATCAGCAAAAAATCAGGCTGGTGAGTGCGACGCAAATGTTCAGCGTCTATGAAAAGCGCTTCATCAGGATAATGATCCCAATGATAGAAACAGCCGTGCTGAATATTCATTGTTTCATCGTTCGTAAAACGATCGCGAATCGGCTCAAATGGGGCGCGGTTATAGAGCTCGCTCACCCAGTGGTAAGCCGCCGCCGCCGTCACTTTGCCTTGCGATTTTGCCAAACTAAAGATGGAATCATGATTCGACAGACGAACGATATTGTTGTTCACAATGCCGCTTTCTACGGGGCGAACCCCAGTTAAAATGCACTCATACAGTGGACGCGACATTGAAGGGAGTTCACATTGCACGGGGTAAAGCGTGGCGCGCATTTCTGGTCGTGAATGACCATGTTCTAGTAGACCGTTTAGGTAGCCCATACAATTGCGGGCTACCTGATAGTTCAGTCCATCTAGAACAACAAGGATAACCTTATTGCTCATGATAAATTCTCAATACTTCTTGGAGGGAGGTTACTGTTGGTGAATCAACACACTTTCTTGCCATTGACGTGGCAGCTTACGTGCTGATTTTTCCCATGCAGAGAAGTCGGTCACTGGGTGAACGTTGCTGTACTGGTCATTTGCAATCAGCTTGTCTTGCACAGATTTTGGCAGAGTAATACTGGTGCGAATTGGACGTGCGTAACCTTCTGCTAGGTTGATTTGGCCTTGGTCACTAAAGATGTACTCACGAGCCAATTTGGCTGCGTTTGGATTTTTCGCGTATTTGTTGATGATGGTTGTGTAACCAGAAATCACGGAACCATCTTGTGGAATCGTGACAGTAAAGCGCTCGCGGTCAATCTTGTCGCGGTAGTTCAGCGCGTTGAAGTCCCACATGATCGCCACTTCAACTTCGCCTTTTTCTAGGTTGGCGATGTTCGGATCGGTAAATGACAAGCGACCTTGTTTCGCCAGTTCAGCAAAGAACTTGATTGCTGGTTTAAGGTTCGATTCGTCACCACCGTTGGCAAAAGCGGCTGCCAAAACCGCGTTGTTCGCTTGCGCCGCAACGCCTACGTCTCCAACCGTCACTTTGTAGTCACCTTTGAGTAAGTCACCCCAAGTTTTTGGTGCGTCTTTGACTAGGTTGTTGTTTGAGATAAAAGAGATAGTGCCAGTGTATGCCAGCGCCCAATGGCCATCTTTATCTTTCGCCCAATCGGGAATGTCATTCCAAGTGGTCGGTTTATACGGTTGAGTTACGCCTTTTTTCACGGCAACTCGCGCAAATGCAAAACCGACGTCACCGATATCTGCGGTCGCATTTTTCTTCTCTGCTTCGAATTTCGCGATTTCTTGTGCAGAGCTCATGTCAGTGTCTTGATGTTTCAAACCGTAGTTTGATTGCAAATCAGCCCACGTGTCTTTCCAGTTTGCCCAACTGTCTGGCATGCCCACACTGTAAACCGAGCCTTCTTTTTGAGCGGCTTTTACTAGGGATTCTACATTGGCATTCGCTGAAAAAGCAGGCGCCGATAATGTTGCTGTAATTGCGGTGGCTGCAAGCAGTTTGGCAGGCACGGCAGTGGAACGGCTAAGCAAAGTTTTCATTGTCTCTATCCTTCTGGACTAGGTCAGTAAGTTCGCTTTTTATCCTATGGGGGGAATGTGACGGTTTGGTGCAGATAATTTGACAGTTATGATTCACTTCTGTGGCGTTTGTATTTCATTTGATGAAGAAGTGAGCAGTTTGACTTGTCATATTTCTGTTACTTAAGCCGCTTATGTTGTTGAGAAAATATCTATTGGACTAGGTCAGAATGAAAGCAACAGGTGCGGGCCAGTTAGGGACGCAGTTAGGAAAAATTAAAACCAGCTTGAGACAGCAAATTCACTCTGGCGTGGTTTCTCAAGGGCAAAAACTGCCTTCAGAAAGAGAGTTAAGTGAGCTGTTTTCTACCACCCGAATCACGATTAAAGATGCGTTAGTCTCGTTGGAAACCGAAGGACTGATTTATCGAGAAGAACGCCGTGGTTGGTACGTGTCTCCTGAGCGAATCTGCTACAACCCGTTGTCGCGTTCTCACTTTCATCAAATGATTCGTGAGCAGCATCGGATTGCAGCCACCCAACTGATCAGCGTGCGCAGTGAAATGGCGGCAGGGGATTACGCAAAAGCGCTTGATATCGAGCAGATGACGCCAATCCACATCATTGAGCGTTTGCGTTGTATTGATGGGCGAGCCGTGCTGTTTGTTGAAAACGTGCTAAAAGCGAGTTTGTTCGATGGTATTTTGGCAGAGAATCTGACTATGTCGCTGACGGGCATTTACCGTGAGAAATATGGCTACGAAACAATGCGTTCTCGATTCGATGTCATTCCAACGTCAGCACCAGCACATGTGGCTAAAGCATTGAATCTGGCTGAAGGACAACCTGTACTGAAAATATGTCGCGTGAACTACAAGCAAGACGGCGAGCTAATGGATTGCGAGTTGGAATACTGGCGACCTGACGCGGTGATGATTCGCATAGACAGCGTGGGATAAACAGCAGAATTAAAAAGAGCCCAATTAAGGGCTCTTTGCATTTTATGGGGTTGGGTATCTAAACCAGACTTAAACCAAACCTTGATCCTTCGCCATTTGATTGGCAATGCTCGGTGCTTTCAAAATACTAGGTAGCAAAATGAAAGATACAGGAACTGCGGTAATCACAATGAAGGATTGCAGCGCAGTGATGCCGCCAGAACCCATAGAAATCAGCGCGATAGCCACAACGCCCATCATCAATCCCCAAAACGAGCGAATCACTGCGTTTGGCTCGGCAGAACCCGTCATTACTACACTGATGGTGTAGGTCATCGAGTCTCCAGTCGTAACGATGAAGGTGGTGGTCAAAATCAAGAACAGCACGGAAATGATCATTGGAAATGGCAGTTCACCAGTGATTGCAAGCAATACGGCTGGAAGGTTGAAGCCTTCAAAAGCCGAAGAGATCAATCCCGGATTCGCGAGCTCGAATGCTAAACCGCTACCGCCCACGATGCTGAACCAAAAACAGGTGATCAGCGGCGCAGCAATACTGATGGACAAAATCAATTGGCGAATTGTACGGCCACGCGAAATACGTGCGATGAAGATTGCCATCATTGGCCCGTAACCAATAAACCAACCCCAGAAGAACACCGTCCACCAGCTTAACCAGCCAGTGTCACCGCGATAAAGCGCCATCGGGAAGAAGTTATCCACCATGCGGCCTACGCCTTGCACATAGCCATCAATAATAAAGCTCGTTGGGCCAAAGAACAGGATGTAACCGATCAGCAGTACCGACAGGATGATGTTGTAACGGCTCACAAGTTGGATGCCTTTGCTTACGCCACTTAGCGCCGAAAGCGTGTACATAACGATGGCAGCGACAATCACCATGCTTTGGGTAATGAAGTTATCTGGGAAACTAAATAATGAGTTCAGCGCGTAGCTGATTTGCAAACCAAGAAAGCCAATAGGGCCGATAGTGCCAGCGGCAACGGCGATGATGCTGCACGCATCCGCCAGGTTACCAATCCAGCCATGAATCGCTTTGTCGCCAAAGATTGGGTAAAGCAACGTGCGTGGTTTAAGTGGCAAGCCTTTGTCGTAGTGCAGGTGCATCAATACGATGGAAGAAAGGCAACCGAGAATCGCCCAAGCCAAAAATCCCCAGTGCATAAACGACTGAGATAATGCATTGATTGCAGAAGTTTTTGGTGAAGCTTCAGCATACAAAGGTGGCGCTGTAACAAAGTGAGCAATTGGCTCGGCAGCAGCCCAAAAAACACCACCACCAGCGAGTAGGGTGCACAGTACAATCGACAGCCATTTAAATGTGTCGATGTCTGGTTTCGCTAAGCCGCCCAAACGTACATACCCTGTACGACCAAACGCGAGAGCCAAACCGATAAGGAAATTGAGAAGAAGCAATACTTGCCAGTAAGCTCCGAAATATTTTGTCGCAAACCCAAAGCCTGCGTTAACCATTGCGGTTAGAGATTCGGTGTTCGTCAATGCAAGCAGAACGAACAAACTGAGGAAGCTACCACTCAACCAGAATACTGGATTGGTGAGTTCGAGGCGTTTCAGTAGGGAAGGGGGATGAATGGCAGAATAGTCTGCTTCCTGAATAGGAGTATGGGGGGCGGCATTCGTCATATTTGACATAATTACTTCGCTTTTTAGGGCTCGGAAGCCGTGCATTTCCCCTCACATCAAGTCGATGAAAAGTGTGAGGATGTTCAAAAAGCCGCTGATGGTAACATGTCGAGATAGCGAATATAACCGTAGATTTAGATTAATTTTTAACACTTTAGCCAAGCCTCTGATTTTTTTGCAGAGATTTTGACTGAAATTTTAGCGTGAAGTGCGCCGCATTTCGTTTGTAAATGACATTCCCCTTATTCTTGTAGGGACTCATCAGAATTACATTGAGCCAACCTGTTCTAATAAAAATTAAAGGTCTTACCCTATGGCTCAAATTGAACTCAACGGGACGTGGCAACTTACCTCACCACAGCGTTCAGATATCGATATTCCTATGAATTTACCCGGCGATAATGTCTCGGCATTATTGCAAGCAGAGCTCATCCCCAATCCTTACTTTGCTGACAACGAAGCCAAAGTCCGCTGGATCGAAGCGTGTGATTGGCATATTGAACGACAGTTTGAAGTGGGCGATTCCACGCTGCGCGCTTCTCATATTTGGATGACGCTGACTCGCGTTGACACTTTGGCTCAGTTCTTTATCAATGGTGAGCGAGTACTAACTAGCAGCAATATGTTTGCCCAGCAACGTGTGGATATTAAACCGTATTTAAAACAAGGTACTAACACAATTCGGGTTGAGTTTGCTCGGGTGGATTTAGAAGGTATCGCAAGAGCAAAAAAACTGCCATTTCCTATTCCATCGGCAATGGGCAACAACCAAATTCCACACATGAATTTGATCCGCAAAACACAATGCCATTCCGGATGGGATTGGGGCATTTGTTTGATGGTATCGGGAATTTACGACCCAATCCAAATAGATGTAGTGACCGACATTTGGTTAAAAAATGTCTCAACCGAGCAACAATGGCAAGCCGATGGCAGTGTGATTTTAGACGCGCTGGTGGAAGTGCAAACCGGCAACCAAAGCCATCATGTTACCGTGGAATTTGATGGCGAAGTTCAATTTATTCAAACCGAAGGAAGTGGTCACTATCACTGTCAGTTCCATGTTCAAAAGCCGCAACTCTGGTGGCCAGCAGGTTACGGCGATGCGCATTTGTACACCATTTCTGTTGGTTGTGGTGAGCAAACGCTGTCGCGCAAGATTGGACTTCGTCAGTTGAGCTTAAATAGTCAGGCAGATGAACATGGCTCTGCGATGGAATTTATCGTCAATGGCACGCCTATTAATGCCAAAGGTGCGAACTGGATTCCTGTCGATGCGATGCCGGGGCGAGAATGTGAACGCCGCTATCGAGACCTACTGCAAAGTGCGGTTGATGCCAACATGAACATGATTCGAGTGTGGGGCGGCGGTCAGTACGAGAGTGAAACCTTTTATAACCTTTGCGATGAACTCGGTTTGCTGGTGTGGCAAGACATGATGTTCGCCTGCTCGTTGTACCCATCAAACGACGAGTTTTTAAGAGACGTAGAAGAAGAACTTCGATTCCAAATTCCGCGTCTTAAAGCGCATCCTTCCATTGCACTTTGGTGTGGCGATAACGAAGTAATTGGTGCCATTGGTTGGTATGACGAATCTAAGCACAACAAAGTGAAATACACCGTCAATTATGACCGCCTCAATCGCATGATTGAACAAGTGATTACTCAGCAAGATGATTCGCGCCGCTTTTGGCCGAGCTCTCCCTGCAATGGCGAGTTGGATTTTGGTGACGCATGGCACGACGATAGTAAAGGCGACATGCACTTTTGGGATGTATGGCATTCGGGTAAATCATTTAGCGCGTATCTAAACATTAACCCGCGTTTTTGCTCTGAATTTGGCTTCCAATCTTGGCCATCTTTCGCGGAGGTGAAGCAGTTTGTACCCGAGCGAGACTGGAACATCACTTCACCAACGTTCGAGCAACACCAAAAGAATCCACGTGGTAACAGCATCATCACTGAGATGTTTACTCGTTACTTCCGTTTTCCATCGGGCTTTGAGCAGATGTTGTATTTGAGCCAGGTGCAACAAGCGATGGCCATCAAAACCGCGTGTGATCACTGGCGTGCGATTTCTCCAATTTGTCGAGGTATGCTGTATTGGCAGCTCAATGACAACTGGCCCGTCAGTTCGTGGTCAAGCTTGGAGTACAGCGGCCGTTGGAAGCAGTTGCACTACCATGCGAAGCGATTTTTTGCGCCGCAGTATTTGGTATTTTCCGAGCATACAGGCAAGTTGAGCCTGCATTTGCTCAATGATGCCAAAGATCCCGCAAGCGTCAGTGCACAGCTCAAGTGGGTAGATTGGCAAGGGGAAGAAAAGCAATGTTGGAGCTTAGAACAGACGGTCATAGCAGACAGTAATACGATTTTGTGGCAATTGGATGAATCGTTTGAGAAGGATGAACTTACGTCAGGCTTCTTCTACGTTGAAGCGCAAATCGGTGAAGACAGAATAAGCAACACATGGTTTTGCACTCATGAGCTGAAAACTTTACCGATGGCGAAAGCCAATATTGATGTCTCGATTGAGAGCAGCCAAATTACATTGGTTGCGGATAAGCCTGCTTTCTTTGTGCATGTGGAGTGTGATACGCAAGGTCGTTTTAGTGATTCCAGCCTCACTCTTCTGGCGAACCAACCTGTAACGATTGAGTTTTTGGGAGACGATCTGGCCGCAATGTCGGCATCATTACGGGTTTACCATTTGATGCAGTAAACACAAACTCAACGTTGAAAGGGGGCTTCCATGCTCCCTTTGTTGTTTCACACTAGAGCAAATTACGTTTTGCCCACGTAATGGCCTGCATGCGGTTTTTGACTTCGAGCTTACGGAAAATACTATAGAGGTGCGATTTCACCGTGTGCTCACTGACAAAGAGCGAATCGGCAATATCAAGGTTTGAGCCACCCTGACACAGTGCAGAGAGCACTTGCATCTCACGACGGGTCAGTTCCATTTCGAGTTTCGTTTCTAGCTCACCGACGGTATTGTTTAGGCTCAATAGGTGGCCAATCAGTTGATTGAGAATATCGCGAGAGAGCCAATTCTCTCCGTTCAAAATGCCTTTTAGCCCCATCATTACCTTGTCGAAATCATCCTCAAAATAGAACAAACCTTTCAAGTTTGACCAAGTGAGTAAGCTCTCGATCCTCAGATTCGGTTCTGCGTTGACCAATACAGTCGCATCTACGTGCTCTAACTCACTGAGAGTTTGTTTGACCTCTGGCAATTCAGGGAGAGAACTATCGACTATCGCTATATAGTGTTCATCGCGGGTGCTAGGGAAATTGACGTCAGCGCCTTGGGTTAAAAGTACGGGTTTTTCTAGGTTCTGTTCAATAGCGGTTTGCAAGCCGCGACCTTGAATGTTGTTGAAGGTGAACAATAAGACGGTGTTGTAGGTTGTGTTGGTATTCATCATCAATGAACCTCCTGTCGAGACTGCATAAACTCATTTCCTACTTGATGAAAGCGATAGAGCACCAGGTCTAACAGCCCATCAAAGCAATATTTCACCATGGGGTTTCCGAAGATTTGTGTGGCGGGGGCTCTAAAGAACGTAACTCGCCGATGTTGATAGAAGTCCCGAATAAAAATGTCGAAGAGAAGTTGTTTAATCACGGGCTCATGAACCGGGAAATGGATGATCGTATTTCCCATGACTTGGAGAATGTCGGTGACTAAGTACTTCAGTATCGAGCGCCCTAAATGCCAAAAGCTGAGAATCCTAAATTCAGACCTCAGCTCTTGATAAATCAAATGGCCAACCAACATGCCTTCACAGTAGTAGAGGCGGGCCTTGCTGGGGGATTCATTGAATTGATTGAGCGTATCTTCTATTCCGCCGGGCGTGATCAGTTGTTTGTGTACGGCGTTAATTTGCTCATATTCCGTCAAACTGATTTGGCTAAGGGCGCAATTTTTCACATCGGTTACACGGTATTCGTAAACAATGTCTTTAAAGCTCAAATAGATGCTTTTGCTTTGTGAAGCTTTGACCCGTTTGTATTCGCTGGAGGTGTATTGATACTGCTTGCCGATGTAGTGAGCGAAAGCAAGCCGCTTGAGCAAACTGGGCGTTACTTTACCGCTTTCCCACTGGCTTAATGTGGGTTGATTTAAGCTTTCAAAAGCGCTGTAACTTCGGGCTAGCTCATCCGCTAATTGGCCTTGAGTTAACCCCCTTTCCTTTCGAATAGCAGCCACTGCATGCGAAAATTCTAACTTACTAACCATATATCTACGTCCTGAAATTATTATATTTTTGAGTGCTTCTCAGCGGCTCGGACCGAGCCAAAACTTTATGTTCTTGATCTTTTAGTGAGGTACATCATTTGGTCAGCATGTTGAATTAAGGAATCGCTACAGCTTCCTTCATGAGGAAAGCGAGCCATACCAACACTTAAACCGATGTGAACGTTTTGAAAATGGATAAAAATGGGTGCACTGCATGCGTGATGCAGCAAAGACTGAAATTGTTCTAACTCCTTGGTGTCTTCGATGTTTGGCAGGCACAGAATAAACTCATCGCCTCCGATGCGTGTCGCGAACTGGCCGTCGTCTAACAGATGCAAAATACGTTGGGCAGTGATCTGCAACACCTTATCTCCGGCGTCGTGACCAAATTCATCATTCACGGCTTTAAAGCCATCAAGATCGATGTACAACAGAGTAAACGGTTGGGCACGTTGAATCTGTTGTTCGATCAGTTGATTGCCTTTAAAGCGGGAATAGCACCCAGTGAGCTCGTCGATTTCGAGCAATCGTTCAAGCTTTTCCACCTGTTCATATTGTTTTTGCCAAATGCCATGCCAATAACACTCGATAGAGCGTAGTCCTTTGTAAATAAACAGGTTGAACAAAAATAAAAACGTACTTTGAATGAAAAATTCTTTTAAAGCGTGGAGTTTAAAAGGGTCATTCCCTGCCGTTATCAAATCAATGTAAAAGCAAAAAGTCATTGATAAGGCGTACGTAAAGAACGACCAAAAAACACCGAACTCAACCATAGTCAAGAGTAGGTTGATCGTCACCAACGACGAAAAAAGAAAATGTCCGCCTAAGAAAAAGTACAGGTAAAAAGTGAGGGTGTAACCGAGGATTAGGGCAATGACGACAGATTGATGTTTTTGCTCGAGCGTGAAAGTTCGACTTGCCCAAAGGTAAGTAAAACAAGTGCTCGCGGATAATACGTAAGGAAGGTATACAACAAGATTAACCCCTCTGATTGCACAAGCGAATAGGGTAAAAATAATCCCCAAACTTGTAGAGCGCATGTAGTAGCGCGTAAAAATTTTGGTGAACTGCGTTCTGTCCATCGTTATGTCTCTTAGGAACAGCAAATAATGGGCAGTCAGGGAGAGAAGTCTGTATGGGCTGAGTGTGAATGGAGGACGGGAGAAACACAGAAAGTGCGCCGCTTAGGTTGGGAAATGCTGGGCGCATATGCTTTCTCGGGCGTTGTTCTCGTCTGCATGCGACACTGCATTTCATAAAGTTGCTCGATACCTACTGCCGTTTTTATAAACTATTCTATGAGGCAGCATGGCATAAAACTATACGGTTTTCGGGAAAATGCTCCGATCTCAATATGTCCGCATAAAAAGTAGGTTAAAAGCCAATTTATTGAATAAAAGCTAAAACTTAAGTGTTAGGTAGGTTGAGATAAATGGTCTTAAAGTTAAGATTTCTACCTAAGCTTTTGATGAACGCGGTAGCCAACAACATAGCCAATGTAGAATAACGCAGCGAGCGTAATGAATGCTGTGACGTAGGCAAAAATGCTATTCAGCCCTAGCCCGAAAGCCAGTGTAAATGCGATGCCGTTCACTGCTTCTGCAGGCATCATGTACCAATCAGCATGAACGGAAGATCCGAAGAGGAGAAATGTGCAAAGTAAAACGATCGTGCCGCCGAGCAAGCCGACCCATCTGCTATTGTTCATGTTGTAATCCAGGGGTTACCGAAGTAACGTAACAAAATATTTCAGAGCCGGCATTATACAACCGAGAGAGGGTATAGGTGGTAGAAATATTTGCCTCACAAACTAAGAGGCCATCTAAGTGGCCTCTTTTTAACCGATTTAACGGCATCCGTTATGATGCAAAGGTGTGAGGCTTGTAAGAAACCTAACCTTTGGCATTCGTTTCGGGTTGTGCTTCTGGTTGTAGCGTCCAATCACCACCAAGTGATTTGTAGAGCGCAATCGTAGCTTGTGCGGTTTGCAACTTTGCCGCGACTTGCTGATCTTGCATCATGCGTTGCTGACGTTGCGCATCTAAAACCGATAAGTGATCAATCAAGCCTGCTCGGTACAGTGACTTGGCTTTGTTGACGGCGTTATTGGTGGCTTTCAATGCATCATCGATTCGGCGCTGATTTTCTTGGCTGCGGCCATAAGTAAACAGCGAGGATTCTGTTTCTGCCAAAGCCGCCTCTACCGTATGTTGATAAGACAATGTCGCCGAATCAAAACGCGCTTGGTTAATGGCTTCAATTGCCTCGCCACGACCCCCATCGAACAAGTTCCAGCTTACGCCTGCCGCGCCCATCCAACCGAAAGAATCGCTACTGAAAAGATCGTCAAAGCTTGACGCCGACAACCCCGGAGCGCCTGTCAAAAAGAACTTCGGATATTGATCAGCAACGCTTGCTGCTAACTCTTCATTGAGCGCGGCCATTTCGCGCTCTGCTAAGCGGATATCGGTACGACGTTTCAACAGATCGGAAGGTAAACCGACCGGCACCATGTCCTGCATGACAGGTACACTATGCTGCTTAGATAGGCGGATTTCGACTTGCGTTAGCGGCTCACCAAGCAATACTGCTAAACGATGTTTGTGCGCTTGTTGTGCAATTTCTAACTGCGGAACGAGCGATTCCATCGCCGCAAGCGTGGCCTTTGCTTGGGCTAAATCGAGATCAGAACCGTAGCCGCTGCGCACGAATTTTCCGACGAGGTCGAGTGTGCGTCGTTGATCTTCTAAGTTCGACTTTGCCAATTCAAGGCGCTCACTCGCGCCTTGGTATTGCAAGTAGTTGTGAATCAAATCCGCTGTGATCACCGTGTTCAAGCCGCTTTGATAGATCTGAGCTTGTTCGAGACGAATTTGCGCCGCGTTCGCTTGGCGGTCGATGCGCCCAAACAGATCAGCCTCCCAAGCTATACTCGCGCCTGCAAATACGCCATCGTGCTGATTATCCATTAGGGTGACGTTACCAATTTGAGGTGGCAGACCCGACACGGAATCACTGAGTGGATTCAATATCGGACCGAGTGAAGAGTCATTTTTACTGAACTGATAGTTCATGTAACCCGCACCGAGATTAATTGTCGGTACCTTGAATGACTCCACCATGGTTTTATAGTTGTTGGCCATTTTCACCCGCTCGGCCGCCACTTTCAGCGGAATGTTTTGGCTCTGCATGTCTTGAACCATTTGATTCAACACCGGATCGTGAAACTTAGTCCACCAAAACTCAACGTGTTGTGAATCGGTACTCAACCCTGCATTTTCGGCGTTCAAGTAGGTTTCTGCCATGCTGGTGGTCGGTGCTTGGTAGTCTGGCCCCACTGCACAGCCCGCTAAACTTAGGGCTAGAACGACAGGCGTTAGAATGAATTTTTTCACGATGACGCCTCCTCTAGCTCAGCGTTGGTTTGTGTGGATGGTGCTTTTTCTTTGTAAGCAAGGCGATACAGCGCAGGCATGACAAACAGTGACAATATGGTTGCGGCTGCCAAGCCTCCGATGATGGTTGCCGCCATTTGGTCAAACAGCAGATCTGACAGCAGCGGGATCATGCCGAGCGCGGTCGTTAACGCACCCATAGAAATGGCCATAGTACGGTTGACCGTGGCTTCTTTGATCGCGTCAGACAAGCTCTTGCCATTTGTGCGTTCGAGCTCAATTTGATCCATTAGTACGATGCCATTTTTGATGATCATCCCGGTTAGTGTGATAGCTCCGATCAGCGCCATAAAGCCAAATGGTTTATCGAATCCAAGCAGAGCAAACACAGCCCCTGATGCTGCCAGTGGTAGCGTTGCGAGGATGATGATTGGCTGCTTAAAGCCGTTGAACATCGCGACTAAAATGATCACCATGATCAGCATTGCTTTTGGTTGCTGCTTCATGATGTCGGTGACCGCTTTGTCTTCATCGTAATATTCGCCTCCCCATTCCATGCTGTAACCCGCCGGAAGTTGGATAGCTTCAACCTGATCTTTAATGGCATTTCTTACATTCGCTGGTGTGGAGTCTCGGCTCACACCCGCTTGAACCGTGATGGTTTTCACGCGGTCTCGTCGCCAAATCATGCTCTCTTCGGTGACCAGTTCGAATCCATCCACCACTTGACCAAGCGGAACGCTGTTAAAGCCAAGTAGAGAGCGCACAGGTAGCGTTTCTAGTGACGCCATGTTTTGCGATGTGCCACGTAACTGAATTGGAATCAGCTCATCATTCAGGTTCATTTGTCCGAGCGGCATGCCGTCTGATGCGCGTTTTAGCGCGAAAGCGAAATCGGCGCGGTTAATTCCTGCTTGACGCATTTTGTCTTGGTTTAGAATCGGCTTGAGCACTTTGCTTTCTTGGCGCCAATCATCGCGAATGTATTTTGCATCAGGGTTTGAAGCAAAAATCGTTTTCGCTTCCGCCGCTAGTTGATGTAATACGGTTTCATCCGGACCAGAAAAACGCACCTCAACCGCGAACTTATCTTTGGTTGCCAGCTTCAGCGCTCGGAAGCGAGGTTCGGCATCCGGAAACGCCTCTTTCAGCCAATCATCGCCACGCGTTACCAAGTGACTGATGCTCTCGTAGTCTTTGGTGTTGATCAGAATCTGCCCGTAGGCAGGGTCGAGCGGCTCAGGCTCTACCGTTACCGAGAAGCGAGGTGCACTGGTGCCGACATAGCTAGAGATACTTTCCACTTCTGGTTGTGCGACCAACCATTCTTCAACTTTGCGCATGTCTGCCGAGGTTTGTTCAATCTTGGCACCATTGGGTAGCCAGTAATCGAGAAACACAATTGAGCGATCCGACTGAGGAATAAAGTTCACGGCCACATACGGGATTGCCACGGCGGTGACTAAAATCAACGGAACCAAAGCGGCTAATGCTTTACGCGGGTTGTCCACCGTCCAGAATACCAACTGTTTATAACGGCTCGGTTTAGTCTCTTCGTTGTTAGCTTTTGACTTGATGAACATCCACGCCATTAATACCGTAAACGTCATCGCGACGATCCATGAAAGCAACAGTGACGACGCCACAATGTAGAACACAGAGCTCGCAAACTCGGCGGAGTCGGTTTTGGAGAACAACACTGGGCTTGCGCCCATAATCGCGATGACAGTTGCACCTAAAAGTGGCACGGAGGTCTCTTTGACGGAATCAATCGCGGCGCGAGTTCGCTCGATACCTTTGTTGAGCTTGGCGATCATCATATCGGTGATCACAATGGCGTTATCCACCAACATGCCCAGTGCGAGAATAAACGTACCTAGCGAGACGCGGTGCAAATCGATGCTGGCGATGTTCATGTATACAAGCGTGAGCAAAATCGTCAGGAGCAAGCTTGCGCCAACGATGGTCGCACTCTTAAAACCCATGAAGACCAACAACACCACAAAAACAATCGCGACACTTTCAAGCAGGTTGCCAACAAAGTCGTCGATAGACTTTTGTACTTCTTCAGGTTGATAAGCAACGGTCGAGATGTCGACACCCAGCGGCAGCGTTGCCTGGTAGTTAGCGATGATGTCTTGAATCGTATCGCCAAGTGACACCACGTTAATGCCTTGAACTGGGCTCACCGCCAAAGTCACAGCGGGCTCTCCGTTGTAGCGGTTTTCTGCCAATGCTGGTGTTTGATAACCCATGGTGATGTCGGCGATGTCACCAAGACGAATCAACCCCGAGCCAAACTCGCCGGTGCCACCATTGATGATTAAATTGCGAATGTCTTCTAGAGACTGAAACTCACTGGTTTGCGCAATACGAATACGCTCTGTACCCGCATCGAATTTTCCCGCTTCGAACGTGCTGTTTTGTGTGCTCAGTTGGTTCCAAACTTGTGCGATCGACAAACCATATTGAGCCAAGCGCTCGTCTGGCATATCGATATGTACAACGCGAGGTTGAATGCCGTGTAGCTCGATCTTTTTGATGCCGTCGACGGCTTTGATTTGGCGTTGCAGCTCTTCGGCGTAGCGACGCAACTCTTCTGGCGCAGCATCTGTGCTGTGGATAGAGAAAAGCATGCCGTAGACTTCAGAGAACTCGTCTTGTACTACGCTGATCTGCGCGCTGGAAGGCAGCTGCAGTTTTACATCGTCCACTTTGCGTCTCAATAAGTCCCATTCCTGCGGAAGTGCTTTGGAATTAAGGCTCTCTTTGAGGTCAACAAAGACCATAGACAAACCTGGGCGAGACAATGAACGCAAGCGATCCAACTCCGCCATTTCCTGCAATTTGGTTTCCACGGTATCGGTGACTTGGTGCTCGACTTCTTCGGCAGACGCACCCGGATAAAGGGTCACGACTACCGCAGTTTTTACTGTAAAGCTCGGGTCTTCCAACTTGCCTAAGTCGAAGTAAGAATAGATGCCAGCGATCACGCTCAATACGATAAAGAACAGAACGAACTTACGTTGGCGAATCGCGAATTCAGCTAAATTGATCATGGATTCGCACCTACAACGTCTTGATGGTCAGGTTTGGGGCGGCATCGCCCTCGCTCAGATAATGGCTACCGCTGATCACCACATAATCGCCTTGCTCAAAACTTCCGGTCACACACGCTTGGTATGCGTCGATAGAGTCAAGGTTGACCGGCTCTGAATGAATAACCGCATCACGAACCACCTTCACGTGCAGAGTTTGTTTCTCACCCAAAATTGCAGAGTAAGGAAAGCAATGGCTTGAGTGACTGGTGTTGAGCGCGGTATTTACTGTGACGGCTTTACCGTTGAATAGCGCACTGGAAATCGAATCGATGTCTAGCGTGACGGTATAGGTTTGTTTGAGCAGGTGCTTCTTCGGCGCGATTTCTGCCACGGTTGCTCGGTAGGATTGCTCCGAATCATACCAAGTCAACGATGCTGGCTGACCTAGTGCGAATTGCGCAATCATATTTTCCGGCACGTCGATGTCCACTTCCCAGCTGCCTTCTTGCTGAATTGACACAACACTGCCGCCCGGCAAGGTTTGTTCATGTGGATCAACAGAAACGTCGGCAACAATGCCAGTGAATGGTGCACGTAGAGTGGTGTAACGCAGGGCATCTTTTGCACGTTGGATGTTTTTCTCAACCACTTTGACGGCAGAGAGGCTACGTTCGTAGCTGCTGATGGCTCGGTCTAAGTTTACGCTGGCAATGGCATCATCAGAAGTCGCTTGTTTTACGCGCTTTAACTCGGCTTTCGCGAGTTTGTGGGCTGATTGCGCTTCTAACATGCGCGCTTGTAATTCTTCTAGTGAGACTTGGTAGTCGTGCTTGTCTAGCGTGGCAATGACTTGGCCTTTTTCTACCACGCTGCCTTTATTTACGAACACGCTTTCCACGGTGCCGGGTACACGAAAAGAGAGTGAGGCGGTTTCTTTTGCTTTTACGATCCCGCTGAATGATTTATTGAGTTCTTCATTCCTTTCGTTGACTTCAATCACTTGAACGGGTCTGGATGCGCTTGGCTCCTCAACCTGAGGTTGAGCTTGATTACAGCCGAGTAGAGAGAGCGCGATAGTGCTCAGCGCAGCGGTTTTGATTTGATGATTCATAAGATGGCTCCATAATTTCGGCGCCATCTTATAATTCACAGATGTTCAGATAATCATGCGTGCGCATGATTCAATGTCACAAATTTTATGACAATAAATGCAAACTACAAAAGTTTTGGGATTTTATTGCACAAATGTTCAATAAGTAACCGGCTAGCTTGGTTCAGCGTTTTCGGTTGAGGATAGAGTAACCACCCCGTTTCTTCCGTGACAGCATATTGAGACAATACTTGCACCAATGCACTGGATTCGAGCTCATTTTTTACCAACAGTTTTGGGATATAACTGATGCCGCGGTCAAGCACTGTGGAGCTTTTAATAAAGCCGATGTTGTTGGAAATGAGTTTTGGTTTGAGTGCTACGTTTTGTTCCTGAAAATGCCAAAGGTTGTCGACATTGCCATTTGGCCAACGAAAACAAATGCACTGATGATCGCTCAACTCTTCTAATGTGGCGGGCGTGCCGTGAGTTTGAAGATAGTTCGGTGAGGCAACGACACATCGGTCTAGCGTTAAGATCTTTCTCGCGACAATGTCTGAATCAAACAGCATGCCGCCGTGCAGCGCGATGTCCAACCCCTGCTGAAACATATCAATAAAGCCATTGTTGATATTGCGAATGTCGAGTTCGACCTGCGGGTATTGATCCTGAAATTCAAACAAAATGGGTTGAAGATGTTCATAGGTTTCTGGCAGAAGGCCAAGTTTGATTTTGCCTCTGACCTCGATGCTTTCGTTACTGGCTTGCTGGTTTGCCGAATCAAGCAAGGTGAGTACTTTTTGTAGATCTTGGTAGTAGGCATCGCCTTTGTTTGTCAGCGAAAGGCTGCGAGTGGTGCGGTGAAAAAGTTGCGTTCCGAGGTAACGTTCCAGTTCTCCAATGCGTCGACTAACATTTGCTCGTGGCAAGTCCAAAGCATTGGCTGCCGCTGTAAAGCTGCCAAGTTGGACGACTTTGGTGAACAGTTTTAGATCGTCAATTTTCACTCTTGAACTCCATACTCTTTGAGTGCCGTGCTAAACCCTGACACTCTAGAGTATTGATGTGTGGTATACAAAACTTATTATTAATTATCGAAATATAAATAAGGACTTCAACATGTTGAGATTTATACAACGTCGCCGCATTAAGAAAGTGATTAAGCTAATGAGTACCAGATTGATAGTGGGATACGGCAGTCGTGAGTACTTTTCCGTCGGTCAGGTAAAGACGAGCACCAGCGAGTTAAGCGCGTGCCAACAAAAAATTGCGTTGGCGTTGTATGCGAATCCGCAAGATCTTGATTTGGAAAATCAACCAGAGTTGCAAGCCATCCGCTCTGATGTAGCGCATGACTTCTTTGCTGGTGTCGATTATACCGCTCAAGATGTGCTTCATTTATTCGGTGCTGGTGGCTGGAAAGGCGGCCGAATGGAAGATGGAATGTCTCATCATTTTGGTATGCACAGTCGCTATTAAAAACGCGCATTAATTTTATAAATTCGATAAATATTTTTGTTGTTAAAGATTAATTAAATTTTCTTTCAATTGGGTAACAATTACCTAATTATGCACCCGAATCCCAGCGCGTCGCTGGACTGGTTGGATCGCATACCATGAAATTAATCATCAAAGGATTGGGGCTGAGTGCTCTTGTGCTCAGCATGTTTGCTCATGCAGATAGCAAAACGTTGAACGTTTATGCATGGGGTGGCTATTTGCCGGAAGCATCGTTAAAAGCGTTCGAAAAACAAGAAGGCGTTACGATTAATTATTCGACCTTTGAGAATAATGAATCAATGTACACCAAGCTAAAATTGCTAAAAGGTTCTGGTTACGATGTGGTTTTTGCTTCTGCGTACTTCATTGAAAAAATGGGTCGAGAAGGACTGCTTTCGAAAATAGATCACGCTCAAGTGCCAAACATGCAAGACACAATGGACGGGTTACTCGGCCAAGCGCACGATCCGAAAAATGATTACTCATTGCCTTATATTTGGGGCATTACCGGGATCAGCTACAACGAATCCATGGTTGAGCAACCAGTGACAAAATGGGCTGACTTATGGGAGTCGCAATACGAACAACAAGTCATGCTGATTGATGACGTTCGCGATGTGTTCGGTATGGCGCTGAAGAAAAATGGCCATAGCGTGAACACAAAAGACGAAGCAGAAATCAAACAGGCTTTCGATTCCTTAGTGGCGCTGAAAAATAACGTATTGCTGTACAACTCAGATGCACCTCAAGTCCCTTACGTGTCCGGTGAAACATCGGTCGGCATGCAATGGAACGGCAACGCATTCCAAGGGCAGGTTGAAATGCCTGAGCTGAAGTTCGTGATGCCGGAAGAGGGCGCGGTATTGTGGATGGACAACTTCACTATTCCGTCTGGCAGTAAAAACAAAGCATTGGCGCATAAATTTATTAACTTTATGTACCAATCAGAGAACCAAGCGGAAATCGTGACCAGTTTGGGTTATGCGTCGGCAACAAACGCTGGGCGTGACAAATTGCCAGAAGAGTTGAAAAACAACCGTACTATTTTCCCTTCATCAGAAGACATGAAAAAAGGCGAGTTTATTAATGATGTTGGCGCAGAAACGTTAGCGATTTACGAAAAGTACTGGCAACGTTTAAGAACGCAATAAGCAACGTCTTTGCCTATTGTCAGGCTTAAAATCGTTCAAATTTGGATTCCCCCCATCACGAAAGTGGTGAGGGGAATTTTTTATAGGCTTTGTACTGCGAGTGTTGCTACGCGGCACGCTTTACGAGGCAAAAGTGCTTTTTACCGCGTTGCAATAACCAGTATTGATCGAACAGTGGGAAGCTCAAACTCGGGTTATCAGCCGACACTTTTTCTCCGTTTACACTGATGGCGTTGTTGCTGATGTGTTCGCGTGCAACACGCTTCGAACTTGCTAACCCCGACTCAATCAACAGCTCAACCAAATCTTGTTGTGCGCTCTCAATGCTTGGTAAACCATCCAACTCCAATTGTTTTAATTCACCCAAACTCAGTTGTCGCACATTACCGCTGAATAAAGCTTGAGTGATGCGTTCGGCGCTAGCTAGGCCTTCTTCGCCATGAACAAACCGCGTCATTTCCTCAGCGAGAATACGTTGTGCTTGTGGCTTACCTTGGCTTGCTTGGTCTTGCGCTTCAATGCTGGCAATTTCTTCGCAGCTCAAGAATGTGTAGTAACGCAAGAAGTGGTAAACGTCGGCGTCTTCTGCGCCAAGCCAGAACTGGTAGAACGCGTAAGGAGAGGTCTTGCTAGGATCTAGCCATATTGCACCACCTTCAGTTTTGCCAAATTTGGTGCCATCGGATTTGGTGATCAGCGGCAGAGTTAAGCCAAATACTTGCTCACCATTTTGACGACGAGTTAAATCGATCCCGCTAACAATGTTCCCCCATTGGTCATTGCCACCGATTTGCAAACGGCAACCATATTGACGGTTTAGCTCGGCAAAATCGTACGATTGCAGCAGAGCGTAGCTGAATTCGGTGAAGGAGATACCTTGGTCAGGGCGTTGTAGGCGTTGTTTTACCGATTCTCGGTTGATCATAGTATTGATCGAGAAGTGCTTACCCACATCGCGGAAGAAGTCGATCACATTGATTGCTTTCATCCAGTCAGCGTTGTTCACCATGATCATTGGCTTGCTCAGTTGGTGATTCATCAACTGTTGAATTTG
Organism: Vibrio sp. GLN_1; assembly: GCF_043106015.1. Taxonomy (NCBI): domain Bacteria; kingdom Pseudomonadati; phylum Pseudomonadota; class Gammaproteobacteria; order Vibrionales; family Vibrionaceae; genus Vibrio; species Vibrio sp. GLN_1. Next base: position 242,889 of record NZ_JBICMD010000036.1, read on the forward strand.
GTTTGAGAGATCGTTAACCCAGCCTGAGACGATTTCCGCTGAGTTAAGACTGCGCTCAGTCGCTTTAAAGCTTGGGTCGCCAATCATGCCCGTTGCACCACCGATCAGAGCAACGGCTTGGTGTCCGGCATCTTGAAAGCGCTTAAGCATAATCAAAGGCACGAGGTGGCCGATGTGCAAGCTGCCTGCAGTAGGATCGAAGCCGCAGTAAACGGTTTGAGGCTGTGAGAGAAGTGTCTGAATTTCTTCCAAATCGCTGGCTTGTGCAATCAAACCACGATCTTGTAAATCTTGCAGTAATGGTGTCGTCATTCTTTTTGTCTGTTTTAGTGGTTGTTGTATTCAGACTAAAACGCGACACCTTTTGTCGATATATCCCTAAAGGGATGGTTTTCTATTTTGAGTGCATGATCAGGTGGTTGAGGAACAATTGAAACAGCTCACTCAACGATGAAACATTAAGCTGAGAATAGATGCGCTTTCGATGGTTTTTTACTGTGCCTTGAACAAGATGAAGATGCGCAGAAATTTCTTTAGTATCAAACCCTTGAGCAAGGAGGGAGGCGACTTCCTGCTCCCGTCGAGTCAGTGACTCTATGCCAAATGAGCTTAACGCCTGCTCAATGGCAACCTTCATATTGCCTGTGTAGGCGTCTGGGCGAACTACGGGCTCTGATAAGTTAAACTCGGCTTGTTTCCAATGCTGTTGGCACAGCGATTGAAGAACAGAAAAATGCGATCGCAAGCTGTTGATTTGCGCGGCAGAGAAGCGTTTACCTTCACGCAAGCAGCCAAAATAGAGAATTACCCAACGACCGGATTCGATTTCTACCAGCATGCTGAGTTCATCTTTCCAACCTGTTTGATCGTAAAACTGCTTTCGATACGTTTGATATTCGATGCCTTTTTTCGCCACATCTTTTAGGGTGAAGATGCCTTGTTGCTTGTGCTGGTTGAGGTTTTGGAAAAACGGATCGTTTTGAAATGAGTTGGTCAGGTAACGTTGAAATAGCAACTCACGTTCATTTTCAATCGAGTCATATAGATAGATCGGGTGTTTGCCTTCTCGGTAACCAAGAATGATCGCGCAATCAAAATCGAAAATTGAGTGAATCACGCTCATCAATTTTGGGGTGAAGTTAGGCGTGTTTAAAGCAGAAATTGCTTCTGCGAGTTGCGCGTTAAAGTTTTGGTTAGGCATGCGATCATCGAGTTGACATGATTTAATTTTGCGCAAGCATAACCAAAAGCAATCCAACGAGAAAGGGAAGTCACCATCTTCTCGTGACTTCCCCCTAAAAAGTTGCTCAGGTACTCAGTTTTGCGTTCTCGATTGTTAATTCTATGATTTTTAATGCTCAGATTTTTATCAATTCTTGTGAAACCATTCGTTGTTGTGAAGTGTTTTCAACCAGAGCAGGTAAATTACTGGGCGTTGGTGAGCTCTTCATTTACCCAGTATTTTGAACCAGATACATTCGCATCGATAAGTAAGCCTTTTGAGTTGAGCTGATAAACGGCAACGCCGCTGTTGAACTGTGCAGAGAACTCTTCGGCATCTTCGCCTGCAACTGCTGAAGCTTCGCTGGTGGCTTCCCAGCCTTCGTTGACGAACGTATCGAAGTCCTGCTTGCTTTCAAACAAAACCACTTGCTGATAAAACTTGCCGCCGAGGCCGAGCGCAACCCCCATACCAAACATGTTCATGTAGGTGCGTTTTTCGGTGGTCTTATCTACCGCCACACCAGAGCCTGAATTAGTGTGGAAAAGCAAAGAGAGTTTACGAGAATCAAAAACGGCGTAGCCGTAAGCTTTATCGTAAATCGCTTTCGCTTCTGGCTTTTCATTAAAGAGTTTGAGTAAGGTGCTATCGGCCATCAAATCAATCGCTTGACGCGCTTCTTCTGGCGTGTCGCCTTCCATCAACTCATCAATTTTTTTGTCTGCGGCATCTATCCATTCTTTGCTTTTTTCGATACTGGCATCTGTCCACTCGCCAGCCGTATTGATTGCTTCTTCGGACCAATTCGTGAAATCTTGCCACGCTTGTTTTGAAAAGGCTTTAGTGTCGTCCCAAACATCTTGAGCGGTATCCGAAACCGCTTCGCCTAGCTCAGACATTTTGTTGGATATTTCGTCCCAATCTGCATGAGCAGGAGAGGTGAGTAACATAAGTGTGGTTAAGATAACGATCGGCTTTTTCATTAGAGCTCGTCCTAAACGTGGTCGGTTTTATTTCATTTTAGGTGAAATTTGGGATAGGGAAAATTGACGATGATTCTAGGTTGGGATTGACGTCACGAACTCACGTACCCTTGACAAGGGCGTGATAGAAGCCCAACAAAAAAGCCCTCAAACCGCAGCTTGAGGGCTTTGTCTCATTGGTTTAGGAGCGCTTGTGTTAAGTGGCTTCCTTTCGGCAAATTACTTGCTAACTTTACCTAGCTGTAACCAAGTGTCGATAACGGTGTCTGGGTTGAGTGAAACTGAGCTAATGCCTTGCTCCATCAACCATTCCGCCAAATCTTCATGATCTGATGGGCCTTGACCACAAATACCTACGTACTTGCCTGCTTTGGTTGCGGCATCAATTGCCATTTTCAGCATGATTTTCACCGCTGCGTTACGCTCATCAAATAGGTGAGCCACATCGCCAGAGTCACGGTCTAGACCAAGCGTCAGCTGAGTCATGTCGTTTGAACCGATAGAGAAGCCGTCGAAGTACTTCAAGAACTCATCGGCAAGCACTGCGTTTGATGGCAGCTCACACATCATGATGACTTTCAGACCTTGGTCACCACGGCGTAGATCAAACTTCGCTAGCAAATCGATAACCGATGCGGCTTCGCTTGGCGTACGCACAAATGGGATCATGATTTCAACGTTCTTCAGGCCCATTTCGTTACGAACGCGTTTGATGGCTTGCGTTTCTAGCTCGAAACAGTCTTCAAACACTGGAGAAATGTAACGAGACGCGCCACGGAAGCCTAGCATTGGGTTTTCTTCGTGCGGTTCGTACGCTTTACCACCAACCAAGTTGCTGTATTCGTTCGACTTAAAGTCAGACATACGAACAATGACGCGTTTTGGCCAGAAAGCAGAAGCGATGGTCGCAATGCCTTCCGTCAGTTTACTTACGTAGAAATCGATAGGATCTTTGTAACCACGAATGCGCTGTTTGATTTCTGCTTTCAGCTCATCGCTTTGAGCGTCAAAGTTCAACAGTGCTTTAGGGTGAATGCCGATCATCTTGTTGATGATGAATTCAAGACGAGCAAGACCAACGCCTTCGTTTGGAATTTGTGCGAAGTCGAACGCGCGATCAGGGTTACCCACGTTCATCATCACTTTTGTTGGCAACAGTGGCAGTTCATCAACAGAAGAGCGTTTTACTTCAAAATCCAAGTCGCCTTGGTAAACGTAACCTGTTTCACCTTCTGAACAGGAGACGGTTACGGTTGCGCCATCGGTCAGTTTGCTCGTCGCGTCGCCACAACCAACGATAGCAGGAATACCCAGTTCACGAGCGATGATTGCTGCGTGACACGTACGTCCACCACGGTTAGTTACGATTGCCGATGCTTTCTTCATCACTGGTTCCCAGTCTGGGTCAGTCATGTCTGTGACAAGCACATCGCCTTCTTGAACCAGTGACATTTGGTCCAGAGAGTCAACCAAACGTACTGGGCCTTTACCGATGCGTTGGCCGATAGCACGGCCTTCGACAAGCACATCGGCTTTATTGTTCAGTTCGTAACGTTCAATCATGTTTTGTTCTGTTTGAGAACATACGGTTTCTGGACGTGCTTGAACGATGTACAACTTGCCGTCGATACCATCTTTTGCCCACTCAATGTCCATTGGACGTTGGTAGTGCTTTTCGATGATCATCGCTTGTTTAGCCAGCTCTTTGATCTCTTCTTCGTTTAGAGAGAAGGTGTTGCGCTCTTCTTCTGACGTATCGATGATATCAACTTGCTTGCCGATCTCTTGGTTGTTTGAGTAGATCATTTTGATCAACTTCGAACCAAAAGTTTTCTTAACGATCGGGTGCTCACCCGCTTCAAGCATTGGCTTGTGAACGTAGAACTCGTCAGGGTTTACCGCGCCTTGAACGACCATTTCACCTAGACCCCAAGACGATGTAATGAACACGACTTGGTCAAAGCCAGATTCAGTGTCTAGCGTAAACATAACACCAGAAGAGGCTTTGTCTGAACGAACCATGCGTTGGATACCCGCAGATAGCGAGATGCCACGGTGGTCGAAACCTTGGTGAACACGGTAAGAGATCGCACGGTCGTTAAATAGAGAAGCGTAAACGTGCTTTGTGGCTTCTAGTACTGCGTCGATGCCTTTCACGTTCAAGAACGTTTCTTGCTGACCAGCAAAAGAGGCGTCTGGTAGGTCTTCCGCTGTTGCAGAAGAGCGAACCGCTACCGAAAGCTCAGTGTTGCCTTCGATAAGTTCTTCATAATTATTGCGAATTTCTTGTTCAAGATCCGCAGGGAAAGGGGCTTGTAATACCCATTGACGGATGGTAGCGCCTGTCTTACGCAGAGCTTCAACATCGTCAACGTCCAGTTCATCAAGTAATTGGTGAATACGCTCATCCAAACCTTCGTGGTCAAGGAATTGGTTAAACGCGTATGAGGTTGTCGCAAAGCCATTTGGTACTGATACGCCAACATTAGCAAGGTTAGAAACCATTTCGCCAAGTGAAGCATTTTTACCGCCGACTTTGTCGACATCATCCATGGATAGGCCATTGAACCAGAGGGTGTTCTTTTGCATGTCTTTCTCCAGAAACATTGCAGCTTAGTAGGGGGACTTAAATCAATCCAAACAAAGTATTTGTCTCAATTGATGTCAAAGGCAAACGATTACGTTCTGGCTCAAAAAAATTCTGACGAATTTTAAAAGCTGTGGGGAACCTAACTGAAAGCCAAACTGGTTTATTAATATTATGTTTACCATCCTACTCAAAAGATTTTGAAAAATTAAACAGAAATGCAAATAAATAACCAAAGTCGTGATGTGTTCTATGTTTCTGACGGTACGGCGATAACATGTGAGACATTGGGCCATGTTGTTCTTGGTCAATTTCCTTTCATTCCTAATGAAAAAACCTTTCCTTTTGTGGAAAGCCAAGACAAAGTTGCGGATGTTGTTAAAGAAATTGAAACATCCTACCAACGTAACGGCGTTAAACCGTTGGTGTTTTTCTCGATTGTGGTGCCTGGTGTACGCGAAATGCTGCTAGAAGCTCCGGCATACAGCTACGATGTGCTTGAAAGCATTGTACAAAAGGTGCAAGACGACATTCAGATGGCACCTGCCCCGAAGTTGCAGCGCTCTCGCAGTGTAGGGAAAGATTCCGATACCTATTTTGACCGTATTGCGGCGATCGAATACACCTTGGCTCACGACGATGGCATTACACTGAAAGGCTTGGAACAGGCTGATATCATTCTGCTTGGTGTATCGCGCAGCGGCAAAACACCAACCAGTTTGTACATGGCGATGCAGTTTGGCTTGCGCGTGGTGAACTACCCGTTTATTGCCGAAGACGTCAAGATGATGCGTTTGTTGCCAGAGTTCGAGGTGCATCGCCACAAACTGTTTGGCTTAACCATTACGCCTGAACGTTTGAATGAGATTCGTGAGAATCGCCTGTCGGGCAGCGACTATGCCAGTGAAGAGCAATGCAAGTTGGAGTTGGACACGGTTGAAGCTTTATTCAGAAGAGAAGCGATTCCTTACATCAACACGTCGTCATTGTCGGTAGAAGAAATTTCAACGCGCATTCTTGAGAGAGCCGGAATGAAACGCCGTTTGTTCGGCTAGTCACTTGGATGAGAGGAGGTTACTATCAACCTCCTCTTTACGTATTACTGGTTATCAATTATCAGCTTATATAATTGTTCCTTAGTAGTACTGGAACATCTTCTGAACGTCTTGATAGCTCTTCGTTTGCGTGAGTGACAACATCAGCAAAATACGTGCTTTTTGTGGGTTTAGCGTGCCTGATGCAACAAAGCCGTATTTATCATCATCAATTTCTGCGTCCAAAGTCGTTGAGCCAGTTGGCGTGCGAGAGCTTCTGACGACAACAATGCCATCTTTGCTCGCTTTTTCTAGCTCATCAAAGACCGTGTGGTACAAGTTACCATTACCCACACCAGCACTCACAATACCGTCAAACTTGGCATCAACCAAGGCTTTGACTGGCAAGCTCGACGCATTCGCATAGTTATAAACAATGCCTACTTTAGGTAGTGTGTTGAGTTTTGATACATCGAATGGGGTTTCTGTGGTGTGTTTACGTTCAGGGCTTCTTTGGTACTTTGCATCGCTGTTGTGAATGTAGCCAAGAGGGCCGAAGTTTGGAGATTGGAACGTACTTACCGAGGTGGTGTTGGTCTTCGTTACATCTCGCGCATCGAAAATAGTGTCATTCATTGCCACTAGCACGCCGCGGCCTTTTGAGTCCTCATCGGTTGCAGTAACAACAGCATTGTATAAATTGACCGGGCCATCGGCACTCATGGCGGTGGATGGTCGCATCGCGCCCACGATCACAACGGGCTTGTCGCTCTTCACCGTTAAATCAAGGAAGTATGCGGTTTCTTCCAATGTATCCGTACCGTGGGTGATGACGATACCGTCAACATCATCTTGAGCGAGCAGCTCGTTAACCCTTTTCGCTAACTTCAGCCATACCTCATCGTTCATGTCTTGAGAGCCGATGCTGACGACTTGCTCACCAGAAATATCCGCAATGTTGGTCATGCTCGGCACAGCAGAAATTAATGATTCGACGCCAACTTTACCTGCGGTGTAGTTCGACTCAGTGGCAGATTGACCTGCGCCAGCGATGGTGCCGCCAGTCGCGAGGATTTTGATATTAGGAAGATCGGACTGGGCGAACGACAAAGAACTGAGGCACAAACCAAGGGTAATCGTACTGAGGCGGAAAAGATTTTTTGTCATGGGAATCACCTGCTTTTAGGTTAGATGTTGGTTGGGGAACAACCTCTATCCTAAAAACAGAACGGGAGAATTTTTGAGTACAGGCTCAACAAATTGCAGATGAAAATCGTGATCAACCAATCACTTAAAGAATATCAAATCAACCAGTTAACCTAATTAACGTGCTTCTTTAACAAGTGAGATGTACCAGCAACCTGTTCAACATTGAACGAAATACCAGTGATGGATCTGTAAGTAAGAAGTGAGGGCGTGTTTTGCTAAGAGATGTAAAGGGAAGGGGGATAGGAGCTAAGCTTTTAGAAGATTAAATGGCCTGCAATCATAGCGCAAAAAAAAGCGGCTTTACCCCGGAACAGATAAGCCGCTTGCCAATGATGTGCGATACCAGTCAGAGTTGGTATCGTTTCACATCTTATCGCATAATCATTTGTTCTCGACCTGGACCAACAGAGACCATTTTTACTGGTACGCCCATCAGTTCCTCAATGCGTAGAACGTATTTCTGTGCTGCTACTGGTAGCTCTTCAAACTTACGACAACCTGTGATGTCTTCGCTCCAGCTTTCCATTTTCTCGTAGATTGGTGCTAGTGCTGCAGTTTGAGGCCAGATTGGGTTTTCGCTGTGGTCGCCTTCGTAGCCAACACAGATTTTTAGATCGTTAAGGCCTGTCAAACAGTCTACTTTCGTTAGTGCAATTTCAGTTGCTGCTTGCAGTTCAACGCCGTTCTTCGTAGCGACTGCGTCGAAGTAGCCCATATCGCGTGGACGACCTGTAGTTGCACCGAACTCGCCTGCAAGTTCGCGGAAAGCATCTTGCTCTTCCATTGCAGTGATCAACGTACCAGTACCTACTGATGAGCTGAATGCTTTTGCAACCGCAATAACGCGTTCAGGACGAAGTGCCGGAAGACCACTGCCGATACCCGCGTACATTGATACAACGTTAGAAGATGTTGTCCAAGGGTACTCACCGTAAACAAGGTCACGACCCGCGCCAAGCTGCGCTTCGAACAACAGTGTTTTGTCTTTTGCTTGTAGCTCTTTTAGAGGAAGCGTTACGTTGCAAATTGAATCGCGCCAAGGTGCAGACACTTCTAGCAACCAGTTCGCCATTTCTTCAGCGGTTTGTTCGAACTCGAACGTCGGGTAAAGCGCACGCAGTTGCGGCAGTTTCCAATCCATCATGAATTGAAGGCGTTCAACTAATACTTCTGGTTGCTTCAACCAACCAACTAGGATGCCTTTCTTCATTACGCGGTCACCGTACGCAGGTGCAATACCTTGACGAGTTGAGCCGTATGCTTTGTCGCCTAAACGCTGTTCTTCTAGCGTATCTTCTAGTGCATGTAGAGGTAGACACAGTGTTGCGCGATCAGAGATGCACATATTCACTTTTACGCCCGCTTCTTCAACTTCCGCAATCTCCTGAGACAGCAACGCAGGGCTGATAACCATACCCGGACCTAACACTGCCAAACAGTCTGGGTTGAATACGCCACTTGGTAGCTGGTGCAGCTTAAACGTACCTAGGTCGTTAACCACGGTGTGACCCGCGTTGTTACCACCTTGAAAACGAATGCTCGCAGAAGCTTGCTCTGCCAAAAAGTCAACGATGCGGCCTTTGCCTTCATCACCCCAGTTTGCACCCACAACAACGATAGACGACATAATTTAATCTCCAAAAACAGATGCAAAAATCTTAAGGTGTTCGCCATAATAAGAGAAATTAATTATACTCATTAACTTGATAAGAATCTCATATCGGAATTAGCAATGTTAGATTTGAACTGGCTGCGAACCTTCGTAACTCTTGCAGAGGTAAAACATTTCGGCAAAACAGCGACGGAACTGCACATGACACAGCCGAACGTAAGTTTGCATATCAAGCAGTTGGAGCAGGCCACGCGTACTAAATTGATTGAGCGAAACCCTGTACAGCTGACGCAGGCGGGGAAGCGTTTGTTAGCTACGGCGCAGCGGATGCTTAATGAGCTGCAAATTTGTCAGTCGGATCTCAATGCCATCAACGATCTTACGCAGGGGACGCTTTCTATTGCGGCGAGCGATATTGTTTCACGTTTACTGCTTATCAAACCATTTCAGCAATTCAAAAGTGAATACCCGGGTATCGATTTGGCATTGTTCAATACCACGTCTTCTCAAGCGGTGGATTTGGTGAAAAGTGCGCGTGCCGATATCGGCTTTGTTATCGCACAAAAAGAGAGTCAACCGCTGCATTTTACGCCTCTCACGCAGATTCACTGGTGTGCGTTTGGCGATAACATTTTTGAGTGGCAGGACAATCGAAAAGAGAGCCAGACGCTGATTCTGCTAGGGCACGATACTCGAACCCGAGAGCTGATTGATGCGTCTTTACCTGAGTTAAATCTGCCTAAGCATCGCGTGATGGAAGTGGGCAGTGTGGAAGCTCAAATTGACTGGGCTGAAGCGGGGTTTGGGACTGCTATTGTGCCGGATTTCTCGCTCGATCCGAGATTAAAGCTTTCCCGAGAAGTTACGCCTTTGCCAAGTTTTCCAAACACTGATTTCGGCTACATCGTGCGTCAAAATCAGGTGTTATCCAAAGCGGCAAAACACTTGTTGGCTTGGGTTGGCGAGAATGTGTCGGTGGTTGAGGGCTAAGACGATGAAAGAAAAGGCGGTGAAAGAGACGAAGATTACGATTTCGCTCCCATCCTTGATTCACCGTATTGGTGGCGACCATGCCAAGCGAGCGAAAACACTCGCAGCAGAAAAACAGTGCGATCTTAAGCGAATTAGGCGATCTCGTAACTGGCAGATTTCAGGCGAGGCTTTGGATGTAAAAGCGTTTTTAGATCATCTTAAAAGCGAAGAGGCAGAGGTGATGCGCTTTGCGATCAACAAGATCGAGCAAGCTCTACTCGCTCACCAAGACAAGTTGGAACCTTTGGACGTGAAGTTGATACGTTTGGTGAGACAAAACCCAAACATCACCTTAGCTGAGTTGATGGCAGAAACGAACTGCACGTTGGTTCAAGCTCGCACGGCACGATTTGACGCCGAGTTGCTTTAAGATTGGTTTGTGGTTTACTCACTTTAATGGCAGATGTTAGGGTACTAACCAAAATAACTCACTAAGACCATTTTATTATGGATATTTGGAAGCTTCTCCTTTTTATTCCTGCTTGCTTCGCTCTCAATATGGCTCCAGGCCCAAACAATTTATTGGCAATGAACAACGCCCGCTGCTACGGATTTAGGGCCGCATTTGTAGCTAGTTTAGGCAGAATTGCCGCTTTTTCAGCAATGATTGCGTTGTCGGCATCTGGCTTGGCCGTGATTTTGTATACGTCAGAAATGTTATTTTTGGCAATAAAGCTGGTAGGGGCGCTGTATCTACTTTGGATTGCATTTAACCTTTGGCGTTCAGAGTCTAGTCCGATCTCTGATTTGGACAACTCGCGCAACTACGCAGGGCTTGCGAAGCAAGAATTTACGCTTGCTGCTGGCAACCCGAAAGCGATTCTTATCTTTACTGCTTTCTTGCCGCAATTTGTTGATGCTAATGCCAACGTTCAAGAGCAGTTCTTTGCACTTGGCTCAACGTTTTTGATTTTAGAAATGGTCGCCATTTCAATCTACGCAATCTTTGGTTTGTATTTAAGACACTGGTTTTCAAACCCGAAAATGGCGAAACGTTTCAATCGCGGGTGTTCACTCTTTTTGACTGTCTCTGGTGTGAACTTGCTGATAAGTAAGCAATAACGACGTACATTGTTCTGTCACTCATTCTATAAAAAAGAGCCGCTTGATGTTAAATCAGCGGCTCTTTTCTTTAGTTTATGTGTTGCTGGTTGTTTACCACATCAAATCATCTGGAACGACGAAATCTGCGTATGGATCGTCTTCTGCCGGAATCTCAGATTCTGCTTCTTTCTGTTCGATGATGACGGATTCATCACGTTGAGCAATTTTATTCGCTACTCCGCGCGGAATGACAACGTAGCTTTCACCGACAATAGCAATAGTCAAAATGCCTTTGATCAACTGTTCGCGGATAAGTGAATCTACATAAAGTGATTTCACTAGTGTACCGTGCGTGAAGTTGTATTTGATGTCGCCATCTTTTAGCTCGATCTTGTTCATCTCAATCAGTTGATTGATTTGCGCTTTGATCTCTTTGCTTAGACGCTCTGCGTTTTGTTGTTGGCTTAGCTGTTTGTCTCGCTCTACCTGCTGGCGTTTACTCTCCTCAACCGCCGCTTTAACTTCGCGTGCTTGAACGCGTGATTTCTTTGAGCCTTTTTTCGCTTTCTTTAGTTTTTTCTCGTTAACTAAGCCCGCTTTTAGCATTTGTTCTTGAAGGGTAAGTTTCGCCATGTTTAATCCAGTTGGTGCGCAATTTTCTGCATTTTAACCAGTCATTCTCTGCAAAGAAAGGGGAGTGGCTTTTTAAGCGACAAAAGCCTCAAGAATTGCCAACAAAACATGGTCTGCTCACCCGTTTAACTCTGCTTATCTAGCCGCTATTTTATCTAACCGCCATTGCCTTGGCGATTTTCCCGTCCAGCGACGAAAGTGGCGGCTGAAGACCGCAGTTTCTGCATAGCCCAGTTGCAACGCGATATCGGTAATACTCTGAACATTCTCATGCAAACGCTGTTCGGCGAAATCCTGACGCACTTGCTGCAGTAGCTGTCGATAACTCGTGCCCTGCTGTTTTAGCTTGCTTTGCAGCATTCTCGGGTGTAAATCCAATGCTCTGGCGACACGCTCCACGCTGCATTCTCCAGTCGATAGCAAACGACCAATCATGTTTGCCGCTTGGTCACTGAGATTGTTGGGGTAACGGGTTTGCAGCTCTTTGAGGTGCTGTTGAAAATGGCGCTCTAGTGCGTCTTCATCTTGGTGGTTCTTAGCGTTAAGTAGACTCGCTTTAAGTAGGATACCGTCAAACTTATCACCGAAACGCAGTTTGTTCTGCTGGGCAAATTCGCTCTGTTCTGCCTCGAAGCTTGCGTGTTGGGTGAGGTGTAAAGAGAAGTGGCTCGCTTCAATATCAAGCAAACTGGCAATAAACATCGCCAGATGCGACACACTCAACTGCATCAACTGCGCGATACCGCGTGCGCTGTGCACATCAATATTGAGCGACAACCGTACCCAATCATCTTGTGGCGTCATGTTGAGAGTGACTCCTGACGAATGTAGATAGAGAAAATCATTCACCCGCACCAAGGCTTCACCGACCGTTTCTGCGCGAGAAACCAGCATCGGCAAATCGCCCAAACTTTGCAGGTTTTGGCGCTTGGCGAGCAACGCGCCAAACAACGGTTGCTTACAACGAGCAGCCGCTTCCTCCAGCAATTCAGCCAACCTTGGATAAGCGAGATAGGTATCGGGGTCGCGAAATTGCGCCGCAGACAGCCCGACGGCAGCCATAATCTCAACCGGATTCTGCCCTAGTTCGGAAACCAAGCTATCAAATTTATCGGCGGCGCCACTTCTTACAATATGCATGTCTCGATTTTCAAATGTTAACAACTTGTAAATCGCAATATATCAAATTTACTTCGCAAAAGGTCAAGTGAGTGTCAATGAGTTGATCTAAGTTACATTTTGATAACAACAACACATGGACGAGAAGCCGTATGGAACTTATCAATAAAACCGCGATTGTCACTGGCGCTGCGGGTGGAATTGGCCAAGCCATTATTCACAAACTGCTGGAACAAGGCGCGAAAGTACTTGCTGTCGACATTTCCCCTCAATCACTGAATGTGTATCAAGACTTCGATGCAGAGCAGCTACGAACATTTGTTGCAGACGTCACCGAATACCAAGAAGTGGAAGCCATGGTCAAGCATGCAGCCGAACAGTTTGGCTCGCTCGATATCATGATCAACAACGCGGGCATCGGCGCCCCGAAACCTCTGCTTGAGCACGACCCAATCGCCGATTTTGAGCCGATCTCAAAGGTCAACCAAAATGGTGTCTACTACGGCATTCTCGCTGCTGGGCGACAATTCCAAGCACAAGGAACGCCGGGCGTAATTCTTAATACATCGTCTGTTTATGCACAAATGGCGTCTGAGATGACTTTTACCTACAACGTCAGCAAAGCAGCGGTCGACATGATGACTAAATGTGCGGCGTTAGAGCTGGCGCCGCTCGGCATCCGTGTCTGCGCTATCGCACCGGGACGCGTTGATACCGCGATGTTAAGACAATACGACGAAATTGGCCTGTGGAATCACATCCGTAAAGAGCAAATGCGCCAAACCTTCACTCAACCAGAAGAGATCGCCAACGTGGTGACGTTTTTGGTCAGCGAGAAAGCCAACTGTATCAACGGCTGCACCATCAGTGCATCTGACGGTTTCGAGAATTTTAAGTACCCACTCATGGGATAGGCGAGCACGCCACATTACAGCAATAGCGAGGATGTAAGTTATGTCATTACCAGAAGTTATTCAGCATCAAGATTTCCTATTAACTCTTAATACTAATGAAGAGTCGATCATAAAAGACGCGCTACCGGGTGTTGATGTTTACCCGTTGTTTCTAGACCCAGAAAACGGTACTTGGGTGGTTCGCGCCAAATTCAAACCGGGTATCACTCTGCCTAAGCACTACCACACTGGTGTGGTGCACTTCTATACCCTGAGCGGCGCTTGGCACTACATCGAGTATCCAGACCAAGTCCAAACCGCTGGCAGCTACTTATATGAGCCGGGCGGTTCGATTCATACCTTCCACTGCCCTGAAAGCTCAGGCGGTGCCGACGGATTTATGGTGATCCAAGGTGCAAACATTAACTTTGACGAAGAAGGTAACTTCATCAACATTATGGATGCAGGTTGGATTGAGCAAGTTGTTATTGCAACAGCGAAAGCACAAGGCTTTACCGCGCGCTACATCAAACCGGGTGCGATTGCTGGTCTTAGCGATGAGCTAGCGGAGTAACCCCATGCAACAGATGAACAGTATCGTAATGCAAGATGGTAGTGTCCGCTTGAAGCAAGTCGAAATCCCCAAACCCGCTGCGGGACAAGTGTTGGTTCGTAGTCTAGCTTGTGGCATTTGTGGCTCCGACCTTCACATTACTCGACACGCGGATGAGGTATTTGATGTATTCCATCAGCTCGGGTTGATGCCTGATGAAGCTGGTGAGCACGCTCAAGTGATGTTGGGGCATGAGTTCTGCGCGGAAATTGTCGAATACGGATCTGATACACAACAAACGTTACCCGTTGGTAGCCGAGTCACCTCAGTGCCGATGTTGCTCAGTCAAAATGGCGCGGGCGTTGGTGTCACTCCGGGTACTTATGGTGCTTACTCTGAGTACTTCCTGCTTGATGAAGCGTTATTGCTACCTGTCCCAGACGGAATGCCGTCTGAGGCGGCGGCATTGACTGAACCACTGGCGGTCGGTTTGCACGCGGTCAATCGCAGTGAAATCGAAACGGAAGAAACAGCGCTGGTTGTCGGTTGCGGCCCTATAGGGCTGGCGGTGATTGCTGCACTGAAACAACGCGGTGTGAGCAATATTCTTGCGGTCGATCTTCAGGAAGAGAAGCTGCTACTTGCTAGTGAGTTTGGCGCAAATCGATTGATCAACCCGACCAAGGAAGACGAGTTCGCCGTTGGTGAGCAGTACGCGATGAACTCACGTCTGGTCATTTATGAATGTGTGGGCAAACATACTTTAATTGATGACTTCATGCGCCGTGCTCCTGCCCGATCTCGAATCGTTGTATCAGGCATTCATACGGCTCCAGCGACCATTAACTACGCGTACGCGACGGTAAAAGAGCTCGATTTGAGATTCTCTTACTACTACCAACCGCACGAGTTTGAGCAATGCCTACAAGCGATTGCCGAACACACGTTGCCTTGGCAGAAAATGCTCACCGCCAAAGTGGGAATCGACGGTGTCGAAGACGCATTTACACAGTTAATGACGCCAAATGATCACATCAAAGTGGTGATCGAACCTTGGCGCAGCGGCGCGTTAGAAGTGATTTAACTCTTAGCCAGCTTAAGCCAGCCAAAACTAATTTTAGTTTGGTGACAGCCCCAACCGTAGCAGCTAGGTTGGGGCTTTTTTGTTAGGCCTGTTCTGCGCATTCCTGTTGCAGAGCAGGGTAATCGGTGTAGCCTCGTCCGTTTCCGCCAAACAACGTTGAGCCATCGAGTTCTGCCAACGGATGGTGATGTTGCAAGCGAGAGACTAAGTCTGGGTTTGCTACGAATGGTCGTCCGAATGCGACAAGATCCGCGTAGCCTTTCTCTAACACTTCGTTTGCTCGCTGAGGATTGTAGCGACCTGCGACAATGATAGCGTTGCGAAAGCGCTTTCTAAGTTCGATTCGAAACGTCTCGGGAATCGTTGGTGCATCGGCCCAATCGGCCTCGGACAAGTGCAAGTAGGCAATGTCGCGCTCCTGTAGCTGTTTTGATGCCTCTAAGATCGTTGGCACGATATCTGGGCAGTCCATATCTTTAAACGTAATGAATGGTGCCAATCTCACTCCAACTCGATGCGCACCAACAGCGGCGATAACTGCATCCACTACTTCGATAAGAAAACGGATACGATTTTCTCGTGAACCGCCGTAATTGTCTGTTCGATGGTTTGAATTGGTTCTTAAGAACTGGTCTATCAGATACCCATTCCCGCCGTGGATTTCTACACCATCAAAACCCGATTCAATAGCGCGTTTGGCTGCGTTCGCGAAATCACCGACAACTCGGTTGATGTCCGCTTGTGTCATGGCGCGTGGCTCAACACAATCGACCATATTGCCGTTGCCTTGTTCATCCGCAATCCAAACTTGCGTCTCTACAGGAGCGAGCGCAGATGGCGCGATAGGCTGTTCACCATTTTGGAATGTTGGGTGAGACACTCTGCCCACATGCCATAGCTGACAAAACATCGCTGCGCCTTGTGATTTGACCGCTTGGGTCACACCTTGCCAGCCCGCCACTTGCGCATCGGTGTAAACGCCAGGTGTGAACGAATAGCCTTGAGAATCGTCCGAAATTTGTGTGGCTTCGGAAATGATCAGCCCGGCAGAAGCGCGCTGTTGATAATACGTTGCCATCATCTCATTCGGGATGTTGCCCGGCTGAGTGGTGCGTGCGCGAGTCATTGGTGCCATGACAATACGGTTTTGTAGTGACAACGCTTTTAGTTGAGCTGGTTCAAACAGCTTATTTGTTCTTTGTTTCATGTTGCGCTCCTCAGATAAGTACTGGCACGTTGGTCGCTTTACGAGCGGTTGCCATCCAGTGAAGTACGGCTGGATCCCATTGCACTTCGGGCGCACTGAAAAAACCGCGTAGAATGGAGAACATAATGGCCTGATCAACCAGTGACGTTTGCTTTTCTGAACTTAGGTTGAGCAAGGGTTTGGTTTGTTCTATCAAAGCGGCGACTTCTTTCGCAATCGCAGGTGTATCGTTAATCAAAGCTTCAAAATTTAACCCTTCGGTTTCTTTTTTTTCACGCCATGCTTGTTTAGCGGTTTCTGTTGCAAATTCCGGTAACGTCATGTTTGACCAACGCGGATACCCGACTTTTTGTAGCGGTAAAAACGCTTGTTTTTGCCAGTCTAAAACCGGTGTTGAGGGTTGGCTTTTTTCGCTGGAAGATGCCAATTCAAGGAAGTAGTTGATGATGTCTAAGCTTTCCGCCATGGCTTCACCATCGTCTTTGATCAAAAGAGGAACTTGTTTTGCGCCGATGAGGTTTGTGGTGGTGATCTCGTCGTCATAAGCAATGTTGATGACGTCGAGCTGAATATTCAGCATGCCTGCAACAAAACGGACGCGGGCGCTAAAGGGGCAATGTTCATAAATGTACAGTTTCATTTTTGTTTCCTATCTCTTGGCTGGGCAGGGCGTGTTGTTGTGCGTTGAACAGCGTTACGGCGTTTAACTTTGCCCTGTCACATAACGTTCTGGGTCTAAACAATGTCGATAGGGTCAGTATATGGATTCGATTTAATTTGATAATTGGGTAATATCTGAATTGATTATTCAGTTTTTTCAAATAATAAGGGCGCGAAGATGGATAAGTTTTCGGATATGACGTTGTTTGTCAGCATCGTTAAACATCAAGGTCTGGCAGCGGCGGGAAGGGAGTTAGGTTTGTCTCCGGCGACGGTAACGGCAAGGCTGCAAGCGATAGAAGAACGCTATGGCGTAAAGCTGCTCAACCGAAGCACACGCCATGTATCACTCACGGACGCAGGGGCAATGTACCATCAAGCTTGTCTGAACATCATTGATAGCGTGAAAGAGACGGAAAACTTACTTCAAACGGGTATTTCGGAAGTGCGCGGAACGTTGAAAATTTCAGCTCCACGAGATATTGGCAAACAAATTATTTCGCCGATGGTGTCGGCTTTTTCTGAGCAATATCCGGATGTGACGCCTTATCTTTATCTTAATGACAATTTATCGAACTTGGCTGAATCGGGGCTCGATTTAGTGATTCGTTACGGCGAGTTAGCGGACAGTAATCTCATTTCGCGCAAGCTGGCATCGAGTCAACGTGTGCTGTGTGCGTCACCTGATTATTTGTCGAAGCAAGGTGTCCCAAACTGCCCACAAGATCTCGCGGTTCATCGCTGCTTAGCCATGGTGCGCAGCAATGAAGAATTAAAAACGTGGCACTTTAAAGATGAAGAGTCTCACCAAACGATCACGGTCACGCCAAAGCGCTTTTCTGATGATGGTGAAGTGATTCGACAATGGGCGTTGGACGGTGCGGGGATTGCGTTGAAATCGATTTTAGATATTCAGCAAGACCTAAAACAACAACGTTTAGTAACGGTTTTGGATGGGTATATGAAAAACTTCAGCGCCTTTTCGCAAGGCGCTGAAGCGGATCTGCATGTCATTTATCAGAGCCGCCAATATCAACCGAAAAGAGTTCGCCTGTTTTTGGACTTTCTAGTTGAGCAATTTAGCGCGCTGAGTGATGCCCGCAATCAGATCTAGATGCGATTCCGAGGTTTCTCGGCGGTGGCGATAAATCCCGACGGTGCCAGGGTTTGGTTCGTTTTTCATGGTTAAGCATCGTAAGCCAAAGGATTCCAAATACGGTTGCAGATGGCGGGTATAAGACATCACCGCGACGCTTTCTTTCAGTACATCAATACTGGCGAGCAGAGAATCCACTTCGTAAGTCGGTCGGTCATCCAGTTGCTGCCTTTCGCGTTCATTTTGTTTCGGGATTGGGTTATCGATGACGTGAGCGAATTTCTTAGCGTCATAAGTGACCGAAAGAGCGGGGTATTCGTGCAGCATCTCTTCGGTGACGGTTTTACCTAGCAGTGGATGGTTTGGGGAAACAAAATAGGCATCAACCGTTTGAAATAACGGAATAAACGTAACATCGCATTTAGACGACAAGCCGACAATCTCGTGGCCGATGAAGAATTCAATCTGTTCGTTGAGTAATGAATCCATCAAGCCTAAGTGGTTGCCAAATTCGACGTGCGTAGATGCCGATGGTTGCTTGGTCAGATGTTCATTGAGTGCTTGTTTGACGAACAGCGGCCACCACGCATCGCCAGTACCCATTTTAATTTTTCCGACTTGGTACTGTTTCCGTTCATCAATGCTTTGCATCATTTGGTTGTATTCATGCTGCATCGCGTTGCTATGGCGATAGAGGATGCGTCCGTATTCGGTCAACACCATGCCATTAGGATGACGTTCAAACAGCGTCACGCCGAGATTCTCTTCCAGCTTCTTTAAATTGCTTGTTACCGTTGGCTGGCTTAACCCTGCCATTCTTGCCGCAGCGCTGATGCTTTGGCAGCGTGCAACCAGTAAAAATTGCTGCAGAGATTTGTCCATTTTCTTTCCCCTCTAAGAACGAGGGGTATTTTGCACAATTTCATTTATAAATCACAAATCTGTAATCTCATTTGATTGAAATTATGCGCATTTCATAGATCTACATCACTGTTGGGGTTTGACGTATAGATGTTATCTATAGCTCGCTCCTGACTTCCTATTTTCCCCTCAAAAGGGTGTTCTTTAGACTGTCGCCAAAACAACAATCTAAGGGATGAACATGAAACCGAGTTTTATTGCGCTTGCTGTCGCGTCTTGTATTGGTCTTGCTGGGTGTGGGTCAGATTCCTCTGATGCGCCTGTGCCGGTCGACAAACCAATTATTTCAGCCGACTTATATTTACGCGGTTTAAATGGGGATTGGGGGACGGCAGAGCATGCCAAGCTAAACTATTTGGGTAATAACGAGTACGAAACCGTACTGCGCGTCGCTCGAGGTAGCAATCAGTTCAAGATTGCTGATCCGGGTTGGCAGATCCAATACACCTATTTTGAGGAGCCCGCGGCGTTCGATAAAGCTCAAGAGTACCTGCCAAAACCAGACACGAATGAAGCGTGTATGAACGATGATTGCAACTCTGAGATCACGTTTGAAGACAAAGGGTATTACAAGTTTTCTGTGAGCTTTGCCGATGAAAGTCGTGCGACAATGACTGTGACGAAAGCAACGCAAGAAGAAGCGGAAAAATACTACTCTGATGCGATTCTCGACCCTGCAATGGTGCATGAAGGGCATCAGAATAAAGAAGTGAAACTGTTCGCCAATTACGATGACTCGAGTGATACCGTGATTTTTTCGGTGAAAGATCCTAAAGCTGAGCTGCGTGAATTTGGTATTTCAACGACGACAGAATTGCGTGATGCGCTCGACCAAGGCTTAGTGATTAATGAGCAAACAGGGCCGCGAGTGGTGTCGGGTGATGTCGCGTTTGACGCGTTGTTTGCGTTGACGATGAAAGAGCTAGACCAGCTTGCTGTTTCTGAAATCAAAGACGGCAATTACAACTACAACAACCCAATCAAAGCGGAAGTTTTTGAGACGGGCGCGAAGTGGCATTACGTGTGGACGCGTGATTTGGCGTACGCAGCAGACCTTTCGCTTGCATTGATGAATCCAACTCGCGTGCAAAATGGTTTGAATTTCAAATTGTCCGCTTTCCGCGACACGACCGATCAGCAATACGATGGCGAGCAGATTGTGCAAGATACGGGCACTGGCGGCAGCTGGCCAATTAGTACCGACCGCACGACTTGGGCGCTTGGTGCAGAACGCTTACTTTCGGCATTGGATGGAGAAGAGTACAACCAATTTGCCGAGCGCGCTTACAAAGCGATCAGTAATACACTTGAAGCCGATCGCCTGGCGGCTTTTGATGCGAAATCTGGTTTATACACTGGTGAGCAATCATTCCTTGATTGGCGTGAGCAAACGTATTCAACGTGGACGCCAAACGATGTCAATGCGATTGGTAGCAGCAAAGCGTTATCGACAAACGTGGTTCACTACCGCGCGATTCAGCTCGCGGCTAAGTTGGCAGAGAAGTACGATTCAACCAACGCGGTCAAATACACCGAGTGGGCTGCACAGCTAAAAACCGCTATCAACGAGCAGTTTTGGAATGCCGAACGCGGTATGTACGTAAGTTATTTGTTTGATAATGGCAAAGACATCGCGGTCGACAAATATGACATGTTGGGCGAAGCACTTGCGATCATCAGTGGTGTGGCAAGTGATGCGCAGGCGAAACAAATCATGGCCAATTACCCACACAGTGAGTTTGGCGTGCCGGTTTATTTCCCTCAACAACCAGACGTGCCTGTGTACCATAACCGCGCAATTTGGCCATTTGTTACCGCGTACAGCTTGCGCGCCGCGCATCAAACACAAAACGTGGCAGCAGCGAACAATGCCATTCAATCGTTGGTTCGTGGTACGGCAACCAACTTATCCAACATGGAGAACTTAGAGTGGCTTTCTGGTAAGTCATTCATCATCCATAGTGATCATGGAGAAGATCCGAGCTTGGATGGCCCAGTGATTAACTCTCAGCGTCAGCTTTGGTCTGTGGGTGGCTACTTGAACATGGTGGTAGAGACCCTATTCGGCATCCATACCGAAACGGGTAAGTTGGAAGTGAAGCCGTTTATCACAAGTTGGGTGCGCAATAACTTGTTGGCTCAGTCTGAACAAATCACGTTGGAAAATTTTGCCTTCAAAGGAAAGAACTACTCGATAACGATTGACTTGCCTGAAGTAAGCAAAGATGAAACAGGTTACTACCCAGTTGAAAATGTCACGATGGACGAAAAGGGGCATTTCCACGTGACACTGGGCGCGCTTGTGAATGTAGATAGCAGCATTACTTTAGTTTCTGGGGTGAAACCGTATGTGAGTGAAGACAGTCGCGTTTATTCTCCGCAAGAGCCAACATTGGTGGTAAAAAGCGTTGAGAATTCGGTTTCGATTGACGTGACGAGCAAGTACAACGTGAACTTGTATCGCAATGGCGAGCTGATTCAAAAGAACGTGATTGCTCAATCTTATTCCGACACGCCAACAGGTTTTGCTTGTTATTTGGCTGAAAGCATTAACGATAAAGGCTTCCGTTCTAACCCAAGCCAACCAGTTTGTGTCGGTGAAGAGATCCGCATCAAACTTGATGGCGAATATCAGCCACTCAAAGACAATGTCTCAGTGGTTACGGTGAGCAAAGACAGCGGCGTCGTAAAAGGTGCAGAGTCGTTTACAGCTCCTGTAACGGGCACTTACCAGTTCGATGCTTGGTACAACAATAACCTAGGGCAACTTAATACTGGTATCACGAACACCGTGAAATTGTTAGAGGTATTGGATGATGCAGGTAAAGTGGTTGGCCAAGGTTACTTGCAGATGGGCCATATTGGTGAAAACCAAGGTATGCGTTACTCGACGCCAATTGAAGTAGCGTTGGAGCAGGGGAAAACCTATCAGATCGCGCTGAAGGACCACTTCAATATGAGTTACCTCACATCGAATGAAACCTACATCTACGCTGGTGGTATTGAGGGTGAAAAGAACGAAGCGCAAATCGCAGATATTCGAATCACACCTTTAATGTAGGCTGTTTTAACAAAGCTGCGTTCTAAAAACTGTGTTCTAAGAAAAACAAAGCCGCTGAGATTATCAGCGGCTTTGTTGTATTTGCTATCGGGGGCCGTTTACAGATTAGTTTGCCGCCTGCGGACGAGGCTTACGACGCTGGCCTGATGGTTTGTTTCCTGCAGGCTTAGCATTGTTTGGCTTGCGGTTACCAGACGGTTTACCAGCGTTGCCACTCTTATTACCGTTTGGTCTATTTCCACTCGGTTTATTGCCATTCGGCTTGTTGCCGTTAGGTTTGCGGTCATCTGGTTTACTGTTTGCACGACCTTGGCCTTCACGGTTGCCTTTAGGCTTGCCCGCACCGCCTTGGTTGGTGCTGTTTTTGTTGCCGTTGTTACCACCGTTGAAGCGACGTTTAGGTTTGTTTGCGTCATTGCCCGCTTTCTTTTCGGTTGCCGGAGCGTTTTCGCCCTCAGCATTTGGCGCTTTTGGTTTTTTCGGCTTCTTAGGTTTTTTCGGTTTGATTGGGCGCGTATCCAGTTTGGATTCTGGCACCACATTGGTTGGTGCAAAACCTTCCAACTCTTTACGTGGTAGCACTTCTTTAATCAAACGTTCAATCGCAAACAGCTCAGATGCTTCTAGCGCACACACCAGTGAAATCGCTTTACCTACTTCGCCCGCGCGGCCAGTACGACCAATGCGGTGAACGTAGTCTTCTGCCACTTTAGGTAGCTCAAAGTTCACCACTTGCGGTAATTGAGGAATATCGATACCGCGTGCAGCAATGTCCGTCGCGACCAACACACGAATTTCACCCGATTTAAAATCCGCCAGTGCTTTGGTACGCGCGCCTTGGCTCTTGTTACCGTGGATGGCAGCAGCAGGTAGATTTTGTTCGATCAGGAACTTCGCCAGACGGTTTGCGCCGTGTTTCGTTTTCGTAAACACCAGCACTTGCTTCCAATCGCCGTCTTTGATCAATTTAACCAACATCGGTGCTTTCTTCTTCACGTCTGCTGGGTAGATGCTTTGCTCAACCGTTCTCGCCGTCGAGTTTGCCGGGTTCACTGAAATCTCAACCGGGTTGTTCACCAAGCCTTTCGCAAGGTCGCGGATTTCATCCGAGAAAGTCGCCGAGAAAAGTAGGTTCTGACGTTGTTTTGGTAGCAGAGCTAGGATCTTACGAATGTCACGGATAAAGCCCATATCCAACATACGGTCTGCTTCATCCAGTACCAGAACTTCTAGTTGGTCGAACTTCACCGCATTTTGGTTGTACAAATCCATCAGGCGGCCTGGCGTCGCAACCAACACATCCGCACCTTTGCGAAGACGCAGCATTTGCGGGTTGATCTTCACACCACCAAAAACAACCGCACTGCTTAGTGGGAGGTGACGGCCGTACATAAACACGTTTTCTTGCACCTGAGCCGCAAGTTCACGCGTTGGCGTCAGGATAAGTGCACGAACTTGGTTAGCACGAACGCGAGGGCCGTTCGATAAACGCTCAAGAATCGGTAGCGTAAAGCCTGCAGTTTTACCTGTACCAGTCTGCGCTGCTGCCATTACGTCTTTCCCTTCCAAAATAGCAGGAATTGCTTTTGCCTGAATTGGCGAAGGGGTGTCGTAGCCTTTCTCTTGAATAGCTTTAAGGATTGGAGCAGATAGACCTAACGAGGTAAAACCCATATGTATGATTCTCAATTGTAGAGTTAGATAACAACGCGCCGAAAACAAATCGGTGCGAAAAGTGCGACATTCTGAGGCTTTTACGCGCAGGCTTCAACTAATTCCGTCATGGATAAATATTTGAACTGGATCTCATTTATTTTTGGCAGGCAAAAATAGGTGCTTTACCTAAACTTAGCTTGAGGTTCTAGAGTTGAATTAAGAACAAAAAACAAGAACCCAAAGGAAAACATACATGAACAGTTATGTAGAACACGCCAATATCTCAGTCGTTGACGCACAAAAGATGATCCAATTTTTGACCGCCGCTATCCCTGAATGGAAAGTACGCGGCGGCGGAGAAATAGATAATTGGTTTGGCCGACCAATTGAATGGTTTCACGTAGGTGATGATCATTCTTATATTGCCATCTCGTCAGGAGGAAAAGGCGACGCTACTCATTGGACGTCACACTTCACAGGTTTTAAACACATAGGGATTGTGGTGCCGGATGTAGAAGCCCTCATCGAAAGGCTAAGCAAAGCAGGTTATGAGCTCGACCACCGAGGCGACGAACACCCATTTAGAAAGAACGTCTACTATCTAGAAGACCACGGTATGCTGTTTGAGTTTATCGAGTACTTCTCGGAGAAAGGCAGCGAACGAAATGACTATATCCAATAGCTAGAAGCTGTTCGGAGCAAGGGTGAGGCTTGCTCCTTTCATTACTTAGCTTTTGCATGCGTTAAAAACGCACTCGTCAATTGCTGAAAGAGTGAATCTACCGATGGGCGGTCGGATATATGATGGAAGAGCGGTGTGTGGACATCACCACGAATATCATCGTCATGACCACAAAGCTGATTACATAATCGTACTGGTTCGACAATCTTCTCGACGTCGGCATCAATCAGAATGCATGCTTGTGACAATACCACTTGTCCGCCGCCTTTTTTAAGTAAAACACGCTGCGCGGTTCCCACGACTTTTTGCCCGCCAATGTTGAGGTTGTACTCGCCATCGCAGTAGGAATAAGGCGTAGCATGAACATCCACTTTCACGCCGAGCTGTTTAAAGAAAACCTTTAATATCGCACATAAATCGAGATACGCTTTCTTGATGTTGTAAGGCTCACCTTCTGGCCAGTGATAGATGTGGGATAGATTAATAATACCCGGTACCTGAGGGACTGGTGCACCACCGGTTTTACGAGAAAAGAGCTTCCAGCCAGACGTATTTAACGCATGTTCCAATTCATTAGACACTGGCCATTTCTTGCCCGCGGGAAGCACGAGCGTCGGGCTTTTTACTTGCCAAAGTAATAGCACTTGCGAGAGTTGGTTGGATTGAACTTGTTTAATTAGCTCATCTTCTTTTTCAAATGCATCAGCGACTTCCGTAGCTGTGAAGCGAATTAGCTTATTCTTAGCAACCAAAACTCTATCCCTCGTGTGTATTTAATCGTTACTGTTTTATCTCAGATACAGTTTTATTGCTAGGTCTGTGATTGCGAGGTTTTTACTCGTTAGATGCGTGGCCACTTTTTGGGTTTTTCCGTTGTCCATTAGTTCTACTTGAACGCGCGATAGAAATATTTTGTTGGTCATCGCATAAGCAACTCATAAAATCCGCCATCTATAAAATTTTTTGGCGATATGAATATGAAAAAGCGAGTGATGTGTCTCGCGTTAGCGGCATCATTAACGGGGTGTGTGACGTTCCCAACTCAAGAATCTGAGCAAGTACAGGTGCTTTGGGATAATGTGAATGCGATTGAAAACTGTGAACTAATGGGTACCGTGATTGGCTCAGAAGGGCACTTTTACGACTACTGGCTTCACGCAGATAAAGACATGGTTTGGGGTACACTAAACCAAATGCGCATCAAGGCAGCAGATTTAGGCGCAGATACCTTGTATTTATACCAACCGTTAAGCTTTTCTACGTCAGTGACGATGTTTGCAAACGCTTACAAGTGCAAACAGTAGCGATTTGCTTGCTCATAACTGAAAGACAGGCGTCGCTCGCCTGTCTTTCTCTCTCGCCGTTAATTCACATTGGCTGTTGCTACCGCGATAGAGTCGGAAAACGACAGCGTGAAATCTTGCTCTGTATTGAGCACTTTGGCCGGAAACTCTAAGCTTAATTGCGCGTGCGGCGCGACTTCCGAAGCAATACTGGTGACGAATTTTCGAGTTTCTCCTGGAGAGATCGACAAGCTGTTTCCACCTTTGGATGAAAGCTCGGCAATGCCCATCGTTTGCAGCGTGTTGCCTGCCGTATCAGCCAGATGCAGCAAAGATTCTGACTTATAGACCAACTCTCCACTTTCGGTGCGATATGCACTAAATGTGTTGAAGTTTGGCTGTAATGAACCTTGAGAACCTACGTTTGTGACGGAGAACATCACGTTAGAACCATCAAAATTCTCGACTTTCACCAACACGTTACCGTCTTGGTAACGAGCGGCTGCCGCAGCACTTGCTTGCTGTTTCTGCCTCTGTTTTTCTTTTTCAATGTTGCTCAATTGGTTTTGCTCGTTTGCTAGGCGGTTTTCAGCCATCGCGTACGATTGATCTACCATTGCCAACAGCGCTGGGATTGAATACAGCGTTAGACCTTCCAAATGGTCAAAGTCGATTTTGGCATGCTGAGTAAGTTCGTGATTCGAGAACTGGCAGTAGCCATCAATCAAGCTAACGAACGCGACTTCATAAGTGCCCTGTAATCGGCTTACTTCCTGTGCGGCTTTTTCTAAATCTGAGCGTACTTTTCTGATCTCTTCCAATGTCTTTTGTGGCAAACGTCCATTGGGCGATACATCATTGGAAACCGAGACCAATTCTTCGGTTACAAATGGATTGTTTTGGGCTGGAATCACCGTGGTGATGCGGTTGGATTTGGTGATGTCTTCGCCCAGTAAGACCATCATTTTTTGCGATACGGCGGTTGTGTTGCCCGCTAATACGTCACTACAGTTTGGAGACGTACTCGCATACGCGGCGAATGCGGTAAAAAGTGAAAAGATAACGGACCAGCCAGTGGTGACGAGTCCTGTCGTGGTTCGAGTGTTCATCCTGATAACCCCTCTGTCATTTGGTGCGATTCACTGACGTAATTGCCAATCAAGCGACTGGCTCGCGACATTCAGAATGGTTTTGGTCAATCCTTCGTAGTGGGCATGCCCGCAGATGCTTTCTAGTCGTTTTCTCAATCGCTAAGCCACGACTGAGTAAAGTGTCTGAAATTGAGAGCATTAATGCTGCGAAGTTGATGTCTTTTGTCTGAAAGATAGACGTAACTTTTCTAACCATCAAATACGTGATTAGGTTCTCATTTTTATATGAGTGATAGGATCAAGAGAAAACAGGCACTTACTGTAGAGAGTTGATTTGAAGGAAAAATATAAATTTTTTTGGGGAACTTTTTTGATGCTGCCTTTGAGACTTTTTTCGAATCTCAAAGGCAGGTTCTAACGCGCGGTACTCAATTACAAAGCGTTAAGTACATCCGCAAGTCGAGTGACAGCCGTCGTCAGCTCTTCTGGTGTGGCATTGGTAAAGTTAAGACGCAGAGCGGCTTTTACCTTGGAACCTTCCGGATAGAATACCGGGCTTGGCACCACAGCAACCCAGTTTGCGAGTAGAGTTTTCGCCAGTTCGAACGTGTCGCATTCTGGAATTTCGACCCAGACAAACATGCCACCATCGACAGGTTTGAGTACGCAACTTTCTGGCAGCTGCTTTTGCAGCTCAGCAAACATGACATCGTAACGCGATTTGTAAAGCGCACAGATGGTTGAAATGTGTGTTTCGAAATTGTCATGCTGAAGTAGACCATGCAGCAATGCTTGCATAGGAATACTAGAGTGCAGATCTGCACCTTGTTTGATTTTGATGAGTGGCTCAAGGTAACTGCGTTTGCCGGTAACCACACCAATACGCAAGCCTGGTGAGGCGATTTTGGAGAATGAACGCAACACGATCGAGTGCTGCGGGCAGAAATCCGAAACCAGCGGCAGTGCTTCACCAGAAAAACGCAGCTCGCGGTATGGTGCGTCTTCAATGAATACAACGTCGTATTGGATACAAAGCTCGGCAACTTTTTGGCGAGTCTCTAGCGCCCAGCATACGCCCGTTGGGTTGTGAAAATCGGGTACGGCGTAGAACATTTTTGGTTGCTGTGTGGAAAAGCATTGCTCGAGTTCTTCAAGGTTTGGGCCACACTCAGTTTGCGAAACGGTCACGATATTGGCTTGCACTAAACCGAATACTTGCATAGCACCAAGGTAGCTTGGTGCTTCCATCACCACTTTATCGCCCGGATTCACGTACGCACGCGCAATCAAATCTAGCCCTTGCTGAGAACCCGTTGTGATCATCGCCAAATGAGATTCTGGCAGTTGGTAATAATCGGTCAAAAAGTTAAGTAGCGGTGCGTAGCCTGCTGTTGCGCCGTATTGAAACACCTCTGGCATGTTCGCGAGGTTTTCGAGCGTCGGTTTCATCAAGTCGATCGGGAAGGTTTTTTCGTCCGGTAAGCCACCCGCAAGAGAAATGACATTCTTATCGCTCGCTGCTGCGAGGATCTCTCGAATGTAGGATGACTTAGTTTGTTGTAATGACTGTGCGATTTCCATGTGCTGTGCTTCTCGTAATTGTCTTTTTTTATGTCAGAAATAGTATAGGTAAATTGCCAAGCTTGGTGTGTCCATTTATGCTGTTAAACATGTCCATTTATGCTATTTGAGCGAAAGTTTACTCCGTGAGCCATCAACAAGTTTCCAGAATCAATGACGTGCTGTTTTACATTCACCAGGACATTAGCAGAGATTTATCAGCTAAAGAGCTAGCAGATGTAGCAGCCTATTCTGAACAACACTTCCATCGTATTTTTAAAGATGTCGTGGGGGAGTCCATCCATCAATATATCCGCCGTACCAGAATGGAATACGCCGCCAATCAACTGATGTTTGATACCGGCTCATCGGTGCTAGACATTGCTAACAAGTGCGGCTTTAACTCGGTATCTTCTTTTAGCCGAGCGTTTAAAGCGACGTTCGCTATGTCACCTGGTGCGTGGCGAAAGCATGATTTACAAGTCGCGGAAAAACCGTATTTGAAGGATCCGGAAGTAGCAGCGGGTTATCATCGGGTTGCGAAACGCGAGTTGCCAGAACCAAAAATTATAGAGGTCCCACAACGCTTTGCGGCGTATGTTCGACATGAGGGCTATAACCGTTCCATTCGCAATGCGTGGCTGATTTTGAAAGCGTGGGCAAGTTCTGAGAATCGGGACTTTTCGGTTCAATATGGTTTGCATCACTCCAACCCTGCTTGGGTTGAGCTCGACAAGTGTCGTTATGTGGCTTGTATGGCGATTGATAGGCCGCTCAAAGTACGCGGTGTCGTGAATCAAATGACGATTCCGGGTGGTTTACATGCCGTTTTTCGCTTAACGGGAGTATATGGTGAGCTTCTTCCTCAACTGAGTATGGTATTAGAGAAGTGGTTGCCTAACTCAGGCTTTAAGCAACGTTCCACGCCCGCTTATGTTCATTATCATAAAAACCATTTCCTCAGCCATGATGAGGCGTTTGAGCTGGATTTCTATCTACCCATCAGTTTTTTCTAAGCATCAGAAACACGCGGCTTGGCGAAAAGAATGCAGTCGCATGGAACGAAAAGGCAGAGCCCAAAACAAGCGCTGCCTTATTTTTAGAATCTCTTGATAGGTGGTTAGAAATTGGCATCCGTATCAGCACCAGCCGATACTGTTAACCCACTTGTTGCTTGATAAATACTGAAGGTTTCTCCGGCGACAATACCTTCTTCAGAGTCATCATTTGCAGTACAGGTATAGCCAACCGAGTAGGTGCCGGGTTCTACAAAACCAAACTCGTATTCGTAATTGACTTGCTCCATATCAGGAACCACGTTAGCTGCTGCAATTGGTGTGGCTTTCCCGTCTTCGCCAGCAAATGGCCCCATGTCCTCTTTGGCGACGCTGCCTTTATATAAGTAAACGGCGTGCGCATATTCGTTTGTACTGGACGTATCAATTTCGCAATCTGCATAGGTTTGTGCGGCGACATCGCCCTGAATTTCACCTGTTGTAACGGTGTTGATCAAAGTCACCGAAGTGCGCTGAATACTGTACCCTTCGTTTTGACCCGTTCCGTCTTTTAAGCCTCGACGCAGATCAAACTCGACCACGAATTCATTGTTATCAGGATTAACCGCAAAGGTGTTATTAAAGAACAATACCCCAGAGTTAGGCTCTTTACCCACGCCTTGAGGACAAGCACCATCGCCTTTGACGGTCAGTGGGATTTGATTTCCTGTCGCTTCGTCAATCACATACGATGGGTAGTCGGGGTGATCGCCATCATTGGCAAACACACACAACTTGTAGTTGCCAGAAGGAATCACTTCATCTTCAACCAGCTCTTGAACATCACTGCCTTGATAGTTGAGCAAGTTAACACTTAACGGCAGAGGATCTTCACCATCAGGAATCGGATCGCCGTTTTCATCCACGTAATTGCCTTCTTCATCGGTTTTATACACCTCAAAAATTTGTGGTGATCCGCCATCAAGAGGAAGGAAAGCGACTTTGCTGTAAGTGATGACCACTTCGGAAACGTCGTCTATAGGCGCATCAGAGACGGATAGAGTGACAGGGGTTGTCGTGGTGATGGTATTACTGTCAGAGTTACAGCCAAAGAGCGCTACTACCACCGCTGCACCAACTAGGCTGAATTTTATGGTGTTCATTGGGGTTACCTTCTTAGTGGGAAGTCTATTAAATGTAGTAGAAAATGATGAGATTTTGCGCAGGAGACGGGAGCTTTTGAATACCAAGTAGTTAAGATATTGTAAATTAAATACGTTGCGTAAAAGTGTGGTCAACTCGACGATATCACCCCGAATGAAGTGCTATGGTTAATATTGAATTGCTTAAAAAATAAGCAAGACAAACATCAATAACGCCACTCAAGAGGTCTCTATGTTAGGTGAAAATCACTCATTAACCCATGAATTCCCAGAACATTTGGATACCATCACTCAGCTTAGCCAAAACGATGCATCATTTGCTGAAAACGTTAAAAACTACAACGCACTCGATAAGGAGATTCGTGTATTAGAGCTGCAAGGCAGCCCGATAGACGACCACTCCATGAATGTGCTCAAGCATAATCGAGCGGAGCTAAAAGACTGGCTGCACTCCCGAATTATGGGTTCTTAACCAAGCAATGAGTATCGGCTCGTATTAACGAGCCGATTTTACTTGTTTGTTATGTTCTTAGAGTTTCGCATTTCCATTCAACTTCCGAGCGGCAAATGTCCTGTTTTCACCCAAATTACCGTTTCTTCCTCTACAAAAGGGAAGTGCTCACTCATGTGGGGTGATCGCAACCAAGTATGTGTTGGGTATATACCTAGCTCATCCCTAAACTCGCCAGATAACACAAAAATTTCTTCTCCACCAAAGTGTCTGTGAGGTTGAAACTTTTCGCCTTTGGGCCACTTCACCAACGCAACGTGCTCGTGCTTAAAATCATGTAAAGGCATCACTTGTAGTCCGCCAATGCCAGGCAACCATTCTGTTTCTCGAGTATTGATTCGAACAGTTTTAAGATCGTTCGGATCAAATTGATTGAGCTTGACCAAAATGACACAACCTTTCTCGCTAAACGGCGCGTGCAGACTGCCGGGTGGGTTACGAAGATAAGAACCCGCGGGATAGTCGCCATTTTCGTCAGAGAAGACACCATCGAGCACAAAAATTTCTTCTCCGTAAGGGTGAAGGTGAGGAGAAAAACGCGATCCTGCTTCGTACTTCACTACACTGGTTACGTGACCAGATTCTTTTGCCTCTCGCTCCAATGGCTTACGCCACACTCCTTGAGAGGGGCTAGCAACCCAATTTTGTCTGCCTGTTTCGATGACGACCCTTTGAGAAAAATCCATATTCAACATACTGAAATACCGTTACTTATTTTGTCGGTTCTTGATCCAATTATATGTTTAAAAACGTAATTTGATGCAATGGTTGGTTAAGCAATGTTCAACGGTTTTCTGAATACAAATGGGTTCTATTTCCAATTATTCCTTGTGTAATGATAATTGTTATATTATAACAACTCAAAAATCATATGTTATAACATAACAATAAGGAAAAAGTAGTGAATAAAAAATTGGTTTCTCTAGTCATCGGTAGCATTTTTGCATCCCCTGTTTTTGCCGATACGTTGTCGAATCCACAAATTGGTGTCGTTTTGGACGGATATTACCAAGATGGACAACGTCATAACTCAGAGCGAGAGGAAGGGTTTGGCTTGGGTCATACCGAGCTTAGTTTGTCTGCAAACATTGACGATAAATTCCATGGCGCTTTGACGACAGTGCTGGAAAGCCATGCTGACGACACCGAACTGATGTTGGAAGAAGCGTTTATCGAAACCTTGGCTTTGCCTTACGGCTTTAATGTCCGAGCGGGGCGTTTTCTTTCCGATTTTGGTTACTTGAACAACCAACACATGCATACCGATAGTTTTGTTGAGCGTCCATTAGCGTACCGAACGTTTCTTGGTTCGCATTACTATGATGATGGCGTGAGAGCGGGCCTTGTTCTTCCGACAGATCTGTTTGTGAAATTTGGTGTTGAGGCGCTAAGTGGCAGCAAGATGTCGGCCGTGGATGAGGGTTCTGACGTTGGTGTATTTACCTCAACATTAAAACTAGGTAGCGACATTTCAGATTCTTCTAGTTGGCAATTTGGCTTGAGTTACCTGCGAAACAAAAACGGCAAGGTGGAAGAATTTGCTGACCATGATCATCATGCTGATACCGGTCATGACCATGAACATAGCCACACTGCTGCGATTACTGGCGCGAATCTTTATGGTGCTGATTTTGTTTGGAAATGGGCCCCGGATGGTAACTACAAGTACCGCAACTTTACGTTTTCTGCCGAGTACATGTTGTTGGATGGTGTGGTCGACAGCAAATTTAAAGATGAAGCTGAATCCCCTGATAACTTAACAGCATATTACGTTTCGGGTGTATACCGATTTAACCCTAGCTGGTCTGCTGGCGTTCGTTACGGCGAAGCGGAAAGCTACGATGGTCATGCTCATGGTGACCACATGCATTTCACTGCGCTAAATGATAAAGAAGTCGATGCGATGATTGCGTGGGATTCCTCGCACTTTGGTACTGTTCGTGCGCAGTACACGCGTGCAGAAAACCAAGACAAAGAAAAAGAGAACGTCTTTACATTGCAATACGTCATGACTTTTGGGGCGCACGGTGCTCATGCGTTCTAAGTCATTAACCTTTATCTCTAAAGGTTTAGGCACAATGGCAGCGATTGCTGCCATTGTTTCTTCTCCAACATGGGCTTTGGATATTTTTGTTTGTGAGCCGGAATGGAAAGCTTTATTGCAACGCCACGCTCCGGAAGCAAATATCTATTCTGCTACTACCGATAAACAAGATCCACATTACGTGCAAGCTCGCCCTTCGTTGATTGCGAAAATGCGTCAAGCCGATTTGGCTATGTGTTCTGGAGCAGAGCTAGAAGTAGGGTGGTTGCCTATGCTACAGGCACGAAGCTCAAATGCTGCGGTGCAAAATGGGGCAAAAAGCATGATTTACGCTGCCAGTTTTGTACGTATGCTGGATACACATCAACATGTGGATCGCAGTATGGGTGACATTCATGCGCATGGTAATCCGCACGTGCAGTTTGCGGCGAATGACATGATTACGCTTTCGCGCGTTGTGACTCAGCGTTTGCAAGCGGTTGATCCTGAAAATGCGCCAACCTACCAGCTCAATGGGATGAAGTTTCGTGCGCATTGGCGAAAAAAACTCAACGAATGGGAAGCAAAAGCTCAACCATTACAGGGGAAACGGATCGTTGGATATCACTCCACTTACCGATATTTGTTCGATTGGCTGGGCATGGTTCAAGTCGCGGATCTTGAACCGAAACCAGGGGTATCGCCGACGACCTCGCATCTGCAATCACTGACAAAGTTGGACGCAAGTTCGTTTGATGCGATTGTGTATTCGTCTCACCAAGATCAACGCCCCGCAATGTGGTTGCAACAACGAACAAACAAACCTGTCGTCCAATTGCCTTTGACGGTCTCAAAAGAGCAGAACTTAGATGAGCTGTACGATGAAGTGATTGCCGAGTTACTCGATGTGTTTGTTTCTCCTAGCGCTGTGAAGTTTTGATCATGACTGAATACGCATGGTTAGCGCCGGCTATTTTGTGCGGCGTGATTGCGCTAATTGGTAACGTCGTACTGGGCCAGCAAGTATTAAAGCGGCAGATCATTTTCATCGACCTTGCGGTGGCTCAAGTCGCAGCATTGGGTGCGGCGCTTAGTCATTATTGGCTAAACTCATCTACTTTGTACGTGAGGATTCCTTGGTTATCGGAATCTTGGCTTGGTGCAATGCTTGGCCCTTGGATAATGTCGTTATTGTTATGCGGATTGATTGCTGCATTAGAAAAGCGAAATCATCCGCATCTTGAGCCGATGATTGGCAGCTTGTTTGTGGTATCTGCCTCTTTGGCGGTGTTACTTGTTAGCAAAGACCCACATGGTGCTGATTTCATTCAAGGGATTTTGAATGGTCAGCTACTGTGGTCGACATGGCAAGATGTTTGGCCGTTGACGGTAATCACTGGTGCGATGTTGTTGCTAGTACGTACAAGGCCCGAATTTATGCGTGGTAGCGGTTTTTATCTCATCTTCGCTATTTTGATGCCGATCACCGTCAAACTGACGGGAATTTACCTAGAGTTTGCTTTATTGGTGATTCCCGCTTTATGCGCTGCGAGCCTTAAAGGTAGACGTTTTTTAACCGCCAGTTTAGGTATCGGAACAATTGGTATTTTGTTGGGGATAGCAGCTTCTGCAAAGTATGATTTGCCTAGTGGTGCAACGATTGTTATTACGCTGTTTATGATGGGTTTAGTTTTTAATATCTTCTCACCGCTGAGAAAAATCGTGTTGTTACAGATGAAGAGTTAATACAGAGCACCATTGGCGGTAATGGTGCTTTTTTTGCTTGTATTCAATGGGTTAGTGTCTTGCCCCATTTCTATGTTTCAGCATTCAACTTGAGAACCGCCAGAAACATCATCAAGTTGTCTTGATTCGTTCACATCAGACTTCCAGAATATTCCTATAGTTTCATTAACGAAATAAAATCCTTTGCGTATGAGAAGCACAAACCCACATAACGATAAGCGCCTAGGATCAAGCAAGTTTGTAATCTCAACATTTAAGGAAGACCAAGATGAAACACGACAAAGTCGCCGTAGTTACAGGGGCTGCTCGCGGTATAGGGCAGGCCATTTGCGAACAATTACTCGAAGATGGATTCCACGTCGTTGGGCTGGATATCTCGCCTGTGGAATGGAGCCAGTCGGCGCAGCTAAGCAGTTATCAAGTTAACTTGTGCGATGCCGCTGCTGTTAGCGAAGTGGTAGACAGTATTGTAGAGCAGCATGGAAGAATCGATGCGCTGGTTAATAATGCGGGTATTACTCGCGATGCATTGCTGCCAGACATGCTAGAACAAGATTGGGACAGCGTAATCGATGTGAACTTAAAGGCTGTGTTCTTACTTACTCAACGCGTCGCGCCAGTAATGCTAGAGCAGGGCGCAGGTAGCATTGTCAGCATTTCTTCTATCGTGGGTACGGATGGCAATATTGGGCAAAGTAACTACGGTGCAAGTAAAGGCGGCGTCATCTCAATGAGCAAAGGCTGGGCGAAAGAGCTATCGAGAAAAGGCGCTCAAATCCGAGTGAACTGTGTTGCCCCTGGTTTTATCACCACCGACATGACCAAGAACCTGCCAGAAAAAGTCATTCAAATGATGGAAAGTAAAACGCCCCTAGGACGTATGGGCTCGGTGCAAGATATCGCCAATGGCGTTGCGTTTCTGGTCTCTGATAAAAGTGCGTTTATAACCGGACAAGTGCTCAAGATTGATGGCGGTTTGGTGCTTTAATGTTCGAACCATAACCTCAAGTAAAAAATGCTCTTTGCTCAGGTGAAGGGCGTTTTTGTCTCAAGATAAATGCATACAAACATGGAGAGTTAAATTGCCAGTTATTTACTCGGTATAACAAAACGCAATTGGTCTATCCGCAAAGCGCACATGTAATATCCATAAAAAACATGGATTATTCATATGAAAAAATTATCGCTACTTGGCCTGCTTATTCTCTTTGGCTGTAACCAGCAAAACACTCCGACTCCAGACCCAAATCACAATCAACCACACCAAAGTTTTAAAAAAACGCCGGAGATTGCTAAAGAGCTAAAAGCTCAACCTACAATTGATGACCAATTTGCTCTGCTATATCGAAAATTTGATTACACACTAGATAGAAGTGATTCCCTGACAGGTCGTGATGAAAATAAAGACGGAATACGCGACGATATCGAGGCATTCATCAATGCGTTAGAAGTGTCAGAGCCAGTGCGCGATGCATTGAAGCAAAACGCTCGTTACTCTCAAAAAAATCTATATTACGACTGGAGTGAAAAGACCGAAGCTAATATCTATAAAGCAATGAAAATTGGTTTCGAGTATGAAAAAGTCATTGCTTGCAAGGATTTTGTCGGTATCCCAGTAGATGATTCAATCGATACGTCAAAAACGATAAGAGCACTTACCTATAACACTAAAGCCAGAACCATTGCTTATTTGGCTTATAATCATTTGCAAGATGGTTCAGTAAGCACATCGCTCCCAGCTGAGGAGCAGTATTGTGAATAAGCTAACGAGTGCACTTTTGTTTCTTACGATATTCCCTTCGCATGTCAGTGCTAACTCCTGTGATATTGAAGGCTACACAATAAGTTTTTTTAATGGCGTTGCTACGTCGAAAGACGCTGCGGTCGAGGGAAGGAAGAAAATAGAATCAACCCTTGGTATCAAGCAATTCAACGGTGAGCCAGTTGAATATCAACTGTTCTATAATGACTCTTACATTGAAAGTAACGGGTTGAATGTCTTAGCTGATTTTGCTGAAACTTTTGATCAAAGAACACAAGAGTTGGGGCAAAAGCAATTTGACCGATGGGAAGCGTTTTGGGAAATCGTTAGCGGACGTCAGGACAGTTCCATCATCCAAAAAATTAGTGCGACTTTTTCATGGTTTAAAGGGTTTGTTTCTGACCTTCTCAGCCAAGGTATGAATACGATGATTCGTGAGTTTTTGCAGCTCTTGAGTACTTCGATTGATTCACCTGATACTGAAAAAACTCAGATGCAGCATAAACTCATCAATGATTCCAATACATGGAAAGGCAAAAAGCTAATTTATATTGCTCACTCGCAAGGAAACTTATGGGTGAACCAATCTTACAAGTATGTTGTTTCTCAATTAGGATACGACGCTGATAATATTCACGTGGTTCATATTGCGCCGGCCTCGCCAACATTAACCCCTGATAGTGACTATATTTTATCAACCTCTGACCTTGTTATTAATGGCCTGCAACTAACGGGAATTGGCTCTGTCCCTGTACCGAATACCGCTATAGCGCCAAGCACAGCAGACATTGCAGGGCATGGTTTAATTGAAATCTATTTAACTCATCCTGACTCGATTAACAAAATCAAGAAATCTGTGGGGCGAGCTTTTGATTCACTTACCAAGCCGGACATGGAAGAGCACCTCTTTGAAGTGACCTATCAATACACGCCTTCTTTTGTTGAAAGTCATGCTGAACCAGAGATTAAATTTGTCGATAACCCAAGCGGGGATTGGTTTGAAAAAGCCATGTATCCACATTACGATGACTCGTACTTTGAATATGATTCTGCCGCTTACAAATACAAACTCAAACCTGTTGCTGGCTTAAAATACTTATCTCACCAACGCGACAAAAAAGACAGAGAGAACCAAACGTTTACCGTTGTTCAATGCTCAAATATCCCAAACGATGACCCATTTATATTGGGTGAAAAATCCGAGGCATTAATATGGTACGGATATGATGAGCAACCGGACAATACCAAAGTTATTGTGACAGTCAGAGATAGGTATGGAAGAAAGCTACTAAGTGGAGAGCAATCGGTGAGTGAACTTCGCCGTAAGGGGTGGCGTTATCAAGGTATATTCCTTGATTTGAAAGCGAAAAATCCTTACTCACAGAAAGAAAAGAGTTTCATAGAAAAACAAAATCTAGAGACTAGGTATGAGCTTCACTCTAATTCTATTCTACTACCAACGGCATCATGAATAGCCATTAGGCTCATTGCACGACATAAATTTGTTGCGCTGACCTCGTCCAAAAATGAGCGATGCTGAACACAGGTACTTAACACAACAAACGCCCCTCCTATCTCTAGGAAGGGCGTTTTTTATTGGAGCAGTTCGTCGAGTCGTTAGCATGCCATTATGTTCTATTTTACCTAGAGTGGTTACCCATAACATTTCTTAGCACACCTATTTGAACGAACATGACTCATGCCGATTTAAAGCAACAAGTTGCATAAGTGGTGGCTATATACGAATTATGAGCAATAGAAAAACCGCTGTACTAATTGACTCATAATTGCCCCTTTCTGTGCCACGAGAGCTGAATTTTGAACAACAAAAACTAATACATTCCAGCTCGAACCAGAGTATGGTCACTGATTGTAACCACCGCGTTATTTGATGTAAGAATCGAGAACTTTCAGCACTATTTCCATATCTGCTTCACGTTGATCTTTGTCTTCCTCAAGTACAACGTGCTCAAGCAAGTGACCTTTGATCACTTCTCGCATTAAGCCATTTACCGCGCCTCGAATAGCAGCAATCTGCTGCAACACATCTTGGCACTCATGCTCTTCTTCCAACATTTTTTTAAGTCCATTGACCTGACCCTGTATTTTACTGACTCGGGTGTTGAGCTTCTTCTGATCTCTGGTTGTATGCGACATGGCTTATCTTCTTTATGTTACGGGCTGAGCGATTCTAACTGATAATGTAGCACTCAATTTATACTGGGGGGTAGTATTTAATACTAGGGGGGGAGTATATTCTACGCAACTTGAAATACTAACAGAGAGTAATAATGAACTTCACGATGAGGTAGTGTGAAGTTTTCAATTGGTCATACAACGGGTTGCGTCGTTGATGAGCTAAGCTCTGTGGTAATGATGACTTTGCTTACAGTTTTATAAAGGTAACGATTTCATGTTGTGGATTATTACTAAGTACGCATTAACCGCTGGGATTGTGGTTTTGATATCTGAAGTAGCGAAAAGAAGTGATAAAGCGGGAGCGCTAATAGCCGCACTGCCTACAGTGACTATTTTGGCTTTGATTTGGATGTATATCGAAGGGCAAGGTCAGGAAAAGCTCGCCAATCATGCCTACTACACCTTCTGGTATGTGCTGCCTACGTTGCCAATGTTTCTGATCTTCCCGTTTCTATTGAGTCGATACTCCTTTTGGTTCTCGTTAGGTATTTGTGCCATTATTTCAATCGTCTGCTTTTTTATCGTGGCAATTGTGGTTAAAGAGTTTGGCATAGAACTTACATAAATTAACAAATGACGGTTGAATTCTTGTTTTTGTTATAATATAACATTTCGAGTTTTTGTCATTCTCAATGACTTATCTCAATGTCGGCGATGGTGTATGGTTTCTATAGCACTCACACAATGTATTAGCTTGCTGATGCTACTTATCGTCGCATTGGGGACGACCACGTCTGCGATAGGTGAGTTTCGTTCTCATAGCTTGTCGGCGATATCGGTTATCAATAGTGACCATGCACACTCCCATTCCTCCAGTCATTCACATGATGTCGATGATGAGTATTCATTTCAACATGATGCGAGTAATCATAATCACACGTATGACAGTGCAACATTAAAAGCGCTGAGTCATTCCGTCTTTACGAGAGTGATGGTGTCAACCTATGGCAGGCAGATCAGCGGAACGCCTATCCATAAACCCTTCAAAATAGAGCGTCCTCCAAGAGAGTTGTTGTTTACTTGATAACTGCCGCAATCAGCGGCTAAAGAAGATTCAACAAACAATGGAGTTACTATGAACTTACTCTCTTTACGCGAAGTGAGTACGTTGCCTATCGGTATGGCGACGTCGCTTCGTAAGGGGATGCTTTATCTCATTCTCGCCTTACTCATGATGATGAGCACTGATGTTTTTGCTCATGCTGTGGCACAGGGTGACAAAGGTTATATCCAAGAAATCACTGGCACCAATATCGTTGCGTTTATGTATCTAGGTGCGAAGCACATGGTGACAGGATACGATCATATCTTGTTTCTATTTGGCGTGATTTTCTTCCTCTACAAAATGAAACACATTGCGTTGTATGTAAGCCTTTTTGCGCTTGGACATTCGTCTACCATGCTGCTTGGTGTTTACTTCAATATTGGCATAAACAGCTACATTATCGATGCCATCATCGGGTTATCTGT
Source organism: Vibrio sp. GLN_1 (assembly GCF_043106015.1). NCBI lineage: Bacteria > Pseudomonadati > Pseudomonadota > Gammaproteobacteria > Vibrionales > Vibrionaceae > Vibrio > Vibrio sp. GLN_1. Next base: position 282,980 of record NZ_JBICMD010000036.1, read on the forward strand.
GGTCTACAAGGCAATGGATAACTTAGGCGCGTTTAAGCGATGGTTTGGCGTACAGCCCAATACCAAACTTGCAACCTTGTTGTTCGGGTTCTGTCATGGTTTTGGGTTGTCGTCGAAGATCATCGAATATGATATTTCTCCTGATGGATTAATTCCTAATCTACTGGCGTTCAACATTGGTGTAGAAATTGGGCAATTGATTGCCCTAGGCACCATTTTGATTGTGATGGGCTTTTGGAGGCGACATACCAGTTTTTATCGTCAAGCCTACTCAGTCAATGTCGTTATGATGAGCTTGGGTTTCATGCTTATCGGTTATCAACTAACGGGCTACGTTGTTGCTCAGTAAAAAGAAAAAGGAATCAATCATGTACAACACAGATATGCCAAATCGTGCCAAGCTATCGACAACCAAACAGCTTGTTCGCTCAACCTTTATTGCTCTAGGAACCGCTATTGTACTGCTCATCACAGTCATTCTACCTGCTGAGTACGCTCTTGACCCAACAGGAGTGGGCAGAGCGCTGGGATTAACTGAAATGGGTGAGATTAAGGCTCAATTAGCCCAAGAAGCAGAAGAAGACCAAGCTAACAGCGCAGTCGTAGTCGCCACAAAAGCGGTTCAAAATGAGCCTGTTAAACCAGAACCCGAAGTAGCACCTCAACAACCAGGGGTAACTTCTCCAAAAGCTGAAGTGGCTATTGCAGTTGAGCCTGTTTGGAAAGACAAAATTATGCTTTCACTGAAACCTGGCCAAGGTGCGGAAGTTAAATTGGTCATGGAAAAAGGCCAAGTTGCTCAATTTGAATGGGTCTCGAAAGGTGGCCCTGTCAACTACGATACTCATGGTGATGGCAATGGAAATTCGATTAGCTATGAAAAAGGCCGCGGCGTGCCTGACGATCAAGGTGAGTTAGAGGCTGCTTTCACGGGTAATCACGGCTGGTTTTTCCGTAACCGTAATGACAAAACAGTGATGGTTATCCTGAAAACGAATGGTGATTACGCAGAAATGAAGCGTGTTCTGTAATTAAGCTAAGTCTAGCCTCTACGAAGATGACTTTCGTAGGGGCTATTTAATATGATTCGCTTATAAATAAGGTTACTTGAACACAGCGAATTTGAGGTTAAAGGTATGAAAAAACAAAAGAGTCCTTGCGTCGATCTGTGTGATTTCTCGAATCCTAAAGGTTGGTGCTTGGGTTGTGCCAGAACTCGTGATGAATGTCAGAAATGGAAAACACTGAAACCTTATGCTTTGAACATCTTAAAGAAAGAACTCCAAAAAAGGATGTCACAAATGAGAAGTGAACGGAGCAAGTAAGATACACCGCAATACCTGAGGTTATCCGCATTATTCTAAATTAGTAAAATCACTGAAACGCTTTTGTCCAAAAATGAGCTCCGCCAAGTTAGAACGTTTAAAAATGCCCATTCTATCTCTAGGAAGGGCGTTTTTCTTTTGTTTAAATTATCTAGGTAGATTACCTTTCACGCACGTAAGTCGTTTGAACTAAGGTGCCTAGCACCACTTCGCTCTTGATCACTTTAAAATTGAGTGGTTGTTCCAAATCACCAAACAAAGGTGCGCCGCCGCCAAGTAGGATAGGGAAGCGAGTGATCACCATTTCATCGATAAGATCTTCTTTGAGGAAGTTTTGAATCGTCACGCCGCCGTCGATGTAAAGCTCGTTAAAGCCTTTTGTATTTAGGTCAGCAAGTACATCTTTTAGCTCGCCTTTTACTAAAAAAACTTTGTCTTCGTAGCCTTGTGGAACTTCTGTCATGGTATTGCTGAGTACGAACACGGGCTTGCTGTACGGCCAATCGCAACCAAAACTCAGTACGACATCTAATGTATTACGACCCATTACCAAGCCATCTATACGCTCCATTAGTGGGACGAAGCCAGTATCAATGTTGTCTGGATTTGGTACGGATTGTAGCCAGTCGAGTTTGCCTTGTTTATCTGCGATGTAACCGTCCAGACTGGTTGCAATAAATATGATATTTGCCATGAGTACCTCATCAAAGTAATGATGCTTGAGCCAAGTTAAAGGTTGGTTTAAAATTAATTCTACAGTGTAGAATAATTCTGAGTTTATCGAGAAGATCAAATGTCTGTCAACGAAAAGAAACGCGGAAGACCGACCGCAAAGCAGTCACAACTGAGTGCAGAAAGCATCCTAGAGTCGGCTAAATTATTGATGAAAAAGGACGGAAAGATACCAAGTGTTCGTCTGCTAGCGACCCAATTGGATGTGGATCCTATGGCGATCTATTACTACTTCAAAAACAAAAATGCTTTGCTTGAAGCGTTAACGACATCACTGGTGGAAGACATTTATCAACCGCAAGCGAATGAAGATTGGCAAAACGAACTCAAACACCTGTGCGCTAGTTATATTGAGCTGCTACGTGAGTATAACGAGCTGTTGCAAACTATGTTGAGCATGACATCCCACGGACCTGCTCAAGTGTTTACTGAGCGCTATCAATTGATTGTTCAACCTTTGGGTTTATCCCAGCAAGTAGAGCAAGACAGTTTGGATCTATTGGCAGATTACCTACACGGTTTTGCGCTGTCGATTAGCTGTTGCCACGATGCAAGCTTAATTAAGACTGATATGTTGGATGGGCCTCTAAACCTTATCTGTTCCTCATTGTTGGCATCTCGAACCTAGTTCACATTACCGCGACGTTTTTGCTTATATCGTGAAAGAAATTCCCATAACCAAAGGTTCTAATTAATCGAGAGGGAAGGGCTTTTATTTGAAGATTCCGACCTAATATCTTGATTATGCCCAGCCAATTTAAGGTGGGGATTTTTAAGCATTGCTGCTGGTAACGATTTGAACCAGCTTACAGGTGCATTCAAACACGATAAGGAATAACAATGGCTAACGAATACACACCACCAAGAGTTTGGACTAACGACAGTGAAAATGGCGGCCAATGGGCGAGCATTAATCGTCCCGATTCTGGCGCACGTCACGAGCAAGAGTTGCCAGTTGGAGAGCACCCATTCCAGCTTTATTCAATGGGGACTCCTAATGGTCAGAAAGTGACGATCATGTTTGAGGAGCTTTTGGCGGCAGGCGTAAAGGAAGCCGAATACGACGCGTATTTGATCAAGATTGGCGATGGTGACCAATTTGGTTCTGGCTTTGTAGCTGTAAACCCAAACTCTAAAATTCCGGCGCTGGTTGATCGCTCAGGTGATGAACCTATCAACGTGTTTGAATCGGGTAACATTCTTTTCTACTTGGCAGAAAAGTTTGGTCACTTCTTACCAACAGAAGGCGCGAAGCGTGCCGAGGTAATGAACTGGCTATTTTGGCTGCAAGGTTCTGCACCATACCTAGGAGGCGGTTTTGGTCACTTCTACGCGTACGCGCCTGAGAAATTCGAGTACCCAATCAACCGCTTTACGATGGAAGTTAAGCGTCAACTGGATGTACTGGACAAACGTCTGGCAAACAACGCCTTTTTAGGTGGTGATGAGTACAGCATTGCCGATATCGCAACTTGGCCTTGGTACGGTAACTTGGTGCTGGGTCGCGCATACGATGCAGCCGAGTTTTTAGATGTGGAGAGCTACAAAAACGTTGTGCGTTGGGCGAAAGCGATTGATGAGCGAGAAGGTGTTAAACGTGGTCGTATTGTTAACCGCTCTTGGGGGGAAGATTGGGAGCAACTAGCTGAGCGCCACAGTGCTACAGACATTGATAATGTTTTGAAGCTGAAACCTTAAACGAAAAGATGTTAAGCGCACCATTAAAGGTGCGCTTTTTTGTTCCTCAATATTCTCTACTAAGACCTAAATATCATTAATAGATAGCTCGTATGTTTATTGATTATGTATTTTTCAATAATAGTAAACTGCGTATGTTGATATCATCTAAATCTATAAATGGTAAAGTCGATATTATTTATTTTTGTCTTTATTGATAATAGCCAGTTATGAATTTTAGTTTTGAGTTTTATAACTGATTAATTGCTAATTAACCTTTGACATATCCTTTGTTTTTGTATGGAATATGCACAATTTCGTCTTACGCTTTTCTAATTAATAGTCATAAAGTGTTAACTATATGCATCTCAATACATTATGAGATGAAAGCGTATTTCTTAAATGAAAAAGAGCCAAACCATATCTAAGTGGGGGCTATTAATTCCTTCCATTAATTTTTATATGGAATAATGACCTGCTTCGTCGTGACGGAATAAGCTCAAGTGTATGTTATTCATGTCATTAAAGAGGATATTTATGATGTCGTCGTTTAAGGCGTATTGGGTAGGAGTACGCGATCGAATTGCCACCCAAATTAAGGATAACCATTGTTTGGAATCCCTAGTGGTAAAGAAACAGCGTGTCAATCTAAACAACAGTGGTTTATCGTTTAGAGCGAAAAGTGGGTGTTTAGTCCCTCATTGCTATACTCAATTTATTGATCCAGAAAGTAAAAGTTCCAAAAAAACACGTAAGACATCATTGAGTTTTAAGAAAGGAAAGTTGTACTTTTCTTCGCTTTCTGACTGAATGAAAGAAAATGAAAATTAAAAATTTAACGATGTTTATTTAAGGTAAAAACATCCGAAGTCATAAATTTGATTTAGGGTTATTATAAATATAATTAACCAGTGCCGAGTTTTCTCTTCGATATTTTTTATTTTATTCGTCGTCAATAAAATCAATCCCAATTTTTGTGTATCACGTCTCTATTACTCTGGTATTGACGCGAAGCTAACAAGATAAAACGTAAGGTGAGTAATATAAGCGTAACTGAAGATCTTGGATTATCCGATTTTCATTACCCCTAGTTTTTCAGCTCTGTAATTATTGGGTTGAATTGTCCTTTTAAGCCCGCACAGGTACTCTCCCTGACATCACCGTTTGTGCGGGTGCTTTTTCATATTTTGAACGATTTGTTTTAGAGATCTGCTTATCTAAAAATGTGGATTCTCGCTGTCATTGACGTGAGGCCGTTCTTTCGTGATCTCGTTTGGGCATCACATGTATGGGCGGAAAATTTCTACTCATCTCTCATTCTTCTCGACAAACATTGAGTAAAGGTAACGAATCGTAACATTGCTGCTGTAACTGAATGGCGTTTCAATATACTCGACTTAGTTTGTAAGCCACAGATTGCTAATAAGATTAGATGTCACTATGAGAAAAATTACCTTATTCAACATGACTTTCCTTACCGGCCTTGTTACCTTCTCTCACTTTGCCTTTGCTGCACCAACAGTTGTCCCTAATGCACCTGAATTAAGCTCTCGCGGTTATGTACTGATGGACTATCACACAGGTAAAGTGTTGGTAGAGCGCGATGCAGACAAACGATTAAACCCAGCGAGCTTAACTAAGTTGATGACTGCTTATGTTGCAGGACAAGAAGTAAACGCTGGCAATATCAGTCTCGGTGATCAAGTTGTCATTAGTCGCAACGCTTGGGCGAAAAACTTCCCAGATTCTTCCAAAATGTTCATCGAAGTAAACACATCTGTGTCTCTGTCTGATTTATATCGAGGATTGGTGGTTCAGTCAGGAAACGATGCTAGTGTTGCCATTGCAGAGTACGTCGCTGGTAGCGAAGCAGGCTTTGTTAGCTTAATGAATAGTTGGGCGAGTCAACTTGGTTTGACGAATTCCTCATTTACTAACCCTCATGGTTTAGATAGCGATGGTTTGTATTCAACACCGCATGATATAGCTAAGTTGGGTCAAGCAATCATTCGTGATCTGCCAGATATTTATCCGATGTACAGCGAAACGTCTTTTACGTACAACGGTATTACTCAATATAACCGGAATGGTTTACTTCGTGATCGTAGCATGAACGTTGACGGGATGAAAACGGGCTATACCAGTGGTGCAGGTTACAGTTTGGCGACGTCAGCCACCAATGGCGACATGCGCCTTATCGCAGTTGTTATGGGGGCGAAGAGCCAAAGTGTGCGTGAATCAGAAAGTAAGCAACTTCTTAGTTATGGTTTTCGATTCTACGATACCTTGATGCCAACGGCCGCAGGAACTGATATCGCAAACGCTCGCGTTTGGATGGGGCAAAAGGATGAGTTAAAAGTTGGTGTGAACCGCGATGTTTATCTCACTCTGCCTAAAGGTGACGTAAACAAACTTAAAGCGGAAGTGGAATACAACGGTGATTTACTTGCGCCAATTGCTCAAGATCAGGTAGTTGGTACTTTGCTATACAAAGTGGATGGAAAGGTCGTGAAAGAGACCGAGCTAGTTGCACTCGAACCAGTGGAAGAAGGCGGGATTTTTAAACGTATTATGGATTGGTTTAAGCGACTGGTAGCAAGCTGGTTTTAAAGGTTTTTTATAAAATCAATTTACTAAGGCGGCCTAAATGGTCGCCTTAGTTTTTTGAACAACTCGTAATGTCCAAAGAAGCTAAAACGTGTTGTTATTCTTGCTCTCCCATCGCTTTTTATTAAAAACGACGTCAAAGAATAACGATGCCGTAGCTTTCGATATTGGATGTGATCCCAATCCTCACAAATCGTTGTTAGTCCAAGCCTTCAGTGATGTTTTTGCACAACCATTTGTGCGTGATGGGTATGAGAGAAAACAAACCAGAACAAAAAATGGAGTGACACGTGCACAAGATTTTATCTTTGACATTGATTTTTTCGCTCATGGGCTGCGCTATGCCTCATCAACCTATCGATAATGGGCAGTGTGTGGGTGTGATGTCGTCTCAAGATGCATACGGCTACCTGAATCCCAACCACTACACCATGCAGGTACTAGCGCTGAAGAAAGAAAAAGATGTGAAAGAATACATTCGCTATATCGACCCTAAACACCCTGTATGGGTTAACTGGAAAAATAGCCGAGGTACACGTTGGTATACGGTGACAGCTGGTGATTTTAAATCGAAGCAAGAAGCCTACAATGCGCTTTCGTCGCTGCCAAGCCACGTGAAGCAGTCATCTCCGTTTGTACTGACTTTTGCAGAGATGCAACGTAAGCAACAAACTAGTGTCGTGAGAATGCGCTAATCGCCTGAAAAAAACGGAAGCTTGAGCTTCCGTTTTGTGTTTTCTTAAAGTGCTGCAAGAATAGTTTCTGCATTACTTACTTCAAATTCACCTGGCTTTTCAACGTTAAGTGTTGTTACTACGCCGTTTTCAATGATCATCGCGTAACGTTGTGAGCGAACGCCGCCAAAGCCGCCAGTATCCATTTCCAAGCCTAGCGCTTTAGTAAAGCTAGCATCACCGTCACCTAGCATCAAAATCTCAGAAGCGTTTTGAGCTTCACCCCATGCGTTCATTACGAATGCATCGTTCACCGCCACACAAGCAATTAAATCAACGCCTTTGGCTTTTAATTGATCTGCGAGTACTACGTAGCCTGGTAGGTGAGCTTCTGAGCAAGTTGGAGTGAATGCGCCAGGAACCGCGAATAACACCACTTTCTTGTTCGCGAACAGTTCGGTCACATCGTGGTTGACCATGCCATCGGCAGTCAGTTCACTTACGGTTGCAGAAGGTAGTGCTTGGCCTTGTTGAATCATGATTTTCTTCCTTTATTAAGTGCTTTGTTGAGCTTTTTCAGTCTAGCGCTTAAGTCCCGTTTTAACCACAGAGGGTTTGTAAGGGTATACCGCATTACATCGATGAATGTTGTGCAACATATTGTTCGACTTGATGACGATATTGAGCCTTCAACTCGTTGTCGATGAAGCTTGCATCGATAGCGTTGAGCGTGAATTTCGCCAGTTCTTCTTTGCTCATTGGATGTGCTTGATTCACTGCAAGGAAGTTATCGGTCATGTAGCCACCAAAGTAAACGGGGTCATCAGAGTTAATGGTTACCGCCACGCCTTTACGCAGAAGCTCTACGATGTTGTGCTGTCCCATTTCATCAAACACGCAAAGTTTGATGTTAGACAGTGGGCAAACAGTCAGTGGCATTTTGGTTTCAATCAGAGACTCCACTAGAGCTTCATCTTCTACGCAGCGAACGCCGTGATCAACGCGGCTCACTTCCAACATTTCAATCGCGTCGGTAATATTTTGCGCAGGTCCTTCTTCTCCGGCATGTGCCACGGTAAGCAAGCCTGCCTCTTTCGCTTTCTGGAAGACACGTAAAAACTTAGCTGGTGGATGGCCTTTTTCTGATGAATCTAGCCCCACTCCAATGATTTTATCGCGATGCTTTAAAACAGATTGCAGTGTATCCATCGCGCTTTCTTCTGACAAATGACGAAGGAAACAAGCGATGATCTGCGATGTGATGCCTAATTTTTCGCGGCCATCTGTCAGCGCTCTAGAAATGCCGTTGAGTACGGTGTCGAAGTCAATGCCACGTTCAGTGTGAGTTTGCGGGTCGAAGAATATCTCGGTATGAATCACATTGTCTGCTTTGCAATGCTCCAAGTATTCCCACGTTAGGTCATAAAAATCTTGCTCTGTGCGTAAAACATTTGCGCCTTGATAATAGAGGTCGAGAAAAGATTGCAGATCTTCAAATTGGTATGCCTCTCTCAATTCGCTTGGTGACGAATAAGGAATATCTATGCCGTTGCGCTTGGCAAGTTTAAACATGAGTTCTGGTTCGAGTGAACCTTCGATATGTAAGTGCAGCTCTACTTTTGGAAGACCTTGAATAAATGCGTTCATATTCCACCTTATGTGTATTGTGGATGCAGTTACTCTAAGAATAGGTATAGATAGGAATAAATCGAACGCTATCACAAAGAGTAAGATCCACAGTGATCTCAACTCTTCGTAATCAGCACTTTGCGGGAACTGGTAGAGACCCCCAAACCATATCATTGGGGTTATACGAAGCAAACGCTTGCGATTATACGTAAATTTATCAATATATCTAGACCCGTCAGAAAATGAGAGTGCGATACGTTTTAGAGTTTGATAGATATCGAGTGGATGTTTGAACTTGGATTGTTTTTCAGCGCACACTAAAGTTGGCTTACAGTGATGAAGCAAAGTGTGAAGCTTAAGATGAAGAAAAATATGGGTGTGGAGAAGGTTATTTTAAGAAGTGTATTTTTTGGCTAAGAGATAGCAAACTGATTGGAAAGCGTAGTGGAAAGGTAGGTGGCGGTTACCTTTGCACAATAAGCTTGAAGAGGTAGGAATCAGAGTTAAAGATCAAACATTTTATCAAACGCTCTTTGCTCCATAATATCTTCGATACGGCGGCGCGTTCGTTGTTTTACAGCGGCAGCATTTTCCTCAGATTCTTTCTTTTCCTTATCAATTTGCTTTTTACTTTTTCTAGCCATTGGATATCTTCCAAAATATTGATGAGAATTATTAATGCCTTAAAAAAGCATTATTTGATAATAAAACTTCCTAACTTTGAACCTGAGTCACACAGAATAGTACCTGAGCAGGTTTTTTCACAATATTGGAAGTCAATCAGATGACTACGATATTTAAGTTTTGGCAATATATGTCGCTTCAGTATATCGCTATTCAATTGATATATTTTAGCTCTCCAAGTGGTTTTAGGTTGATGTAAATTAAATTCAATTTCTAACATTTATTCTCCTGTTTTTTGACAATTTTTTCTTTGTTAAGTAATTGATACCAATGCCTTTGACGGCCTGTTCTTCTTGAGGACATGATTTTTCCTTTAAATAATAAGTTAAGCGGTACTGACCCATTTATTTTGGGTAGCACTAAGCCATGCCTGAAATTAGGCTGAGTTTATGTTGAGAGGATATTTTTTGAAGGAGAGAGATTTGGTGCAGCATGGACATGCTGCACCAAGAAAAGCAGTCTTATAGAGGAGTAACTTCAGTCGCTTGAGGACCTTTTTTACCTTGCTCTACGTTGAAGCTTACTTTCTGACCTTCAGTCAGTGTTTTGAAACCGTCAGCAACGATAGCGTTGAAGTGTACGAATACATCTTGGCCGCCGTTGTCTTGAGATAGGAAACCAAAACCTTTAGTTTCGTTGAACCATTTTACTGAACCAGTTACTTTAGCAGACATAAAAACCTCTGAATTAAAAACATTAATGATAAATTATTGGTGGATCTTTTTTTAAGCTATTGAATGTCAATCAAGAGGAAGTTGTACGCAGGTGTCTGAATGGGGATTCAAGATTTTACTGAGAAGGAACTTAAACTAAATGTAGCATTAACAGCTCTCTTCGAAGAGCCAAGCGCTACTATACACCTTGTTTAAGAAATAGCTACATTTATTTTCAAATAAATTCAAAAACGTTTATGTGATAAGAGAGAACTTATCATCAATCGCCGGGGATTTGGTCTGGATGAAAAATGACCAATTATGCTTGGTTTTGATTTCCTATTGTTCGAAAAACTTGAATAAGTAGCTCGAATCGCTCTGCTCATGATTATTTTTCTCCAAACTAAAATAAAACCATGTCGATAGCCTGAGCTGAAACGCGATTTGCAGACAGCCATCAAGGCGAACGAGGAGAAGAAGTATGAGCACATTCAGAGAAATTCGTCAGTTGATTCCATCGCAACCTACCGCTGACGGTGATGGTGTTAAAATTCGTCGAGTTGCAGGTTTTAACAACACGAGCTTTTCACCATTTTTAATGATGGATGAGCTGAAATCCGATCAACGTTCTGACTACATTGGTGGCTTTCCTCCTCATCCTCATCGTGGGATTGAAACGCTGACTTATATGCTGAAAGGTCATTTTCAACATCGTGATCACATGAACAATGTCGGCGAATTGCGCTCTGGTGGCGCACAATGGATGGCGGCAGGTCGCGGAGTAATACACAGTGAAATGCCAATTATGCAAGACGGTGAGCTGCATGGTTTTCAGATATGGATTAATCAACCAGCAAAAGACAAAATGAAACCCGCTCAATACCACGATTTTCAACCAGAGACGATCACGGAATTTGACACTGCAAAGACAGGGCTTGTTCGTGTCATTGCTGGTGAATTGATGATGGCGGGAGAACGAATTGTTGGGCCGTTGACTCAAACTGGTGTTGTGGCAACTGTTGCTGATTGGCGGCCTCATAGAGGAGCCACGCTTGAGCTAGCTTTGGACGCTGACCATAACATGATGATTTATGCGTACCAAGGCAGTGTCGAGATAAATCAACGCACTGTAAAGCAAGGTGAGATGGCGCTGTTATCAAAAGGAGAGGCAGCAAAGTTTACTGCGGCAGACAACAGTGGGGTCCTGCTCTTTATAGGTGAACCAATCAATGAGCCGGTGGTTCACTATGGCCCATTTGTCATGAACAGTATCGAAGAAATTGAACAAGCGATTCAAGACTACAACTCAGGGCTGTTCGAAACCTATTAAAGCGAACGACAGCGAACAGCCAATTTTGACCGATGTCTTAGTATTACGCTGAATGTATTTGAGCCTACTTATTGGGCTCGTAGCGAAGCAAATCGATAATCCACTGCCATCGAGTTTGCATTAGCCACCTAGATTAACTTGCGTTTAATCGAGGTGGCTTTTTTCTTTACATTGAATTCCAACGTTCTATGGCTTGTTTGCCAGCCTCAATTCCCAGTTCATATGCTTCTCGCAAAGGTTCTGGTGAGCGGCTTAAGCGTTTTAACTTAAACGTTTCTGGTGGGCACACTTGGATTATCTCAACGCCTGGTGGCGGGTTGTTTATCAGTTCCAATGTTTGGTTGTAACGAACGTCACGTGTCAGCATAGGCTCAATCAGAGCTGGCGTTTCCTTCAGCATACGTTTTGTGATGGCACTGAACTTTGATCTTGGTTTCCGGTAACTGGCGATCTGGCTGCGCAGGACCATGATTTTCGTCGCTCCTCTCTTGATGGCTTCGGCAATTGGCAGGGCATCTGCAACGCCGCCATCCACATATCGAGTGCCATTAAGGAGCACGCCATTACGATAGAGTACGGGCAGGGCGCTGCTGGCCTTCATGGTCTCCGCTAACATATCGACGTCCGGAGTGAGGTATTCTGCTTGTCCAGTATCTTGACGAGTGACGACAAGGAAAAAAGGACGCGGATCAGCAGCGAGCACTTCTTTATCAATGCCTAACTCTTCAAGTGTCACTTGCCACATCCAATCCAAATCCATGACATCACCACCGCGTATGAGCTGGCTGGGGGTGATGAACTCATTTCTTAGGCTGTAATCGAGATAGATTTTTAGGTTTCTGCCCGGCATTTTTGCCAAATAGGCGGCAAGATTACTTGCGCCAGCCGATACGCCCCAAAAGCTGTCGAAGGGAGAAAAGTCCGCAGCTAAAAAATGGTCGAGTATTCCGCAAGAAAATACCCCTCGCATTGCGCCGCCTTCAACAATCAGTGCACGAGAACCTACATGTTCCATCTGCTTATCCGCTTTCTATCTTTTAGTTGAGTAACGGCAGCTTAACGTATAAGCGGCTGATTCCCAAACAAGGCCGCATATGTTCATGCGGGGAGGCATCAGATTGGCCAATCTTGAGTGCAGTGATGAACGCCTTTCTTAGTTTTCCATGTTGACTTTGTTTGATGGTCAAACTAAATTTAAATCAAATATTTTGATTATCAAACAAACTGAGCAATAGGGATATGATTTATCTATGGCAATAGCACAACACACGCACGATTTTGTTTCTCATAACCATAAAGGTGAAAAGCGAACTTTTTATGTTCTCATTCTGACGCTTGTCACTATGGTGGTTGAGATTGCTGCGGGCACGCTTTTTGGCTCTATGGCCTTACTCGCCGATGGATGGCACATGGGCACTCATGCTGCGGCATTTTGCATCACCTTGTTCGCTTATCGCTATGCTAAGCAAAATGCGAACAATGAGCGTTTTTCGTTTGGTACCGGGAAGGTCAGTGTTTTAGGTGGTTTTACGAGCGCGATTGCTTTGGGCATGGTGGCGCTAATGATGATGGTGGAATCCGTTCACCGTTTGTTTAACCCTGAGAGTATTCAATTCAACGAAGCGATTATGGTCGCAGTGATTGGTTTGGTGGTTAACTTAGCAAGTATGTTGCTGCTGCATGATCACCATCATCATGATCACGACCACCCACATGATCATAACCATTCGCATGGACACTCGCACGAGCACCACGACCACAATCTTGCCGCCGCGTATTTTCATGTCTTGGCAGATACCTTAACGTCACTGTTAGCGATCGTTGCACTTATTATTGGTAAGTTTTACGGATGGATTTGGTTAGATGCCATTATGGGGATCGTTGGGGCTTTGGTGATTGGTAAGTGGACTCTCGGTTTGATGAAGCAAACCGCACCAGTCTTATTAGATGAGAATATTAATCACGAGTACCTACAGGCAATCAGAGAGACGCTTCAGCCATACGCAGACGTGCTAGATCTGCATGTTTGGAAGGTGAGCGGACATCATTACTCGGCTGCGATTGTGTTACATAATCGCAGTGATAAAACGTTGAGTGAATTTAAGCAATTACTGAGTAAGTTTGATAAGATTCATCACCTTACTCTAGAGTTACAAAATAGCTGACGATGAGCGAACTAGAAAAGTTGAATCAAATGCTGACCGAGTTCTATGACAAGATGTCTTCTTGGGAACAGTCAGTCGTAAAAGAAACCGGCTACTCTTTGGCCCAAGTCCATACCATTGAAGTGCTGGGCGGCCATGGTGCGCTGCGCATGAAAGAACTGGCGGAAAAGTTAGGCATCACGACCGGAACGTTAACGGTACAAATCGAAAAGTTAGTGAACGCGAACTTGATAGAACGTTGCCCTCATCCGGAAGATCGCCGTGCTATCGTTGTGAGGCTCACACCAGAAGGTGAGAAAATTCATCGCCATCATAACCAGTTGCACCTTGACCTTGTGCGTGATCTTACTCGTCATATTGAGCCAGAGCAGCAATCAACCTTTCTATCGTGTTTGGAAAAAATGAACCGGGAATTCTAGGTTTCATCCGAGTTACGGCCAAATAAACAATGAAAAGCAGAACTCACATCGAGTTCTGCTTTTTTGTATTTATGGGTTTAGAAACCAGCTTTCTAACGGTAACTGAGTGAATGCGTAAGTCACACCAACACAAAATGCAGCGCCGGTAATGCCAATACCAATTGTAGTGGCCAGCAGAAGTAACGTTATCCTAGGCATGATGATTCTCATCCCTCTTGGAGTGTATTTGCGTGCTTAGTTCGAAACAGAGCACACAAACACAATCCAAGCGGTGGCAAGCATAATTAATGGCGTAAAGACTTTTTGAATGGCTGCGCCATCGGTCAAGTTATAGATCTCGATGGATTCGTTGTAGAAGGCGCGTTTGAAGGCTTTAAACGAAATGTCGTTTTTTACATTGGATTGCTCGTAACGCTGACGCGCAGCATCGGCCATCTGATATTCAAGATCTTGAAGTTCAAACTCTTGGTTAAAAAACGAATCCCAAGCGCAAAGGCGAGCTATTGCCTTAGGTGAATTGTTATCACTTTTTAGTTTTGAGAGACGCTTTGCGTAAGCCGCTTGATATTTATCCACGATATATTCCTGCATGAATAGATGCTGAGTCATTGAATGACTCAGAACGTTCTGGTCGGTTGTAAAAGCAAAATTGTGGGATGAAAAGGCGTACTTTTACGTCGGTGGCAGAACTACAAATAAAAATATCAAAGAGCGTTTGTGGTGGGGATGATATGGGGTGGTAGGGGAAGAGGACAAACAAAATAAATTAGTCTACGTCACAATCAATGTTTGTTGATTTATTCAATCCTTAGTGTTCTTTGCCTTTTGATGTGCACATTTTGTAGTTAAAAAAAGATATGACCATAAGTTGTTCTTGGGCCTGAAAAAGTAAGATTCCTGACCAATATTCTTCCGTTTACCGCGTAGATCTCTCCTCAAAGTCGATTACTTTTGGCTACGCTTATAGTTCGGCTTTAAAAATTTGTAAGAGGGAAGTTGAGTTGAGATGTTTGTAGTTGAAGCGTTGAATAACTCAAGTGATGGGCAACAAAGGTAATTGATTATAAAGGATAAATTGGAAGCAGTGCAGAGCTAGGTAAGATATAAACCTAAAGGTGACGGTATGAGCATACAATCAACCATTATCGAATACGCTGTAGCAATAATAGGCTTACTTTTAACAGGCGTTGCCCTCTGAGCCCGAAAGCTCAGAGGATACATAACCTTAACGATTAATGTTGTAACGAGCGATTGCCGCTTCTTCTGACGTTACAACAGTTTTACCGATAGGCGCGAGGGAAATTACGGCCAGTTTCAGGTGCTGAAGTGCAAACGGAATACCAATAATGGTAACGAAACACGCTGCGGCGGATAGGATATGACCGATTGCCAGCCACAAACCTGCAAATACAAACCAGAGTACGTTGCCGATGACGCCTAGCGGACTCGTGCCAATATCCATTTCATTGGTTAGTTCATCACGCGAAATGGCTTCTTTGCCGAATGGGAAAAACGAAAAGTTACCCATGACGAAACAAGCTCGCCCCCACGGAATCCCGATGATGCTGATGAACGCAAGAATACCGAATAGCCACCACAGCAATCCCATGAATACGCCACCGAATAAAAACCAGATGATGTTGCCAAGTGTTCTCATCTAAAACCCTTTTTGATTTATAACTTTCTACAAAGTATGTCACACAAATCTTAACAGAGGATGAATGGGTGCGCTTTATCTTAAATAAGAAATCATTGATGAGAATACTCATTTGATAAAGGAAAGCGGAGATCATTGAGCTGTTGACAAAAAGGCTCTCAACGTTAGACGTTAAGAGCCTTTCTGGTTAGGCGGTTGCCAAATTCAAGCGCGATACTGGCTTGTCATTGATCGGTAAGTGAATCAAAGCGGCGAGGAGTGCCAGAACGACGGTTGACCACCAGATTGGATCGTATGAACCGTAGTAATCGTAGATGCGACCACCGACCCAAGCCCCCAAGAAGCTTCCTACTTGGTGAGTAAAAAATACCAAGCCATAAAGTGTTGATAGGTAACGAGCCCCAAAAATCTGGCGGACTAATCCAGATGTGAGAGGCACGGTGCCTAACCAACAGAAGCCGATTGCACCACCAAAGATGACTGCGGTGTGCTCGGTGACAGGTAGAGTCACAAAAGCACCAATCACTACCGTGCGGATTAAATACAGCGCAGACATAACATGGCGTTTATTGAAGCGGTCCGCCATAACACCCCAGAAGTACGAACCAAAAATGTTGAAGATGCCAACATACGCCAGTGCCATTGCGGCGGTTGAGGCTGGTAAATCTTTATCTGCCAGATAACTTGGTAAGTGAGTTGCAATGAACATCACGTGAAAGCCGCACACAAAGAAACCTGCATGAATCAGCCAATAACCTCTGTGAGAGAAAGCTTCTTTTAATGCTTCTTTTAGGGTTTGTGTGTCTTCCTGAACATTTGCAGAGGTACCGGCTTGTGGCTTCGCAGTTCTCATGAACAGAGCAAACATCACCATAAAGCTACACAGTACAGCGAATGCTTGAAGTGCGCCTTGCCAGCCAAAATCACTCAAAAGCGCTTGTGCTCCAGGGATCATGGCGAACATACCGAACGATCCCGCAGCGGTAGTTAAACCAAATGCTTTTGCTGCATGTTGTGCAGGGACTACCTTTGCTACCGCCCCTAACACAATGACGTAGCTGGTTGCGCTCAAACCAAAACCGACCAAAACGCCAAGCGATAGATACATCATGTTTGGCTCAATGGCGATAGAAGTAAGGTAGAGACCTAAAGCGTAAGAAAAGGCACCTAAAATGATAATACGCTTCGCGCCCCAACGGTCTGATGCCATGCCGACAAAAGGTTGGAATACGCCAAACAACAAGTTTTGCAAGGCAATAGCAAAGCTAAAGAACTCGCGCCCGGTCTGAAAGTAGTCTGAAATTGGCATCATAAAAATACCGAAAGATTGTCTGATCCCTAGACAAATAATCAAAATCCCTATTCCAAGCCAAACAAGAACTGGAAATCGGAAAATACTCATAGTTTGCTCTTATTAATGATGGTGGTGATGAGAATGATCATGGTGTTCGTTGTCTCCCGTTGTTTGGTGACAACCGTTGTTGATGGCTTGTTCTGCTAATATTTCCAGCAACTTCGGAGAGTTATGGACGATGATTAGAGATAGCCCCAACATGATGGACATTCTCAACACCTGAGCGAAAATGGATTGAGAAAAAAGCATGCATTGTGCGCTCATGTAGAAAAATGAGCGCGAAGTTTAGTGACGATTAGTCAATGAAACAAATGACAAAAAGTGAACTAATGTATGCGTTTCATGCATAGATTGGTTCTAGGGATTAATTGCAATGCACGGCTTGTTCTATGCGTTGATAGATCTGCTCTGCAAGCTGGTGGCTCGCTATGTTGCGTTGCACTGTGCTTGTAGCTAGCTTGCCTGATTCAACAACCTTAAACCAATCGAATAGCATAGCGTGAAAACCTTTACTCGTGAGCATTGGTGTCCAATCTTTTAAGTTCAACTTACGTTCTTGATTGTCCTGCCACAATTTACCTTCCACGAACGATTCAAACTCAAATGCTTGGTTGGCATAACATGCCTGAACGCGTTCGTTTGTGATGCCAAAATGACGATTCATTGAAGCGTGTAGTAGGGTATCACCGTGTTGCCATTGCACATCCAGACGTGCGAGTTGTTGGCCGTCAAATTGGTGAGTGATGTAGACGTCTTGCAAATCGGCTTTTGCTACAACATTTACGCTGTCTAGCGGGTGAATAAAATCGTCAAAGATGAACGTACGGAGTTCTCCTGGCAGATTGTGGCGATTTTTCTCCCAACGCAGTGACTTCAAATTAGCGACATCGCCTTTTTGTACGTTTGGCAAATAGTCGTTGTAGAGCGGAATGTGTCGGCGATTAAAGCCAACATAAAGTGGTTGATTGGCGATAGCTGCAATCTCATAGAGTTGCTCTACCTGTTGGGAACTGTCCGCCAGAGGTTTGTCGACAAAAGTAGGAATGCTTTGTTTTAGAAAATATTCAGCGATTTGAAAGTGAACATTGGTTGCGGCATGGATCATCACCGCATCTACACCAAACGCAGTAAGCTGTCGGTAGTCCTGACAGTTTTCCTTAATGCGATATTGCTGAGCTAGTGAAGAGAGGGTTTTGGCGTCTCGGGTACAAAAGACCAGCTCAACATTAGGAAGTTGAGTAATGACAGGAAGGTAAGCCTTTTGCGCAATATCGCCTAAGCCAATAATACCGATTTTCATGTTGTTCGCTCTGTTTCGATTTCATTAGGCGTTGATTATAACGAGCGTAAAAGAGGTTGGCAGAAACGGCTTGTCATAAAAAAGCCTGACTCACATTTTGAATCAGGCTTTTTCTAACTACTTAGGATACGGTTCGACACGTTTTGAAGATATCTAACTGGCCGTCGTAGGCTTGGGTTTTTACATCCATAATACCAAGCAAAGAGTGGAACACATTGTCATGCGAGTACTTACCTGCATTTTGTGCTTCTTTGGACAAGCAATCCGTGTTGATGTGTTTTGCTTGCTTAAAGCTTGGCGACATCCACATGATAAGCGGTACTCGTTTTTGGAAATCCGGAGCAAGTCCGTAAGGCATACCATGCAAGAACATGCCGCTTTCACCAAGCGATTCACCGTGGTCAGAAACATAAATCAACGCAGTGTTGTATTTGTCTTCTAACGTCTTAAGTTTGTTGATGGTTTGTTCCAAGACAAAGTCTGTGTAACGAATGGTATTGTCGTAGGTATTTACGATCTCTTCGACGCTACAGTTTTCAATGTCTGCACGTGGGCAATCTGGTTGGAAAAACGCTTTCTCTTTCGGGTAACGTTGGAAGTAAGTTGGGCCATGGCTGCCAATAAGGTGCATGGCTACCACTCGGTTACCGTTCATGTTCGACACTTCTTGGTCAAAGTCACTCAGTAGTGCCATGTCGTAACAAGTTTGACCGTTGCACAGTGCGTTTTGTTGCTTTCTGTCTACTTCGATTTTTTTGATCTTATGCGCGACTTCTTTATCGCCACCATCGTTTTCTTTCCACAGTAGGTCGATACCTGCACGTTGCATGATATCTAACGCGTTGTCTTGGTTGTCAGCTTGTTTACGGTCAAATTGATTGCGCGTTAACTGAGAAAACATGCATGGTACAGATACTGCTGTCGCAGTGCCGCATGACGCCACATCTTTAAAAGAAATAACATCTAATTGGCTGGTGTAGGGGTTAGTTTCACGCTCGTAACCATTCAGTTGATAGTTTTGAGTACGTGCGGTTTCACCTACCACAAAAACGAGTAACGTCGGTTTGTCCTGCGCTTGCTGTAAAGCGGTCGAAGATTGCTGTGCATCAGTACCGATTTCACGATATGGCTGTGGCGTAGTTAAGTAATTTTCTTTTACGTAACTTGTCGCGCTGTAGACATATTGCGTTGGGATGATCATTTTTTTCAGGTAGCTGTTATTGCGACCCACAGATGCGTAATCTTGATAGTACAACCCCGCAATCACGGCAATAACTGCTAACGAAGCGAGCATCGCGACCAGTTTTGTAAGCACAAAGCGTAGCCATTGTCCGCGTTGTGGTTGCAGCTTTACTTTGAACACAATCAGGGCAGGAATCACACCCATTAACGTCGTCCAAACGACCGAATACGTGCTGAGATAAGAGCTTGCTTCACTCGAGTCGGTCTCGACGATGTTGGCGATCATCCCAGAGTCAAACAGCGTTCCGTAGTTATAGCCTGCGTAGCTTACTAAGCTAGAGACCACTAGCAGCAAGATAAAGAACGGCTTTCCAACCCATGGCCAGCTAAATAGGTTGAATAAGAAATTAAGCGCGGCAAAAAAGAAAATCGGAATAGTGATAATGAAACCGATTTTGACTTCGTCTAACTTAGAGAAAATCCCAATGAGTTCTTTATAGATTGGGATGTTCACCACGAGAGCGAAATACAGCGCGAGTAGAACAGTAAAGGCAACGTATGGGATACCTTTCTTTGGAGAATCAACAGTCTTCATAAGTTACTTTCTTGAATAAAACTAAAGCAAGAACGACGCCCAAACAAATAGGGCAAGAAATAGCGCAACAAATACTGCTGCAGAGCCAATGTCTTTGGCTCGACCACTGAGTTCATGCCAGTCATCGCTGACACGGTCGACAACCGCTTCTACGGCGGAATTAATAAGTTCGACGATTAAAATCAGCAATAGGCTGCTGATCATCAATACACGTTCAAGCGTGGTAACTGGCAGAAAAAATGCGCTGATAGAAAGA
This sequence comes from Vibrio sp. GLN_1, assembly GCF_043106015.1. NCBI lineage: Bacteria > Pseudomonadati > Pseudomonadota > Gammaproteobacteria > Vibrionales > Vibrionaceae > Vibrio > Vibrio sp. GLN_1. Next base: position 303,219 of record NZ_JBICMD010000036.1, read on the forward strand.
ACCAAAGTCAGTACGAGTTCTTGTCTGAAAGCGGCTTCATGAGTCCACGCGGCTTTTAGTCCTTTAATTGAGTAACCGGTCGCATCCATGACTCGGCGAATTCCTGTTTTACCTGGCTTCAAAATTGGGCCTTAATTCTTATTATTGGTTGATTGATGTGTGTTAGTACCGAAATGCACCAAATTGCGATCTGAGACTAATCGGTTAGACGTGAAACATTTGTGAATATGGGTGCAAGCAAAAAACGTCACGTTTGATTTGATGAGTAAGTACTTTGGTTGTGTGGTTTAAACTAATGCTTAATCAAGGTCGTAAACGGTGTAACCTTTATTTTGTAGGCATTTGCGTAGCACGAGAGCTTGTGTTTTGGTGGAATCATTCGCGCCACCTAAAGCGCCTGCACCAGCACCGACTGCACTGCCAGCTACTGCGCCAACTGCTGCACCGCCAATGCCATCTTCAAGAGCACCTGCCGCGGCACCGATTAATGCGCCAGTCATTGCACCATTGGTTGCGTCAGATTTAGCGGCCTCTGTTTTGTCGACTTTTTCTGCGTAACCTTGGCAGTAGGCAAAATCTTGTTCGTATTGCGCTTGGTCAACATTCGTCATGTCTACAACAGGCTTTTGGTTGTATGCACATGCTGCAAGTGAGGAAGAAAGGACAACGAGTAAAAGTGGTTTATACATGGGGTGAATCCATTATCTCTGTGAATTTATGGATTAAATGTACACTGTTTTATTACTTGTCTCTGTCTATGGATTGTATCGAAATGTCGTCTTATGTAATAAGAGCGGATGAGGAAGAAGATAGCGCAGAAACTAAGCGAACTGCGCTTTAACTTTTATCGTTGTTCGCCCGTTATTTAGGCAGAGATACGGTGAAGCAGGCGCCACCAAGAGGACTGTGTGAAATAGAAACATCGCCGCGTTGCAATTCCATAATTTGTCTTACGATGGCAAGTCCTAAACCAAAGCCGCTGGTGCTTTTATTACGAGATTTGTCGGCGCTGTAAAATGCCTCAAACAGGTGAGGCCAGTCTTTTTCATCAATACCGTTTCCATCGTCATGAATACTTATCATGCAGTGTTCTTCATCTTCGGTCACTTCTAACATGATTTGGCTATCGGCATAACGCATGGCATTGCGAAGTAGGTTGTCTAACGCGCGCTTGAGCAGTTTGGGGTCGGTCTTAATTTGGGCTTCTTTGCAATCCGTATCTTTAACGGTGATTGGCAATGGCGTCTCTTGCTGCCATTTGTCTTTTAGGTCAAAAAGCAGGGAGTTAAGCTCAAGACTTTCGGTCCGAAGCTCTGTTTCTGGGCGTTCCATTTTCGCGTAGTAAAGGAGTTCTTCGACCATTTCTTCCATCTCATCAATGTCTTCAACGATGCTATTTACGTACTTTGTCTGTTGTTCATTTAGAGAGGAGTCGGCGAGTAAATCAGCCTGCCATTGCAAGCGAAAAATTGGTGTGCGTAGCTCGTGAGCAACCGCATTGGTGAGCATTTTATTGCTGGTAATGAGTCGAGAGACTTTATCGGCCATGTTATTGAAGCTTTTGTTCAATGTGCCAACCGATTTGGCGCTGGCCGTGCTTGCGCGGGCTTTGAAATTACCAGACGCAAATTCGACGGTGACTCTTTCTAGTTCACGAATTCTGCGGCTTAAAAACCAGATCAGCAAAACACAGTAAAGCGCGAAACCAGCGATGAAGAATATCCACACCATGTTGTCGTCGAAATTGACGGCTTGAATGATAGGACTATTCGGGTTGTCGCTAATTTTGAAAAAGGGAGTGCTCTCGTCGAAGCGAAACCAAAAATCCCGTTCATCATCAAAGGCGATGTTAGCAGTAGGATCTTCATCGAACACTTCCTTCACCTCAGGAGGGAGCTCATCCATGGTGTGAGGTTGCAACAATCGATGGCTTGCCGTGGCAAACTTTTCTAGCTCGCTTTTGGTGTATTCAAGCCCTTTTTCTTCATAGATAGGAGAGAGTAAATCGTAGAAAGCTTGCGAACTGTGTTCTTGAAGTAGGTAGTCATAATCAGTATTGAGCTCATACACGATGAGCTCATAACCTTTCAGACTGGCGAGAAAAAGAATGATCAGACCTAAAAAGCTCTCTAGATATATCCTTCTCATTTATGCGTTCCATGCATCCGGCATTAGTAGGTAGCCTTTGCCGCGTACCGTAATGATTTTTTGAGGTGAGCAAGACGCGTCACCCAATTTCTTTCTAAGTGTTACGATGCGGTTGTCAATGGTTCTATCTGTACCGTCGTACTCAATCCCGCGTAACGTTTTGGTGAGCCATTCACGCGACAAGGTTTTCTCGGCATGAGTGGCGAGTACCCACAGCAAGTCAAACTCACCGTCGGTTAATGCGACAGGCTGTTGGTTCATAGTGCAGGATTTACGTAGTCGGTTTAAACACAACACGCCAATTTGTAAGCCGTTTTCTGGCGCTGGAGCGGCGCTTTCTTTCCTGCGCAATAACATACGGATACGAGCAAGTAACACGCGCGGTTTAATAGGTTTCGTGACAAAGTCATCGGCGCCAATTTCAAGCGCAGCGACGTGATCAAAATCGTCATCGCTTGCGGTAAGCATCAGAACTTTGCCTTTGTAACATTCGCGGATTTGACGACAAACGCTCAAACCGTCTTGGCCCGGCAGCATCAAATCTAACAAAACCAAATCGGGTTGAGTGTCTAAAATGGCGTTCGGCGCGTCGGTGCCGTTATCAATACAGCGGACGTCGAAGCCTTGTTCTACAAAGTACTCACCGAGCATATCTTGTAGTTTTGGATCGTCTTCGACAATGATAAGGGATGGCTTGATTTCTTGTTCGTTCATGTAAGTGATGTGTGCTGTATTTGATATCACTGAAAGTTAAACAAATTTGCGAGTTATTTCAAATAAAGCTTGTAAAGAATAAGGTTATCCGATGAGTTAATAATATAAAAAAAGCAAACGTTTTGATATAGAACAAATCGTTTGCTTAGTATATGGGAAATTAAGTTGTCACCAGATTATGGTTGCTGCTTGGTCGGCGCGAGCGCAATTTCTCGGATACAGACATTTTGTGGTTGTTGGTAAGCGAACATTACTGCACGCGCGACATCGTCTGCGGCGAGTACACCACCCATATCCACTTTCCAAGCATGGTATCCATCTTTAATGTCTTGTGAAGTGGTGTGAGAAAGCAGTTCCGTCTCTACTGCGCCCGGTGCAATAGTCGTAACACGCACATTTGATGCGGCCACTTCTTCGCGCACATTTTCTGAAATTGCATGAACTGCGAACTTCGTACCACAATATGCCGCGTGGTCAGGGAACGTCTTTTTACCTGCAATAGAGCTGATGTTGATTATTGTGCCACTATTGCGCGCTTTCATTGATGTAAGTACGGAGTGAATACCATTAAGCAAACCAAGCACGTTAACGTCGAACATACGCTTCCATTCAGCGGCATCCTGCGTGTCGATCTGACCAAGCAACATTACACCCGCATTGTTGACTAGCACGTCAGCTGGACCAAATTGAGCTTCTGCTTTTTCAATCGCTGTTATCAAACTCGCTTGGTCAGTGACATCGACTTTTTCACATAAGGTGTTTGGTAAATTGAGTGCTTCTAAACGTTCTACGCGACGAGCCACAAGAAGGAGAGGGTGGCCTTCTTCACTAAAACGACGTGCGATAGCTTCACCAATACCTGAACTTGCACCAGTAATAACAACCAGTTTTTTCATTTGTTACTTCCTCAGTTTTCGTTGAAAGCAGCGGTCTGCTGCGATGAACTCATACTAAGGAAATAACTTTTGTTGATATATATCACTTTAGGTAAAACACTGTTGTTCATTAGCAACAATAATTGCTGCTTGAGTTTGTCTTATTGGTAGGAAAAAGGCGCAACTCGTGCGCCTTAAGTGAGAAGAATGCGCTGTTACTACGGTGAAATCCGTACTAATCAACCCATCAAAGTTACCACTTATTCAACGGTGCAAACAACGCTGTTGTCGCTACCAAAGCCATTTGGAACGTAAGCATCTGCTTGAGGATCGTTCTCCCATTCAACTTCATCGAGGAGATAACGAAATTGGATGTGTTGCTCTTTGGGTAGACGTGTTTTGAACTTAAATTGGCCGCTTTTTTTCACCAGTTTCATTGGCTCTGGTTGCCAGTCATTAAAATCTCCAGCGATTTTAATGGATTCCCATTGGTTTTTATCGAGTTCAAAAGTGACTTCAACTTCATCTTTAGTTTTGAAAAATCTCTTTTTAAGCATGAATCTTTCCTTGTTAGTACAAAAACTGCTCTAACTATTACTCGTGTTTCATAAGTATTTCAAGCGTTATCGGATTCATGCTGGTATAGCTCGTGAAATAACCGTGAACTGTTCGTGCTTCAAACTTGTATGAATATGATCTTTCTGTATGATGAAAATCAGTGTGTTGTGAAGAAATTGATATGTTGAAGTTGAATCGTACATTGATGACTACTCTGGTTTGTTTGGTGGCTATGCTGCTAACCAGTGTTTCATCGAGCGTTCAAGCATCGACAGCATCAATAGAAGCACAAAGCTTTCCCATGCAGCAAACTGCACTTCAAGAAAAACTCGGCGTAAATACAGATTGTGTTGAGCCGCACCACAAAGAACACATGATGGAAAAAGGGCAAAAGTCGCACACCAGTTGCAGCTCTTCTTGCATTGTGAAAATTCCCACGACTTTGTCGCAAAATGGCTTGATGCTACTGCCTTATAGCTTGGCGCTTATTGATAAGCTTCCTACTGAAAAAGCCGTGGTTGTGATTTATAAACCTTACCGACCTCCGATTGTTTGATTTCTTCTTTATTTATCTCCAGCACTAGCTGGCTCTTAGCTATATTTAAAACGGCACTGTTGTGCCCGAAGGAAAACAAACAATGAAGAAATTACTTGCACTATGCAGCACACTTTTACTGGCTTTCAGCGCTCACGCTGCTCAATTTGAAGAAGGTAAACACTACAAAGTGTTGGACGTTGAGAAAGCGACTAAACCAACCGTTACAGAGTTTTTTTCGTTTTACTGCCCACACTGTTATAAGTTTGAATCTGTGATTGAAAACTTAAAACCGGCTTTGCCAAAAGAAGCACGCTTTGAAAAAGTGCACGTGGCGTTTATGGGCGCAGACATGGCAGTGCCAATGGCAAAATCTTACGCAACCATGGTATCGCTAGGTGTTGAAGATAAAATGGTGCCTGCGATGTTCGCGCAAATTCATCAAAAGCGCCAAGCACCGAAAAACGAAGACGAGTTAAAGAAAGTCTTCACGGACAACGGTGTCGATGGCAACAAATTTGACGCGGCGTACAACAGCTTTGCGGTTAGTTCGATGCAAAAGCGTTTCGATAAGCAGTTCAAAGAGAGCACTCTGACCGGCGTTCCTGGCGTCGTTGTGAATAACAAGTACATCGTTATTCCTAATGAAGTCCGTAGCTATGCCGAGTACAGCGAATTGGTGAACTATCTGCTAACGCTATAAATTAAAAGAAATGAAAAATGGCGGCCAAGTGGTCGCCATTTTTTTGAATTCGTTATCTCAGTACGGTTGTACAAGCTTGAGTTGGTACGCTAGTCATGAATATCGCGTGCGGATAAAACAAGCTAGCAACGGTGATAGCGACATTGCACGGTTGTGCTATGGTGTTTTTCACCACATTGGTGAGAACAATACCCGTGTTGTTTACTGTTTGAGTGGCAGCTTGTTGCGCTTGGTAAGAAACGCAGCCAGAAGTCGCATTGATAATTGCAGTGCTAAACAGTAGTTTGCGGAAAAACATATTCATATCCTTTGTGAATGTTTACGGACATATATATGTAGGTTTGCGCTACTTTAAAACAAAACGGTGTTCAAAATGTATGTGTATTCACGAAATGAACAATGTTTTATATGGGTTGATTGGTTTTGTGATCTGAGTACTGGACAGACCAGATTATGCAACCAAAACCAATCCATGCATCAAAATGACGCCGCAGGTGAGCTTATTCCTCATGCCTTGATAGCCTTTGGGATCAACTTCCAGTTCGACATTCCGTATCAGCTTTTCTGCATACCAAACGGCAGCGTATCCGGTTGCGAGCAACAATATTGCCGCGATGTAATGTGTATTCCCTTGTAACAAGGCACCCCACGCAAGCAAAACAAACAAATTACTGAGAACTAGGATATTACGGCTCAAGCGGTGGTAGTAATGGTCGATACCATTTCCCCAGAGCACTCCCGATAGAAAACTCAAGATAACGGCGCTGTAGGCAATAAAAAATTGTTGGCCGCTTAGGTTAAATAAGGTGGTGTCAGACACGATAAGCAGCAAGCTGAACAGAAAAGGCACTAAGCCCAAGTACCCAAGGCGTAACATGGTTAAACGTGTCGTGACCATAACAGCGCTCCTACAGTTGTTGCTCAATCATATTAGTAAGCGTAGTACTCGTCGGAGAGGTTGAGCTTGGAAATGTGGCGATGACTTTGCCTTCTTTACTGATGAGAAACTTGTAAAAGTTCCACTTCGGAGTCACACCGGCTTGAGTGCTGATTTCATAAAAGACAGGGTTGGCATCGTTGCCCAATACAGAGCTTCGAGCCATCATAGGGAACGTCACGCCGTAGTCGAGATAGCAGATCTTTGCGGTATTTTCTTCGCTTCCTTTGTCTTGTCGAAAATCGTTACTGGGAAAACCGATGACTGCGAAGTTTTTATCTTTGTAAGTTTGGTATAGCGTTTCTAGTTGCTCATATTGAGGTGTAAAACCGCATTGGCTGGCAGTGTTTACGACGAGCAATGTTTTCCCTTTGAATACTTCACAAAGCTCAATTTCTTCTGTTGAATTTAACATGCGCTGTTTGCCTTGCAGAATGTCGGGGCACTCAGACGCAAGAGCAAACGAACTCATGGAGATAAAGCCAAGGAGTGCGGCGAGTTTCAGTAATCCTTTCATGATGTCGTTCCTTTTGTTTTGAAGTAAGTATAACTACTCAAACGTAAAGGGAATCGATCAAAAAAGCCGCACAAATGCGCGGCTTTTTAATATGCTTTGAATTTTTATGCCAGCTTCAAATCGAACTGATTACGGTACGCGACCATGTCTTCGATAGTCAGTACTGGCATGTTGTGCAGGCGACCAAATGCAACGATCTCTGGTGCTTTTGCCATCGTACCATCTGGATTGGTCACTTCACACAGTACGCCAGCAGGTTGAAGCCCTGCCATTTGCATCAGATCAATCGTACCTTCAGTATGACCACGGCGAGTCATTACACCACCTGGACGTGCACGAAGAGGGAATACGTGACCCGGGCGAGCAAGATCTTCAGGTTTCGCATGCGGGTTTGCCGCCGTTTTAATGGTCGTCACGCGATCTGCTGCTGAAACCCCCGTTGTTACGCCAACTTTCGCTTCAATAGAAACCGTAAATGCAGTTTGGTTCGCGCTGTTGTTGTTTACCACCATTGGAGGCAGTTCCAGTTTGTCTGCTTGAGCGTCTGTTAAACATAAACAAACGATGCCGCTACATTCGCGGATCATCAACGCCATTTGCTCGTTGGTGAGGTGCTCGACTGAATAAATGATATCGCCTTCGTTTTCGCGATCTTCATCATCAAGAAGAAGTACGCCACGGCCTTCTTTTAGAGCGATAAGTGCGTTTTCAACGCGAGTAATTGGGTCGCCGAATTCGGCAAGTAGTGATGACTGATTCATGGTTAACTCCTAAATATCACCAGAATCAGGGCGGTATGAGAGATCGTCGTAAAATACGATCAAAAAGAAGCGCACCAGCATTCAACGCGATCTTACTCGCGATACTGGTGTATTCTTATTCTCTTTCATCCGGACTATAACCGTCGGCTCTGGCATCTCACCAGATCTGCTGACCTCGACGAATCGAGCGCTCGCGGGCTCACTTGAAAAAGTATACCGCCGGTGGGGAATTTCGCCCCGCCCTGAGAACAATTAAAAATGTGCCACTTCATTCAAGTTGTGAGGAAGTGGAGCTAGGATAGTACTGCGAACTGAATAGCTTGGAAAGTCGATTCCATCTGTATGATGGAAAAGTGTGCTATCGACGGAAATAATCTGTGCGAATAAAGTGATCAATCTGCTGCGGCACGAAGGTGTTGTAAATCAGACTCGTATGCGTTTGCTTCACTTCGATATGATCTTGCATACCGTCCAGTCTTGTCTCTTCTACGGTAACCGTACCGTCCGACATGGTGTTGTCATTACGGATCAACAATGGGCGGGCACCAATCGGCACTGTTCCTGCGATACTGCCGAGTTTTTGCGGAAAAGCCCACGCATCATCATGTTTGTTTAATCCGTGATGTGGTGAGTTTCCTAAAATTGCACCCAATCCGAGATCTTGAATCCGACCTACTATGGACGCGCCTTTAAGAGGTGAACCGATAGCGACAACATGAGAGATTAAGCTAGTGGTTGGTTTTCTGTTGGCGAGATAGCGCTTAATCATTAAACCTCCCAAGCTGTGCCCCACGAGCACGTTTGCGGTCAGTGGATTAAGCGAATGGTCAATAGAATCAAACAGTGAAGACTCATCGATAGCAACAGTGTTATAGCTGAGCACTTGCGTTTCGTATCCGAGCTTTCGCAGCTTTTGGCTAAGAGGCTGCATGACCAGACCATGCATATAAAGACCATGTAAGATGATGATTTTCATAATACCTCCTAGATTTATGACGTCGTAGATATCCTACTCTAATTAACAAAGAACTACTTGTGCTTTGTGGTGCATATTTACGTTTTGCTGCAAAGTTTGATCGGTATAGCAAGCGTATCAGCCCAGTAAATCCTGTACTTGTTGTTGCAATTGATGACGATTTAAAGACGCTGGGCTTAACACGTCACCGATAACAACATCCACTTTTGACCAAAAACGAGTCGGTCGTTTTGTGAGAGCATGTCCGTCTTTGTGGCTGAAAAAAGAACCCCAAAGCCCTTTTAGTGCCATAGGGATGACAGGAACAGGGTTACGTTCAAGGATTTTTTCCACTCCAGGGCGAAACTCACCCAATTCACCGTTAGACGTTAAACGACCCTCAGGGAAGATACAGACAACCTCACCGTCGTTAAGCGCTTGTTCAATCTGTTCAAATGCTCGTCGGTAAGTATCGGCACACTTACGTGGAGAGCAGATAGGGATAACACCGGCATGACGGAAAACATATTTAAGAACAGGCAGCTCGCTGATGGATTTGTCCATCACAAAACGAACCGGGCGCGTAGAGGTTCCCATCAAAATCAACGCATCGACATAGCTAACATGGTTAGCCACGATTAACGCAGCACCTTGTTCAGGAATATGTTGGCGCCCCTTTACTGACACACGATACATACAATGGCTGAGTAAATAACTGATAAAGCGTTGTGTAAATTCCGGTACTTGACGATAGACATAGATTGCCACGAAGAAGTTACCTATTGCCATCATGGCAAACAGTTCCACAATAGAAAGCTCTAGTACGCTGAGTACAACGATCGAAACCAAAGCAGACACCACCATAAACAACGCATTCATGATGTTATTAGCAGCAATGGCACGTGCACATTCCCCTTTGTTTGAACGCGATTGGATGAACGCATAAAGAGGAACAATAAAGACACCTCCACTGACACCAACAAGGAACAGGTCAATCATGACGCGCAGATGTTTGGATTCAGCAACGAAGCTTTGCACATCATAAAAGTGCACCGGAAGTGATGGATAACTTGGGACTGCCCATAGCAAGTCGACGCCAAAGACTGTCAGACCAAGGATACCGAATGGCAAAATACCAAGCTCAACGTGGTTGAAAGAGAGCTTTTCACACAACCAAGAGCCTGTCGCGATACCAATGGAAAATAATGCCAACAGTAAAGAAACGACAGTGCTGTCTGCAAACAAATGTTCACGCGCAAAGTTAGGGAATTGAGTCAGGTAAGTCGCACCCATGAACCAAAACCAACTGATGGCTAGAACAGACATCCAAATGCCTCTCTGTTTTTTTGCCACTTTTAACGTGTTCTTTAAACCAGAAATCGGTTCAAATTTCGCTTTGTCATTTGATTGGCTAGGCATCGTTGGAATATTCACACTGCTCATAAAACCAAGCAAAGACAAGGCAATCACGACACAAGAAGCAATCAAGGTACCATTAGGAATGGCTAACAGCAGGCCTGCGCTAAGCGTACCTATAAGAATCGAAAGGAACGTGCCCATTTCAACCCAAGCATTTCCTTTAACAAGCTCATTTGGTTTGAGCGCTTGTGGTAGCAAGGCGTATTTTACGGGACCAAAATAGGCCGATTGAGTGCCTGTCATAAACAGCAGAACCAGCATCAGCATAGCACTTTGGGTAGCAATAGCGGTTGCTGCGCAAGACATGATAGCCAGTTCGATGAGCTTTAGACGTCGGATTAATTTGGCTTTGTCCATGCTGTCAGCGACGGTACCAGCATGCGCAGAGAATAGAAAGAAAGGTAGGATGAATAAGCCTGCCGCCAAATTAACAAATAGATTAACGGATATTGGTAAGTTATCAATTTGGCTGTATGTCACCATCAATAACAGAACGTTTTTGTAGATGTTGTCATTGAGTGCGCCAAGACACTGCGTCACAAAGTAAGGAAAAAAGCGTTTTGAGAAAAACATGCTGGCTCCGATTAAACAAAGTCGAATGAGATGGGAGCACTTTATGCTCAATGAACGATTAAACCAGCTTTCTCTTTCAAGTGACGTTGTATGCCACCAAAAGTAACTAAATGCGTTACTTTCATTTCCATTTGTTTATTGAGTTACTAATTTCGAGACTTCTGTGTAGGTTTTCTTTCCCATGGTTCAAACAGAGGGAACGTCCAGCGACGCATCGCAATAATCAGAGAGGTGCCGTGCTTTTCGTCCATATCGAGAGAGCTATCACTTTGGCAAGCCTGATAAAACTCATCGATGACCTTTTGCAGTTTCTGTTGCAGCTTCTTGTTGGTTGGTACGCTCATCAATCCTGTTGCCATGGACAACTGTTCATCTTCACCCGAAAAGTAGCTTTGGAAAAAGGCGTCTTGAACTTGCTGTTGGAAGAACCGTTGAATAGGGCCGCCCATCTGCCACTTAAATGTCGGAGATATACGCAAACGAATTTTGTTATTTGGCTGTAAGTCGATGATGTTCAGGCGATCCAAATGAGCAAGCTTTTGTACCAGTTCCAACTCATTGAAGGTATATTGCTGAACTATTTGTTCAAACTGATAGCCATTTACAACACAGATCGCCACGAGCAGCAGGGCTTTATCGTCAACCAGCTGCTTTTCTTGCTCTAACGTTAGCGACTCTAGACCTTTATTGTGCGCAGCCGCGAGCTTAAACAGTTCCGCCATTTCTAAACCAATCAATTGGCAAATTCGTTCTAAGCGCTCAAGGCTAATGTGTTGACCTTCAGCGAGTAAACGTTTGACGCTTCCTTCACTTAAATCAAGGTGTTGTGCAACATCGACATAATGCAGCCCTGCTGACTTTAGCTGGCGTTTAAGCTCTTTAATTAACGTATAGCTTTCAGACATTTATGCGGTCACCTCATCGTGCAACTGCTTCAGGTACGTTTGCATAAAGGCTTTCCGTTTATTGGCTTCAAGTTTTGCAGACTCCGTGTTCATGGTGTCGACAATTTTAAACAACTTGGTTTGGAAATGATCTACGGTGAATTGCTTGTCGTTGAGTTCGCGCTCTTTAGCAAACATGTCGTTATCGTTGTAAAGCTGAGCGTTGAAATGAGTGCTGACTTGAATGCATCGCGTAACGCCAATTGCGCCTAAAGCGTCCAGACGATCAGCATCTTGGACGATTTGTGCTTCCAACGTGTTTGGCCTGATGTTGGCGCTAAAGCTGTGCGCCTCTATCGCATGAGCGATGGCATCATGGTAGTGCTGAGGGTATTGAATACTCTCTAAATACGCGATGGCTTTTTTGGCTGCAATTGCAGAGCTCTGCTTGCGATTTGGATGATCTTTCGGGTAGGTGAAACAGTCATGCAAATAAGCTGCTGGTAACACAATGGCTATGTCTGCATTTTCCTCGTCGCAGAGCTGTTTCGCTGTTTTGACCACGCGTTTTACGTGTTCAATATCATGGGCCGTATCAACTTGCATCTCTTGCTGCATAAATTCCAAAAACAGCGGCTCAAACTGGCTTAATGACGTCATGGTTAATATCTACAACTAAAATGAAGCCAGAAGTATGCCCAACGCTAAGAAGAATTTCCAAGTGCGATGGTGTAATTGAGAATTAGCCACCAGATTGTTGAATATCTGAGTGATGTCAAGAAGTGGGATTAAGAGCGCTGTCACTGATTCCATTTGAAAGGTTAATAAGCAGTGAAATGACTGAACTTTCCGAAGGTTTCTCTCCAGACAAGACTATTTCAAACAGACATTTTTATCAGTGTTTCTATGAGTCATTAATTTTATAAATGTGACTCAGTAGCACAGAAAACTTGGGTCTATAGATTGCATTTTTGAGTGATCTCAATTCCATTTTTATAGTTGTTTAGTGTGGTTTTTGTAATCTTGATCATGATATTTTTACTTTCAGAGCGATAGGATTCCGCGCAAATGGTGAGTTAACTGAGTCGATGATATGCAGGATTTATATGAGCTAGAGCGTAAACTGGTCGAAAATGGCGCAGATATGAAAGGCTTAAAAGTGGTACCCGCGGTCGTTGATGAAGAAGGGCATGTTGTTTATCTGGGTAATAGTCCATCCATGATCAGAAACATCATTAGTTGTCGAAGACAATTAACGCAACGTACTAAAAAATAGTAAAAGGGTCTGACTAAATAGTCAGGCCCTTTTCGTTTCGGTCAGTCTTTTTAAGAACTTTAGCGCTTGAACGTCACTTGTTCTGGTTGTTCAAGATGAATACGAGTTGTCGCAGGTTGTGTTTCTGCAATGACTTTACCGTGACGAACCGAGTAACGAACAGGTACTTGGCGACGTACTGCATCAAAGCCATTTTCAGCAGGAAGAATCAGTAGGCTACCTGGTTTGCCTTCTTCAATTCCGTACTTGTCTTGAATGTTCAATGTACGCGCTGAGTTGGTGCTGATGAGATCGAGTGAGTGATTAATTTGCTCGTAACCCATGACCTGACATACATGCAGGCCCATGTGCAGCACTTGCAGCATGTTTGCTGTACCAAGTGGATACCATGGGTCGAATACGTCATCGTGTCCAAAGCAAACGTTGATGTTTGCATTTAGCATCTCTTTCACTCGTGTTACGCCGCGACGTTTTGGGTAATCATCAAAGCGGCCTTGTAAGTGAATGTTCACCAATGGGTTTGCCACGAAGTTGATACCGGACATGCGTAATAAACGGAACAGGCGAGATGCATACGCACCGTTGTAGGAACCCATTGCCGTTGTGTGGCTTGCCGTGACTTTATTCCCCATATCAAACTTGTGCGCTAATGCTGCCAGTGTTTCAGCGAAGCGAGATTGCTCGTCATCGATTTCATCACAATGTACGTCGATCAGACGGTCGTATTTTTGCGCTAATTCGAACACGTAGTGCAGCGATTCAATGCCATATTCGCGTGTGAATTCAAAGTGTGGAATCGCGCCAATCACGTCCGCCCCAAATTTGACGGCTTCTTCTAGCAGCTCTTTGCCATTTGGGTAAGAGAGAATACCTTCCTGCGGGAAGGCGACGATTTGGATGTCTACCCATTCTTTCATCTCTTCACGTACTTCTAGCATCGCTTTGAGAGCAATAAGTGTTGGATCAGAAACATCGACGTGAGTACGAACGTGTTGTACGCCGTTTGCGATCTGCCATTTTAAGGTTTGTTTTGCGCGCGCTTTCACGTCTTCAATCGACAGCATTTCTTTGCGCTCAGCCCAACGTTCAATACCCTCAAACAATGTGCCAGATATGTTCCAGCTTGGCTCGCCGGCGGTTTGCGTTGTATCTAGGTGAATGTGTGGCTCGCAGAAAGGTGCAACCGCCATGCCGCCTTCAGCATCTATGGTGTCACCGTTGTGATTAAGCTCCACATCGTTGCTTTCAATGCGCTTGAATTGACCATCTTCAATCAAAATTTGCTGCAGACCTTCTTGTCCTTTTAGCGTTACGTTTTTGATCAGTAGTGTTGTCATGATGGTTCCTTACGCTGGCTGTGTAGCCAGTGCTTTTTTGTTGAGAATAGGATTAAGAATTAGGAAGCTAATTGCGCCGCCAAGTACAGCGTTAATCGGTACTACGCCAGGAAGGAAGTGTCCCGCACCAACGCCAATCGCTACAGCGATAATGCCAGCCCAGTTTACGCTTTGGAACTGGGCGGCTTCAAAGTTTGCGTAGCGTTTACGGTTCGTGAAGAAGTCAGCGATGATCACGCCGCCAATCGGTGGAATTGCCAACGATAAGAAGGTCAGCCAGCCAACAAAGTTATTGTAGAGCCAGAGAGCGCAAAGTGTGCCAACAAGACCGTTCGCCATCGAGATGTATTTACTTGGTAAGCCTGTGATGTTGGAAAATCCAAGACCTGATGCGTAGAGCGCGTTGTCGTTGGTCGTCCAAATGTTTAACCCAAGTACGATGATGGCAGGAATCAATAAACCTTGCGCAATCATCACTTCAGAGATGTCTGATTGACCAGTCACCGACGCACCTGCCGCGCCAAAGATAAACATTAACGAGTTACCGATGAAAAATGCCACCATGGTGATCATCACGGCGCTGCGCGGCTTTTTGCCAAAGCGTACGAAATCTGCCGTTAATGTGCCTGCACTAACAAAAGAGCCTACAACCATCGCGAGAGCCATTGAAAAGTCGAGTGGTTCGGTTGGTTGAACTTGTTGTAGTTCGCTAATACCGCCAACGCTATTTACTGCTTCTACGACAGAGTAACCGCCAAGTAGCGCAATAGCAGGAACGGCGATTGCTGACAGCACCATCAGTGCTGAGATTCCAAAGTAAACGGTCGCGGTCATGAGCAAACCGGAGACAAGGATCAAAGTATTGGTATCGATGCCCGTTGCTTTATGCACCGGAATCGCAAACATCGCGACACCAACTCCAAACCACCCAACTTGAGTGCCGCCAAGAAGAGCAGAAGGAAGCCAAGAGCCTTTAGAACCAAAAGAGAAACGAGCAAGAAGGTGAGTAGAGAGACCAGTAGAAGCGCCGATGTAACCGAGGAAAGAAGTGTAAATACCGAGGATTAGGTTACCGATGAGAACAGCGAGGAAAAAATCATTAAAGGAGAGCCCAGTACCGAGAGAACCACCTGTCCACATACTTGCGGAGAAAAAAGTGAGTCCTAACATCACCATGGTTAGTGACGCCACGCCTTTTCTGGCCGTGTTGGGAACTGGTCCAAGACTGTAGTTATTGTCTCCAGCCATTATTACCTCCGCAAAGTAAAAGATTAAATTATAGCACCTGATTTTCAGGTAAACGGCGCGTATTATCGTGATGTAAATTCGATAGTCAATGATAAAATTGAAATTTAAACGTTTACTTGGTTTCGTTTGTATTTTTTATTGTTAAATAACAATAAGTTGAATGAGTTGTTCTAAAAATGAAAAATGTATTTTTACGTGTGTTTTTATGATTTCTTGACGAGTTTTCTGCGTGAAATGAATGTTTTTTACTACTATTTGTGCTTATGGATAAAATTTATCTATAACTCTAGATTGTTCAGTCGATTTCTATGAAAAGAAAACGATTTCATGATGAGTGTTTTGGTTTGGGCGTTATTTGTTCTTTTTTTGGTGTGTTTTCTTGGTTTTATTTATGTTAGGTAGTTTGTTTTTGTTGAAGTCGGTATTTCTGATGGTTTATTGAAGGAAATTTTGAATTTTATAAACAGTAAACAGTAAACAGTCGGTTGAGGGCAAGATAAGTACAATAGAGATCGGTCGGAGGATAAAGGAGAGCAGTAGCCGCATAAAAAAATAGCCAACCGCAAAGAGTGCGATTGGCTTATATACATGTGAACAAAATCAAGTTCACTAACAACGTCAGTTGGCTAGGTGACCCTCGGCTTAAGAAGGGTCAATTTATATAATGCAGTTACTGTGCCAACTTTTATATGCCCGAAAATCGTGGTTTCTGTGACATATGTTGCTTAAACTTTGAATGTTTTTGCAATTTGCAAGTGCGTTATGCAATTTGTCTCTATTATGCTAATGATTGATTAATAAACAGTGGGCTTTTTAGAGCATGACTAAACTCGCCGTTCCCAAAAAGGCGAAAAAACCAACCACATCTGTCACTGTCGTTAGAATAACCGAGCCTGCTAAGGCTGGATCCAATTTGAACTTATCCAGAATAATGGGTATCAACACGCCAAACAAAGCTGCGGTAATAATGTTGACGATAATGGCCAGTGCGATGGTTCCGCCTAAAACTGGCGATTGGAACCACAATCCGGCTAACCCGCCGATAATCAGTGCCCAAGCAATGCCGTTCAGAGAGCCAATACCCAGTTCATTTTTCAATAGCTTGAAACGGTTACCTGGAGTGATCTGATTAAGCGCCATCGCACGAACCATCAGAGTGAGCGTTTGGCTGCCCGCGATGCCACCCATCGATGCAACGATTGGCATGAGCACGGCCAAAGCCACCACTTGAGCAATCACATCTTCAAACAGTCCGATAGTGACAGAGGCTAAAATTGCAGTCAGCAAATTGATTCCCAACCACACGCCACGTTTTTGTGAGCTTTTTAGTACTGGCGCAAATAAGTCATCGCCTTCATCCATACCAGTACCGGCCATTAAGCGCGCTTCGTAGATTTCTCGTTGAGTACTTAATGCAAATTGCCAATCGACCTCACCAATGAGAGTTTGGTCAGCATCTGTTACGGGGAGCGCGGGTAGGGCGCTATGCTCTAACGCCTCTACCGCTTCTGGCAGTGTCATTTTGCTGTCCAACACGGTAACGGTTTCAATCTCAAGTGTTTTCAAACGCACGCCTGAATCACTTCTTAAGATCTCGTAATAGTTTACTGCGCCACGGAACTGTTTGTTTCGGTTAATCAGGTACACTTGCTGCGGCGTATCGTAGCTGTAGCGTTCCATCAACTGCTTTGCGGTTCCAACCGTTATATTGAACGGCAGCGTAATGATTTTACGCTCCGCCCAGCGACCTAGCTCATCGTCTTCATATTCATTCGCTTGGTCGTACAGTTCAAGCTCGTCTTTTTCAATTAAAGCGAGCGCTTCATTGATGATGGCCTCTGGTAACGAGTCTGCCCATTCGATCAACGATAAGTTGTCGAGTTTAGCGAGGGTGAGTTTCAGTTCGACTTCAGATAACGCATTGATGATAGAGAAACGTACATCGGCACGCATCTCTGTCAAAACGTCGATATGAAGTTCTAACGGCAATGCTCTCCATAACCGAACACGGTCTTCGATAGGGAAAGCTTCGAGGATCAGCGCAACCGCGCCGGGTTCGAGACCCGCTTCGATAGATTCATTGAGCGTTGCGACTTGATCCGATTCTTCGGCTTGGCCAATTTGTTGGATTAGAGTGGAGAGATCTTGAAACTTGCTCACCGAGCCCCCGATAGTTAATTCGTTTTCATGGATAAAGTTGTGGCGTCATACGTGACAAATCAGCCAGCTAACTTTGCTTATTGACCTTATGTTCATTAACCATAGTCAATAAATCTCAATAAAGTGGGCTGTTGATGACGCAGAATAACTGCTCAAGGTACTTGAAAGTGACAGAAAAACAATAGGCTATCCACTATTGATCTTGAGATATGGTTGCACTAATCGACGAATGTTTACTTTTGCACCGATTCGAGCGGCGAGCAAATACATGCCACCAATTTTTCGGTGCAAGAATATGGCATCGGCTGGTGGGGTATGCCAATAATCTTGCTCCATACTCAGAATTGTTCCAGCTTCTCGCAGTTTTTGCGCCAGTCCGCTGGCTTTAAAGTCATAAGCTTCATCAATTAGCATGGGTTCGCATGCCATTTTGACCAAATCTAAAATCGCCATTCTCTGTTCTGGTTTGATGCTTTGGGCGAAAAAGCCTATTTGCTCTAAAGCATCGTTGAGCCCTTGTTCGTCATCGTTCACGACAGATGAAAAGGCTTGGCGATAACCGGAACTAAAACGTTCACTGTATTCGCGAGTTGCGCCAAAATCTAACAGCCCGATTTGTTTACTTTGTTCAAGATAGAGGTAGTTTGCGAAGTTTGGATCGGTTTGCACCATTTTGAATTCGAACAGTTCTTTAAACAGCAGTTCCAACAAATTGTGCATTACAAAGTCGCGAGTTTCTTGATCGTAGTTTGCGATTTTCTCTATGGGCGTCCCTTGAATGAACGACATAGCCAGAACGGATTGGGATGAAATTTCCGGGTAGATTTTTGGTACCACAAAATGCGGATGGTCTTGTAGAGCAGCATGATATCTACAGGCAAACTGAGCTTCTCGCTCATAATTGGCTTCGTCGTGCAGCTGTTTTTTCGCCTCTTCCAACAGTCCTTTATAGTCAACTGACTCAGGGATAAGGCCAACAATTTTCAAAAGCGTACCGACATTATCGACGTCGCTGTCGATGCTCTTTCTGATACCGGGATATTGCACTTTTACTGCCAAATTATCGCCAGCATCGCTGTAGGCTTGGTGAACTTGCCCTATGGATGCACTCGCAATAGGTTTGAAGTTGAAAGCAAGAAACGCGGATTTCCACTGTTCACCAAGTGCATTTACCATCACGCTGTTGAGCTGCTTTGATGGCATTGGATCGGCGTTTGAACGCAATCTGGCTAAAATCTCGGCCAACTCCGGTTCAAGAATATCTCCGGCATCCATCGACAGCATTTGACCAAGTTTCATGGCTGCGCCGCGTAAGTGCGCCAGTTGATCGGTCAGTCGTGCAATATTTTGAGGGGTGAGCAAAAGGTCTTTTGCTTTCGGTCGGTTGCCTTTGGCGATTTGCTTGGTGCCTTCAGCAATAACATTGCCCGCAACTCTTGTTGCAAGCGAGGCAAATTTGCTGAATCTAGAAATACGGTGTGTTGGTAGGTTTCTTTCCTTTCCCGACATAACTCTCTCCTATTGCTCATGGTTTGTTATACGGGAAATTGAAGCCTTTGGATACAAAGTTACGAGCACCGCGGGCAGGACCAGCGGTGATTTACGAGAGTGGGTGAAAGTTGCTATTGAGAGCGTTAGCAAAAGTGAGAGGGTTAACAACAGGAGCTCTTAGCTGAGTTTCTCCGAAGCGTACCAGCGGTTAGGATAGGCGCTGCTGTAATCGGGTTCTTCGATGCCTTCATACAAATCCGAACATGGTTCAAGAGGCCCCACGACGGTTCGATATGGCAGTACCCCCGCCCAAACCGGAATATCCATATCTTGAGCGTCGTCGTTGACACCAAAACGACTGATTTTTACCGATGCTTCCTCTAAAGAAATACGCAGAAGCATGGTGGCGCTGAGCTCTTTCTCGTTACTCAAACGGACATGTTCTGTTCTTCCCGGCGCGATTTGTTCGAGAAAGTGGTTCAGTAAACGATCTTTTTCCTGATTGTTTTCAACAGTTTCAAACTGACCAAACACAACCGCACTGCGATAATGCGCGCTGTGGTGAAATGCGGAACGCGCCAATACCCAACCATCAAACAAGGTGAAGGTGAGACATGTCGGTTGGCCTTGTTTGAGGGAGCGTAACAGTCGGCTGTTATTTGCGCCGTGGATGTATACAAAATCATCGACGCGCCAAGCTAACATAGGGATAACCACTGGCCCTGACTCGTTGGTGATTGCAATATGGGCAATTAGGCTTTCATCAATAATCGTGTGCAGCTTTTCAACTTCAGTCACCGCTTTATGAGCGCCTTTTTTTATTTCTGTTCTTTTTGTATTCGATAGCATGGTGGTCTCCCTAACCAACTCACAGTAATGAGAAATAGTCATTTTTTTCCTAAGCGTGTCGTTGCAATGTAGCGTTTAACTGGTAGCTTAGAGAGAGCCACTTTTAAACTATGGATGGATCCAATTTGTCGTTAATCGATGTGGGTGATTTGTGCGTAAAAACAGGCCGCGGTACGCGCCAGCAGTCTGTATTTTTTGCAATAAGGGATAAGATTGTTCGAGGGCTTTGGCCCAAGAACGGCAAGCTACCGTCGACTCGTAAACTGGCACAAGAGTTGAACCTTAGCCGCAACACGGTGATTTCTGCCTACGAACAGTTAGTTGCTGAAGGGTACTTGGTCAGCCAGCGTGGCTCTGGTTTTTTTGTTGCTGTTGAGTTGCCAGAACAATACTTGCCTGAAAAGTTGCCAACTCAAGCTGCCAACCTTCCGCCAGCGGCGTTGGATGTGAATGCGAGTTTCGCGCCTGGTGTACCCGATTTATCGCTTTTTACAACCGCTTTGTGGCAAAAATATCTCAATCGTCACTTATCCCGTACGTGTCTGCTAGGCAATCAAGACATTCAAGGTAGCTGGGAGCTTCGATGCGCTTTGTCGGATTACTTGGCGTCGAGCCGTTCAGTGAACTGCACGCCTAGTCGAATCATCATCACGTCAGGCGCGCAGCAAGCGTTGTGTATCGCCACCATGGCAACATTAACGTCAGGAAGTAGAGTGCTAATGGAACAGCCAGGTTATGCGCAGATGCGCAAGTTGATCCTGTTTCAGCAATATCAATTTGAACCGTTATTCGTAAGACAAAAAATGGGTTTTGATATTGATTCCGTCACGAAAAGTACTGCAGATGCACTCTATATCACGCCAAGTAACCAATATCCGATGGGGACGACTTTAAACACTGAGCAGCGAGCACAAATCATTGAGTGGGCATCGAACCAAGAGGCTTGGATTCTTGAAGATGACTACGACAGTGAATTCCAATTTGCACATCGTCCATACACCAGTTTGCAAGGGTTAGCCGCACAAATGGGCCGAGACGAGCGAGTGTTATACATCGGCTCTTTTAGTAAAGTCATGTTTAATGGTTTGAGGCTTGGCTATCTCGTTGTGCCTGAATCGCTGGTAGATAAATGTTTGATGGTGAAAGACGCACTTAGTGGTGATACACCAAGTCATATTCAAGCCGCGATGGCGGACTTTATCTCAGAAGGAAGCTTGCTGCGACATATTCGTAAAATGAGGCGAGTGTACAAGTCGAAGCACGAACAAGTCTGTTTCTCTATTCAGCATTATTTTGGTGACAAAGTTCGAGTTATCAGTCAAGCGGCGGGGCTGCACGTTACGTTGAGCTGGCAACAAGGGATTGATGAAAACACGTGGACGCAACGAGCCAAAAAGGCGGGCATCATGATGCGCCCTGTTAGTTTTTATGAGCATCCCGATTTTAAAGCACGAGATTGGCAGGGCGTCGTGATCGGATATGGGAATGTTCGTCTGGATAACATTGACCCGTTGATTAAACGCCTCTTTGAGCTATTTGACGTCTGAAGTTATTCGACAATGCTCGAGTGTCGTTTTTGTCGCCATTGTTTCCACGGCAGAGAGAGCAGCGCAAAAATGCCAAGAGCGTAA
The DNA here is from genome assembly GCF_043106015.1 of Vibrio sp. GLN_1. NCBI lineage: Bacteria > Pseudomonadati > Pseudomonadota > Gammaproteobacteria > Vibrionales > Vibrionaceae > Vibrio > Vibrio sp. GLN_1. The sequence goes on from NZ_JBICMD010000036.1 coordinate 324,790, forward strand.
AGCATAGACCAACCTAAACAGATGAACACGCCTGTACATAACACTAAAGAAATCGCCGCGAGGGCTTTTCCTAGTCCGTGCAGCAATTTGTATGCAGCTAGCATTGCCAATAGATAAACCAAAACAAAAATACTGTTGGCCAGCTTTAGGAAAAACTCTAAATCGAGTTTGGATAACGACCCAATCACACAAGACGCAAGTAGCACCGCACCGACTAAAACCGTTGCTGATGAAGGTACGCCTCTACGCGAAATTTTAGCCAGTGGACTGTTTGGACGATGTTCGCGCGCTTGAGCCCAAACCATTCTTGATAGGCTTTGGGTATATAAGTTAACGCTGGCAAAGCACGCAGAAAATCCGATGATACTGATGAGCCACTTTGCGCTATCTCCCAATAAATGGGCGCTTAACCAAGGGATGGAAGCATTATCGAATTGTGCGCTGCCATAAGCACCAAACTTTAAGATGACAACAGAACAAGCCCAGTAAGTTGCACCAGCAACAAAACAGCCGACGATAATCGCGATTGGGAAGTCCCGTTGCGGATTCTTAAATTCTTCGCCCATGTGAGCGAAGGCTTCGATGCCAACAAAGCACCAGAACATCACGCCAAGTGCCGCGGTGATAGGCCAAATGGACTCTGTTGTGAGAGTAGGCATTGAAAGATCTGCGCTATTGATTTCGCCTTTAAACAAAAATGCACCAACCAAAGCAAAAACACTCAATGCGATGATGGTTTGCAAGCGCCCTGATGATTTGGTGCCCAATAGGTTGACCAAGATGAGCAGAAAAACCGTCAATACTTGCGCAAATAAGTGGTTGTTGATTGGAGTAGGAAGCAGTTGTTGAAGAAAACCTGCTGCAAGAGCAATCGCGGCAGGTACGCCAACGGGAATCACACTGACAAATAGCCAAGCGACGCTGCTTTCCAATCTCGAGTTAAAAGCTTGACGCACAAAGAATGCCGTGCCGCCAGCATTCGGGTAGCGCTTACCAAGTTGGGCAAAAGTCAGCGCAATTGGACAAATCGCGATGAATAAAAGGACCCAAGCCCACAAAGAAAAATGGCCAGCGATTCCTGCCGCGATAGCGGGAATCATAAACAAGCCTGTTCCCATCAAGGTTGTGGACAACTGGGCGATACCGGAGATAAGAGAGATGTCTTTTTTTAGCTGTTCCATGCGTTTCTCGGAGGTTTTATTTAAGTGCGCGTTCCATGCTGCGCCTTAATTGGACTTTGGGTTGAAGATAGAATATCTGAACTCCAAAAAACAAAATGCGCTTGTTCACCGTCAATATGACGGTTGTTTTAAATAAATCCAACAAAATGTTGGTTTCTTATGCATTTAGAATCGGTATAGAATAAGAAAATTAAGGGAAGCTTGGTATATTTATGGACAAATTTGATCACAAGATCATTGATATCCTCCGGCATAACGCGCGGTTGTCGGTCACCGAGATTGCGGAGAAGGTCAATTTATCTCGCTCAGCCGTCACGGCTCGCATTCGCAAGTTAGAAAATGACAAAGTCATCTTAGGTTATCACGCTGAAATTGCGCCTCCAGAGGGGGATTCGATCTGTGCCTACTTCGCATTGAAATTCGACACATCCATATCATCTTACTACTGTGAATCCTATGCTGATGAGTTGTATAAAATTGATGGTGTGAAATGGTGCCATGCAATCAGCGGCGAAACTGACATGATGGTATTTGTGGAAGTCCCTAACATGAATCGGCTCAATGAAATCCGAGATCAAATTCAACGCTTTCCTGAACTGCGTCATTTGATGACGCATACGGTTCTGACCGAGTTTTTTAATACGACCGGAAACAAGTTCGTAAAGTGAAGCATCAAGTGGATCGAGAATGTTAAACAACATCAATTTAAATCTGCTGAGATCATTGCATGTGCTGCTTGAGGAGTGTCATGTAAGTCGCACTGCCGAGCGCTTGCACGTAACTCAATCTGCGGTCAGCCGTCAATTAGCCCAGCTGAGAGAGCTTTGTGGCGATCCATTACTTGTCCGTCAGGGGAACTTGCTCATACCCACACCTCGAGCGTTAGCGTTAAAAGCTAAACTTGATGATTTGCTGTCTGAGTTTGATCATCTGCTTGATGATAAACCGTTCGAACCGGCAGATTGGCAAGGTGAGTTAGTTGTCGCGTCTAGTGACTATGTTGCTCAGTACGTCCTTCCAGATATCGCTTCTCATTTCAGTCAACTCGCGCCGCAACTGGATATGGCTTATCGCTTATGGCAACCAGATTTTCTCGATAAGTTGCATGAACTGGGTATCCACATCGCATCGTCCATGTACCCTTCAAAACCAGAAGGCGTTTCAAGCGTGAACATTGGTTCTGATACCTCGGTGTGTTTGATGAAAGCGTCACACCCGCTAGCGAGTTGTAAAGAGCTAACGGTGGATGCTTTACTCAGCTATTCGCACATAAAAGTCACGGGTGGTGGCGATAAAGATTCAAGCACCGACACGGTTTTAAAAGAGATGGGGTTGGCGCGACATATCACATTTAAAGTCCCATTTTTCTCGGCGGCGGTTAATCGCCTAGTCTCAAGTGAACATTTGATGGTCGTCCCTGAGCATATCGCGGTGAACCTCGCTAAGCATTGGAGTTTGGCACATAAACCTCTGCCATTTGATACTCAAATCCATCAATACTGGCTGATGTGGCATCCAAAGTACGATAACGATCCTGCGCATCGTTGGATACGGGAAACGATGCAAAGCGTTATGCAGCAATCAGAATACTCTATTCACTAGACTATGAGTTTCAATCATGACTTTCATGATTAACTTTGATTTCAGTTTATATCACCTCTATTGATAAATTAACGTCAAAGAGGGGAGATTTTTATGACACTAACAGTTTGGTTATCACTTTTTACAGTCTGTTTATTAGGGGCTATGTCGCCAGGGCCTAGCTTAGCGATCGTTGCTAAACATGCTTTGGCTGGTGGACGAATGAATGGTTTGGCAACGGCATGGGCGCATGCTTTTGGGATCGGGATTTATGCGTTTATCACGTTGATCGGTCTTGCGGTTGTGCTGCAGCAGAGCCCAATGCTGTTCAAAACCATCAGTTTAGCGGGCGCAGCTTATTTGGCTTACTTAGGTTTTAACGCGCTGCGATCCAAAGGTGGAGTGGCCGCCAAGTTGGAATCTGGTGAGGAAACGACCGTACTTCAATCTGCTAGAGAAGGTTTCCTTATCTCTATTCTAAGTCCTAAAATTGCACTGTTCTTTATTGCTTTGTTTAGCCAGTTTGTCGCGCTTGGAAATGATCTGAGTAACCAAATGATCATTGTTGCGACCCCTTTTGTTGTCGATGGCTTGTGGTACACCTTTATTACTTTGGTGTTATCAAGCTCCAGAGTGGTCGATAAAATTCGCTCCAAAGCGGTTCTCATTGACCGACTATCTGGCGTTGTGCTTATGCTCTTAGCACTAAGAGTGGTGGTTACGGTTTAGGACTTTCAAGACACTCGATATAACAAACCCAAAGGCAGCCAATAAGCTGCCTTTTTGTTATCTCAAGTGTTGTTTATGAGACATTTACTTATAGTAAATGTGGCTTATAATTAAAAATTATTTTTATCAATAAATGTTACTTTGGTTCATTTTAAAGTAAACAAAACGTCAATTGCAGTTATGACTTGGAAGTCATAAGTTATAATCAAAGCAAGAGCTCACTTAACACTTATTGCGAATCAGTCGCTTATTAAGGTGAGAAAACTTGTTTAAGTAAACGGATTTTCCTCTTACTTATCCCTACTTGGGATAGATATTTTACAATTGTTGAAGAAAGTGAGAGAAAAGTGCAAAAAGTAACTAGCTTGATTCCGATCGTTGTTTTACTTGGCCTATTTAGTGCTGGGTGGATATTTTTAACTGGAAAAAGTGCATTTGAGTTCTTCACTCTTCTCGCATTTATATTAGCTGGTATAGGGCTTCTGGCTATGGTTTTGCTGAGAGTGGATCCTAAGCACTTCAATTTCGTTCTAGATAAAGTAAGCGAGATTAAAAATGAAGGTAGAGACGCTTTTTTAGAAGGACGCTCTAAAGAGTCCAACCCGTACGCTGGAGTCGATAGAGAGCTTTGGGATACTGGCTATGATGAGATGAGTAGACGTGCTTCTGGCGAGAAAAAATCTAATTAACTGTGTACCGGGGAAATACGTCTGAAAATAAAAAAACACCCAGCTTGTGGGGCAAGTCTGGGTGTACGCAAGAAGTTTCTCAGGAACATTAGGGGGAAGAGAAACACAGTAATTTCGTTATCGGCGAACCTCTTTAAATTCACCTTCGATGGCATCGGCTTTGCCAGTATTAAACTCATACTCTTCATGCATTTCTTTTTGCATTTTCCGTACGCGTTTTTCAATTCGTTTGCCTGTGATCAGGGCTGCGATGGTCAATGGAATCGCCATGATTAGGCTAAATACTAATGCGAAAAAGCCAGTAATCAGTGCCAGTGCAGTAACAATAATTCGATTCATAATCATGACCTCTTTTCAATCTATGTGTTCAGATTAACGCTGCGAACATGAACAAAACATGAATGGTTCTGTTTGCTTTGTCCGGAGATTGTCAAATGATACGAACGAAAAAGCGCCTGAGGGTCATCAGGCGCATAAACGGGGAATCAATATTAGTACTGCGCAAAGCGCTTATTATCAGAACAAATGTTGGGTTATTGCTCGTTACCCATTGTGGTTAACGTTGTGGAGCAAAGTTCACCTATCGAGGGAATGTTTGGTAACGGACGCCCATCATTTGTTCCATACAGTGCACAACTTGGCAGCTGTATCCGAATTCGTTGTCGTACCAAATGTACAGTACGCAACGCTTGTCTTGTGCGATAGTCGCTTGACCATCTACAACGCCAGCATGGCGAGAGCCCACTAAGTCTGTAGAAACGATTTCAGTTGAATCTGTGTAATCAATCTGCGCTGAAAGCTCAGAGTTGAGAGCCATTTCGCGTAGGTAATCGTTCAGAGAGTCGCGATCAACATCTGTTCCTAGGTTAAGGTTTGCAACCGCCATTGATACGTTTGGCGTAGGTACACGAATTGCGTTACCTGTTAGCTTACCAGCTAGCTCTGGCAGTGCTTTTGCTACTGCTTTAGCTGCGCCAGTTGAAGTTAGAACCATATTCAAAGATGCACTGCGACCGCGACGGTCACCTGAGTGGAAGTTATCGATCAGGTTTTGGTCATTCGTGTAAGAGTGAACGGTTTCAATATGGCCCGAAAGTACGCCGTATTTGTCGTTCAATGCTTTTAGAACTGGTGTGATTGCGTTGGTGGTACAGCTCGCTGCAGAGATGATGGTGTCATCTTCTTGAATCACAGATTCGTTAACGCCGAATACAACGTTCTTGATGTCGCCTTTACCCGGAGCCGTTAGTAGTACTTTCTCTGCGCCTTTACATGCTAAGTGTTGGCTCAGACCTTCAGAATCACGCCACACACCTGTGTTATCAACAACAAGTGCATTGTTGATGCCGTACACAGAGTAATCTACATCACTAGGATTGTTTGCGTAGATGATTTGAATGTAGTTTCCGTTAACGATAAGCGCTTTGCGCTCTTCATCAATCACGATGCTGCCGTTAAATTGACCGTGTACAGAATCACGACGAAGTAGGCTAGCTCGTTTTTCTAAATCACCTTTCTTACCGCCACGAACAACAATTGCGCGCAGTCGAAGTGGGTAACCTGGGCCACTCTTTTCAATAAGAAGACGAGTCAGTAGGCGACCAATACGACCGAAACCGTAAAGCACAACATCGCGAGCGGCTAGAGAAGAGTCGGCATCACGCGCGCCTTGAAGTGCAGTTTGTAGGAAATCGTTTAGTGCTGCTGTATCTTCGTGCTCATTCCAATACTTAGTTGCCAGTTGACCAACATCAACGCGACATGAAGAAATGCTCATTTCGCACAATGCTTGGATGATCGGCATTGTGTGCTCTAGAGAAAGAGGGCTTCCAGTGTATCGTCTTGCTACGCGGTGAGTTTTGAGAATGTCGATAGTAGTGGCGTTGATAAGCGTCTTACCAAACAGAACCACTTCGATTCCTTTTTGACGATATAGCTTACCAATAAGAGGGGAGATAGATTCAGCAATCGTTTGGCTCGTTTGCCAGTCTTGGAGATATTTCTCTGGACTCATTGTTGTATTGGACCTTTCACGTTTTGAGGGCTAACCATACTCACTACTGTTACCTCAACGGTAGAGTGTGGAGTTTGGTGGGTTATGTAATCGGGTTGTAATAATTATGTGTGCGAATTCTAAGGTGAGAGTTCTTATTCTGCTAGGAAAATTAATACCAGTTAAAACTGCTAAGTAGGGCATTATTTCTGGTTGATTAATGTGACTAAAGCGGGGTGTTTGTACTATTGACTTTTAATAACTTGCTGACTTTTTTTGTAACGATAACGAATAGCTTCAAAATCTAAATGTAAATAGCCTCGATTCTTTTCTAGATTAATGTGATCTCACTCGATAAGACAACGGGAGTGGTAAACATTCAAATGATAAATGTCTGTTTTACATTTTGCTGCTTAGGTATGACTTGGATTTGAGCGTTTAGGTCATTTTTTGATGATCAAAAAACTTGCTTTGAATCACAGTTTAAAACAGGCACCTAAACCCGCCGTAACCCTATATCCCTAGTATTACTAGGTGAAATGAGAGTGTTTTTTAACTCATCAATATCCATTATTAATGTGTGAAACTAGTCTAGTATTAAATCAGTAGGCGTTCGTAACACATGGAAAGATGGATGCTGAGATTATCAATCAAAACACGTTTAGCGTTGTTAGCGTTATTACCCGCAGTGGTGATCGTTGCTTTTGCGATCCACCAGTTTTATGCCAATTCGGTGCGAGTCGATCACCTCAATCAAACCGTAAGCAACATACAGGGATTCCAGCTGATATCTCAGGCTTCGCACTTTATCTACAGCATGGAAAAAGACAGACGCCAATACGGTCAGGAAACGCCTTTAAGCATCGAAGTGGATGTCCAAAATAATGTGGTGCTCTCCATGCATCATAAATTTTCCACTAATCCACACACTTCCGAGTACGCCGATGATTTAAAAGAGGCGATGCTTGGTATGGTGTCTGGGGATCTTACCAACACAGATGAAGTGGGTGATTGGGCGTTTCAGTTGTTGCAAGAAATGTCGCTTTCCTTGCTACAAAACTATCAGCTGTATGGAAATAGCGATGGGCACGCCATGCAGAACTTTATTGCTTACCTTGCTCAATTATCTTATTGGACGCAAAAAGAGGCTTGGCTGACCTACCGTTTAGTGATGGATCCAGATGCGAAGCTGAACCAAAGCGTTTTTTTTCAAACCATTGATCGTCAGCAGCAAAATCTAGATGCATTTTTGCATTTGGGGGCATCTTATGCGCATGTCGATAAACTGCTTGGCCTTTTCAGCTCCCCCCGCTATCAACGTAATTTGGAATCAAGAGCGAGGCTGATGAATGGCGACATGCCACGCAGCGATTATGCGGCTTACCTTGACGAACTCGATTTTCGGGTTCAGCGATTGCAAATGATGATTGAAGGATTTACTCGTCAAGCTGAGCAATCCCTACTTACTCAAGTCAATGAGCAAAAACGAAATGTATTGCTCATTACCTGTGGTGTTGCGGTAGTTTTTCTCTTGCTTGGCTGGCTGGGGGTTGCCACTTGGTATCGTGTTAACAGCAAGATTGGCGCGATCATTCATGCTCTTAATGCCCTAGTTAATGAGGAAGAAAAAGAGAAAAAAGTCGCAGTCGATGGTAGTGACGAGTTCACTCTCTTTGCGCAGCAAGTCAATCGTGTGGTGGAAGAAAAGCAGAGACAAACTCACGAAATACTGCACGCCAAAGAGTCGGCAGTGGCAGCCAATAGAGCAAAATCTGTATTTCTGGCCAATATGTCCCATGAGATTCGAACGCCGTTGAATGGCATCATGGGGATGACTGAAATTTTGTCGCAAAGTGAGCTATCTCCTCATCAACAAGAAGTCGTGGATGACATTGATACCTCTTCCCACACGTTGCTTGCACTGCTAAACGATATTCTAGATCTGTCTAAGATCGAGTCGGGGCGCCTCGAATTGTCGTTGGTTGAAGCTGACATTCGCGAAGTCGTTTATCAATCGGTGATTTTGTTTCAATCTAAAGCCACGTCCAAACAGCTTGAACTCGATATTTCATTGGATGAAAACATTCCGGCTCGCGTGATGGTCGATGATCATCGCATCAAACAGATCATTACTAATCTGGTTTCCAATGCCGTTAAGTTTACTGAACAAGGCTATATCTCAGTCGAAGTGAGTTACGAAGAAGCGTTAGAGCAAGGGCGAGGTTCGCTCACATTCCTTATCAAGGATTCGGGCATCGGCATTGAAAGGGACAAACTGGCGACCATTTTTGAACCGTTTACTCAAGAAGACGAGGGTGTTTCGAGACAGTTTGGCGGAACAGGGCTAGGGCTTGCGATTTGTCGCCAATTAGTGTCAATGATGGGAGGCAAGCTAGTGGCAACCTCGACCAAGGGGGGGGGCACATGCTTTGGTTTTTCAATAGAAGTAGAAGCGTTACCTCTCTTTGGTTGGCATTCCGATGTGGTCAAAAGAGGGCTCTTTATATGTGATAACTATGCTTATGCAGAGCAAATTGTCCAAGAGTGTCGTTTGGCTCAAATTGAGCTGGTAGGCGTTAACTCACTTTCGGAAGCAAAAGCGCTAGATGAAGATTTCGATGTCATTTTCTTATGTAATGACGGTCAGATGGATATTGATAGCTGTTTGAGTGAACTGGCTGAAGTTTATGATGTTCGTCGAGTAGTAGTGTGCCAGCACCATTTGACGAGCTCTTATACAAACGCGGAAAACGTGCATGCCGTGTTGACTCAACCATTCTTGGGTAATCGATTCAAACATGCCATCGAAGAGCTAGCTAAGCTCGAGAAGAATACATTGCGTGACAATGTCACAAATATTGCATCTCGCGCTGAATCTAAAATATCTCGAACTCATCGAAGAATACTGATTGCCGAAGACAATCTGATGAACCAAAAAATCGCGAGCTTTTTCTTAGATAAAGCAGGGTACGACTACTTAATTACGAGTAACGGACAAGAAGCGCTGGATGCCATCACCAAAGGTGAGCAGTTTGACGCCATTTTGATGGATTGTATGATGCCGGTGATGGATGGCCTCACCGCGACAAAAGAGATTCGCCGTTGGGAAAAGAAAGTGGGCTGCAAGAAAACAACCATCATTGCTTTGACCGCGAGTGTGTTGGAAGAGGACATTCACAATTGTTTTGCTGCGGGTATGGATGCGTATTTGCCAAAACCGTATAAATCTAACCAGTTATTTGAGTTGTTTAATGAACTAAAGCTTGCTTAAATCGCACTGATAAGCCGAATTCATTACGGCTTTTTAGAACGAATATAAAGGAAGTGACATGTTTAAACTCGCTGTTATCGGGACTAACTGGATTTCGCAACAATTTGTTGAAGCGGCAATCCAAACCAAGCAGTTTTGCCTTAAAGCTGTGTATTCGAGAGATATAGAAAAAGCGCGTTTGTTTGGCACGCCTTACGATGCAGATACTTATTACGACACCCTAGAAACATTAGGTCAGGATGCAGACATTGATGCGGTGTACATCGCCAGTCCAAATTCGCTTCATGCTCCTCAAGCTATTCAAATGTTAAAAGCGGGCAAGCACGTCATTTGTGAAAAGCCAATGGCTTCGAACTATGCATTGGCACAACAGATGTTTGCCTGTGCTGAGGAAAACAACGTTGTGTTGTTTGAAGCGTTTATGTCGCCTTACACACCAAACTTCCAAGTATTGAAAGAGAGCTTACCGTCTATCGCTCCGTTACGACATGCGACGATTAGCTATTGCCAGTATTCATCGAGATACCAAAAATATCTAAATGGAGAAAATCCAAACACATTCAATCCTGCGTTTTCCAATGGCTCCATCATGGACATCGGTTATTACTGCGTGGGTTCTGCGATAGAGTTGTTTGGTGAGCCGAACTCTGTTCAAGCCAGTGCACATGTGCTTCCATCAGGCGTTGACGGATGCGGCAGCGTAACGCTGGCGTATGATGGCTTTAACGTAAATCTTCTGCATTCGAAAGTCAGTGATTCTCTTATCCCAAGCGAGTTTCAAGGTGAGCAAGGCAGTGTGTTGGTCGATATGATCGCCACAGGCCGTGGTGTAGAGCGTATTCTTCGTGGTGAAGAAAAAGAGACTCTAACTTTGCCTCAAACCGAGAATCATATGTTCTACGAAGCAGAAGCATTTGCGAAGCAGTTAAAGCTTGGTGTGATTGATGAACAAATGAAACAACGTTCGTTGACCGTTGCAAAAGTATTGACTGAAGTACGCAAACAGACTGGCGTAGTATTCCCTGCTGACCAGTAAACTTGTGCATGGTATAGCCAAAAGTTGATAGTAAGAAGCCCTCAGTTGAGGGCTTCTTTGTTAATACTAAAACTTAGGCTGTAGCTTGCTTTATCGCAAGTTTGTGTATGGTTTTACGGTAAGTAAGGTAAGCAGAAATACCCGCCATAATATTACCCACACACGCACCAAACAGTAGACCTCTGATACCGCCCAGTTGCGCACCCAGCCATAGGCAAGGTAGGAAGAAAACAAACAAGCGTAATGCCGAAATGGTTAATGCTGTGTACGATTTCCCTAGCGCATTGCAAATCGACACCATCAGCATACAAACGCCAAGAGAGCCCAAACTTATTGGCACAATCATTAGATGCATGTGGAGCACTTGTTCTACTTGGGTATCACTTGTCATTAACAACGCGAGCGGGTTTGCAAGCAAGAAGGTAATCGCCGCAATCAAAAGCTGGAAGCCAAGAATGAACTTAACCGCTATTCCAACCAGAGATTGAATGTCTCGATAGTTCTTTGCGCCTAACAAGCGCCCCACCATTGGGGGCATCGACATGGTCAGTGCCAATACAGACACAATGGCAAAAAACTCGTAACGCGAACCTAGCGCCCAAGCAGCGACTGCGGCAGTTCCAAAGCTGGCAAGCAACTTGGTCGCTAACATTGAAGAGAGCGGCGGTAGCAATTGACTGACCATGGCTGGCCCCATGATGTTACCTATCGAAGAGACGCTTTTCATCACATTCAGATCTTGCCATTGCGTTGTAGCCCAGTGGTTGCGCTTCACTCTTGGCGCAACGACAAGGATACCAAACCCAAATGCAACTAAGGTTGCCAACGCTGCACCATTAATGCCGAGATCGAGCGTGAAAATGAACAGCGGGTCTAATACCAAGTTCACACCACTTGTCACCATCATCATCGTGCCCGGAAGCATAGTGTTGCCATTGGCACGACAAATACTGTAGTAAAAATAAAGGACTGCACCAGCCCATGAGCTCAGCAGCCACCAAGGCCAGTAACTATCTATGATAGGCATAACAGTTTCTGGCGCGCTGAGCAGAGATAAAATCGGGTAACGCAGCAGCCATATTAAGAGGCCGAATACCGCAACACCGATTGAACCAATCATTAAAACCAATCCGCCAAGTTGTTTGGCATAGCGAGCATCATTCGCGCCCAAGGCTTTAGAGATCACTGCGGTAGTCGCGATGCCTAAGCCTACTTGAATGCCGATAATGACCATTTGAAGCGGTAGGGTGAAACCTTGAGCGGCAAGCGGTAAAACGCCAAGCTGACCGATAAATGCACTGTCGACAAGTTGAAAACTCATTAAAGACAACACACCAAACAGCATTGGCCATGTCATCGTAAACAGTTGTTTTGCTAACGTAGGTTGTGCGTTAGTAGAAGTTGAAGGCATAGAAATTAGAGTGTGTTGGGATTCGAGAATGGTTTTATTGTACACACTGGACTACAAAGTGACAAAAAGAAACCCCGAGTAAGGAATGCTCACTCGGGGTTTGAAACTTGAACTAATCGGACTTATTTTTTGCCGCTAGTTTGCTTGTCTTCTTCAGTCAGTTCGCGAATGCGACGGCTGATGTCACGACGTGCTTTAGAAATCTCTGCACTTTTGATGATGTGATCATCAACGCGGTCTTCGTAGTCAGCTTTCATGTTTTTGATGATAGCGACGATTTCATCGTGAGACATTTCTGGTTTGATGTAGTCTAGTAGGTTTTCTAGAAGGTCTACACGTTTACGGTTATCACGAACTTTCTTTTCGTTATCAAGTAGCTCACGTTTTAGTTTGTTTTTACGACGAGCTTGGTTAACGATTTCAAATACGCTACTCATGGTTCCCTTTCCTAATTTGTGAATATCTGCCTCGATTAAAGCACAACATCCCGTGGCATAACAGTCTTTAGATCAATCACAATGCAGAGTTGACCAAATCTCAACCAATTCTCATATCTCGCTGACAAACTGCCCTTTGGTGGGAGCACTAGAGGGGAGCGAAGATGAAAAATTTGCACCATGAACGGGTTATTGATGGGGTACGGATGCGTCTTTCTGCGACGGTTATTGCCGATAAGTGGATAGCATTTTGCATTTATGAACAAATCGATACGTTGTCATGGCGAGACCTTCGCTATATCATCAGCGTCATTAAATGAAAAATGATGAAACTTGATATGGACTCTGGTAACACTGCGGAGCAAGCCGACAGTCAAGAGAATGAGAAAGTCACCAGCTCTTTGGCTGAAAAGTTAAAAGCGGCGTACATTGAAGAGAGAAGCCAACTTGAAATCACGGAAGTCGAACTGAATCGTTCGAAAATCATGATGATTGATGAAGACGGCAATATGAGAAAAGTGCCGATTCTCTCGGAGCATTGAGACCGACCCCGATTCGCGATGGGTGCCAGGTCTTTGCGCTATGCTTTAGCCTGACACCTATACCTAAACAGCTTCAAGTCGTGCAGCGTTTTGAATCGACTGTGCAAAGTAGATATAAAAGACTTAGATGCGGTTTAGGTATAAATTCAAATGCAAAAATAATAAGGAAATGCATTATGAAAGTTGAGCTAACGGCAATTGAAGCACGAGTAATTGGTTGCTTGATTGAAAAAGAAGTGACCACCCCCGACCAATATCCCCTCAGTTTGAACGCGTTGACCAACGCATGTAACCAAAAAAGCAACCGTGAGCCAGTGATGGCATTGTCAGAATCTGACGTCCTTGATGCTGTTGATGCGTTGATTGAGCGTCGACTTGTCAGCGATGAGAGCGCTTTCAATAGCCGTGTTAGCAAGTACCAACATCGTTTTTGCAACACCGAGTTTGGCGATCTTAAATTGTCGGAGCAAGAGAAGGGCATCATCTGTTGCATGTTACTGCGCGGAGCGCAAACGCCAGGCGAGATCCGCACTCGAACCAACCGCCTTGCCACTTTCCACGATGTAAAAGAAGTAGAAGCTGTACTTGAGCATCTTGCCAGCGAAGAGAAAGGCCCGCTTGTGGTGAAGTTACCTCGTGAAGCGGGTAAACGTGAATCTCGTTACATGCACTTGTTCTGTGGTGAAGTCGATGTGTCAGCAATGGCTGCGGCAGTTCCGGCTACTTCGTCAAGCTCAGAACGTGTCGCTCAGTTAGAGCAAGAAGTTGCCGAGTTAAGAGAAGAACTCGATGCATTGAAAGCGCAGGTAGAATCTCTACTTTCATGAGTGAAAGCGTTGAGCAGCACTGGAGCGTTTATCTGATCCGCAATAACCGTAATGCACTGTATTGCGGTGTTACCAATGACATCGAAAGGCGATTTAAACAGCACCAACTTGGCAAAGGCGCAAAAGCGCTCAAGGGTAAAGGGCCTCTTGTTTTAGAGTGGTCGACTAGTTTCGACTCAAAAGTAACAGCAATGCGCGCTGAGTATTTCATCAAACAACTACCCAAGAGCAAGAAAGAGCAGTTGGTTGAGCTCAAAGCTTTGATTGCCGTGGATGACAATAAGCAAGTGATGTTTGAGTCTTGCTCTCAAAGTTAACGGTTCATCGTGACCGTTTGAGTGCCTGTTTTTCGGATTCTTAAATTTCAATTGTCTTTTATAAGCCGCCAACATTGGCGGCTTATTTATATTTATTGATACAGCCGACTAATACGGCCGAGCCCGATACATCCGTGCTTCTTGAGATAAAAGCAGAATACCATATGGACTTTGGGTATATCATGTATGGCTATTCTGACGCATAATGGCCCGATGTTCTGTTCCAAGTAGACAAATTTACTATTGAAACAAACATTCAGTGGAAGGTAGATTACAAGAGTAAAGGATGACTCGGCTAGGTCACAAACAGAGCTGAAGTAGGCTCAATAAAAAAGCTAAAAGAGCAATAAATGAATAAAGCGTTAGTATTGTCCCTGATTTCAATTGCCGGCATGTCTCCGGCTTCACAAGCCTCTCAGGTTCTTAACGGCTACTGGGCGTATCAAGAATTCTTAAATGAATTCCCAGAACAGAAACACTTAACGGATGCTCTGGCTGCGGCCGTGAGAGACGATCCTGTACCTATTGCCCCTGAAAAAAGACACCCATTAAAAATCTCCGTTGTTTATCCAGGGCAGCAGATTTCTGATTACTGGATAAGAAACATCGACGCGTTTGAGAAGCGCTTAGATAAACTCAATATTGATTACCAAATCAATCAAGTGTTTACGCGCCCGAACGCCGATATCAAACAACAAAGCCTTTCTTTGATGGAAGCACTAAAAAGCAATTCCGACTACTTAATTTTTACACTCGATACGACCAGACATCGTAAGTTTGTCGAACATGTTTTAGATTCCACCAAAACCAAACTTATCCTGCAAAATATCACGACGCCAGTTCGTGAATGGGAAACTCGACAGCCTTTTATGTACGTCGGTTTCGATCACGCTGAAGGCAGTCGCGAACTCGCTGTAGAGTTTGGCAAGCAGTTCCCAAAAAATACCCATTACAGTGTTTTGTACTTCTCTGAAGGCTACATTAGCGATATCCGTGGTAACACATTCATTCACCAAGTGAACCAAGACAGTCAGTTTGAACTACAATCTGCTTACTATACAAAAGCGACAAAACAGTCCGGGTATGAAGCTGCAAAAGCGAGCTTGAAAAAGTACCCAGATGTCGAGTTCATTTATGCTTGTTCTACCGACGTTGCGTTAGGTGCCGTCGAAGCACTGTCTGAACTTGGCCGTGAAGACGTTATGATTAATGGCTGGGGCGGTGGTTCTGCTGAGCTAGACGCTATCTTAAAAGGGGAGTTAGATATCACCGTCATGCGTATGAATGATGATACTGGCATTGCTATGGCAGAGGCGATTAAATGGGATTTGGAAGGTAAACCTGTACCAACGGTGTACTCTGGGGACTTCGAAGTTGTGACCAAATCAGATTCCCCTGAGCGAATTGAAGCTCTCAGAAAACGTGCATTTAGATACTCAGACAATTGATGACAATTACATCAAAGCTAAAAAAGCGTCGCTCGCTGTCGACGCTTATAACTAAAATTATTATTCTCGTTCTTGCTCCGATCATTTTAGGCATTTTCGTTCAGAGTTATTACTTCTCCAAACAGATCATTTGGCAGGAGGTCGACCGAACCAAGCAGCAAACGTCTGCGTTGATTCTGAACATTTTTGAAAGTCATTTTGCAGCGATTCAGATCCATCACGACAGCAATTCGAAAAGTGATGTGATTTTGGATTTTTACTCGGAGCGAAATGAAGAAGCCTTAAATTACTTCTTTCTCAGCATTGATCAGAGTGATCCTTCGCACACGCCTGAATTTCGTTTTCTCACCGACCATCAAGGTATTATTTGGGACGATGGGAACGCGCATTTTTATGGTATCAACGATTCAATGCTGGACGGCCTGACTAGCAAAGTTACGTTCAGTAATAATTGGTATTACGTCACATCAATCACGTCAATGGGTGCTCGTCACTTGTTGCTACGCCGTGTTCCTGTGTTAGAGCCGAAAACGGGCGAAGTGATGGGGTATTCGTACAATGCGGTCGTCTTGGATAATAACTTCGCCTTGATGGAGAAGTTAAAAAACGAAGGCAACGTCGACAATGTTGTGCTGGTGGCGAACGACATTCCTGTAGCAAGTTCACTAGCAGGGGATGAGTCATACAAAATCTTCGATGTGTTGAAACGCAAAGAGACCCAGAAGAAGTTAGATCAGTTGTTGATCATCCAAACACCGATTGAAGTGAACGCGGCCATCACCAACTTGAAGTTACTTACCGTGCAAGACAACCAGAGTGTTGTTACGCTGCAAATTCAACACTTTTTGGCGATGTTAGCCTCTGTTATCGGCATGATCATGATTGCGCTGATGACCAAAGAGTGGATTGAAAACCGAGTTGTGGAAGAGCTGGGCTCGCTCATGTCTTACACGCGTTCTGCTCGCGAAGAAAAAGGCTTTGAGCGTTTTGGTGGGTCGGATATTGAAGAGTTTGACCACATTGGTTCGACGCTGGAAAGCACGTTTGAAGAATTAGAAGCTCAGAAGCGATCGTTTCGAGACCTGTTTAACTTCGCGTTATCGCCAATCATGGTGTGGTCAGAAGCGGGCGTGCTGATCCAAATCAACCCCGCAGCTCGCAAAGAACTGGTTATCGAAAATGACATCGAAACCATGCATCCTGTATTTAAAGGATTCAAAGACAAACTGGTACCACATTTAAGAATGGCAGCGCAGGGCGCGACACTGACGGGAGTGAACGTGCCTATTGGTGATAAAGTCTTTCGTTGGAACTTATCGCCAATTCGTGTCGATGGTGATATCAGCGGCATCATTGTCCAAGGGCAAGATATTACAACGCTGATCGAAGCTGAAAAGCAAAGTAACTTAGCACGCAGAGAAGCCGAAAAATCCGCGCAAGCGCGAGCTGACTTCTTGGCTAAAATGAGCCATGAAATTCGCACACCAATTAATGGTATTTTGGGTGTTGCGCAGCTACTCAAAGACTCCGTGGAAGCGGAAGAGCAGAAGAATCAAATCGATGTTCTTCGCCACAGTGGTGAGCACTTACTTGCTGTATTGAATGATATTTTGGACTTCTCAAAGATTGAACAAGGCAAATTCAATATCCAAAAACATCCTTTCTCCTTCGCTGATACCATGCGAACGCTAGAAAACATCTATCGCCCTATTTGCGAAAACAAAGGGGTTGAACTTGTCATTGAAAACCGGCTTGATGGCAATGTAGAGATTTTCACCGACCAAGTTCGTCTGAATCAAATTCTGTTTAATTTAGTCAGTAACGCGGTGAAGTTCACGCCATCGGGCTGCGTGCGTTTACATGCCGAGTTAGAGCAGTTTTATGGCGCAGACAATAGTGTGCTAGTGGTTGAAATCAGCGATACGGGTATCGGTATTGAGTCCGACAAGTTGGATGAAATGTTCGAACCTTTTGTTCAAGAAGAAGCGACCACAACTCGCGAATACGGTGGCAGTGGCCTTGGTTTGACCATCGTGAAAAACTTGGTCGATATGCTCGACGGGGATGTACAAGTTCGCAGTCAAAAAGGGCAGGGAACCACATTTGTTGTTACGCTGCCAGTAAAAGATCGTGAGCGAGTTCTGGCTCCGTTGGATTCGAGCCAACGTGTAAAACCAGCAGAGTTGTTTGATGAAAGTCTGAAAGTGTTGCTGGTGGAAGATAACCATACTAACGCCTTTATTCTTAAAGCGTTTTGTACCAAATACAAGATGCAGGTTGATTGGGCGAAGGATGGGCTAGAAGCCATGGAGTTCTTAAAAGATCACTCTTATGATTTGATTTTGATGGATAACCAACTTCCGCATCTTGGTGGTATCGAAACCACGAAAGAGATTCGTCAAAACTTGAAATTGGGGACGCCAATTTACGCCTGCACCGCCGACACTGCGCAAGAAACCAGTGATGCATTTATGGAAGCAGGCGCGAACTATGTTTTGCTGAAACCCATTAAAGAAAATGCACTCCACGAGGCTTTTGTTGACTTCAAGCAGCGCTTCTTGATTGAACGGACATAGTTTGCTGCCACATTTACGATAGTTTCTTTGTTTACCTAGCCCAACTTAGCTTTTCTGAGTTGGGCTTTTTCTTTCCTGCAATCTGAAGATCTTAATTCTTCACAACCTTTTAAATGCGCAAAAGTTCATTGTGATTTAAATCACAAAAATATTTACTTAGCGTGCTAACTAAATTATATTACTTAGCACGCTAAGTAATAGAGTGCATCTTATGATTCAAGACATCAACATTTTGAGAGATCTGTCCCTTGCCGAAAAACTGTCTCGTGTCGCTCGTTTATGGAAGATGGTTGCCGACCGTGAGCTCGAACCGCTAAACCTAACTTACCCGCGCTGGACCGCGCTTTGGAAGCTGTATCGAATGGGCGACAACATCAGTCAAAAGCAACTTGCGGAAGCGCTTGAGATTGAGCTTGCCTCGTTGATGCGCACGCTAAAACTACTCGAAGAGCAATCGCTCGTTACGCGACGTTGTTGTGAGCATGACAAGCGAGCACGAATTGTCAGCTTAACGGACGAAGGCAAAGAGCTGTTGATACAAATGGAAGAACGCATCTTGCAGGTTCGTCGAAAACTGCTCTCAGAAATCAATGATCAAGAGCTAAAGAAATTGGGCTTGATCCTAGAGCAAATTGCTCACAATGCGCTCGATTCACTTGGCGAATAAAGTCAGAAATCCTAATAAAAAAAGAGAAGTAAACGCCTATGACTCCAGACCAAAAGTTCGCGCGTTGGATCAAATATTCTTGCGTCGCGTTTGTCCTTGTCTTCGCCTATTTTCTTGTTGCAGATTTAGCAATGCCGTTAACTCCTCAGGCGATGGCTACCCGAGTGGTAACCAAGGTTGCCCCCCGTGTTAATGGGCAAATCACTCATCTTTATGTGGCAAATAACCAAGAAATTCAAAAAGGCGACTTGTTGTTCCAAATCGATCCGCAGCCATACAAGTTAGCGGTAGAAAAAGCGCAATTAAACTTACAACAAGTGATCCAAAACAATGAGCAGTTGGATGCCTCTATCACGGCCGCCAAAGCGGATGTGGAAGCGAGTAAAATCGTCGCTGAGCAAAAAATCCGTGAAGCTAATCGACTGAATACATTGTTCAGCCGAAACGGTACGTCTCAACAACAACGAGATGATGCGCAGAGTAGTGCAACAGCTGCAAAAGCGAATTTGCTAGCAGCAAAAGCCCGCCTGGAAGAGCTAGAAGTAAGCCGCGGCGAGCTCGGCGAAGCTAACGTCAACGTGCGTGTTGCTCAGAACCAGCTAAAACAAGCTGAGCTTAACCTTTCTTACACTCAAGTGAGTGCCGAGCACGATGGTGTTATCACGAATTTGCAGTTAGAGACAGGTGCTTACGCCGCTGCGGGGACGCCACTTATCGCACTGGTTTCGGATCAAGTTGATATTATTGCGGACTTTCGCGAGAAAAGTTTGCGTCATTTTAACCGTGATAGTCGAGCACTGGTGGCCTTTGATAGTTTGCCAGGAGAGGTTTTTGAAGCCCGCATTACCAGCTTGGATGCCGGGGTAAGCTCGGGTCAATTTGATGCAGACGGCCGCCTCGCGACACCAACAGATTCCAACCGCTGGGTGAGGGATGCTCAGCGTTTGAGATTGCATTTGTCTATCAACGAACAGCCACAAGCTTTCCCGGCGGGTGCTCGTGCGACGGTACAACTATTGCCTGATAGCACGATTTCAGGTTGGCTGGCTCGTCTGCAAATTCGTTTTTTGAGCACTTTGCATTACATCTATTAATTGGGAGGTGGTATGAAATTATGGGACCACCCCATGTCTGAGAACGATTTCAGACAATGCCTACGCATAGCAACTGGCGCAACCATCGGCTTTACACTGTGTAAGCTGTTTGGCTGGAACTACGGTGTGTTTTTCACCGTAACACCCATGCTTTTGCTCGGTATGGTACCAGTAGTGAACTTGCATGCATCAAGACAGTTAATCTTCTCCGCTGTTGTTTGTGGGCTAGAGGTTGGCATTTTGGGGGGCTTGTTTGGTAGTCATCCGGTGTTGATGACCTTGATTGCATTCTGCTTGTTTCTTTACAAGTTTGCTTGTATGTCAAAAGGGAGTTTGTTTTTATTTGGCGCGAACAGTGTGCTTAGTTTGAGTATCATGCTGCACTTTGCTAGTTACCCGACAACGGATCTGAATGATCTTATTTTTAGTAACTTACAGGCGAACGTTTTGTCCATCATTGTAGCGTATTTGGTGACGTTTTTGATTCCTAATGCGGAACCTCGTCAACCGCCGCCAAAGCCTTCACAAGCCAAACAAAGCCATCGGATGCGACATGAGGCTCTTATGGGGGCGAGTATTGCAACCATGTCCTTTTTGGTGTTTCAGATCTTTGATTTGAACGATTCCATGTCAGCGCAGGCGACAACCTTGTTGCTCCTGTTTCCAATGCATTGGAATGGCGCCTTAGGTTACGCTCGTAAACGGGCGATGGGCACATTGCTAGGCGTGACCTTTGGTATCGTCGGGCAGCTCATTTTGTATGATTGGTCAGATACTTTGCTGTTTATTGTGCCGTTACTTTGGATTGGCGCGATGATATTCAGTTACATGCATGTGAAAGAATCCAGTGGTTCAGGTGCTGGCTTTGGCGGCCTCACTACTTTAGGGATCTTATTCGGACAGTATCTCACGCCCGATGGTGACCTGATTTTTAGTGCTTTGTATCGAGTCAGCAGCATACTGTTTGCCATCGTGGTCACTTTGCTTGTTACTTATGCCGTGCATCGGTTACTCAACAGCTTTGCCGCAACGCGCTTTAGCCAATCATAGCCTTGATGCGCCTCAGTTCACTAAATCATACGTTGCTGGTCAGAAAGGACTGTTCCAGCAACTTGGTTTTCAAATCTTCAGTCATAGTAATGGGTTGCTCGAATCGAATGCCTATCACCCAGCCTTTGGGTTGCTTCTTTATGTTGGCGATCAAGCAAGGATTTTCCTCTCCTATATGAACGCTAAGAGGTGATACCACCGAAACTCGGTCTCCAACCTTAAACTCAGGTTCAATAAAGGTTTGAACACCGACGCCTGCCAGTGAAAAATCAACCAAACTGCCGTCATAAATATTGCCGCTGTGATCGATGGTACAGTCCATTTGTAGCTTGTAACGCTCGTGCTCTCTAACAGGCTTAGTTGCAAACGTACCGGGTATGCGAATAAAGAGCAGAGGGGAAGGGCGAACGGCTGTCATTAGTACACTGGATTTAAAAGCCAACACGTGACCAAGCTCAGTGTCGGAAACGCCGCGTACAATCACATCGGCGTTATGCAGTTTTCTCATCACTTGATCTTCGAGCAATCGCATCGGAATATCGAGGATCAAATAAGAATTTTCTTTTATTCCTAAATAAACGGTTGAGTAGCTGAATTTATCTTTTGGCCCAAATTCGAAGTTAATCGAGAGTTTCATCCCTGGTTTGAGGAATTTATGCAGTACATCTTTCGTATGAGTTGCTGGCATAAGATCTGAGGTTCCAATTTCTGATTGAAAAGAGGCTACCAAAACGCCGTTTTACTCATCAAGTGTGGTTTATAAAAGTTTTTGTCAATTAATCGCTATCTGTGAAGTGGTGGGCGATAAGTTTGAGTAAGTTCATGCTTCATAAAGATTTGGCTGGCGACTACGCTACCGCAAGTGACCAGAATTAACGCGCTCCAAGTTAGCGAATCCGGTTGTTCGCCAAAGATTGGAACGGCAAGCAACGTTGCGACAACGGGAGTGAGAGACCCAAATGCGGCGCTGGCTTCGGCGCCAATGATTTTTATGGCATAGATAAACGTAAACGATGCGATAAGCCCTGCGCCGACACCTTGTAGCATTGCATGGCTAAACAGCTCCTCCCAAGGCCAACTCGAGATAGGCGTTACCGCTAAATAGCTGTCTATCCAACCGAACCCGACTGCGATGATAAGCATAAGTAACGAGACAATGGCGACAAAACCCGCGCATACATAAGCGTTGAGGTTAGCTACGCGTGCGCTGATAGTAAAAACCGCCCACATCAAGCTGCCAACTAAAAACATCGCGTGCCCTTGAAGTTGAGACCAGTTGTATTCCTCCCCGATATTAGATAGCAGAAACACAAAAATACCCAGCAGTACGGTGGAAAGACCAATAATGCGGTGATGACTCAGCGATTGTTGATAGAACAAGACTGCAATGGCAGAAACAAACAAAGGCAACGTGCCAGGTATTAAGGCGCTACCATGCGCGACGGGAGCGAAATGCATGGCAGTGCCCGCTACAAGTAAATAAGGTAAACCGCTACCCAAGACAATACCAGTAAGGTATTTGTTGGGAACGGCTTTTAGGGCGGCTTTATGTTTCATTACAAAAGGCAACAAGATTAGGCTAGGAACGAGAAAGCGCACCAAAGCAATATCAGCAGCTTGCAGTGCCGAAATTGCCCCACCTTTGAGCGAAATGAAAAAGCCAGACCAAAGCAGTACGGTCACTAAAATTGCAGCGTATCCCAAAATCATCGTTGT
Source organism: Vibrio sp. GLN_1 (assembly GCF_043106015.1). Lineage (NCBI taxonomy): Bacteria > Pseudomonadati > Pseudomonadota > Gammaproteobacteria > Vibrionales > Vibrionaceae > Vibrio > Vibrio sp. GLN_1. The sequence continues at coordinate 347,355 of NZ_JBICMD010000036.1, forward strand.
CGCGTCCATGTGTAAAGTTCGCTGTAATTATTGAACGAAACTGACGCATCATGTTGGCAAAATGTGACGTACTTTGTTTCAGTATTGGTGTTAAACTACGTTTAATTAATTAAATTTAGTTATTTTTGGCAATTGGAGTTGGCATGGACAAAATTGATAGGCAGTTACTTCATCTCATACAGAAAGACGCTACATTAACGACAGCGGAGCTCGCTGACCAAGTAGGGCTCTCTGCTTCACCATGTGCGAGGCGCTTAAAACGTCTTGAACAAGAAGGGGTTATCAGCGGATATCGAGCAATGATCTCACGTGGCGCAGTAGGCATTGCGATGACGGTGTTCGTTGAAGTGAGTTTGAATAACCACCAAGCGTCGTCAATCGATGAGTTTGAAACCGCAATCGTCGATATGGATGAGGTGATTTCTTGTCACGTCGTATCTGGCGCTTACGATTATTTATTGGAAGTGGTCAGTAAAGATCTTCCCGGATACGAAAGCTTCACGAGAAAGTTGCAAAGGTTAGAAAACGTCAAAGACATCCACACACACCTTGCTATTCGGCAGGTAAAAGGAAATGGCTGTTTACCCATTTAATTTGATCATTGTGCCTGTAGTGAGCAAGAGGGGAGATAAATGAAGTGGCTCGATAGATTGAAGATTGCCAACTACCACCGCAAGCGTTATAAACAATTCGGTAATGATAAAGCGCGTACGCTGGGTTGGCAGGACGAATATAGCCAAATCAGCCGATTTGAAGCGTTGACTCGTAGCCTTTGTTTAGAGGCAGTTAGTATTCTCGATATTGGCTGTGGCTTTGGTGATCTGCTTGAATATATTGAGAGCCAGAATCAATATCCAGCGCGCTATGTCGGCATTGATCAGCAGAAGCAGTTCATCACAAAGGCCAGAAAGAGAGCCTTTAAAACGCCTGTTAATTTCATTTGTGGCGACTTTTCTAAGCTTGTTCTTCCTCAAAGTGATTATGTGTTTGCGTCAGGTTCATTAAACTACAAATCGAGCAATGCAAATCATACGATTGAAATGATTGAGAAGATGTATCGAGCGGCTCGAATAGGCTGTGTGTTTAACTTACTCGATGAAGAAAAGCTGCCGAGTATGAGAATGCTAGAATCGCATAACAAAGTGGGGGTGTTGCGCTATTGCCGATGGCTATGCCCAGATGCGCAATTAATCGAGGGGTACTCCGACCACGACTTCACGATTGTCATGATCAAAAAAGCGGAGCCAGTTTCCTAACTCCGCTTCATAAACTTTTAAGCCTTATTGGTGTTTGTACTGTGAGATCTTACAGTCACCAGTTTGTCTATCAACCTTAAATGAGAACGCGGCTGAATGGTATTCCCTTCCATCACTCCAAATTGTTTCTCCGAAGATTTTACATAGGTCCAAATCGCTAATTGAACCGAACTCTTTTACGTGCCTAACTACTGACAAAAACTTGGCTTTGGTAGCATTAGGACAATCCCTGTTACTTAATCGATTGATAACCATTTTTGTAGCATCATCTCCAGCCAAATGTGACTTTTTATTAAATTTTGTTAATGGGTAAATTAACCAAAAAACGCGCGTAAGTAAAGCATTATTGTGACGTATGTCTCTATAAAATGGCTGGTTTGGTTATTGGTTAATCAATTTTATTAAGGGGAACAGTCCCATTTTGTAACAGTTTAATGGCGAGAGCCTTGGGCGTATTTTAATGCACTCGCTTCTTTGTCATAAAGGTGGGCTAATCCCAGAAATTGTGAGGAGAGGGTCGTATAGTCTTTAGCCAGTTGTTGAGCGTTTTCTCGATACCATTCCGCACTGATTTGGTTCGCTGTTTCATTATTATGTCTGCAACTTTGAGCGAGCTTTTCCCAGCCATTGGCTGCCCACTGCGACTCGGTACTAAGCTTGATAAGCTCATTTGCTTTTTGCGTTAACTCTTCTTTGTACTGAACCGAGGCTTTTAGCTGATTTTGGAACAGGTTTTGATTGTACTTAGCGCGCCATAACAAACTGAGTTCATCTGTGGAAAAAGTTTGCGAAAGCAGTTGGCGCTGCTTGTGTTCACTTAACAAGGTGTTGAACACCTTAACATGCTGATTGTAGTTGGACTCTAAACGGTTGAATTGGGTAAGATTGTCATTCCAAGAAGATGGATTACATTGAACATTGGCGAACCCTAGCAAAGGGAACAAGATAAGTATCAGCATCCAATAGTGTTTGTTGATCATGATTGCTCACGTAAGTTAACCGTCTCTAAACAGTATAGATGGCGAGATAAGCACAAAGAATAAAAAGGAAAAGAACATGAAAAAAGTTCTCATCGCAGTGTTGATTCTTCTTCTGTTGGGTGGCGCGGGTGCTGGTTACTATTTCTTTTTCATGCAAAAAGACGAACCTGAAAAGCCTGTTGCGGCTAAAACGGAAAAGGCGCCTGTAGATAAAGGGGATGCCTCCAAACCCATCATGGATTTAGAAGCGCCAGCTCCTGAAATCACGGAATATTACGTTATCGAGCGTCGCGTTAACGTTTACAACAAGCCTGATGATAAGTCTTTGATAGTTGATGCGCTTTACAAAGGCGAAAAAGTGTCTGTGCTGGAAAAGGTCGAGGGTTGGTTTCGTCTATCTGACTACATCGTTTACGAAGATGGTGGAGAAGAGACTGCGGAATGGGTCAACTCGAAAGGTCTCTCTGACGCTGAGCCAGTCATCAAAGAGCAAGAGCGATTAGAGATCTTGGATGGTTATCTGCAAAAGTCAGACGACTTGAAGGAGCATTTAGATATGTTCCGAAACAAAACCCAGCAATTGCTGAAAGATGAAACGTGTGATCCTAGTGATTTTGAAGAGCTCGGTGGTTGGGTTCGTTCTGTGACGTTCAAAAAGCGCAATGTTTACTTCATCTATTGCGGCGGTTTGGAGCAAGAGAACAAGATCTACTTAGATGTTGATAAGGGTGAGCTTTTTTATCGGTAACTTACAACCGATTACATTGGTTCTCTAAAGACGTTTTGATAAAAGCAATGACGATACAAACCTGAAATCAGAGATTTATAACTTTTTAGTTGTGAACCATAATCAATAGGAATACTATCATTGAGCCAAGTGACCTAACTTGGCTCTTTGTGTTTTTAGTGAGTTCCTATGCCTTGGATTTACCTTAAAAAATTGATTTTGCTGCTATTTGCAATGGTATTGCTACCAGTGCATGTATCTGCTGCGCAAATCGATCACAAGGCTCACGTACCGCACTTTTCTAAGCTACAACCTTTTGTAGCTGCAAGTGTATCGCCAAACTCTTCCGTCGATTTCTCTGAAGTTTCAGAAGAAAGTTCTCAATCTCCAGTATCTGAAGGCCATGCAAGTCTTGATTCCGTTGCTTTGTTTAACTCTCAACGCTGGACGTCTTACTTACGAGAAGGGCTTGATGACGAGCACGTAGATTTTGTCGGCGATCTCACGACTCCGTTTTACGCTGATGCGGGTTACGCATACAGCTTGATGGACATTAACTGGCGTCACAACCAGTCCACGTTTTATCATTTCACAAGCGATCATCGCATTTCTGGTTGGAAAGAGACCAATGCCATGTACGTCGCACTCAATAGTCAGTTCTCTGCCTAAACACCATCTATTTGCACCATTGTGCACTCTTAACACGACGATTGTATTCGACAGGGCGCGAGCGTTCTGAGCATTTCATACCCTGAATTTATTCTGGGAGCATCTGTCGTGTGTTAAGCCTTGTTATTAAAAGCTTCACCTCATCGTGAAGGGATGATGTTTACATGAAAAAAACACCAAAGCAGCAAAAGAACAGAAAGCTGATGAATCACTACTCAGCTTGGAAATATGTCGTATTAATCACGACGGTCATTATCTTAACCTTAAGTGCGATCCCAACTTGGTTTGGCGAACAGCCTTCTATCCAGTTGACGTTTGCGGATCAAAACAACAGTGAAATGTCGGTTGTTCATCTGAATCAACTGCTAAAAACCAACCATATTTCAGCCGACAAAATCATTGAAAAAGACGGCAAAACAACCATTGTATTCGATGGTGAAGATGCGCAAAGTAAAGCTCGTGCGTTGTTAAACAAAGAGCTAAATAAAGACGACAGCATCACTTTCTCATACGTATCGGTTGCGCCAGAATGGTTGAATGAGATGGGCTTTAGCCCAATTAAACTCGGTCTTGACCTTCGTGGTGGCGTTCAGTTCTTGTTGAATGTTGATGTGAATAAAGCGTTTGAAGAGCAACGTGATGCGTTGATTGATGAAATCAAAGCGAATTTACGTGATCAACGTGTCCGTGGTGTGCAAGTTCGAGCAGAAAGCGGCAACCGAATTACGGTAAACAGTGACAGCGAGCAAGCATTGTCGGAAGTGAACAAGTTCTTGCGTCAAAATTACCCTGGCTGGATTTCAAAAAGTTCATCTCGTGGCTTTGTGCTTGAACCGAGTGAACAAAATATCCAAGAATTTCAATCCTCGACTCTTCAACAAAACCTGAAGATCATGCGTGGCCGTATTGAAGAACTTGGTATCACAGAAGCACTAGTGCAACGCCAAGGTAAAGAGAGCATTCGAATTGAACTCCCTGGTGTACAAGATCCTGCTCAAGCGAAAAACGTTATTGGTGCAACAGCAAGCTTGGCGTTTTATGAAGTGAAAGATGCGAGCCAAGCACACAGCAGCCAAGATCTTGTTCTTCAAGACAATGACGGCCGTACGGTGATTTTGGCAAAACGACCAGTCCTAACGGGTGAGCACATCGTAAACGCTCGTGCTGGTGTCGACAAAATGGGTATGTCAGAAGTAAATATTTCTCTTGACCACGCTGGTGGTAAGAAAATGAGCGACTTCTCAGCAACTCACATCGGCAAGCCAATGGCGACCGTTTACCGAGAGTACAAGACAAACGATCGCGGTGTAACCGAGCGTAGTGAGCGCGTTATCAGCGTCGCGACTATTCAATCTCAACTTGGTAGCCAGTTCCGTATTACCGGAGCAGGTAGCATGGACGATGCTCAGCAGTTAGCGCTATTACTTCGTGCGGGTTCACTAACTGCGCCGGTTACTATTGTGGAAGAGCGTACTATCGGTGCTTCTCTGGGTGCAGAAAACATTGAAAACGGTTTTGCAGCACTGGCTTTAGGTATGGGTTTAACACTGACCTTTATGGCACTTTGGTACCGCCGCTTAGGTTGGGTAGCAAACGTGGCGCTTTGTGCCAACATGCTTTGTCTGCTTGGCCTAATTGCCTTGTTACCAGGTGCGGTGCTAACGCTTCCTGGCATTGCAGGTTTAGTGTTAACCGTCGGTATGGCAGTGGACACCAACGTTATTATTTTCGAACGTATTAAGGACAAAATGCGTGAAGGTCGCAGCTTCGCTCAAGCGATTGATCTAGGCTTTGACAGCGCGTTCTCGACCATCCTTGATGCCAACATTACTACTATGATCACCGCCGTGATTTTGTACGCCATCGGTAACGGCCCAATCCAAGGCTTTGCCTTAACACTCGGATTAGGTTTGTTAACCAGTATGTTTACAGGCGTATTTGCCTCTCGAGCAATGATCAATTTAATTTGGGGCCGCGATGCCCGTCGTGATGTGAGGGTTTAATCATGGTCGAAATGCTAAAACAAAATATTCGTAAAATTCGCTACTTTACTACGCTAGTTTCCATCATTTTGACGGTGATCGCGTTAGTCGCTCTAGGCTTTAAAGGGTTGAACCTTGGCTTGGATTTCACTGGTGGTATGGTGACAGAAGTAAAGGTAGATAAGCAGCTAACTAACCATGATCTGCTTGACGTACTGCAACCAAAACTTGGTGAGTCAACATCAGTAACACGTTCTGGTGAAGATGGCCGTTGGGTGATCCGTTACTCTGCGCCGGAAGAAGGGCAGACATTACCGAGCGTGGCAGATGTACTTAAGCCAATCTCTCACCAAGTTGATGTTGTCAGCAACAGTATTGTTGGTGCTCAAGTTGGCCAAGACTTGTTTGAACAAGGTGGCTTAGCACTGTTGATTTGTGTGTTGAGTATTCTCGGTTACTTGTGTTTCCGTTTTGAGTGGCGTTTGGCAAGCGGTTCACTGTTTGCTTTGGCCCATGATGTGATCTTAGTGCTTGGCTTCTTTGCAATTACTCAAATGGAGTTCAACTTAACCGTTTTTGCTGCTGTGCTGGCGATTTTAGGTTACTCATTGAATGACTCGATCATCATTGCAGACCGAATCCGTGAGCTGTTGATTGCGAAGCAGAGTTGGAAAACAGAAGACATCAATGACCAAGCTGTTATCGCGACGTTTTCACGCACCATGGTGACATCTGGTACAACACTGATCACCGTTGGAGCATTGTGGATTATGGGAGGAGCGCCTTTGGCTGGTTTCTCAACCGCGATGTTTATTGGCGTTCTGTCTGGTACATGGTCATCGATTTCGATTGGTACCGTGCTGCCAGAGTGGTTGAAACTGGAGCCGAAACATTATCTGCCTGTTGAGATCGACGCTGCGCCATAGCATCGTTCTTTTAAGGTAAAAGTGCTTGCGCCACTCATTTTGAGTGGCGCTTTTTTTGTGCTTATTTCACGCGCATCAGACGATGTTTTACCCGTCCCAAATCGAACTCTAAGATCTGTGAGCGCTTCATTGCTTCGACTTTATTCAACATCGACTCTTGGTAGCCTTTTTTCTTCATCCACTGAAGAGGTTCAGAGAAAGCATCTTCATTAACGACATAAGACTCGCCTTTATGCTCTCCTGCATAGACGTTCACAACCCACACTCGGGCCTGAAAATCTAGTACTTCACTCATCACTTGCGTGAACTTTTGAAAGAGGTTTTTCATTACTTTTAGTTCCGTTCTAACTCACAAACAGCCAAACACCAACGCCCATCATCAACGTGCCTGCGAAACGGTTCATCAAACGAACATTTTTTGATTGGCCTAAAACACGTTTAAGCCCTTTACCGCCTGTCGCATACAGTGACATACAGATGAACTCGAACAGCAGAATGATCGAGACTAAAACCATGAGCTGTGGCGCTAGGGCTTTGCTCTGGTCGATGAATGGAGGCAAAAGTGAGATCATAAATGCCCAACCTTTAGGGTTCGCGATGGCGGTAACGAAGCCCTGCAGAACCAAATTCCAGTTACCTTTAGGTGGTGAAGTTGAGTTCTCCAAATTGATCGCGAGTTTGCCTCGAGATCGCCACATTTCGATACCTAAATAGAGCAAATACGCACCGCCGGCAAATTTGAGGACGGTAAATAGCCACGGATAATTGAGCATAACTGCGGCGATGCCGAGTACCGCAGAGACGGAAACCAGAGCTACCCCGGCTAACTCTCCAATCATCATCCACAGTGTCCGGCGATAGCCGACACTCATTCCCAATGTGAGTGCCAACGTCATGCACATTCCTGGAGTAATCGAGACGAAAAAGAAAGTAGGGATGAACATACTGAGCAATGCAAGATTCATATCTGTTGATGACTTAGTGATTAAAGAGAAGCCACAAAGATAGTGCAAAGCGGGAGAGGATGCTACTACAAAGCGAACGGTTGCTTTTTGTGTTAGTTAGCTGATGTTATTCGGATATTTAAAATTAAAATGAAATTATATTTTAATCTCTGCGTCATAATAGTGCGTATTGCACCAGTATGAAACAAACTCTTATATCGATCTTCGATTAAATATATTTAATTGTTTATATTTTTTCGTTGTTTATTTTCATTGTTCTAAATAGCCATGTTGATAACTAAATTATCATTAAATGCAGTAATTAAATGATATGTTTGATAATTGTCTTTACTGATATTTGAATTATTATTCTAATCTTGTTTTTGCCATAATCATTTAGACTTAAAATTCAGATCTTAAATCATGACATAATGTAATGTCTACCGTTCTGTATGTAATCATATGATATATAAGGATTATTTTGCTGTATTGGTAGGCTTGCGTTTCAGGTAAGTACTATTAAAAACAATGAGTTATGAAGAGTTAACTATTTTATAACATTTCATGTGTAATGAGATCTAAATCAATCTTATGCAAATGGATTAGTTTTTTATTTGAAATGTAATATTTCTAGGTTAACTTAAAATAAAAGACAGCACAGGATTGGTTGTCAAAAGAATAAATAAACACGTCAGTTGGTGAACTATTTCATCAGTGTATTAAGTTTGCTTTTTAAATGCCGTTAAGAATGGAGTCTTCAATGAAGAAAGTCGCTTTGATCACTGGATCAAAAGGCGGAATTGGTTCTGCTATTTCCTCTCAATTAGTCAATGACGGTTACCGTGTAATCGCTACTTATTTCACAGGTAACTACGAATGTGCGCTGGAGTGGTTCAACAGTAAAGGGTTTACCAAAGATCAGGTTCGCCTTTTTGAGTTGGACGTAACAAACACCGCTGAGTGTGCGGAGAAGTTAGCGCAATTGCTTGAGGAAGAAGGAACCATTGATGTTGTTGTCAACAACGCAGGTATCACACGCGATGGCGTGTTTAAAAAGATGACTGCGCAAGCTTGGAATGATGTCATCAATACCAACCTCAATAGTCTATTCAACGTTACGCAACCCCTATTCGCAGCAATGTGCGAAAAAGGTGGTGGTCGTGTCATCAATATCTCTTCAGTCAATGGTCTAAAAGGGCAGTTTGGTCAAGCAAACTACTCGGCGGCGAAAGCTGGGATGATCGGTTTCTCTAAAGCCTTGGCATACGAAGGCGCTCGCTCGGGTGTGACGGTCAATGTTATCGCTCCGGGGTACACAGGTACGCCAATGGTTGAGCAAATGAAGCCAGAAGTGTTGGAATCCATCACGAACCAAATCCCAATGAAACGCCTTGCGACACCAGAAGAAATTGCAGCATCAGTGAGCTTCTTGGTCAGCGATGCCGGCGCCTATATCACCGGTGAGACTTTGTCGGTGAACGGCGGCCTATACATGCACTAAGGAGATAAGATGATGGAAAAAGTATTTATCGTAGCGGCGAAGCGTACCCCAATTGGCGCTTTTGGTGGCAGCCTGAAAAATACCTCAGCTGGCGATCTGGCAGCAGTAGCGATTAAGGGCGCGTTAGAAGCAGCAAAGTTGGCTGGCGACAAGGTTGACGAAGTGATTGTCGGTAACGTTGTTGGTGCAGGTCAAGGCATGGGTGTTGGCCGCCAAGCGGCATTGTTTGCTGGGATTCCCGAATCTGTTCCTGCATACGGCGTAAACATGGTTTGCGGTAGCGGTATGAAAACGGTCATGGACGCAGTTTCTCATATCCGTAGTGGCGATGCAGAGATCGTTGTTGCGGCGGGTGTTGAGGTCATGTCTCAGATTCCGTTTGCCGCACCAAGCAGCATTCGTGATGGCAACAAAATGGGCAATCTGGAGCTGAAAGATCTGCTCGTAGCGGACGGTTTAACCGACGTTTACAACCAATATCACATGGGTGTGACGGCAGAAAACGTAGCAAAAGAAATCGGCCTAACTCGTCAACAGCAAGACGAATATGCGTTGTCGAGCCAACAGAAAGCGGTTGCCGCTATTGAAGCAGGTAAATTCAAAGACGAAATTGTGCCAGTGGAAGTGCAACAGCGTCGAGAAACCGTACTATTCGATTCCGATGAATACCCAAAAGCGAACGCAACAATGGAAGCTTTAAGCAAGCTGCGTCCTGCTTTTGACCGCGAAGGCACAGTGACTGCGGGTAATGCGTCGGGCATTAACGATGGCGCGAGTGCGATTATCGTTGCGTCTGAAAGCGCAGTTAAAGCGCACGGATTAACGCCGCTTGCTGAGATTGTAAGCTACGCGCAATCGGGTCTTGATCCGAAAATCATGGGCTTAGGTCCAGTTGAATCGGTCAATAAAGCACTCGCAAAAGCGGAACTCACAGTAAACGACATCGACGTTTACGAGTTAAACGAAGCATTTGCAGCGCAAGCACTTGGCGTGATTCATCAGTTGGCGGAAACCAACCAAGTTCCAGTTAATGCGATTCAAGATAAAGCGAACTTTAACGGCGGTGCTATCGCGCTAGGCCACCCGCTTGGTGCATCGGGCAACCGAATTTTAGTGACGCTTGTTCACGAGCTTCATAAGCAAAATGGTCAATATGGTGTTGCTTCACTTTGTGTGGGCGGCGGCATGGGCACGGCTGTGGTTGTAAAAGCAGTTAAGTAATTATTTAAACGGACATTTTTAATTCTTTCTCTAGGAGATAAACCATGTACACTGATTTTTTCAAAACATTTAGCGATCAAACTGAAAAAAATCTAGAACCTTACTTGAAGTTCAACAAGCTAGTGACAAAAAACGTAGAAGTGTTGACTGAGCTTCAACTGAACGCAATTCGCACTTACAGCGAAGTGGGTCTAAACCAGATGAAAGCAGCGTCAGAAATCAAAGACGTGACATCACTAACTGCTTTCAACAGCCAACAACTAAGCGTGCTTACTAAGCTTTCTCAGCAAATGATGGATGACAGCAACAAGCTTCAAGCCATTGCAAAAGAGTTCAAAGAAGACGTTGAGAAGATGACTTCGGAAAATCTAAAGACAGTTACTCCTGCGTAATTTGTCCGATTCTCGCCGCCCCTAGATTTGGGCGGCGTTGTTTTTTCCGAATATAGGAGTAAGACTATGTTTCAACACTTCTTTTCGGACTATCTTGTGAAGCTTCAGGAAACCAATCATCAGTGGTGGCATGATTTCGAAGTGAACAAGGCAGTCGTGAACTCTCCTTTAAACAAGGCCATGCAAGAAGTGAACTTTGAGGATACTGCCAAACTGTTCGAACAAGCTGCGAATCAGCCTGCTGCGATTTTAAAGCTGCAAGCACAGTGGTGGGAACAGCAACTGCAAATTTGGCAGAATGTTGCATTGGCGGGGAATCAAGCACAAATCATTGAAGCTGAAAAAGGGGATAAGCGTTTCTCAAACGAAGCGTGGCAAAATGAAGCCATGTATAGCTTCATCAAACAATCCTACCTTTTATTCAGTAAGACCTATCTTGATACCATCGAGTCTTTGGAAGGCTTAGACGAAAAGACGAAAGAACGTATTATTTTCTTCTCTCGCCAAGCCATTAACGCCCTTTCTCCTTCCAACTTCATCGCAACTAACCCAGAGCTTTTGAAGCTGACACTTGAGCAAAACGGCCAAAATCTACTGGCTGGCTTAGAGCAGTTGAAAGAAGACGTTGAGTCGAGCGCAGACATTTTAAAAGTGCGCATGACGAACAACAACGCTTTCCGAGTGGGTGATGACGTTGCGACAACCGCTGGTGATGTGGTCTTTCAGAATGAGTTGTTTGAGCTTATTCAATATCGTCCGTTAACAGAAAAAGTCAACGCGACACCACTGCTAATCGTTCCGCCTTTCATCAACAAATACTACATTCTTGACCTCACTGCGAAGAACTCGATGGTTCGCTGGTTGCTTGAACAAGGCCACAGTGTGTTCATGATTTCTTGGCGTAATCCAGGTAAAGCGCAAGCGCATGTTGAATTTGGTGATTACGTTACTGAAGGCGTTGTGAAAGCGGTTTCCGCGATTGAAGAAATCACAGGGCAAGAGCAAATCAACGCGGCAGGTTACTGCATTGGTGGTACGGTTTTAGCGAGCACTGTTGCATACTATGCCGCAAAACGTATGAAGAAGCGCATCAAATCGGCGACGTTCTTCACCACGCTTTTGGATTTCTCTCAACCGGGCGAAGTCGGCGCGTACATTAACGACACAATCATTAGCGCTATCGAGACACAGAACAACGCAAAAGGTTACATGGATGGTCGTTCACTGAGCGTAACATTCAGCTTGTTGCGTGAAAACAGCTTGTACTGGAACTACTACGTCGACAATTACTTGAAAGGTAACAGTCCGGTTGATTTCGACTTGTTGTACTGGAACAGCGATAGCACCAACGTCAGTGCCGCGTCTCATAATTTCTTGCTTCGTGAGCTCTATCTAGAGAACAAACTCGTGCAAGACAAAGGCGTTAAAATTGGCGGAGTGTGGATTGATCTCAACAAGATCAAAATTCCTAGTTATTTTGTGTCGACGAAAGAAGATCACATCGCGCTTTGGCAAGGCACATACCGAGGTGCATTGCACACTGGCGGCAATAAGACCTTCGTATTAGGCGAATCGGGCCATATTGCTGGTATTGTTAACCATCCTGCTAAAAACAAATATGGCTACTGGTTAAATGACACTCTTGATGACTCAGCTGATGAGTGGTTGAGCAATGCAGAACACAAAGAGGGTTCTTGGTGGACGCATTGGAACGAATGGTTATTGCAATACAACCCGCAAGAGCAGGTTGAACCATTCCCTGTGGGCTCAGAAAATTACCCAGTGATTGATGAAGCGCCAGGACAATACGTTAAGCAAGTTCTGCCAGTGAAAGAGTCTTAAAACTCCCTATAGCAGTAATCTTTAGCGGCCTACATGGTCGCTTTTTTTATGGTTGGATAAGCGATCATTACGCTATCAAAAAAAAAGCGCCGAGCATTTGCTCGGCGCTTAGTGTCAACAAAATAGGCAATAAAAAGTTGACGGGGTAGAGATGAACTAACCTTGCGGTTAAACCTCTTTATCCTTACCTAGTGAGAGTAGCCATAAAGAGACTGCTGCTACTCCTACAAAGCCGGAAAGAATAATCACTGGCATTGCGCTGTATCCAAGGATATGCCAAATCACAGATTCTAAAGTACTCATGGTTTGTCTCCTTATTGCCAGCCTTCAACGCCACTCATGTCAGGCAGCTTGTGAGCAATACCTTTGTGACAATCTACACAGGTCTTGTCGCCAGAAGCTAATGCTGTTGAGTGTTGAGCCGCAGCACGCGAGCCCTGCTGTGAGTAGTCCATGTAATCAAACTCGTGACAGTTACGACACTCTAGAGAGTCATTCTTCTTCATACGAGCCCATTCGCGCTCGGCTAGATGGCCACGACGAGCTTGGAACTTCTCTGGTGTATCAATGGTGCCAAGAACGTAGTGTGCAAACAGTTCTTTTGACGCTTGAACTTTACGTACGATCTTATCTGTCCATTCATGTGGTACGTGACAGTCAGAACAGATTGCACGAACGCCTGAACGGTTAGAGTAGTGGATCGTCTCTTGGATTTCTTTCACGATAGGTGCGTGACACCCAGAACAGAATTCTTCCGTGTTCGTTGCTTCCATACCCGTGTTGAATGCGCCCCAAAACAGAAGACCACCGGCAAAGCCTAAGAATAAAACCACACCAGCGGCAGCTTTACTTGGGTTCTTCAGCCTCTTCCAAAACGCTTTAAGTATTTTCATAAATGACCTCTTAGTACTTGCGTTTCAACTACTGAAGTGAATCAACTGACTGGAATTCATTTTCCACTAGCGGTTTCGCATTGGTTTGTGGAACGTGACATTGCAGACAGAAGTAACGACGAGGAGAGACATCAGCAAGTACTGCATCTTGGCGGTTTACATAGTGCGTTACACTGATTTTTGTTGCGCCAGACTCTTTCGCGTTTTTCCAGCTATGACATGCAAGACACTTGTTTGCGTTCAGTGACACTTCGTAGCTACGAATGCTATGTGGAATCAACGGTGGCTGATAAACAAAGCTGTCTTCAACGATTTGGTCTTTCGGAAAATCTTTAAATTCGTCTGCAGGGCGAGTGTCTTCCAGCTGAGTCATTCCACGTAGCGACTCAAGGCCACCTGTGCCTCCTGGATTGTCCAACTCTGCTTGCGCAATGCCTGTTACTAATGCACCTACAGATAAAAGTGCGACAAGTAATTTTTTCATCATTTCATCTCCGCCTATATGGCTTAAATTCTTTATGAGGCCGCAGCTATGACGGCCTTTACGTTCGTGATTTGACGGTTAAGCAACCTTAGTGATTTTGACTGGACACTTCTTAAAGTCTGTCTGTTTAGACAGAGGATCAGTCGCATCAAGGATTAGCTTGTTGATCAAAATACGAGCATCAAAGAACGGTACGAATACCAAGCCTTTTGGCGGACGGTTACGACCGCGCGTTTCAACACGAACGCGTACTTCGCCACGTTTGTTCGCGATAACCACTTCTTCACCGCGACGTACGTTGCGCGCTTTCGCATCTTCTGGGTGCATGTAACAAACCGCATCCGGTACTGCTTTGTACAGCTCAGGTACACGACGAGTCATGGTACCAGTGTGCCAGTGCTCAAGAACACGGCCTGTACATAGCCATAGGTCGAATTCTGAATCTGGCACTTCTGGTGGCGCTTCGTACGGTGCAGAGATGATCTTCGCTTTACCGTCGGCATTGCCGTAGAAATCCCAACCAGAACCCGCTTTCGCGTATGGGTCCGAGCCTTCTTTAAAGCGCCACTGTGTTTCTTTACCATCAACGACTGGCCAACGTAGACCGCGTACGGTGTGGTACACATCGTATGGTGCTAAGTCGTGACCATGGCCGCGGCCGAACGTTGCGTATTCTTCAAACAGACCTTTTTGAACGTAGAAACCGAAGTGGTGCGAATCGTCGTTCAGTTCACGTGCCTCTTCAAGCGGGAACTTGTCAACTTGGCCGTTTTTGAACAGCATGTCGTACATGGTTTTGCCACGGTACTGAGGCGCTTTCGCTAGAAGTTCTTCTGGCCATACTTCTTCCATCTTGAAGCGTTTAGAGAACTCCATTACCTGCCATAGGTCAGACTTAGCGTCGCCTACCGTGCCTACTTGTTGGTACCAAGCTTGAGTACGACGTTCTGCGTTACCGTAAGCGCCTTCTTTTTCAATCCACATTGCTGTTGGAAGGATAAGGTCAGCCGCTTGAGCGGTAGCCGTTGGGTATGGGTCAGAAACAACGATGAAGTTTTCTGGGTTACGGTAGCCTGGCAGACGTTCAGTGTTAATGTTCGGACCAGCTTGCATGTTGTTGTTACATTGAACCCAGTAACAGTTCAGTACGCCATCGTTCAGCATACGGTCTTGAAGTACCGCGTGGAAACCTGGTTTTGGTGGAATCGTGCCTTCAGGCAGTTTCCAGATTTTTTCTGCGATTTGGCGGTGTTTAGGGTTAGCAACCACCATGTCCGCAGGTAGACGGTGAGCAAACGTACCAACTTCACGAGCTGTACCACACGCCGATGGCTGACCAGTTAGTGAGAATGGGCTATTACCCGGAGTGGCGATTTTACCGGTTAGAAGGTGGATGTTGTAAACCAAGTTGTTCATCCACACGCCGCGAGTATGTTGGTTCATACCCATTGTCCAAAGTGACATTACTTTCGTGTTTGGATCGGCGTATTGTTTCGCAAGCTCAATCAGTTTTTCTTTCTCAACACCCGAGATCTCAGACGCTTTCTCAACCGTGTATGGCGCTACAGACTTCTTGTACTCTTCGAAAGAGATTGACGTCAGTTTTCCTGAGTTAGGGTTTTTCGCAGCTTTTTGTAGCGGGTCGTCGTCACGCAGACCGTAACCGATGTCGGTGTCTGCTTGAGTAAAGTTCGTGTGCTTGTTCACGAAATCCCAGTTGACTGCATCGTTTTCGATGATGTAGTTCGCGATAAAGTTAGCAATCGCAAGGTCAGACTGTGGGTTAAAAATGTAGCCGTGATCTGCCAACTCGAATGAACGGTGGTAGTAAGTTGAAAGTACGTTTACGCGAACATGAGGGTGGCTCAGGCGACGGTCAGTAATACGAGTCCATAGTACAGGGTGCATTTCTGCCATGTTCGAACCCCAAAGCACGAATGCATCAGCGTTCTCGAAGTCATCGTAACAGCCCATAGGTTCATCGATACCGAAAGCACGCATGAAACCTACTACCGCAGACGCCATACAGTGACGCGCGTTAGGGTCAATGTTGTTAGAACGGAAACCGGCTTTCATCATTTTCGCCGCCGCGTAACCTTCCATTACAGTCCATTGGCCAGAGCCAAACATACCAACGCTAGTCGGGCCTTTTTTCTCTAGAGATGCTTTCCATTTTTCTGCCATCATATCGAATGCAACGTCCCACGAAACTGGCGTAAATTCGCCATCTTTGTGGTATTTGCCGTCTTTCATACGAAGAAGAGGTTGAGTCAGACGGTCTTGACCGTACATGATCTTAGAAAGGAAGTAGCCTTTGATACAGTTTAGGCCTTTGTTTACTGGTGCTTCTGGGTCACCCTGAGTAGCAACGACTTTGCCGTTTTGAGTACCAACAAGAACAGAACAGCCTGTACCACAAAAACGACAAGGCGCTTTGTCCCATGTGATTTTGGTTTGATCAGAGCTTGCAATCAGGTTCGCTGCAGATGCTGGTAGTGTAATACCTGCGACAGCAGCAGCTGATGCAGCCGCGTTTGCTTTCACAAACGCACGTCTTGTCATTTTCATACTTCACCCTCGATTTGGGAATGTTGTGTTCCAGTGTCTTCTTCATCCGTTTCTTCAAGCGCAGTTTCGATTTGGTGATAAACCAACACTGTGCTCAAAACATTCGGTAAATTGTTAATGGCATCAATAGTGTCTGTGATGAAACCTTGGTTTTCGGTTTCAAGCACCACAACGATTTTGCCTTCTGGACTGTCTCCGTAAATTTCCGCGTTTTCATACGTTTCAATTTGCGTCTTAATTTCATCCAGATGCTCAGGCAGCACGTGCACTACTAAACTTGAAATATGCACTTCATTTAGTGACATATAGCTCTCTCATTTATTGCCGTTTACCGTATATACGGCTTAGGCTGTTATATTGCTCACATTGATGGATGAAGTCGGGCACACAGAAACACATGCGCCGCAGCCGTTGCATTCATCAAGGTTTAAATTGGGTTGTGCTACTTTTCCCAGTTCTAACTTGAACTGGATTGCTATTGGGTCGCACATGTCCCCACAGCTTCTGCATTCGACATTTTGCTTTGCTAAACAGTCATCACTAATTACTGCTTTTGCGTGCCAAGGTTGCTCGGTTTCTGCTAAAAAGAGCGGCTCTGGACAAACATCTGCGCATTGATAGCAAAACGTACATTCATCAATAGAAAAATCGACTGAAGGGAATCCGCCGTCACTTTTGGTTATAATTTTCGTTTCGCAGGCGTCAATGCACTTTCCGCAACGAGTACAACCATCCGTGAACTGTTCTGGTCGGGCTAACCAAGGTAGGCGAACGGCGTTATCGGTATGCGTTTTTCTTGCAAAGAGTCTTCTTCTGGAAAGGTCTACCACTTAGTCACCTCGAAACTTGGAACCCAAACTAAGCATAGTCCACAATTTTCATTAATAAACTGTCATTAAAGCTAACGAAATTGTAGTTTTTGACATATTTGTATAAATACCTCTTAGGAGGTAATTGAGATGCAATATTGTTTTGGATCAATAAATTCCATCGCAGGTGATCACATATTGATAAAGTTGAAAGTCAATGGGTTCATTGCGTGTACAAGTTGGACAATTAATAGGCGAGGAACTCTGATTGTTTAAAAATGTGAAAAAGTCAGTAACGCGCACGATTGCGTCCGCGATGCTTCTGATTTTGTTGTTATCAGTAGCAACGACTGGCTTTGCTATTTTTACCCTTGCGTCAAGCCTAAATGACGCAGAAGCCGTCAACGTGGCGGGGTCGATGCGCATGCAAAGTTATCGTTTAGCACACGACATTCAGATTCGATCTGTTGATTATTCTTCACATATTGACGCATTTGAGCACTCGATTTACTCGCCTTCGATGAAAGCACTTCAGCATTGGTCTGTGCCGGAAGACATCACTCACGATTACTATCGCTTAATCATGCGATGGCACGAGTTAAAATCGGTGTTGAGAGGGGAGGACCCAAGCCAATATCAACTCTTGGTCGCGGGCTTTGTTCAGCAGATCGACGACTTTGTGTTTAAGCTGCAAAACTTTTCTGAGCAGAAGCTCATCAACTTAGCTTGGATTGGCGGGTTAGGGCTGGGCGGCATTCTTTGCGCCAGTATGTTTGTTGTCCACTTTATCCGTTTGGAAGTCGTGAGGCCGCTGCGTGCACTAGTATTTGCAAGTGAACGAATTAAAAATCGCTCTTTTGATATCAATTTAGCGGTGTCAAGTGACAACGAAATGGGCATACTCACGCGCACCTTTAATCGGATGGCGACAGACCTCGGTAAGCTCTATCGTGGATTGGAACAGGCGGTAGACGAGAAAACTCGCAAGTTACAACATGCGAATCAGTCTTTAGAAGTGCTTTATGATTCCTCAAAAGAGCTCACGGCATCGCGCATTAATCAGGATAATTTCCAGGCGATTTTGAAGCACATTGCGAGCTTAGAAGGCATTAAAGCGGTGAAGCTTGAAATCGAACAGTTGGGAGAGCCTAATTGGATCCTTACGGAAGGGGAAGAGTGCTGCCATGATTGTGATGATGAATGTCATGCAGAACCTTTAACGTTAGATGGCGAACATCTCGGTTCTCTATATTGGAAAGCAGGCTTACCGTGCCCGAACGAGACGCTAATTGACAACTTTGTACAAATTCTCTCGCGAGCGGTGTATTACAATCGCGCACAGCGTCAAGCAGAGCAAATTTTGTTGATGGAAGAGCGCGCGACCATTGCTCGCGAACTTCACGACTCTTTGGCTCAAGCGTTATCCTATTTGAAAATTCAGGTCGCTTTATTAAAGAGAAGCGTGAAAAATCTTCCTGACGAAAAGGCTATCGCTCAAGCCAATCAAGTGATTGCAGAGCTGGATACGGGCTTGTCGGCTGCTTATACCCAGTTACGTGAGCTGTTAACAACATTCCGTCTGACGATCAAAGAAGGCAGTTTTGGCCAAGCACTGCAAGATATGGTTGAAACGCTTAATGAGCAAACAACGGCAGAAATTACGTTGAAAAATAGACTTTCATCGACGGAATTAGATGCGCATCAACAAGTCCATTTACTACAGTTGATCAGAGAGGCGGCACTGAATGCGATTAAGCATGCGCAAGCTGACCATATACATATTCAATGTCTTGATTGTGATGGGAAAGTCACAGTAACCGTCTCCGATGACGGGGTAGGCTTTGAACATCAGGACGAAAAAATTAATCATTACGGTATGACGATCATGCAAGAGCGAGCAGCGAGACTGCACGCCGATCTACAGATTGAAGCATCAATAAACAAAGGGTGCACCGTAAAACTCGAATTCCAACACAGTAAGGAAGTAAACTTTGACAGTGTGTAAAGTAATGCTGGTGGATGATCATCCACTGATGCGACGTGGTATCCATCAACTCCTGAGCTTTGAGCCAGAGTTTGAAGTCGTTGCAGAAGCAAGCAATGGCGCAGATGCAGTCGCAAAAGCGCATGAGCTTGAGCTCGATTTGGTACTGCTAGATCTCAACATGAAAGGTATGTCTGGGCTGGATACGTTAAAAGCGCTGCGAGCAGATGGTTGTGAGGCGAGGATTGTTATTCTGACCGTTTCAGACAGCCCTGCGGATATTGAAGCGATTGTACGCAGTGGCGCGGATGGCTACTTGTTAAAAGATACAGAGCCGGATGAGCTTGTTGAGCTACTCAAACAGGCCCATCAGGGTGACAAGGCATACAGTCAAGAGGTTGCCAAGTATTTGAGTGAACGCTCTGATCATGAAGATGTTTTTGATTCGCTAACGGATCGCGAAACGCAAATACTGCGAGAGGTGGCAAGAGGCTTCCGTAATAAGCAGATTGCCGATCGTTTGTTTATTTCTGAATCGACGGTAAAAGTACACATGAAGAGCCTACTTAAGAAGCTTCAAGTACCTTCTCGCACGGCGGCAACGGTACTTTACTTAGAACGCTTCGGAGATATCAAATAATCATGCTGTCATCGCTGTGTTGCGACCTTATCTTTTGATTATTAAATAATTTTTAGTAAAGCAGAAATGAAAAAACCGCCATTAAAGGCGGTTTTTTCATTTGTCTGGGCGAATAGAATACAAGTCACTGTTGTGCTTGCCGCACTCCAGATAATACTGATGCGCCACCTTTTTATTTTCGGCGACGACGATCATACTGTGCATTTTCCCCTGTTCGAAATATCGAATTTCATATTCTACACTGGTATCAAGTTGCTCAGCGGCTGCCATACTTCGCCTCCATAACCTATCCTAAAATCATCCATGCAAATAATATGCCGTTATAGGGAGCGCTGTTCGGTACAAAAATTGACCGATAAATGCGCTTTAACTCACTTTTTTGCGGATAGTTGTGATCAAAAAGTTAATTTCAAACTCTATATACTATGAGGGTGGCAATGAGCAATTGTCACACTGGCGTAAGTTTGCCGCAATATTAAGTGATACAAGTTGAGTATAGAACTTAATCAATAGAAAAGGGAATACGAATAAGTGATTAAATTATCGAGTTTATTCAATAAAGTTCTTCAATACGGATTCGTGTTCTTGTTGGTTATTTTACTGGCCGGATGTACGAAAAAGTTTCTATATAGCAACATCGATTGGTTTGTTATTGAATATTTAGATGACTACGTATCGCTTAACGATGAACAAGAAACATTGTTAGAAGAGCGACTATTGCTATTAGCAGATTGGCATAAGAAAGAAGAATTACCGTTATATATCGATCACTTAAAAGAGCTTGAGAATATTAATGCAAACAATATTACTCTTGCGTTTTTGCAGCAAAACCGAGAAAAAATGAAAGCGCACTATGACCGTATAGTGTCGAGATCGGCGCCAGATTTGTTCTCTTTGAGCTTACAACTGACGCCAAAGCAACAACAAGAATTTTTGCAAAACGTGCGAAAGGACTATCAAGAAAGAAACGCAAAATATGCGGATAAAACCGAAGCAGAGATCAGAGAGATTATTTTAGAGAATACAGAGGAGTGGATGGAAGAATGGATTGGGGAATTGAATAGCGATCAAAAACGGTACGCAAAACAAATTTCCCAGCAAACGATTTTGAATAGTCCACTTTGGCGAAATTATCGCGCTTCAATATATCAAGAGTTGGAATACCTTTTCGAAAATCAGTCCAACAGTGTTGTCTATCAACAAGTATTTATGCAGCTATTGTTCGAGCCGGAAAGCTATTATAGCGAGCAACTATCCGAGAATATCGATCACAACCTTGGGTTAGTGGATCAATTGATGTTAAACGTAGCGAAGTCCATGACCGATAAACAGTGGTTCCACTTCCGCAATAAAGTCAAAGAATGGCGAGTGTTAGCAGAAGAACTTCAAGATTAAACATATTGAAAACAAATGGTTATTGTTATGTATACCAGGCTGAGCCGAGACTTTCTGATGAAAAAATGATTCAAAGCAAATTCTTATTGAGCTAAGAGCGTAACATGGAGTGAGGTTTATTACGGGCACTAGGCGGCCTCGCATTTAAATAACATTAGGTAGCCGAACTCATTCAGAGTAATTGGAGTTCATTCGTCTGAGCTACCTATGTTAGGCAAACCTTAGTATTGCCGGTTTGTTTGAGTGCGATGCGTAGTCTGGTGTTTATCGCTTAGAACAATGAGAATAAATATGAAGCATTTAGTCGAAAGATTCCTTCGCTACGTCACGTTTGACACCCAATCAAATCCCCATGCTGCCCAATGCCCAAGCTCACCTGGCCAACTCGTTTTTGCAGAGTTGTTGAAACAAGAGATGCTAGATCTTGGTTTGAGCGATGTGACTTTAGATGAACACGGTTACTTGATGGCAAAACTGCCGTCGAATGTTGATTACGATGTTCCACCAATCGGCTTTATCGCCCACATGGATACTGCACCAGATGCGTCTGGTAAGAATGTAAATCCGCAATTTGTTGAAGACTATCAAGGTGGCGATATTGCTCTTGGGTTGGGAGACGAAGTGTTGTCTCCGGTTCAGTACCCGGACTTGCACAACCTACACGGCCACAATTTGATTACCACCGATGGCACAACGTTGCTTGGCGCGGACAACAAAGCGGGCATCGCAGAAATTTTGTCTGCGATCGCGATGTTGATTGAGAATCCAGACATTCCTCATGGTGACATTTGTATCGGTTTTACGCCGGATGAAGAAATCGGTCGTGGTGCAGATTTGTTTGATGTTGAGAAGTTTGGCGCGAAATGGGCTTACACTATCGATGGTGGGCCACAAGGCGAACTTGAATATGAGAACTTCAATGCGGCAAGCGCCGATGTGATTTTCCATGGCGTAAGCGTTCATCCAGGTACGGCTAAAGGCAAAATGGTCAATGCGATGAATTTAGCGGCGCAATTCCAAGTTAAAATGCCAGCAGACCAAACCCCTGAAACTACCGATGGGTATGAGGGTTTCTTCCATCTGAAATCGGGAGAACTGGGTATCGCCCGCAGTGAGCTTGGTTACATCATTCGCGATTTTGACCGTGAAGGGTTAGAAGAGCGTAAGGCGCTAATGCAAAAACTTGTCGATGAAATGAACGCAGGTCTGAAACACGGTTCTGTCGAACTTAACATTACCGACAGTTACTACAACATGCGCGAAATGGTTGAGCCGTACCCTCACATTATCGAATTAGCGAAACAGGCAATGGAAGCTTGTGATGTTGAACCGTTGATCAAACCGATTCGTGGTGGTACGGATGGCGCGCGGTTATCCTTTATGGGATTGCCTTGCCCTAACATCTTCACCGGTGGTTTCAACTTTCATGGTATCCATGAATTTATCTCTGTAGAGATGATGGAAAAATCTGTCCTTGTGATTGTAAAAATCGCTGAACTTACCGCTAAAAAACACGGTTGATGGAACGTTCACCCACTCAATTCAATTGAATGGGTGACATCGATACAAAAAAGCCCAGACAATTTGTGTGTCTGGGCTTTGTAGTTTTGGGAAGGACTAACGAACGTCTTTATCCTCGAAATTGATGTCGTCTAGCGGTAGCCAATCTACCTCAACACCCGCCTGATCAAACATATCTTGGCTCACTTGGATTTTATCTCCCCAGCGAGATAGAAAGTCTTCAGACTGTTCTGGGCAGTGAACGCGCGAAATACCTGTTTGAATGATCTTTGCAGCGCAGTTTGGGCACGGGAAGTGCGTTACCCAAATGTCACAACCATCCAAATCGCGTTTTGAAAAGAGAATTGCGTTCTCTTCTGCATGCAGAGTTTTTAAGTATTTCAGTTCACGTTCGTCGGTGTCTACACTGTCCGAAACACCGTGTGGATAACCGTTAAAGCCAACAGAAACAATGCGGTTCTGTTTAGTGATCACCGCACCTACCTGCGTTGAAGGGTCTTTACTCCAAGACGCCACCAGTTCAGCCATTTGGTAAAAACGTTTCGCCCATTTAGAAATCATGCTCATCCTCTCGGTCGAAGGCTTTGAATTATCTGAATGATAACCCATTTTTTTTAAAAAAATAGTCGAAATACGAGCATTACAGTGAAAGCGATTCGTTTTCATGGTTAATCGGGGAGAGTTTGTTCAGCTCTAAGCAACAATTCCGCCTTTATTGATGAGTTTATTGGTCAAAATTGCAAACGAATGAGTCATACATCACATTGATGATTAGAGGTTGCTTATATTGTGGGGTGAATGAAGATCTGAAAATGATTTCAAATGCATCAACTTTATTTCGGCTCGTTTCAATTAATTACATTTAGAAACATTTTACACAATTTATGTAGGAGAATTCGGAATCTACTGTCTGTAAGGTTAGTGTGTTTTCAACAATATCCTGTTCTATAAAGACGGTAAATACATGCAAAAGAAACCACTTGTCGCATTAATGGCGGCTACAGCTATCCTTGCAGGATGCGGAGAAGCGAATAATGCCCAAAGAGAGAGCCAAGCGCCTCTTGTCGTAACTCAGGATGTCACGGTAATCGACTACCAACCGAGTAAATCATATATCGGTCGCATTGAGGCGGTAGAAGATACCAATATCACAGCACAGATTTCAGGCTATTTACAAGCTCGTCATTTTGAAGAAGGACAAATGGTAGAAAAAGGTCAGCTTCTTTATTCTATTGAACCTTCTTCTTTTGAAGCACAAGTGGCAAGTGCGAAAGCAGCGTTAGCACAAGCAAAAGCTTCGCTTAAAAAGGCAGAGCTTGATCACCAACGTGGTAAAAACCTGCTTCCTCGTGGAAGCATCTCCCAATCGGAATTTGATGCGTTGACAGCAACATTGCTAGGCGCGCGTGCAGAACTAGAAGCCGCGAATGCACAGCTTAAACTTGCAGAAGTCAACCTTTCGTACACGCAAATCCGAGCGCCGTTTAGTGGTCGTATTAGCGACACTAAAGTGAGTACTGGTGATCTGGTTTCTCCATCTTCAGGTGTGCTGACGACGCTCGTGAGCCTAGACCCTGTGCACACTTCGTTTAGCGTCAGTGAACGTGAGCGTTTAGCGATGGGCATGGATCGAATTAAAGGCGATGGTTCGGCCGAGTCGAACGGTGTGGAAGTGCAACTAGAGCTAGAAAACGGCCGGTTTTTCGAACACCTAGGTCAGCTTGATTTCTTGGGCAACCGTATTGATACCAAAACAGGCACGATTGCTATGCGTGCGTTGGTGCCAAACCCAGAACACAAACTGCTTCCGGGCCAGCACATCAAAGTCAACTTACGTGATAAGAATACGCGAGATGTCATCGTCGTGCCTCGTCGTGCGGTGCAAACTGACCTAGAAGGTGACTTCGTGATGGTGACAACGGAAGGCAACGTCGCTGAACGTCGCAATGTAGAACTTGGCCCGCAAGTCGAGCAGGGCATTATCATTCGCGAAGGTCTTGAGAAAGGTGAAGCTGTTATCACACAAGGTCTACAGCGTGTTCGTAATGGCGTAGAAGTGCGTGTTCAAACTCCAACTGAAGACAAACAGTAGGAGGTCGCATGTTAAGTCGTTTCTTTATACAAAGACCTAAGTTCGCGCTGGTCATTTCGATCATCCTGACGTTGGCTGGTGCCATTTCGCTAGCGATTTTGCCAGTGGCTGAATATCCGCAAATTAGTCCACCGTCGGTTAGCGTAACGGCGTACTACACTGGCGCAAGTGCCGAAGTGGTTGAACAGGCCATCGCCGATCCGATAGAGACATCGGTGAACGGCGTAGAAAACATGATTTACATGTCTTCGAAAAGTGCTAACGATGGTTCGTACAGCTTAAACGTTACGTTTGATGTTGGTACCGACCCAGATATGGCGCAGGTGAACGTGCAAAACCGAGTGTCACAGATTGAGTCAAAACTGCCTCAGGAAGTGCGCATGGTCGGCGTGACGGTGAAAAAGCGTTCTCCTGACCTATTGATGGTTCTGAACTTCTATTCACCAGACGGCAAGTACGATGACCAATTCTTAATTAACTACATCAACTTGAACGTAAAAGATCAGTTGGCGCGTGCGAAAGGCATCAGCGAAGTAAATGTAATTGGTGGTGGTGAATACGCGATGCGTGTGTGGTTGGACCCAGAAAAAATGGCCAACCTCAAGCTAACGACATCGGATGTATATGCTGCTTTAGCGGAGCAAAACGTCCAGGTTGCTGCTGGCCGTGTTGGTGCCGCGCCGTACAATAACCCGCAAGAAGTGCAGTTTAACCTAGTGACGAAAGGTCGCTTAGAAAGTGTGAGCGAGTTTGAAAACGTTGTTCTTCGTGCCAATCCAAATGGCTCTACGGTTTATCTAAAAGATGTTGCACGTGTTGAACTGGGTAAGAAGTTCTACGATGGTAACGGTAAGTTCCGTGGACAAGATGCTTCGATTGTCGCTCTGTCACTTCAGTCTGATGCAAACGCATTAGAAAGTGGTAAAGCGGTAATGGAACTGCTTGAACGCTTGAGCGAAAACTTCCCTGAAGGTATGACTTACGAAACCAGCTACGACACGACTGTGTTCGTCGCTGAGTCGATCAAAGGCGTGGTAAAAACACTTGTCGAAGCGATTCTACTGGTTATTGCCGTAACCTACCTATTCTTGGGCAGTGCGCGAGCAACGTTAATTCCAGTGGTCGCGATTCCAGTTTCGTTGATTGGTACGTTTGCCATCATGCAAGCGACAGGATTCACCATCAACACGGTAACCTTGTTCGGTTTGATTCTCGCGATTGGTATCGTGGTGGATGACGCGATTCTGGTTATCGAAAACGTTGATACCACGATGGCGAAAGATCCAACCATTTCACCTCGTAAAGCAACGTTGCTAGCGATGAAAGAGGTGACTGGGCCAATCATTACCTCAACGTTGGTTCTGTTGGCGGTATTCCTACCTGTCGCGATGCTTCCGGGTATTACTGGCATCATGTATCGTCAGTTCGCATTGACGATCTGTATTTCGGTTGTGATTTCGTCAATCAACGCGCTAACGCTGTCACCGGCTCTTTGTTCATTGGTATTAAAACAAGGTGGCGGCAACACGGCTAACTGGTTCCAAGCATTCAACCGTGGTCTAGAGCGTGTTACTACGCGTTACGGCCAAGTTGCAGGCTTCCTTGTTAAGAAATCTCTGTTATTGGTTACGTTCTTCATCGTTGCGGTTGCTGCGGTGTCTTTCTTCGCGAAGACGACGTCAACGGCATTCGTTCCTCAAGAAGATAAAGGTATTTTGCTGGTCAACGTTCAGTTGCCTGATTCTGCTTCTCTGTCTCGTACAGAAGAGGTGACGAGCGACTTGATGAAAATGATCGAGGAAGAACCCGGTGTAGATGGCGTAACGGTTGCAAACGGCTTTTCGTTTATGACTGGAGCTGCGGCGTCAAACGGTGCTTCGCTGTTCATCAAGTTGCATGATTGGGAAACGCGTAACTCGCTAGGTGGTGAACATTCTGCCAATGCGATAGCAGCTCGCATCAATGGTCGAGCTGCAATGGAATTACCTCAAGCTGTCGTGTTTGCGATGGGGCCGCCTGCCGTTCCGGGGATGGGCGCTGCTTCCGGTTTTGAATTTGTATTGGAAGATACGTTAGGTCGTAGTCGCACTGACTTGTCGATGGTGATGGGGGAGATGATTCAGGCAGCAAACCAAGCTCCTGAGATCGCGTACACCTTTAGTACATTCCGCGCGAACGTACCGCATTACTATGTGGATATTGACCGCGAGAAAGCGCAACAACTTGGCATTTCGCTGTCGTCTATCTTCCAAACTTTGCAAGGCAACTTAGGTTCGCTTTACGTGAATGACTTCACCATGTTTGGTAAGAACTTCCGCGTAACCATGCAAGCGGACAGTCAACACCGTAGTGGCATGCAAGATTTGGAACGTTTCCATGTTCGCTCTTCGATGGGGGAAATGGTGCCATTAAGCACGCTAGTCAGCTACGAGCAAGTATTCGAACCTGATGTGGCATGGCGATACAACATGTACCGTAGTGCCATCATTCAAGGCCAACCAGCTCCGGGTTACTCAAGTGGTGATGCAATTGCAGCGATGGAACGCGTTGCTGCTGAAGTTCTACCACAGGGCTATACCTACGAATGGACAGGCA
The DNA here is from genome assembly GCF_043106015.1 of Vibrio sp. GLN_1. Lineage (NCBI taxonomy): Bacteria > Pseudomonadati > Pseudomonadota > Gammaproteobacteria > Vibrionales > Vibrionaceae > Vibrio > Vibrio sp. GLN_1. The sequence goes on from NZ_JBICMD010000036.1 coordinate 374,776, forward strand.
TGGCGTACCAAGAAGTGCTTGCCGGGAACCAAGCCATTTACGCATTTGCGTTGGCGTTGATCTTCATTTACTTGTTCATGGTGGCGCAGTACGAAAGTTGGAGTATTCCTTTGGCGATCATTTTGGTGGTACCTGTTGCAACGCTAGGCTCCTTCCTTGCGCTGAACTTAACGGGCACACCATTAAACTTGTACGCTCAGATTGGTCTCGTTCTCCTTATAGCCTTGGCTGCGAAGAACGCCATTTTGATTGTGGAGTTCGCGAAGCAAGAGCGTGAAGAGAAAGACGTTGCCATCGATGACGCAGCCGTAAAAGGCGGTACGCTACGTTTTCGTGCGGTGAACATGACGTCTTGGTCGTTTATCTTGGGGATTTTCCCGTTGATCTTCGCCGCTGGCGCGGGTCATGTGAGTCAAAACTCGCTCGGAGTGTCTCTGATTGGTGGTCTATTATGTGTGCTTCTTGCGGGTACGTTCTTGATTCCGGGCTTCTACGCTCTGGTACAGAGACAACGTGAGAAGATTCATGGCGGCAATACAAAGCTTGTGCCGCTTGATGATGAATAACTACCGACACGATTTGGGCTGAGCTGATACTGAGCCTAAATAGAAAACAAAAAGCCCGAAGCATTCATTCGCTTCGGGCTTTCTTATTGGATTAACGAATCTACTAGTAGATTACTTTAAGCGAGTCTTAAACTCGGCTACCGCTTCATCCATATCGTGTGCTTGAGCCGACACTGAGTTCACTTCATGCAAACATTCTTGCGCGGAGTGCATGTTGTTTTCAGAGATGACGTTCAGCTCAGTGATTGAGTCGCTAACTTGGTTCATCACAATGCCTTGCTCTTCAATCGCAGAAGCAATGCGCTCTGAGTTGCCTTGAATCGCGTGCATGTCCGTGATGATTTGCTGGAGGCTTGCGTCTAATTGTTCAGATGCACTCAGGGTTTGCTGACCTTGTTCGTTACATTGATCAATATCGGAAACCACCATCGACATCTGCGCTTGGATGTCCATCACCACTCGCGTGATCTCTTCCGTTGATTGATGTGTACGGCTCGCAAGAGCGCGAACTTCATCTGCAACCACGGCAAATCCACGTCCTTGCTCACCCGCTCGAGCCGCTTCGATAGCCGCGTTAAGTGCAAGCAAGTTCGTTTGTTCAGCAATGTCTTGAATGATGTTCACCGCACCGCCAATTTTATCGACGTGTTGGTTCAATGAGCCGATAGACTGTTGGCTGTTCGATAGAATACCCGTCAGCTGGCCAACATTCGTCACGGTCATTTCTACGACAGAGCGACCTTGTTCGGCGTTAGTCGCGGCTTGGTGAACACCTTCAACCGCAACCGATGTACTTTCAGAAATTTCACCGATAGTGGCAACCATCTGCTGCACGGCCGTCGCCATAGAGGCGGTGTGATCAGTCTGTGCGTGGAACTGTTCCATAACACCTTCAAGCTCACGATGCATGTTGTCCGTGCTCGCTGTTAACTGCATCGATTTTTCTTGTGTGTTGTGGATCAAACGCTCTAGCTTTTCGAGCAGATCGTTGAGGTGGTGGCTGATATCAAATAGTTCATCCTTACCAGCAAGATCAGAGCGCAAGCCCATGTTATTGCTTTCGCTGATGTTTTTAATCGTTGCTAGCAAGCTGCCAACTCGAACGTTGATAGAGCGAGAAATTTGCCAAATCAGCGCAAAAATCACTACTAAGATGAACGCCGTAATGGCTTGCTTGATGCTTGCCATTTTTTCATCGCGTTGGGTTGCGGCAGAATCAATCGATGATGAGAAAGCTTCAAACTGCTCTTCCACGGCGTGAGATAGCGCGCGAGTTTCGCCCAGTAAACCTTTGTTGTACGCCACACCAATGACTTGTTTTTGAGCTGCAAGTTGTTTCGCTGACTCTAACAGTTCTGGAACGTATAGGTCAGACAGTTTGCTTGCGTCAAATTCGCCCATTTTCACCGCATTATCAAACTGGATAAGAGAAAGGATTTGCTGATGGTCGGCGCTTTTCTTTGCTTCAAGTAGCAGGTTTTCGTAACGCGCAAGAATGCCACTTTCTTTGTCTAGGCCATACTTTTGAGAAGCGGAAACTAATGCTTGGAAACCTTTTTGATAAGCGAGTAAATCCTGTTTGAAACGCTGACTTGAGGGTAGGTCGTATCGGTTTAGGATTTGAGCGAGCTCTTTCTCGGTGCTTAAAAACTTATCAACATTGCTATCAAATTTATCTAAGTATTTGACATTGCTGCGAAGTAAAAAGTCTTTCTCATTACGTCGCAAGTTGAGTAAGCGTATTTCTAAATCACCGACAAGTTTTACTGCGTGGTTGAGTTCATTGCTCTGATTTGCGAAATGAGATGAGGTACCCAAAAGGGTCACAATGCCTAAAATGGCGATAACTCCGAGGAAGTAGAGTTTTTGCCTAATAGTCATATTGTTGTTTCCTGAATAAGTGACTAAAAAAGAGAAATCCAATCAGATTTCCAAGGGCTAGCAAACGTTGTTCAACTAACATGTCGTGAAAGTGACATGCCTTAATACAGCACCTTTTTACGTTGCTGTTATTTTGCCCCCTGCTTGTTCTTACTATCAAGTCGGCGGCGTTGTGAAGCGCGGGTTGGTTTTGTTTTAATGCGCTTCTTATCTTGTAAGGCGGCAGCTTTAATCAACTCTTGTAGGCGATTTAGCGCATCCTCTTTGTTTTTTTCTTGTGTGCGAAACTGTTGCGCTTTAATGATCACCACACCATCTTTAGTGATACGGCTATCAGAAAGTGCAAGTAATCGCTCTTTGTAGAATTCCGGTAAACTTGAATGGTGTATATCGAAGCGCAGATGTATGGCAGTCGCTACCTTGTTAACGTTCTGTCCGCCATTTCCTTGAGCTCTAATGGGCGTTAATTGTATTTCCCATTCTTGAAGTGTGACGGAGTTCGAAATTTTGAGCATGATAAGCAAATGCCGATAAGGACGATTGAAAGAGCTGATAAATTAACACTACAGATGTACAAATAGAAGAAAAGACATGAGCACGATTGATTTTAGGCCATACGAAGGATTCATCTTCGATATGGATGGTACCTTGATTGATACCATGCCTGCCCACCTTGCGGCTTGGCAAGCAACGGCTGACCGATTTGATTTTCCCTTTTGTCAGGAGTGGTTACACAGCTTAGGCGGAATGCCGAGTTTTAAAATTGTTGCTGAGTTGAATCGTCATTATGGGTTATCTCTAGATCCTCAAACGGTTTCAAAATTCAAAATGGAGACGTTTGCCGAGATGGAATTGCAGGGCGAGGTCATCCAGTGCACAGGCATTGTTCTTGACGAATATTTAGGCCAAAAGAAAATTGCGGTCGGAACGGGAAGTCAGCGAGAAAGTGCGATGCGTCTGCTCAGTCATGCAGGGTTGATCGACAAGCTTGATGCCGTTGTGACGGCTAGTGATGTCGAAAATCACAAACCATGTCCGGATACTTTTCTATTAGCCGCAGATAGATTAGGGATTGACGCGCAAAACTGTCTGGTTTTTGAAGATACAGAATTGGGTAAACGTGCAGCTCATTCTGCTGGGATGGACTGTGTCATGGTCGAAGGAAATAATCTCGTTTTTTATCCGAAGAGATAAGTGCTTACTATCGATGGATGATGCTTGAATCTTCATTTCTTGATTTTATTTCCATCATAAAAGTCCAAAAATCCTGAAAGTGAAAAGGGGTGCAAGCGCACCCCTTTTGATGAGAATGTGTGAACATTCAGATTATGGTTGAACCATCTCTTGGTATTCGAACGAAGGAACCACAACTTCTACGCGACGGTTTTTCTCACGACCTTCACGAGTGCTGTTGTCAGCTACTGGATTCTCTTCACCCATACCTTTCACTGTCAGGCGATCAGCATCGATACCAGCGCCAGTGATGTAATCTGCCACAGCTTGAGCACGACGCTCAGACAGTTTTTGGTTGTAAGCCGCAGGACCTGAGCTATCAGTGTAACCTGTGATTTCAACTTGAGCTTGTGGGTATTCGTTTAGGAATGAAACAAAGTTGTCTAGACGTTCAGAAACAGACTCAGTAAGTTTCGCACTGTCGAACTCAAACGTGCCTGTACCGTACTCTTCTTTGTGAACTTTGCTCATTAGTACTGGTTCTGGATCTGGCTCAACTACTTCTTCTGTTACAACAGCAGCAACCACTGGCGCAGCCGCGAATTTGTAGTTAACGCCGATACCGAAGAAGTTTGCGTCCATATCGTCCCAAACGTCATCCGACATATCTTGGTAACGTTGGTACTCAGCGCGAACACTCCAGTTTCTATCAATCGAATATTCAGCACCTAGTGAGCCTGTTGCAACGAAATCTTTTTCGTCTTCAGACATCATGTACGCACCACCGATCTTAGCGAATAAGTTCCAAGAATCGTTTAGATGCCAGTTGAATTTAGGTGCAAGTGTTAAAGCCGTTAAATTGCCGTCGATCGTATCAACTGTACTAGCTCCTGACTTAAAGTTCGCTTTGTAGTCGCCTAAGAAATCGACACCGTACTCTAGACCGATGAAATCGGTAAAGTCATAACCGATATGTAGTCCGGCACCAAAAGCTTCATCATCACAAGGGCTATTTAGATAGCAAGCATCGTCAAGTGTAGTCATGCCCACTTTGCCCCCGATATACATTTCAGCTTGAGCAGAGTTTAAAAGCGCGCTACTACCAGCTACCACTGCTGCTACTGCAATTGCTACTTTGTTCATAATGTTTCCTTGTATTGATTGCATATTAACTTCTACTTTGTTTTATCAAAAATTTAGAAAAAACCAGCGTTTATAAGAAATTAGTTCAATATTCTAATGATTTCACATCAAGCAACAATATCTTTGAACTTGATCAACATTTATTACCCAATAACACCTCACAAACTTCTGATATTTCTTACATTGTAGTAAAGATTTTTAGTGTCATAAGAAAATTGATGATTATTTTGAACTTTTTCGTGTAAACATTATTTTACGATGTGCGAGATAGTTAACGGTTGTAATTTGTTTGCATTTATTTGCAAAAAGTGATTGCAAGTCTATGGGGAAGCCGATAAGTTAATTGGAACGATAGACAGATAATCACCGGAGCCCTTGTTGCTGCTCACTTTGTGAACAATGTTGCAATGAGTACAGTTGGCAAAAATTGGGTCGGAAATAACAACCAGGAAGTAGAAGTAATGTTTCAAACTGATGATGTAAGAATTAATAGAGTAAAAGAGTTATTGCCCCCTGTTGCAGTTCTAGAGAAGTTCCCAGCGACCGAAACCGCTTCTTCGACCACTTTTGATTGCCGTAATGCCATTCACAATATTCTTGAAGGAAAAGATGATCGTTTACTTGTGATCGTTGGTCCTTGCTCTATCCATGACCCTGCAGCTGCAGTTGAATACGGCAAAAAGCTGAAAGTGTTGCGTGATGAACTTGGTGAGCAACTGGAAGTTGTGATGCGTGTTTACTTTGAAAAACCACGCACGACAGTAGGCTGGAAAGGTTTGATCAACGACCCATACCTGAACGACACATTTAAGCTAAATGACGGTCTTCGTATTGGACGTAAGCTGCTTTTGGATCTCACTGACATGGGCCTACCAACAGCGAGTGAATTCCTAGACATGATTACGCCTCAATACGTTGCGGATTTGATCAGCTGGGGCGCGATTGGTGCACGCACGACGGAATCGCAAGTTCACCGCGAACTTGCTTCTGGTCTTTCTTGCCCGGTTGGTTTCAAAAACGGTACTGACGGTAACATTAAAATCGCGAGTGATGCTATTCGTTCTGCAAGCGCTTCTCACCATTTCCTATCGGTAACGAAGTACGGTCATTCAGCGATTGTTGAAACCGCAGGTAACCCAGACTGCCACATCATTTTACGTGGTGGTAAAGAACCAAACTACAGTGCAGCACACGTTGCTCAAATCAAAGACGAGTTGGACGCGGCAGGTCTACCGAAGAAAGTGATGATCGATTTTAGCCACGCGAACAGCTCTAAGCAGTTCAAACGTCAAATGCTTGTGTCTGATGATGTATCAGAGCAAATCGCTGGTGGTGAAGATGCAATCTTTGGCGTGATGATCGAGTCTCATTTGGTTGAAGGCCGCCAAGATTTAGTGGATGGTAAAGCGGCAACTTACGGTCAGTCGATTACTGATGCATGTATCGGCTGGGACGATACAGAAACGGTACTTCGTCAGCTTTCTGAAGCAGTAAAGGCGCGCCGTAGCAAATAAGCTCAGCAGCAAGAACATTTTTAACAAGCGAGTACTTAAAGAGCCAGAGGCACTATGTCTCTGGCTCTTTTTATTGAGAATTAATCGCATCTCTTTCTATTACGCGGTCTTTCCTATATGTTGTTTGAAGGAATTTTAACCAAAGGAAATGGATTTGAATCGTAACGTATGGTTGTTATCGTTGTGCCAAGCACTCTTGATGACAGGAAACATTCTCTTGATCTCGGTGATCGCGCTCATTGGCAAAACACTTGCCCCGTCACCGAGCTTTATTACTTTGCCTGTCGCACTGCAGTTTCTCGGTTTAATGGCGGCAACGATACCTGCATCATTGATTATGGGGAAACTCGGTCGTCGTTTGGGCTTTAGCCTAGGTAACCTCATCGGCATCGTGGGCGCAAGTTTGGCGACGTACGCGTTAAGCCAACAAACCTTTTATCTATTCTGTTTTTCTACGTTTTTGCTCGGTGTCGGAATCGGCTTTGGCACGCTCTATCGTTTTGCTGCAATAGAAGTGTGTGAAGAATCGGCAAGACACAGAGCAATTTCAATATCTATGGCGGGTGGGGTATTAGCGGCTATTCTCGGTCCGAACTTAGCGGTGTATTCGCAACAATGGTCAGACGATGGTTTATATACGAGTGCTTTTTCTGTCCTGATTGTTCTCTACATCACCGCGCTTGTATTGCTTCAAACGATTCGGTTCCCGCCAACGCATACTCAGCTGTCGCATGTTAAAGCAGATACTATTAGTGACATCATAAGACGCCCGAACTTTATGATTGCTGTGTTAGCGGCAATGGTGGCTTATGCGGTGATGAATATTCTAATGACAGCTACGCCTTTGGCGATGATTGGTTGTGGTTTCGATTTCGACAAAGCCGCAGGTGTGATTGAGTGGCACGTGCTCGGCATGTTCGCTCCGGCCTTTATTACTGGTCGATTAATTGAGCAGTTCGGCGCAAAGAAAATGATCCTAGCGGGAGGTGTGCTGTTTATTGCTTGTATAGGGATTAACATTCATGGTGTGTCCATTTGGCACTTTAGCCTTGCCTTAGTTTTGTTGGGCGTAGGTTGGAACTTCATGTTTATCGCTGCAACGGGGCTGTTTAGCCAAAGTTACGAAGCGAAAAACCGCAGCAAAGCACAGGCGTTTAATGAGTTCTTCGTGTTCAGCTGTGTCACCATTACTGCCTTACTTTCTGGCTGGCTTGAATCGACAGTCGGTTGGCAAAACCTGAACTTGTATGTTCTTCCGTTCGTATTGCTCGTGATTGTGATCTTTGCGATGAAAACGGATAACAAAACAGAATCCCAAATAGCCTAACTTTCAACCTGTCACAGAAAAACTCAGCATATGAACGCTGAGTTTTTTGTTTATTAGCTCAAATTTTGACTGGTAACGCGCAAATTTCTGCCAGTGATGATAATTCCCACACTAAAAATGTCGTATTGATAATACTTTTTATCTAACATTTTGTAATAAAAACAATAATCCTGTATACATCTCGCCGAAAACTAATAAAAATTATAGAAGTATCGTCTATGTCAGCCAATTTTTCTCATAAAGCTCAAGAAACCCTCGTCGGAGAACTTGAAGAACTCGTTTCGACCACTAACTTAAAAGGCGTTATTACTTATTGCAATGACGCGTTTTGTCGCGTTGCAGAATACACGCACGAGGAGTTAGTCGGTCAGAATCATAATATCGTCCGTCATAGTGACATGCCTAAAGCCGCTTTTGGTGATATGTGGGCACGCCTTAAAGAAGGCAAAGCGTGGCGAGGTATGGTTAAAAACAGCACCAAATCTGGCGGTTATTACTGGGTAGATGCCTACGTAACGCCTATCTATGAAAAAAACCAAGTTGTCGGTTATCAATCTGTGCGCGTTAAGCCTAAGCGTGAATGGGTGGATATTGCTGCAAAAGCTTACAAGGGGATGCTAGCCGCCGAGAAAGCGGGTAGAACCTGGTCGTTAAAAATTAACGAAACGGTTCGCTATGCGATTCTACTGGGTGCATTAACTGCACCTGCCGCAGCGTACGCACTATCTGTTGAAGGTCCGCTTGCTTGGCTTGCAAGTGCATTACCAGCGAGCGTTTTAGCGTTATTGTTCCGCCAAGAGTTGATTGATACGCCGCAACAGCTCAAAAAGCTGCAAAAGCAGTATGACAGCGTGAGCCGTTTGATCTATTCAGGCAATAGCGCATTTTCGATTGCTGATTTCCATATCAAAATGTTGTCTGCAAGGATTCGAACCGTATTGGGAAGAATGACCGATTCGGCGCTACCACTGCAAAATTGCGCTGAAGAACTCAGTCAAACAACGGCCGAGGTTTCAGCCGCGTTGAACCAACAAAACAGTGATATTCGACGCGTGCGAGATGCGACGCAAGAAGTGGAATCTTCAGCGAATTCGGTATCTTCAAGCACTAACGATGCGCATATGCTGATTGATGACACCTTGAAGTCATGCATGATGGCCAAAGTGACGATCGATCAAACGCATACCAACCTAGCGCAATTGAGTCTTCAAGCTGAAAAAGCAACGGAAACGACGTATCAACTGAGCGATCAGGCACAGAAAGTGAATCATTTGATGGTTGAAATCGGTGGCATCGCAGAGCAGACCAACTTGCTGGCGCTGAACGCGGCGATCGAAGCAGCAAGGGCAGGTGAGCAAGGTCGTGGTTTTGCTGTTGTTGCTGATGAAGTTCGCGCACTGTCTGGACGTACGTCGAATGCGACGGAGCAAATTCAAGCGTCTATCTCCGCCATGCTTTCGACGATAGAAGGTTGGCAGAAAGATATTTTGGCAAACAAAGAGCAAACCGATGCCTGTTCTCAAGTTGCTGAGCAAAGCGCGCTGCGTTTGTCTGAAGTTGAACAGATGATGCAAAGCATGAGTGGTTTGATGGTTGATGTGGCAGAAGCGGCGAATAACCAGTTAAAGCTATCTAGCGATGTAAACCAGCACATTCATTCTATTGCGTCGACCGCAGAGCAAAACTTAGCAGCTACGCATTCTGTTGAGCAAAACAGCCGTCAGTTGAAAGAACAAGTACAGGATTTCTATCAGCTTGCGATTCGATTTGAAGATAAGCAGTCGTAAAGCTGCTTTTCAGCGACGCCAAACATCTCAAACAAATTCGAGATAAAATAAAGCCCCGCCATTTCTGGCGGGGCTTTTCAGTTTTCAAATTCGCAATAGAGAAAACTGATTATCTTTTAACGCAATTACGCTAGCAGTTCTTTTGCTGTGTTCACTACGTTTTCTACAGTGAAACCAAACATTTCGAACAACTGGTCAGCTGGCGCAGATTCACCAAACGTTGTCATACCGATGATGCGACCGTCGAAACCAACGTACTTGTACCAGAAATCTGCGATGCCCGCTTCAATAGCGATACGTGCTGTTACGTCTGATGGTAGAACTGCTTCACGGTAAGCTGCGTCTTGTTTGTCGAATGCATCTGTTGATGGCATTGAAACCACGCGTACTTTCTTACCTTCTGCTGTTAGTTGTTCAGCGGCTTTCACTGCTAACTCAACTTCAGAACCTGTTGCGATTAGGATTAGCTCAGGCTTACCTTCACTGTCTTTCAGGATGTAACCACCTTTCGCGATGTCTGCAACTTGCTCAGCGCTACGTGGTTGTTGCGCTAGGTTTTGACGAGAGAAGATAAGTGCTGTTGGTGCATCTTTACGTTCAATCGCTAGTTTCCATGCTACAGCAGACTCAACTTGGTCACATGGACGCCATGTGTTCATGTTTGGAGTCAAACGTAGAGACGCCATTTGCTCAACTGGTTGGTGAGTTGGGCCATCTTCGCCAAGACCGATAGAATCGTGTGTGTACACTTGAATGTTCTGAATTTTCATCAGAGCAGCCATACGCATTGCGTTGCGAGCGTATTCCATGAACATTAGGAATGTTGCGCCGTAAGGAACGAAACCGCCGTGTAGTGCGATACCGTTCATAATAGCAGTCATACCAAATTCACGTACACCGTAGTGGATGTAGTTACCAGAGAAGTCGTTCGCTTCTAGAGACTTAGAACCAGACCACATGGTTAGGTTAGAAGGCGCTAGGTCAGCAGAGCCACCCATGAATTCAGGTAGTAGAGCACCAAATGCCTCTAGAGCGTTTTGAGATGCTTTACGTGACGCAATGTTTGCTGGGTTTGCTTGAAGATCTGCAATGATTTGGCTTGCTTTCTCTTCCCACTCAGCTGGAAGTTCACCGTTTACGCGGCGTTTAAATTCAGCTGCCAGCTCAGGGTACGCTGCTTCATAAGCTGCAAATTTCTCGTTCCACGCTGCTTCCTTAGCTGCGCCTGTTTCTTTCGCTGACCATTCTGCGTAGACTTCCTGCGGAATTTCAAAAGGACCGTGCTCCCAACCTAGTTCTTTACGTGTCGCTGCAATTTCTTCAGCGCCTAGTGGTGCACCGTGACAGTCGTGTGAACCTGATTTGTTTGGTGAACCAAAACCGATGATAGTCTTAGTACAGATTAGAGTAGGGCGAGGATCCGCTTTTGCAGCTTCAATCGCTGCGTTGATTGCGTCAGCATCGTGACCGTCTACTGCTGGGATTACGTGCCAACCGTACGCTTCGAAACGCTTAGGTGTATCGTCAGAGAACCAACCTTCAACGTGACCGTCGATAGAGATGCCGTTGTCATCCCAGAATGCGATCAGTTTGCCTAGGCCTAGCGTACCAGCAAGAGAACATGCCTCGTGCGAGATACCTTCCATTAGACAGCCGTCGCCCATGAACACGTAAGTGAAGTGGTCAACGATGTCGTGGCCTTCTTTGTTGAATTGCGCTGCTAGCGCTTTCTCAGCCATTGCCATACCAACAGCGTTGGTGATGCCTTGGCCTAGAGGGCCCGTTGTTGTCTCGATACCAGGAGCGTAGCCGTACTCTGGGTGACCTGGAGTCTTAGAGTGAAGCTGACGGAAGTTTTTCAGATCATCGATAGATAGCTCGTAACCGCTCAAGTGCAGTAGAGAGTAAATTAGCATTGAGCCGTGGCCGTTAGACAGTACAAAACGGTCGCGGTCTGCCCATTCAGGGTTTGATGGGTTGTGGTTTAGGTGAGAACGCCAAAGAACTTCAGCGATATCAGCCATACCCATAGGTGCGCCTGGGTGGCCAGAGTTAGCTTGTTGAACACCGTCCATGCTTAGCGCACGGATTGCATTTGCTAGGTATTTACGATCCATAGTGATTACTTCTCGATAAGTGTTTAAATAGAGGGAACTCGTATAAACAAGTTCAAATAGAAAATCTTGAATGAGCGTTGATGCTAAAAGCGAGTAGACGGGCTACTCGCTCTTGGTAAGCAATTAAAGCTTAGCTTCGATCATCGCTTCTAGTTTGCCTTGGTCAACTGCGAAGTTGCGGATGCCTTCTGCCAGTTTCTCAACAGCCATTGGGTCTTGGTTGTGTTCCCATAGGAACTCAGCGTGAGTCATTGGTGCTGGACGCTCAGCTGCGCCTTTAGAATCAACTAGCTTCTCAACCACTTCACCTTCTGCAGCTTCTAGTTCTGCAAGTAGAGCAGGAGCGATAGTTAGACGGTCACAACCAGCAAGTTCTAGGATCTCACCGATGTTACGGAAGCTTGCGCCCATAACAACCGTTTTGTAGCCGTACTCTTTGTAGTAGTTGTAGATCTTAGTAACAGACAGTACGCCTGGATCTTCTGATGCTTCAAAGTCGCGGCCTTCTTTCGCTTTGTACCAGTCCATAATACGGCCAACGAATGGAGAGATTAGGAATACGCCCGCTTCTGCACAAGCACGCGCTTGAGCGAATGAGAATAGAAGAGTCAGGTTACAGTTGATGCCTTCTTTCTCTAGGATTTCAGCTGCGCGGATACCTTCCCAAGTAGACGCCAGTTTGATAAGGATGCGGTCGTTAGTGATGCCAGCATCGTTGTACATTTTCACTAGTTGGCGTGCTTTCGCTACGCTGCCTTCCATATCGTAAGATAGGCGAGCATCAACTTCTGTAGAGATACGACCTGGGATAGTTTTTAGGATTTCTTTACCGATGTTTACTGCAAGCATGTCACAAGTGTCTTGAACTTGTTGAGCTTTATCGTTGCTCTGTGCTTTAGCGTATTCGATTGAAGCATCGATTAGAGGTGCGTACTCTGCGATTTGAGCTGCTTTTAGGATAAGAGAAGGGTTAGTTGTTGCGTCTTCTGGCTGGTACTTTTTGATTGCATCAATTTCACCAGTGTCTGCTACTACAGTCGTTAGTTTACGAAGTTGCTCTAACTTGTTGCTCATAATCGATCATCCTATATAAATGGGCTTAAGCGTGGTTTTTGTTGCCACAGCTTGTGCATTTGCAAGCGAGTTAGCTAATCGTCTCATCGTGTTTAATGAGACATCTGCTCAGCCAACTACGGAAAATTTCGTTACCGAACAAATGCTATGAACATTTGATCGATAGCTGAGTAAATGATGTGTTCATATTTATCCTATCTATGCCGAAAGTCAATCGGTGAAATCGACTTATAGTGAACTTCATCAACGTTTTTTTACTGTGTGTTTAGCGGTTAACCCAAATAAACGTTTGCCCTTGTTGCTCAATGCTTGAGCGTTGTTAGAAATAGCAAAAAGCTGCACTGAGAAAATGTTATTGCAGTGAGCAAATGTTGCGTTTAAATTGATGGAGAACATATGCTAAGTCAATGAGCAGATGCTCACTTATTGCATACAATGTCGGGCCTCTTAAACGACGAGAGTAAACATGAGCAGTTCTAACCAAGATATTTCCATTGAAAACACGGATTTGTTGACAGAGATCTCCGTTGCCTACTATCAGGACGGTGCGACTCAGGAAGAGATATCGAGAAAATTTGCCATTTCACGCGCGAAGGTAGGGCGAATGCTCAAACAAGCGCGTGATGAAGGCATCGTTGAAATCACCGTTAAATATCACCCGGTATTCAGCGCCAAGATTGAGCAACGTTTGATCGAGCGATTTGGCGTAAAGCGCGCGCTTGTCGCTCTTGACCAACCGAATGAAGAAGCGCAGCGACTGCAGGTATCGGGATTAGTATCCAATTATCTCACCAGTACGCTTAAAAACGGCATGGTGGTGACCGTTGGACAAGGGCGTAACGTCTCTTCTGTTGCTCATCATATTGGGGTGATCACCCCACGAGACTGCAAATTTGTGTGTGGTATCGGCGGTATTCACCCGCGTGGTGGTATGTACAATGCTGACCACATTTGTCGTCAGTTAGCTAAAAAGTACGGCGGAACGTCCGAAACGCTTTACGCGCCGGCTTATGCAGAAAACCGCGAGCAAAAAATGGCGTTCATGCAGAATGCGACCGTCAAACAAACGCTCGATTTGGCACGTAAAGCCGATGTCGCTTTAGTCGGTATTGGTGATATGAGCGAAAACAGCTACATGGTCGATTTAGGGTGGTTTACACCAGATGAAGTGGTTCAATCCCGACTAAAACAAGGTGTAGTAGGGGACTTTGCAGGTTATGACTTCTTTGATATTCACGGTAACGTTGCCAACACCGTAATGAGTGACCGTGTCATTGGCCTTGGAATTGAAGAGTTTCGGCCAATCGCAGAAGTGATTGCTATCGCTGCTGAAAACAGTAAACCGCTTGCATTACTTGGCGCGTTACGTACCGGTGCAATCGACGTGATTGCTACCAGTGTAAGCAACGCTTTGACAGTATTGAACTTGGATGAGCAGATGCACGGTAACGCGGCATCTGAGAGTTAGCACAAATAATATGCAACTTATGTAATCAGGCTGCGAGGATTTATAAATGACTCGCAGCCTGATTTCGTTTTCAAGTTAAAAATATTCTCTAGGAGTAGCTTTAAATTTGTACACCTACTCTGGAGAAAACAATGAAAAAGACACTTCTTGCTGCACTAATTATGGGGATAACTGGTGCGGCGCACGCCGAGCAAAAAGTCGTAGCGGGTTACTTTGCGGATTGGCAGTACGCGAATGCAGAAAACCCATACACGGTGAAAGATATTCCCGCCGATAAACTGACGCATGTTATTTACGCGTTTCTCAGTATGTGCGGTCCTCATACCGGTGCCTCTGAAACGGTGCAAAATCTAGTAGCTAAACAATGCGAAGGAAAAGATCCCTATACGGCGATCATTGTCGATACCGAAGCGGCACTGGAAAAGAACTTTGGCGCTGTCTCAGTTAAGGTGCCATACAAAGGTCACTTCGCTCAACTTGCCGAAATGAAGAAACAACATCCTGATCTCAAAATTCTTCCTTCTTTTGGTGGTTGGACAATGTCCGAACCGTTCCATGCTATGGCGAAAAACAAACAAGCGATGGATCAATTCTCAAAAAGTGCCGTTGAGTTGATTGCTCAATATGATTTCTTTGATGGCATTGATTTGGATTGGGAATACCCAGGCGGTGGCGGTTTAACAACGTCGCCTTGGAACCCAGATACCAAGCTTTCTGATGAACAAAAAGCGTCTGAGCGTGAGGCGTTTACCTACTTGGTGAAAACCATGCGTGCAGAGTTAGATGAACTCACAAATCAAACCAAACGTGAATACGAGCTTTCTACGGCGGTAGGCGTTGGCCCCAAAGCGGCAGGTATCGATTGGAAAGCAGCAGAACCGTACCTAACCAACATGTTTGCGATGACGTATGACTTTCTTGGTGGGTGGGGGCAACAAACTGGCCATACTACCAACTTGCACGCGACAGAGCGAAGCTGGTGGGGCATGGGCGCAGACGTGTTCATCAACCAGATGATCGAGCTGGGTATTCCAAGTGAAAAACTGGTGATTGGCGCTGCATTTTATGGGCGTGGCTGGCAAGGTACTAAAGATTTTTCGGGTGGCTTACCAACGCAAGATCTCGTATCCGAGCAAGGAGCGCAGTTTGGTACGGGTGAGAACGGCTATTTCATGTTCTGGGATTTAGTGAAGAACTATGGAGCGAAGCAGGGCTACGAGTACAACTATGATGAGCAATCCCAAGCGCCGTACTTGTGGAATCCTGAAAAGAAAGTTTTTATCTCTTACGAAGATCAACGCTCGATCAAAGCCAAAGCAAATTGGGCGAAACAAGCGAACTTAGGTGGCATTTTTACTTGGGAATTGTCGGGCGACCCGAAAGGCGAGCTTGTTGAGGTGATGTACCAAGAAATGCAGAAATAAACGGAAATCGTGGTTTAAAACCGACATCACTAAAGCCATCGTTAATCTATGATGGCTTTTTCTTCTTTATTGTCTTTCACAAAGCTAACAAGTTGGTCAAAAGAGAGTGGCTTGGAGTAGAAATAACCTTGAATCAAATCACAGCCACACGCTTCTAATTGGTCGCGTTGTCGTTGCGTTTCGACCCCTTCAGCTAAGACTTTCATTTCGAAGTTTTTGCCAATAGCGATGATGTTTTTCACCATATTCAGCGCTTTTTTATCGTGCTCAATATTGTCGACAAAGCTCTTGTCAATTTTAACTTCATCAATCGGCAATGTTCTCAACATGCTTAGTGACGAATAGCCCGTTCCGAAATCATCCAATGAAATCTTAAAGCCCAAAGCGTGCAAGCGCTCGCAAGTCGGAGAGAACTTTTCTAGATCTTCGATAAACAAGTTCTCGGTAATTTCTAACGTGATTCTATTGCAATCAAGATGGTATTTGTCCATCGCCGCCATCAAGCGCTCTATAAATTTGGCGTGCAGGAACTGCTTGACGGAAATATTGATCGACATCTGAATTGGAGTGGCAAGATGGGTTGTCAGTAAGCCCATATCTTCAAGGCTCTTTTCGATGATCAACTCACCCAATCGCACCATCAAACCAGAGCTTTCAGCGACAGGAACAAATTCGTTAGGTGGCACTTTGCCCAGTTCCTCGTCTTCCCAACGAACAAGCGCCTCAACACCATAAATCTTGCCATTGATGTTTAACTGCGGTTGATAGGCCATAAACAGCGTTTGCTTCTCAATCGCAAGCCTCAGACGTTGCTCGACTTTCATCTTGTGCAGATGACTTGCTTGCATCTCCTGATTAAACAGACTGTACGCATTACGCTGTTTTTTCGCTTGATACATGGCGATATCTGCAGAAAGCAGCAGCGCGTCTAAGTTGTCGCCGTGCATTGGGTAGAACGCAATCCCAATGCTGCAACTGAGCAGGAACTGATTATCGTTAACGTTATATGGTTTGGAAAGCGTTTGAATCAGCTCGCTTGCTAGATCTTTGATGGTCTCTTCATCAGTTCGATTAACGATAAAGATGAACTCGTCGCTTGCCTCACGGACGATCAAACGACCTTCGCCCGAAAAGTGGTTAAGGCGAGTCGAGATCTGTTTTAGAACTTCGTCACCAAATTCGTGGCCGTGTGTGTCATTGACCGATTTGAAGTTATCGATATCAATGAACATTAAGGTGAACGGGCTACTGCTGCCACACATCCAACGTTGAATGTTGGAACGTAAATACTCACGATTAGGTAGGCGAGTTAGATGATCATGACAAGCTTGGTAAAGCAAACGCTCTTTGGTTTCGTGTTCATTGTTAGCGATTGAGCGAAACAGCGCATAAAACGCTGCTTGAACGATCAGAAAGACGATGCAGTAAAACGCAAATTGGCTGTAAAAGCCGCGCTTAATGAAGCCCAAATCGGTCGACGACGCCGCCCATAAGCCATAATCAGGGAGGTATTTGAGTGTGATTAATTCATTCAAACGTTGGGTATCGACGACGACATTGATTGCTCGGGTTAGCTGTTTTACTTGGTCGGTATCCCAGCCGTAGTCTTGCTGGATTTGATCCAATAAGGCTTGTTTATTTAAATCATCGGCGGGCTTTTGATAGTCCTTGATCGTGGTGTCTTCAGATGAGCTAAACGTAAGGTAGCCGTCGTTTCTAATTAGGGACACGCGATTGTGTTCATTAGCATGAATGTCGTTACGAAACACTGACGATGTATTCATGTTAAAGCCAGCCGTCATTACCGCTTGTACTACGCCATTTTTATCTGGAATCGCTTTACGAATGGGAATAACTAACGAATCTTGCGCTTCCATAAAGTAGGTTCTGCCGATCACCATGCGATCGGAGTTCAACGCTTCAAGGAAGGTCTCTCTGGTCAGCGGATCTTGCTTGAGATTGTGTAGCTTTTCCAAAATCAAGTTCGAGCTAACGGAGATGTAGTCGCCGTTGGGATTGGTCAAGCCAAAACCGATGATCGCCGGATGAATGTTGAGAAGTTTATCTAACATTGGGCGAGTTTGAATGGCCGCGGTACGAGTGAAGCTATTTTGCTCCACCAGTTGATGACCAACGACTTCTAGCAGCGATTCTTGCCCTTTTAAAAGTGACTCAACGGAGGAAGCAAACAGCTCCAATTGTAGGAGCTGTTTGTCTTTGTATTTGTCTAACGTTGCTTGGTAGTGGTAATAGCCGAATAGCGAAAATGTCACGATACTGACGGTGAGCAGCATCATGTAAAGAGTCCAAATGTTCTTCTTTAATCCGACCATGTTGTTTTGATAACCCCTAGCTTAACGCGTAATTGGCAGTGAGCAGTCTGCACCCCATTCTGTCCATGAACCGTCATAAACAGATAAGTTGCGTAAGCCTAGTTGATGAGCTGCCAACAATAAAATACAGGCAGTCACACCTGAGCCACAGCTGAAAATGATTGAATTGTCATTATATAGCGACAGTTCGCTAAATGCTTGTTTCAATTCTGAGTTCGGTTTGATGTAACCGTTATCCAGCAGTTCTTGAAAAGGCAGGCACAACGAGTTTGGAATATGGCCACTGCGCAATCCTTCTCTTGGCTCAGGCACTTCACCAAAAAAGCGCGCTCGTGAGCGAGCATCAACAATATGTGCACTGCAATTGTTTGAGTACTCTAATACTGCATTTGCGTCCAAAAATGCATTTTTATTTAATTTTCCCGAAAAATTTCCTAATTGTTCAGGTTTTGCGAGCGAATCTACGACGGGCAATCCCGCTTCTATCCAAGCTGGAAGTCCACCATTAAGTACTTTGACGTTCTCGTGTCCCATCGCTTTGAGCATCCACCATGCGCGTGGTGAAGCAAGCGTACCTGAGTTGTCATAAACGATGATCAAGTCTTCGTTATTTAGCCCAAGCTTTTGTGCGCTTACATTAAATCCTGCTTCGGTTGGCATCATGTGCGGCAAAGAGGTATCAGGCAGACAAAAATCATTGTCGTAATCAAAACGGTAAGTGTTTGGAATCCATTTATCGGTGATTTTTTTGCTTTCCGAAGGAATTTGAAAGCTAATGCTTGCGTCTAAAAGCTTTACATTTTGTTGGTCAAGTAGGGCATGGAGTTCTTTTGCACTGATCAATGCTTGCATTGCTAAATCCTTCTTGTCGTGGGAGTGACCACTATTCTAGTTACAGCTGACGAATGAAAGTGATGGTTCAAAAGTTGAGCTTGTCGCTTGCCTAAATGTGGCTGTCGAACCGATCGCACAGTCAGTTGTTATCGGAACGGCGACGCGTTGTTGTTCGATATCAGGAGCGTCTATCGTCAGGTAACGTCGTTGCCCGTCTAAAGACTGAGTCAAAGTGTTGCTGATGACGGTCGCTGATAAGGTTTTTTCGCTGGTGGGTGAGCCCCACAAAGGTAAAAGGAGCAGAGCAATCGAACCGATGAAGACCAAAATGTAAGTTTTGGGGTTATCCAAGTTGAGTTCCACCCGTTTAGGCTAGCGTAAGCCTATTGTTTTACAATAAAAAAATCGCATGTTCAAAGAACGATGCGATTTTTGCTGATATTTAACATCTCTAAGAGGTTTAGGTTTGTTTGCTATTCATGACATTAATGCTTACAGGCGCCAAGATGAATCTTCTGCTGATATCACGTGCTGCACGGGGTCTGAACCGTCATAAAACCAAACTTCGACTAATAGATTTCCTTGGCTATCGGAGACCGGAAAATTCATTTCGGCTTTTCCGTTGATGAGTGCTTCAGAAGCTACTTTGCTTGCGTATTTCGCTTGGTAGGTACCTGAAGTCATCTCTTGATACTCTTTATAGACACTAAGGTGCGCGCGTTGTGAAGAGTAGCCACTAATGTCAACAGATAGAGCACGAGTGACGATCGGAGCGTAGTCGTAGCCATCTGGTACGTTCAGCGTTTGCATGCTTGGTTCTTCGACCACGATGGTGGTCTGAGTTGGGGGAGGCGTTGAACTGTCACCGCTTTTATCACCGCCGCCACCTCCACCGCCGCAGGCTGTTAACGCTAATCCCATGATGATTGTGATTAAATTTTTCATAATGTGGTCTCCTATGGAATGTAGCATTTGTTTGCTTTTGGTGAGGCATGCCAGTTAGCATTTTGACTGCCGACTGATTCAGCGTAAGTGGCAAATTGTGGATACGCGTCAACCAAGTCTACGTTTTCCAATGGCCACTCCCAGTCCTCAACAATCAACAGAGCCCAAGGTAGGTTGTTGCTGGTTTTGAAGTAAGTACCTTGTACAGGATCACTTGCATCAACCCCGAGTCCATATAAGTTGGTATCATCAAACTGCTCGGTTGGCGCTTGATCCGGTAGGTGTACTTCCCATTTTCGGCCTGGCTGGAAGGTGATACCGTCACCGTGGTACGTATTTGGTGTTGCAAAGATAAATGGGTCGTAAGGCATGGCTTGTAAGCCAGAGCGGTCGGAGCCTTCCTTAAAATAAACCGTCAACGTAAAAGAGAAAGCAACGTTGTCATCACATCCTGATTGAGTTCGGAAGTAGGTACAATTGCTTTGCGTGTATTGGCTGAGATCATCGCTGATGATGAAAATGGCCTCTTCCGAGATAGCTTCCAATCCATTGCTTGCTTGTTGAACGCCGTTAAACGACAGGGTAGTTAAGCCATTCTCAATGCTAGCTTTTGCTGCGCCCGGTAAACGAATAGCAAAGCCATTTTTGTATCCTGCACCGTAAGCGGCGAGGTCACCGGTGATTTGAATGTTCTCGACCACACCTTCTGTACGCGTTTCTGTGATTCGGAACTGAATGACGACGTCGTTCATGTCGTAGTCTGCGGTGTATGGCCAGTTGTCCTCAAACGCTACCGTTGCGTAGCCTCCTGCACTTGGGAAATGCTGAACAGATACGCCATTTTCGGTGATAGTGATTGGATGATCTTCTACTTCGCCGGAGGTTGAGCCTCCATCGTATTTGAGCCCCGTTTGTTGACTAAAGCGGAATCGGCTCCAACTTGGTCCTGCGGTTGCCAATTCAGAGACGATAAATGGAAGTGCGTTGTTTCCTGCTGCGAGTAACTGGTCTGTAAATACTTGTTCACCTTCATCTGCGAAATCACCGTCGCGGTTCCAGTCAAACCAAGCGGATAAGTAGCCAGAAGTAGACGCTGTCACATTCACCAGTGAACTCAAACCTGGATCGAGTGCGGCAACAAAGCCAACACCATCTTCGTCTGCGGTACCAACTTTGTTGTCGCCAGAAGGTGCGATTTGTCCATCTGAATCGCCATCAGGCGCAATGACACCAAGCCATGTCACACCATCGATTTCGTGTCGTGGACCGTTTGAGGAAAGAAGCGTGTGGTAACTGTCTGGAGCATCGCCAAAATCTATTGGGTCATCTTCATCAATAACTGGCGCGTTGGCGCAGCGTGCACCGTCATTTTGGCTTGAACTCGGGCCGTTCGAGACAAACTCAACCGCTGGGACAATGCCCGCGTTGATGTTTGAAGCGTTGTCCGCTGACAAATTAATACGGTAGATTTTTCCGTCTTGATTGCGGGAAACGTAGTAATTGCCGTTGACGTCAAAATAGCCCGCACCAAAGGTACCGGTTTCGCCCGTATCTCCAATCATAGTGGCTTGGCCGTTTGCAGTATTGAATTTGTAGAGAATGCCGGAGTTGTTGTCGATTCCGTAAAGCGAACCGTCGCCAGGATGAAAGGCAAAATCCGTCAAGTTGACGTTTGCGGTTGCGGTAATTTGCGTAAGTGTTAGCGTCGCATTTGGATCGGTATCTAACGGTGATAAATCAATGGAAAATAATCCTTTTCCTTTGCGATATAAGTAGTAAACGTGATTATAAACATCGCCAACAAAAAACGTATGGCTAGGCAAACCAGCGACATTCAGTGTTTCTGCTTGAAAGTCTTTCCCTAAACGGACGATTTTCAAGTTGTTGGTATCGTAGCCATAAATGTATCTGTCGGTGAAGTCGAACCCGACGGCATTGATCCCTGATGCCAAACCCACATCATCAGCTAATAAAGTGGTGGAACCCGTAACCAGATTGACGCCATAAACTTGAACGGGGGTCGATTGGAATAAATACGCTTTGCTCGGACAAGTGTCGAAAGGCGCCGCATTCGCATAAGCGCTTACGAACAGTGATCCGAGTATTAGTGATGTTCTTTTCATGATTCGCCCTCTCATTGATTTGTTTTATATGCAATGAAAGGAGCGTGCCAATTCTTAAGTGGCTGTTTTTGAAGGATATTGACAACTAAAAGTTCGAGGTTTTAATTTTGAATCTCAGAATAAGAAAAAAGCCCAACGTTGCGTTGAGCTTTTTGAGAACCGATTGACACGGGAGCGAATGCGTTACTTACCCACAAACAGGGCAGGTGGGCATTTTCATCAAGTTCATTTCTCTCCACGACATGCTGAGTGCATCGAGAATAAGGATTTTCCCTTTCTTTGGCTGCCCGTAATTTGCGATCACCTTGATGGTTTCCATCGCTTGTACAGCGCCCACAATCCCGACCACTGGTGCCATTACACCCGCTTCAACGCAGCTTAGTGCACCGCTACCAAATAGTGCACTCAAGCACTGGTAACAAGGTTGAGTTGGATCGTCGTACGTAAACACGCTCACTTGACCTTCCATACGAATTGCCGCCCCAGAGATAAGCGGGGTTTTCGTTGCAAAACAGAGACGGTTCAGTTGGTTACGAGTATCAACGTTATCAGACGCATCAACTACCACAGTGTGTTGTTCAATCAAAGCTTGAAGTTGAGCATCATCGAGACGTTTGGCAACGGTGTTTACCTCGATGTAAGGGTTAAGTTCTCGTAGCGCATCGGCGGCAGAATCCACTTTTTTGCGGCCGATATCTGTGTCGTGGTGTAATACTTGGCGCTGCAAATTAGAGAGCTCTACAATGTCGTCATCGATGAGCGTAATACGGCCGACACCTGCTGTGGCGAGGTATTGGCTAGAAGCACAGCCTAAACCGCCCGCACCCAAAATAAGCACGGAGCTTTGTTTGAGCGCTTCTTGCCCTTCGAAATCGAACTGGCGAAGAATGATCTGGCGGTTATAGCGCAGCATCTCCTGATCGGAAAGAATATCCACGGCACGTTCCTAGTATAACGTTGAGTTAAACAGTTGGATTTGAACCGTTTCGCCAACTTCCACGCGGCCACGCTCACGCTCCAAGACCACAAAGCAGTTTGCCAAACTCATTGAGCGGAAGGCACCAGAACTTTGATTGCCAGTGGTTTCAACGACAAATTTGCCATCTTCTAGCGTGTAGATGCCACGTTGGTAGTCCGTGCGGCCCGGCGCTTTCTTAAATGCAGTTTTTGTCGTAGCAGGGATAGACTCAGGTGCTTTCCATTCAGTATGGCCAGCCAATTTCGCCAACATTGGCTGAACAAGTACGTACATGGTTAGCACAGCAGATACAGGGTTACCTGGTAGACCACAGAACCAAGCTGTACTTAACTTACCAAATGCGAAAGGTTTACCCGGCTTGATTGCCAGTTTCCAAAAACCGATTTCCCCAAGTTGTTCAAGAATGTCCTTGGTGTAGTCTGCTTCGCCCACACTGACGCCGCCAGAGGTGACAACCACATCCGCGAGCGTTTGTGCTTTTTCAAACGTTGCTTTTAATGTTTCTGGGCAGTCAGGGATAATGCCAAGATCAATCGCTTCACAGCCAAAGTTTTCGATAAGCGGTTTAATGCCGTAACGGTTGCTGTCGTAGATTTGACCTGCTTCGAGTGGCTCACCTAATGGTTTAAGTTCATCACCTGTCGAGAAAAATGCCACTTTCGGTTTACGTACAACCGTGACATGGCTTACGCCAAGAGAAGCAATCATTGGAATATCGCGTGGTGTTAGGCGCGCGCCTTTTGCTAATACGATATCGCCTTGCTTGATGTCGTCACCAGTTGGGCGGATGTTATTTTGAGGTTTCACATCCGTTTGGTTGAACTGGATACCCGCTTCGGTCACGGTCGTGTTTTCTTGCATGATAACGGCATCGCAACCTTCCGGAATTTTCGCGCCAGTCATGATTCGAACACAAGTGCCTGTTGGCCATTCACCTTCAAAAGGTTGGCCCGCAAAGGATTTGCCCACCATCGGCAATACAGTCGACGCTTCTAAATCTTGAATACGGATTGCATAACCGTCCATTGCTGAGTTGTCAAAAGGCGGTACGTGAATTGGCGATAAAACGTCTTCGGCTAGTACAAAACCCAGAGCATCAGCAAGAGGAAGAGAAAGTGTCGTTTGGATAGGTTTGATGCGCGATAACATTTTGTCCATCGCTTCTTCAATTGGCATCAAGCCAGGTGCGTCGCAGCAGCCCATTGAGATAATCCTATGTTCTTTTGTTTTGTGGCAACTCTACCATAAAATCGGACTTGGTAAGAATGTCCACCTATAAAATATGGGTGTAATTATTCAAAAATCCGAGTATCCTTGTCACCCATCCGAAAGGGGTAAACGCCTATCGGAACTAAAGAAAACGGCTCAGTGTATTCTTGTTATGTGCCTTGGCGATATGAACATCTAACTGAGCAACTTAGACGCTAACGGGATGAAAACACTGCAATTGTATTTCACACCGAGAGTGGTAGTTACAAAAGAGGAAGTGGAATGTCAGGTCTTAGCGAGTCAGCGAAGTTAGTAAAAGAAGCGCTAGAGCAACGCGGTTTAGAAACACCAATGCGTCCTAATGCCGTGAGCCGTGAAGAGAAGAAAGAAAAGATCGAGCACCACATGCGTGAGATCCTAACCCTGCTTCAACTCGACCTTACGGATGACAGCCTAGAAGAGACGCCACATCGCATTGCAAAAATGTACGTGGACGAGATTTTCTCTGGTTTGGATTACTCCAACTTCCCAAAAATCACGGTTATTGAAAACAAGATGAACGTAAGTGAAATGGTTCGCGTGAAAGACATCACCGTAACCAGCACGTGCGAACACCATCTTGTCACGATCGACGGCAAAGCGGCCGTTGCGTATATCCCTCGTGGTAAAATTATTGGTCTCTCTAAGATCAACCGCATTGTCCGTTTCTTCGCGCAACGTCCTCAAGTTCAAGAGCGTATGACACAGCAAATCCTAGTTGCGTTGCAAACATTGCTTGAGTCTGACGATGTGGCCGTGACTATCGACGCGACGCATTACTGCGTGAAATCACGTGGTGTTATGGATGCAACCAGCGAAACGACAACCACAGCTTTAGGTGGTATTTTTAAGAGCAACCCAGCCACTCGCGCTGAGTTTCTGCATGGTTTACGCTAGTCAAAGCGAAGTATAGATTTGAGAGAGGATGGCAACGTGCCATCCTTTTTTATACCTGAATCATGGGTAAGTGAGTCGCAATAAATAATATTTATGCAATAGTGTGTTGACAGTCACATTCGTTGCTCTTAGTATATGCGCCCAATGAACGGCTACAACGTGTAATCGTTTGTTTTAAAAAGAGATATCTCTCTAAGTTCAGCTGATCTCGGTCAGTTGTCTTTCTTTTTTTCTAATAATAGAAAGACAACAAATTTGAGACTTGGCATGACTACACAAAGCACTATCAGCACCTCTTCCATTTCCGCTCCTGTAACAGAAACCAGTTGGCAAAAGAAAGCCATGCTAAGTGTCGCGTTTTTGATGGCGACGACCTCTGTTGGCCCAGGCTTTTTGACTCAAACTGCTGTTTTCACGAACATCTACAAAGTCGACATGGCGTTTCCAGTATTGGCTTCGATCTTTATCACGTTTGGTATCGTGATGAACTTGTGGCGCATTGTGGGCGTTTCTGGCATGCGAATCCAAGACATTGCGAACAAAGTGGCACCGGGTATGGGTTATGGTGTCGGTATTCTCCTTGCGCTTGGAGCTGTGGCGTTTAACTTTGGCAACGTAAGTGGCGCGGCGTTAGGCATTAATGTGTTAACGGGCGTGGACACGACTTGGGGTGCGCTGTTTACTGGTGTGGTCGGCTGTTTGCTGTTTGTGGTTCATAACGCCTCCAAACGAATGGACCAAATGGCTCGCTACCTTGGCTTGTTCATGATTGTTCTGATTGCATATGTGGCAATGACGAGCTTACCTCCGATGGGAGAGACACTAAGTGCAGCGGTGATGCCTATGGATGTTGGAAGCTTGCTTCTGCCTACATTGACTATCGTTGGCGGCGCAGTTGGCGGTTACTACACGGGTGCACAACGTCTAGTGGACATCGGCTTGAAAGGTAAAGAGAACGTACCTTCCATCACTTCAACGGCGTGGGCTGGTATCTCTATTGCGGTGGTTATTCGCGTACTACTGTTTTTAGCGGTGTTTGGTGTTATCGCGACAGGCGCAACGTTGGATTCAGCTAACCCGGCAGCCGACGCTTTCCGTCAAGGTGCTGGCCAGCTTGGTTACTTCATCTTTGGCTTAGTACTGTTTGTGGCTTCCATCACGTCGGTGGTGGGTAACTCTTACATGGCTATCTCATTAATTAAGACGCTTTTCCCCGTTGTAGCGCGAAATGAAAAAGCGTGGTGTGTCGGTTTCATTATCCTAACCTCGTTGGGCACGGTTACCATGGATATGCCAATTCTTCTGCTTATGTTAGCGGGTTTAGTGAACAGCATTATCCTTCCTATCGTTTTGGGTACCGTCTTAGTTGCGACAAAACGCAAAGATATCGTCGGTGACTACCAACACCCAATGTACTTAACGCTAACTGGAGCAGCGATTGTTATCGTGATGGCTGCATCGAGTTTGACTAACATCGGTAACTTCATGGCGAAGTTTACGGGTTAACACTTTGTTGATAGTGATAAAAAGCGGCCTCTTAATGAGGCCGTTTTTTATGCTTGTTTGGTCGGGGTTCTTACAATTTCTGGCCAGTACATTTTCACATAACCTGCCGATACCCAAACGACCAATACGGTCGCGATACTGAGTTCTAAAAAGCCGAAATCGTGTAACCAATGCCATTGAGGATGAGATTGTGCGAAAAAAGAGGTTAATCGGTGCATCGCAATGGCGCTGATGACTGAAGGAAAAGTCACCGCTGCAATCGAGGGTTGGAACTTCAATCGAAGTAAGCGGAAATAACATAAGTAGATCAGTAGCGTCATTGTGATCGCGATTCCCGCCAACGCGCCCGTCAGAATAGGGTCGGGTTGGGGAAAATTCACTAAATAAGCTGCCAGTGACAAGTTAACGGGCGCGGCCATAATCGCGAGCGTTGGTCTTGCTCGTCTTGGCAGTGAGCCAAAAAACACCAAGCGATACAACACCAGTGGCAGCATAAAGAAGTAAATGCCGATACACATGATCGCGAGGGTTTCGGAAAACAGATTATGACCGAATTGCGAACCAGCCAACGAGCTACTGATTAATCCAACAGGGTAGAGAAACCAGCTCGGGACGATGTTCGACATTTTGAAGTTCATGAGCTGGAAGCCAAAAAACAGCACCATCATTGTAAAATGAAGCAGTACAGCTAAACACCAAAGGGGATAGGCAATGAGTGGTGCAACCGACGCGAGATAATCGGTCAGGATCAATAATGCCATACTCATTGGTGCCATTAAACTACCACTTAACGGGTGCTTAATATCCGCCATAAATAGGCGAGGATTGGTGGCGTACTTAATCAGAACGGGAGCGAGCAATAACGCGCCAAATGAAGCCAGAAAAGGACGAATTGGCGTACCAATATCGGGAACATAGAGCGCCCACGCTTGGCCAAGCCCGATCATACCCAGTGCCAGCGCCGCTTGAGAAGGTGGGACACTATAAAACTGCACAAGTCTTTTCCAGTTCAAATCTACTCCGAATTGATTTTGCCCGAATGAAACGAAAAGTGATCTTTAAAACCAAATTATCTTTGGCTGCTTTGCGTGTGAAAATCGCGAACGGCGCGGAATCAGATCGTTGCTTCTCTTCATCTTAGCCTGCTGCTGCCTTGCATTGCGAAACGCGAATTTTCAACGCATGTTTTGCGCAATTGTTGACTCATTTTGGCCTGTAGTGGGCGGATTTGAGTGGAACAATTGCTCTATTTTATGGCGCGAATATTAACAAGTTTAACAGGCGATGACGCCTAAACATGATGGGTAAATATCAGAGAATGAGAATTTTGTGAGTTTGGTATCGAATATTTGCGAACCGTTGCAAAATTATAGAAATGCAGGCTCCAAACATTCGTGATACTTACAAGTAGGTTTGGAGCCGGAGTGCTTTAAGTTGCCTAGGAGGCCTGATTTTCAGGGAGATCTTGTTGACGTAGCTTGTCATTTTTAAGCGTACGATGCAGCAACTGGCTGTAAATAGGTTGTCCACCAAGCAACTGTGCGACAATCACCGCCCCTAGACAGGTAATGATTAGCGGAAGAATCAGATAGTAGTTGTTGGTCATTTCGATCACCAACAAAATACCAGTGATAGGCGCGCGAACTGTCGCAGCGAACAGAGCTCCCATTCCTGCAATCGCAAAGACGCCAGGTTCTATATCAAGCGTTGGCAATAGAACATCTGCGCTTGCGCCAAATGCGTATCCAAATAGTGTGCCCAGCGCGAGCATTGGCGCGAAAATACCGCCTGGTGCGCCAGAGCCAAAGCAAAGCAAAGTTGTGACCACGCGACCAATAAACAGCAGCACTAAAATAGAGATTGAGTAGTTACCTGTTGTGACATCGGGAATAAGTGCAATACCCCCGCCCGTTAATTGAGGTACGTAAAGCAACAGCAGGCCAAATACGCCGCCCAAAATAGAGCCCGTGATCAGGTAACGTTTACGGTCGTTTTTATGAATAGCAACAAAGCTGTCTTGCGCCACTGTAATCAGTTTGTTGAAAATCACGCCAAACACGCCAAACAGTGCGCCAAGTAATAGGAACAACCACAACGTTTGTAGCGCTGGGGATTGATATTGCGGCATGGTGATTACGGCGTCTTGACCATTGATGGCGCGGAACACAATGTTCGCCATAATGGCAGAAATGATCACGGCACGAATCGAGATGAGCGAGTAGCGAAACTGAGGTCGCATTTCCTCAACTACGAACATGATCCCCGCAAGCGGTGCATTAAAAGCCGCAGCCAAACCGCCAGCAGCACCAGAAGCGAGTAGGGAATGGCGAGTATCGTCATCTTTAACGCGGAAAATATCGGTCACCATTCGACCTACAGCACCGCCCATTTGCACCGTTGGGCCTTCACGGCCGAGCACCATACCAGAGCCAAGTGCGCCCATGCCGCCGAAGAATTTTACTGGCAGGACTCGCCACCAACGCACAGGACGAATGTTGTCCATCGCGCCTTCAATTTCAGGGATACCTGAGCCCGCCGCCTCTGGGGCAAAGCGATGAACAAGAAAGTAGCCAACAAAAGCAAGCAACGCGCTGATCAGCACCGCAGCAAGCCAAAGAGGAAGTACGCTACCGATTTCGCTTCTCAGCCATTCGGTACGGGTTTCAGAAACAAAATGAACCGCAAGTTCGAAGTAAGTACCGACGAAACCAGCTAACGTGCCGACGATGGCGGCCATAATCAGGACAGAAAATGGTGTGGACCCTCGAGAGACAAACTGGTTAATCGCATCTTTCGGTACGTGCGCTAACACAGATTTCACAATTCTCTCTCGTTTGGTCATTAACAAATTCTCCTGAAGCTTGTGGAAAGGAAGAACGAAAGTATACGCTTCGGAGAGTCTAGACCTAATCAGTAAAGATGCAATTTAGCTTTCCACTATTGAGTGTTCGAAGAATCTCGACGACAACCATTATTTAGGATTGTGCTATTGCTCTCATATTTGGCGGTTTTTTGATATAAAAAAACTTGTTTTCTGAGCAAAATGAACCATGCTTTAAGTGTAAAGCAACATGACTGCTTCAGAAGGAGGGATGTGAGGTTTTACACACAATTTGGATGGATTCAAACCCTACAGTAAGTCCTCGTTTTATGTTCGGGATGCATCAATAGACATCATCGATTCGCAAACTCACGATTGAGTAACGAGGTAGAGGCGCACGCAAGAGTGCGCCTTCTTAATGTCTGCTAGATAACATTTCCGTACTCGCCTCTAAATTATTCTCTTTGATAAATCCAAGCCTAGCGTTAAGGTCGTTGTTTTACGTTTTAACTTTGAACATACCATGCGATTTGCTTCTCGAACTTTGCTATTTTCCTGCTGTGTCGCGGCATCCTTTTCTTCATGGGCTTCGCAACGCTGGTGGCAAGAAGTCTTGTCTTCTACGCCGTACCAGAAACTGAGTGAACAGATTCAACATGATGGGAACTGGTATCCGTGTGATGCGCAGATTGGTGAGACAGAAAATCTCGGCCGTTCTTTCTGTTTAGATGAGTTTTCCTACTATCAGCAGACGCTATACGGCGAGGCGGTATTCGAAGAAAAGAAAGCGCAATTCTCCTTTTTAACCGAGTATCAGAGACAAACGCTGAGTGAGCTCATTCTTAATCTAAGAAAAGATGGTTTGGTGATGCGAAGCTTAGCAATCGGCAACGATCGATACGATATCGCAGCGTCGCTGAAAAACAAATCTGCAGGAGAGGTCGACAAAGAAGTGGTGTTGCTGATAAATCGCTACCCGCCAGAGATTGAGAGGTCGATGGTTTGGGTAAAAGCAGATGAGTTTACAGAGCCATCACCGCACGTAGTCATTACTTTACGCAGTGATGGCGAAATGATCGAGTTGCGACTTACTCGGCTTTAGTCTCTTTATGCAAAGCAAGAAATGTCGCCATGGCGGATTCATCTAAAAATCCGTCTGCCTTTTTATGTGCGCGCAGGTATTGGTACCCTGCAATGAGCTTTCGATGAAGCTCTTCTTTATCTTCTGTCAGCTCTTCATTCATCACGTGTTGGAAAGCCAATTTATAGGCATCCATATCCACTACTTCAGCTCGGCGGTAGAGATAACCGCAACCCGTCGCTAACCATTCAAGAGAGCAGTTAGCCCGCATCGCAATCTGATTGGCTTTGGTTAGGCTAGGTTCGCTGCCTTTTAGGTACTTTCGGATGAGCGCTTCCGACACATCAACTCGTCGTGCAAATCCGCTGATGCTTTCTTCGCCAATCAAAGTGGCTAAACGTTGGGCAAAAGACATATTTCGTACTCCAGTTCGAATTGCGAAAGTTTACCCGTTGAGACGACGTGAAAACAAGACTAGGATGAATGCAGTTCAATTGAAGGAGAAAACCCATGGTTGCAAAAGTTGTGACTGCACCAAATGGCCCTGAATTTTCAGAGCTAGTTCAAGGATATTGGCGTGCGGCAGATTGGGGAATGACGGCTCAAGAGCGTTTGTCATTTCTTAAGCAACATATTGAGTTAGGGATCACTACGGTCGATCACGCAGACATTTACGGTAACTACGAATGTGAAGCGTTGTTTGGTGAAGCGTTAGCCTTGGATAAAAGCGTACGCGACCAAATCCAGATCGTGACCAAATGTGACATTAATTTGTGTGGTGACAAAACACCTGAACGCAAAATTAATCACTACGACACAAGTTCTGCACACATTTACCAATCAGTGAACAACTCACTTGAGCGCTTAAATGTGGATGAAATCGATGTGCTATTGATCCATCGTCCAGATGTATTGATGGATGCTGATGAAGTTGCGGAAGCATTCACGGAGCTGCACAAAGTCGGTAAAGTGAAGCACTTTGGTGTGTCCAATTTTACGCCACGTCAGTTCGAATTGCTGCAATCGCGCCTTGGTAAACCTCTTGTGACTAACCAAGTGGAAATCAACCCGCTTAATTTTGAGGTTGCGCACGATGGAACGCTAGACCAAATGCAAATGTTGCGCACGCGTCCAATGGCTTGGTCTTGTTTAGGTGGCGGCTCAATCTTCAGTGGGGAAAGCGAGCAAGCGATTCGCGTTCGTAACGAGCTAGAAGCGATTCGTGAAGAAGTGGGTGCGACCAGCATTGACCAAGTTATTTACGCTTGGGTACGTCGCTTGCCATCTAAGCCAATTCCAATCATTGGTTCAGGGAAAATTGAGCGTGTGCAAACGGCCGTGAATGCACTGAATATCGAATTGACTCGCGAGCAATGGTATCGAGTTTGGGTTGCTTCGAAAGGTCACGGTGTGCCATAGAAAGCGCATTAGCATCGCGATTTTACTTAAGGCATCTTATTAGATGCCTTTTTTGATGTTTCATCTTCCTTTCTTCACTTTAGCAAGTAACGAACTTTTTCTCGGTTTTCTGGAGCTTAGATAAACGCAACCCTATGCGTGTCAAGGGCTGAGAATGGTCAGTAGGCTTTGTTCGATGTCACTAAATCGACAGTGAAATGCGTTGTTTCTTGTTGGCTAGGTTCACTCATCTATTGATCTTGCGTATGCTTACTGCATAAACAAAAAATACAAATTCCTCGTCAGTTTTCTCGTACTATATGCGGTAACAATCTGGTAGACTCCAGCGCAGATTGTTGAATATAAAAAGGTGATTGAATGTCTTTTCCTGTACTCATCTGTGATGATTCAGCGTTAGCACGCAAGCAGATGGCTAGATCACTGCCAGCAACATTGAATCCGGATATTACGTTTGCTATCCATGGAAAAAATGCGCTTGAAGAATTAGCGCAAAAAGAATTTAAACTGATGTTTCTTGACCTCACCATGCCAGAAATGGACGGTTTTGAAACCTTAGAAAACATGCAGCGTTTAGGAAATAAAACGCCAGTTGTGGTTGTGTCGGGGGACATTCAACCCAAAGCCAAAGAGCGCGTTTTCGCGTTAGGTGCCAAAGCATTTATTCAAAAGCCCATCGCAAAGGATGAGCTAAAAAACGCCCTCAAAGAGCTGATTGAGCCAGAGCCTCGACCGCTTATCATCACACCAAGCGTGATTGAGCTGCCAATTCTCCGCCGACGCGATATTTACATGGAAGTGGCGAACGTTTCTATCGGCCGAGCTGCCGACGCGTTAGCTCGCCATTTTGATGTATTTGTTCAACTGCCTTTACCAAACGTGAATATCTTTGAAGTGAGTGAGCTTCACATGGCGCTGCGTGACTTGGCATCGCACGATAACGTCTCAGGCGTTTGTCAGGGCTTTTGTGGCGAAGGCATTGCCGGGGAAGCATTGGTCATTTTGAGTGACTCTAGCGTATCGGATCTGAAAAAGCTGATGAAAGTACCAGCCGACAGTGAAGAGCTTGAAGAACTCGAGCTGTTGATGGATATCTCTAACATCTTGGTTGGCTCGTTCCTAAATGGTTTAGGCGAGCAATCAGAAGTGCGTTTCTTCCAAAGTCCGCCGGTATTACTTGGTCAGCACATTTCGATTGATTCTATTATTGAGTCCACAACGGGCGCATTCA
The DNA here is from genome assembly GCF_043106015.1 of Vibrio sp. GLN_1. NCBI lineage: Bacteria > Pseudomonadati > Pseudomonadota > Gammaproteobacteria > Vibrionales > Vibrionaceae > Vibrio > Vibrio sp. GLN_1. The sequence continues at coordinate 407,664 of NZ_JBICMD010000036.1, forward strand.
AACGCACAATGACGTTTGAAGTGAGCTACAACATCGAAGGCACATCGATTCGCTGTGATTTGCTGTTTATGTTTGTTGATGAATCGCTGCCATTGCTTGACAACAAACTCGCATACCTAATGGAGGAGTTCTAATGTTGAATATGCCAGCAGAGTTTGAACAATTCCATTGGATGGTCGACATGGTACAGAACGTCGATATGGGGTTGGTGGTGATTGATCGAGATTACAATGTTCAAGTCTGGAACGGTTTTATGACGCACCACAGCGGTTTGCAATCGCATGAGGCAATTGGCCGTTCGATCTTCGATATCTTCCCAGAAATCCCGCCGGAATGGTTTAAGTTGAAGACGAAACCCGTGTACGACTTGGGTTGCAGAAGCTTTATTACGTGGCGTCAACGTCCGTATTTGTTCCGCTGTCGCAACGTACGCCCTGTTACGCAACAGGCGGAGTTTATGTACCAGAACGTAACGCTCAACCCAATGCGAACGCCAACTGGAAAAATCAACTCACTGTTTTTGTCTATCCAAGACGCGACAGCAGAAGCCTTGATGTCACAACATAAATAGCGATTGAAATTTATTCGTTAAAAGCCAAGGGGAACCTTGGCTTTTTTGTATACTTATAATTGTGTTTCCCCAATGCGCAGAACGTAAATATGGACTTTAATCTCGCCTTAAAACTCTACACCGCCGAGCAAGTCAAAAACGGAGAAGTGGTTGCCGCCCACATGGCAGGCGTTTCTATGTATAGCCTAATGCAGCGAGCTGGCATGGCTGTTTACGAACGATTTCTTCATTTATACCCAAGAGCGAAAAACGTTCTTGTCGTTTGTGGCAAAGGCAACAACGGCGGCGATGGCTACGTGTTTGCATCCCTTGCAAAACAAGCTCAGCTGAATGTTCAAGTTTTTCAAATCGGTGATGTAACGCAGCTTCAGGGCGATGCTTTGCGTGCGTATCAAGACTGGCAAACCGTTGATGGTAAAAACAGCAGTTGGGATGATTGGAATACTGCGTTACTTGAAGCGGAAGTGATCATCGACGCTATGTTAGGCACGGGGCTAAAGGGTGAAGTCCGAACTGAATATCGTCGCTACATAGAGCAGATCAACCAAATTCAGTGCCCTGTTATTGCGGTCGATATCCCGTCCGGCTTGTGCGCTAACACTGGCTCAGTTTTAGGTGACGCAATCCAAGCGGACCATACAGTTACCTTCATCGGCGTTAAGCAAGGGTTATGTACCGCTCAAGCGAGAGACCGAATTGGCGAGCTGCACTTTTGTGGTTTGGGCGTCAACGTGGAATTCGATTCCATAGAAGAAGAAAGCGCACTGGGTATTGACCATAAAGTCATCCCTCGTTTGCTTCCAAAACCAAAAGCGACCGCTCACAAAGGTGATAACGGTAAATTACTTTGCGTCGGCGGGAATCAAGGTATGTCTGGTGCAATCCGTTTGTGCGCGTCTGCGGCGGTTCGAAGCGGGGCAGGGTTAACAGCAAGTATTACGCACCCAGATAGTTTCATCCCTCTGCAGGTCAGTTGCCCAGAAGTGATGAGTCAAAGCATAACCACGGATTTACTCAGAGACACGGAAAACGCGCTCACTAAGCGTATTCGCTGGGCGGATGTTTTGGTGTTTGGCCCCGGTTTTGGCGACGATGAGTGGGCGTATCAAGCTTATCAATACCTATCTCAAGAACAAAAACCGAAAGTTGTGGATGCGGATGGTCTAAATATTCTGGCAATGTTAAGTCAACGATGTGATGGCACATTGGTGTGTGACAACCAACGTGTCATCACTCCTCATCCGGGAGAAGCCGCTCGTTTGTTAAATGTGACCACTCAACAGATTGAAAGTGATCGATATTCCGCAGCACGCCAACTGCAAGAACGCTATGGTGGCGTAGTGGTGTTAAAAGGTGCAGGAACGCTGGTTTTTGATGGTGTCAGAATGTATGTGTGTCTTGCAGGTAATCCGGGCATGGCGACGGGCGGAATGGGTGACGTACTTTCTGGTGTGATTGGCGCACTGCTTGCCAAAGGTTTACCGATCTCTATCGCAGCGCGATTAGGAGTCATGATTCATAGCCACGCTGCCGATCTCAATGCAGAAAAACATGGAGAAGTGGGATTATTAGCCACAGATGTCGTGGAGACTCTTCGCGCTGCGACTCATATTAAGCGAGCGAAAAACTGAATCTCGGGCGAAAATGTGACTTTAAAAGTGAAATTTCTTTAATGATCTTCGAGATGTATACGCGAGATTGAAGGTTAACTGGTTGAGTTTTAATCAGGTTTGAGAGGTATATCGGTCAAGATAAAAGTGAATGACGCAAAGGTTTGCGCAATGGATTAGCTTTTAGGTTTTCTTAAGTTGTTGAATTTGTTAATTAAGAAGAAAAAAGAGTGTCTTGAAAGGGATTTTTGATATGCGATTTTCAAGATGGTAACACAAAAAAAATGCAAATATCAGACTTGTAGGAAAGAAATCACAGCCTATAATGCTGAAAACCGGAGCGTCTGCCAACGCTCCGGTTTTTTTGTGTCCGAAGAACAGTGAACCCGTCTGCCAACGGTTTCACTACGCACTCTGAGATGACACATATACATATGAATCAAGGAATTACACAATGCGTATCGAACAAGAACTTAAGTTAGGTTTTAAAGATGTACTGTTTCGCCCGAAACGTTCTACCCTGAAAAGCCGTTCTCAAGTAAATTTAACCCGCGATTTTACATTCAAGCATAGTGGTCGTCAATGGTCTGGTGTGCCTGTAATCGCAGCGAACATGGATTCAGTTGGTAGCTTTGAAATGGCTAAAGCACTGGCTGAGCATGGTGTAATGACAGCCGTTCACAAACACTACACAGTGAACGACTGGGCAGACTTCGTAAAATCTGCTGACAACGCAACGCTAAAAAACGTGATGGTGTCTACGGGAACTTCTGACGCAGATTTCCAAAAAACAAAAGACATCATGGCACTTTCTGACGAGCTCATCTTTATCTGTGTTGATATCGCGAACGGCTACTCAGAGCATTTAGTTGAGTACGTAGAGCGTGTACGTGCAGAGTTTCCAGACAAAGTGATTTCTGCGGGTAACGTGGTTACTGGTGATATGTGTGAAGAGCTTATTCTTGCTGGCGCAGACATCGTAAAAGTGGGCATTGGCCCAGGTTCAGTATGTACTACTCGTGTCAAAACGGGTGTGGGTTATCCTCAGCTTTCTGCAATCATTGAGTGTGGTGATGCGGCGCACGGCCTGGGTGGTATGATCATCGGTGACGGTGGTTGTTCATGCGCGGGTGACGTATCAAAAGCGTTTGGCGGCGGTGCAGACTTCGTGATGCTTGGCGGTATGTTAGCGGGTCACGAAGAGTCAGGCGGCGAGATCATCGAGAAAGATGGTGAGACTTTCATGAAGTTCTACGGCATGTCTTCTCAGTCGGCGATGGACAAGCACTCTGGTGGTGTGGCTAAGTACCGTGCCGCTGAAGGTAAAACCGTACTACTGCCATTCCGTGGCAGTGTTCATGGTACGATCTCAGATATCCTTGGTGGTGTGCGTTCAACCTGTACCTACGTAGGCGCAGCGAAGCTTAAAGAACTAACGAAGCGTACGACTTTCATCCGCGTACAAGAGCAAGAGAACAACGTATTCGGTAAAGAGAAGTAATTTAAAACTTCGAATAAATTGAAATAGTAAGAGCCGCAATAGCGGCTCTTTTTTATAGCGCATTGGTCAGTGCGGGCTGTGTTTCAACGGCAATTGCCGCTATCTCTTCCAAAACCTCTGGATTCGCAATTGCGCCGATATTTTTAACTGTCTGACCATTCACGACCTGCTTTACTGCCAGTTCAACCGTTTTGCCGGAACGCGTTCGTGGAATATCACTGAGTGCGAAGATCTTGCGCGGGACATGTCGCGGTGAGCACTTCGTTTTCAACGTTTGGCGGATCAAGTCAGTCAGTTGTGGCGTTAACTCAACACTTTGGCTTAATTTGACGAATAACCAGATCTCTTCAGATTGCTGGCTCAACTTACCGACGGCAATCGAATCTTCGATACCCGATAGCGCGTTCACTTGTTGATAGATTTCTGCTGTGCCAATACGTACTCCGCCGGGATTGAGCGTTGCGTCACTTCGGCCGTAGAAGATAAAGCCGCCGTTTGCGGTTTGCATGACGTCATCACCGTGGTGCCAAGTATCCGCAAATTTGCTCCAGTAAGCATCGTGATAACGTTCGCCATTGTCATGCCAAAAGCCGATAGGAAAGTTTGGCAGCGAGTTGTTACATGTCAGTTCTCCGCGTTGTGAAACTACTTCGCTCCCTGCGTCATCAAGTACTTTTACCTTGTTGCCGAGCCCCGCACCTTGGCATTCCCCTTTGTAGACGGGAGAGATCGGGTTACCGAGAACAAAGCAGCCACAAATGTCGGTTCCGCCTGCGATGGAAGCTAAGTGTAAATCCTGTTTGATATGTTGATAAACGTAACTGAACTGCTCTGGATAGAGCACGGAACCTGTAGAGCATAAGGTCTTCAGCGAATCCAAATTATGCTCTGACCGAGGCGAATAATTGGCTTGCTCAAGCGCTTCGAGATACTTTGCAGAGGTGCCAAACAGTGACACCGACTGTTCTTCCGCCAAGCGCCAAAGCACAGAATGGTCGGGGGACACGGGGCTACCGTCGTAAATCACCAACGTGGCACCGCTCGCGAGTGCGGAAACATGCCAGTTCCACATCATCCAACCACAAGTGGTGTAGTAGAAAACCTTGTCGAGAGGTTTAACATCGCAGTGCAGCTGATGTTCTTTCAAATGATTGAGTAAGGTTCCACCTACGGAATGGACAATGCACTTAGGCTGCCCTGTGGTTCCTGACGAATATAAAATGAATAACGGGTCATTAAACAGTACTGGTTGGTAGCGAATGGCTTGTGGAGCAATGTGTTCAGACAACTCGTTCCATGTGACGAAGTCGGAGTCGGATCGTTCGTCTCTTGGTTTTAATTCGTTGCTTGGCGTTAAATAGTCAATTTGGCAAACGCTGATGGTGTTTCCGAGTTTGCTGCTAATCGCTCGGTTTTTTTGCGTCATATCGAAGATGTTGCCGCCAAATTGGTAGCCATTACAACAAAACAATACTTTGGGGGCCACTTGGCCGAAACGCTCTAACACGCTGTCGACGCCAAAATCTGGAGAGGTCGATGTCCAAATAGCACCGAGGCTGGTGGTCGCAAGCATCGCGATTACGGTCTCAGGAAGGTAGGGCAAGTAGGCCGCCACGACATCTCCTTTGCCGACACCATTTGCAATCAACCATTGTTGGACGATGGACACTTGCTCAATCAACTGTTGACCAGAGAGCTGTTTTTGCTCGCCACTTTCATTGCTGAAAACAATCAATTGTCGCTCTGGTGATTGCTCAGCGTGTACAAGTAAATTCTGAGCGTAGTTAAGGGTTGTATCGTAGAACCAAACCGTATCTCTGTTGATATTTGGTGAGTTTGAATCGCTCCATTTTGGCTCGCCTAAACTTTTGACTTGTGAACCTAACTTGCCAACGACTTTACAAAATTGCCAAGTGTGCTGCCAAAATGCGTCATTGTGTTCAATAGACCAGCGGTGTAATGACGCATAATCTCTAATCTCATTACTTGTGCTGCTTCGTACATTAGTGCTCTCGATAAATCGAAGCAGGTTACTGTCTCTGACTCGCTCAGCAGATGGCGACCAAATAGGAGTTTGGCTTGGCATAGTTCCCTCTATATTCAATCCATTGTTAACTTACGTTGATCAAAAAGGGCGAGCATCATCATGCTCGCCCTTAGTCGGTTTATTTATAGCTGTTCAGCGAGCTGAGGCAATATCTCAAACAGATCGCCGACTAACCCATAATCTGCCACTTCGAAGATTGGGGAGTCTGGATCTTTGTTGATCGCAACAATCACTTTCGACTCTTTCATGCCGGCGAGGTGTTGGATTGCACCAGAGATTCCGACGGCAATGTAAAGCTTAGGCGCGACGATTTTGCCGGTTTGACCGACTTGTAAGTCGTTAGCGACAAAACCTGCATCGACGGCAGCGCGAGACGCGCCAATCGCCGCGCCGAGTTTGTCGGCGACTTTTTCGATAAGTTCGAAGTTCTCTTTGCTGCCCACGCCACGACCGCCAGAAATTACGATTTCAGCAGCCGTCAGTTCAGGCCGTTCAGATACCGTTTTGTCGATAGAAACTAGCTCCACGACAGGGGATTGAGCCGAGGTTTGCTGATGCTCAATATCGACTTGGCTGTTGCAAGCAACAGGATCAAAAGCAGATGCGCGCACGGTGACCACACGTAAACTGTCATTTGAAATCACTTTAGCGAAAGCGTTGCCCGCATAAATTGGGCGTATAAACGTTTTGTCATCCACCACTTGAACGATGTCAGAGATTTGCCCAACACCACATTTAGCGGCGATACGTGGCGCAAGATCTTTCCCTTTTGATGAAGAGTTTGCCCAGATGCCGTCAAATCCGTCGGCTAGCCCTGACACAACAGGAGCAATATTTTCGGCGAATTGGTGCACCAGCGATTCGTCGTCAATGCAAATCACTTTAGCAATGCCATCAACTTGGCTTGCTTGTTGGGCAACGTCTTCACACTGATAACCAACCACGAGCAATGTGTTATCTTGGCCCGCTTGACTAGCGGCATTCACGACTTTCAACGTATCGGCGTGCAGTTGGTTGTTGTCATGTTCTGCAATAATTAGATTTTTCATGAAATCACCTTCGCTTCGTTACGTAGCTTATCGAGAAGTTCTGAAACAGACTCCACTTTGATACCGGCTTTTCTTTGCGCTGGTGGGGTAACTTCCGTGATGGTTTGGCTAAACACAACTTCAACGCCCAAGCTCTCTGGTGTGATCGTGTCGAGGGGCTTACGTTTGGCCTTCATGATATTAGGTAGGGAAGCGAAGCGAGGCTCGTTTAAACGCAAATCAGTGCTGATCACCGCTGGCAAGTTCATTGCTACCGTCATCAATCCACCATCGACTTCTCGCACCACCTGCACTTTTTGGTCTTCAATTTTTACATCTGATGCAAAAGTAGCCTGAGGCCAGTCAAGCAAAGCGGCCAGCATCTGCGCGACTTGGTTGTTGTCCGTATCGATCGATTGTTTGCCGGTGATCACCAGTTGGGCTTGCTCTTGTTCAACAATCGCTTTGAGCAACTTGGACACCACGAGCGGCTCAATCTTGTCCGCCGTGTCGATATGAATCGCGCGATCTGCTCCTAGTGCTAGGGCCGTGCGCAATTGTTCCTGACATTGTGTGCCGCCAGCACTCACAACGATGACTTCTTCTGCAATCCCTTGCTCTTTTAGTCGCACCGCTTCTTCAACGGCGATTTCGCAAAACGGGTTGATAGTCATCTTGACGTTATTGGTTTCAACATCGCTGTTGTCCGGTTTAACACGGACCTTAATGTAGGGATCAATGACCCTTTTAATTGGCACTAGTATTTTCACGTTAGATTCCTTTTTACAGTGAAGACTATGTGTTGACGTCTTTAAAATGATGTTAATTTACCTTTACGTTTGCGTCAACTTTAAATATATTGTTGATTAACAAGTTGGCAACATGCAAAAGAAGAAGGGAATACAACCATGGAAAGAGACTGCATGGAGTTTGATGTTCTGATTGTTGGTGCGGGCCCGGCAGGCTTGTCTGCTGCTTGCCGTATCAAACAGTTGGCAATGGAAAAAGACCAAGAAATCTCAGTTTGTGTTGTAGAGAAAGGTTCGGAAGTGGGGGCGCACATTCTCTCTGGCGCGGTGTTTGAAACGCGCAGTTTGGATGAGTTGTTTCCGGATTGGAAAGAAAAGGACGCGCCGCTCAATACCAAAGTCAATCAAGATAAAACCTACTATTTAAGTAACGAACTTAACGGTCATGAACTGCCAACGTGGGCAGTGCCTAATACGCTGCATAACGATGGTAATTACATCATCAGTTTAGGTAGTTTGTGCCGTTGGATGGCAACCCAAGCAGAAAATTTAGGGGTAGAAATCTATCCAGGTTTTAGTGCCAGTGAGGCAATATTTGATGATCAAAACCGTGTTTGTGGCGTGATCACAGGAGATATGGGGCTCGACAAAAACGGCGAGCAAAAAGCCAATTTCGAGCCGGGTATCGAACTTCGAGCTAAGTTTACTCTGTTTGCTGAAGGGGCTCGTGGCCATATTGGTAAGCAATTGATTAACAAATTTAATCTCGCTGAAGATAAAACGCCACAGCACTATGCGATTGGCTTTAAAGAGCTGTGGGAAATACCTGCAGAGCAACATCAGCAAGGATTGGTTGTTCATGGATTAGGTTGGCCGTTGGCAAACGAAGCCAGTGGTGGCAGTTATCTTTATCATCTTGAGGGCAACCAAGTCGCAGTTGGTCTGATTGTTGACCTTAATTACGAAAATCCCCACCTGAGTCCGTTTGACGAATTTCAGCGTTTTAAACATCACCCGATGATTGAGCAGTATCTTCAAAACGGTAAGCGCATCAGCTATGGGGCTAGGGCGATTGCCAAAGGCGGCTTTCATTCCCTTCCGACCCAACAATTTGCGGGTGGACTATTGATTGGCTGTGATGCTGGCACGCTCAATAGCGCGAAAATCAAAGGCACGCATACCGCGATGAAGTCGGGGGTACTCGCCGCTGAAGCCGTTTTTGAAGCGATTTCAAATCAATCGGTTATTGCCGACTACCAAAGCCATTTCAAACAGTCATGGCTATATGAAGAGCTTTATCAAGCACGCAATTTCTCTAGCGGAATACACCGTTTTGGCTCTTGGTTAGGTGGTGGTTTAGCGATGTTGGAACACAACGTGTTAAAAGGCAAAGCAAAGTGGAATGTACGTTGTGAACATCCCGATCATCAGTCTTTGATTCTGGCGGAAAACAGCAATGAGATCCTCTATCCGAAGCCTGATGGCGTGTTGAGTTTCGACCGTCTTTCTTCCGTCTATTTATCCAATATTTTCCATGAAGAAGACCAACCGTGTCATTTGCAGCTTGCCAGCCAGCGCATTCCTATCGAACAGAACTTGGCGCTCTATGCCGAGCCCGCTCAACGCTACTGTCCTGCTGGGGTGTATGAAATTGTAGAAGGTGCAGAGCAAGCCGAATTACAGATTAATGCGGCGAACTGTATTCACTGTAAAACCTGCGATATCAAAGACCCAAGTCAAAACATCACCTGGACTCCTCCTGAAGGTGGTGGTGGTCCCAACTACCCAAATATGTAGTGGTCTGAGAATAGTTTTTATTAACAACTTATTTACTTAAAGTTTGCGTCAGTTCAAATCTTTATCGGTGAACTCGATTGCAACTTAATCTTCAAGGCACTATTCTGATTTTAAATTGACGTTTACGTAAACTGAATTAAAAGTTGATGCATAGGTGTAGAAGCGGTTACCAGTATCAAAGTGAAGTTTGATATCGAAATAGTGCTCAAGGAAACGCACTCAAAATGAAAGGGAGATCAACTATGGTATCGGAAACACCTCTTTTGCAGGTAAACGATATTTCATTGGCCTTTGGTGGGGTGAAAGCGTTAACCGACGTGAGCTTCCATGTGAACGAGAAGGAAATTTTCTCAATCATCGGTCCCAATGGTGCAGGTAAAACTTCGATGCTCAACTGCATCTCTGGCCGATACACTCCGAACAAAGGGTCGGTCATCTTTGCTGGAAACGACGTAACCAAACGTACCCCGAGCCAACGCGCTGAGTTAGGTCTGGGCAGAACCTTCCAGAACTTAGCACTTTTCTCACATATGTCAGTGCTCGACAACATCATGGTTGGCCGACACCACCTGTTGAAAAACAACTTCGTGACAGGCCCGCTTTACTGGTTCTCTAACGCGCAAAAAGAAGAGATGGCACACCGCAAATACGTGGAAGATGTCATCGATTTTCTTGAAATCCAACACATCCGCAAAGCCACCGCTGGCACGCTTTCTTACGGTTTACGTAAACGTGTCGAGCTTGCACGCGCAATAGCGTTAAGACCAAAACTTCTTTTACTCGATGAGCCGATGGCCGGTATGAACCTTGAAGAAAAGGAAGACATGGCACGTTACATCATGGATCTGAACGAAGAACTCGACATCACCATCATCATGATCGAACACGACATGGGCGTAGTCATGGATATCTCCAATCGGGTGCTCGTTTTGGACTTTGGTAAACACATTGCGATGGGGGAGCCAGAAGAAGTCATGGCGAATCCACACGTGAAACAAGCTTATTTGGGTGAAGAACTTCCGACATTAGAGGAGAGTGCATAATGGCACAGCAACATAATGATTGGGCAGATATAACCAGCTTAGATACCTTTCCAAAAGTGTTGCAGCACAACGCCAAGCACTGGCCAGATCAGGTCGCAATGCGCGAGAAGGAATTTGGTATTTGGCGAGAATTTACTTGGCAGGATTATGAAGACCGAGTCAAGTGGATGGCGCTTGCACTACAAGATTTAGGTGTTGGTGAGCAAGACGTTGTGGGGCTTTTAGGCGACAACCGACCTGAATGGGTGTGGGGCGAACTGGCCGCGCATGCAATCAAAGGTTATTCACTGGGCATCTATCAAGACTCGATGCACGAGGAAGTGGCGTATTTAATCAACTATGCCAAAGCGAAAGTAGTGATTGCAGAAGATGAAGAGCAATGTGACAAGTTGCTTGAGTTGGGCGATGAGATCCCGAGCGTTGAGTTCATCATTTATTGTGATCCACGCGGAATGCGCAAGTACGATGATCCAAGGCTTATCGATGTCGAGAAAGCGTATAAAAAAGGTCAGTTAATCGACAAAGCTGACCCTGACAAATATCTGAATATGGTTGCGGCAACCAAAGGCAGCGATCTTTCGATTCTTTGTACCACTTCGGGTACGACTTCTAAACCAAAGCTCGCACAGCTTCACAGCGGCACGTTTTTGGATCACTGTGCGGCTTATCTTCGTGCCGATCCACGTTCTCCAGGTGATAACTACGTTTCTGTACTGCCTCTGCCTTGGATCATGGAGCAGGTGTATGTGGTTGGTCAGGCGTTGATTTCACGTCAAATCGTCAACTTCGTGGAAGAACAAGAAACCATGATGTCGGACTTACGCGAGATTGGCCCGAACTTTGTGCTGCTTGCACCGCGAGTATGGGAAAACATTGTGGCGGACGTCTCTGCACGCATGATGGATTCCACACCGTTCAAGCAGAAGATGTACAAACTCGGTATGAGCTTAGCGAACAAAGCGCTGGATCAAGGCAAATGCTCTAAGCTGGCGGAATGGATTTTACTGCGTGCCCTGCGTGACCGTTTAGGTTTCTCGAATCTGTCTTCTGCGGCTACCGGTGGTGCGGCAATGGGGCCAGATACTTTCCGTTACCTGCAAGCTATCGGTGTGCCACTCAAACAGCTTTATGGCCAGACCGAAATGTGTGGTGCGTACACCGTACACCAAGCCGATGACGTGGATTACGATTCAGTCGGTGTCGCATTTGACAATGCCGACGTGAAAGTCATCAACCCAGACAGTAATGGGGTGGGTGAGATCATCGCGAAAAGTACCGGCATGTTTACCGGCTATCTCAATAACCAAGCGGCGTACGATGAAGATGTTCAAGATGGTTGGATGCATACCGGCGATGCGGGCTACTTTAAAGATACTGGTCACTTAGTGGTGATTGACCGTCTGAAAGACATGTCGGAAACCAGCCATGGCGACCGTTACTCTCCGCAGTTCATTGAAAACAAACTCAAGTTCTCGCCATTTATCGCAGAAGCGGTGGTGGTGGGCAAAGGCCGACCTTGGCTCTCTGCAATTATCTGTATCCGTTACGCGATTGTCGCCAAGTGGGCGGAGCAAAAGGGCATTGCATTCACCAACTACACCAACCTTTCTTCGCAGCCTGAAGTCTATCAAGCGATTCGCGAAGAAGTGCTGAAAGTGAATGAATCGCTGCCAGATGCGCAGAAGATCAGCAAATTCATTCTGCTTTATAAAGAGCTGGACGCGGATGACGGCGAGTTGACTCGTACACGTAAAGTGCGTCGTGGTGTGGTTGCGGAGAAATACGGTGACATCATCGAAACCATTTACAGCGCAGCGCCGACTGTGGACGTCGATACGGTGATCACTTATCAGGATGGAACCAAGACACGCATTCAAACGTCGCTGGTGATAGAAACGCTTATTCAACATGAGCTGACACTGGTGGATAGCGAACAACGGAGGATCGCATAGTGAATACGGATTTATTACTGCAACTCGTCATTAATGGCGTGATCGTCGGCATGTTGTATGGCGTGGTCGCCATGTGCTTTGTACTGATTTACAAATCAACTCAGGTGGTGAACTTTGCTCAGGGTGAGTTTCTACTAATCGGCGCGTGGGTGTGTTGGGCTGCATTGGTTCATCTACAACTGCCATTTTTCGTCGGCTTCTTACTCACGCTTGCCTTTATGATGGTGTTTGGTATCGCCGTGCAAACCATTGTGCTCAGGCCGTTGATTGGTGAGCCGATCATCTCGGTGATTATGGTGACGATTGGTTTGTCGATGTTCTTCCAAGCGTTGATGAAGTGGATGTTTGGTGTATCGGCGGTGTCGTACCCACAGGTATTCGAAACTAACGTCGTCAATATTGGTGGTTTGAACGTGGAATTTGCTTACATCCTCAGTTTGATCTTCTCGATGATCATCATGGGTGCGTTCTACTGGTTCTTCAAATTCAGCAAAATGGGTTTGGCGATGCGTGCGACGGCATTTAACCAGCAGGTCGCCCAGAGTCTCGGCATTTCCATCAAGAAAGTGTTCGCCATCAGTTGGGCTATTTCGGCGATGGTATCCGCGACAGCAGGGATTGTTATTGGGATCGTAAATGGCGTATCAGACGCGCTATCTATCATCGGCATCAAAGTGTTCCCAGCGGTTATTTTGGGTGGCTTGGATTCCGTGGTTGGCGCAATCGTCGGTGGCATCACCATCGGGGTGCTGGAGAACTTGGCTGAGTTCTTTGATAGCCAATACTTGCAAGTCGGCAACCTTTACAACATCGCACCTTTCTATGTGCTGTTAATCATTCTTGCCTTCAAGCCATACGGCCTGTTTGGTACCAAAGATATTGAGCGTATTTAAGGAGAAATAACATGGCTCAACTTAGCATGCGCCCATGTGGGGATTTTCGAACCACATATAAAAGCGATACGCCAATTTTTGAAACCAAAACCATACGACGCTTAGCAATCGCCGGTGTGATTGCCATGCTGGCCGCGCCTCTGGTACTGGATATTTACTTCCTCAATCTGTTCATTCAGATTGCGTATCTCGGTATCGCGGCGCTTGGTCTGAACATTCTGGTCGGTTTTACCGGGCAAATATCATTAGGTCACGGTGCGTTCTTTGGTTTTGGTGCATTTGCATCGGCCTGGCTGAACAACCAGTACAACATTCCGGTCGTGCTTGCGATTCCGCTAGCGGGTTACCTGACGATGATTGTCGGGATGATATTTGGCCTGCCAGCGGCACGCATCAAAGGGCTTTACCTTGCTATCGCAACTTTAGCGGCACAATTTATTCTGGAAGATTTCTTTGCCCGCGCAGAATGGTTCAGTGGTGGTTCATACGGTGCGAGTGCCAGCCCAATCAACCTGTTTGGCTTCGAGTTCTCGACCGATGAAAGCTTTTTCTATGTTGCACTGTTTGCGCTGATCTTTATGTATCTATGGGCTTCCAACCTCATCCGTTCTCGTGATGGTCGTGCGTTTGTTTCGGTACGCGATCATTACCTATCGGCTGAAATCATGGGTATCAACCTGACTAAATATCGTCTGCTCTCTTTTGGAGTGTGTGCGTTTTATGCAGGCATCGGCGGCGCGCTCTACGGGCATTACTTAGGGTTCGTTTCTGCCGAAGGCTTCACCATCATGATGTCTATTCAGTTCCTCGCGATGATCATCATCGGTGGTCTGGGATCGGTGAAAGGTACATTGATGGGCACGATCTTCATCGTATTGCTACCGGAGGTTTTAGAGTTTGGTGTGACGGGGCTGGCAGCGTTTAGCGATAACACGTCGTTCATTGATGGACTTGCTTACTTCAAAGAAATGGCGATTGGTCTGGTCATCATGCTGTTCCTGATTTTTGAACCTCAAGGATTGTCGCATCGCTGGCAACAAATTCGAGCATATTGGAAACACTATCCGTTTTCTTATTAACGTGTACTTAAGTGGAATATACCTAAATAACAAGGACAACGAGTTATGAACAAAGGACATTTAGCGACAACGTTGGTGCTATCTTCGGCGCTGTTTACTACCGCATCTTGGGCAAAAGATTCCGTATTTGTCGGGCATCTGGTGGATTTCTCTGGTCCTACTGCTTATGTGAGTAAGCCTTATGGCTCTGGCGTGCGAGATGCTTTGCAGTGGATCAACCAAAATGGTGGCATCAACGGTACTGAGCTGGAATTTGAAACGGTGGATATGGCGTACAAAGTGCCAGTGGCGATTTCTAACTACAAACGTTGGGTTGCGCGTAAAAACATGGTCGCGATGCAAGGGTGGGGCACAGCAGATACCGAAGCGCTGATCTCATTCGTAACCAAAGACAAAGTGCCGGTATTTTCGGCATCTTACTCAGGCCACCTAACGGACCCTACTGGTAAAAACCCGAAAACAGCCAAGCCCGCTCCCTATAACTTTTTCTATGGCGCGTCTTATTCAGATGCCTGTCGTGCATTGGTGAAATGGGCGAAAGAGGATTGGGAATCAAAAGGCAATACCACGGCACCTAAATTTACTCACATTGGTGATAACCATCCGTTCCCGAATGCACCAAAAGACGCGTGTGCGGAATACGCCAAAGAGCTGGGTTTTGAAGTGCAAAATCCTGTGGTTGTGTCGCTCAAACCGGGTGATTTCAAAGCGCAATGTCTGTCGTTAAAAGAATCCGGCACCAACTACGGTTACATCGCCAACTTAGGTGGCTCAGTCATTTCACTAGTGAAGTCGTGTAACACGGTTGGCACGGAATTCCAGTACATGGCGAATATCTGGGGTGGTGATAAACCCGTAATTGAAGCGGCAGGTGACGGTCTGAAAGATTACGTGTTCCCAGGTATGACGGCATTCTGGGGCGACGATAGCGAAGGCATGAAGCTGGTTCAGCAAATCTCCAAACTGTCCGAATCTGAGCCGGGCGAGTTCCGAACTCACCATTACATTCGCGGCGTTTGCTCAGCGTTCTACATGAAAGAAGCGATGGAATGGGCGAAGGACAATGGCGGCATTACGGGTGAAAACATCAAGAAAGGCATGTACGTTCACAAAAACTGGGTTCCAAAAGGTCTAGAGGGCGTGTGTATTCCTGCTAACTGGCAACCAGAAGATCACCGCGGCACAACCACCGTAAACGTGTTTATGGGTAATAACCAAGGCGGTGCAGTAGACATCAAGAAAGTGTCTCAGGTGACATTGTCTCGCCGTGACGATTGGCTAGGTTACTAACAACAAAACAAGAACAGGTGAGGGGATGCGATATACATCATCCCTTCTCCTGAACAAGGAGTGGCTTGATGAGTGAATTGGCAAGGGATATAGAACCAGCGGAGATCTTACTCTCGGTAAACAACATCGAAGTGGTCTACGACGAAGTTATTTTGGTTCTGCGTGGCGTGAGCCTTGAAGTACCTAAAGGTCAAATCGTGACGCTGTTAGGCGCGAACGGGGCAGGTAAATCGACCACACTAAAAGCCATTTCGGGTTTGTTAAAAACCGAAGATGGTGAAGTGACTCGCGGTGAAATTAACTTCATGGGCGAGCGTATCGATAACAAAAGCCCAGAAGAGATTGTCCGTTCGGGCATTTTCCAAGTGATGGAAGGGCGTAGAATCGTCGAAGACATGACGGTTATCGAGAACCTTCGTTTAGGTGCGTTTACCCGCAACGACAACGAGGTCGAGAAAGACATCGAAATGGTGTTTGACTACTTCCCTCGACTCAAAGAACGTACTGGTCTCGCGGGCTATTTGTCGGGCGGTGAGCAGCAGATGTTGGCTATTGGCCGCGCATTGATGGCGCGCCCGAAAATGGTCTTACTTGATGAGCCGTCGATGGGGCTTTCACCACTGTTGGTGAAGGAAGTGTTCAGCATCATCGAAAAGATCAACAAAGACCAAGGCATTACCATGTTGTTGGTGGAACAGAACGCGAACTTTGCGCTGCATGCTGCTGATTATGGCTACATCATGGAGTCAGGCAAGATTGTGCTCGATGGTACTAAACATGAGCTGCTTAATAACGAAGACGTGAAAGAGTTCTATCTGGGTGGCGGCGATGAAGAGCGCAAGAGCTTCAAGAATCTTAAGTCTTACAAACGTCGTAAGCGCTGGTTGTAAGGAGTGGTGATGAACGAATTATTCGATGCAAAAGAGTCTTTGTCTCCTGCTGAGAGAGAAGATTCGTTGTTTCAACCCTTGCCGACACTGATTGAAAACGCAAAAGCGAACAGCGAGCACTACGGCAACATTTTTGCTGATATCGACGCCTCAATCGCAAGTAATCGTGAAGGGCTCGCCCAGTTTCCGATCACTCGCAAATTCAATGTCCCAAGCCAGCAGCAACTCAAGCCGCCATTTGGTGGCTTAAACAGCATTGCGATTGGTCAGATGGCGCGCGTATTTCAATCTCCAGGCCCATTGTATGAGGCACAAACGGATGAAGCTGACTTCTGGCGTATGGGACGTGCGTTTCATGCGGCTGGGTTTCGCCGTGGAGATTTAGTCCATAACACGCTTTCTTATCATTTCTCTCCGGGTGGATTCATTATGGATGGCGGTGCTAGAGCGTGTGGCTGCGCGGTATTTCCGGCAGGCGTCGGCAATACCGAAGCGCAGATTGAAGCGATCAAACAGCTTCAGCCAACTGGCTACACCGGGACACCATCTTACCTAATTACGTTGCTAACCAAGTATCAAGAGCAATATGGTGAGAAGCCGAGCATTACTAAGGCTCTGGTTTCTGGAGAAGCGGTCACGGCAGACATGCAAAAAGCGTTTTCAGACATGGGCATTGCAGTGTCTCAAGCGTATGCGAGCGCCGAACTTGGTTTGATTGCGTATCAAGTTGCAGGCGAGCAAGGCTTAGTGATTGCTGAAGATATTATTGTCGAAATCGTTGATCCCGACGGTATCCCAGTCCTACCGGGAGAAGTTGGTGAAGTGGTGGTTACCTCGCTTGATGAGAAATTTCCGCTGATTCGCTACGCAACGGGAGATTTATCGGCTTATTTAGACTCAGACTCCGATTCGCCACGCACAAATGCGCGAATAAAGGGTTGGATGGGTCGTGCGGACTCAGCGGTGAAAGTCAAAGGTCTGTTTGTGTATCCGCATCAGATTCAAGAAGTCTGTCGTCGCCACGATATTAAAGGCTCCTTGAAGATTGAGCGTGACGGCTTCAGCGATACCATCACATTCTGTTGTCATGATGTACATGTATCAGCAGAGGACATTCAAGCGACACTTCAATCCGTCACCAAACTGAAAGGCAATGTTCAGTTTGTCGCAAACGATGCGGATCAGCCCTTGATCAATGATTTGCGCAGTTAGATGAATAATAAGAACAGTCACGTCATTAACAACGTTAAACATCAACACTAGGCTATCAACGAAAAAGGGATACCGAGATTCATCGCGTATCCCTTTCTTTTTTTGAGTGCATGCTTTTGTTGAATGTGTGCATGTAAGCGAGAACAAGAACGATGAAAAGCAAAGATTCACCAATCATCAATGAACAATTTTGGGATGCGCTGTTTTTCAACGGCACGATGCCTTGGGATCGTAACCAAACGCCAAACGAGCTGAAGCACTACTTAAAACGCATTGCTGACAAGGCTCACTCGGTGTTTATCCCCGGCTGCGGCGCAGCTTATGAAGTATCGCATTTTGTCGATTGCGGACATGACGTTATCGCGATGGATTACAGCGCAGAAGCCGTCAATCTTGCGAAATCTCGGCTTGGTCAATATCAAGATAAAGTGATGTTGGGTGATGTGTTCAGTGCTGAATTCTCAAAGCCGTTTGATGTGATTTATGAGCGCGCATTTTTAGCCGCACTGCCGAGAAAGATGTGGGATGATTACTTTGCGATGATTGAGCGTTTGCTACCAAGTAATGGCTTGCTGGTGGGGTATTTTGTTATCAGCGACGACTACCGATCGCGTTTTCCTCCTTTTTGTTTGCGTAGCGGAGAGCTTGAACAAAGGCTAGAGGCCAACTTCAACCTAATCGAAAGCGCACCCGTTACCGACAGCGTTGATGTCTTTAAAGGTAAAGAACAGTGGATGGTGTGGCAGAAGAAATGAGGTCATGGCGATTCAATCTGACATTGTTGGTGATCTTTAGTTGTCCAATTACCTATTAGTAGTTTAGCAGTTGACTCATTTTTGGATTAGATATGGAGACAAAGATTATACCGAACAGACACCTTGCTATCCTCGAACTCCATTGCCTAGACTTTAATCTGATTACCCATGCTAAACGAAGGTATTCTTCATGAAAATAATGTCTAAATGTAATGTGTTCGTTATCTCTTTATTCACTTTGGGGCTTTTAGGCTGCGCAAGCACGAAAGACAATATGGTGGCCAAAGGGTTTCCTGTTCAATATGCAGAGGGTTTTGATGACGGGTGTCACAGTGGATACAAAGCGGCTGGAAGCTTGTTTGATGAATTTAAGAAAGACATTTCCCGATTTAACTCTGATAAAAAGTATGCTCAAGGTTGGTCTGATGGATTCAGACAGTGTGAGAGTGAACAGGAAGCAATTGAGCGTCAAACCCGAATAACAATAGAGCAGCAAAAACTAATTGAACAACGCAAAGCCAATGAGCGCTCAGAGACATATCTTCTTGAAAAACATGCATTAGAAGGAGTCGATACAAGCGGACTTGAGAGTTTAACCCCCAAGTAGCGGTGGAGTATTGTGATTGCGAGTCGATGTGCTTTCCATACATTTAGTATTTCGCAAAACGACGTAGATGTATGGAATGGGCAGCAGTCGTTTACTATAACTGGCGGTCGCGCGGAACTTCACTTTGCCCAAAGACAGGCTGAGTCTCGTATGGTCAAATAGCGATAGCAGCTGACGTTTGGTTACCCCCCATAATAGGTAGAAAGGTATTCCAGAATGGCTTCTCGGTCGTCGCCTGATAAATCTTCCATACCTTGCTCTTCAATCATCCAGTCGAGGATTTCATCCCATCTTTGGCGGCTTAGTCCTTGTTGTGTGACCATGTGTAACGAATGACAGGCTGAGCAGACTGCAGCGACGAGATCCATATTCTCTCCCGGCGTTAATATCCCATCACCTGGCGATTTAACCTCCAATCCTGATGACGTCATATTCCAATTGGGTGGTGTCGGGTTTTTCGTTGCAAGCCATGCAATGATAGCCGCGCGCGCACCGGGATCTGTTACGCCAGGGAAGACCATGTTGGTTCCTGGCGCGAAGTCATTCGGAGCGGATAAAAATGCGTCCAACTTTTCAGCGTCCCACTTTCCTTGATGTTGTCTAATTCCGTCGCTGTAATTGAAGCCCTCAAAACTGGCGATATTGCGCTCCGCTAGCCCCCATAAGGGCGGGCCAACCAGCGTTACGCCATTCGACTCAAATTGATGGCAGGCTTTACAAACCATGGCTTGCTTCTCGCCTGCTGCAATCAACTCTTCATTGCTCGCCAGGACAGGGGCGCTCAACAAAGCCAAAAGGGTGAAAGCGAGCGGGAGTACCCGCTCTGATGGTTGTTTTGTTCTCACCGTGTCATGTCCCCTAAGTGCTCACCATTCTGCTACTGACCCTTTAACTTCGTACAATCAATGCGATGCGGTGGAAAGTGTTGTTGAGGTAACCTTTCGGATTCCATGCGATGGCAAAAGGCTGGCTGACGCCTTGATCGTCAGTCGCTTTCGCCCACACTTCGTAGTAACCCGCTTGAGGGAACTTCACCTTAGCATTGAACGTTTGCCAAGCACCGTCATTGGCAGGAGCTGCGAGGTCGGCATCCATCCATGTTGCGCCAAAATCAATCGAAATCTGCACTTTGGTCACTTTTCGGTCGCCAGACCAAGCATGTCCGCGAATGGCGATTTCATTGCCATTGACTTCTGTGTTGGTTTGCGGAGATGTGATGAGTGATTTTACTGGCATGCGCTCTATGATCTCGAAATCCTCTTTCGCCACGTTTTCTCCCGGGGCGACAGGTCGGTTAGGGACTCGATAGGAAGTGCCTGTCATCTTTGGTCCATCGTGTATTTGATCGCGAATTTGAATGCGAGTGAGCCATTTTTGCGAACAAGAACCCGGCCAACCTGGAACCACTAAACGCAATGGCGCGCCATTCATAGGGTGAAGCGCTTCGCCGTTTTGGGCAAAGGCGATGAGATTTTCACTGCTCATGGCTTTAGCGATGGGTACGCCACGAGAAATTGGTAACTTGCCTTCTTTGCCTGAAAGATGCTTGTCGGCACCATAGTGCGCGGTGTAAATGGCTCCGTCTTTTACGCCTGCGGCTTTGAGCACGTCGGCCAAGCGAACGCCTGTCCAACTGGAGCAAGCCACAGCGCCGTAAGTCCATTGATTACCGGATGCTTTGGGATCAAAGAAAGCACGGCCGTTACCGCCACATTCAACGACCAGTTGTTGTTCTACGACATCGAAGTTCTTTTTGAGATCGGCAATCGACAGCGACATTGGTTTGTCGACCAATCCATCAATGGTCAACATCCAAGTTTCAGGGTTTACGTCTGCTGGTGGAATACCGTTGTTGCGAATGAAATGGCGTCGAGTTGGAGTTACGTCGTCATTCAACAAATGGGGTGGGGTTTCTGCATTCATCGGTCTGTCGTTGAGGACCGTTAAACCGTCTTTGCCTTCGATCATGACGTCATCAAGACCTTCAGCAAAAGCTGCGGGGATGATGCCAGCCGGCATATTACGATGGAATGGGATAAATCCACCAAGCGCGGCGGCCATGGTCGCTAAACCCGCGCCTTTTAGAAAACCGCGCCTGTCTGGGTAGCTAACTCGTCCAAAGACTTTCTCATCCGCAGATTTGGGATTGTTTTCATAATATTTATAGATCCCTTGCGGTTTGTTTTTCTCGTTCTCACTCATGATGTGTTCCTTTGTCGGCACACGCCCAAGAACTGCTACGTCATTCTCGTCCCTTAGTTCGTATCGCCGATCTCTACAGTTGCCTTACTAAAGGGTTACATCAATAAAAGTAGACGACTATTTATAGTCTTAACAACATCGGTAAGAAACTAGACTGCTTGCTTTGCAAAGGTTATCCATAGTGTGGTTACATTGCTTGTGGTCACAGGAAGGGACAATCCTAGGTAAAAATAATGAATATGAAAGAGTTTTCTAGCGCAGTTGGGTTGTCGTCTTACACGCTTCGATACTATGAAAAAATTGGCTTACTGAAACATGTCCACCGAAATAGCAGTGGGCACCGTGTCTACACCCATCGAGATATTGATTGGGTCAACTTCATCAAGCGGCTGAAAGAGACGGGAATCCTGTTAGAAGAGATTCAAGAATATGCCTCCTTGAGGGAGCTAGGCTCGCAAACGACTGCTGACAGACAAAAGCTTTTGGAAGTTCATCGAGATAATTTAATCGAACATATCCGACAACAAAATGAGCATCTGAAACGATTAGAAGAAAAAATAAATCTGTATAAAAGCGGAAAAGTACGTTGACTTAGAGTTCACTCTAACTTGTAAGGTGTGCGGGTATTCACTCAAAGGAGCACACAAAATGGAAAATACGCGATTTCAAACAGGGTTAGAGCAGTTATCAAAAATCGATGGAGAGGCTGGTCAAAAAGTTATCGAAAGCCTGAACGACATTTGCCCTGATTTAGCTAAGTTCACGATTGAGTACCCGTTTGGCGACATCTACACCCGTGAAGGGCTAGATCTAAAATCGCGAGAGATTGCTACGGTGTCCGCATTGACGGCGATAGGGAACTGTACTCCACAGCTTAAAGTGCATTTACACGCTGCGCTAAATGTTGGTTGCACGGAAGAAGAGATCAAAGAAGTGATCATACAAATGTCTGTTTACGCAGGATTTCCAGCTGCATTAAATGGCATGTTTGCCTTTAAAGAAGTACTCTTGGAAAGGCAGGTTTAGCTGCCTGCAAGCAACATTGAAAGTGAGCGTTAGGTGTCTCTAACGCTTTTATTTTTATATTTTTTAACGCGTTATTAAACCGCAAGGATGGTGGATGATTAAAGCGCAAATATATGATGTATTTTGTGATGAGTTGGCTCAAGGTAACCCTTGTGGCGTTGTCGAACTAAATCACTGGCTGAGTGATTCTGAGTTACTTCAAATCACTCATCAGGTCGCTCAACCTGTCACATCATTTGCGGTTAAGTCTGGCAGTGACTACCACATTCGTTGGTTTACTCTAGCAGGGGAAATCAACTTATGCGGACATGGGAGTTTAGGCGCAGGAGCCGCGCTCATTTCTAAATATCATCGGAAAGAGGTCATTCTTCAAAGTTCGCATGGTCATATTACTGTTTCTGAACTGGATGGAATGTACAGGATTGTGATGCCAAGTTGGCAAGCCAAGCCTCATGCCATCCCCTTGGATATTTCAGGCTTCTCCAATCGCCCCATAGGTGCTTTTACAACGCGTGATTTGGTTGTTGTTCTCGAATCCGAAGATGATGTTGTTCGCTATCAACCTAACTTTGATGAGCTGATTAAAATTGATGAGTTTCATGCTGTCATCGTGACGGCTCAAAGTTCTGATAGTGGCTATGTGTTGCGTTACTTTGCACCTAAAATCGGTATTTCAGAAGATCTTGCCACAGGTTCGGCTCAGTGCTCATTAGCGCCTTATTGGTTTGAAAAGCTGGGCAAAGAAAAATTGACGGCTCGTCAGCTATCACGTTCTGGTGGTTATTTTGAAGTGGCTCGTGGTTCAGAATCTACTATCGTATTGTCTGCACACGTAAAAAGTCGGACTTGAATATAAACGCCTCTAGCTCTTACACAAGCTCTAGAGGCATCCATTTTTTTATTGACTTAAAAGTGCCGAGCTAAGATTTTAACCCTGCAGCGGTCATCATGACGCGAAACAGCATTGATACGAACCCCAGAGCTAGCACACTGGCCGCCCAGATCCCAACCATCCAAGCCCACTGGCGGCACCAATTTTTGATTTTCATACTCACTCCTTATCAATTTGTTAATGGTATGCTTCGCCTTCTTTCACTTTTCCAGAGAAGACGTAGTAACTCCAAAAGGTGTAAGCCAGAATGATCGGGATGATGAGCACCGCTCCAACGAGCATAAAGCGCTGACTGCTTGCAGGAGCCGCTGCTTCCCATATCGATATGCTAGGAGGAATGATATTTGGCCAGATACTTATGCCAAGCCCAGCGAACCCGAGAATCACGATCACCAATGCCATCACGAAAGGGCTGCGCTCTTTTCGCTTTTTTACGGAGTCGGCAATCTTCAAACAGACCAGCCCAGTGATGACAGGTACGGGCAGTAAGTAGAACAAATTGGGCAGAGAAAACCATCTTTCCGCAATGGCAGGGTAAGCAAGTGGGGTCCAAGCGCTCACAATGATTAATGCGGAGATCATCGCCAGTAGTGTTTTGTTAGTGAAGCGATACATCGTGTTTTGCAGTGCATCTTCCGTTTTCATGATGAGCCATGTGCTACCGAGCAGCGCGTACGTTGCGACTAAACCCAAACCGCAAAAGATGGGAAAAGGGGTGAGCCAGTCTAGTTGGCTACCCACGAAAACGCGATTTTCCACCGTAAGGCCCTGAATTACCGCGCCAACAACGATGCCTTGGAAAAACGTAGCTAAAATTGAGCCAACCATAAAAGAACGGTCCCAAAACTTTAGATGGTTTTCTAATGCCTTAAAGCGAAACTCAAACGCTACGCCACGAAAGATCAAAGCAATCAACATCAACGTTAAAGGGATGGTTAGCGCTTCAATAATCACCGCGTAAGCCATGGGAAAAGCGCCAAATAGAGATGCGCCTCCAAGCACAATCCAAGTTTCGTTACCGTCCCAAACTGGCGCGACACTGTTGACCATGACGTCTTTTTGTTTGTCATCCTTGATGAAGGGCATCAGTATTCCAATACCCAAATCGAAGCCATCCATGATGATGTACATCAAAGTGGCAAAAACGATGATCGCGAACCAAATCACGGATAAATCAAAATGCATATTCTCTACCTTCACTTTGTGACAAATTCTAAATACGACCTGAAACGGTCGTCATGTCGTGCTCATCGTGTTCGATAGCATCGGGGCCTTTCTTGATTTGGTGGATCATGTAGTAATACCCAAAACCAAACACCAAGCTGTACACAACAAGGAAACACAGCAGGCTGATGCTCATTTGTAGGTCTCCGTGTGCAGAAACCGCGTCACGCGTTTTTTGTACGCCATACACCACCCAAGGTTGCCGACCAACCTCTGTCGTAAACCAGCCCGCGAGTATTGCGATAAGACCAGATGGCCCCATAAATAATGAAAATTTGAGGAACCAACGCGAGGTATAAAGCGTGTTCTTTTTTCGTAACCACATGCTGTAGAAGCTTTGAAAAATCATCAGAAGTCCTAGCCCGACCATGATTCGAAATGACCAAAAGACGATAGGTGAGTTCGGTCGTTCCTCTTTCGGGAAGTCTTTCAGCGCCGGGATTGGCTCAGTTAAACTGTGGCGTAGGATCAAACTTCCTAGAACAGGAATTTCTAAGGCATAGTCTGTGCGTTCTTGTTCCATGTTTGGCATGCCGAACAAAATCAATGGGGTTGGTTTGCCATCGCTGTTATCCCAATGTCCTTCGATGGCGGCGATTTTGGCGGGCTGGTGTTCCAAGGTGTTTAGCCCGTGCACATCGCCAATCACGGCTTGGAGTGGCGCAAGGAACACTAAGATCCCGAGCGACATCGAAAACATGGTTTTTACCGCAGTCGTTTGATTGCCTCTCAATAAATGCCAAGCGGCTGACGCGCCTACAAAGAGTGCCGAACTGACGAAAGCCGCGACGCTCATGTGCGCCAAACGATAAGGAAATGAAGGATTGAAAACGATAGCAAACCAGTCGGTTGGCACCACGCGTCCATCAACAATTTCATAGCCTTGTGGCGTTTGCATCCAACTGTTGGAGGCGAGAATCCAGAACGTCGAAATGATCGTGCCTAACGCCACCATCGAGGTTGCAAAAAAGTGCAGCTTTTCGCCGACGCGACGCCAACCAAACAGCATCACGCCAAGAAATCCGGCTTCGAGAAAGAATGCCGTTAACACTTCATAAGTCAGTAATGGGCCAGTGATAGAACCAGCGAAGTCGGAGAAACCACTCCAGTTGGTGCCGAATTGATAGGCCATGACAAGGCCAGATACAACGCCCATCCCAAAGTTAACCGCAAAAATTTTCGACCAGAAGTGATAGAGCTTTTGGTAATCGGGATTACGTGTTTTTAGCCATAAGCCTTCCAGCACGGCGAGATAGGTGGCCAAACCTATGGTGATAGCGGGGAAAATAATATGAAAGGATACCGTAAAGGCGAACTGTATCCGCGCAAGCATAAATGCGTCGAGGCCAAACATTAAACTTCCTTTGATCTTTTAAGTTTTATGAGAGAGCTATTTTAAAAGGAGCGGAATGAGGGAAGTAGGTACAGACAGTGACTATAAACCTATAACAGATTAAATATTGAAGTGTTATTATTTTGAATTCGGCTTTAGGGAAGGGGATTTGCGTTTGGCGAAGTATCAAGAGTTAGTGGAACAGCTTAAAAGGCAGATAAAATCGGGGATATGGCATCCGGGTGACAAGCTGCCTTCTCTGCGTCGCCAATCTGAACACTCGGGTTTAAGCTTGATGACGGTGTTGCATGCCTATCAAATTCTGGAATCTCAAGGCTGGGTGACGTCGCAGCCGCGCTCTGGTTATCGAGTCGCTCCCAATATTAAGAGTTCAAATGAACCCCAAGCGCCAGCCGCGGTTTCGTGGACAGAGCAGGTAGACATCAATGAGTTTATCTTTGATGTTCTGCAGGCGAGTAAAAATCCATCCATGATCAATTTTGGCTTTGCCTATCCAGATCCAAGCTTGTATCCACGCTATCACGTGAATCGGGCGATGAGCGCAGCCGCTCGCAATATGCCGATTTCCACCGCCTTTGATAACTTACCGCCGGGAAACGAACAATTACGTACCATCATCGCGAAGCGTTATGCTGCGAAAGGCATTGGAATTTCACCCGATGAAATTGTCATTACGGCGGGCGCGCTGGAGGCGTTAACGCTCAGTTTGCAAGCCTGCACAAGACCGGGAGATTGGGTGGTTGTGGAGTCGCCTGCATTCTATGGCGCTTTGCAATCCTTAGAGCGGTTAGGTTTGAAAGCGCTCTCAGTAAGAACAGACCCGGTCACGGGCATTGACCTAGATTCATTGGAACGAGCGCTGCAAACACACGATGTGAAAGCATGTTGGCTGATGTCGAACTTCCAAAATCCTCAGGGTTTTACGCTCTCCAACGAGAAAAAACAAAAGCTGATTGAGCTGACACAGCGATATAACGTGCCAGTGATTGAAGATGATGTGTACAGCGAACTGCATGCCGAGAATGACTCGGTTTACCCACTAAGAATGTTTGATGACACGGGCAATACCATGTTGTGCTCCTCGTTTTCAAAATCACTAATCGCAGGGCTACGTATTGGTTGGGTTGCGGCGGGAAAGCGGGCGCTAGAGGTACAAAAGTTACAGCTAATGAGTACATTAGCGACGAGTGCACCAGTGCAAATGACATTGGTGCATTATTTAACAAGCCGCAATTATGAATCGCATTTGAAGCAGTTACGGAAAAAGCTGTTTGAACGTAAAAGTAAGATGACGGATCGGCTTAATGAGCTGTTACCTGAAGAAGTCAAAGTGTTAAGCCAAAGCGGCGGGTACTTTATTTGGTTAGAGCTTCCCAAGCATATCGACGCCTTGCAGATATATCGAGAAGCGCTAAAAGATAATATCAGCATCGCACCGGGAAAGATGTTCAGCCTGACAGAACAATACGATCACTGTATTCGTCTTAACGCTTCTTTTGAGCTCAATGACAAATACGTCCATGCTCTCAATCTGCTTGCCAACATTATTCGCGATCATTTGGCAAAATAGCGACTTTCTTCAGTTTTTTGGTTTAATGGAGCGCGCCGGATTTCCAGCAACTCGATCGCCCGGCGCAACGTCTTTGGTTACGACAGAGCCAGCGCCGACGACGGCCTCATCGCCAATGGTCACGCCTGGCAGTATGATAGCGCCCCCACCAATCCAAACGTTATTGCCGATTTTTACCGGTTTGGCGATCTCATCTCCGGCTAAGCGTCTTTGTGTATCGAGTGAATGAGCGGCTGTGTAAATTTGCACTCTAGGCCCAATCATGACGTTCGCGCCAATCTCAACTTGTCCATTGTCCAGAATAATGGCATCCCAGTTGATGTAGGTGTTTTCCCCGATGGACAAGTGGCAACCGTAGGTAAGTTGAAGCGGTGGCTCTATACAGGCGCTGTTTTCTAATTGGACGCCCATTTCCGCCAATAGTTGTCTACGGATATCTGGGTTTGGCTCGTGGTTAAATTGGAAGACAAGCTGCGCGGTTTTGGCGCGCATTAGCTTTAGTTCTTCATCCAGACAATTATAGGTTTCTCCAGAGCGCATCCGAGTCAGTTCTGACATAACAATCATTCCATCAATGTTGTTTGCAATAAGGTGCATAATAATAAATGAAGGTGATTCGAAGTGAAAATTTGATGCTTAAAAATCAGAAAGTTATCACTGATTTGCCTTGCGTATTCAGTCGGTTGATTGGCTCGTTGAGTACACAAAGACGCGCTCCTTAAATGGCTTAATCGTGTTGAAGCCAAAGCGGGAAACCACTCGAAGCGTTTTGCGTAGATTACAATATAGTTAATAAGAAGAACTTAATTGAGCCGCTTGCGCTATCGATTGACCTAAAAATATAAGACTTATGCGCTCTGGCTTGCTGGCAACGATGAATCAAGAGTGAGCACTTTATGTTCGAACGGGTCATTTCATTTTTAGAAACAACACTGTTTACCTTTAACGAACAACCTATCACGTTGTGGGCGATATTGATGGTACCGACATGGGTGATTGTCGCTTTATGGTTGTCCAAAATTTTAATCAAAACCGTTACGTCAAGAATGTCCTCATCGGGGAAAGATCCAAACGTCATTCATTTGGTTAAACGGATATTATTTGTCATCGCTCTCGCCATTATTTTTATGACCACACTTTCGATGATCAATGTGCCAATCACCGCGTTCGCCTTTCTGTCTGGTGCCATCGCTATCGGCTTCGGTTTTGGTGCACAAAACATCATTAACAACTTCATAAGTGGCTGGATTTTGATTGGTGAGAAGCCAATCCGAATAGGGGACTTTTTAGAGGTCGAGGGCGCCAAAGGCATTGTCGAGCAAATAAATACACGTTCAACGCGAATCAGGCGAACCGATGGCGTTCACATGCTCATTCCCAACAGTCAATTGATTGAGAACGTGGTGATCAACTGGACGTTATGCGACAGATTAGTTCGTGGCTCGGTCGTCGTCGGCGTCGCGTATGGGAGCGATGT
The DNA here is from genome assembly GCF_043106015.1 of Vibrio sp. GLN_1. Lineage (NCBI taxonomy): Bacteria > Pseudomonadati > Pseudomonadota > Gammaproteobacteria > Vibrionales > Vibrionaceae > Vibrio > Vibrio sp. GLN_1. The sequence continues at coordinate 436,433 of NZ_JBICMD010000036.1, forward strand.
CAAACAGGTTGCTGCCTTAATGGCGGAAGTGACTTCGCAGCAAGCGCAAGTTCTGAGTTCGCCAGCTCCAGACGTGTTTTTTCAAGACTTTGGTGACAATGCTTTGATCTTCGAATCTTATTTTTGGATCAACTCAACGGTTGAGGGCGGGATTCGATCGGTCGCAAGTGCCATACGTTTTGAAATCTATGAAGCTTTCGAAAAGCACGGTATTGAAATCGCGTTTCCACAACGAGATGTGCACATTGATGGGGAAATCAAGTTGTCTAGGGAGAGAAACGGGTAGGGCGATAAGCGGCGTTGGTGCCCTTATCTTGGCTTCGAGTAGTGATAGCGAGGCGGTCACAATATGGATTCACCTCGCTAGAAACCAGTTTGAAGGCGTTATTGGTTGTCCCACATGACTTCGCATTCTTCTTTGATTGCTGATTTTAGCAACTCAATCAGTGGAAACGCTCTGCGCCCTAAGCTTACCGCAGGCTCTACTTGTTCTTCCTCTTCGTCTACATCTACATCAGTAGGGAGGTTTTCCTCAGCCGCATTTTTCGCAGATAGAGCAGAAGTTAACTTTGATAGCGCGTCAGGAACATCTTGAGCGGAAATTGACCCCGGCACTGTGCCGCTGTGACCCATCATTTTGATCATCTCTAATGCAATGTCGCCAAACATCGTGACATTTGCGTAGCTACGACAACGAAATGTAATAAGCATGTACTGCTCCTATTTTTAGGTGTTCGTTTGAGTATAAATCCTATCCGAGACATGAGGCAATTTAACGCGTTAATTCGCAATCTTTCAAATAGCTATCTATCTTTAACGGAAGACAAACACAAGGAGGTGATTTTGTTGAATTCTCAATTGCAGAAGCTGACTTGGCTGTTTAAAAGGCGAATTTTTACGTTGCTTATGACGTTATGCATATTGTCGCCTTCCATCTTCGCTCAGCCCTCTCTTGTTTTTGGTGTGGTGCCACAACAATCGGCCACCAAATTAGTTCAACAATGGCAACCCTTACTGCAACGTTGGGGCGAGCTTGCCGGAGTTGAAATCAAATTTGCTACTGCGCGTGATATTCCTACTTTTGAAGCCCGTTTAATGGCTGGAGAATATGACATCGCGTACATGAATCCTTATCACTTTACGTTGGTGAATCAAACTCCGGGTTATACGGCGTTAGCAAGAGCGAAGAATAAGCGTATTACAGGGATTATTGTGGCGAGAAAAGGGCAGTCAGTTACTCTTGATGATCTGCAAGAAGAGACGATTGCTTTTCCGGCTCCGCGCGCGTTTGCAGCTTCCATCATCACGCAATCTGAACTAGAACAGAAAGGCATCAAATTTACGCCCAAATATGTGGGCTCGCACGATTCGGTCTATTTAGGTGTTCAGAAAGGCTTGTATATCGCTGGTGGTGGCGTGAAGCGTACCTTTGAGAGCTTGCCGAGTGAAACCAAAGAACAACTGAGCGTGATTTATACAACCGCAGGTTATACCCCTCATGCCATTGCAGTCTCGAATGAGGTAGATGAAGAGATGGCTTTGGCATTGCGAGCGGCGATCTCACAACTCAATGAGGATCCCAAAGCACAGGAGAGCTTCGCTTTACTCAATATTGATGGATTGCAATTGGCGCAAGACCAAGATTGGCAAGACGTCGTCCAATTGGGCATTTCGAGATAAGTGGGCGCTTTATGACGCTGCGTTCAAAAACGATAATCGGCATTGCACTCATCGAAGCACTCGCGCTCGGTGTACTTATCATCAGCGGCCTCAACTGGTTTAAAAGCTCAAACGAGACCAGTCTCGAAGTTGGTAGCCAGAATTTGGTGAGTGTATTTGCTCAAGCTTCGAGAGACGCGGTAATCGCAACGGATCTGGCGTACTTAGACAGCTTTGCACGCTCTGTCGTAAGTGAGCACAAGTTGGCTTACATCCGTATCGTCAATCAAGATGGCATCGAACTTACGCTTCAAGGTGATTACACAGGCGTTGACACCAATGTTCGTCCTTTCGATGCAAGCGACGGTGTTTATGACGTGGCGAAGGCAATCACTTTAGGCGATCAGACTTTTGGCGTGGTAGAAATGGGTGTTCACGTCGAGCATGTTCATCAAATGCTTTCGTTTGCGACTCATGCGAGTTTGGTGATTGCCTTTGTCGAAATGTCGCTGGTGGCGCTGTTTTCATTTGCGCTAGGCAGCTATTTAATGAAGCGTTTGGATCTTCTCCGCACTGGGGTAATCAAGGTTTCACAGCAAGGGCCGGGTTCGCAAATTTCTATTTCAGGCAATGATGAAGTCACGCGCGTTGGAGAGGCGTTTAACCAAATGTCGCGCTCTTTAGCGCAAGCGCAAAACAAACTTCAGCAAGAACATCAAACCCAACAGCAGTTATCCGCCAAAATATCGCAGCTTGCCGAGGTGGCGGAACACGCTCGCGATACCATCATCATTACGCATCCTGACGGCACGATTGCTTGGGTAAACTCTGCGTTTGAGCAGTTAACCGAATATTCGTTAGAGGAAGTGGTTGGCAAATCACCGGGCGAACTGCTGCAAGGTGAAGACACCGACGCAAATACTGTCGCGCTGCTCTCACAAAGTGTTCGCAGCCATTCCCCGGTTAGGGTTGAGATACTCAATTACACCAAGTCGCAGCGCCCATATTGGGTCGAGTTGGAGCTGTCTCCGGTGTTTGATGAAAATGGCGAGCTACTGCGTTTTATCGCGGTAGAACGTGATATCACCGATAGACGCGAGATGGAGAAGCGTTTGTCGTCTGCATTGGATAAATCGAAAAAAGCCACGCAAGCCAAGTCGGAATTTCTGGCAAACATGAGCCATGAGATTCGCACTCCAATGAACGCGATCATGGGGATCAGTGAGATATTGCTTGAGAACGAAAACCGCCGAGAGCCAAGGGAGTTATTGCTCCTGCTGCACAAATCTGCCAATAACCTTGTGACCATCATTAACGATATCCTCGATTACAGCAAAGTCGAAGCAGGCAAGTTGACGCTTGTTGAAGAGGAGTTTGATTTGCGCTCGTTAGTAGAGAGTTGCACGGCATTGTGTGCGTATCAAGCGGATAAAAAGAACCTTAAGTTATTGGTTGATATGCCATTAGCCATGAATACGGTCGTGGTCGGTGATAAAGGTCGGATTAATCAAATCTTACTTAACTTGCTCGGTAATGCAGTGAAATTCACGGATGAAGGTCATGTGCAGCTGAAAGTAAGAGAAAGTGAGCTCGGTTTTGATTTTTCAGTGACCGATACAGGCATTGGAATTCCTGAAGACAGGCTAACTCATATTATGGATAAATTTGAGCAGGTCGATACCTCCGCGACAAGGCGACATGAAGGAACGGGCTTAGGGTTAGCAATCTCAAAACGTTTGATCAGCATGTACAACGGTGAGCTTTGTGTGCGCTCGGATTTTGGCAACGGATCGTGTTTTAGCTTTAGTTTGCAGTTGCCTAAACGAAGTCAGCCTCATTCTGAGCCGGTGGAACTGAATGCAAATCGACTATTGTTGATTGATGATTATCTACCGCGCGTGGAACACTTGATGCGCTTAGCTAAAGAGATTGGCATCGAGGTGACTCATCGCAACGATTGGTCTGCGGCGCAGTCTTTGGGCAGAGATTTGGACGATTTTGACCGCATCATCGCGAGCGTGAATAATGCTCAGGATAGAGATGCGCTCTATGATCTTGATGCGACAGAATCAGCCGCCAAACGGGTACTGTTTCTCGCCCCTTGCGTGATGGAGGAAGGACAGGCATGGTCGTGCGAACGGGATCGTTTACTGCCGCAACCTGTCACGCAGCATAAACTGCAAACTCTGCTTTCTAGCAAAATACAAAAGCGTCGAGCGCTTTCCTCACAAGACAATCCGGATTTTTCTAATTTGCACCTTTTGGTTGCAGAAGACAGCCATATCAACCGAATCTTGATTGAAAAAATGTTGCAAGACACCGGTGTGAAACTGACGTTGGCGGAAGATGGTGTCGAGGCCGTTGAACTCTACAAGCAGCTTTCCCCTGATTTGGTGATTACCGATATTTCTATGCCAAACAAAGATGGTTTTGGTGTGACAAAAGACATTCGTGAGTTGCAGGAAAACGGTGAGTTTCCTTGGTGTCCAATCGTGGCGTTTTCTGCTCACGCGATGCAAGAAGAGCAGCAAAAGAGTATTGCATTAGGGATGAATGATTACCTGACGAAACCAGTTCAGAAAAGCGATTTACTCGATATGATTGCGAAGTGGGGACGCCATACTCAAATGGCTGAAAAGCACGCCTCTGGTTAGTGCTTTTGTGAATCGTACTTTGCCCTAATAAAACGGGCATGTTGTTACGCATGCCCGTTTGTATTTATTGGTTGCTTATCGCGGATGGAGTCTTTTACAAGCTGTGCGGATCACCCAAAGCGAGTGCTACTTTGGAAGACGGACGTTTACCTAATGCATGGCAAATTTGCCAACCCGCTTCATTGATGATGTTGAGATCAACTCCCGTTTCAATACCAAGCTGTTCACACAGATAAAGCACATCTTCCGTTGCGACATTGCCACTGGCTCCTTTCGCGTAAGGGCAGCCGCCCAAGCCTGCAACAGCACTATCAATGGTATTGATCCCCATCAGTAAGGCTTGGTAGATATTGGCTAACGCTTGTCCATAAGTGTCATGAAAATGTACCGCGAGCGCGTCTTTTGGCAGTTGCGTTAACAGCGAATCCAGCATAGCGATAACTCGATTAGGCGTCGCTTTCCCAACTGTATCGCCCAGAGAAATCTCATAACACCCCATATCAAACAGCGTATTTGCGACCTTGGTAGTTTGCTCTGGCATGATGTCCCCCTCATATGGACACACCATGGTGCAAGACAAGTACCCGCGCACAGGTATGTTGTGTTGCTTTGCGAGCTCGATAACGGGCTCAAAGCGAGAGAGGCTTTCGGCAATGCTGCAGTTGATGTTCTTCTGGCTGAACGCTTCTGAAGCGGAGCCAAATACCGCGATTTGCTTTACGCCGCTTTCCAGTGCACGTTCTAACCCTGCGAGATTTGGTGTGAGTGCGCTATAAACCACGTTAGGCTTTTGTGTGATCCCCGCAAACACCTGATCGGAATCGGCCATTTGAGGTACCCATTTCGGCGAGACGAAAGAGCCTGCTTCAATGTGCTCTAAGCCACTGTTGCTTAGCAGATTGATCAAACGGATTTTATCAACCAGCGTCACTGCCGTTTCATTCTGCAAGCCATCACGCGCGCCGACTTCGACGATATTAACCTTCGCTGGTAGCATATTCGTGCTCCTTATCTTCACAGACATTATCGGGTGCAGAAATTAAATGCAGCAGGATGGAACCGTGCTGTACTTGGTCTCCATGTTGATAAAACACTTCATCAACGGTCGCTGCTACCGGAGCGGTAATGGTGTATTCCATCTTCATCGCTTCGAGTACTAACAGCGGATCGCCAGCCGCTACTTTGTCTCCCTTATTTACCATGACCGCCGAGATCACGCCGTTCAGTGGTGCGGTTGGACTAAGTTCGTCGTCTTTGTCTTTTGGTGATTCAAAACTTGGTTGATGAGCGAACGTACGTTGCTGACCAAGATAAAACACGGTTGTCTTTTGTTTGTCGTTGAGCGCGTTAAAGGTGTAACGAACATTATCGATATCGACGACGAACTGGTTTCCACTTTCAAGTGGGGTGACTTGATGTAATTCCTCGCCGCATTGGACAGTGAAGTGGTTAAGATGCTGAGCCCCTGTATCTTGCGATGATTGTTGCAAGCGTACTTGATGGTTGGCATTGGCATCCGTGAAGTTAAATCGATAAACGTTGTAAACTGACAGCCTAAAACCTTGTGTGGTTGGCGCGGGTAACGTTGAGCTGTCTGATTTTGAAATGAGAGCATTCCAGCGAGCAACCGCTGCCAACGTTAGCCAGATAGAATCCGCCACACTTTGCTGCTCATTTATGCCTTGTTGATGTGTGACGAGGAAACCAGTATCGAGCTCAATGTTGGCAAAGGCTGGCTGCGAAACAATGCTATGTAGATAACCGATGTTTGTCGTTACTCCACGCACGTGATATTGAGTTAACGCCTGCTTAAGCTGTTTGAGGGCGATGTCACGAGTTTGACCCCAGACGATCAGTTTGCTGATCATCGGATCGTAGTATTCGCTAATTGTATCGCCTTGGGTAACACCGCTATCAACACGCACACAAGCTAGTCGAACATTGCTGTCTGAGATGGGTTCTTGTAAATAATCAATGCGTCCAGTCGACGGCATAAAGTCGTTGTCGGCATCTTCGGCGTAAATTCGCAGCTCGATTGAGTGTCCGTTATGGGTGATTTCAGATTGCGAGATCGGTAAATGCTCACCAGCCGCAACTTTGAATTGCCATGCAACCAAATCAACACCGGTGATCAATTCAGTGACAGGGTGCTCAACTTGCAGACGGGTATTCATTTCCATGAAGTAAAACTCACCGCGGCTATCGAGCAAGAATTCAACCGTACCAGCGCCAACATAATCGATCGCTTGAGCGGCATGAACTGCGGCTTCACCCATTTGTTTACGCAGTTCATCCCCAAGACCGGGTGCAGGTGCTTCTTCGACCACCTTTTGGTGACGACGTTGAATAGAGCAATCGCGATCAGACAGATAAACACAGTTGCCATGTTGGTCTGCAAAGACCTGAACTTCAACGTGGCGAGGCTGCAATATGCATTTTTCGATTAGAAGCTGCTTATCGCCAAAGCTTGAAAGCGCTTCACGCTGCGCACCGTCGATGGCCAACGGCATTTCGGCTGCACTGTTGACCACTCGCATGCCTTTACCGCCGCCCCCTTGGGTTGCTTTAAGCATCACTGGGTAGCCAATCTTTTCCGCTTCCGCTAATAAGTGCTCAACGCTGTTGTCTGTGCCGTGATAGCCGGGAACCAAAGGCACGTTCGCCTCTGACATGATGGCTTTGGCTTGAGACTTCGACCCCATAGCCTCGATTGCGCTGGTAGAGGGACCAATAAAGACGATGCCATTTTCACTGCACGCTTTAGCCAGTTTTGGGTTCTCAGAGAGAAAACCATACCCAGGGTGGATTGCATCGGCTTGCCATTTTTTCGCTGCGCCGATAATCGCATCGATATCAAGATACGACTCACTCGCCGGAGCAGGGCCGATAAACTCGGCGAAATCCGCTTGTTTAACATGTAAGCTGCTGCGATCCGCTTCGGAATAGACGGCAACCGTCTCTATAGCCATGCTTTTTGCGGTTTTAATGATTCGGCAGGCAATTTCACCGCGGTTTGCGATCAGTATTCTTTTAAACATGATTCCTCCAATTGGCGGCGCGCTTTTCAAAAAATGCACTCAGTCCTTCTTGTCCTTCACTGGACACGCGGGCGGTTGCAATGGCTTGGCTGGTGTATTCAATTAATGAGTGATCGATAGCTTGGCTATCACAACGTAAACAGAGTGCTTTTGCTGCCTGCATGGCTTGCGGACCATTATTAAGCAGCTGATCAATGATGCGGTTGACGGCTTCTCGTGGTTGAGAGTCGATCTGATGAAGAATGTTCATCGTCAGTGCGGTCTCGGCATCAATCAGTTCCGCAGTCAAAAAGTAGCGTCGGCTCTGTCTTTGTCCAATCGCTCGGATTACGTAGGGGCCGATGGTGGCGGGTAATAAACCGAGTTTCACTTCACTCAAACAGAAGCGGCTTTCAGGCGTACCGATGGCGATATCGCAGCAGCAGATAAGCCCCAGTGCACCACCAAATGCTGCGCCGTGCACCATAGCAATGGTTGGTTTGCTAAAGGTATCCAGTTTGTGCAGGAGCTTCGCTAGTTGCTGTGCGTCTTGCAGGTTTTCACTCTCGGTTTTGGTGGCCATTGACTGCATCCAGCCAAGATCCGCACCTGCAGAAAAGTGTTTCCCTTGCGCGGTGAGTACCACTGCACGTAAAGAATCGTCTCGCTCAAGTTGTTCCAAAGTTTCGATAAGTGAAGCAATTAATTCATCATCAAACGCGTTGTGTTTTTCTGGTCGATTGAGGCTCAACCAGGCAACGCCATTGCTGTCTTTTTCAAGCAGTAGTCCGGTCATGTGACTTCCTTTGTCTGACATTTCAGTCTGATATTCCATTGCTCGCTAACCAGAACTCGGATAAACATCGGTGGATAGCGAGGAGTTAAGGTTTGCCTTGTATCTGGCTACATGCGGAAAATGCCAAATTTGCTGTCTGGTATTGGCGCATTAAGCGCAGCAGACAGAGCAATGCCGACAACATCTCGGGTTTTCGCGGGATCAATAATCCCGTCGTCCCACAGACGAGCACTGGCGTAATAAGCGTGGCTTTGCGTCTGATATTGCTCCGCAATTGGACGTTTGAACGCTTCTTCTTCCTCTACGCTCCAGCTTTCACCTTTGCGAGTTTTGATATCGCGGGTCACTTGTGCCATCACGCCAGCCGCTTGTTCACCACCCATGACGGAGATGCGTGCGTTTGGCCACATCCACATCATGGTTGGATCATAGGCGCGGCCACACATACCGTAGTTACCTGCGCCATACGAGCCACCAATCACTACGGTAAACTTCGGTACGTCTGCACACGCTACAGCGGTTACCATTTTCGCGCCATGTTTGGCGATGCCTTCGGCTTCGTACTTCTGGCCGACCATAAAGCCCGTGATGTTTTGCAAGAAAAGCAGAGGAATTTTGCGTTGTGCGCACAGCTCAATAAAATGCGCGCCTTTCTGTGCCGACTCAGAGAATAGAATCCCGTTGTTGGCGACGATACCAATCGGCATACCGTGGATATGAGCAAAGCCACAAACCAAGGTTTCTCCGAACAAGGCTTTAAATTCATCAAATTGTGAATCATCAACAATTCGGGCAATGACCTCTTTAACATCAAACGGCTTTTTAAGGTCGGTACCGACGATGCCGTACAGCTCTTGCGCAGGAAAGCGTGGTTCCTGTGGTGCTTTTTGCTTGAGTTGAACGGGTTTCAAGTGGTTGATTTGTGAAACCGCTTGTCTTGCCAACTCTAACGCGTGGTGATCATTTTCTGCGTAATAGTCCGCCACGCCAGAGGTGCGACAGTGAACGTCTGCACCGCCAAGATCTTCCGCGCTGACCTCTTCACCTGTTGCTGCTTTTACAAGAGGAGGGCCTGCCAAGAAAATCGTGCCTTGTTCTTTTACGATGATGGATACGTCGCACATGGCAGGCACGTAAGCACCGCCAGCGGTACATAGCCCCATGACCACTGCAATTTGCGGGATGCCCTTGGCCGACATTCGGGCTTGATTATAGAAAATACGACCGAAGTGTTCTTTATCTGGGAAGACTTCATCTTGGCGGGGTAGGTTAGCGCCGCCAGAATCGACTAAGTAAACACACGGCAGTTGGCATTTTTCTGCAATTTCTTGTGCGCGTAAGTGTTTTTTCACCGTAAGTGGGTAGTAACTGCCGCCTTTTACCGTCACGTCGTTGGCGACGATCATGCACTCGGTGCCGTCAATTACGCCAACACCCGCTACTACGCCCGCGCATGGAACGTAATCTGGATACACATCCCAACCCGCGAACTGGCCAATTTCTAAGAAGGATGAACCGGGATCGAGGAGGGCAAGAATGCGCTCACGTACCGGAAGTTTGCCTTTCTTCTGCTGATGCTCACGTGCTTTCTCGCCACCACCATCTTCGATTTGCGCAGTCACGGTATAGAGTTGATCCACGAGCGACGCCATAGAGCGGTAGTTTTCCTGATACTGCTCTGAATGGGTATTAATATTGGTCGTCAAACAAGCCATAAATAGCCGATCTCCATTCGGTAGACGGGTGACACCACCCGCCTTTATCTATGTTGAATAAGATTTAGGTTGAATAAGGAATTTATTTAGATTCAGAACGCCTAGGTATGTTGATTAGGCGCTTTCGTTAAACAATTCGCGACCAATAAGCATGCGGCGAATTTCTGAAGTGCCGGCCCCAATTTCATATAGTTTGGCATCACGTAGCAAACGACCGGTATCAAACTCATTGATATAACCGTTACCACCGAGTAGCTGAATGGCATCTAATGCCATTTTGGTTGCCAGCTCTGCGCTGTAGAGGATCGCACCAGCAGAATCTTTACGTGTGGTTTCACCGCGATCACAAGCAGCAGCGACGGCGTAAACGTAGGCTTTTGCGGCATTCATTTGCGTGTACATATCGGCGATTTTTGCTTGAACAAGCTGGAATTCACCGATGGATTTGCCAAATTGTTTGCGGTCATGGATATAAGGCACAACGATGTCCATACATGCTTGCATAATGCCAAGCGGGCCACCGGCAAGCACCACTCGCTCGTAGTCCAAACCGCTCATCAACACTTTCACACCTTGGTTTTCTTCGCCGAGAATATTTTCCGCAGGGACTTCGCAGTTTTGGAAGACCAACTCACACGTATTCGAGCCGCGCATACCCAACTTGTCGAGTTTTTGTGCTTGAGTGAATCCAGGAAAGTCGCGTTCTACAATAAATGCCGTGATGCCTTTGGAGTGCTGGTTTGGGTCTGTTTTGGCGTAGACAACATAGGTGTGTGCATCCGGACCGTTAGTGATCCACATTTTGTTGCCATTTAGCAGGAAGATATCACCTTTACGTTCGGCTTTAAGCTGCATAGATACTACATCGGAACCTGCGCCAGGCTCGCTCATTGCAAGCGCACCAATATGTTCACCGGAGATGAGTTTAGGTAGGTATTTCTCTTTTTGCGCTTGTGTGCCGTTGCGGTGGATTTGATTGACACAAAGATTGGAGTGAGCGCCGTAACTTAATGCGACCGAGGCGGAAGCTCGGCTGATTTCTTCCATGGCAATAACGTGGGCGAGGTAGCCCATGTTTGCACCGCCAAACTCTTCGCTGGTGGTCACACCTAAAAGCCCCATTTCACCTAATTTGGACCAAAGATGGTTTGGAAAGTCGTTAGATTGGTCGATAGATTGCGCTAAAGGCGCAATTTCTCTTGCAGCAAAACTATTGATTTGCTCGCGAAGCAAATCGGTATTTTCGTCATAAACAAAGTTCAGGGAAGAGTAGGTAGATTTCATTGCGTGTCCTTGCCTTTACGTCACCTACATCCCAGAGTTGAGGTGTTAGGTGACTTTTTCGCCTTTCATGGATCTCAGTGTGTTTTGGCATCGCAACTGTGCCGCGTTTAACTCCATCATTACCGCTTGAATGTCGTTTGCTTGCTGTTGCAATGCTGCCTTCTTCTCTTCGATCAACCGAATCATATAGTTCAACTGCTCAGTACTTTGATCGGTATCGTAGAGTTCAAATAACTCTTTGATATCTGCAAGAGAAAAGCCCAATCGCTTACCTCGCAAAATCAGTTTTAGTCGAATTCGGTCGCGACCATTGTAGATTCGAGTGTTGCCTTTACGTTCTGGAGTTAGGAGACCTAAATCTTCGTAGAAGCGAATACTTCGGGTAGTAATGTCGAACTCTTTCGCGAGCTCACTGATCTTAAATGTGTTCATTCCTTAACCTTACGACTTTCGTATAACATTCATACGAATATACAATTCGTTAACGTTAAAGTAAACAAACAACATCCACTCTTGAGCCTTGATATCACTCGCATTTACTCGAAATAAAAGAATCACTCGAACAAACAATAACCTCAAACTTGACGTTAACGTAAATGTTAGTATAGTTATGACGTAAACGTCAACAAAAGGTTAATGGAATGAAAAATGAAACATGGATTGTTGCCGCTAAGCGAACGCCTATCGGCTCTTTTCAAGGTGCATTAGCTTCATCAGATGTCACGGAACTCGGTGCGAAAGCCATCCAAGGGGCACTAGCCGAAAGCCAACTCGATGTGCAAAAAATAGACGAAGTGTTGATGGGATGCGTTTTACCCGCCGGCGTGGGGCAAGCGCCAGCAAGACAAGCAAGTCTTAAAGCAGAAATGCCACAATCGATTGGTTGTACGACACTGAACAAAGTCTGTGGCTCGGGTATGAAAACCGTGATGCTGGCGCATGATCTTATTCAATCTGGTAATGCGCATGCGGTTATCGCTGGTGGTATGGAAAACATGTCGTCTTCTCCTTATCTATTAAAGAAAGCGCGTGATGGTTTCCGTTTAGGTCACGAGCAAGTGCTTGATCACATGTTTTATGACGGTTTGCAGGATGCCTATCAAGGCGAATTGATGGGTGTCTTTGCCGAACAAACCGCGCAAAAATACCAATTCAGCCGTGAAAGTATGGATGCATGGGCACAACAATCGGTGACTCGTGCGCAGCAAGCGATTGAGCAAGGTTTGTTCAAAGAAGAGATCGTGCCTGTTAACGTAAAAAGTCGACGTGGTGACACCTTGGTTGTAGACGACGAGCAACCGAGTAAACTCGACGTCACTAAAATTCCTACCTTACGCCCTGCGTTTGCTAAAGATGGCGGCGTAACGGCAGCCAACTCAAGTTCTATTTCTGATGGTGCATCAGCAATGGTATTGGTTGATAGTGAATTTGGCCGTCAGGAAAACCTTCAACCTCTAGCCAAAATTGTCGCGTACAGCACGCATGCAAGACAGCCGGATGAGTTCACCATCGCACCCGTATTCGCGATTGAAACGCTGTTGGAAAAAACGGGCTGGGACAAATCAGACGTGGACCTTTGGGAAATCAATGAAGCCTTTGCTGTTGTCACTCAATACGCGGTGAAGACACTCGAACTGGACGCGAGCAAAGTGAACTCTCGCGGCGGTGCATGTGCTTTAGGCCACCCCATTGGTGCAAGTGGTAACCGAATCCTCGTGACTTTGATTCACGCTCTTAAACAAACAGGCGGTAAACGTGGCGTTGCATCGCTTTGTATTGGTGGCGGCGAGGCTACCGCAATCGCGATTGAAATCTGCTAAATCATTCTCAACGAAGTTTCACTTACATAACAGTGGTCAGTAACAAGCTGAAAAATACAAGGATGTCATCATGACAGAACAAGTAAAGCAGTATATCGGTGGTGAATTCGCCATCTCCGACTCAAAACAATGGCTAGATGTAACCAACCCGGCAACCAATGAAGTGATTGCGCAAGTGCCTTGTGCCACGGAATCGGAAATGAATGCGGCGATCGCCAGCGCAACAGAAACATTCAAGCGTTGGAAAGAAGTTGCAGCGCCGGAGCGTGCGAGATTGATGCTGCGTTACCAACACCTGCTAAAAGAGCAACACGATGAGTTGGCGATATTGCTTTCAAGTGAGACAGGCAAAACTCTAGCGGATGCAAAAGGTGATGTTTGGCGCGGGATTGAGGTTGTTGAACAAGCAGCGAATATTTGTAGCTCAATGATGGGCGAAACGGTTGAAAACGTCGCGACCAATATTGATGGTTACTCTTACATTCAACCGCTCGGTGTTTGTGCTGGCATCACACCGTTTAACTTCCCTGCGATGATTCCATTGTGGATGTTCCCAATGGCGATCGCTTGCGGCAACACCTTTATTTTGAAACCGTCAGAGCAAGTGCCACTAACGGCAATGAAACTGACGGAGCTGTTTGAACAAGCTGGCGCACCAAAAGGCGTATTGCAAGTTGTTCACGGCACCAAAGAGCAAGTCGACCGCATTCTGACTGATCCAGTCGTTCGTGCGATCTCTTTTGTCGGCTCTGTGCCAGTTGGTGAGTACATCTACAAAACGGGTACGGACAACTTAAAACGCGTTCAATCCTTTGCGGGTGCGAAGAACCACATGGTAATCATGCCAGATGCAAACAAGCAGCAAGTGATCAATAACCTAGTTGGTGCGTCAGTCGGTGCCGCAGGTCAGCGCTGTATGGCGATTTCGGTGGCAGTATTTGTCGGCGAAACTAAAGAATGGATTCCAGAGCTTAAAGAGGCGTTAGCTCAAGTACAGCCTGGCGCGTGGGATGATGAAACCGCAGGATATGGCCCATTGATTAGCCCGCAAGCGAAGCAGCGAGTGGTTAATCTGATTAATGAAGGCAAAGCGTCAGGCGCGAACTGTGTTCTGGATGGAACAGATTGCCAAGTACCTGGCTTCCCGAACGGAAACTGGGTGGGTCCAACACTGTTTACCAATGTGACCACTGACATGTCGATTTATCAGGAAGAGATTTTTGGCCCAGTGTTGCTGACAATGGAAGTCGACAATTTAGATGAGGCAATTGAGCTAATCAATGCAAACCGTTTCGGTAACGGTACGTCTATTTTCACGGCGAACGGCGCAGCTGCGAGAAAGTATCAGCACAACATCGAAGTGGGTAACGTGGGTATCAACGTACCGATTCCGGTGCCATTGCCGTTCTTCTCGTTTACTGGCTGGAAAGGCAGCTTCTATGGCGATTTGCATGCTTATGGAAAACAAGCGGTTCGCTTTTACACCGAGACGAAAACTGTCACTGCGCGTTGGTTTGAAGATGACATTCCAAGCGGTCCAAACATGACTATTCAACTTAGCTAATTACTGGATTGGCGATACCTCTAGCCAAGCCCCTCCGTTTGAGTGGGCTTGGCGTCAAGTGCAACGAATTAGACCTTAGGACTTCAAGATGGATTTTGAATTAAACGAAGATCAACTCGCGTTTGCCGAAGTAGCAAAGCAGTTTGCAGACCAAATGTTAGCGCCGCACGCGGCCGAGTGGGATGAAAACCATCACTTCCCTAAAGATGTGCTTCGTCAGGCAGGCGAGCTTGGCTTTTTGAGCATCTACACGCCGCCAGAGCACGGTGGCTTGGGGTTATCTCGTTTGGATGCAGCGATCATTTTTGAGCAGTTGGCCATGGGTTGTACCGCGACTACGGCGTTTATGACAATCCATAACATGGCGACGTGGATGATCACCAGCTTTGCCAAAACCGAAGTGGCGCAGCAATTTAGCGCGGATTTAATTTCGGGTGAAAAGCTCGCTTCCTACTGTTTAACAGAGCCAAACGCAGGCTCTGATGCCGCTTCGCTGACGACAAGTGCGGTACGTGAAGGTGACGAGTTTGTGTTGAATGGCGCAAAAGTGTTTATCTCTGGCGCGGGTGATACAGATGTTCTCGTCGTGATGGCGCGTTCGTGCGGTGAAGGGGCGGGTGGCGTTTCTGCGTTCGTCGTTCCTGCTGACATCGAAGGCATTGGCTACGGCAAGAAAGAAGCGAAAATGGGTTGGAACTGCCAGCCAACGCGCATGATCACCTTTGAAAATGTCCGTATTCCAGCCGACTATCTGTTGGGTGAAGAGGGCGAAGGCTTTAAGTTCGCTATGCTTGGTCTGGATGGCGGTCGAATCAACATCGCTACTTGTTCAGTCGGCACGGCACAACAGGCACTGAACGAAGCCAAGCAATACATGACTGAACGCAAACAGTTCGGACGTTCACTGGCGCAATTCCAAGCCCTGCAATTCAAGTTGGCCGATATGGCGACTGAGCTGGTTGCCGCACGTCAAATGGTGCGACTCGCTGCCGCCAAACTTGATGCCCAACACGCAGAAAAAAGCGCGTACTGTGCCATGGCAAAACGCTTTGCTACTGATGTGGGCTTTAAAGTCTGCGATCAGGCGCTGCAAATTCACGGTGGCTATGGCTACATCAAAGAATACCCAGTTGAGCGCCATTTCCGAGACGTTCGTGTTCACCAAATTCTTGAAGGTACCAACGAAATCATGCGTCTGATCATTTCAAGACGTTTACTCACGGAAGGCGTAGAGCTGCTTTAGTCAGCGAGACACAGCCTTACTTAAAGGATTAAAAAGGACTGAAAGATTATGACGGCACAAATCAAATTAGAGCGTGAAGCGCACATTGCCAAGCTCACGATTAGTAACCCGCCAGCAAACACTTGGACGCTTGAATCTTTGAATCAGCTAAAAGAGTTGGCGATTGAACTCAGTAATGATCGCTCCATTTATGCGTTGGTACTGACGGGCGAAGGGGAAAAGTTCTTCTCCGCTGGCGCGGATCTCAACAACTTTGCATCCGGCGATAAATCGCAAGCAGCAGATATGGCATTCGCATTTGGTGAAGCCTTTGAAGCGCTGTCTGCGTTCGATGGCGTTTCCATCGCGGCAATTAATGGTTACGCGATGGGTGGCGGTTTGGAAGTGGCGATGGCGTGTGACATTCGCATCGCAGAAGAACAAGTACAAATGGCACTTCCTGAAGCATCGGTAGGTTTGTTGCCGTGTGCGGGCGGGACGCAAAACCTGACCGCGTTGGTAGGCGAAGGTTGGGCGAAGCGCATGATCCTGTGTGGTGAGCGTGTGACGGCCGAGCGAGCGGAAAAAATTGGTTTAGTCGAAGAAGTGGTGGCAAAAGGCAAAGCACTGGAAGCGGCTATGGAACTTGCACAGTGCGTCGCAGGTCAATCGCCGAAATCCGTGTCTGCATGCAAAACGCTTATTCAAGGTCGACGCAGCCAAACTCACGCGGCCGGATTGGTCTTGGAGCGTGAACTGTTCTTACAGCTGTTTAATACACAAGATCAGACTGAGGGTGTGAACGCCTTCTTGCAAAAGCGTAAGCCACAATGGACAAACAGCTAGTGGAGGCCAAATGACAGGTACAGTAAATGTTTCAAAACTGGAGTGCGCGGATGGCTCTGTTATTGGTGTGTTGGAGCTTGATAATCCAGCCGCCCTCAACGCGCTGAGTTACGTGATGATTGAGCAGTTGTACAAACAGCTTAATGAATGGCAAATGGACGACAGTATCGTCGCGGTCTTTTTGCATGCCAAGGGTGAAAAAGCGTTTTGTGCTGGCGGCGATATTCAAGCGATCTACCGTGCACTTGAAAACAAAGAGCAAGATTTTGATTCTGCGTTTTCAGCCGTGGAAACCTTCTTTGACCTCGAATATCGCTGTGACCATCTTATTCACACTTATCCAAAACCGATCATTGCGTGGGGACATGGTTATTTGATGGGCGGCGGTGTGGGTTTGTTTATGGGCGCTAGCCATCGCGTTGCAGAAACTACCACACGCTTTGCAATGCCAGAGATTAAAATTGGCCTTTACCCAGACGTAGGCGCGACCTACTTCCTAAATCAGTTGCCAAAACATTTGGCACTGTTCTTAAGTTTGACGGCTTGTCAAATTAACGCGACAGACATGAAAGCGTTGGGATTAAGCCAATGGATTGCAAAGCCAGAAAGCAAACAAGCACTGTTGGATCTGCTCGCATCGGTAAGTTGGAAAGGTGAAGCGAACATCAACGAAAAAATCGCCACTGTGCTGCGTTCGGTACAAATGGACGAGCCAAGCGAAGGGATGTTGATGCCTTATGCGGGATTGATTGAGCAGCTTTGTTCGGGTGATTTAGATTCGATTGTTCGCGCAATCAACAGTGCTGATGTTGATGACAAGTGGTTCGTCAATGCACAAAAAGCATTGAACTATGGCAGTCCGTTGTCGATCAATATTACCTATCAGCAGTTAACGCAGTATCAAAACCTCTCTTTGAAAGCGTGTTTTGATATGGAATTTAACCTAACCCTACGTTGCGGCTTAGAAGGTGATTTTAGAGAAGGGGTTCGTGCGCTGATTATCGATAAAACCAATCAACCGACTTGGCAACATCGCACGGTTTCTGACGTAACGCCACAAGCTTTGGAACGCTTCTTCGCGCCAATTGACTCAGCAGAATACCCACTGACCGCATCGTCGGTTGCCACTGCGGTACTTTAGACAAGGAAGAAATACGACATGGACAAAATTGCATTTATTGGCCTTGGTAACATGGGCGGGCCTATGGCTAAGAACCTACTCACAGCGGGCTTGAACGTCGAAGTGTTTGATTTGAATCCAAACGCTGTGGCAGAACTTACCGCACTAGGCGCTTCAAGTGCCGATTCGGTTCAGCAGGCAGTACAAGGTGCGGACGTGGTAGTCACCATGCTACCTGCTAGCCAACACGTTCAAAGCGTTTATCTTGGTCAAGGCGGTATCTTAGATAGCGTTGACGCTGGAACGTTACTGATTGATTCATCGACGATTGATCCAGCGACAGCACGATCAGTCGGAGAACAAGCAGAGCAGCGTGGCATTAGCTTTGTTGATGCTCCGGTGTCTGGTGGGGTTGCGGGCGCAGCGGCAGGTACGTTGACTTTCATTGTTGGCGGCTCACAAGAGAACTTTGTTCAAGCCAAAGCGGTGCTTAGCCATATGGGCAAAAACATTTTCCATGCAGGCGATGCCGGAGCCGGTCAGGTGGCGAAAATCTGTAACAACATGATGTTGGGCATTTTGATGAGTGGCACTTGTGAAGCACTCAATTTGGGTATGGAAAATGGACTCGATCCTAAAGTGTTGTCCGACATTATGCTG
Organism: Vibrio sp. GLN_1; assembly: GCF_043106015.1. Classification (NCBI taxonomy): domain Bacteria; kingdom Pseudomonadati; phylum Pseudomonadota; class Gammaproteobacteria; order Vibrionales; family Vibrionaceae; genus Vibrio; species Vibrio sp. GLN_1. The sequence goes on from NZ_JBICMD010000036.1 coordinate 454,790, forward strand.
CAAAGTTCGGGTCGAAACTGGGCGCTAGAGCTTTATAACCCTTGTCCGGGCGTGATGGAAAACACACCTGCAAGCAATGGTTATCAGGGCGGCTTTATGAGCCAGTTAATGGCGAAAGATCTCGGTCTTGCGATGGAAGCGGCGGTTGCCAGTCAAACATCAACACCAATGGGCAGCTTGGCTCGTAATCTGTTTAATTTTCACAACGGTCAGGGCAACGGGCAAAAAGATTTCTCAAGCTTGTTCGAGTTCTACCAAAAGCAAAATCAGGCCTAAGGAGCGCTTATGGAGTTAGCAAATAAGGTCATTGCGATCACGGGGGCAGGGCAGGGGCTGGGTAAACAAATGGCACTGTCTTTGGCGCAAAGTGGCGTTCATCTTGCGCTTATCGACCTCAACCCAGACCAACTGGCTGAAACGAAAGCGGAGTGTGAATCTCTCGGCGTTACCGCTCGTTTTTACGTGACGAACGTGACTGACGAGCAGCAGGTGTGCACTGCATTTGCGCAAATTGAAGCGGATTTCAAACAGCTCAATGGCGTGATCAATAACGCAGGCATTATGCGCGATGGCATGTTTGTCAAAGTAAAAGATGGCCAGGTTAACGCGATGTCGCTAGAGCAGTTTCAGTCCGTTCTGGATGTGAATGTGACAGGCACTTTTCTGTGCGGTCGTGAAGCGAGCAAGGTAATGCTGAACACCGACAGTAAAGGTGTGCTGATCAACATATCCAGCGTTGCGCGTGCCGGGAATATTGGTCAAACCAACTACTCCGCATCCAAAGCGGCCGTAGCCACCATGGCGACGGTGTGGGCGAAAGAGTTAGGGCGTTTTGGCATCCGCTCAGTGGCGATTGCACCGGGTGTCATCAAAACTGCAATGACCGATCAAATAAAACCCGCAGCAATGGAACGCTTAGTTAATATGATTCCAGTGGGACGCTTAGGGCTTGCGGACGAAATTTCATCGACCATCAAATATGTGTTAACCAACGAGTTCGTCACCGGGAGGGTACTAGAAGTCGATGGTGGAATGCGAATGTAATCTTAATAAGAGGACCAGCGATAACAGTGTTGCTGGTTCTTCCGTATTATTCTAGTGATCATTAAAGCGCCACTTTAGTTTCACGTAATGTCCTCTTCCAACAGCGTTTATACGCTAGTTTTCATAACACACCATGCTCAGTGACACGACGCAATTTCTTTTTTATCCAAAATTGTGATGTTTTCGAGCAAAATAACCACAAAATCTATTGTTGCGTCAAAACTGAAATTATTCATTTGTCTCTTAAATGAGAAATCCCCTTTTATGGTTGAAAATTATTCTCTTTGTCTTTTTTGTGGGACGAAATCGTTTCTACATCGAAAGTTGGTGATTTATTATTCACTACAGAATGCATGGGAAAGCATGCGCGGTGTGACCATTGTCATTCACGTGCAAAATAATAATCAAAACTTCCCACCACACTGAAGCAACTACCCATCAGGGAATAATAATAATGTCGCAATTTTATAAGCTCAGAGCGTTGTCGCTTGTGTTTTGGTTCGTGTTTTTGACGACCAAAGTCTACGCGCAAAGTACTGAGCCAAAAGATAAGTTTCTGCAATCTCTTGAAGGGATTGAGAGCCAAATTTACGCGCTGCCACAAAGTTCACTAGCACAAATCGAATCATTAGAAGAAGACTCTCTACTGCAAAACCAGCCCAAGGATCTGTTGATTCGTTATTGGCTGGCGAAGTCGACCGTTCTTGAGTTGTTAGGGCGCGATAAAGAGAGCTTAGCAGTGGTAGATAAAGGGCTGAGTTTGACACCAGAACAAAGCCAAGAGCACTTGCTGTTCAAGCTGATCCAAATTCGAGCCATGATGGGCAATCGAGATATCGATACCGCGCTCTCGTCGTTGGATGCTTTGCTTGAAACATCACGAGAAAAAGGTGACAAGAAATTGGAATCGGAAGTTCTGTTGCTCAAAGGTCGTTACTACGATGAGCAAGGGGACTATAAGAAATCGTACGCGGCGTTGATGTCTTCGATGGAAGCGGCGGAGTCATCGGGTGCGCAGGGCTTAGTCGAACGAGCAGCGCTAGAGCTCGGTGATGTATTGGTAAAAATTCAAGGCTATGACCGCTCTGAAGTCGTGCTGAAGCAGGCGTATCGTTATTTTAAAGACCGCCGCATGTCGTTTAATGAGTTGCTTAGCGTCCTAACTATTGCAAAGCTACACAAAGCTCAGTTCCAATACGATGAAGCCATCAAATCTTATCAAGCAGCTTTAAAGCTTGCGCAGATTATTGGTGACGGACGTTTTCGCTTTCGGGTGAACTTGGAGCTTGCGTCTCTGTATCGCGAAACCAACAACGAAAAAAACATGCTGCGTCATCTCAAGCTTGCCGAAAACTTGCAGTATCGTGAAACCTCGAATGCGTACTTGGCAACATTTAAGTTGTTGCAAGCTGAGTACATGCTAGAGCGTAAGCAGTATCAAGCTTTGTTAACGATGATTACGCCTTTACTTCCTGAGATCATCGAGAGTCGCTACATCAAACAGCAGCAAATGGAGCTGTTAAAAGTCGCTGCTATGGCTTACGCCGGAGATCAAAACTTCGAATTGGCCTATCAAACCTACGGTCAATATCATGAAAAATTCATTCAATTTAGTAATCAGCGTGAAGTCGAGAACTTAGAGCGACAACAAACCTTGTTTGAGCTAGAGCGATTAGAGTACGAGAACGAAAACCTCAACTGGAACAATGTATTACAGCGTCTAGAATTGGAGAATAATCGCCGAACGTTCTACCTGTTGGGTGAAGTGTTATTGGTAATGATTGGTATTTTATTGCTTATGGCGTTGGTATTTTTGTACGTGAACCGTTCGCGTTTACGTATGCGTCGTTTGGCGAAAACCGACATGTTAACGGGCCTGTTTAACCGCCGATTCTTGGAAGAATGGTTTGCGAAACCTGCAGAGCAAAAGCCTAAGCTGATTGAAAAGCCAATTCCAGAAACGAAGAAAGGTCAGTTGGTTCACAAGTTAAATAAGCAAGTCATGTGTGTTCAATACGGCTATTTGGCGCTCAATCATTGGGTTGAAAGAAAGCTTGATAAGCAGAAAATGGTAGCGAAAAAGCCGGAAACAGGGCCTATCACGCTGGTTATGATGGATGTCGACCATTTCAAACAAGTCAACGATACCTATGGTCATGTGTTTGGTGATGTCGTATTAACTGGCGTAGCCAAAGTGCTCGATTCGTCAGTGCGTGAGAGTGATATTGTGGCTCGTCTTGGTGGGGAAGAGTTCGTTATCGTTCTTCCTAATACCGATCTTGAAGAAGCAACTGCGCTGGCTGAACGACTGCGTATTGCGCTTTCTCAACGTGGCTTTGTAACGGAGAACAATCAAGCCGTGAATGTCACTTGTAGTTTTGGTGTGATCACTTCGGATGACGTCGACGTTGCATTTGAAGCGCTTTGTAGCCAAGCAGATAAGTTGTTGTACGAAGCCAAATCCAGTGGACGAAACTGTGTGAAAGCACTGTCGTTTAGCTGAGCATGGCACAATAAGAGTCGCGCAACGCGGCTCTTTTTTTGCCAGTTTTATGTGCTCACCACTCCCTTCTTAAGTTCTGGCAGAACTCGACTTACTTATCTACCTGAATCTTATCAATATGCTTCCTGCAAGTGCAGCACTTGGATATGCGTCCATTTTGCCAGGTGCTCCCACCTTTCATTTAAATCTTCCAATTTACGTAGTTGTGGTTGGTAACAAATCAGCAATACACGGGACTGGGCAGTCAATTGGAATTGCCTGCCCATCATCCAGAAATAACACAACACAAATAATTAGTGTTCGATGTAAATTTTTTATAAGGATTCTACATTGCTTTATTCGCTGCGTTGATGCTTAAGTTGAGTTTAATTAAGAATCTTAATTAAACTATTGAAAATAAATGTATTAACTTGTTTTGTTTGTTGTTTTTGGGTGGTTCTTTGAATAGATAATGGGGTTGGGTTTGTCTTGGTATAGTGTGTATTTAAATCTCATTATCACTACTTTTAACAATAAATAGTTTGAGTTCGAACTAATTTTTTGGCATTTTATATTTAACTAACCGTTCAATTAAAAATAACAAGGACGCAAAATGCCAAAGGTGGGGATGCCTGAAATCAGAAAACCGCAGCTTGTAAAAGCGACCATGTCTGTGATTGACAGAGTCGGTTTACATGCTGCGAGCATCTCGTTGATCAGTAAAGAGGCTGGAGTATCAACGGGGATAATTAATCACTATTTCGGTGGTAAGCATGGGTTGTTAGAAGAAACCATGCGCGAGATCCTTCGTCAGCTTTCTTCAACAATCACAGGGAAGCTTCGTGCGTTGCCAGCAGATGCTCATCATCAGCGTATCAACGCCATTATTGACGGCAACTTTGTTGGTTATCAGGCAGAAAACAAAGTGGCTAAAACGTGGCTGGCTTTCTGGTCTTACTCAATGCATGACGAGCAACTTAAGCGTTTGCAACGAGTGAATGAACGACGTCTGTTGTCCCATCTAAGAAGAGAATTAAAAGCGCTATTAAGTGCGGAGCAAGCAGAGTTGGTTGCTCACGGGATAGCATCACTGATTGACGGTATATGGCTACGCGGCACGCTCAACCCGCAAGGCATCGATGCTGATAAAGCGAGGATCATCATCAACGATTATCTCGAAAAGCAGCTAACGTTTTACTCTCATAAAATATAAAAGTCACAGGTCTTCACTATGGAAATGAAAACACATTACATCGATGGTGCAATGTATATCGGATGTTCTGAAGAGCATTTCACCACTTACAATCCGGCAAATGGTGAGCCATTGGCCAATATTAAACAAGCAAACCAGAGCGATATGGAAGCCGCTATTGAATCTGCAAAGCGCGGCTTTGAGGTTTGGTCTGCAATGACAGCCATAGAACGTAGCCGAATTCTCAACAAAGCGGTAGCGATTCTGCGTGAACGCAATGACGAGTTAGCCGCTTTAGAAGTGGCGGACACGGGTAAGCCAATTCAAGAAGCGATCGCTGTTGATATTACGACAGGCGCAGATGTTATCGAATATTACGCTGGTCTTGCACCAAGTTTGCAGGGTGAGCAACAACCACTTAATGAAAACCAGTTTTTCTATACCCGCCGTGAACCTTTGGGAATTTGCGCAGGTATTGGCGCCTGGAACTATCCTATTCAAATTGCAATGTGGAAATCTGCACCAGCACTGGCTGCCGGTAATGCAATGATCTTTAAGCCGTCGGAAGAAACACCGCTTACAGCGCTAAAGCTTGCGGAAATTTATTCTGAAGCGGGTCTTCCTGATGGTGTGTTTAACGTCGTGCAGGGTGACTATCGCGTAGGGCAGATGCTAACGGCGCATCCAGATATTGCTAAAGTATCGTTCACTGGCGAATCAGGCACTGGTAAAGTTGTTATGGGTGACAGTGCAAAAACGCTTAAGCAAGTCACAATGGAGTTAGGTGGCAAGTCACCACTGATCGTTTTTGATGATGCGAAGTTGAATGATGCGGTATCGGCCGCCATGGTCGCTAACTTCTACACTCAGGGTGAGGTATGTACCAACGGTACCCGGGTATTTGTTCATGAATCTATCTACGACGACTTTGTTGCACAGCTTAAAACTCGTACTGAGAAATTGGTTGTTGGCGACCCACTTGATGAAAATACACAAATCGGTGCCTTAATTTCAAAAGAACATGAAAGCAAAGTGCTGTCAGCGATTGAGAGCGCAAAAGCGAGCGGTGCCACTCTGCTGACCGGCGGTTACAAAGTAACAGATAATGGTCTGCAAAATGGTAACTTCGTTGCTCCAACCGTATTTATCGACTGTGACGACAGCATGAGCCACGTACAGCAAGAGATCTTTGGTCCTGTAATGTCCGTTCTTAAATTCAGCGACGAAGCTGAAGTTATCGAACGCGCTAATGATACGGATTATGGCCTAGCTGCTGGTGTCTTCACTCAGAATCTCTCTCGCGCTCATCGCGTTATTCACAAAATTCAGGCAGGTATCTGCTGGGTTAATGCTTGGGGTGACTCTCCGGCAGAAATGCCAGTTGGTGGCTACAAGCAATCCGGCATTGGCCGCGAAAACGGTGTCGAAACACTGAAGCATTACACGCAAACTAAGAGCGTACTGGTTCAGCTTAGCGACTTCGAAAGCCCTTACGCCTAAACACACCTAGGAGAATCAAAATGAAACAACACTACGATTATATTATCGTCGGTGCGGGTTCGGCCGGCTGTGTGTTAGCGGATCGCTTGAGTGAGAGTGGTCAGCACTCAGTATTATTACTGGAAGCGGGTGGTACGGATAAAAGTATTTTCATCCAAATGCCAACAGCACTTTCGTACCCGATGAACACTGAAAAATACGCTTGGCAGTTTGAGACCGTACAAGAAGATGGTCTTGATGGACGCCAGTTGCACTGTCCTCGCGGTAAAGTTCTCGGTGGTAGCTCTTCTATCAACGGTATGGTTTACGTACGTGGCCATGCTTGTGATTTCGACCAGTGGGAAGAAGAGGGAGCAAAAGGTTGGAATTACCAAGCGTGCTTACCGTACTTCCGCAAAGCTGAATCCTGGGTCGGTGGTGCTGATGAGTACCGCGGTGACAGTGGTCCGCTAGGTACATGTAGCGGCAATGACATGAAGCTGAACCCGTTGTATGAAGCCTTTATTGAGGCTGGTAAAGAGGCGGGCTATCCAGAAACTGACGATTACAACGGTTTCCAGCAGGAAGGCTTCGGTCCGATGCACATGACCGTTGATAAAGGCGTACGCGCTTCAACCTCTAATGCATACTTAAGCCGTGCCAAAAAGCGCAAGAACTTCACGCTCATGAAGCGAGTAACTGTGCGTCGTGTATTACTTGAAGAAACAAGGCTTGGAGATAAAGGGCCGGAAGGGAAAAAAGCGGTCGGCGTTGAATTTGAGAAAGCGGGTTCAATTCAGCAGTGTTTTGCGAAAAATGAAGTCATTTCTAGTGCAGGCTCAATCGGTTCGGTACAGCTACTTCAACTTTCCGGTATTGGTCCTAAAGATGTACTGGAAAAAGCGGGCATCGAGTTGAAACACCAGTTGGAAGGGGTAGGTAAAAACCTGCAAGACCATCTGGAAGTGTACTTCCAATACCACTGTAAGCTGCCAATCACACTGAACAGTAAACTAGGCTTGGTGAGCAAAGGGCTAATCGGTACCGAGTGGATTCTGACTCGAAAAGGTCTTGGCGCAACCAACCATTTTGAATCGTGTGCGTTTATTCGCTCGCGTGAAGGGCTGAAGTGGCCAAATATTCAATATCACTTCCTACCTGCAGCTATGCGTTATGACGGGCAAGCAGCATTCGAGGGCCATGGTTTCCAGGTTCACGTCGGTCCTAACAAACCAGAGAGCCGAGGCACTGTAGAGGTGGTTTCTTCTAACCCGAATGATAAGCCAAAGATTGAGTTTAACTACATCTCGACCGAGCAAGATAAACAGGACTGGCGTGACTGTATTCGTCTGACGCGCGAAATTCTCAATCAACCTGCGATGGATGAATTCCGTGGTGACGAGATTCAACCAGGTCTTCACATCACTACCGACGAACAAATTGACGAATGGGTTAAACAGAATGTTGAGAGCGCTTATCACCCATCGTGCAGTTGCAAAATGGGTGCAGACGATGATCCGCTAGCCGTACTGGATGAGCAGTGTCAGGTACGCGGCATCCAGGGTTTGCGTGTTGTGGACTCGTCGATTTTCCCAACCATTCCAAATGGTAACTTGAACGCGCCAACCATCATGGTTGCAGAACGGGCTGCGGACATGATCTTGGGTAACGCACTAGAAAAAGCAAATAACACTCCTGTTTGGATTGCACCGAACTGGCAAGAGATGCAGCGAATGCATCCACCGAAAAGAGACTTGGAATCGATCTCTTAATCTTTAAAAACTGAGAATAAAGTCAGAAATTATTAAAAGGAATTCAACATGTCTAAGATGACGAAAATACTATCGACTATCGCGTTAAGCTCTTTAGCTACCGGCGCTTACGCAAACCAATGTGAAACCGTTCGGTTTGCCGATGTAGGCTGGACAGACATTACCGCAACCACGGCTGTAACCACAGAGCTACTGAAAGGCTTGGGTTACAAAACCAAGACGGATCTGCTGTCTGTACCAGTAACTTATTCTTCTATGGCGAATGGCGACATTGATATCTTCCTTGGTAACTGGATGCCAACGATGGAAGGTGACATTGCTAAGTACCGAGATGCTGGCACTGTCGAAACAGTAAAAGCGAACCTTGTCGGCGCGAAATACACTCTGGCAGTACCAAAATACGTTTATGACGCAGGTGTGAAGAGCTTTGCTGACCTGGAAAAACATGCTGACAAATTTAAAGACCGCATTTACGGCATTGAACCAGGTAACGATGGTAACCGCTTAATCCAATCCATGATCGACAGCAATGCGTTTGGTTTAAAAGACTTCAGTCTGGTTGAATCAAGCGAAGCGGGCATGGTGTCACAAGTATCACGTGCGGTACGTCGCAATCAGTGGATCGTTTACCTGGGTTGGGCGCCGCACCCAATGAACAGTAATGTTGAAATGGAATACCTATCGGGTGGCGATGATTTCTTCGGCCCAAATTACGGCGGTGCGAACGTTTATACGAACGTACGTAAAAACTACCTTGCTGAGTGCCCAAATGTGGGCCAATTGGTGAAAAACCTAGAGTTCAGCCTAGAAATGGAAAACGAGCTGATGGAAGCGATTCTTAACCAGAAGCAAAAACCATCTAAAGCCGCACAAGCTTGGTTAAACGCGAACGCAGACAAAATCGAAGCGTGGCTGAAAGACGTGAAAACCGTCGATGGTCAAGACGCACAGTCGGCAATTGCTCGTTACCTTAAAGACAACGCTTAATTGATTTTTCTTAGTGGGCAGCAATGCCCACATCATCAACACAAAGGTTTTATTGTGAATTTTATTACGGACAACAAACTACCGTTGGGCCAATGGATGGAAACGGGCGTCGATTGGTTAACCATCAATGCATCAGGTTTTTTTGATGCAATCTCTATTACTCTTGAAACCATTATTATGTTTGTGGTGGATATCTTTAAATGGATGCCGCCAGCCGCTCCTATCATTATGACTGCTGCGTTAGCGTGGTTTTTGCACCGCAGTCTCCCGTTGGTCGTATTTATTGTATTGGCTCTGTTGGCAATTCTTAACCTTGGCTACTGGCAAGAAATGCTGGAAACCTTTGTTCTCGTGTTTGCAGCGACAACGATTTCCGTATTAATTGGCGTGCCACTTGGGATCATGGCAGCGCATCGTCCTTGGTTATACACCTTGCTCAGACCTATTCTGGACCTGATGCAAACCGTACCGACATTTGTGTACTTGATCCCGACATTAGTTTTGTTTGGTTTAGGCATTGTACCGGGACTGATTTCAACCATCATTTTTGCCATTGCCGCACCAATTCGATTGACGTATTTGGGCATCATCAAAGTGCCAGAAGAACTACTGGAAGCGGGTAAAGCATTTGGTGCAAGCCGTATGAAGTTACTGTTTAAGGTGGAGTTACCTGCGGCATTACCTAGCATCATGGCGGGGGTTACCCAATGTATTATGCTATCTCTTTCGATGGTGGTCATTGCCGCACTAGTAGGTGCAGATGGTTTAGGTAAGCCAGTTGTACGCGCACTGAACACGGTAAATATCTCACAAGGTTTTGAAGCTGGTTTAGCGATTGTTCTTGTTGCCATCATTCTTGATCGCTTATGCAAAGCGCCAAACCAGAAGGAGGCTTAATCATGGACGCAATTACTATTGAAAATCTTGATGTGGTGTTTGGTCAGCAGCAATCACAAGCTTTGGCTTTGCTGGACCAGGGTAAGTCTCGCCAGGAGATCATCGACGAAACTGGTCAAGTAGTTGGTGTTGATAATGTATCTCTGACGGTCAAGCGTGGAGAAATCTGTGTATTGATGGGTTTGTCGGGTTCTGGCAAATCCAGCTTGCTTCGTACAGTAAACGGACTCAACGATATTTCTCGTGGCTCTCTGAAAATCCAAGACGGCGATGATATGGTGGAGCTCGCTAACTGTAATGAGCAAACGCTTCGTCATTTACGTACTCATCGAGTGTCGATGGTGTTCCAGAAGTTTGCTCTGATGCCTTGGCTAACGGTACTAGATAACGTTGCCTTTGGTCTGGAAATGCAAGGCATCGGTAAAGCAGAGCGCCGTGCAAAAGCACGTGAACAGTTAGAAATGGTAGGCTTGTCAGAATGGGAGAGTAAGCTCCCGCATGAGCTATCTGGTGGTATGCAGCAGCGTGTGGGCTTGGCTCGTGCGTTTGCGATGGACACAGATATTCTTCTCATGGATGAACCGTTTTCAGCACTTGACCCACTGATCAGAGCGCAGCTGCAAGATGAACTGATTCTGCTGCAAGAAAAGCTCAATAAAACCATTTTGTTCGTCAGTCATGACTTAGATGAAGCACTTAAAATTGGTAACAACATTGCCATTATGGAGTCGGGTAAACTCATTCAGCATGGTAAGCCAGAGCAGATCATTCTGGCACCAGAAACCGATTATGTGGCGGACTTTGTTGCCCACACGAATCCTCTGAATGTGCTTAAAGGACGTTCTCTAATGAAGTCGAGTGATGCTCTGGTACGTGAAGAAGAGCGTGTACTTATTTGCCCTGATAAAGAAATTTGGGTGACGCAAGAGCCTAAAGGCCTGAGTTTGTCGGACTCTGAACAGTCACTGATTCAGTGGGTGAGCGAATCATCGAACCTCGATGATGTCGAATCTAACTCTGTGGTTCAGGTTAGCCCGAACATCAGCATGCGCGAAGCGATAGAGCTTAAGCAGCGCAGTAACCAGCCTCTGTGGCTGGTGGAAGATGACAAGTTGGTTGGTGTGTTGAGTGATCACGAGTTGTATGACGCGCTGCTTGGTAATTTTAAATCCGAGCAAGTGGCTTAGTTGAGATAAACGTCTGAACTGAAAGCGATACTCAACTCAAATTACACTCAAAACAAACAAGCCGCACATCAATGTGCGGCTTTTTCATTCAACAATGATGATTTCAATCAGCTTTTAAAGCGTGGTGATAACATCATCCAATGCCATACGCGCTTTAGGTAGACCGTGATTGTAGTCTTCACCATCTTTGTGGTAACCAATCGCCAGCGCAACTTCACAAACGTGGCCTTCCAACTCGTCTTTAAATTCTTCGCCAATCAGCTCAGGATCAACGCCTTCCATTGGAGTTGAGTCAATACCAAGGCGCGCTAATGTGTGCAGTAGGTTACCCAGTGCGATGTAAACTTGCGCCTTAGTCCAATGACCGTTGAAGCCATTTTCATCGGTGTTCGCTTCGGCAAATGCGTATGCGCCCATAAAGGTGTTGTACATCTCTGCAGGTAGGTGACCTGAGGTGACTTCGGCATCCACACGTTTTGCTAACTTCTCTTTTGTGAACTTAGGATCGTAAGCAAGAAGGATCGTGTGCGACGCCGTGGTTGCGTGTGGTTGGTTAAATTGGTGTTTGTTCGTGAACGTGCTGTGGAAACGTTGTTTCGCTTCATCACTTTCAATCACGATGAATTTCCATGGTTGCGAGTTAATTGACGATGCAGACAGACGAATGGCTTCTTTGATGATGGCCATATCTTCTTGAGAAATGCGTTTTTCTGCGTCGTATTTTTTCGCTGTGTAGCGGCTGTTTAGATCTTTAATGATTTGATGAGACACGTTTTTATCCTCGTTATTCAGTTTTATATCGGCCGCTTTTAGCTTCGACAACCACGCGTACCTCGAAAGTGAGTTCATAGTACCGAATAACCAGCAATTGATAAGATGGCTTTTATTTAAATCACTTTTAACTTTTTGTTGAAAATCGAACAGAGAACTTGGGAGTGATGTTTCAAACTCTGCGTAGAGAACGTGGTCTTTGCTGTTTCTTGGCCAAAATTACAAGCTTTGAGATATTCGCTTGCCCCTTGTTTGAGATATTAAATTACACTCATAAAATATGAGTTGTACTCTGGTTTTCGTTTGGAGTGGTCATGAATGTGATTGAGGTTTTCAACGACAGTTACGAGCGTTGTGTTCTCAGTGAGCACTTTTTCGAGCGGTTTTATGCCAAGTTTTGGTCGAAAGGAGAGAGCTTTCGGCAGAAATTTGAAGGCGTAGATATGCAAAAGCAAGTTCGTATGCTCAAAGGCTCGATCGTCTTTTTTATGATGACAGACACGTCTTCTGATGCGCGGAAAATGATGGAAAAGTATGGCAAAAAGCACGGTATCGGTAACATTGGTGTCAAACCCGAAGACATTGATATTTGGTTTGAAAGCTTATTGGAAACAGTACAAGAGTGTGATTATGAGTACAACTCCGACGTTGAAAAGGCATGGCGCGCTTGTTTTAAATCGGGTCTGGAAATCATGAAACGCGAATGTGGTACGCCGCCAAGTAAATCCGACACGGGTCAGTGATCGAAAGGTTTGTGATATCTAATATGAAGAAGCGGCCTTACTGTTTACACCAAACTCAACGAGACCAAACTAAGTCCGCTCAAGTTAAACCAAAGCCGCTTCCGCCCTTACTTGAAAATTGATGTGGCTATTCTTCTTTATCCTGCCCCTGATTCTTTTTAACGGCATCGGCAATGTCCGACACCGCTTCGACCAAATTAATTGGCATTGGGAAGATGATGGTTGAGGTTTTGTCCGTCGTAATTTCGGTTAAGGTTTGCATATAGCGTAATTGCAGCGCGTTTGGCGCTTCGTTTAGCATTTCTGCGGCTTCTTTCAGCTTGTTCGACGCTTCTAATTCACCCGTTGCGTGAATCACTTTCGCTCGGCGGTTACGTTCAGCTTCGGCTTGGCGAGCCAGCGCGCGAACCATGCTGTCGTTCAAATCGACGTGTTTGACTTCGACGGTGGAGATTTTAATGCCCCAATCGTCGGTTTGTTGATCGAGGATGGACTGTAAATCCTTGTTGAGTCGTTCTCGTTCGGACAGCAGTTCATCCAATTCGTGTTGGCCCAGCACTGATCGCAGCGTTGTTTGTGCTAACTGGCTGGTGGCATCGCTGTAACTTTCAATATTGTTGATTGCCATTTGTGGGTCAACCACACGAAAATACACCACCGCGTTAACGCGCACAGAGACGTTATCTTTGGTGATCAAATCTTGTGTTGGTACATCCAGCACAATGGTTCGTAAATCAACACGAACCATTTGTTGGATGAAAGGAATCAAAATGATCAAGCCCGGGCCTTTTACTTCTTGAAATCGCCCCAGAAAGAACACTACGCCTCGTTCGTACTCGCGCAGAACCTTAAACATTTGTGTCGCTAATGCGAACAGCAGCACCACGATCACAGCAACAGTGTAGAGCATCATAAACGCCTCCTATTCTTTAGGGCGGTCATTGGGCTTCACCGTTAAGGTTAGCCCTTTAACATGAACAATGGTGACCGATTCACCTTGTTTGAGTTCTTGATCTTGTTCGGTTTTCGCTTGCCAAAAAGCACCTTCAAACTGCACGCGGCCTTGTCCGTCGATGAAGTCGTCACTCACAATGGCATGTTTACCGGGGTAGGTCTCTAAACCTGTGGTGACGCCTTTTCCTCGAATCCTGAGTAAGAAACCAATAGTGAGAAGAATCAACGCGATCGAGAAAATAGCGATACCAAAAATCAACGGTAGGGCAATTTGGAAGCCCGGGAGCTCGCTGTCCATCAGGAATATTGAACCAAGCACAAATGCTACTACGCCGCCCAAGCCTAAAATGCCAAAGCTCGGGCTAAAGGCTTCGGCAATCATGAGCGCGATACCGAGTAGCAGCAGTCCTAAACCTGCGTAGTTGACGGGCATCATTTGCAGTGCGTACATCGCAAGCAGTAAGCAGATGCCGCCAAGCACACCGGGTAAACCCACTCCGGGGTTATAAAACTCGAGTAATAGGCCGTAAATGCCGATGAGCATTAGAATGTAGGCGACGTTAGGATTGGTGATCACCGCAAGCATTTCTGCGCGCCAGTCCGGTGTTCTTTCAACCCAAATGGGATTGTCGAGTGACAATGTCACGGGGAGATTGTTCACCTTGACGGATTTACCGTTTATTGCGGTGACCAACTCTTCTGGCGAGTTGGCGATGACATCAATGACATTGAGTTCTAAGGCTTCTTCCGCGTCTAAACTGGCGGCTTCACTGACGGCTTTTTCTGCCCATTGTGCATTGCGGTCATGTAATTTTGCGAGCCCTTTAATGTAGGCTTTTGCGTCATTGATGACCTTTTTCTCCATGGCGGTTTTAGCCGGAACTTGATCGCCGCTCTTTTCTGCATTGGGTTTGTTTTCATCCGAGGCTTCTTTGTCTTTGCCGTCATCAGAAGAGGGCGCTTGTGGTGCACCACCTATGGCGACAGGTGTTGCTGCGCCTAGGTTGGTCGCTTCTGCCATTGCCGCAACGTGGCTGGCAAGCAGAATGTAAGTGCCCGCGCTCGCGGCTCTTGAGCCTGAAGGCCCAACCCAAGTCGCAATCGGTGTGGTCGAGGTTGTGATGGCGTGAATAATGTCTCTCATCGCGCTATCTAGCCCGCCAGGGGTATCCATTTTGAGAATCACTAGGCTCACGCCGTTGATTTGAGCTTGTTCAATTTCCCTAGTGAGGTAGTCACTGTTGGCTGGGCCAATTGCCCCTTTTACGGGCACAATCCAAACCGTATTTGCCAGTGTTTGGCCAGCAAATAGAAGCAGCGGTAGCAGCCATATCCATGTCCGTTTCATGCAGTCCTCCTTGTCCGGTGACAGGGACTTATTGAAAACCTTGTTTAAAGTATATACGCAGACATTTATATCGGGTTGAAACCGTGTTCGATCATCAGTGCGATGCAATACTGAGTCTTACTTGGCAAGAAGCAGAGAGATTGGGGAACAAAAAAGGCAAAGCGACAGAGGCCGCTTTGCCTTGGGAGGGGGAGCTAGATTAACAGTGGGGCAAGCCAGAAAACTGAGCGAATGCGTCTTCTCGAGTCATCGGTTTATAGAAGTAGAAACCTTGTAACTCATCTATATTCCACACTTTTAGTTTGCGGACTTGGCTGGCCGTCTCGACGCCTTCTGCGACGATGGTTAATCCCAACTCTTGCGACATATTGGCAATGTTTCGCACGAGCGTTTTGGCTCGGTCGTTGGTTTCAATTTCATCCACGTACGATTTGTCGAGTTTGACGATGTCTAGCGGGAAGTTGCACACGCTGCTGAATGATGCGTAGCCCGTACCAAAATCGTCCAACGCCAGTTGTACGCCCAGTTGTTTGATTTCGTTGATGCAGTGGATGGATTCCGTTTCGCCGCCCATCAGCATACTTTCGGTGATTTCTAGCACCAAATGTCCTGCAGAGATGTTGTGCTCTTCAATCATGGATTGCAGGAATGAAATCAGCCGTGAATGGTAGAAATGCTGCGCACTCAGGTTGACGTGCACCGTCAGTGGCGGCAAGCCTTGGCTGTGTCTCTTTGTGTTCAGTTTGCCGATAAAATCGCAAGACTGATTGAGGATGGACTCTCCAAGCTCCACAATCAGTTTCCCTTGCTCTGCAAGCGGAATAAAGATCAACGGCGAGATAATGCCAAGCGTTGGATGCGGCCATCGAGCCAATGCTTCAAAGCCAATGATTTCACCTGATTTCGCGTTCACGATTGGTTGAAAATAAGGAATGATGTTGTCTTGTCGAATCGCTACTTCTAAGTCGCGATGGATGATCATCGACGTTTCTGCCTGCTCAGATAATTCACCATCAGCGACCAACACTTCATGCATGTGACGACCGCTCATTGACTGCGCTGAGTAACGAGCAACAAGCAATAGGTGCTCAAGGGATTGGTGGGTGATTTTAGGGTCAACCATCACGGCTTTGCTGTCGAGCGACAACATAATCCCAGAGAGTTCGATTTTGTAAGAGAGCTGATTTAACAGTCGGTTCGCCGCCTCCAACGCGTCGCTGTGACCGCTTGCGTTGGGAAGAATGACGATGAACTCATGCTCACTAATCCGACCAATTTGGTGAGTGCCCAAATGGTCACGCAACAAAGTCGAGATGTACTGGATCGCCTCATCAAAAATCAGGTGTCCGTACACTTCAGCGATTTGCTTGAGGCTCTTACTTGTGATGTAGATGAACGAGAAGTGATTCGGCTGGTGTTTCACCAACTCTTCAAGTGCACCTAAGATCACTGGGCGATTACAAAAGCCGGACACAGGATCAAAATCGGTCAGTTTTTGAATCATCTCAGCTTGTTGTTTGTTTTCACTCAAATCTTGCAACAGCAGCATCAAGGCGGTGTGCCCGTTGTGCTGAATCAGTGTTGCTTCTATTAAACAATCGATGGTTTCGCCATGGCTGTCTAGCATCTGTGCTTCAAACTGATTGCGGCCATGTTGAAGCTCTCGATACATTGCATCAACACGACACTCATCAGCAGTCGTAGGGCAGAGCGTGTCTAATGGCTGCTCAAGAAGGTCGGATTTTTTATAACTCAGTAGTTCAAGCGCTCGATGGTTGGCGTCGACGATTTCACGTTCAATAACGATCAGCATGCCTAACGATGAGCTGTGGTAAAGTGCGCCGAATTTCTCCATGGAGTCTTTCAGTTGTAACTGAGTCATAGACGTGTTTTCAGAGAGCTTTTGCACAAGCTTTGTCGCGAGTTCTAACTCATCGAACTTTACGGACTGCAAACCTTCAAGCTGATATTGGGAGGCGATTTCGTTAATGCCTTCTGCAAAATGGCTAAAGCGTGTTGCCACCTTTCTTTTGAAGATGAAAAACGTGCTGGTAGCAATGACTGACGCTACCACCCCAACCGTCGCAAAGAGGTAAATAAAGAGCGTATTACCTTTTGAATAGTGTTCACGTTTGGTTTGTGTTTTCAACCATGCAATCGGCTCACCCGCGAGATCGCTGATTGGGGTCCATTTGATGATGGACTCTGAGGTTTTATCGATGCTTTTAGTTTTGGCATGATCGACAGGATTAAACGACTTGGTCACGAGCGTATTGCTGGCAGACATCATCGCTTTAAAGTCGCCAGGGAAACGCTCAGACAGATTGCGTCCCCAAAGCATCCAGCCGTTCGAAGGACGATCTCCTTCGCTGTTGCGAACTGGAGCTAAGCTCAACCCCCAAATGTTGTCATTGATCTTAAATATGCCCGCCAAACTTTCGCGGTGAACATCAAGCTTACTGTTCATCGCCAAAATATGCTGTTGGAGGAGTGGCACGGACACGACTTTATTGTTTAGTGAGGATGAAGACTCTGGTGTGTTTTCACGACTCAATGACACTAAGGATTGACCATCCAGTGTGATAAACGACATCAAATCGAGGTTCAGCGCATCAAGGGTTTCGACATATAAGTTGCGTTCGCTGTAACCTGCGATGTCACGGTGTGCGAAAAGGTCATAGGTCTCATCCCAGTAAGCCCAATCATAGGAACTTCCTTCTTGCTGAGTCACCATCATGTCAATTACGGCTATAGCTTGCTGACTTGAGTGGTCAATTTCCATGTTTTCCAACTCATCTAAGCTGTACAGGAAAAAGTAACGGCTGATAAAAAGAAAACTAATTATCATCCCGAGCAGACCGAGCGAGAAATACAAGGCAGTCTTGTAGCGAAGATTTAAGTTAAACAAGCGAGGTGTTTGCATTAAAAAATAGTTATAAGTATTAGTTTTAAAAAAGTGTACGACATATCATATTTGAAATAGTTGATGCTCGTCCAACTTGTCGACATCCATTTTCGCTCGCTTATCTAGGTTATACAGTGAGTTAACCGATTGCTTTTTAAGCAAAACGAGCAGTAAATTAATAAAAAAGTAGATAGTACAATCGCTTAGATAACAGCGCTTCTAGCACGTCATTTTTTGCAAAAAATTTTGTTGATTGTTTAACACGCCTTGATACAAGCATCCGTTTTTCATTCGTCTGTTGACGTAGTAAACTGCGAAAAAACAACAGGAAATTGTGATGTTTATAGTTCAACGCTTGGTCAAATTGGCCATCATCTGTGTCATCTTCTTCACCATCTTTGATTTGATTGCTTACGGTGAAGTCACTTGGTTTTATCGCCTGCTTGCCTTCATCAACTAGCCACGCTCTATTGCCTTCCTGACGCGAGTTCGAATTCTATTGGACTCGCTCTGTCTGTTTTTACCTCTCTTCCTTTTGAGCTTTATACAAAACAAAATCATACCTTTTACTCTCGCCTGAAAATGGCAAAAAATCGCATTTGCAACTAGGTTCATAATTAGGGCGTTCTAGGAAGTTCAAGTTATGAGGCTGAGTACAGCTATCAAATGGGGTGCCGCCGTGCTATTCGTTTGTACCGCATCATCCGTCAGTGTTGCAAAAGCAGAAGTCGAACTTGTTTTGCCTATCGAGGGCGATCCGGTCGTCGACGTTAAGTTAGCGCGGATTGGTTGGCATTTATTTAGAGATCCCAACTTGTCATCGAATGGTAAAGTCAGTTGTGAAAGTTGCCACAATCTACAAACGAATGGCGCGCAAAACACAGCCGTAGCAGCAGGTGTAAAAGGGGCAGGAATACGAAACGCGATCACGGTTTTTAATGCGTCACTGAATTACCGACTGTTATGGGATGGCTCGTCGAATACGTTAGTCTCTCAAATGGATGGCCCAATTCACGACCCGTTAGAAATGGATTCCAACTGGCCGAAGATTGAAAGCTACGTTCAAAACAACGAGCAATATCAAGCGCTGTTTAAACGCGCTGGAAACCTGCCAATTTCTATCGACAACATCCAAGCGTCCATTGTTGAGTTTGTGAAAGGGCTTGAAACTCCAGGCGCGCCGTTTGATGCCTACTTATTGGGTTACACGCATGTTTTGAATGAGAAAGCGAAACGCGGTTGGAAAACCTTCCAGAAAGCTGGGTGCGTACAATGTCATCAAGGGAAAAATGTTGGCGGCGCGATGATTCAACGCTTCGCTTACTTTGAGCATAAACCCGTGCAGAAAGACACAGGTCGCCATTTACTAACAACGGAAGGGGATGAGGGGTATTATTTCCGTGTTGCCAGTTTAAGAAACGTCGCATTAACGGGGCCGTATTTTCATAACGGGCAAGTGACCACCCTTGCTGAGGCCATTCAAATCATGGCGCAAACGCAGCTTGGTATTACGATGAGTGATAACAACATCGAAGACATCGAAGCGTTCTTGACGTCACTCAGCGCCCCAAGGCCAGTAATATTAGAGGTGCTGGAAAATGAATAAGTTTAGGTTGGTCAATTCATGCTTATTTATTGCGATGCTGGTGGCGTGCACCTTTGCCTACATGGCTCACATTAATTCCAAGAGTACGCAACAACTTCATAGCGCGCTTTCTGAGGTCGGCCATCAGCTGATTGAAGAACGCGATGTGATCGTGAATCAGTATGCCATCAAGGAGCGAAAGAACTTCGAGCTCACTAAATCGTTGGTTGATATTGAAGTTGAAGCGGAAAAATTGGCTGATACCTTCGATAATGCCGTTTGGTTTCCCATCTCACCCAACCGCCAGAAAATACAACAGACGTTAGCCAAGTTTGAGCAACGGGTTATTCAAACCACTTCGCAATTAGACATGTTGATTGGGGTACAAGTCGAAAATCAATATGCCTTGCTGATGCTGTTGGACATCTATGAAGAGGAGTTTTCGACGCACATTGGTGAAACGCAATTAGATAAACATTACGTCGAGTTTTTTAGCCGCGACTTAGTGAATCAAAGTGGGGAGCAAAGCGAAAGTGGCGCGAACTTTTTGGGGCGCTTACATGAAAGCGATAAAAAAATCGAGCTGTTGACCAATGAGCTACTGGATCACAATTACTTTGTGTTTGTGGAAGAGGCCGAGCACTCACTTCTTGATCTCGCCCAAAATGAGGCGCGCTTCACTTGGCTGTTTGTGTTTGTCGCAGTGATGTTGTTAGTCGGGTCGTTCTTGTATCAACTGCAATACCGAATGCACAACTTGAAGCAGCTTAACTCGGAGTTGGAAGCCGAGACGGACAAAGCAGAGCGAGCGGCGAAGGCTAAATCCAGCTTTCTTGCTGCAATGAGTCACGAATTAAGAACGCCAATGAATGGTGTGCTCGGGATTTCTCAGTTGATTGCAGAGGAAACCAAAGAGCCCGTCACCAAAGAGCACATTAAGGTGATTCTGGATTCAGGGCAGCATTTAATGACTATCCTCAACGACATCTTGGACTTTTCTAAAGTTGAGGAAAATAAGCTAGAACTGGAAGAGGCCCCGTTTCATCTTGAGCAAGTCTTAACTCCGGTTTGCAGCGCCATACAACCGTTAATTGATGAAAAAAGCATTGAGCTGATTGTTGAGAACGACGTTCCGAACAACACCGAGTTTACAGGCGATTGTGCTCGACTTCGCCAAATTTTGTTTAATTTGGCGGGTAACGCCGTGAAGTTTACCAATGAAGGGCACGTACTGATTCGTACAGAGTTAAATGGTGAAGACCAACAGCTGTTGATCATCGTTAGTGATACGGGGATCGGTATCGCGCCCGATAAACAAGGGCGAGTATTTAACTCCTTCGAGCAAGCAGATTCTTCAACTACAAGAAGGTTTGGAGGAACGGGTTTAGGGTTGGCCATCGTTAAAAAGCTCACTGAACTTATGGGTGGTTCTATTACCTTAAAGAGCGTAGAGGGGGTCGGCACGCAGTTTATTGTCACTTTGCCGATACCATGGAATGAGAGCGAAAAACCGAGCCCGCAGCATACGCCAGTTCAAACCCGAAGCACTCAGAACTTGCGCATTTTGTTGGCAGAAGATAACCGCGTAAATGCTTTGGTAGCGAAAGGCTTTTGCGAAAAGTTAGGGCACACAGTAGATGTCGCAGAAAACGGGCTAGTTGCTGTAGAAAAGGCACGCGACAACGACTATGACCTTATCTTGATGGATAATCACATGCCAGAGATGAATGGTGTCGAAGCGACCCGTTTTATTCGCGAAAAGCTAGGGGTAAAGACGTTGCTGTTTGCCTATACTGCGGATGTCTTTCGTGAGGCCCATGACCACTTTATCGCGGCAGGTGCCGATCATGTCCTAACCAAGCCTCTACAGCGGGAAAGTTTTGCTGACGCTTTGAAGCAATTCAGTGCGAGGCTCAAAGTGAAACAAACCGAAGAGGTATCGCCAGCGAGCAATGTATTGCAACTGCAACGTAAGCCGATTGAAAACTTGAGGCTGACGGAAGAGGAACTGTCGAACTCCGAAATGTTGGCGTCCCTCAAAGAACATCCGAATGAGTTACTTGCTCTGCTCAACAGCATTATCACCGATTTTGAACTGGCGGTTGATGACCTGATTGAAAACTTTATGCAGAGCGATTTCGACTCTCTCAAATTGACGATGCATACGACCAAGGGAATGGCGTTGAATTTAGGGCTGAAGATACTGGCTAGCCAAGCGCTGGAACTCGAAACACAGTTAAAAATGAACCAAGTGCCAGCGATTGAACAGCTACAGATGTTGATCAATCGCCTCCAAGTGAATATTCATCAAGGACACCGTTTGAGAGATGAGTTAGTAAAAGCGCAACAAAACTCAGAACAGGTGCTTTGAAGTGGCTGTTCGCTCATTTCACTCAGTGTCTGTTTTCTTTCCGTATTGAGCTGTGATTTACTACACCACTCAACAATCAGGGAATGAGTATGAGTAAGCACACGGCATTAATAGCGTGGCAACGCCAGGCCAATGAAATCTTTAGCGATAATCAATACAGTAGAGCGCACACTTGGCGCTTTGATGGCGGTTTGTTAGTTCCTGCTTCGCCATCTCCTTATGTTGTTCCGTTGCCGCTGTCGGTAGAAGAAAACGTCGATCCCGAAGAGGCGTTTGTTGCGGCACTTTCTAGTTGCCATATGTTGGTTTTCCTTTCGATTGCAGCAAAGCGTCGTTATGTGATCGACTCTTATGTTGATGCAGCTGAAGGGGAGTTGACCGTTGGTGAAAATGGGAAAGAGTGGGTTTCGAGAGTGGTGCTAAATCCGACAGTTGTATTTTCTGGTGATAAGCAGCCAAGCTATGAGCAATTGGAAAAAATGCATCACATGGCGCATGAAAACTGTTTTATCGCGAATTCGGTGAAAACGGAGATCGTAACCAATATTCTTCATTCTGATTAATGCTCTACAGCCAAGCTAAAACTCTAAATCGCAGTGATAGTGATGAGATATGAGTGACCTGTTTCACACTATTGCTTCGTTGCCTGCCTTAAATGCGTGATTGTTGTGCAGTCGCGCAACTCGTTTGTTGTTAAATTAATGTTAATCTTGTGCCATGTGTGATTAGTAAAGTCAGAATCATGGACGTAATTAAGCCTTTGGACTCATTTATTCAGCAAGATGGTATGCCGGTTTTTGGGCACTTGTCGGCGATTCCAAGATCACTCGATTTAGAGTCATTTCAATATCTCAATGAGATGGACAATCCTGTATCGAAGTGGCGAAAACATTTCGACTACAAGCAGTTCCAGTTCGTGTCTCTCGTGACCCCTGACTATGTCGTCGGGATTGCTATTGCCGATATTCGCTATTTGGCCTCCGGATTTTGTTATTTGTTCGATATTAAGCGCAATGCACTCACCGAGCAGCAATGGCTTAAACCTTGTCAGCTTGGCTATCAGACTCAACCATCGAGCTGGCTGAGCAAAGCGCATCTCGCGAACAATACGATTCAGTTCTCTATTGAGGAAGGGCAGTGGCATGTTCAGTTTGTGACGCCTTCCGTTAACGCCAACATTACACTGCATCCACAGCCACAAAGTTTGCCTCTTATGCTCTCTACGCCAACGGGTTACTCCGGATGGACGTATACGCAAAAACACAACGCGCTGACGGTAACAGGGAATCTATTTATTCTGGGTGAAGAGCAAGATCTGTCACAGGTTGCTGCGGGTTATGATTTCTCGGCGGGTTACATGCGAAGGGAAACGAGCTGGCGCTGGGCGAGTGTCAACCATAAAGACGGCGACAAAAGCTTGGGTCTCAACCTCGCCGCTGGCGTAAACGAAACCGGGTTTTGTGAAAATGTACTGTGGGTGGATGGTGAAAGGCATTTGCTTAATCCGGTGCAGTTTCAATTTTCACGTCAGAACCCGCGTACTGATTGGCGCATCACCTCCGAAGATGGTTGCGTAGACTTAGTGTTTGAGCCTATCAATCAACGTTCTGAGAAAAAGAACTTCTGGTTTTTGAAAAGTAACTTTCGTCAATATATCGGCCACTTTTCAGGGTTTGTTGTGGATGGCAATGGCAGTAAGCACGAACTCGACGGTGTTGTGGGTTTAACGGAAGATCACTACGCAAAATGGTAGATAAGACAATGGATTGGTCACAAATCATGGAACGACCGGAGCTCTTGCTTATGGCTTTGGCTCCCATCTTTTTTCTCTGCATCGCCGCGGAATACGGTTTGGGACAGCGTCGAGGTAAACTGCCTGACAGCGCACAATATTATTTGCCGGAAGTGGCGTGTAACTTTGTGTTGGCGGGATTACATCAAGCTGCTGATATTTTAACGGGGCTGCTGATTGCGCACTTCTACTTGTGGATGTTTGATTGGCGATTATTTGATATCGAAATGAGTGTATCGGCCTTCTTGCTTCTTATGTTGCTGCAAGACTTTTTCTATTACTGGTTCCACCGTGCTAGCCATCGTATTCGTTGGATGTGGGCGGCACATGTGGTGCATCACAGTTCAGAAAGAATGAATTTTAGTACGGCGTTTCGCCAAAGCTTGATGTACCCATTGGCGGGGATGTGGCTGTTCTGGCTACCTTTGGTCATTATTGGTTTTGACCCTAAATGGGTTGTATTCGTGGTGTTGTTGAATCTAGGTTTGCAGTTCTTTGTGCACACGCAGTCGATTCGGTCACTTGGCCCACTGGAGTGGGTATTCAACACGCCGTCTCACCACAGAGTGCATCACGGGATCAATCGTCAATATATTGATAAAAATTACGCAGGTGTTTTGATTATCTGGGATCGAATGTTTGGCACTTTTGAACCAGAAATAGAAACGGTTCGTTATGGCATTTCTAAACCGGTAAACAGCTTCAACCCAATTAAGGTGACGTTTGCAGAATGGAAAGATATGTTCAACGAGGTACGTCGACCAAATTTAACGTGGCAACAACGTTGGCGCTGTTTGTTTGCTCCGCCTTCGGATTCAACTGAGTAACTTAGAAAAGAATTTTTTGGGAGTAGATAGATATTGGAGCGGGCAGCGGGAATCGAACCCGCATCATCAGCTTGGAAGGCTGAGGTAATAGCCATTATACGATGCCCGCGCATCGATAGGACTCAGCTAATATGCCACATTGATTTCAAAAGAAAAGTCTTTTTTCATCAGTCGCTTGTCAGTTGTATAAAAAACTGTCTTCTTGGTGAAAAAACACGCTTTTGATGGACGTAAATGGCTTCCTGATGATGCTCGACGAAAATGACACCGTTATGTGACAGAGCTGGCTCATTAATCGTCAATCCATTTGATGGTTTAATAATCACCTGACATTGAACACTTATCATTCATGGTCAAGACTCAATATTGAAATGACACAACTTTATTGTCAGCCGTATAAGTAAAAAAACGAGGAGAGCGCGTATGTGGAAAACAGTAACAATTGGGACAATGGCGCTTTTGATGGCCGCTTGTACGACAGTAACAACAGACGTGGATAAACAAGCGGACTTCGCTTCTTACAAAACGTTTGATTTTGGTACTCAAAATGATGCTCCAGCAAGTATTGATGGACGCCGTATAGAACAAGGTTTGGCTGCTCAACTGGAATCGAAGGGGCTTTCTCGAGTTGCAAGTGGTGGTGATTTATACGTTCATCACGATATCGTTGAGGAGTCGGAGTTGGTATCGTCTGGTTCTTCTTTTAGCGTCGGTTATGGATGGAACAGCTTTGGTGTGATTACATCAAGCCCTGAACGATATAAAGAACGCAAATACGGGAAGTTAGTGGTAGAGCTGGTGGATAGTAAAGCGAACCAAGTTGTGTGGAAAGGCGTTTCAAGCCGCAAGTTAACCGAATCAATGAGTACTGAGAAAAGGGAAAATTTGATCACAGAAGAAGTGGCGAAAATGTTCGAAAACTACCCATACGGTAAGAATTAAGTCCTCAGTTATATCAAACTGAGTGGCTAAAACCACGAGGCGAGAATTTCGATTGCAAATTCTCGCCCTCAGAGTTAAAAGTACGTATTACTGTGATGTAGGTGAACGTTGTGCGTGCTCTTCTTATTAGCTTTTTCGGGCTATTTCTGAGCTTATTGGCGGTTTCTGTCGGCCAAGAATCAACGTCGCCTGAAACTACTCACCACTACACCGTCGGCAGTGCGTTTTATGATGAAGACGCACAAGTTTCCGAAACGCCACTAGCACCACCTTTTCATTCGTTTGCTAGCCTGTTAAATCGGAATGCACTGCGAGTTCATGATTCAAAATCAGAGCTTGATGAGCTCGATATCGGTTGGTTCGAAACGTTGGCTCCTCACTGGAACCGCGCTTTATCAGAAACGCCATCTTTGAACGTGGGTCTGACTGTTTTTCTTGGGCTTGCGAAAGACTTCTCTCATTCAAAATACCAAATTGGAGATGGGTTAGGCTCTAATCTTATCTATCGGTTTATTCACGCTCGATAGTCCTAAGCATCTACCTTGTTGTTATTTAGTGATGTTTAGGAGCTTTTTTATGTTTGATTCAATGATGGGCGTCTTGCTTGCCTTTTGGCATCAAGACTTTTCTGCACTTATGGCGCCAGGAAGTGCAGGGATTATTTATATTGTCGTGGCGACATTAATCTTTTTGGAAAGTGGTTTTATTCCTGCTGCGCCATTTCCGTGCGATAGCGTAGTGGTGTTGTCTGGCACACTTGCGGCGGTAGGCGTGCTTGATCCTATTGCCATCATGTTGGTGATTATTGTGAGTGCGGGCTTAGGAAGTTGGGCGGCATACTTGCAAGGAAAATGGCTAAACCGCCTACCTAAAGTTCAAGGCTGGGTGAATGCTGTCCCACAGAAAAGACTCGAACAAGTCGATGTTCTTTTGGGTAAACATGGCTTAGTTGCATTGTTTTGCGCGCGTTTTATTCCTGTGGTGCGTTCGCTTTTGCCATTGATGATGGGATTACGTGTGAAACGCGTGTCAAAGTTCCATTACTTTGCATGGCTGAGCGCCATATTGTGGACGTTGTTACTGTGCGGCTTTGGCATGCTCCTGCCTTTACTTCCGGAGAATATCAGCAAGATGGTGACGATGGGGTTAATGGCTGCGCCAGTGATTACTCTTACTATTGCTGTGATGAGTTTTGTGATCCTCAAGGTGCGCAAAGCGCGATTTAAATCTAAGGCGGCGTCTCAGCTTTCTTAACAATGGTTCACTCATGTGTAACTAGGATATTGATGTAAGCAAAAGGCGCAGAGAATGCGCCTTTTGTTTTTGGAACTGTTGACCCTTTACCGAGTTCTTCATTCTCGCTGGTGTCAGTAGCCCACGCGGTAGAGCTGCTCACCAACTTCTTTACACTGTGTTTGATAGAACTGTTCTATCTCAGAATCGTTGTTGTCTTGTGCTTTAAACTCGGTTTCGGTGGAAGAGAGTTGGCTAAAGCTGTAACCACGTTCAGACATCAAGTAATGACGAAAAACGGCTCGGTGCTCTGGTATCGCGTTACGAGCATTGGACGCATTTGCGCATTCCAATAGCGTTTCGTTTGTCATTTTTTCCGCGTTTGTGTCTGTATTTGCAAATGTTGGTACTGCAGTGAAAAGTAGGGTCGTTAACGCTGCTGCTGTGAATTTTTTCATAAATAGACCTCGAATCAGATCAGATAAATTTGAGGACATCCATGCCTGGTGTGGCATGCTTCCTTGTTTTTCTTTGTGGTATCAAACTGTGATGATCGATTCGCGGCCGTGTTTAAACACGTACAGTAAATTCGCCTCTTTCCGCCCTGATAAACGATAGAGAGAACGTTGGTTTTTTAACATGCCATAGCTATCAGTAGGCAACGGAATAGTTTGCCACGCTAACTCTTTTAATGGAGGAGGCAAAAACGCGACAAGTAGATGGTATTCAGATTCAAAGCTGAGGGAGAGCGATCCGTCATCAGTAGATGTTCGGCGGTAACTCACCAGAGCGAACAAGTCTCGCTTGATGTGGCGTTCAAACCCGTCAGAACCCCAATAGTGTTGCTGCGCTTCTGAATGTGGGGCGTTGACTACGGATTGAAAATCAGATTGCACGAGTTTGTCGAGGCGTTCTGACGTCACGAGATTTGTATTGTGGTGCGCTGCATGTAAATGCCCAGAGAGCATGGAAAGTGTCAGCACAAATAAAATACGAAGAAGATAACGCAAAAAACAATCCTAAACATCAGTGGGTATAGATTTGGGCAATACATCAGTCGGTAAATGACCAATTGTGCGTATACTAACGAGACGAAACAGGAATGAACAGTGTTTTAAGCGAATCTAACCAACACCTGAAAAAGCGCTAATAGATTCATGACGTGATTGACTCTCAAAGAGCACACAAATATTGGCGTTGTTCTGCTCGACATGCGATTTTATTTGCGACTTGTGAGAACATCAGGCGACAAAAAAGGGAGCTAGGCTCCCTTAGTATTGGTGTGCTGCGTGGTTTACGCGCTGGCGTAGATCACGCTGCCACCTTTAATCGTGTCAATGATTTCGCGTGACAGCTTTTGAGGTAACGCTGGGCAACCCCAACTGCGTCCCAAGTAACCGTTCTTTTTAATGAAAGAAGGATTCGCATAGTCTGCGCCGTGTACAACGATGTAGCGCTCGCGAGCTTTGTCATTAAGGCCAGAGCTAAGACCATCTAGTCGCAGTGAATAGCCGTTAGAACCGTAGTATGTTGTGTCTGTCAAAAACGTGCCAAGTGATGTTTTGCGAGAATTCACGACGTTCGAAAACTGCGTTGCTGTTTTCTTTCCGCTATTCACACCATGAGCCACGTAAGTGTTGTAGATCAGCTTCTTTTTGTTTACGTCCACAACATAAAAACGTTTTTCGGTCGATGGTTTGCTGTAATCAATAATGGTTAGTATCGACTTCTTTCTATCTGGTGTTTTTTGGTAGGCGATGAAGGCATCGCGAAACAGTTTAAAGTCGATGACGCCATTGAGTTTGGCTTCTTTATATGTTTTTTCAATAACTTGTTGGGATACGCGGTTCTCTGTCTTGCTATTTGGGTGTTGCGCCATTGCAAAAGGAGAAACCGACAAACATGTCCATATCAACAATAAAAATAACTTTTTCATTTTGACTAAATAAAAACTCTTTGGTGTTACAAATTTATCGATTGCTTCATGCACTCGTTAAAACAACTTGCACATCAATATAATTATATTCCCAATGTTTCTTATTATGCATAAAAGCACGTAATGTTGGGATTCCATTAAGTTTCAAGGGTTCTGTCTAACCAATTGAAACTGCTTAATATTAATAAGTTAATCGTTGCTTTTGAAAAACTTCGACGTAAATACTAGCCGATTTCGCTAATTAATAAAACTGTGTTTAGCAATATTTTTGATAGAGTAAAGTTAAAAAACAATGTTTAATTAAATGGATGTGGAAAATATCTTTTAATTTCAAAGTATTTATTAGAACCATGAGCGAAGGACAAAAAGTTTACTCTGTGATCCAGCTCGAAACGCCGCGTTACTTAAGGGGCTGTCTCTGATCGTTGTGATTACGGTTTTATAAATAGAATAAAGGATGTAGAACGGAAAGATAGATAAAGAGCTCTTCATCTGAGCGTTTCACTCCAACTGAAAAAAGTGAAAAAAATGTGATGATGAGTTTTATAAGATACGGGGATGGAACGAATGGAAACTCTAAATCAGGCAATTCTATATAAGGAAAAACGAAAGTGATGGGTAGCCATTATTTTTATGTTTTCTTTTTATGAACTGAATAAGCAATTAGACTTTTATTATAAATGAATTAATGTTCGGTTAAGACAAGTTGAAACGGAATTAGTTTCATTTTTTAAAATTATTTTTATTCGATAAATAAAAATTGTGGTCTGGATAAAATATTATTTTGTCTTCTCTGAATTTGTTTCTTAAGTTTTTTGAGCAAAGTACGGTTATAAGTCAAATCTTCACTCAGAACATTGTGTTAGTTTCTAAACACTAATTTGGCTAGTTGAGGTCGTTATCGCGTTATAGAATTACGCTTAACGACCGCTTGCTTATCAATAAGATCATTTTCAGGGAGAAGAATTAATGACGAATAAATGTGGTCAATGCCGACAATTCACGAGAGTGAAATCAAGCGATCAGGATATATGTGGCGCTTGGGGACACCCTACCTGCGCAACTAGGATAGCTTGCGAATTTTTTATGCCTACTATTTCAGCGAAACTGCGTGTCCCGACAAGTCAAGAACCCAAAAACTGAGGTTGTAGAGAAGCTCTCATTGCCTCATTGCTGATTGTTTTGACTGATAGCGTACGGAATATTCCCCCTTTAAATCTCAAGGGTATATAATGTGTAGCGCGTCGCAAAAGGGCGGCGCATTGCTACACTTCAGGACTCGTATGTTTAAGAAATCTCTTGTTTTCATTCTTGCCGCGTTTTCACTTCCTACTTTTGCTGCATCAACGATAGGTATTGTTGGCGCGATGGATGTAGAGGTTGAAGCTCTGCTGCCAAAAATTCAGAATCAACAAATCAAAAAAGTTGCGAACCACACTTTTTATATCGGTGAGCTTGAGGGCAAATCCGTCGTGGTAACGCAATCTGGTGTTGGCAAAGTCAATGCTGCGATGACGACCACTTTGCTGATTGAATCTTTTGGTGTGAACCAACTGATTTTTACTGGTATAGCAGGAGCAAGTGACCCGAAACTTGATCCATTGGACGTGGTTATTTCTACTCGTACTGTACATCATGACGTTGATTTAACCGCATTCAACAAACCGAAAGGGTTATTACCGGACTATCAAGAGCGCTACTTTTATGCTGACAAAGCGCTACAAAATTACGCGTATGAAGCAGCGGTGGAGACGTTAGGCAAAGAGAGTGTGTTCCGAGGCATCATTGCTTCTGGTGACCAATTTATCGCCAGTAAAGTAAAAGTTACGGGCATCTACCAAGAGTTCAACGCGATGGCCGTTGAAATGGAAGGTGCAGCATTGGGACAAGTTGCAACCGCCTTTAAGGTTCCGTATGTTGTCATCCGCACGATTTCCGACAAAGCGGATGGTTCCGCTGATGTGGTTTATTCTGAGCTGAAAAAAGCGACGGCAGATAACTCAGCAACCATTACGCTCAACATGCTTAAGCGCATGCAATAGGGTGAGAATACGAAAAGCAGCACATTAAGTGCTGCTTTTTTATGAGTTCGTCAAAGTAAACATTATCGATTCTTTACCTTCAAATTCCACCCTCAGCCGCGAGTTTGGTTGTAAGCGGCTGAGAGAATCGATTGTCATCGTTGGCCGATTTCCACCACAAGCTAAGTTGCTCTTTGTCCATTGGCTTTCCGAACAAGTATCCTTGCATGAAATCACATCGATAAGCGGACAACCATTTGTGCATAACGTCGTGTTCAATGCCTTCGGCGGTCACGGTTTTGTTTTGGGCATGGCACAGCTCAATGATCGGTTTGATCACGTGTCCATTATTGGTATTCATCAACGTCAGTAGAAACTCTCGGTCAAACTTAATCTTTTGTACTGGGTATTGAACAAGTTGAGTGAGCGACGTGTAGCCAGAGCCGAAATCATCAATAGCAAGTCGATAACCCAGTTTCGAAAGCTCATCAAGCAATGCAGTACCTTGCTGTTCCGCGGCAAACGTCTCGGTAATTTCTAGTTCGATACATTCTGGTTTGATGCCATTTCTCGTTACGTGTTTATGAATAAATTGCGCCATTTCTAACGAGTTTAATTCGGCCGATGAAAGGTTGATGGACAGGACAATGTCTTTGCCAAAAATGCTTCTTAAATGATGGTATTCCTCGGTTGCATTGGCAAACACCCAACGGTCTATTCTGTCAAACAACCCAGCTTGCTCGGCGATTGGAATAAATTCGGTTGGTGGCACTGGCCCCAAGCCTTCTGCGTCCCAACGTAGAAGCACTTCCAAGCCTTCAATTTCGTTGTCTTTGTTATTCATGTAAGGCTGAAACACAAGCCTAAACTCATCTTCAACGTTGCTTTTACGCAGTGCACGTTCGATCTGACTGCGTCGCTGAGATTCCAAATTTAGCTCTGCTGAATAGTACGCGTACTGATTTTTTCCAGCACGTTTGGCTTGGTACATTGCTGCGTCTGCATTGGACAACAGTTTCGCGATGTCTTGCCCATCTTGCGGGTACTGAGCGATGCCAACACTGGCGGTCACCGGGAAGGCGTTCGCCCAAGTTTGGCTGAGGTTGCTAATTGGTTTTAATAGTTCTTTGGCAAGTAAATCTGGGATGCTGCCCACGTCATGGTTGGAACTAAGTAGGATGGCGAACTCATCACCAGATAAACGCGCGCCAAAACAAGGGCTGTCGTACTGCTGAGAGAACTTTTGACAGGCGTTTTTAATGTGAGTCGAGAAGACCTTTAGCAGGTTGTCGCCAAGTTCATGGCCATATTTATCGTTCACGTACTTGAAGTTATCCAGATCGACATAAATCACCCACAAATGAGAAGGTGGCGAGGCTAGTTCACGCGTGGCAAGTTGGTGGAATCGATGACGGTTAGCCAACTGAGTAAGGTGATCAGTTTCTGCGAGACGTTTGGTCTTTTTGTAAATGACGTTGAGCTCTTCGTACATATCAAAAAAGCGAGATGAAAGACGGCCAATTTCATCATTGGTTCCGAGCTTTTCGATGTTGTCTCGCTGATTCGATTCTAGCTCGCTGAGTTGTTTATCGAGGCGAGAGACTGGATGCAAAACGTAACGATAGAGCACTAAGACGATCAGCGTGATGGTACAAAATGCCGCGATACCAAAAGAAAGTGCAAGCTCTAGCCATACTTTGTCCACTTTGTTCCACATCAGATACTCCGCTGGAGAGAGCACCGCATAAAAGTGGGGCAGAAGTTCAATGGTTTGCGCAAGAGGGATGTCTAGATAAATGGGTTTATCGGCAAACGTAATCACACTATGAGTATCAAATTCGACGTCGTGTTTGATGTCGTTAAACACTTCTAAAGATACGGACACGACAACAAAAAACACGTTGCTAGGATCGAAGCTAACTGGCGGTGCGCCCGTTCGTTTATCAATGAGTTCGTATCGCAACAAGATGCTTTGGCCACTGGAGTTATAAATGAACCCTGTGTGGCTGTATTCACCACGAGCCGCGAAGCTGGTTGCTATGTACTCCAGCACCTTTGGGTCAACAACGCCGGACGATTCATAATATTGGTTTTCGGTGTAATAAAGCAGATTTTGCTTGCCGTCGAGGATCGCCATGCTCGCATCCCCTTTATAGCCATGACTCAGGACATCAGCGGTTTCATCCAAGCGGCTAAAAAGCACTCGCTCACGGTAGGGATTGTCGTGATTGATAAAATAGTCCTGCAGCACATCACTTTTACTCAGCGTGTACGCATAGCTGTTAAGAAAAATATTGGCTTGTCGAAATTGCCCCGCCAGTTTTTCCATCTGAAGTTGTATGTAGCTATCTTCGCGCTTGATGAGTGTTACTTTTTGAATGCTATAGATGATGTAACTCGATACCAGCGCACTCAAAATGATCACGGGTGCGACAAGCAAGATAACTCGATTGCTTAATTTCATTATGGTTCTTCGACTTCCGTTTGTGTCCCTACAAACGTTGCTTACCTAAACGGTACTGAACGGATGATATATTTTTTGCAAATTGTAACCAGATTGTAAGGTGGGTGTTCTCGAAAATCAGACAACCATTTTAGAAATGTGATGATGTGGCAGATTTCCTTCCCGTTAACTAGAGGCTTTCTCAGTAATTGGACGTATTTCTGCTTTCGCGGGCACAAACCGTAGAGTTTTTGTGGGCTTTAAAAATGCTCATCGAAACGTTTCGATGGGTAAAGTGTGACTTGGTCGGCCTTTTCTTTCTCTTAGTTGGAAAAATCACGGATCATTCTCACACCTTACCGATCGGTGACTGGTGAAATCTCGCAAGCGTCTTATTATTGCATCGAAACGTTTCGATGAGTTTTCTGTTAATAATGAAAATTTCCTAAAACAGGCACTCATTGTTGTATGAACGTGTAACCGAAAGGTCGATGAGATGAAAAAAAGTACCCTTATTAACTCAGATATTTCTTATTTAGTGGCAACGCTAGGCCACACCGATGAAATCACGATTTGTGACGCGGGGCTGCCGATTCCTGATCATGTACAGCGCATCGATTTGGCGCTAACGCATGGCGTACCAAGTTTTCTTGATACCGTTCGCGTGATTTTGTCTGAGTCACAGATTGAAGGGGTCATCATTGCAGAAGAATTTTCCGATGTCAGTCCTGTTCTTCATGAAGCACTGCTTAAAGAGTTGAGCAAAGAGAGTGAGGAAACGGGCAAATCGATTGAAATCAAATACGTTTCGCACGAGGCCTTTAAAGCACGCACCGAGCAAAGTCGCGCAGTGGTTCGAACCGGTGAATGCACACCGTACGCGAACGTGATTTTCCAAGCGGGCGTGGTTTTTTAAGCCTGAGAATTGAGGACAGATTATGACTCAAGCCATTCTACAACTGAGCGAAATCGAAAAAGCGTTCCCAGGTGTAAAGGCGCTAGATAAAGCGAGCCTGAATGTATACCCAGGTCGTGTAATGGCGCTCATGGGCGAAAATGGGGCTGGCAAGTCAACATTGATGAAAGTGCTGACCGGTATTTACCATATGGATGCAGGTAGCATTCAGTATCAAGGTCAACCTGCTGCGTTTAAAGGTCCGCGAGATTCTCAAGAAGCGGGTATCAGCATTATTCACCAAGAGTTGAACTTAATCCCTGAACTGACAATCGCTGAGAACATTTTTCTCGGTCGTGAATTTACCGGTTCTATGGGGCGCATTCAGTGGAGCAAAATGTACGCGGAAGCGGACAGACTTCTACAACGTTTGAACGTGAAACACAGCTCGAAAACCTTGCTTGGTGATCTAAGTTTAGGTGAGCAACAAATGGTAGAAATTGCCAAAGCGCTCTCGTTTGAATCGAAAGTCATCATCATGGATGAACCTACCGATGCGCTTACTGATACAGAAACCGAATCTCTGTTCAAAGTGATTAATGAGCTTCGTGAGCAAGGCTGCGGCATTGTATATATCTCACACCGCCTGAAAGAAATCTTTGAAATCTGTGACGACATTACCGTGCTTCGTGACGGTAAATTTATCGGTGAATGCCGAGTAGCAGACACGGATGAAGACGGCTTAATCGAAATGATGGTTGGCCGTAAATTAGAAGAGCAATACCCGCGTATTGATGTAAAGCACGGCGAGACATGCCTTGAAGTGGTTGGCTTGACGGGCTCTGGCGTTCACGATGTGAGCTTCACGCTTAAACGCGGTGAGATTTTGGGTATCTCTGGTTTGATGGGCGCAGGCCGTACCGAGTTAATGAAAGTGATTTACGGCGCGCTACCAAGCGAGCATGGCGTTATCAATCTCGATAACAAAACCATTAATCCGGTTAGTCCGCAAGATGGCTTGGCAAATGGCATCGCTTACATCTCGGAAGACCGCAAAGGGGATGGTCTGGTGCTGGGCTTATCCGTGAAAGAGAACATGTCTCTGTGTGCATTGGATAAGCTAACCAAAGGCGTACAAATCCAGCACGGCGAAGAAGTCATCGCAGTGGAAGATTTCATCAAGTTATTCAACATTAAAACACCAACTCGCGACCAAATCATTGGCAACCTTTCTGGTGGTAACCAACAGAAAGTGGCGATTGCGAAAGGGTTAATGACCAAACCTAAAGTTCTGATTTTGGATGAACCAACGCGTGGTGTTGACGTTGGTGCTAAGAAAGAAATCTACCAACTCATCAACAAATTTAAAGCCGACGGCATGAGCATCATCTTGGTTTCTTCTGAGATGCCAGAAGTGCTAGGCATGAGCGATCGCATTCTTGTGATGCATGAAGGTCGCATAACTGGCGAATTTGATGCGAAAGACGCCGACCAAGAAAAATTACTCGCCTGTGCCGTAGGCAAAAAGATCAATGAGGAAGCAGCATGAGTACCAATACCATGAGCAAACCGACCGAAACAAGCAGCAAAAAGCTGTTTACTAAAGAGTGGTTGATTGAACAAAAATCACTGATTGCACTGTTATTTTTGATTGTTGTGGTGTCTTTTTTAAACCCGAATTTTTTTACGGTAGACAACATTCTTAACATCCTTCGTCAAACCTCTGTCAACGCGATCATCGCCGTAGGTATGACTCTGGTTATCTTAACTGCTGGTATCGACTTGAGTGTCGGTTCTGTCCTTGCGCTTTGTGGTGCATTTGCCGCGAGCCTAATCGCGATGGAAGTGCCAGTTTTAATTGCGGTTCCAACGGCTCTATTAGCTGGTGCAGCACTGGGCGCAATCAGTGGCATCATCATCGCTAAAGGCAAGGTACAAGCCTTCATCGCGACGCTGGTCACCATGACATTACTGCGCGGTGTGACCATGGTTTACACCGACGGTCGACCAATTTCTACTGGCTTCACAGACACGGCAGACGCATTCGCATGGTTTGGTACAGGCTACGCGTTAGGTATTCCAGTGCCAGTTTGGTTGATGGTTGTTGTATTCGCAGCGGCTTGGTACCTACTTAATCACACTCGCTTTGGTCGCTATGTTTACGCACTAGGCGGCAATGAGTCTGCGACTCGCTTGTCTGGTATTAACGTAGACCGAGTGAAGATTGGTGTGTACGCCATCTGCGGTATGTTAGCTGCACTTGCGGGCATCATCGTGACATCTCGTCTGTCTTCTGCTCAGCCAACGGCGGGTATGGGATACGAACTGGATGCGATTGCAGCTGTGGTACTTGGCGGTACGAGCTTGATGGGCGGTAAAGGCCGTATCATGGGGACATTGATTGGTGCGCTGATCATCGGCTTCTTGAACAATGCGCTTAACCTACTGGACGTTTCTTCTTACTACCAAATGATTGCAAAAGCAGTGGTTATCTTGCTGGCGGTATTGGTAGACAACAAAAACAAGTAATTCATAACAATCTACATATCAATATGTGAATACAAATCGAGCCAGTAGGCGTGTGCTGGCTCACCCTACACAAAGGACTAGAACGATGAAAAAACTTGCAACTCTTATCTCTGCTGCGCTTCTTTCTTCCACTGTATCAGTAGCGGCGCAAGCCCAAGATACGATGGCGATTGTGGTTTCGACGCTAAACAACCCGTTCTTCGTAACGATGAAAGATGGTGCGGAAGCTAAAGCGAAAGAACTGGGATACGATTTGATTGTACTGGACTCGCAAAATGACCCGAGCAAAGAACTGTCAAACATCGAAGACCTAACCATTCGCGGTGTAAAAGCGATTTTGATCAACCCAACGGATTCTGACGCAGTGTCTAACGCGATTCGTATGGCAAACCGTTCTAACATCCCTGTGTTAACTCTAGACCGTGGTGCAAGCCGTGGTGAAGTAGTGAGCCACATCGCATCTGACAACGTTGTAGGCGGCGAGATGGCTGGCCACTACATCATGGAAAAAGTTGGCGATAAAGCAAAAGTGATTCAGCTGGAAGGTATTGCTGGTACGTCTGCGGCTCGTGAGCGTGGTGAAGGCTTTATGACCGCTGTTAAGGGTAGCGATATGGAGCTTCTGGCTAGCCAACCGGCTGACTTTGACCGCACGAAAGGTCTAAACGTAATGGAAAACCTACTGGCTGCTAACCCGGATGTTCAAGCGGTGTTTGCGCAGAATGATGAGATGGCTCTAGGTGCACTACGCGCGGTTCAAGCGTCGGGTAAAAACGTCATGATCGTTGGTTTTGACGGCACAGAAGACGGCATCGCAGCGGTTAACCGTGGCAAGCTAGCAGCAACCATCGCACAACAACCTGATCTTATTGGCGCGTTAGGTGTTGAAACGGCTGACAAAGTACTGAAAGGCGAGAAAGTGGATGAGTACATCCCAGTTCCTCTAAAAGTGGTAACAAAGTAAGCCTGACGTGCGATAAAGCGTTCTAATTCCTTTGCTCTCTCCTCTGTTTATATCTGTCGTTTAAGGGGAGAGGGCAAGGTTTACCTAAGCAGCCATGCATCTTGAGGTTGCTTGGGTATAGATGCCTTTGACTTTTTACAGCGACTCAAACGAGAAGTTAAAGTCATCTAAGTATTTTCCAAAAACAGTTTTTCAAAAAAGGGTTCATTCAGAACCGAGGATAACCGTATGAATAAGTTAGTGGTGTTAGGTAGTGTAAACGCTGACCATGTTCTTCAAGTGCCTTCTTTCCCTCGCCCTGGCGAGACGCTGCATGGTCGCAACTATCAAGTTATCCCAGGTGGCAAAGGTGCCAACCAAGCCGTCGCGGCGGCGCGATTAAATGCAGACATTGGTTTTATTGCTTGTGTAGGCGATGACTCTTTCGGCATCAACATTCGTGAAAACTTCAAAATGGACGGCATCGATATCACTGGTGTTAAGATGCAACCAAACTGCCCGACAGGCATCGCGATGATTCAAGTGTCGGACAGTGGTGAAAACAGCATTTGTATATCAGCAGAAGCAAACGCCAAACTCACATCAGAAGCGATTGAGCCAGATTTAGAACGTATTCGCCAAGCGGATTACTTGCTAATGCAATTGGAAACGCCGATGTGCGGCATTGAGAAAGCCGCGCGTGTGGCGAAAGATGCAAAAACCAACGTAATTTTAAACCCAGCCCCAGCTCGTGAGTTGTCAGATGAACTGCTTGCTTGTATTGACGTGATCACGCCAAATGAAACGGAAGCTGAAGTGCTGACAGGTGTTACTGTAACAGACAACGAAAGCGCGCAAGAAGCGGCGAATGTGTTACATGGTAAAGGTATTGAAATTGTCATGATCACTCTCGGTGCAAAAGGCGTTTGGTTGAGCCAAAATGGCCGAGGTGAAATCATCCCCGGTTTCCGTGTCGAAGCGACCGATACCACCGCGGCCGGAGATACGTTTAATGGGGCATTCGTCACTGGTCTCTTAGAAGATTTACCTTTAGAATCAGCGATTAAGTTTGCACATGCGGCGGCTGCAATTTCTGTGACCCGCTTTGGCGCGCAAACGTCGATCCCAACTCGCGAAGAGGTGGACGCGTTTCTCGCTGAACAATAAGGCGCACAACGCCTTTTAAAATAGGAGTAATAACATGGCTACGATGAAAGACATCGCAAAACTGGCAGGGGTTTCCACTTCAACAGTGAGCCATGTTATTAACAAGACGCGTTTCGTGAGTGAAGAAATCTCTGAACGTGTTAACAATGCAGCAAAAGAACTCAACTACTACGCGCCATCTGCTTTGGCGCGTAGCCTTAAAGTCAATCGTACCAAAACCATTGGTATGCTAGTGACAACCTCTACCAACCCATTCTTTGGCGAAGTCGTAAAAGGCGTGGAACGCAGTTGTTACCACAAAGGTTATAGCCTCATTCTATGTAACACCGAAGGTGACAACGAACGCATGCGCCAGTCCATTAATACGCTTTTACAAAAGCGTGTCGATGGCTTGATCTTGATGTGCTCGTCGTTAGAAGGGGAGCGTATCGATGTATTTGAGCGTTATCCAGATATCCCTGTCGTGGTGATGGACTGGGGGCCGATGCTGTTTACAAGCGATAAAATTCAAGATAACTCACTTCGTGGCGGTTACTTAGCGGCGAAATACCTGATTGATTGCGGCCACACTGAAATCGGATGTATCACCGGCCCTTTGATTAAACACCAAGCGCAAATGCGATACGAAGGTTACAAGCGAGCGATGAACGAAGCAGGCTTGGAATTTAATGCCAATTGGATCATTGAGTCGGACTTCGAATGTGAGGGTGGGTATCAAGCGTTCAAGAAAATGGCTGAACGAGGTACGTTACCCAGCTCGATTTTTGTCTCTAACGATATGATGGCGATGGGTGTGATTAACGCCGCAAATGAGCTCGGTATTAAAGTGCCAGATGATCTTTCCATTATTGGCTACGATGACATTCATATCGCGAAATTTATGTCGCCTTCCTTAACGACCATCCACCAACCCAAATATCGACTCGGCCAAGCAGCCGTCGAAACTCTTGTCCGAAGACTGGACGACAAATCTAACGAAGCTCAAGTCGTTCAACTGGAACCAACATTGGTTGTACGCAATAGTGTGAAATTGCTAAATTGTTGAACTCATTGTGCAAACGGATATCACATAACCACAAATTACGTGTGATATTGAGCTAGAAAATTAAAAAAGACATTTCTCTTGAAACGATAAAAGCTTATTATCATCGTTGCTTATAAATAAAAATGTTAATTGTTGTCTAGCGGATTAGTTAAATGTTATCAAAAGGTTATGCGAAGTTCTCGGTCAAACATCCTTGGTTTCACCGAGCGAATGTTCTCGCAGTAGTGATCACTTTTCTCGTGAGCTGTTACCAGCTATTAGTGAATGAAGCTTTTGAATACGTGATTGGCTTTGTTGTTACGCTATTGGCATCGGTGCTATTTGCGTCAGCTTCCGCTTTCAAAAAGCGCTACTTAGGACTCGAGTCCTAGTTCATTTAGAATGAATGGTTGATATAAATAGGCGCTTTCAAGTAAGTAATGATCTGATTTATGATCGAGTGCATCAAGAGGAGGACAAATGTCCTCCTTTTTGTTTGTTGCTGCACCCTAATATGGGCGTATTCCAAACAAAATAATAAAGGACATCACCATGGACCTATTCGCCTTACTCGATATCAACAATACCCTCGTTACCATTCCGATTGGAGACGGCTACGCAATGAGCTGGATCGAAGCATTCGGAACCGTCTTTGGTCTGCTTTGCATTTGGTTTGCGAGCCAAGAGAAGAGCATCAACTACGTATTCGGCTTACTGAATGTCACGCTTTTTGCTGTTATATTTTTCCAAATTCAGTTGTACGGATTGCTACTTCTTCAACTGTTTTTCTTCTGCGCCAACATTTACGGTTGGTACGCATGGACTCGACCAAATGCACAAGGTGAAACGTTGGAAGTTCGTTGGCTTAGCAAGCAAAAGCTGATGGCGACTGCGGTTGTTTGTGTGGTCTCGATTGCATTGTTGACCATCTACATTGACCCATTCTTCTTCGCGCTAGCAAACATTGCTGTTGATAGCCTAAACATTTTCGGTGCAGGCCTGTCTGAGCCAGTACTTGAGCCTGATGCGTTCCCGTTCTGGGATGCAACTATGACGGTACTTTCTGTTGTTGCACAAATTCTGATGACACGTAAATACGTCGAAAACTGGATTCTATGGGTTGTGATTAACATCATCAGTGTGGGTATCTACGCGACGCAAGGTGTTTACGCAATGTCTGTTCAGTACGCGATTCTTATGTTCATTGCTGCCAATGGTACGCGTGAGTGGGCTCGTAGTGCCAAGCGCAATGGCGATAAAACCTTAGCTCAAGCAGCAGCGTAAGGAACAAGCAAATGGCTAAACAACCTCATATCGGTGTTGATGAAACACAAGTCGCTCCTCTTGTTATTGTATGTGGCGAGCCAGATCGAGCGAATCGTATCGCGGCATTATTTGATGATGCAGAAATGGTGTCGGAAAACCGTGAGTACCGCGTGTTTACCGGCAACTACAAAGGTCAGGCTGTTTCTGTATGCAGCACAGGCATCGGCGCGCCATCGATGATCATTGCGGTAGAAGAGCTCAAACAGTGCGGCGTAACTCATGTGGTACGTGTTGGATCTGCAGGTGCAATGCAATCGGGGGTTCAGCTTGGAGAATTGATTGTTGCTGAAGGTGCAGTAAGAGACGAAGGTGGTTCCAAATCGTACGTCGATTCGGCTTATCCGGCGTACGCAAGCTTTACTCTACTGAAAGAAGTCGAGCGTTATTTGTCAACGCAAACGACGCCATATCATTTCGGCGTAGTACGTTCTCACGACAGTTTCTACACCGATGACGAAGAGGCCATTTGTCAGTACTGGAACAAGAAAGGTATTCTAGGTGCAGACATGGAAACTTCGGCGCTGTTTACGGTCGGTCGATTACGAGGCCTTAATGTGGCTTCGATTTTAAACAATGTCGTACTCTACCAACAAGATGTGAAGGAAGGGGTAGGTCAGTACGTAGATGAGGCTAAAGTGATGATGGAAGGTGAAAAGCTTGCATCTTTCACGGCTTTAGAAGCGTTGATTGCCCAAGCATAGCGTCATCTCTTTCTAAGATTAATATCAAAAGCGGCACATGGTTGTCGCTTTTTTTATTTGGTTTCATCGTCTTAATGGAAGGGGTACAATCCATCTGAGATTGTTATCAATAGTAATTGTCTGGATGAACAAGCAAACTGGCTTAGTCTTTGAGTTGCTCATTTGTCCGGATTAGCATCCTTCCTAGCATAGAGAAAAACGCATGAAAATCAGCCCTTATCCGACTGGTCGCTTCAAAAACTATCTAGAACAGAAAAGTGCCGCGTTTCGTGATCTCATCTATCAGTGCCAAGTAAACACTCGTTATTTTGATGCAGGCGAAGCCATTTTGCGCCAAGGCGAGCAACTTCAGTACCTGTATATCGTGCCTGTTGGACGTGTTTCTATGAGCATTTTGGCCGCCAATGGGCGACGTTTCCAACTAGGGGAGGCGAACTGCGATTACCACATTTATGGCGAAATGGAGTACTTTACTCAAACCCCTTGCCAGTGGAATGTGGTGGCTGATGAGCACATGCAAGTCGATGTCATTTGCATTCAAAAACTGACCGAAGCACTACAGCAGCACCCTGAGATGATGGTGTTTTTTGCCTCTGCACTGGCAGAAGACTATCAGGACTCAATGGATATCTATACTAACCGCTTGCTGCATCCCATCACTTACAACATTGCTTATGATCTTCTCGTCCGTAATCAGACGGATACGCTGCTTGGTGGCTTTGACAAAGTGAACCAAGAGGCGGAACGATTTGGTACGTCAGGCCGTGTTTATCGACGTGCAGTCAAAGATCTTATCGATAAAGGTCTTATTGCAAAAACCGACAATGGCTTAGTGATCCTTGATGAAATGGCGTTAAAAGCGTTCATTGATTCGCACGAATAATTCAATTCGGGATTGCAATGATTGCCATTCATAAGTGCTTGAAATGGTTTAATCTAAAATCACTGTAATGAATGTAAAGTCGTATAAATCTTGTTGAATGCTTTTGAGAGTAACGCTATATTGCGAACGCGCATGATAATAGATCTCATTAAGGCTCAACAAAATGAAAAAACTCGTCAGTGCGGCTGTTTTCTCGCTGCTAACCATTTCTCCATCTTTTGCTGCTAACGTTGTTATTGACCATTACATGGGAAAAACCGAGCTAGAACAATCACCTAAGCGCGTGGTTGTGATTGGTTTTGGTCCTTTAGATACTTTGGATAACTTCGGGATTGACCCTGTAGCTGTGTCAAACGCATCTCATCTTCCGAGCTATCTTTCTAAGTACAGCAAAGAGAATTACACATCAGCAGGCAGTTTGTTTGAGCCTGACTTCGAAGCTATTTATATGCAAAAACCAGATCTGATCTTGGTTGGCCCGCGTGGCTCCGCGAAATATGAAGAGCTAAGTGAAATTGCCCCAACGGTTGTGTTTGCAGCTAAAGAAGGCGAAGGCTACTGGGAAGGCACGCAGGCTCAATGGCGTAACATTGGCAAAATCTTCAACATTGAAGACAAAGTCGAGCAAAAGATTGAAACATTGGATGCTCAATTTAAAGCGATTCGCGACTACAACCAAACGAACAATAACGATGCACTAACGATTTTGAGCATCGGTGACAACATCAGTGCCTTTGGTGCGAAGTCCCGCTTCGGTGCGATTTACAATGACTTTGGTTTCATTGAAACGGTAAAAAACATCAAGACTGGTACACACGGTGACGTGATTTCTTACGAGTTTATCCGCGAAGCTGATCCGAAAAACATTTTGGTTATCGACCGTAACTCGCTGCATGCGAAGCCAAGCCAAGACCTTCGTAAATCGATGGACAATGATTTGGTGAAAGCGACGACGGCATACAAGAACCAAAAAATTACGTTCTTGGATGTTGATGCTTGGTACTTGGCTATGTCAGGCGTGACTGCGACAGAAAAAATGGTCAACGAGATCAAAAACACCGTCGATCTTTAAGCCCGGCTAGCAGAGGTTAACTTTGAAAAAGTTATTGCTAACCCTTGTGGTTTTAAGCACGGTTTCGTTGTTTGTTGGGGTGGCAGATATGACGCCCCAACAATTGTTTTCTGGCGATGCAAAAGCGTTAGAGCTTTTTTTCACTAGCCGTATTCCTCGTTTGTTCGCGATTTTGCTTGCTGGGGCAGGGCTGAGTATCGCTGGTCTTGTGATGCAGCAGATCAGCCAAAACCGTTTTGCCGCGCCTTCGACAACGGGAACAATTGAGTGTGCCATGTTGGGCTACGTAATGAGCGTGGTGTTCTTTGGCGATGGTGATCATCTTTGGTTGGTGTTTGGTATCTCCGTGCTCGGAACGCTTACGTTTGTGCATTTCATCCAACGTATCCAATTCAAAAGTGTGGTGTTTGTACCGCTCGTCGGGATCATTTTCGGTAACGTTATTGAATCGATGACCACGTTCATCGCCTACAAGTACGATGCGCTCCAAAGTTTGAGTGCTTGGTCGGTCGCGAACTTCGCCAACATTTTGCGGGGGGATTTTGAACTGCTCTACATTGCGGTTCCGATGGTGATTCTCAGTTACTTGTTTGCCGCAAGAATCTCTGCGGTCGGTATTGGTAAAGACTTTGCCGTGAACTTGGGTTTGAACTATCAGCAAGTGGTTACTATTGGCGTGCTGTTGGTGTCCATCATGTCCGCAAGTGTGGTGATGATAGTTGGTCAGCTGCCGTTTCTTGGCCTTATTGTGCCGAACCTCGTCAGTCATTTTTACGGTGATAACCTGAAGAAAAACATTCCTTTAACTGCCATGTATGGTGCCATGTTGGTACTAGGCTGTGATTTGGTGAGTCGTTTGATCATCTTCCCTCATGAAATGCCAATTTCC
This sequence comes from Vibrio sp. GLN_1, assembly GCF_043106015.1. Lineage (NCBI taxonomy): Bacteria > Pseudomonadati > Pseudomonadota > Gammaproteobacteria > Vibrionales > Vibrionaceae > Vibrio > Vibrio sp. GLN_1. The sequence continues at coordinate 499,130 of NZ_JBICMD010000036.1, forward strand.
ATTGTGATCAGCATTTTAGGTGGCATGGTATTCATTGCGATGTTGCTAAGAGGTAAGCAGCATGCGTGATTCAACCAAAATCGTTTTGCTTGGTGTTATCGCTCTGGTGTTTGCCTTTTTGTTTATCGGCATTGGCTTGAACGCAGACAACTACCAGTACTTTCTTTCGCGACGCGTACCCAAAGTGTTGGCGATTGTATTAGCTGGCGTGGCGATTGCTCAGTCATCTATGGTGTTTCAAACCATTACGCATAACCGAATATTGACGCCAAGCATTATGGGCTTTGATGCTTTGTACGTGCTCACGCAAGTGTTGATCGTATTGTTGTTTGGTGGGTTGAGCACATTAGTGTTGAATATCTACGTCAACTTCACCATCGCGGCATGCATCATGGTGGCGTTTTCACTGCTTTTGTTTGGCTTCTATTTCTCCAAAGGCAGCCGAAATTTGATCACCTTATTGTTGGTCGGTTTGATATTTGGTCAGCTATTTTCCAATGTTGCGTCTTTTTTCTCGCTATTGATGGATCCCAATACGTTCGCTTTCGTGCAGTCCAAACTGTATGCAAGCTTTAACAACGTAAAGGTTAATCTCGTGTACTTCAGTGCGCCGATGTTGATACTGGCTTGCTGGTTATTGTTTCGTATGCATCGCACATTGGATGTGTTCTGGTTAGATCAAGACAACGCAAAAAGCTTGGGTGTTGATGTGCCGAAAGTGACGCGCAACGTCTTCATCCTTTCTGCGGTTTTGATTGCAATTTCTACCGCTTTGGTTGGCCCAATTATGTTCTTTGGTTTGCTTGTGACCAACTTGAGCCGCGAGATGTTTCATTCCTATCAACATAAAACATTGTTGATAGGCTGTTCGCTGTTGGCCATTAGCTCCTTGCTTTCAGGGCAGTGGATCATTGAAAACGTATTTAATTTTGAGACAACGCTAAGCGTGGTCATTAACTTCCTTGGCGGCATTTATTTCTTGTATCTGCTGTTGAAAAACAAAGTCGTATAAACATGATAGTCATAGAGAAACTAACCAAAGCATTTGGTTCGAGTAAAGTCGTTGATAGCGCGGATACTCAGTTCGAAAAAGGCAAAGTCACGTCGATCATTGGCCCAAATGGAGCAGGCAAGAGTACCTTACTCTCCATGGCTTCTCGCCTAACAGAGCGAGACGGTGGTAGCGTCATCATCGACTGTAAAGAGATCGCTGAGTGGGATACCAAAGAGCTGGCGAAAAAGCTTGCTGTGCTTCGCCAAGCGAACTCAATCACGATGCGATTTACCGTGAAAGAGCTGGTCTCTTTTGGTCGGTTTCCTTATTCAAAAGGCAATCTTACCAAAGACGATCATGCGGTCATTGCACAAGCCATTGATTACTTAGACCTGCAAGACATTCAAGATAAATACTTGGATGAGTTGAGTGGTGGTCAGCGCCAGTTGGCGTTTATCGCCATGGTGATTGCTCAGGATACGGACTACGTTTTCTTAGATGAACCGCTGAACAACTTGGATATCAAGCATTCATTGCAGATCATGAAGGTGATTCAAAGGCTTGCTCATGACATGAACAAAGCAATGGTGGTTGTGATTCACGATATCAACTTTGCAGCCTGTTATTCCGATGTCATTCTGGCGCTTAAACAAGGTAAAGTGGTGGCAAGTGGCGCGGTTGAAGAGGTGATTCAGGCAACAACATTGGAAGACATCTACGAAACACCATTTAACATCATTGAGTTAAATGGCAAGCGCATGTGCACTTACCATTAATCTGAACCAACTTGTTGCCTTTAACGAACTGCAATAGATAGGCGAGCTTACTTAGTGAGCTCGTCTATGATTGGACAGCGACTTTTTGCATCGCCAGGACAAGCCGATACCCAACCTTCCAACTGTTTTTTGATTTCCATCAGGTGAGCAATTTTCTCTTCTACTTCGCGCAGTTTATCCATCGTTCTTTCTTTCACTTCGCTGCTTTTACGGTTTGGATTATGCGCAAGCTGGACGAACTCTTTACATTCTTGAAGTGAAAATCCTGCGTTTTTTGCTCGTGAAACTAAGTTAAGTTCTTGAATATGATTATCTGAATACTCGCGATAGCCAGAATCACTGCGTGCTGGTGGAGAGATGATCCCTTTGTCTTCATACAAACGAATCGACTTTGATGACAGTCCAGTTAGCTTCGCGACAGCGCCAATATTCATGTTTAACCTCCACATTCGAGATAACGCCGATGCCGTTAATTGTCGTTGTGTATCAGCGCGTTAAACATATTGGTTTCTACGCAGCGTTTGATTTGCAACCCGATGGCATTGGCTTGATGTTTAACGCGAGTATATACCCATGTCGCTGACGATATATACCCCCAAAGAACCTAAGTAGGCTGGATAGACGCATTGTTGAGCGTTCCCGTCACTCTTTTACGATCTCATGGGGCGGCACACCGAACACTTTTTTAAACGCATTAGTGAAATTAGAAGGATGGTGATAGCCCGCTTCGTACGCGGCTTCAGTGATCGACACTAAACCACGCTCCAAATGTAATCTTGCGATCTCAAGACGACGATAACGGATATAACCATTCACCGTCATATTGAGTGACTGTTTAAAGCGGCGTTGTAGGTTAGACACACTCATCGAGAATACCTCTGCAATGTGTTCGAGGCTCAACTCTTGTTCAAGGTGCGTTTCGATATAGCTGACAATGTTTTCCACGCGTGAATCACTATGACGTTCGGTGATTTTATCTCGGTAACTGTTGGTGTTTTGAGGGCAAAAATCCTGTGGCATTTGTTGTGTTGCGTGAAACAGAATTTGATAAATCAAACTTTCGATTTCGAGCTTGTCTTGGAAACGATGTGGTGTATCCCGGTTGGTGAGTTCGGTGGCAAGAATAGTTAACGCCTGATTAAGCTCTAGGTGGTAAAAGGCTTGGTGCGTTTCAAAGAAGGCAGTACTGCAACACGATTCTTCCGTACGGGACTCTAACCATTGCGGCTTTACAAGAATATTAATCTTGTTGATCTGATTGTTTTCAATAAGCGAACGACGAAAGTTCGCTGGATGAATGAGATTTACCACCACGCCTTGAGGCGTATCACTGGCATCGAGGTCGAACTGTAGATCGTCGTAGCCGAAAGAGAGTTTTCCTTCGAGAAGAATGGTGATCAACAACGAAGCGTGCGCGGTAGAGACGATATTGGAGTCAACCAATTCAATGCAGCGCCCACCATGCACATAAATCTGGTCATTGTACTGATAAGACAAAAATTTCCCTTCGGCCAGTTGGGTCTGGCATGGTTGCCCTTGCGTCACAATAAACTGTTTTTCCGTGGCTTCCAGTTTTTGGGTCATGGCTATTTTGCCAAGTTTAGTTCGTTTGGCGGTGACTTCCTGCATTTGACGTTTCCTCATAACACTTGTGCGATTTCGCATAACTGAATCGCCTTTGTATTTATAAAACACCTGCTTATTATACCTGAGAATTATTATCATTAATATTTAGGAATGCACTTATGGAAAGCCCAGCTTGCTCATCAATCAAGCTTTCAAGCCTTTGCCTTGCAGTGGGAATGGCATTGGCAAATCCCGTTTTAGCTCAAGAATCTGACTCCCATTTCGAAGAAGTCGTGGTATGGGGAACGAAAGTTTCCAGCAATACCGAATCGATGTTTGCGGACGATATGTCATTAAAGCAGGCCGATCATATGTCGGATCTGCTGCGTGATATTCCGGGCGTTGATGTGGGTGGCACTCACTCAGTCAACCAGCGCATCACGATTCGCGGCTTGGGTGAGACTGACTTGGATATCCGTCTGGATGGCGCGTCACAACACGCGAGTATGTTCCACCACATCGGTAACTTGACGCTGAACCCCGATATTCTAAAGTCGGCAGATATCCAAGTGGGTAACAACTCAGTGACGCAAAATGGGTTGGGTGGTTCGGTGTATTTTGAAACCAAAGATGCACGCGATTTGCTTCGTTACGATGAAACTTTTGGCGCGCGTGTATACGGTGGTTTTGCATCTAACGACAATCAACAAGGCTCATTAACGTTATACGGTTTGCTGTCAGAAAACGTAGACGCAATGGTTTACGGTCACTACGTGACGCGTGACGATTTCAAAGATGGAAACGGCGACAAGACGTTCGGCTCGGCAGGGGACGTTTACAACATTCTTGCGAAGCTTGGTTACGAGTTTAATGACATTCACCGTTTCGAACTTTCCTACGATATGTACCGTGACAGCGGCGATTACAGTCCGCGTCCTGATATGGCAGGTAGCGCAAACAATGGCTTGTCGAGCAAGTTGCTGATCCCAACGGATTACGATCGCGATACCGTCACGCTCAGTTACGAGCTAAGAGGGGAGCAGCACCAAGGTAACGTGACGCTTTACAACACCGAAACCGAAATCAAACGTGATGAAACGGTTATGGCACCGCGTTGGCCTTCGAACCGCTTGTCAAAGAACACGGCTAAGAACCAAAACCTCGGCTTAAATGCGAAATTCCAATCGGATTTTGCTCTCGCTCAGTTTGATAACCGAGTGACTTATGGCTTTGACTACATGGATAAGACGTCATCTAGTTACTACGGCAGTAGTAAGTTTATGGATGAATCGGCTGTTTCAACGGCGCTGTTTGTTGAAGATCAGTTCTTCTTTTCGGATGCCTTCTTTATTACTGCGGGTCTGCGTTTTGATGATTACAAACGTAAAGCGGAAACAGGCACAAGCAATTTTGATGACGTGACTTGGGCATTGGCTGCAGAGTGGGCGGTGACACAAGACTGGACGCTGTTTGCGAGCTCGCGTTCCCTGTTTAAGGGCCCAGAGTTGATGGAAACGTTCATCGCGTATCAAGACGTTGCGTACCTCGATGAAGGCATGAAGGCGGAAACGGGCCAAAACACCCAAGGTGGTCTGCGTTTCAACAAGACGTTAGATAAACACTTCTTCGGAGCCAATGTGACGGTTTTCCAAACAAATATTGATGATTACATTGCTGATAAATACCAAGATGCGACTCAAACCTACCTGATTTACAACATCGGTGACGTTGAGATCAAAGGCTTTGAAGCCAGTGCGTCCTACGGGTATGACAAATTCAACAGTAAGCTTTCTTACTCGCAGTCTGATACCAAAAACAAGAACACTGGTGGCCCAGTCGCAGGTGGAAATGGTCGCAGTATCGACATGGGTGACAGCATTGCTTTAACGCTGGATTACCAATCTGATTCGCTAGAAACCATCTTTGGTTGGACATCCATGTTTGTACTTGAAGAAGACAATGTGTTTGATGGTCAGCCTGCTAAAGATAGCTACGATGTGCATAATCTGTACGCTCAGTGGGTGCCGTCAAACGTTGATGGTTTATCGGTAACGTTCGGTATCGATAATGTCTTCGATGAGGTTTACACATCACATGCATCACGTTCGGGCACGGTACGCGGCTTCACGCTAGATGATTACGAACCAGGTCGCAACTTCAAGCTTTCAGCGGCTTACCAATTCTAAAACCTATTCATAAGGCTCTCGAAAGAGGGCCTTTTTACACGAATAAGCAAAGTGACATTATGATCAAAGAAACGACCCAGATTGAAAGTGAACACGCGAGCAAATACTTAGTGACGCTATGCCGACATTTTGCACGTAAAGTGCCTGCAACGTGGGATGAACAAAGTGGCTTGGTAACATTCCCTGCTGGAAAGGCAGAATTCAGTTTAAATGGGCTCTGCCTCATTATTGCGTGTGAAGCGGATTCTGAAAAGCAGTTGGAGCAAGTGAAGGGCATTATCGAATCGCATGTCGAAATGTTTTCACGTAGAGAGACGCTCGAGCTTGATTGGATTCGATAAAAACGAATTTTAGACAATAAAAAAGCCCGCAGTGTATGACTTGCGGGCCTTTCAAAATACGAGTTTTATTGGGCTTTTTCAGGCTCTAGGCTTTTTTTTTCCTGCTGCATTTTAGCTAGGAAGTACACGTTAACACATGCAATAAAGCCGTTTGTTAGCACTACTGGCCACGAATCAATCATCAGTCCGTAAGCAGTGAACAGTGCACAGCCGATAAAGTTAAGGATACGAAGCTTAACAATATCTTTCATAGTTAGCGAAATTGCGACCATGATTGAAGCTGCGTAGCCTAAAATCTCAACCATATTCATTTCCATTATTTGACCCTCTTTAAATCTGCCGAATTTGTCGGTACCAATTCTTCTCATCTTGAGATTAGCGAGGAAGCTCCATGCCTCGAATGGTCTTTATTTTTGTATTGGCCGTACTATATCAATGGAAAAACCGTGATGAAAGCCTCAAATCAAGGTTAAGAGAAGGTTAGCGATTACGCAAACGTTTAGGGAGAAAATTACTGATAACTTTACTTATTATGTTGATTGATAATAACGATGGGATTGATAGCTCAAACGCAGTTGAATACATGGGCATATTATCCTAATATTGCAAATGAGAATTATTTTTATTTGTGTCGTTTTTATGATGTATTTTTCTGTTAGTTTAGTTGTTTTATGCGCTGTTGCGCTTCGGACAAAACCTAATTCATGGTGTGTAGGTTTGCACATGGCTTTACACATGATGTTAGCCCTGTTTTTCCAACCTATTTATCTCGTTCAGTATCTAATTGTGACGTTCTTTTCTTCTCCCTTACTAATAAAGTTATCAACTCGCTCAAGTCTCTACAGTATTTTGTTTGCGTTTTTACCGCTTTTGATCGCAACTGGCAGTATCGCTTTTAGTTAAGTGACTTTGATAACTCCGTTTTTTATCAGACCGACTACACTTGTTTAGAAATAAGTGACGCATTTCATATAATTAATTGATATTGCGCCGCTAGGATATGTGTCCCATTTTTGTGACAGATAGTAACTTTCACTTGTTTTGGGATGTGGAACGCAATAAGTCGATTGTTTAATGAGTTGATAGTTAGTTTAATCAACCAACGATGTGCAAAACACCACATATATTCAACTAAAAACTATGCAATAGGTTAATGGGAAACGTTGGCCATTAGCGGAGGTCAGATGAGTACGCAAACCGTGCCGCAAAATGCGATTGTAAATGCTGTCAAAGGGGAAGTTTTGGTATTGGATCTTACAGGTAAGATCCGAGTGGTAAGCGCCGGAGATGCGTTAAATACAGGGGATGTCATTGTCACAGAAAACAATGCGTCTTTGGATGTTCTAATCAATAACGAGCTCTATCTTGTCGACCAAAACTGTGTCGCGTGTCTTCCCGAGCCTTCATCAGAACAACCGGAAACTTTGGTTCAAACCCCGGTTGATGGCCAAATTGCTTTCGACCCGACGGCGATTGATAGTGCTAATTTTGACGCAAATGATGTTGCTGCTATCCAACAAGCGATTTTGGAAGGTGCCGACCCGACGGCAATTCTTGAAGCAACGGCCGCTGGTGGCGATGCGTCTGGTTCGGCAAATGCTGGCTATGTGACGGTTGAATACAACAACCCAGAAATGCTTGCCTCGACGTTTTTCGAAACCTCTGCAACACGCACTGGCGTGCAAGATCGCGAAGAAACCGATGACATTAACGTCACCATTTTTGCTGATGGTGGACAATCTCTTGAATCGGAAGTAACCGAAGGTTCGATTTCCCTTACGACTTATCCTCAATCTATTGCAACCAGCATCTCCGTTGAGGCGGGGGATCTCCCGCTTGACCCTAGCTCATTTGTCCCATCTGCTGCTTCACTAGAGTCGCTACTGGCCGAATTGAACACCGATATTCAATCTGGTGGTAAAGCTGTCGAGTTCTCATACGACGAAGCGCAAAATGCCATCATTGGTGTTCAAGATGGCAATGAAGTCCTACGTATTGAAATTGAAGCGACTTCGCTAGGTCGTGATATCGAGTTGGAGGTGACGACCACCATAAGCCAAGGCATTGACCATGTTGCGTCTGTAGATGACGGGCTGGTGTCGATTGTTGGTGACCGCATCAGTATTGAGTTTGAGATGACGGGTACCGATATTGGTGGTAACAGCATTCGTACGCCAATTGATTTTGTCACGACGATTATCGATGGTGATAATCCAGCGCCGCAAGACATCTCGTTTGAGAATGAAGAATCTTCATCGACGCCAATTACGGGGACGTTTGTCGAAATTGGCAGTGACCAGTTGGCTTCAGTCACTTTTAATCAGGAAAGTTTGTCGCAATTTGATGGTTTGTTAACTGATAACCAAGCGACGGTTGCGACCTTGTCTGAAGATGGCAGTAACATCACGTTAACCGTAGCTGGTACGGGAGAGGTGGTATTAAGCATCACGTTAAACACCGACGGCACGTACCAATTTGAACAGTTCAAACCGCTTGAGCAGACGAATGATAGCGATACGATAGCGCTTTCTCTTCCAACGACGATCGTGGATTTCGACCAAGATACGGTCAGCAATACCTTTGTGATTACAATTGCTGATGGCGATAACCCAGTCATTAACAATGTCACAAGCTTGTCTTTGGATGAGTCTGGCGTCGAGCAAGGTTCTCTACAGGGCATCGCGATTACTAGCGGTACCGGATCGATTTCGGCAGCCGCAGGCAGCGATATTATTGATCACTTCGAAGTAGAACCAACGGAATTTAATGTCTCTGGCGAGTTGCAATCGCAAGGGCAAAATGTACTTCTTGAACTCACTTCTGATGTCAACGGCGTTCGTACTTACGAAGGTTATATTGAGCTTGATGGTGTGCGCATTACGGTATTCGACATCAGTATCGACTCTCCGTCTCAAGGCGAATATCAGTTCAACCTCTATGAACAGCTGGATCATACTGGCGCAAACGACGAATCGTTAACGTTCACCATTCCAGTTTATGCCGTTGATGCCGACGGAGACCGCTCTTCTTTGACGCTCGGTTCGAACGATGCCAAAGCCGCAGAAATCGTTATAGAAGTTAAAGATGATGCGCCTTCTATTGATGGTGTAGAAGCTTTAACGGTGGATGAAGACGACCTTGCGAGCATCGGCTCGGATCAAAATGATTCTGTTTCGGTTGACGGCAAGTTCACCACGACAGAAGGTTCCGACCGAGTGGTGAGTTATCAACTCGACGCATCGACCAATCCAATTGATGGCTTGACTTCACATGGTGAAGCCGTTGAGCTGGTAGAAACCGCAAATGCCGACGGCAGCTTCACTTACACCGCGACAGCAAACGGCAACTCAGTATTTACGCTAGTGGTGAATGTTGATGGTTCATACAACTTTACGTTAGAAGGCACAATCGATCACGCTAGTGGCAGTGATGCGTTAACACTGAGTTTCCCTATTACAGCGACGGATTTTGATGGCGATACCAGCACCATGGTTTTGCCTGTCACAATTCAAGATGACGTTCCTACGATTGAGAATGTCGAGCCTCTCACTGTAGATGAAAATGACCTAATTTCGAATGGTGGACAATCAAACGCACTGTTGGTTGAAGGGCAGTTCACGACCACGCAAGGCTCAGATGGTGTGGTTCAGTACCAGCTTGAAACAGGTTCAGACCCGCTCAACGGTTTGACCTCCAACGGTCAAGTTATCACGTTGGCCGAAGTCAGTAATGCCGACGGCAGCTTTACCTACATGGCGACGGCAAACGGCAATCCGGTATTTACGTTACAGGTAAACAGTGACGGTAGTTACTCGTTTGAACTACAAGGGGCTGTTGATCATGCTCCAAATAGTGACACCTTAACGTTGGACTTTTCCATCATTGCGACGGATTTTGATGGCGACACGAGCAAAATTACGTTGCCAGTCACGATCGTTGACTCATTGCCTGTTGTAACGGATTTTGAAGCGATCAGTGTTGATGAAGACGATCTGGCTGGTATCGGTTCTGACCAAAACGACCCAGTTTCAATTGATGGCCAGTTTACGACCACTGAAGGTGCAGACAGAGTCGTGAGTTACCAGCTTGACTCGAATGCGACACCTGTTGATGGATTAACCTCACAAGGCGTAGCCGTCACAATGACGGAAACGGCTAATTCTGATGGCAGCTTCACCTATACGGCAACAGCAGGGACAAATCCGGTTTTCACATTAACCGTCAATCCAGACGGCAGCTACAACTTTACCCTTGAAGGCGCGATTGACCATGCAGCAAACAGCGACAGCTTAACGCTCAACTTCCCGATCACAGTGACCGATTTTGATGGAGACACGACTTCCGCCGTTATTCCTGTCACTATTACCGATGACCAACCGACTATCACAAATGTTGAAGCCATCAGTGTTGATGAAGACGACTTGGCGAACATCGGTTCGGACCAAAATGATTCACTTACGATTGATGGTCAGTTCACGACAACGCAAGGTTCTGACCGTGTGGTTAGTTACCAGTTAGATACCTCTGTAGATGTGGTTGCAGGGCTCACCTCACAAGGCAATCCAGTGACGTTGATAGAGACTGCAAATCCTGATGGCAGCTTCAGCTACGTTGCGACAGCAGATGGCAACCCTGTCTTTACGTTGGTCGTGAAAACGGATGGCAGTTATAACTTCACACTGGAAGGCCCAATCGATCACGCTATTAATAGCGATGAGCTAACGCTGAACTTCCCAATAATTGCGACTGACTTTGATGGCGATACAACTTCTGCCACCATCCCAGTGACTATCGTCGACGATAAACCAGTCATCACGAATGTGGATGCAATCCAAGTTGATGAAGATGACTTGACGGGGATTGGCTCAGACCAAAATGATGCACTTTCCATCAACGGCCAATTTGCAACAACGCAAGGTTCTGATGGTGTCGTTAGTTATCAATTGGATGCTTCTGCCGACCCTGTCGCAGGGCTGACGTCTCAAGGCGTCGCGGTAACGATGACTGAAACGGCCAACCCAGACGGCAGTTTTACTTATCAAGCCACCGCAGGTGGTAACGCGGTCTTTACCTTGATTGTTAACGTAGATGGTTCTTATAACTTTACGCTAGAAGGCCCACTCGACCATGCCAATGGTAGTGACGAACTGACGCTGAACTTCCTAATCATTGCAACGGACTTTGATGGTGACACCAGCTCCGCGGTGATCCCAGTGACCATCGTAGATGACCAACCAACTATCACAAACGTCGATTCTATTACGGTTGATGAAGACGATTTATCGGGAGTTGGTTCTGCTCAAGATGGTGTCGTTTCTATTGACGGTAAATTCACCACAACAGAAGGCTCTGATCGAGTGGTGAGCTATCAACTTGATTCCTCGACGGATCCTGTTGCTGGCCTTACCTCACATGGCCAAGCGGTTGTACTCGTAGAAACGGCAAATGCTGACGGCAGTTTCACTTACAGTGCGACGGCAGATGGCAATCCAGTATTTACGTTGATAGTGAACGCTGATGGCTCTTACAACTTCACGTTGGAAGGCCCAATCGATCACGCTATTAATAGCGACGAGCTAACGCTGAACTTCCCAATCATCGCAACGGACTTTGATGGTGACACCAGCTCTGCGGTGCTCCCAGTGACTATCTTCGATGACCAACCGACCATCACAAACGTCGATGCCATTACAGTGGATGAAGACGATCTGTCAAACACAGGCTCAGACCAAAACGACGCAGTTTCTATTGATGGCAAGTTCACCACAACGGAAGGTTCTGACCGAGTGGTGAGCTATCAACTCGACGGCTCGACGAACCCTGTAGCAGGATTAACGTCGCACGGCGAAGTTGTTGATTTGGTTGAAACAGCGAATGCCGATGGCAGCTTCACTTACACTGCGACCGCCAACGGCAACCCAGTATTTACGTTGGTGGTGAACACCGATGGATCATACAACTTTACGTTGGAAGGCCCAATCGATCACGCGACTGGTAGTGATGAACTGACGCTGAATTTTCCAATCATCGCGACCGACTTTGATGGCGATACGTCATCGGCAACCATCCCTGTAACCATTGTTGATGACCAGCCAACAATTAACAATGTTCAAGCGATCACCGTTGATGAAGATGACCTCGCGCAGATTGGCTCGGCTCAAGACGGTTCTGTATCGATTGATGGGCACTTCACCACCAATCAAGGTTCTGATGGTGTAGTGAGTTACCAATTGGATGCCAGTGCGATGCCTGTTGATGGGCTTACTTCGCAAGGTGTTGCGGTGACATTGAGTGAAACGGCAAATCCAGATGGTAGTTTCACTTATACGGCAACCGCAGGAACCAATCCTGTCTTTACGTTAACTGTGAATCCAGATGGCAGCTACAACTTTACACTCGAAGGCCCAATTGACCATGCGAGTAACAGTGACGAACAGACGCTTAACTTCCCAATCATCGCGACGGATTTTGATGGTGACACCACTTCTGCCACGATTCCTGTGACCATTGTTGATGACCAACCAGTGATCACAAATGTTGCGCCAATTACGGTCGATGAAGATGACTTGATCAACATTGGTTCTGATCAAAAAGAAGCGCTTTCCATAGACGGTAAGTTCACTACGACTCAAGGCTCGGATAGTGTCGTCAGTTATCAGCTCGATACGAGTGCGATGCCTGTTGATGGGCTTACTTCGCAAGGCATTGCCGTAACCATGACTGAAACTGCAAACTCAGATGGCAGTTTTACTTACACAGCCACCGCGGGTGCGAATGCTGTGTTTACGCTCGTTGTAAAACCGGATGGCAGTTATAATTTTACTCTTGAAAGGACACTTGACCATCCAATCGGTGCAGATGAGCTAACGCTGAATTTCCCTATTATCGCGACCGATTTTGATGGCGACACCACGAGCGCGACTATTCCAGTCACGATTGTTGATGATCGACCAACAATCGATGGTATCGACGCAAACAGCGTACTCACAGTAGACGAAGATGATTTGCCAACCGTGGGTTCTGATGGCAATGAACCAACGAGTATTATTGGTAAGTTTGTCGCGACAGAAGGTGCGGACCATATCGTCGAGTACCATATCGTTGACTTGAACACGCCAGTTCAAGGCTTAACGTCTGGTGGGCAATCACTGACTCTCGTTGAAGTTTCTAATTCGGGTGGCGTATCCGTTTATGAAGCCGTTATTGATGGAACAACAACACCTGCTTTTCGAGTGACGTTGGATGTTTCTGATGGCAGCTACAAGTTTGAACTACTTGAGCCACTCGATCATCCAACCGCGAATGGTCAAAACGACATCGTCATCAACCTTCCTATCGCAGCGACGGATTTTGATGGTGATGTTTCGAATACTCTCACGTTGCCGATCACTGTTGTGGATGACGTACCAACCATCGACGGTTTGGCTCAGGGTAGTGAACAGACCGTCGATGAAGACGACCTACCGCAGGGTACTGACCGTACTCAAGACACCATCATCGGTGGTACCTTCGATGTAACAGAAGGGGCAGACCAAGTCACCTCGATTCAACTGAGTGATTTGACGACGCCAGTTAGTGCATTAATGTCTGGCGGAGAGGCAATCACCTTAGTCTTAACGTCCAGTACTGGCGGGGTGAATGTTTATCAAGGTATCACGGTTAATTCTCAAGAAGTGGTGTTTGAGTTAGCTCTGAATGCGTCAAATAGCTCCTATGAGTTTGATCTTAGAAAACCACTTGATCATCCTGATGGCAATCAGCAAAACAATATTATAATCGAACTGCCAATCACCGTGACTGACGGTGATGGCGATGTATCACCAGTGTTCACGTTACCGATTACGGTGGTAGACGATGTACCCGTGGTAACGAATATAGACAGTTTACAAGTGCATGAAGATGATTTGCCGCTGGGCTCAGACGAGACCAAGGAGCCTCTAACGGTTTCTGGTCAGTTTGAAGTGACCAGCGCGGATGGTATCGACTCATTTGTTCTGGATCTCAATTCCAATCTACTGCCTGCACTTACTTCTGGCGGCGAGAGCATCGCGATTACTCAAGACGCTACAGCGTCAACGAGTGATGCTTTGGTTTATGTCGGAAAAACCGCTGGTGGCGACACCATTTTCACGCTGACATTGCATCAAGACGGACGCTACGATTTTGAATTGTCTGGCGCGCTCGATCATGCGACGAATTCTGATGACCTGACCATCAATCTGCCAATTGTGATTACCGACGGCGATAACGACTCCGTTAACGCGACGTTGCCAGTCACTATTTTGGATGATAAGCCGACGATTGAAGCTATTCGTCCAGGAAGTCACTTGTCCATTGATGAAGATGACATTCCGAACAAAGGGTCGGATGGTCAAGGTGATCATATTATCGGCGGACATTTTGATGTCGTTGACGGTGCAGATTCTATCGTTAGTTTCCAATTGGAGGATCTTGTCTCACCTGTTGCTGGGTTAACGTCAGCAGGTCAGCCACTAGAGCTTGTTGAATACTCAAACTCGAATGGCGTGATTGAGTACCGTGCGTACGTGCAAGGCACTACCGATATCGTGTTTAAACTTACGTTAAATGCTGGAGATGATAGGTATCAATTTGAATTACTTGCTCAGCTTGACCATCCAAATGGCAATGGTGAAAACGAGCTAGTGATTGATTTCCCTGTGAATGCCACGGATTTTGATGGTGATGTGTCGAACACGATTAGTTTGCCAATTACCGTTGTTGATGATGTGCCGTCTATCACTGAGGTGGATAACAGTAGCCAGTTGACGATTGACGAAGATGATTTACCTGCTGGCTCTGATACTTCTGGCTTACGAGTGTTAGATGGACACTTTAACGTTGTTGCTGGCGCTGATGAAATCGTCAGTTATCACGTTTCTGACTTAGCTGGCGCGGTTGCTGGTTTGCAGTCAAATGGTCAAGATGTGGAACTAAGACTGGTATCTGAAGCCGACGGTGTAAGCACCTATGAAGCGGTGATTGTTGGCACGAACACGCAGATTTTCACCCTAACGTTGGATGCAAAAGACAATAGCTACCAATTTGAGTTAGTGGGCCCTGTGGATCATCCTGCTGGCGCGGGCGAAAACAGTCTAACGTTAGATATTCCTATTTCTGTTACTGACTTCGATGGTGATACATCTGCATCTGTGAACTTGCCAATCACCATCGTGGATGACGTGCCGGAAATCAAAACGGCGACGCCGTTGTTCTTAGATGAAGATGACTTGCCTTCAGGCTCAGAGCTGAGCAAAGACAGCCTAGAGGCAAGCGGCAGCTTTGATAGCGTAGAAGGTGCGGATACGATAGTTTCTTACCAGTTAGATTTGTCTGGTAACCCAATCAGCGGGGTAACGTCAGGCGGACAAGCGGTCACGCTCGTACAAACTGGTGTGAATAACAACAACTACACTTACCAAGGTCAAACGCCAGATGGAAAGTCGGTATTTACTCTGGTGTTAAATGCTGACGGAACATACAAATTCACGCTAGAAGGCGTACTGGATCATGGTGTTCAGGGCGAAGATTTACTGACGCTCAATCTGCCTGTTTTTGCGACGGATGTGGATGGTGATACCGCTGGTATCAATCTTCCTGTGACGATCACAGATGATGTTCCAACGATTTACGATAGTTCCATCACTCGTGTTGAAGGGCAGGGAACGCGTACCGTTCAACTGTTCCAAGACCCTGTAGAAGGCGACTTAAATTATGGTGCAGATGGCAGTGAGCTGACCTCATTTAGCGCAGACGATTCAGGTATCTATTTCAAACAGAATGGAATAGATATGACAACCGTTGATCTTAACGGCAGCAATCAAACGGTTTTTGTACATAAAACCCTAAACGGCGTTGACACTGAAATTGGGCGTTTGATTGTTCGAACTGATGGCTCTATTAGCTTTAGACCAAATGACGATCTTGATCATACCGATGCGGCTTCAATCGATTTCACGGTTCATGTTACGGCTACCGATGGTGACGGAGATACGAGTACCGCCGATCTCGACATCTCCGTGACAGACAGAAATGCACAAATCGATACCTCATCGGTGTTGTCTTTCGAAGATAAAGGCCGTGACGGTTCTATCCTTGGTACTGAGAATGCCAATACGCAAGATAACTTATCTGGTCTAGATACTACGCCAGCGAAAGTCGATCTAGTGATTAACTTGCACGACCTCGATAGAAATGAAAGCCTAGGCGACATCACGATTCGCGATGCGAGCACGCACAACGGCACGTTCTATTATCGAAATGCCAATGGTGAGTACATTGAACTTACTCCAGTCAATGGCTCTGTTGTGTTGGACGGTTCGAATGTCATTCAATCATTCAATGGTGAGTTCGTTACGCTTGAGAACCTCTATTTTGTGCCTGACCGCCATTTTGCGACAGGCGATAGTGGCATAGATCCACGCATCCGAGTTGAGATCCTTAATAACGGTGTGTCTGACCACATCATCAATGGCAGGCTCAACATTCAAGTGGAAAGCGTTGCAGACATCGCGACTTGGACGGCAAACAGTACCTTTAACTACACGGTTGATGAAGATGGTAACAACGTTTCTCTGAACATCAGCGCGCAAACACAAGATAGCAGTAAGCCAGAAAGCATCGTGTACGAACTTGTCTTTACCCAAGGTGAGGGCAACGCAACGCTAGTTTACTCAGATGGCAGTGCCATCGCGCAAACGGGTGGGGTATACCTTGTTGATGCAAGTCGAATTGGCGATGTTCAAGTCGATCCAATTGATAACTTCTCGGGTGAAATAAAAATTGATGTCACTGCGATCACCACGGAGAGCGTGAATCCACTGACAGGTAAAGAAACGGCTCGCTCAGAAACGGAAACCATCGTCATTGATGTCACTCCGGTCGCTGATGCTGGCAGCTTTACCGTTAATCGCATCAATATTTTCGAGGATAACGCTCGCACTCAAGATACGGTCGATCCGGTTACTGACCACGATCCACTTCAATTAAGCGAAGTGATTTCAATGAAACCATCCGCGGATATGGATGGTTCAGAAGAGCTGTTTGTTCGCATCTCGAATTTCTCTATCGACGGCGTGACGCTTGTTTGGCTCGATGGCGCGAATCCTTCACAGATTGTTGAAGTGACGGATGGCAACGGCAATGTGCTGTATTACGAAATTCCTGAGTCACAGCTGACGAATGTAGAAGTGCTACCACCACTGCACAGTAACGACGATTTCACCTTCAACGTAGAAGGCATCGTAAAAGACAACGCATCGCTTTCAACAGGTTCTGCGCAAGATGTACTTTCACTCGGGAACAAAACCGTCATTGTTGATGTGAAAGGCGTAGCGGATATTCCAATCGTTGAACTCAATGATAAGTCAGGTATTTGGCAAGAGTTTGATGATGGTAACGTACGTGGCGTTCAAACATTTGTGGATGAAAATGGCCAAGTTGATATTTCGTTCAGCATTCTTTCTGGAGAGTTCAAAGACAACCCGAACGATCATTCTGAAACGGTAACGGTACTACTTTCCAACATTCCTGATGGCGTTGAGATATTTGATAATGATGGCAACTCGGTCGATTTAACGTTCGTTGGGTACGATGGCAATAACCAGCCAATCTATGAAGCGAATATTACGCAAGCAAACATCAACTCGGGCATTGTGATTAAACCGGAAGCATCGTCTACCGAGAATATTCACATCACAGCCACCACGATCGTTACTGAAAACGATGGTCATACGCGTACCTCAACTGGGGAAATTCGTGTGATTGTTGGCCCTGTGATTGACGCAAGAAATAACTATACAGTGGTTTCGGAAGGTGACGAAGATACGCGCTTCAACATCGACTGGAAACCAACGACCAGCCAAAGTCCAGATGCCGATGAGTTCTTCTCAGAAGTGACGATTTCTGGCTTCCCTCCGAGTTGTACCGTGTTCGTGGATGGTGTAGCGCAAACGCTCGTCGCTGGTACGTTAACATTAACACCGCAAGCCAATGAATCGGAGCAAGACTTCTCTGCTCGCGTTACGCAGAGTGGTTATGTTCAAGTTGAGTTGGAACAAGATTCCAGTACCGACTTTGATTTGAGCACAACGTTGACTGTGAAAGAGATTGACCATGAGTACGTTGATGCGGCAAATCCAGGACAAGGGATTGCAGAAGCGGTGATTACTGGTTCGGTTCACGTTCAAGTGAATCCGGTTGTTGAGCCGGAAGATACCTCTGGTGCGATAGGCGATCAAACGCGCTTGTTGGTCACAGAAAGTAATGGTACTGCGATAGACGTTGTTAAATCGGATGCGCAAGGTGCAATCGACTTTACAATCAACACCTCTGCGGGCGGTCAAGCTGGTGCAAACATCATTAAATACCAAGAGTTTGATGCTTCTTCGGATGAGGTGGTGACTGAACTGGTTGTTCAGTTACACACGACCGATCCTGCCATCCTTAACCAGCTAGTCATTATTGGAGCACTGAATGAAGGTGACGGCCGTTGGACGATCCTTGATGAGGAGAATTTCTGCATCAAAGCGCCATCTGGCCTTGATTTGACGCCTAACGACGATACTGACAATGGTGATAACGGCGGTTTATCGCAAATTGGTTTGACGATTTACGCGCGTGTGAATGACTTAGGTGAAGATTCGGTTGAAAAAGACGCAACTGAAATAAGACAAACGGACGTGGTGTTGGAGTTCCCAACGGTTCTTACCCCGCAAACCAGTGTCGCGGCCGAAATTGACGTGACCGATGACGTACAAATTGAAGGCTCAGAAGACAACTTTGTCGACCTTGGTGCTCAGCTTACTTCCAAGATTGATGTGATCAATCCTGATGGTGTGGAAGACGTATTGACCATCGTCATTGACCCATCTTCACCTGGTATTCCGCCGGACCTAATCATTACCGGTACGGACGTTGATTTCATTAACGGCAAATACGTATTCCAAGCGGATATCGACGCAAGCGGAAACATTGTTGGCCTTGAAGGCTTAACGATGCGCGTGGCTGAAGATTATGCTGGCGACTTCGTTTTGCCAGTGAGATTTGTGACTAAAGATACGGGCTCTGCAGATGAAAAATCGTCCACAGAACTGATTCCGGTGCAAATTCTGCCAGTTGCTGACGTGCCAAGCTCGGCAGGCGACCAGCCGTTGGATCGCAACATCACGCCAGATGTCACAGTCGATATTACTGGAACACTTGGTCTTGATGCGAACAAGCAGCCTGTTGATGATCTCAATAACGATGTTCCAACCGCTGATGGTGTTGGTTATGAAGATGGATTAATTCAGCTTAATTTGAACGTCGATTTTGCAGATGGCTTCAACAACACATTAGGCGGTAGAGAAACGTTAACCAACATCAAGTTGACGCTTGATGACACGACACAGGGTGAGTTTGTCGATAGCAATGGCAATAGTTTGGGCACGAGTATCGAATTTAATGAAGCCGATATTTTAGCGGGAGCGTTGGATAACGTTCTGTTCAAACCGAGTGAAAACTACCCGGTTGGTGGTGGTCAAAATACGGTGAAAATTAACATCGAAGGCGAAATCACAGACGTTGCCGTGTTTGACCAATCGACATTGATCAATCCGGGCGATAACGTAGATGTACGCACCTTTACCGACGACGTGACATTTGAAGTCACGCCTGTCGTGGATGACATTGTAATTACGGGAACCGATCCAAGTCAGCCTATCGTCGTGACGGGTGATGAAGATACGTTGATTTCACTCAACCAGTCAGGTACTGGCGTTACGATCAGTCTGACCGACGATGATGGCTCTGAAAGCTTTGTTTCACTTAAGCTGACAGGCATTCCGAATGACTTTGTTGTTGAGTCTAATTCATCCGATTACATTGTGAAAAACGCAGGCAATGGCGAGTGGAGCGTTCAAGTTAAAGACTTGACGCAAACTTCCATCGACTTGAGTGATATTCAAATTAAGCCGCCAAAACACTTTAGTGGTGAGGTTGAAATCGGTATCTCTGTCTTCATTCAAGAAGAACTGTTGAAAGTGCCTACCGAGCGAAACAGCAACTTTACGTTAGTCGTTAACCCGATTGGCGACGACGTGGATGTTAACCCTGATACCCAAGTCTCAGGCAACGAAGGCGAAGACATTACCATCAACGTGAATGCGCTGGTGGTGGATAACAAAGAGTCGATTGGCGACGGTGCAAATTATCAAGAGAATGATCCAGAAACACTGAGGGTTGAGATTTCAAACGTACCAGATGGTGCGAGCTTGTCACTTCCAGATGGAACGACATTTGTTGATCAAGGTAGTGGTGTTTTTGTCCTTGAAATCAATGCTCAAGACCTAGATCAAATCGTCTTTAACTCTGGTGATAGAAACGACAATTCTTGGGCTGGCTCGCTTCATTTTAAAGTGCAAGCGGTCGATACCGGCCTAGACGGCAGCCAAAGCTTGGGTAATGCGGAAGTGTTTGATGTGTCTGTCGATGTTACAGCGGTAAACGACAGACCTGACTTCGTTAATGTTGTCGATGTGGAAACACCTGAAGACAACGCCTTATTGCTAAATAGCTTCGGTATCTCTGATGTCGATGCGGTACTTGATAATCCGAATGCAGAGTATGTTCTTAATGTAGCGGTAGATAGCGGGTATCTCGCATTGAACGCTAACGTTATCTCGAAATATGGTTTGACGGTTCAGGGTGACGGTACAGGAGCAGTTGAGCTAAAAGGTTCAGTCGCAGATCTCAACGCCGCCATTGCAGAAGGATTGATTGAGTTCAACCCTGATCTCAACTTCTTCGGCGATGTTACTGTGAACATTACAGTCGATGACCAAGGTAACGAAGGCATTGTTATTAGTGGTGTTGATGACACTTTAAACACCAACAGCAGCAGTTTTGTGATTGATGTTACAGCCGTGAACGATGCGCCTGAAACGTCGCCAGTTACCTTGACCAGTATTGGTGAAGACAGTGGTGTATTTGCAATTTCTGCATCAGATTTGCTTGTGAATGCCACTGATGTGGAAAACGACAACTTGACGGTGAGTAACGTTCAACTTGTGGACCCTAGTTCTGGCTCTTTGGCGTTTAACTCAGCCACAGGGAATTGGGAATTTACGCCAGCGCCAGGTTACAACGGCCCTGTCGAGCTGACTTACGATATTACGGACGATGGCACAACAAATGGTGTATCCGATCCTAAGACGGTATCGGGTTCTGCATCTTTTGAAGTGTTCGATGTAAACGATGCGCCTCAAACATCGGAAGTGACGCTTTCTTCGATAGAAGAAGACAGCGGCGCTGTGAGTATTACTGCCTCGGAGCTATTGGCAAACGCGACCGATCCGGAAAACGATAACTTGGCGGTCAGTAATGTCACGCTTGCGGATCCATCAGCGGGAACGATCACGCAGATTAGCGCGACGGAATGGCGCTTTGAACCATCAGTAAACTTCAACGGCGACGTGAGTTTTGTCTATGACATTACTGATGATGGCACAACCAATGGAGCACCGGATCCAATCACAATCAGTGGCTCTGCGGTCATGAACGTTCAAGCGGTTAATGATGCTCCAGAGATTGATGGCTCATTAGTAACCAGCACGATCTTCGAATCGGCAGGTCAAAAAATATCAGGCATTACGATAGCGGATGTGGATTTCACTGGTATCCATGAGAACGAGATCATGACGATTTCGCTCAGCACGAGTGAAGGTGATGTCAGTGTTATCGCGCCATCTGGCAGTGGTGTGACGCAAGGTGTTGGTTTAGCGGGTGAAACCGTGTTGATGGGGACGTTGTCCCAACTTAATGCGGTGTTGACTTCGACAGATCAAAATGTCGGTGTTTTTGTCGATGCAAGTGACGTGAACAGTTCAGCTATTTCATTGACGGTTACAGCGGACGATAATGGAATTTACTACGAGAATTCCACAGGAACGTCGCTGCAAGCCACCGAAACGTTTGATATCAACGTGACACCTGTGGCAGACAAACCGACGCTTGCCTTTGACGCGAACTTTAATTACATCCAGCGCATTACTGCTAGCCAAAGTGCGAGTTTTCAGGGCGTAGCGTTAGTCGGCATTATTGCTGCACTGACGGATTTGGATGAAGTCTTAGCGTTAGAGGTGACAGGCGTTCCAAGAGGCGCAACGCTAACGAGTGATGCAACCACATCGAGCATCAGTTTTGATAGCGCGACTTCGACTTGGACAGTGCCTGCTGATGAAATTGATACGCTTCACATCGATAACGTGCGCCAAGGTGATCACGATATCACGCTGACTGCGGTTTCAACGGAATCGAATGGCGATCAAGCGTTCTCAGACCCAATCGATATCAGCATCAATGTTACGTCCAACAACCGTGACATCGATGTTTCTTCTGAAACGGAAGATAATCTGTTACTTGGTAGTGATCGCGGAATTTCCCTCATCGGCGGGGCGGGTGATGACCGCATTATTGGTGGTGACGGCGATGATATTCTTATCGGTGGTCTGGGTTCAGACATCCTAACGGGTGGCGGTGGTAACGATATCTTTAAATGGACTCAAGATACCGTTGACGAAGGTGCAGTGGATACCATCACCGACTTTACGCTTAATGAAGACACGATCGATCTTAAAGACGTGATTGCGGATTTAAATGACCCAATGGCAGGAATTGATGAGTTACTTGCACATATTCAAGCGGACTACGATGCCACGACAGATAATGTCTCTTTGAGCATTACTACTGATGCGAACGTTCATCAGACCATTGTGGTTGAGAACTTAGGTCAGGCAATAGACTTTAATGGATTAAGCTCAAACGAGATTGTTGAATCGCTTCTTAATCGAGGTGTTATTGATAACGGATAAAGTGACTTGAGAAATGAAAAGTGCGGCGGTTAGATTTGACCGCTGCGCTTATTAGCGTTCGGTGCTCTTGAATATCTGGAAAGGGAGTTAGGTATTATTTTTTATCTTGGTTTCTTTAGACGTGAATGTCGAGAAGGCTGCCAATTACCTCGTTATTTTTTTCCACAACGGACGCACCAATACGGTTGTAACTTGCGGCTTGAGTAACTTCGATAAGAGGTTCGATAACAGTGGCATGTGCGGCTAGGGAAGGGTTCGCGGCGAAAGCCACGTTTTTAGCGAGTTCGACTTTATTGAATGATAAGTCTTCACCGCCTTTTACGAAGGTTTGTTGAATTTCGTTTGCAGCTTTATCCGCCATCTTGTGCGACAACTGCATGATTTGTTGACCGGAGTGAATCCCTGAAACTGGCATGATTATAATTCCACTTATTATGCTGCTGTTAGCATAGAAAGTGTTTATAAAACGTGCAAGTGATTTATATCAATAACTTAATCAAACAAACAGTTTAGATAACATTTCACGCTCTTCAGTGGAGAGCAATGGCTTTTCCTTTTTGTTCAGCGTCATGCTGATTTCGCCTTGCAATGTTTTTAACTGACTTGCTGTCAGGTCTCCAAGCTTCTTTTTTAGCTCTTTAAATTGTTGCGCTTTCATCTCTGTATCCTCGCTGTACTCAGGTTTATCCTTCATGTCCTGTTTAACGGCCTCCGTGGCCACACAACATACTTATTCAATAGAATTAGATTAGAATTTGATCGATGGTTTTTTGTCCGAGTATTGTCAAGGTGCGTTAAGTGATACGTAAGACTTTTCCTATGAAAGGTAATTTTACCTACTTCGGGTTATCTAAAATTAAAAAAGGGAAGCAAAAGTGCTTCCCTAATTGCATAAAGAACGCATGTTAAGTCACATGCACCTTTAAGTTAGTCTCTCTAAGGTCGAGTTAGTTCACACGAACGGCAAATTTGCTCGCCAGCGAGTGAAGCTCAGGCAACATGCGATAAATAAGGTGGAGTTGTTGAAGCACCATACGCGCCGAGCTGTCATCCTCATCGCGCCATTCGTTCAAACGCTGCTCAAGTCCCGCATCGTCAATGTTGGATAAATCGCACTCTTCGCAATGTTGGTGTAATTGTTGATGCAACACATCCAAATGCTGGTGGATACAACGGTGAGCATCCAGAACCAGTTTATGAATGGATTCATCTTCGATGCGAGTACGATGGGCACCTAAAGCAGAGATGTAGCTGAGCATGGCGTGGTTGAGCGTCAGAAAGCGGAAGCTCTCATCGACGGCTGCGCGATACTTACCTGGTTCAGCAAGCATTGTGCTGATTGCTGACGTCAATGTCGCATCATTATTGTGAGCCTGACGACGAGCAATGCGGTAGCTCAGGTTGTCTTTCTTACCGATACGATATTGGCCGATGATCTGATCCAAATACTGTTTATTCGCATCTATCGCATCAGACATCACTTTATGCAGTCTTCGCGATTGCCAGTCAGGTAAAATGAACATCACAGCCGCGACGGCTAGCGCGCAGCCAATCAGTGTATCGGCAAGCCGAGGAAGCACCACTGCGTAGCCTTCACCTAACTGGTTGAACAGGAACAAGACTAACAAGGTGATAAATCCGGTCGCGTAGCCATAATTGTTCATCCTAAATGCAAAGAACATCACGCCCGAAACAACGATAAACACCAACTGACTTTCTTGAGAAGGGAAGAACGTTAGCAGCGGTACGCCAATCAATAACCCCGCTAAAGTACCGATCACACGAGCTGTAAGTTTTTGGCGCGTCGCACTGTAGTTCGGCTGGCATACAAACAGCGTTGTAAGCAAAATCCAGTAACCGCGGTCAATATCAAACAGCTGAATGATGCCGTACCCAATAGTAAGCGCAATTGACATACGTAGCGCATGTCGAAACAGCATCGAATCTTTATGAAGGTTAGCCGAAATGCGTTGCCACATCGCTTTCAACGTATGTGGGTTAGTATCGGCAAGCGTGTCTTCTTCTAGGCGTTCGGCATCTGGGTTATTGATGTTGTTAAGCTGCTTTTCAACCGTAGCGAGGTTATTGAACAGGTAAGTCAGCTGCATTAACAAACGCTTCCAATGACCTTGTTGCTGCTCTTCCAAATACGCCAGTGAATTTTGTAGTTCTGCTAAAGCCAGAATCGACTCATCGGTGTGAGTGTATTCGTTGCCGAGTTGAATGGCTTGAGCAATATCCCGGCAAGCTTGCGCTTGTGTCTCAAGAAGATATTTAAAGCGGAACAGCACGTCTGAACGCTCAAACTCCGTTGCCAAATCTTGGTAGCGGTAGTGGCTCGAACTCACGCGTTCGTGAATGTCTTGCGCAATAAAATAGATATTCAAGAATCGGTCACTTGGGCCGTCTACATGACCACGCTTGGAACGGGTGAGTAGCGTTGCTTTACACGCATTGAGTGCGGTGACCGTAGCAGCATTAAGGCGAGCCGCTTCAATACGCATTGGTTGCGGTGCAAGGTTCGTGACTGGGTGGAAAAGCTTGGCTTTGGCATCGAGATAATTAGCAAGCGCAAGAAACACGTTCGCGAGGCTTAATTGTACCGGCTGCAACGGCCAGAACATTTGCCAGATCATCGACATAAAGTAATACCAAGCGGCACCAGTTAGCAGTAACAACGGCTGGAACCAAATATTCGTGCTTTCGTGCGCACCGAGCATGGTGTAAATGGCGATCAGCAACGAACCAAATGCGATACTGGCATATTTCGGCCCAATTGCGCCAAGCATGATAAAGCCAAACGTGGAAATAAACAGACCCGTGGCAAACAGCCAAGGGGTGTGAAACAGTATTTCAATAGAGAAGGCCGCAACCGCGAAACAGATAAACGTGAGAATCAGAGCTTTGATTCGTCCCATAAAGCTGTCATCACTTTCCGCTAGTGCAGCGGCAATCACACCTAGTATGAGAGGTGTGATCAAGGTGTTTTGTCCGAAGTACCAAGCAGGAATAACGACACCCAACAGGGTGATCAATATAAGAATGCTGTAGTTAATGGTTTTATTTGCCCAATAGAGGCGAAATTTAGAAGCTGCTTGCACAATGCGCCTTACATTTCCGATAAAAACGGAGAAAAATTCCCAATTTCACTCAAGGATGACGGCGTTAGAAAGTTGACGTTCTCACGGTTAACGCTCACTAATTGAGCCTTAAAACAAATGGCTTTCACGGGCGCTATCATCTTGAAGTTGTTTGGATATGTTACCAAGCTCACTATAGCGTGTTTATGATTTAATTTAAGAAAAAATCACGCTTGGTTATGAAATCGACAGAAATGTCATTGACTTAAGAATGCAGAGCAGTTTTCGGATGCGAAAACCGTCTAGAGTTTGGGTTTATAGCGTTGAAGTAATGACAATTATGTTCACAAAATCAGCAGTAATGTGAATTTTATTAAAGAATCAAGGAAGATGCGTATTTAGGTGGCGGTCGCTGCTACAATTTGAAGCCCTAAAATGATATAAATCGACAACTTCTCACTTAAAAGGCGCACGTTTCATGCAGCTTACTGCCACCAGCAAAGCACAGTTTTTTATTCAAAATGAGTATTATCATGTCGAAATAAAAGAGAACAGTGTTTTATTAAGCTCAATTGGCAGTGAAGAGCATATTCCTTTCACCGTCTGGAACGGTAAAGTCAACGTGAAACGCGGCCTGTTTTGGAGCTCGCTTCAGTTCTTTGCTCACGAGCAAGATGGCAAGCAACAAAGTTGGTTAGTACAAGGTTTACCTTGGCCTCAATGTCGCAAGTTTGCGTTAGAAGCTGTGCGTCAATATCAAGAGTGGCACAACACTCAGTGCCGAAAACTGGCGGAGTACCTTCCTAAATGGGAAGAAGAGTTGTACCAGCTCAAACACCTTCCTGCCTATCTTTCTCATTCTCAAGTTATGGCGTGGGTAGAGAAACTCAATCAAGAACTAGCAGAAATCAAGACCAGCCTAGACGAAGCTAAAATGCGCATGCCTAATCGCATGGGTGAAATTGAGCCTTGGTTGGTTGACACCTCTCATACGCTGGGAGAGCGCAATCACGAATGGTTGGAAAACGAACGTCCTAATTGGGAAGTCTTGTTCAACCGCATTGAATCGTCTCCGCTGAACTTGTCGCAACAATACGCAGTGTTGCTCAATGATGATCACAACCTTGTTTTGGCTGGGGCAGGCTCGGGTAAAACCAGCGTATTGACTGCAAGAGTGGCTTACTTACTTCAAAGCCATCAAGCTCAAGCGGAAGAACTTTTGATGCTTGCGTTTGGCCGAGATGCCGCGAAAGAAATGAAAGAGCGTTTGGTTGATAAAGTCGGTTTGGCGGCAGAAGGCGTAAGAGTCAATACCTTTCATCAACTCGGCTTGTACATTCTTAATCAAGTCGAGCAGCAGCCTGTCGAAATTAGCCCTCTTGCATTAGACGATAACCAACGCACGGCTTGGTGTGTCGACTGGTTGAAAAAGCACTGGATGACACCAACAAATTTCAAACGTTGGCAAAAGCATTTAGATAAATGGCCTATTGCTTACCTGAAAGGTGATGATGAGCTGGGTAGCCATTCGGAAAATCCGAAGCTAATTGCTTGGTTGGATTCTCAATTGTCGCATTTAGCTGCTGTTGGTTTAACGAAAAAGCAAGTGCAAGAGAAGTTGGTGGATCACCAAGACTATACGCGCCTCAATAGCGAATTAGCACTGTGTTGGCCGTGCTTTTCTGCATGGCAAAAAATGCTCAAAGAGAGCAATCAAGTCGATTTCCCAACCATGATAAGTCGAGCAACGGATTACGTGAATAAAGGGAAGTTCGTATCGCCTTGGCGTTTTGTTATGGTCGATGAGTATCAAGATATCTCTCCAGATCGTTTGGCGTTGATCGAAGCGTTATGTGAATCAACAGAGAAGCAGCCTGGCGCAACCTTGTTTGCCGTAGGCGATGACTGGCAAGCGATTTACCAGTTTGCGGGCGCAGATGTGGACTTGATTACTGAGTTTAAAGAGCGATTCGCTCACTCTACGGTACATCACCTAGACACGACTTATCGTTTCAATAATCAAATTGGCGATGTGGCGAATACGTTCGTGCAGCAAAACCCATCACAATTACCGAAGACGCTCAACAGCCACAAACAACGCAAGCAAAAGAGCGTGCACACAGCGCCAAGCAACCAAGTTGAGAAAATCCTCGATCAATTGAATCAACAAGCGAAACAAACTAAGTCTGTACTGCTGCTTGGCCGTAACCATTACCATAAACCCGATTTGTATGATGACTGGTTAAGACGATTCCCGAATCTCGATATTCGTTTTATGACTTGTCATGCGAGTAAAGGTCGAGAAGCCGATTTTGTGATTATTTTGGCTGTGGATGAAGGGCAGTTCCCAGCGAAGAAGAAGCAGATTCACATCGACGGTGCGTTGACCGAGTCCAAAGACAAATTCCCGTATGCCGAAGAGCGCCGACTGTTCTATGTCGCAATTACTCGTGCAAAAGAGAAAGTGTGGATCACGCATACGGGGGCAGGTTCTGCATTTGTGCAAGAACTCGTAAGTGGCGACTACCCAATCGTTACCTCACGCTAAACGCACTTTTTCAACCGTTAAAAACAACAAAGGCGATACTCAGTATCGCCTTTGTTTTATCTATTCGATTACGTCGATTTACATGCGTTCTGCAAGGTAAGCTTCGTAATCTGGCACTTCGATGTCGACTTCTTGTTCTAAAAGAGGAGAGTCGAAGAGGAATTTTGCCGTTGCACGGTTAGTCGCAACTGGGATGTTCCAAACACTCGCGATACGAAGTAGGGCTTTCACATCAGGGTCGTGAGGTACGGCGTTTAGTGGATCCCAGAAGAAGACCAACACATCGATTTTACCTTCCGAAATCAATGCTCCGAGTTGTTGGTCGCCACCCATCGGGCCGCTGATCATACTCTTAATTGCTAAGCCAGTTTCTTTGCTCAGCATGTGGCCAGTTGTGCCTGTAGCGTACAAGAAATGGCGTTGCAGCTTTTCTTTATTCTCTTTTACCCAGCGAAGGAGCTCAGGTTTGCAATTGTCGTGGGCAACCAATGCCACGTGTTTATGCGCAGGCATGGTACGAGTCGTTTTTTGCATCAAGTTATTCCGATTTTATGATTATGAACTGGTTATCTATCAATAAAACACTTTTTTAGCGCATCAATCAACAGCCTTTATGCTGAATGTCGGCCTATATTCTGACGGAGATAACGATTCTTCAATTGTGTCATCGTGAAGCGTCTTTGGCGTCAGTGGTTTGATGATTGGCGATGCCTGTTTTTCATACGGTTGATGGCGTAAATAGTGAGCCGCTTGCATGACAGACAGGCGGCCTTGCTGCACCATTTTGTCTGTCGGAGCAAAAAGCACTTTATTGCGCAGAAGACCACGATACACACCGTGACTCAAATACACCGATACCAAACCAATATCATGGGTTTTATCTGCGCTGCGCAATTCACTGATGGCTGCTTCTATGGCGACCGCACTGCCGACGATGTAATCAATGTTCCCCATATCAATCACGCGCTGCACCAGGTTACGCTGTAACTCTTTGTCGTTGTCTGCCCAAAAGGAGTCAACGATGTGGATGTCGCTGTTTTTGATAGCTTCATAAAACCCTGTTGTGACAGGCTTAGTGCCACCACGAGTACGCGGGCCAAGCAGTAGGGCAATATTGGTTTTACCTGAGCCTTTTGGATGGCGCTCGGCTAAGTACTTACCGGCCTCGTAACCCATCCAATACCAATCGACACCGACTTCGCCTTTGAGCAGTGTGCTCTGTTCTTCATCAAGATCGAGTTGGTTGACTGTTGCAAATACGGGCGTGTTGCCGACCCAACTTTTTAAGTTGTGTTCATAGGCGTGAGGATCAACCGTGCCTAAAATAATGGCATCCGCACCCCATTGGGTACACAGCGCAAGTTGCTGCTCTTGACGACTTTTATTTGGGTAGCCACCTGCTTCTAATACGCGCAGGTTGACGCCTTGTTTCTCTGCTTCAGAGACCATTCCATAGTTTACTGATAACCAGTAAGAATCCTTTAAATGAGGGTAGATCGCACAGATCTTTTCA
This sequence comes from Vibrio sp. GLN_1, assembly GCF_043106015.1. Taxonomy (NCBI): domain Bacteria; kingdom Pseudomonadati; phylum Pseudomonadota; class Gammaproteobacteria; order Vibrionales; family Vibrionaceae; genus Vibrio; species Vibrio sp. GLN_1. Next base: position 529,002 of record NZ_JBICMD010000036.1, read on the forward strand.
GCGGCCACAGAAGGCAGTGAAGCGCAAAGTGACGCTGCCAAGACTGAATGCTTGAAAATTGTACGAATTGAGCGTTGATTTATAACCATGAAATGAAGTTCGTTGGCATAGATTAAGTAAACACTGCAAAATATAACGTAATATGTCGCCGAACACGAACATTAAGGTCATGAAAATATGTTGCTAGCAACCGCAAGCATCGGTCGTAAACTTCTGTTGTCATTCATAGCGATGGCAATGCTGGTCATGTTATCAGCATTGATTGGCGTATCCGGCTTTTCGCTGGTGGCAAAAACAGAAAGGAACGTGGTAGATGCCGCGATCCCCGCCATGATAGAAGCGCGACAAGTCTCAGAATTGAGTACTCGAATCATTTCATCGGTGCAAATGCTCTCTAATGCGCAAAATGAGCAAGAGAGGAAAGAAGCCGGGCGAGTGTTGTTCGAACAACTTGAATCGCTGTTGACGCACATTAAAGAGCTAGGCGGTGAGTCGTTTGATTCAAAACTGCTCGATGCACTTGAAAGCAACGTTCAGAATGTGATCAATAACCTCGCGGAGCTTGGTGTCACGGTTGAAAGAAAGTTGTGGCTCGCGAAAGAAATTGATACTCGTGTTGAAGAAATGCGCTTGCTGAGTGAAGAATTAGAACAGCTCACTCGTACTCAAGTGCAAAACACCAGCACGATTGCGGTTGCTAACGTAACCCATATTTATGACCTGTTAGAAGCGAATAAAAAAGACCAAGTCTATCAAGCGCTCGATGCCTTGGTTGAAGTCGATCTTGACCTAACCGAGCGTCTGCACGAGCTGCATCTTCTCGCTTTTAAAATGCTTAATCAAATAGAAGAAGCACGCACTCTGACCAACGTTGATCGTATCCAACAAATCCAGACGGCATTTGAAAACAATCTTAAGATCATGAAACGCCGCGTCTTAGCGGTCGAAGACCCAACACGTTCAAAGCAGATGAGCCAATTGCTCACCGAGCTCGGTAAGCGCCAAGTTGTATTTACCATTTTGCTGCAACAATACGAAAACAACGAGCAATCTCAACAGTTGATGCAAAAAACGCTGGAGCTGTTTTCTGAACTGAACAGCACCGTAAACAAGCTGGTGGACGATTCCAACAAAACCACCACGTTTGCCGTTGACCAGCTGACCAATACCCTGAAATTTGCCCAATGGTCACTAACGGTGATCTCGATTGTCGGTTTGATTGTGGTTGTGCTTATCCTTTGGCGTGTGGTGTACGTGTCGGTAGTGAAACGTCTGGCGGAATACTCTGCTGCGCTGCTTTCTGTTGCCCAAGGCAACTTGGCTGTTGAGCTAGAAGTTAAAGGTAAAGACGAACTTGCGCACATGGGGCAAGCAATCATCACCGCTCGCAATACCGCCCAAGCGCTCAAAGTGGTGGCAGAAGGGGAAGCAAAAGCCAAACGAGAACTGGAAGAGCACAAAGAACACCTTGAAGAATTGATTGAGCAGCGTACTTCGCAGTTGAGACAAGCAAACCTGCGCTTGAATGAAGAGGTCGTGAACCACGCTCAGGCGCGTAATGAAGCCGAGCAGGCGAGCCGCGCGAAATCAGCCTTCTTAGCGACAATGAGCCATGAAATTCGAACGCCAATGAACGGCGTGCTCGGTACTGCTCGTTTGTTAATGGATTCTGGTTTAAACCCAATTCAAAAGCGTTACGCGGAGATCATCAACCGCAGTGGTAAAACCTTGCTTGCCATCTTAAATGACGTTCTGGATTACTCGAAAATTGAAGCCGGCCATCTTGAGATTCGCCGCTTGGGCTTCGACCTACATCAAATGGTTGAAGACACGTTCCAACTGATGAACAGCCGAGCGCAAGAGAAACAACTGCTGTTCTCTTACCACATTGAAAGTGACGTCAGCCGATACAGGAAAGGGGATGTAACGCGCATTAGCCAAGTGCTGAACAATCTAGTGGGTAACGCGATCAAATTCACTGAAGACGGTGAAATTGATATTTACGTCAGCCTGAATCCAGAAGACGAATCGCAAGTGCTATTTGAAGTCTCAGACACAGGTATCGGCATTTCGAAAAAAGATCAGAAAACTCTGTTTGATGCCTTCACGCAAGCAGAAGGTGGTCTGAACCAAATCGGTGGTACAGGGCTTGGTTTGGCGATCAGCAAACGTATCGTCGAAGCCATGGGCGGCGTGCTCGAAGTCGACTCAGAAGAGGGCGAAGGCAGCCGTTTCTGGTTCTCCATCCCACTTGAAGAAAGCGAACCTGTTGAAATCGGTGTCGTGGCGAGCGCTCGCTGCAAGGTGAAAGCCAAAGTGTTGTTGGTCGAAGACAATGAAGTAAACCGCGTGGTGGCGGAAGGTTTCCTCCAGAGCATGGGGCATCAAGTTGTGATGGCGGAAGATGGTCTGCAAGCTGAACGAATCATTGATAAACAAGATTTTGATATCGCGCTTGTTGACATCAATTTACCTGATTGTGACGGCACGGATTTGATTCAACGCTTAAAACGCATCGAACGTAACAAGCCTGGTGACAAAGCGCTGTCACCGACACCTATGATTGCGGTGTCTGCTCATGTTTTTGCGGAAGAAGTGGAACGCTACTTGGCTGCGGGTTTTGATGGTTACTTGCCAAAACCAGTTGAGAAAGAAGCCCTTGCTACGTTGATTCAGGATGTTCTGGATGGCAAACAATTACTGCTTCCGCAAAGTGGAGAATGCTTACCTCTGAGCGAAACGAGCGATACCAATCTAACTATTGAAAATCAGGTCGAACAAGACCACCAACAACGAGAGGAACCAGAAATGGTCATCATTAATCCAAGCGTGATCCAGTCCGATATGAAGATTTTAGGCAGAGAAAAAATGCTGCATATCATCGACTTGTTCAGAAATACCAGTGCGGATGTACTTGGACAGTTGGTTGAGTCAGCAGAAAAAAATGACAGCCTAGCAGTGAAAAATCTCGCTCATAAACTAAAAGGCAGTGCGGGGAGTTTAGGTCTTACTGCGTTAATGAACACTTGCCAAAGTATCGAGATTGCTGCTGAACCGCTAGATACATACAACGCTCAGCAAGGTTTTTTGGACGAGCAAGTCGCTGCGTCAGTTAATGCGCTTGATGAGCTGATGGCAGAATAAAGCTCTGCTTTTTAAACCCAAGCCTTAAGCCAAACCTAAAAACAAAAACCTCCGGTAAATGCCGGAGGTTTTTTCTATTTGGTCATGTCATCTTCCCACTCGAATCGAGTGTCTAAGGCATAAGGGTCATCATCTAATGGATGTTCCACTTTGCCACGCAAGTATTCGAGTTGATGCTCAAGCATGTTGACCGTCTCGTAGTCTCCCTCTGAACAAGCAACGTAAATTTGTTGCTCCAGAGCGGCAATGTTGTCTCGGATACCCATGAGAACCCCCTTAAATCATCATCGATTCTCAAAACGATTATAGTCAAGTAATCCAAATTCGATCGGTTGATTTGTACGGTACCAATTGTGGATACGATCGCTAAACGGCCAGAATTTTTCCGAGCTACGGCGAATCGCAAAATTATCCAACAACTTAACGTAATCGGCTTCGTTTTGAATCGCGCTAAACTGATCGACAAATTCTTTTACTTGGTTTTCTTTAAGGGAGAAAAATGCTGCTGGGTAGCTACCGACAACGCCGCGCACGATGGTCATATCGTCGTTGGCGAAGTCTCGGTTGCTTTCTTCATCAAACAAACTCGAAATATTGGTGTGCGCATTATTGTGAAGTAGGGTGAACAGTTCGTCCTTACCTGACTTACTACGCACCATCAGCATCGTGATTTGTGGGACGGTTTGTAGCCCTTCACCACGCACTTGACCGATACGTTTTAGCTCTTTTTCCGTTTTATCTGAAAGCGCAGTATCGGTAATCTCATAACGAGGCAGCAGCACTGGCGATAAGCGTTTGCGCATCATGTTCAGTAGCTCGGTTTTTGGATCGTCCGTTTTGTAAACAACGCTGGTCGGTTGATTAAAAGGCTTCACGTTACGTTGCAAAAAGTCACTAAGCTGAGGACTTTGATCTTGATACCAGCTCGATTGAAGCTGGTGACGCATATCCGCAGGCAGCAAGGTAACAAAGTTACTCTCGCCTTCAAGACGTAAGAAGTCCATGAACATACGCGTCATCAACTGGTGACCAAAGTTACCGTATACATCAAACCCTGCTACCAAAAGGTAGTGAATACGCTCCAGCAAAGCGTAATCTAAGATCCAGACTGTTTTTGGCTGCTCGCCAACCAACCCTTGAACTACAGATGCACTGTCGAAATGACGGAATACTGTTAATGCTGCATTTGGGTTGGTGCCGTTACCATCCCAAATGACGTCAGTCGATAGGTTTTCGCCATGCTTAAACCAGTTGTTCGTAAACTCAGATTTTGCTTCAAGATAACGCGCTTGTTGGCGTGCGTACTTAACCCAGTTTGTGACTGGAAGCGTATTACTTTCTTGTTCGGCTGGCAGTTTTAAGTTATCTGCTTGTGAACGGTAGAACTCGTTAACCTCAGGAATGTCAGCTTTGTCTGGGTCTAAGAAGAATACCCAGAAGCGATCATTGATGACGTTAAGTGCAAGCTGACCACGACAAACAGGGCCTTTGATATACGCCATGATGGTGTTTTGCGCGTTATCAAGCATGAATTTGAAGCGAGACTTCACTGGCATATCAATGAATGCCGTCATCGGGTTAGCTGCAACTTCTGGCTCGTAGCTAGGTAGCTGAGTAACGGAGTAATCCGCTTCAATAAACCATTTTTCCCAGTTACTGATGCGCTGTTTGTTGAGCGCAAATGGCATGTGCGTTTTGTCAACAATAGTGCCTTGTTCTGGAATGATTCGGTAGTAAACGCGTTCAACGCCCGGATCGTCGTAAGGGCGACGAGTGGAAATGCGTTTTACTGGTTGTCCTGGTGGCGTTGCGGAGCGCACGAGGGTAAAGAAGCGCGGTTTTTCGCTCAACTCAGAAAAGTACAGATGCGACAGGAACAAGTGCTCGTAAATGTAACGCGACATCAACTGGTTCTTGAGGTCTGAATGGTTGAGCAGTGTTTCGTATTGATTGATTTGCGCCTGCTCTTGGTCACTGATTGGCGTGTGCATATTCATGATCGCGCCGTTTTCTAGCCAAGTCATCAGCGTGTGGTATTCGCTGTTGGTTAGATTCGGCATACCAAATGGCATTCCCCAGTTTGGGTTGTCTTTTTCGTACTGTTCGTACTCTTCAATTGTCGGGCAGGTTTGCTCACGATCAATCGAAAAATCAAAACCTTCTAATTGCACTTGGTCTGGCAAGGGATGGCGCTCTTTCTGTTGCAATAAACGAGCGATAAGGCCAGCTTCAAGGTTTGCCGCCATGCTTTGGTCGCGTTCATTCAAAACAGGGTGGAAGCCAGCGTCGCGCCATTCTTGGGTGGTTTCTGCATCTTCAAACAAGCGAGTAGGTGCAGCAGCTGTCAGGCGAGTGCCTTCATAAACCAACGCTTTCGATGCTCCGCGGTCGATCCCTTCTACCGATGAGAGTTTTAGCTGACATGGCGCATCGTAGCAGGCGTGGCAAACCACACAGCGGTTATCGACGATAGGTTTTACCTCGCGTTGGAAGAAATCTGCCTGCGGCGTTTCAACGCTGGCAGTACGCTCACGAACCAACTGAGGGCCGAACAGTTGGTCAAAGTTCAGGCCAGCATAAGTAGCACAACCAGCAAACAGACTGGCAATGCAGAGTATAAAAATTAGACGCAAATTCATTGAGTTATTTTGAGTAAATTGAATTTGCATTAATTAAAGCAAAATAAGTGACGAAATACCAAAAATCGAGACAAATAGCCGCGCTTTCTTTACCTATTTATGGATTTAAATAGGTAACCCTTACGGTGAATTGTCTGAATTTGATCTGGTGGCATGCCTTCGGCAATCAAGCGTTTTCGCATTCGACTTATGTGCATATCCAGCGCTCGGTCATGCTCAGTGAACGGACGTTGCAAAACGGTTTGATAGAGGAAAGGTTTGGTCAGTACTTTATCTTGATGTTGAATGAGCGTGCGCAGCAGTTCAAACTGAATGGGCGTGAGTTGGATATCCGTCTTTTTTGGTTGGCTTTGAATCGTAACAGACTGCGTGTACTTATCGAGCGTAAGTACATGATCTGCTGAAGAAGAGTGACCACAATCTTGGCTATCAGACGTTAAGGTTGGCAAAACTGACAAGGTTGCTTGATCGCTCACGTTGATATCCAGATTAATAATGAAATTGCGAACCATTATCATTAATGATTAATCAAAAATCAATGCAATATATAAAGAAGATATTCAAATCGATGATGACAAGTGGTTGGTAAATGTGCTCATTGTCCGGCCTGTTATTGCAACGCTATGCCAGTTGAGATGAGATTTGGTTATATCTTGTATAACTTCAATCGTTTTTTCAGCAGGCATACCATAAAGGAAGTTTTTAACGTGAAGGAATAAAAAACGTGAACTTTCGCAAAAATACTCTAGTACTCACGATGCTTGCAACGGCAGCTCCGATTGCCGCACAAGCAGCTTCTAAACCCAACATGCTGGTTATCATGGGTGATGACATCGGCTACGGTAACATCTCTGCTTACAACCAAGGCATGCTTGGCTACAACACACCAAACATCGACAGAATTGCGCAAGAAGGTGCGCTTTTCACTGCGTACTACGCGCAACAATCTTGTACTGCGGGCCGTAGTACTTTCATTACTGGTCAAATGCCAATCCGTACCGGTTTGACGAAAGTAGGCCTACCGGGTGCAGAACAAGGTCTTCAACCGCAAGACATTACAATGGCGACGGCACTTAAAGATATGGGCTACGCGACAGGCCAATTTGGTAAAAACCACCTTGGTGACAAAGATGAAATGTTGCCAACAAACCACGGTTTTGATGAGTTCATGGGTAACCTTTACCACTTGAACGCGGAAGAAGAGCCTGAAAACCCTGATTACCCGAAAGATCCTGCGTTCCGCAAAAACTTTGGCCCGCGTGGCGTAATCCATTCTTATGCAGATGGCAAAATTGAAGACACAGGTCCTTTGACGCGTAAGCGCATGGAAACGGTCGACCAAGAAACGCTAGACGCGGCAATGAATTTCATGGAGCGTCAGGTTAAAGCGAACAAGCCGTTCTTCTTGTGGTACAACGCAACGCGCATGCACATTTGGACGCATGTGAAAGAAGAAAACCGTACAACAGGTTTGGGTGAATACGCAGATGGTATGGTAGAGCACGACAACATGGTTGGTGAGTTGCTAGATAAACTGGATGATCTGAAAGTGGCCGACAACACCATCGTGATTTACACCACCGATAACGGCCCGATGAACGCGACCTGGCCTGATGCAGCATTTGGTCCTTTCCGTGGTGAGAAAAACACAGGTTGGGAAGGCGGCTTCCGCGTACCAGCAATGGTTCGTTGGCCTGGACACATTGCACCAAATACGAAGTTAAACGACATCTTTGCGGGTGAAGACTGGTTCCCAACACTGCTTTCTGCGGCGGGTAACAACACCATCAAGCAAGACTTGCTGAAAGGCTACAAATCATCGTCTGCTGATCGCACATACAAAAACCATTTAGATGGTTACAACCAAATGAATTACTTGATGGGTAAAGACAAAGAGTCTGCTCGTGATGAGTTCTTCTACTGGTCAGACGATGGCGACTTGTTGGCAATGCGTGACAAGCGCTTCAAGCTTCACTTTAAGATCCAAGAGCATGAAGGTTGGGATGTTTGGACGAAAGAGTTCACAAACCTACGTATACCAATGATCTTCGACCTTAAAGTTGACCCACTAGAGAAGGGCGACCAAGGCTTCGGTTACGAAACATGGCAGTTCAACCACGTATTCTTGCTTGTTCCTGCTCAAGCGAAAGTAGCGAAAGTTCTGAAATCATTCAAAGAGTTCCCACCACGTCAAGAGATCCCAAGCTTCTCGGTTGATAAAGTGATGGAACAAATGAAGAACCTAAGTAAAGTTCAACAAGCGAAAGGTTAATCCTAAGCGTATTTGAACCCCCAACGGTTCGCAGTGATGATCTATCTTGGTTGTCGGCGCGAACCGTTTTTATTTTATCTATTTCGCAACCCTTTAATCGTTTGTTATCTCTTCCTGCCATTCCTTGCGTTAGCGAATCTTCTCTTATCTAAACGCCTTCAGATCTTTGTTGTTGCCGTGTGAACATGTTCGCGGAAATTATTAAACCCCATTGCCTTTATTCTCATTTTGAATATTCGCAAATCCGGAGGTTGTGAACTATACATTCTGTTGCAGGAAGCACTTTTCTAATACACACAGAGGTTTATATGACAGCGAAATATGGCGTTAAACGCCGATTAGCGATTCTTGCCGCGGCTTTAATTGGCGCGACAAGCAGCAGTATCGCGGCAGAAAAACCTAACATTCTCGTCATCTGGGGTGATGATATTGGCCAGTCCAATCTCAGTGCGTACACCTTTGGCTTGATGGGATACAAAACACCAAACATCGACAGCATCGCGAAAGAGGGCATGATGTTCACAGATTACTACGGTGAACAATCTTGTACTGCGGGTCGTTCCACCTTTATTACCGGCCAGACTGTGCTCAGAACGGGTCTAAGTAAAGTTGGACTTCCTGGTGCTGACCTAGGTTTGAAAGCGGAAGACGCAACTATTGCGGAAATGCTTAAACCAATGGGTTACATGACTGGTCAGTTTGGTAAAAACCACTTAGGGGACAAAGACGAACATCTTCCTACTAACCACGGCTTCGATGAATTTTTTGGCAACCTTTACCACCTGAACGCTGAGGAAGAACCGGAAAACGTTGATTACCCTAAAGATCCTGAGTTCCGTAAGAAGTTTGGCCCACGCGGTGTGATTCGTTCGTACGCTGACGGCAAAATTGAAGATACAGGACCTCTGACTCGTAAGCGTATGGAAACGGTGGATGAAGAGACGTTAGATGCGGCACTCGACTTCATGGATCGTGCCGTGAAAGCGAAAAAACCATTCTTCGTTTGGTGGAACGCAACCCGCATGCACTTCCGTACTCACGTGAAGCCAGATAACCAAGGCAAAACCGGCATCAGTACTTATGCTGATGGTATGGTAGAGCACGACAACCATGTTGGTCAGCTACTGAAAAAAGTGGATGACTTAGGTATTAAAGACAACACCATTGTCTTCTACTCAACCGATAATGGCCCACACATGAACTCGTGGCCAGATGCGGGTACAACGCCATTCCGTGGCGAGAAAAATACCAACTGGGAAGGTGCGTACCGTGTTCCTGCAATGGTACGTTGGCCAGGTAAAATTAAAGCGGGTTCTGTCTCGAATGACATCATGCACCACATGGACTGGATGCCTACATTTGTAGCCGCCGCTGGTGATGACAACATCAAAGAGAAACTGCTTAAAGGTTACAGCGCGGGTGATAAGAAATTCAAAGTTCACCTAGATGGTTATAACTTCCTGCCATACCTCACTGGTAAAGAAGAGAAAGCACCGCGTGAAGAGATTTTCTACTTCTCGGACGATGGCGATTTAACTGCGCTTCGTTACAACAAGTGGAAATTGGTCTTCATGGAACAACGTGCAAAAGGTACGTTGCGTATTTGGGCTGAACCATTCACCAAATTACGTGTGCCGAAGATCTTCAACTTGCGCATGGACCCTTATGAAGTTGCGGATGTTACCTCCAACACTTACTACGATTGGATGCTTGATCGTGCCTACATGTTGGTACCAGCACAAACGTATGTTGGTCGATTCCTAGAAACCTTCAAAGAGTTCCCGCCAAGGCAAAAAGCCGCAAGTTTCTCGCTTGATCAAGTGATGGAGAAACTGCAAGAGAACCCGAATAAGTAGGTTTGTTGCACGATCAAAACTCCAAATCGAGAGGCTCTGAGGAGCCTCTTTTTTTGCGCACCGTTTAAGTTTTTCTTAAAACTCATGTAATTACTTGTCCAAAAAGAAAAAATCATCCTACAGTTGATGAAGAAGAAAATTAGAATAACAAGGATCGTTATGACTCAGTGGGCAAGTTGGAAGCAGGCAATAGTGAGCCTTGCTATACTCGTCAGTTTTTCTCTGTTTGGACAGCAAAACGCCCAAACTCCAACAGAAGTTGTTCAAGCTCAGTTTATTGGTAACGAAACGTGCATCGATTGTCACCAAGTCGAAGTGGAAACGTGGCAAGGCTCGCATCATGATATGGCGATGCGCCATGCTGATTCAGAATCCGTACTGGGTAACTTCGACAATCAAGCCGTTGAGCATCAGGGCAAAGCAAACCGTTTTTATCGCAAAGGCGATGAATATTGGGTCAACATCCAAGGGCCAGATGGACAGTGGCATGATTACAAAATCAGCTATACGTTTGGTTGGGTGCCATTACAACAGTACATGGTGGAATTTGATGATGGACGCATACAACTGATTCCTTTTGCTTGGGATTCGAGAAGTGTGGAACAAGGCGGGCAACGTTGGTTTCATTTATATCCAGACACGACCACAACCGATGAGTTTTACTGGGCCAATACAGGGCAAAACTGGAACTTCATGTGCGCTGATTGCCACTCAACCAACTTGAAGAAAAACTACGACGCGCAAAGCAATACTTATCAAACAACGTGGTCGGAAATCAACGTCAGCTGCGAAGCGTGTCATGGCCCGGCAAGTCAGCACGTGGAAATGGCGGAACAGGCCAAGCAAAACGGAATGCCAATTGCCACCGCGAATCATTATGGTTTTTCTCGCGATCTTTCAGCCGCAGTCAAAGTGTGGGTCTATAAAGAAGGGCACAGTACGCTTCAGCCAAAAGACATTGTGCCAACCAACCAAGTTCAAACTTGCGCTCAGTGCCACAGTCGACGTACCCAGTTGAATGAAGAAGCGGATCACGTCAAAGGTGCGTTTCTTGATAAGTACCGCCTGAGTTTAATTACCCCTGAGCTCTATTATCACGATGGCCAAATTTACGATGAGGACTATGTTTACGGCTCGTTTTTGCAATCGGCTATGGCAGAGAAAGGCGTAACGTGCACAAATTGTCACGATCCACATTCCGCCCAACTTAAAATCCCAGAAGAAGTAGTATGTGCGCAATGCCATGTAGCGTCAGATTATCTGCCAGAAAACCACACCTTTCATCAAGCGAACACCGAAGCATCGAAATGCACAACGTGCCACATGCCGGAGACGACTTATATGCAGGTAGACCCGCGTAGAGACCACAGTTGGCACGTTCCGCGCCCAGATTTAAGCAAGCATATTAATACGCCCAATGTTTGTACTGCTTGTCATGATGATAAAGATGCGAAGTGGGCCGATGAGCAGATTGGTCAATGGTTCCCAAAATCAAAGTATCGCAACACTCAGCACTTTTCGGTCGCATTTTATGCAGACGCGATAGGTCATAGAGGTGGTTCAGATGCCTTGGCTTATACGGCTCAAGATTCTTCCAACAGTGACATCATTCGCGCATCGGCTTTAGAGCGAATGGCAGGCAATACTGGCCAGAATTCGTTGGTTGCGCTTGCGCGCGCCGTGAAACATGAGAACGAGATGATTCGACTGGGTGCTGTTGCTGGCTCGGCAGGGTATGACTTTAGTGACCGTTGGCAGATTTTACAGCCGTTGCTGAGTGATCCAGTGTTGTCGGTGCGAACCGAAGCGGCAGCTGCGCTAGTCAGTCATTATGGGGAAATGAATCCGCTACAAAGAGAGCGCATTCAAAAACCGTTAGATGAATACATGGACATTCAACGCTTTAATGCCGATCGCGGATTTGGGCGAACTAACTTAGCCAATGTATATCGTAGTTTGGGAGAGGCTAATAAAGCGATAGAACTGTATCAACAAGCTATCGACATCGAACCTTATTTCGAAAATAGCTACGTCAATTTAGCGGACATGTATCGCCGACAAGGTGATGAAGCCAAAGCGGTACAAATTCTGAATGCGGGAATGAAAGCACAACCGAAATCAAGTTCGCTGCCTTACAGTGCAGGGCTTGCGCTGTTAAGACAAGGCAACAGCAAACAAGCTAATCAGTATTTAAAACAGGCCGCAGAAAGCGCGAAAGATAACGCTCAGTATTGGTATGTGTACGGTTTAGCGTTGGAGAAATCCGACGTATTAGAAGCGAGTAAGGCGTTAAACAAGGCGTTTGAAGTTGGTGGCGACCCACGGCATCTTTATGCCCAGTGCGAAGTGTTGGCGAGAAACTATCGACAAGGCGGCGTTGCATTTGCCTTTGAACAGTGCACCAAGCAGCTTGGTGCACATGCTCCTGAGGAAGTTATTCAACAGCTCAAAGCGACCGTGACTACAAAGAAATAGGTTCGTAATGCGCGGCTGCTAGGTGCGTTTTGATTCTCTCTCGCAATGCAATATGAGCAGGGTTGTTTAACTCACGTTTATGGTAGACGAACTTGTAAGGGATAGTGCATATAGAAATGGGGCAAGGCAGAACTTGAAGCTTAAGGGCTTTGCTCCATTTGTTCGCAAAAGATTGAGACACTAGACCTAAACAATCGCGTTGTGCGACGTACAACGCCATACCAGCAAGCGAAGATGTGACGAGATCCACTTTTCTTTCCAAAATGGTTTCTTGAGCAAGTTGCTCAAAACCCGACATGTTGTTCCATTTGCCTGAAAACAAACAGTGAGTTTCATCATAAAATTGTTCTTTGCTCAAAGTGCCTTGGATTCGAGGGTGTTGCTCTCGACAAATAATGACGGCCTTTTCTTCGTACGCCTCCTCCATAACAAACGCCGCATCTTTTGTGACCACTGTATCAATTACAAGATCTACTTTTTGTTGTCTTAAAAGCTCAAACAAGATGTATTTTTCGGGAGGTGACTCGTAAAAAATGGCATTTTTTATCGGGCTCATAATGTGCAGCAGAATCTCTGAACAGCACACCTCAAAGTGCTTCTTCTCCGTGATAGCATTATCAATAATACTCACCGCTTGCTCAAACTGAGGCAGTAGTTGATACGCCGCGGATGTCAGCGTAATTCCCCGTCCTTTTTTCACAAATAATTGCTTATCTACGACTTGCTCTAAACGCTTTATTGCAGCGCTCACAGCAGGTTGCGTAAGCCCCAATTGTTCCGCGGCTTTTGTATAAGATTGGAACTCCGCGACAACAAGAAAAGTTTGGATCAAATTCAAGTCCATAACGTTACTCATAAATTTAATTTATAGGTTAACTAATTTTGACTGCATTTATCGCCTGAAATTAGTGCTTTATCTTATATCAACAATGGTATTGAAAAGCGAATACCATTTTTTACGCACTAGCGAACTCTTGGAGATAATATGAAAAATGCGACCAAAACGAGCAGTAAAAAACTCGTACTTAACGCATGTACGTTAGCATTAGGCGCTGCATCTGCAGTTGCACACGCAGCGGACAAACCCAACATTCTTGTCATCTTTGGTGATGATGTTGGTTACTGGAACCTTAGTACCTACAACCAAGGCATGATGGCGTACAACACGCCAAACATCGATAGCATTGCTAAAGAAGGTGCGAAGTTCACTAACTTCTACGCACAGCAAAGTTCGACAGCAGGCCGTTCTGCATTCATCACTGGTCAAATGCCAAAACGTACTGGTCTATCAAAAGTGGGCTTACCAGGCGCTCCGGAAGGTATCTCGGAAAAAGATCCAACGATTGCAACCATGCTTAAGCAAATGGGTTACGCAACCGGACAATTTGGTAAGAACCATTTAGGTGACCGAGACGAACACCTTCCTACCAACCACGGTTTTGATGAGTTCTTCGGCAACCTATACCACTTGAACGCGGAAGAAGAGCCAGAGAACGTGGATTACCCTAAAGATCCAGAGTTCAAGAAAAAATTTGGCCCTCGCGGCGTTATCCATTCTTACGCTGATGGCAAAATTGAAGATACCGGCCCTCTAACTCGCAAACGTATGGAAACAGTAGACGGTGAGTTCCTAGAAGCGGCTGAAACGTTTATCGACAAGCAAGTTAAGGCAGACAAGCCATTCTTCGTTTGGTTTAACACCACTCGCATGCACAACTTCACGCACGTTCCTGAAGAGTACCAAGGTAAAACCGGTGCTGGTTTCTACGCTGACGGTGTGAAACAGCACGATGACCAAATCGGCGAACTACTGAAAAAAGTGAAAGATCTTGGTGTTGATGACAACACTATCATCGTTTACACCACAGATAACGGCCCGATGGTTGACCTATGGCCAGACGCAGGTATGACGCCATTCCGTAGTGAGAAGAATACAGGTTGGGAAGGCAGCTTCCGTGTTCCTGCTCTCATCAAATGGCCTGGTCACATCAAAGCTGGCGAAACCTTTAATGGCATGATGTCTCTTGAAGACTTCTTCCCAACATTGGTTGCCGCAGCAGGTGACACTAAAGTTAAAGACGAGCTACTGAAAGGCAAGAAAATTGGCAAGATGAACTACAAAGTTCACCTAGATGGTTACAACCAATTGCCATACATCACAGGTAAGTCAGACAAGTCTGCTCGTAACGAGTTCGTTTACTGGAGTGATGACGGTGACTTGGTTGCACTACGTTACGGTAAATACAAATACCACTTCATGATCCAAGAAAATGAAACGGGTATGGATGTATGGCGTAAACCATTCACTAAACTTCGTGTTCCATTGATCTTCGATTTGAGCATCGACCCATTCGAACGTGGTGACCAAGGTATGGGTTACTCTCGTTGGATGTACGAGCGTTCATTCCTAATGATGCCAGCGGTAGAGAAAGTGAAAGAGGTAATGGGTACGTTTAAAGAGTTCCCACCTCGCATGGAAGCAGGTTCATTCGTACCTAAGTCTTCTAAGTAATAAAGAACATCGATAATCCATAGCGCTCTTCGGAGCGCTATATACCCAAATAGCTTCCCGTTTACTGCACTACGCTTACGAGGTTATTTGGGTATATTTAATAGTGAGAAACGTATGAGTAAGATTTCCCCTCGCCATTCTACTACCATGCCTATTGTTCCTCTTAAAACGGCTTCTAAAGCACCAGTTTCGGGCGCGTATGACCGTCGATTCCATGTGATGGCAAAGCCGGGCGGAGCAAAATGCAACATCGATTGTCAGTACTGCTTTTATCTGCATAAAGAAAATCTACTGCACCAAGAAAAGCAGCCAAAAATGGACGACGCAACATTGGAAGCGTTCGTGAAAAGCTACATCGAAAGTCAGGATGGCGAAGAAATTGTATTCTCATGGCAGGGTGGGGAGCCAACGCTGCTTGGGTTGGACTATTTCCGCAATGTCGTAGCTCTGCAAAAGAAACATCAGCCGAAAGGCGTTCGCATTGAAAACGACCTTCAGACCAACGGCATTTTGCTAAACGATGAGTGGTGTGCGTTTTTAAAAGAGCACAACTTCCTAGTTGGCTTGTCGATTGATGGGCCACGAGAGCTGCACGATAAATATCGCAAAACCCGCAGCGGTAAGCCGACGTTTGATCTGGTGATGAAAGCGGTAGACAAGCTCCAAGCGCATGGCGTGAAATTCAACGCGTTGGTGACGGTGAATCGACACAATGCGAAATACCCGCTCGAAGTGTATCGATTTTTAACCCAAGAATTGGGTGTGACATACATTCAGTTTGCACCGGTGGTTGAAGCGAACGACTTCCAAACAACCGCACCGCAGTTTTGGAACGAACAGATGATCCCAACCAAAGGCAGTGATCTGGCGAAACCGGGTCATCCAATGTCTGTTGTGACGGATTGGTCGGTTGATCCTGAAGACTGGGGACGCTTTTTAATGGCGACCTTTGAAGAATGGGTGAATAACGATCTTGGCCGTGTACTGGTTAACCTGTTTGAAACCGCGGTAGCGCAAGTAATGGGGAAACCTTCCCAACTTTGCGTGACAGCTGAGTTTTGTGGCAAAGGCTTGGCGATTGAGCACAATGGCGACGTGTTCAGTTGCGACCACTATGTATACCCAGAATACAAACTCGCCAACATTCATGAACACTCATTGAATGACATGGCCTTCTCTACACGACAATACACCTTTGGCATGGCAAAACGCGAATCTTTGCCGACGTATTGTAAGCAGTGTCCCTACTTGCCTTATTGCTGGGGCGAGTGTCCGAAAAACCGTCTGATCAAAACGCCGAATGGCGAGGCTGGACTAAACTATCTGTGTTCGGGAATCAAAATGTTCTTTGATTACGCGTTACCGATGTTGGTTGGTCTTGCACAACTTCTCCAATCTGAAGAACCGCAAAGATAACATAGTGAATATAACCTTAAGTTATTTCATTTGTTCTTATACTTAACTATTGAAAAGACGGCTTAAACCACTGAAAAGGTACCCTATGAACCACGCACAACAAGCGATAAAAGAACTCATCGAACAAACAGAAAAAAGCGTCATTGGACAAAGCCACGTGGTTCGAGCTTTAGTCATCGGGTTATTAACGAACGGGCACATTCTTCTAGAAGGTTTGCCGGGAACGGCAAAAACACGTTCTGTAAAATCGTTAGCGAACTTGTTAAACACCAGTTTTGGTCGAATCCAGTTTACGCCGGACCTTTTGCCATCGGACGTGACGGGAACCGAGGTTTATCAAGAGTTGGATGGCAAGCCGCAACTCCATTTTCAGCCAGGGCCAATTTTTAACAGCATAGTGCTTGCCGATGAGGTCAACCGTGCGCCAGCCAAAGTACAAGCCGCACTGCTTGAAGCCATGGCAGAAGGCACTATCACGGTAGGCGATAAAACTCACGTATTGCCAGACTTGTTTATGGTGCTTGCAACGCAAAACCCAGTAGAACAAGAGGGCACGTACCCGCTGCCAGAAGCGCAAATGGACCGTTTTATCATGAAGGTTACCGTCGATTACCCAGAAGATGACGCTGAACGTGACATCATCCGTTTGGTGCGCAGTGAAGAATTAGGTGCGGAAACCAGCAGCGAAATTATTACGCCAAAACACATCGAGCCAGACGTGGTGCTAGAAGCGCGCCGTCAGTTACCAAACATCGTGGTATCAGACCTAGTGGAAAACTACGTTGTCGCGTTAGTGATGGCGACTCGTAAGCCAGAGCGTTATGCCGATTCAAACTTAGCAAAATGGATTGAGATTGGCTCTAGTCCCCGTGCTTCCATCGCACTAGACAAATGCGCTCGTGCGTATGCGTGGATGCAAGGACGTGACCATGTCACTCCTGACGATGTGCGAGCCATGGTTCCGTCTGTACTGGGCCACCGTTTTTCTTTGACCTACGATGCACTAGCAGACGGAGTCGATCACCAACGCGTCGTGCAAGAGCTGCTAGATTGTGTAGAAATTGGGTAAGCGGGAGGCATTATGGCTAAGCCAACTCTTGCGCCAAAATCACAGGGGATGGATCCCCGTTTGTACTGCGATTACGCTCGTTTAGTACGTTTGCAAGCACAAGCACAAGCAGAATCATTCAGTTTACTTCCTCATCTAAAAGCGGGTAGCGTACTCTCAGGCCGCCACAATTCGCTGTTTCGCGGTCGTGGATTGAACTTCGAAGAGCTGCGCCATTATCAATTGGGTGACGACATTCGTAACCTGGATTGGAAAGTCACGATGCGCACAGGCAAGCCGCACGTGCGCAGCTACACCGAAGAAAAAGATCGCAACGTGATCGTGTGTGTCGACCAGCGCAGCGCAATGTTTTTTGCTTCGACGCAAGTAATGAAATCGGTTGTCGCGGCAGAAATCGCGGCCATGTGCGGGTGGCGTGTGTTAAAAGATGGCGACCGAGTTGGTTTTGTCATCGCGTCCCAACAGGCGTTGTTTCACAGCAAGGCGCAGCGTTCGCAAAACGATCTTCTGGCTCAACTTAAGCGTCTCGCTAAAGCCAATCAATCGCTCAATGTGGACTCCCGCAATTCCGAAAAAGTGACGTTCAGTCAATGGATTGAGCTCATTAAACGCATGAAGCTCAAACAATCCACTTTGATTTTTATCAGCGACTGGAGCGACTGCGAGGAGCACCATCTTGACCACCTTAAACAGCTACAACAGCACAACGATGTTCTCGCAGTGATGGTCAGTGACCCATTAGAACAAGCGCTACCAGACGATTTGGCAAAATCGAAATGGGTGGTTGGTGATGGGCAGTATCAACTCAATTTAGACAGCAAAGCAAAGGTAGAAGCCGCGAGCGCAAAGCTTGAGGCTCGAACTAGCTTACAGCGTCAATCACTCTCTCAACTTATGGCGATGAAACACCTTCCGCACATCGAACTCGATACGACAGGCGAGCACATTAAACAATTTCAAAAACTGGTAGGAGGGCGTTAAATGAGTGGTCTTCCTACGCCTCCGAGTACCTACATACTCAGAGAGCTACATGATGTGGCCGTGCCACCAAGCGTGAGTTGGTATCCGCAAACTATTGGCTGGAAAATTTTAGCGGCGGTTGCGCTCATTGCATTAGTGTATGTCGCGTATCGCTTGGCTCAACAATGGTGGTGTAACCGCTACCGACAAGAAGCTCTGTTGACGATTTCGCAAATCAAACCGAGCGACAAAGGAATGCCTAAAGCATTGTTCTCTGTGCTTAAAATTGTGTTGATTCATGTTGATAGCCGTAACGCGAAATTGTTTGATACCGCCTTTTTGCGCAAGCTCGATGCGCTATATCCGCAAACCGGAGATTCTCAAGCAAACTCGCAAGTGGTCTTTAACGATGAGCTTTCAAAGCGCTGGCTACAAAGTATTGTTGACCCAAGCGTTACGCTAACCAACGAAGAGCGAGTAACGCTTATTGCTCGTGCGAAAAACTGGGTGAGTGAACATCGTTGTGATGTTAAAAAAAGCGCGGCAAAGAAATCACCACTATTGAAACGCAAAGCAAATCAGGGAGGTCAACATGAATGATCTTCTTGTATCGCTAACTGGTTTGTCTGGTTTTGAATTTGCTCACCCAATGTGGTTTCTGATTTTGCCGCTGCCATTGGTGGTGTACTACTTGGTGCCTGCATATCGCACTAAGCAAATGGCGATCAAAGTGCCGTTTTTTAGTCAGTTGGTGGAAGCGATTGGCGAGACGCCGTCAGAAGGTGCAAGCCAGTTAACCCCAAGCTGGTGGCAACGAGCAACGTTAATTCTCTCATGGCTTTTGGTGGTGTGTGCGATGGCAAAACCCACCGTGTTAGGCGAGCCTCAAGTTCGCGAGAGTTTAGGGCGCGATGTTATGGTGGTGGTGGATCTTTCGGGTTCCATGGCTGAGCCTGATTTCACGTCTCGTACAGGTGAAAAAATTTCTCGCCTTGATGCGGCAAAAGAAGTGCTTACGGAGTTTGTTCAGTCTCGTAAAGGTGACCGATTAGGCTTGGTACTTTTTGGTGATGCCGCTTTTGTACAAACGCCATTTACCGCAGACCAAAAAGTGTGGCTCGAACTGCTTAACCAAACCGATGTGGCAATGGCAGGGCAGAGTACCCATCTTGGTGATGCAATTGGCTTAGCGATTAAAGTTTTTGAGCAAAGCGATAAGTCGCGTGGTGCTTTAGAACAAGAGCAAAACCGTGAAAAAGTCGCGATTGTATTAACCGATGGTAATGACACGGGCAGCTTTGTCGAACCGATTGATGCGGCGAAAGTTGCGAAAGCCAAAGGCGTGCGAGTGCACGTGATTGCGATGGGTGATCCGGAAACGATAGGTGAAACCGCGTTGGATATGGACACGATTCATCGCATTGCGAAAGAATCCGGCGGTGAAGCGTTTGAAGCACTCAACCGTGATGAACTGTCGGCTGCCTACGACGAGATTGGCAAGCTGGAACCTCAACTTTACGAAAGCACCACATACCGGCCGAAACAAAGTCTTCACCATTACTTGATGGCGTTAGTGGTTATCATGCATTTACTCGCGTTCAGCGTCGCGACACTCAAAAGAAGGGCTGCAACACGATCATCATTAGGAGAGAGCGATGTTTGATTCTCTTAGTTGGACGCAATTCTTTACGCAGTTTCATTTTATTCGACCGCTGTGGTTACTGGCTTTGATCCCTATGTTTTTCTTGGTGTGGTTGCGCTGGCGAGAAGAAAGCAAACCAAGCTGGAAGGATATTCTGCCCGAACATTTACGCAATGCTTTGACGATAGGCGAGCGAGGTTGGCGCAAGCAACTGCCGCTTAAGCTCTTGATGTTGATTGTGCTAATCGCCATTGTGATTTGTGCAGGCCCAACATGGCAACGTGAATCTTCTCCCTTTGGCGAAGATAAAGCCTCTCTGCTTGTGGTGCTTGATAATAGCGACTCGATGCTGCAAAAAGATCTCCCACCAAGCCGCCTTGAGCGTTCCAAACAGAAAATACGCGATTTGTTAGTTGCGCGAAAAGGCGGAAAAACGGGTTTAGTCGTGTTTGCGGGCAGTGCTCATGTGGCGATGCCTGTGACTCAAGACAGCAAAGTATTTGACCCATTCTTGGCGGCTATTACGCCAGAAATCATGCCCGTGCAAGGTAAGCTTGCTGAAAAAGCCCTACCGTTAATTGACCAACAATTGCAAGGTCAACCAGGCTCCACCGTTTTGTTGGTGAGCGACGGCGTGAACCCGGCCACGATTAAGCAATACCAAGCGTATTTTGCAGGCAAACCTTATCAACTGTTAATTCTTGCTGCGGGGAATACAGACATCGTGAGTAACAACCCGATGGATTTGGATTCTCTGCAAAAACTGGCCAGCCAGACCAACGGTCGATTGGTGGAAGTGACGGTCGATAACAGTGATATTGAACAACTGAATCGATACGTTGAGCGCAATATGCAGCTTAATGGCGAATCTTCAATGCCTTGGAAAGACATGGGTTATCAACTGCTGTTCCCAATCGCGTTGATCATGATGCTGTGGTTTAGAAAAGGGTGGTTAGTGCAGTGGTGCGTGATCGTAATGGTGAGCGGTACACTGTTGATGCCGACCAGTGCAATGGCGGAGAACATTTCTGTGAAAGCCGAGCAGCCACAAGTTGTGCAAAAAGTGACGACCTTCGACAAGGTGGCGCAATGGTGGTGGGATTTGTGGCTGACGCCAGACCAACAAGGACAGCGTTTGTTCAACCAACAAGCGTATTTAGAAGCTGCAAAACACTTTGTCGATCCATTACGCAAAGGCACGGCGTACTACTACGCTAGCGAGTTTGAGCTCGCGCACAGTGCGTTTTTGGAAATGCAAAACGACCCGTCTGAAGAGGTTCGAGATTACGGTCTTTACAATGCGGCGAGCGCATTGGCGCGCCAACGTGAATATTTGGCTGCTCGTGACTTGTTAAAATCCCTAGCCAGCAAGCCAACGTTGAGCGAGTCGTTAAGACCTGATGTTGAGCACAACTTGAAAGTGATTGCTGGCATCGTCGATGAGATAAATCAGATGAGTGAAAGTCAAGCCGGAACAGAGCAAGAGGCGTCAACCGAGCTAGGCGACAACCCTCAAACCGCAGAAGGAGCGGATGAACAAACGTCAGCAGAGTTGATGATTAAAGAGACGTTAAGTGCAGACGACATCTTAGGTAGCCAAGAATTAGCCGATAAGTGGCTAAAGCGAGTCGAAGCGGATCCGAAGTATTTCTTACGCGCTAAATTTCAAATTCAATTACGCTCGCCAACAACGGGTAGCTCAACTACGACAACGGAACACAATACAGAGGAGGCGGCCCAATGATGATGAATGTCCATCGCGTTACCTCTTTTGCACTTCCTGCAAGGATAGTGGCATGGTTAGTGGTTTGTTTGAGTCTGTTCGTAAGTCGTCACGTTTTCGCTCAGGATATTTACGATCTTCAACGCAATCATGGTGTTGAGTTGCAAGCGTGGGTCGGTCAACAACCAACGGCTGGAGAAAAGCGTAAAACGCCAAGTTTTAGTGTCAACGAGCAAGTCATTTTAACCATCGAAGTGGCAACGCCGCGCTGGTTTACGGGTGGGACGCGAATTGGCAGTATTGAAATGCCCAATGTTATCGCCAAACAGCGTAATCAGTTAGCCACTAACTTCACGGAGCACAAGGGCGGACAAACTTGGTCGCGTCAACGCTGGGAAGTGACTTTGTATCCACAAGCATCTGGTGATTTTGTGATTCCACCTGTCGCTGTGGGCGTTCAGGTGTCGGCGCCGGACGGCGAGAAGGTGTCAGGCACACTTTACACGCAGCCGATTAAGTTCAAAACTGTCTTGCCATCGGGATTGTTGAGCGGTGACACGCCTTGGTTTTCTGCAACGTACGTAGACGTAAAACAAGAGTGGGAAACCTCCACTGAGTCACTCAAAGTTGGGGATGCAATCACGCGTAAAATCACCATTTTGGCTCATGATTCGCTATCTGTGTTGCTACCAGACTTGTTGAAAGGAGAATCAACAACCCGTTACCAAGCGTATCCTCAACCGCACCGTCTTACAGATACGCAAACACGTGGTGATTACCAGTCAACACGCACAGAAGAGAGCGTGTACGTGATTCAACAAGGTGGTGAACTAACCCTGCCAGATTATGAGTTCCGTTGGTGGAACAGTAAGACTCAACAAGTGGAAACGGTGGTGTTAGAGGGCAAAACATTTGCTGCGAAGCACACGTTGAAATCCTTCATCAAAACGTATTTTGCATGGATTGTATCCACGCTTGTATTGCTGGGTTTTGTGACTGTTTCATTGGTAGCCATTAAACGTTACTACCGCAACAAACCGACACCAGCATGGTTGACGTTCCACCGTTTGTTAAAGGCTAAACGTTGGTCTGAAGCAAGGACCGTATTGTACAAACAATTGCGTTTAAATACGGCAGAGCTGGAAATGACCAAAGCCGATACGAGTGAATCGTGGCAAAAAAGTGCGTCGCGAATGCAAAATGGTGAAAATAGCGCTCATTTAATGAAGTCGATGTGGCGCAAGATCCAGACCAAACAACAACGTTTTAAATTCCGTATTCCGCGAGCTTTACCAGAACTGGACAAAGTCATTGGAAGAGATGGCAATGAATAAAACGGGGCGCTAATATAGCGCCTCGTTTTTATTAGAGAATAGAGTTCAAATGAGCCAAGAGTTTATGCGCCGCGCATTGGAAGTGTCCAAAAATGCGCTTCCTGAATGTCAACCAAACCCGCCGGTTGGCTGCGTGTTAGTGAAAGACAACCAAATTGTTTCAGAAGGTCATACTCAAGCTATTGGTGGCAACCACGCGGAAGTAGAAGCGCTGAATGCATATCAAGGCTCGTTAGAATCGGTGACGGCATACGTTACGCTCGAACCGTGTTCGTTTGTAGGTCGCACGCCAGCTTGCGCGGTGACATTAGTGAAATCCGGTATTGGCAAAGTCGTCGTAGCCATGTTGGATCCAGATCCGCGCAACAGTGGTCGAGGTATCGAGATTCTAAAACAATCCGGTATTGAGGTAGAAATTGGTTTATGCGGCAAGGAAGTCAGCGAGTTTCTTACCCCATATTTAGGCAAATCTTAATGTAAGCTTTGGCTTGCACGATAGCTACTCACTTATGCGGTGAATGGAGTACGTCAAAATTGAGTTAAAACTCATTAAAACAGGTCGTACCGCCCATTTCTTGTACTTAGCTACGTTAACTATCATGCTGTTAGATTAAAATAGAAAAAGTGATTTTCGAAAAATTTAATAGCATGAAACCGACCGATCTTAATCTCATTCCCATTTTTATCGCCATCTACGAAGAGCGTAATTTGTCTCGGGCGGCGGCACGTTTAGACATCACCCAACCCGCGGTGAGTAAAGCGCTAGCAAGATTGCGCGATATCTACGACGAACCATTGTTTCACCGCAGTTCTTCTGGTGTTGAGCCAACATCGTTTGCTGTCGATATTTATCCGGCCATGGTTGCGGCGATAAAGAACTTTACCTCGACGCTGTCGGCATCGGTTGAGTTTGATCCTAAAGTTTCCAATCGCATTTTCTCTATCGCTTGCGTGTCGATTTTAAGCTACGAGTTACTGCCACAGTTGATGAAGCAGATTCACGAGTTAGCGCCGAATATCGCTTTGGAAGTGCACCCGCTGTTTACTGAGGATTACGAAAGTGATCTGCGCTTACAACGTTATGATTTGATTATCGATTTAGCACCGCGCGGGAGAACGGTCTTGAAAGTTGAACCCGTGATCACTGAGCGTTTGATGGTGGTGTGTAACAAAGATCACCCTCGTATCGCTGAGAGCATTTCTCAAGAGCAGTTTTTTGAAGAAGAACACGTTGCAGTATCGCAGTGGCAAAGCCGAAAAAGCATGCTGAGTGCAGAAGATATTGTTGATTTGGACAAACGCAAAATCATGTATCGAGCCGCAGGAGCATTGGAAATGTTGCCGGTTATCTGCGGTAGCGAATACATTGGTTTGATGCCAGAATCGATGATTAAGTTGTTCAGTAATACCTATCATGTGAAAGCACTGCCGTTTCCATTTGATGTAACAACTTACGATCTTTGCACCATTTGGCACCCTAGTCGCACTAATGAAAGTGCCCATCAGTGGTTGCGCGCGCAAATCAAACACGCAGGGAAAGTCATCAAGAAATAGGAAGTCCATATGAAGACAATACGAGCGATTCTAAACGGCAAAAAAGCCGGTAATCCTGAGCTAAGAGACGCCATCATGAAAATGAGAGACAGGGACAGGGGCGTAGATGTGCAAGTTCGCGTCACTTGGGAATCGCAAGATATGCCGCGTCTCGTGAAAGAAGCGGTAACGGATGGTATTGAGCGTATTGTTGTTGCGGGTGGCGATGGCACTGTCAATGAGGTTGCTTCGGCACTTATCCACATTGATCATGAAAGTCGCCCTGAACTTGCCATTATTCCGCTTGGTACGGCCAATGATTTTGCGACCGCGAATCATATTCCAGATTCGATTACTGATGCATTAACGTTGGCAGTGGAAGGGCAAGCGCTGTCTGTTGATTGCGTTAAGGCGAACGATCGTTGCTTTATCAATGTCGCGGCGGCGGGTTTTGGCGCAGAAGTGACGGCAGAAACGCCTGTTGAGTTAAAAAACTTTCTCGGTGGTGGGGCTTACACACTGACTGGCGTTGTGAAGGCGCTCGGCTTCAAACCTTATGATGGCAGCATCATTATCGAAGGGGGGCGCTACGATGGAGAAATGTTGTTAGGGGCATTTTGCAACAGCCGCTTAGCTGGTGGCGGTCAACAGCTCGCTCCCAATGCGATGATTGATGATGGTTTGATGGACTTAACGCTGGTTCGTCCGTTTTTACCGCATGAATTGCCCAAAGTCATTGAAGAGATTAACAACCCATCCGAGAAAGGCGAGTTTGTGAAACACACCCGAGCCAGTTGGTTGGAGATCGATTTTCCGAATCCTCTACCACTTAACTTGGATGGCGAACCGTATCATTCCCGTAAAATTCGATTTGAAGTGCAACCAAAGAGTTTGAAGTTGGTGCTACCTAAAGATTGCCCGTGCGTGACGCACTAAGTCTAACCTTATGAGATGAGCAAAAACAAAGCCACCGATGGGTGGCTTTGTTTTATCACTATTTTTACTGTTTCAACAATAGCTCCTTGGCTAGAGGACTTTCGTTGTTAGGGCTCTTCGTTGTTAGGGCTCGTTTATAGCTTTTGGATGGTATCTACGTCGATTTGCATGGTGGTCCATTCTGAATCGATTTCGCCACGAATTGCCACTTTGTCGTTTGGTGTCACGTCTAAGCCCATCCATTCTTCGTTGTCGATCTCTACTTCGATTTCGCCAGTGCTGTCTTTGAACAAGTAAGTCTCGTTACCTAGTGATTGAATGATGTGCCCAGTGAGCATTACGGCGCTGTCTTCGGTTGCGTTTTGCGCATCTTTCACTGTGTTGATTACGCTTACTTCTGGGCCATTAAAAGCGGCGAAAGCCGAGCTTGAAAGTAGGGCAAACATGGATGCCAAAATCATTTTTTTCATTATCGTTTCCTTAAATTAAAAGTAGTAAGTTGTGCCTACGTTAAAGGATGCTGTGTTTGCGTAGCTGTCTAGTTGGTATTTTGCGTTTGCGCCAATGGTGAGCTTTGGGAACACTTGGTATTCCGCACCCACAGAGAACATTGCGCCGAACTCGTTATTTTTCTCTGCGCTATGGAAAAGCGTGTTGGTCATTTCCATATCGTCGTTCGCTACAAGCTCGTATTCTTGATGTTTAGAAACCTTGGCGTCGTATTGTGTGTAAGTTAGACCCGCTTTGAATTTGGTTGTCCATTTATCACTTAATGCGTAGCTAAACACTGGAGCCAACGACACTTGTTTGGCTTTGATTGACGCATCCCAATCCATTTCATGATGGTAATCTTTGCCATCGATTGGCTTGATCCCTAGGTTTTTTGAACGACTATCATCAAGGTCAAACTGGCTGTAACCCAGTTCCAATGCCCAGTTGTCATCAAATGCGTAACCGATAAAGCCTGAGAAAATACCATCTTCAAGTTCAGGGCTGAGTGTTACGTTGTCAGCTGAAAAGTGAGGTTCCAAATCATGGTCAGTGGTGCCTAATCCATATTCCAGACCTACATAAGGAGCCGCAGATACCGAAACTGAGCAGGTAACAAGTAACGCAAGAAGTGTTTTGTTCATTCTAATTTTGCCTCTTCAAATCAACTTAGTGAGTAGAAGCGCATTTTGTGTGATGAAGCGTGAAATGATCGTGAAGAAATAAAAGAATTTGGCGTGCAAATAGAAAAATTCCCCAAAGCGTGGGGAATTTTTCGGTCTTGGTTCGTAAATTGATTGGGCTTCGAACAGCACTCCTGTTTAATAAACAGCGCACCAATCGTTTTTCATGTCGATAAGCTGCCAGTTGTCACGCTCATTGGCTTCGTCTAACGCTTTATCTAAGCGGCCTACGTCCGATTGACGGTCGTATTTCCACTCGCGCGCTTCGTCAGTGTGATGCACAATCATCGCCATAGAGTTTGGTTGGCTTGTCGCCCACTGCATCATCGCTTGGTCTCCGTCCGAGTTACCAACGGCGAGCACTGGCTTCTTACCAATAATGTACTGGATGTTTTCGACTTTCACTTCTTTATCATCGAGCGTTAACAGTTCGCCCAACTTCATCACTTTAGGCTGACCATCATTAAAGCTGTATTCGTATTTCAACGCACTGCCGATGATTTGTTCTTCAGGAATGTTGTACGCCTCTGTAGCCCACACGCGCATAAAGTCCACGCCACCACCCGAAACAATGTAGGTTTTGAAGTTGTTCTCTTGCAGGTACGTAAGCATTTCGCGCATCGGCTTAAAGGTGAGATCGTTATAGGCTTTACCAAAGCGCTTGTCTTTCGCTGCCGCAAGCCATTGCTCGACGGATTGTTGATATTCTTCAACGGTCATGCCGCTGTGGGTGACTTTCATGATTTGGAGTAGCGATTCTTTACCGCCAGCAAAGACTTTCTCTAAGTCGTTTTCAATGACGAATTTAAAAGGTTCCTGCGTTTTCCATTCTGGATGCGTTTTCGCAAGGGCTTTGACTTGATCTAACGCGAACGCAATTTGGAAATAAATCGGCTTTTCTGACCAAAGTGTACCGTCGTTGTCGAACACGGCAATGCGGTCAGAAACGGGAATAAATGTTGCCTTTGAACTGTCGGTAGATTGCTCGACAAAATTCACAATGGCGGTTTTGCTGTCGCTGTCTTTCCAAGAAGGGAGCAGGTTGGCATCGCAATTTTTCGCGAGGCTGGAAAAAGATAAGCTAGTTAAGACGGCAAGAGTACAGAGATGGATTTTGTTCATTATTTACCTCGATTGATTTCACTAGGTTGTGATCCCTAAAAAGGGCAATGAGGGCGGATAACCTTAAACGACCACTTACACGTTGTACTCATGTCATTTTCTCGCCCACGCGTTAGCGTTGAAAATTCGCCTTCATCATAAGCAAGCGTAGTCGCATTCCTTGGTTGTGCACGAAATGAATAACGTAATGCTTCCAAAACGCCGCATACGGGTTATCTCAAACTGCCCAAAGTAGAGTAGCAACAAGCGCCATGAAAATAGGTTATAAGCGGTATAACAAGCCTGCGGTATTAATGAAATTTATGATTGGGTCATCAAGGTGAATCGCAGGTAAATATCCGGATCACGCCTTCAAATTCGCAACAGCAAAGGTGACTCATGCAAATTACTCAAAGTCCTCAGTTCAACGGCAAAGCGTCTAAGCGTTTACATGTTATGGCAAAGCCCATTGGTGCTGCCTGTAACATTGACTGTACTTACTGCTACTACCTCAGCAAACAGGACTTACTTGAGTATAAAAAAGGATGTTCACCAATGATGGATGAAGCCACGTTAGAGGCTTACATCAAACAGTATATTGAAGGGCAAAATACACCTGAGATCGTCTTCTCTTGGCAGGGCGGCGAGCCAACGATGCTGGGTTTGGATTACTTCAAGAAAATTGTCGAGTTTCAAGCGAAGTACCAACCCGAAGGCGTGAAGATCTCAAACGATCTGCAAACAAACGGCACGTTATTGAATGACGAATGGTGCGAATTTTTAAGCGAGAACCATTTCTTGGTGGGCTTGAGTATTGATGGCCCTGAAATGCTGCACAACGCGTATCGAACCAACCGAGCCGGTCGGGGCACATTCAAACAAGTCATGAATGCGGTGGAGTTGCTGCATAAATATCAGGTGAACTTTGCCACGCTTACTTGTGTGAACAACCTGACGAGCCGAAATCCGCTGGAAGTATACCGTTTTCTGCGAGATGAAGTCCGTTCGCCACAAATGCAGTTTATTCCTATTGTTGAACAGAAAACGTTCCGCACCACTGCGCCTCAAAAATGGCAACCGCAAGAACAGCTTAAACAAGGAGACAAGCGTTTGATTCCGGGTCACAAAGATTCTGTCATGGAACCTTGGTGTGTTGCTGATGAAGCTTGGGGTAACTTCCTGATTGCGGTTTTTGATGAATGGATTAAGAACGATATCGGCAAAGTGTTTGTGCAATATTTTGAAGCCAGTGTAGAGGCCTGGATGGGGCGCGCTAATCCACTTTGTACGCTGGGTGAGGTGTGCGGTAAGGGGTTGGCGATGGAGCCAAATGGCGATGTGTTTGCGTGTGATCATTACGTTTATCCGGAGTATAAAATTGGCAATATTCATCATGACAAGCTGGATGAACTGGCCTACAGCAAAGAGCAACAGAAGTTCGGTTTTGCAAAATCTCGCTTGTTAACGCAGCAATGTCGAGACTGTGAGTATCAGTTTGCATGCTACGGTGAATGCCCGAAAAACCGTTTCATTCGTACTCGTGATGGTGAGCCGGGACTTAACTATTTATGTGCAGGATGGAAGAAATTCTTTGCACATGCTGACAAAGCGATGGCATACATTTTACGCGCAACGGGTAACGTGGTGGCTCATGGCAAATACAGCGATTCAGTCGTGCGCCAAGAGAGTGAACAACGCCCAGTATTCGAAACAAAATTTTGAGGAATTGGTATGTCATTGTCTACAGAAGCCCCCCTGTTAAAGACACCGTGTTTGGCATCGCGCAAACGTCGACCGAACAAAGTGAAGATGCTTTCTAAGTCGTTATTGGCGGTCACATTAGGCGCGGTCATTAATCATTCTGTTATGGCGCAAACGCCGACGGAACAAACGCAAGCTCAGCCGACGGCGGCAGAGCAAGTGCAACAACCAACGCCGCAGCAAGTGATTTCTAAGCTCGCTTATCAAGCCCAAGACCAAAAGTTGCCGACCGAACAACGTGTTCAAGCGCTGCGCGAACTGGGTAATTACCCAAACCAGAGTGCTCTGGTGGCTGTTGCTCGAGGTTTACAAGATAAAGATGCGGCAATTCGTGAAGCTGCGATAGTCGGCGCACAACCTTACGCGATCGAAAACCGCTGGCGTATGGTGGAACCACTACTTAAAGACGAATCCTCTTCCGTGCGTATTGCGGCGGCACTGAACTTAGTGCGTGACTATTCTGTTTTGACAGAAGCGCAAAGACCAGCGATAGAAAAGCCTGTGGACGAGCTTATAGCGAGTTTAAAGAGCGGAACGGCTAACAACACCCAATTGCTGTTAGCCGATGTGTATCGCTGGCATGAAAACTGGAAACAAGCGGACGATATCTATCAAGGATTGTTATCCAAAATGCCGGAAAACCCAGATGTTTGGCTGAACTTAGCCGACAATTACCGCGCGCAGCAACGTGAGCAAGAAGCGATTGATACATTGGATAAAGCGATCGAACGCCTTCCAGACAATGCCGCCCTGCATTATTCGAAATCTTTGACGCTCGTTCGTTTAAACGACAAAGAGCAAGCCGCAAGTGAAATCGAAAAAGCGGCCAACATGGCGAAAAACAACAGCTACTTTTGGTATTTGAATGGTGTGCTACAAGAAGAGTTCAGTGTCGATAAGGCTGTGAAATCTTTTGAACAGGCTTACTTGATTTCAGGCGCGCCAGAGCAGCTGTACGCGGTTTGTGATATCTATATTCGTTACGAGAATCCGAAAACGGATGAATGCTTGACGGAACTAGAAAAAGTCGCACCAAGCTATGTGATTGACCAGCTAAAACAGAAAAGAGTGCTGACTTCTGCAAAGCCTAAAAGCTAGTCAACCCGCTTTTCATCTTCTTTTCGCGCGGTGACGTAACACACTGCAAATGGCACATTAAGGCGAGAAAACTCTTTGATCCAACGCCATTGGTTATCTTGGAGTTTATCGCCGGGTCCTTTTACTTCAATCCACTCGAACTCGTTGTCTCTAAAAGCAATCAGATCCGGCATCCCATTACGGTAAAGCTTAAGATCGCTTAACTGAACCTTAAATAGTTCGAGTAATGTGCGGGTAGGAATGGTGTTGAGTGACTGTTCAAGCAATTCCTTGCCTATTAAGCTCCATTGAACAAACGGATTGCTGATACCAAACTTTTCATCGTATTTCGTTAAAATCGCTTGTGTATTACCCATTTTTAACTGTGCGAAAGCTTCATCAATCAGTGCTTGGCGCTTTGCTACAAAATCGGAATGGTACAAATCCAGAGGACGGTGTTGATAGGCATTGATGAATGCCCCTTCAATGGGAGCGAAAATCGCATCCCAAAAAGTGAGCCCAAGTAATGCATTCAGCAGTGCATTTTCGGCGTAAAATACACTCCAACCTAAAGATTCAAAGTGCGCTTTGCTGGCGAGTTCGACTCTCTGTTGAGATAAATCCAGTTCAACTCGGTACTCCATACAGGTTGGCTTTGTCACTCTTGGCACTTTCTCACCTTGTTTTCGTTTCAGCCGCTGCTCAAGTTTTTGTGCGACTTCGAGCTCAGACACATCGATCGGTGAGTGAAGCATCTCTGTGACAATGTCACTAAATAAATCATCATGGTTCAGTTTGTCATAGATACGTGCGCGTCGTTCTCGGCTTGGCGTAAGCTGAGTTTGGCCAAATAGAGATAGGGCGGTCTCTAGCTCATCAATCCGTTCGTAGTCACGCGCTATGTCATTCAACATGTGCTCTCGTTTACGATCCACATAAGGATGATGAACAGGGTGAGGCATAGCCTCAATAAGAAGGTCGAGATTGGCTTTGTCTTTTCGGTCAAATTGCCAGTACAGGTTGGCCAGTTGGCTCAGTTCAATTAAGCGGTCTATTTGCTCTCGTGAATTAAAGAAGCGGCGCACTTTACTCAATTGATATTGCTCGAACTGATGTAGACCTAAGTCATCAAGCACAAACTGACTTAAGTCTTGATGGGTGTTGGCAAAAAACAGAGTGAGCAACACGTCGATCATGTGGGCGGAATTGAGTCTGACGATCGTAAACTCAAGTTGCTCTACGCGATCAAATTCCGTATTACTCAAACGTTCGACAAGGGCGTCTTTCTTGAGGGATTTCGGCAGTTCGGGATAAAGCGCGGAGATCTCTGGTTTGGTCAGTAAGTTAGCCGCCAACTCTTGATGAGAAAGTGGTGGGGATAGTGAGATGAAATCTTGTCCGCCTAATTCCGCCAGCGCAGCATCGATTAATGGAATTTCTTGATAATTGAGTTTATCGCTTCGAAACCAACATCCTTTTCGGCTGTATAAACGCACCAAAAGGCACTGGGCGTGTTTGTTCAAGGAATCAAACGAACAAAGCCAGGCGTGTTCTTCCTCGGTCAGTAAATCGCTGTACCACGTTAGTGCGTGGTGAGTCAGCTTAAAGAAGTTCTCTAGATAGTAGTCTGGCGCGAGTTCGATTGGGCTTTCCATAAACGACCGATAACAAAAAAGGCTTAACCCATAGGTTAAGCCTTTTCGCTATCAAATCAATTCGCAATTATGCGTTTTTTAGCTGTGCTACTTTCGCTTCAGACAGTGGCTTAGTGATGAACGCAAGTACGATACATACAGCCATCATTGCTGAAGAAATAGTGTAAGCCAAGGTGTAGCCGTCGCCATTTGTCATCGAGAAACCAACAACTGCTGCGCCGATTGCACCACCGATACCCCATGCAGTGTAAAGCACACCGTAGTTAGTACCGTAGTTTTTCAGACCGTAGAACTCAGCCGTTAGAGTAGGGAACACCGCAAGAAGCGTACCGTAACCTACCGCTGCGATTGCTGTACCGATGATGAGAGTAAACTCAGAATCGAACGTTGCGAACAACACCATGTTTACGCCTTGTAGAACGAACGCGAGTAGAAGCGTACGAACACCGCCGATTTTATCTGCAAGCATACCCGCAGCAACACGACCGCCAGAGTTGAATACAGCAAGAATGGACGCTAGGTAAACCGCGTTTGGCAAGTTTGCTTGAACGCTTGCGATTGTCGTGATGTTACCGATGATCATTAGACCAACAGAAGCTGCGAACGCGTACATGATCCATAGAGAGTAGAACTGTGGCGTTTTCAACATTGCTTTCCAAGTCAGGTCATCTGACTTTTTCACCGCTTTAGGTGCTTGGCCTTCTTTTACTTTCGGCTCAGCAGGTGTGTAGTCTGCTGGTGGGTTGTTGATGGTTGCTGCAAGAGGAACCGCAATCGCTAGAATACCAACACCAAGAACCATAAAGCTGGTTTGAATACCCATGCTGTCGATCAGCGCAGACGTTACTGGCGCAAGGTAGATAGCCGCTAGACCAAAACCTGCCGCAATAATGCCGTTAACCATACCTTTCTTCGAAGCGTGGAACCACTTCATCGCAGAAGGTGACAGACATGCATAACCAAAACCGATACCTGCACCTGTGATTACACCAAACGTAATGTTCAGCATTAGTGGAGAATCAACAAAGCCAGATGCGATCATACCTAGACCTGTAAGAACAGTACCTAGGATAAGGATCATACGCGGACCCATACGGTCTTGAAGGATACCTGCAACAAGAAGACAGATAGAGAAGGTGATCGTTGCAGTTGCGTAAGGTGCAGAAGCTTCTGCAGCACTCCAGCCTGATTCAGTCACCAATGCCTTGTTGAATACACTCCAAGCATACAGGATGCCAAGACAAAGGTTGATACAGAACCCTGCAAGCAGGATGCGCATAGCTTTATCAATCTTGCTCATTTTCATTCTCAGTTTTACCTCTTGCTACAACGCAAAGAGGCGTTGGTTTAAAGATGTTTTTTCTCAAAATTAGTTTGCGTTTTTCAACGTTTAACGCAATGAGCGCGGATTATAACCAATAAAGATGTGATTGGAATCTCTTTTTACTTACAGATCTAAAAATAATTTGAAAATATAAAATCAATTGTTAATTGATGGTTTTGTATATAGGAAAAATGTTGATCTAACGTAATGTACTTTGTTTTCAATCCTGTAAAGCTAAGTGCAACTGAGTGAATTCAGAACGACTCGACGTTTAGCTCACATTTCCTGTAAATAGTTTCAAAATGTTTTTGAGTTAATTTTTTGTAACAAAGGTGCTCAAAATAAGTGCTAAGCAGCCGAAGTGCCGAATTTAAAGGCTTTATAAAATTCCGCTTGTTAACTGTATGTAAAGTGCGCGCTCTGAGTTGTCAGCAAGGACGAAAGTGAATAAAAAATGTGCTTGATATTGCGATCTAGATAAGCAAAATGGAGCGCAAAATGAGTTTTCATTTATGAAGGGATGCTTTTTTAGACTTGTTGTGAGGTTACTTATGAAATTGTTCCTATTACTCATGGCTTCTGTTTCTGCTGGTGTAGCATCTGCAGATCACATCCATTCATTTATGTTAGGTTTATCTATTGCTTCTCTGGCAGTGGGTAGCTGTTATTTCTTTGCTTTCCGTAGCTCGCGTTTTCCGCAGTTAGCGCTGTTTCTATTGATTTGCGGCATGTTATCTAAACTGACTATTACGGTTGTAGGTGTTATGTGGGGTATGTCTGCGCAATTGATTACTTCACCAATCGTGTTTGCGTTGTCTTATCTTTTCTTTTCACTTGCTGTTACGTACTTGTGGTTCAGCTATCGTGAAAGCATCACGCAAATTCCAGAGCGATTTAAAGCAGCTTAATTTAGCGCTTTGATAAGGACAAATATGAAAACGCCAGCGATTAACGCTGGCGTTTTTGTTTTGGTGATACTTCGCTATTTGGCGTGAAGTTTCTTCGTAAGTTGAAGTAAATAACCTTCGTTTGGAGCGAAAGGCTTAAAAAGCAAGCCTGAGCTAACCCGAGATTGTAAGTGGTGGTTCCGGTACTTCAAGGAAGCAAGCAATGACGCGATAGATTTCTCCTTCAGCAACGGTAATTTCCCCATCTGATTCAATCGCGAGTCGACAAGCTTTGACGAACATTCGTCTGTCATTGGGTTTCAGTTGTAGCAACAACTCTAATGCGGCGCGACTTAAATGCCAATTGCTGTTAGCTGGTTCTAACTTCACTTCAGGAAAGCCTAAATGGGCGAGGGCACAATGGTAGGCGCGCTGAGCTTTGTCTGCTTGAGAGTGGCTGACCCATGCCAGTTCTCGCAATAGCCAAAACACACTTTCCTCTAATTGCTTCAACGTCTTGTGTTGTTTGATGAATCCAAAAGAGGCGAGTAGCTGCTTTTCTAGTAAGTTGATGACACACCATTCGGCTAGCGAGTATTGATTATCCGTCTCTGAGAGCTCACGTAGCACTTTACATAAGCTGATTTTCTGGGCTTCACTCAGCGATTTAAGTGCCGGCAGAGCGAGTTCGAGTAACGGGAAACGCAGATGAAGTGGTAAGTCGTAATCTAACCAGGGAAGCAATGTAGATTGCGATGCGAGTGGAACGTACGACTTAATCATTTCGCGCTGAATATCGCTGCCATCAAAAATGAGGGCGAATGCAATAAATCGGGCGCTATATGGTTCACGTGCGATATCAACTAGCTCTGGTGGTAATTGACTGATCAACTGTTGGCCTGTCTCGCTCAATTGCTCCGATGGTGAGGCAGATTGCGAAGCAGGAGAGCCGCCACCTACGGCAAAGCCACTGACTTGTTCGTTATCAAACGCCGTGTTTTGAGCATGAGAATGTTGAGCGTAGCTTCCATCCCAATGGGGTTCGATTCTTCGAATTCTTTCGTCCAATGGTGGGTGTGTCGCGAACAAACCAGAGAATCCGGACAATTTACTCTGTCCAAACATCATGTGGCTCATTTCATCACTGGCTTTCGTGTTTAAGGTAGAGCCTTGAACGTTGCTGCCAATCTTCTTTAACGCTCCCGCAATCCCTTGATCGTTGCGAGTGAACTGCACGGCACTGGCGTCAGCTAAAAACTCGCGTTGGCGCGAAATCGCTGCTTTGATCATGTTGCCGAACAAGGTTCCTAACCAACCCAGCACCAAGCAGACAATCGCAATCAGTATGATGACAGCGAAGCCTTTGTTTGAATCAGAAGAACTGCGTGATACGTGACGAGTGCTGTTCGAGTTATCCAAGATCAGATGACCAAAATGAGCAATGCAGGTAATGCCAAATAACGCACCAATCAGACGAGTATTCAACCGCATATCACCATTTAAGATGTGGCTGAACTCATGGGCAATTACACCTTGAAGTTCGTCACGGCTAAACGCATCTAGTGCTCCTTGCGTTACTCCGATGACGGCATCATCAATGCTCATGCCTGCAGCAAACGCGTTGATGCCGTGCTCTTCCGCCAGCACATAAACTGGTGGCACGGGAATTCCCGACGCGATGGACATTTCTTCCACAACGTTGAGTAACTGGCGGTGTTTCGCATTTGACGTGTCTGTCGAAATCAACTTGCCGCCGATACTTTCTGCAACGCCACGTCCACCATTGGCGTTTAGCTCACTAAGACGAACGAATGAGCTGATGCTGACAACCAATAGCACGCCCACAAAGCTCAACAAACAATAACTGATGATGGATTGAGTGGTGAACGGTTCGCCAGTGAAATAGAAGTAGATGCCAATCGAAATGACACTCACTAGCCCTGTGATGGCTAAAACGGCCAAAGTGAATAGCATCACCAAAAGTCCAGTTCGCTGGCGCGCAGTGTCTTGATGATGAAAAAAGTCCATTAGAACGCAACCTTCGGCGCTTCTTGGATTGCTTCTGTGTCTGCAAACTCAAGTAACTTACCGTCTTGGAAACCAAATGTGTTCGCGAAGATAACGGGTGGGAATGTTTGCTTGTAAGTGTTGTAGCTGGTCACGGCATCATTAAATGCTTGGCGGGCAAACGCGACTTTGTTTTCGGTACTGGTTAGCTCTTCTTGGAGTTGGCTCATCGTCTCGTTTGCTTTCAATTCAGGGTAGGCTTCTACCACAACGTTCAGTTTGCCTAGAGCGTTTTGTAACATGCCTTCTGCTTGGCTAAGCTGGCTAATTGCAGCATCACTATCTGGTGCATCACTGGCGGCTTTTAAACCTGCTATCGCTTGGTTACGAGCTTGGATAACGCGTTCAAACGTTTCCTTCTCATGATCCATGTAACCTTTAGCGGTGTTTACTAAATTCGGAATTAGGTCGTATCGACGTTTCAGTTGAACTTCGATTTGAGCGAAGCTGTTTTTAAAGCGATTTCGTAGAGTAACGAGCTTGTTGTAAATACTGATTGCGTAAACCACAACCAGCAGAACAATAACAATAAAGACAATCAGTGCAGTCATAGTGAGTTCCATTTTGTGAATGTATCAGTGTTTTATATAAGTAGTTGAGATATTAAGCAAATTAGACTTACTTATAATGTGGGGTATTTTTAAATATGGCACGTATTGCGTAAGAAATATGAGAGCCATTTAGGATAAGAACGAAGGGAAAGGATTCTCAAGGAGAGCAAAATAAAAAGGCCCGGCGTGAAAGCCGAGCCTTGTGGAGTGTAGAAATTCTAATCCGTGATTACGCTGTCATCGGAACAAGTACCATAGTACCGATGATTACCGTCAATAGGCCAGCAAGCACAGGCACTGAAGTGCGTTTTACAACTTCAAATGGGCTGATGTTTGCCATACCTGATGTCGCAACGATTACGCCAGATACTGGCGAGATGGTACGACCTAGGTTTGATGCTTGAAGCATTGGGATGATTAGGAACGCTGGGTTGATGCCCATTTTCGCCGCTAGAGAAGGCGCAAGTTCTACAAACGCATAGAAAGGCGCGTTACCAGAACCAGTAGCAATAGCCGCTGCAACGGTTAGACCTGTTAGGATCAGCATTAGTGCAACGCCGCCCGCACCTGCGTTATCGGCAAGGTGAAGTAGGTTATCGATAGCACCAATAGACATCAGACCTTGTGCAAATACGCCTGCCGCAACCAACAACATCACAACGCCTTTAAATGCATCGGCCATGCCTGCGTAGCATGAGTCTAAATCTTCAAGCGCTTTTTTGCCGTCGAATTTGTTCACGACATAATGGATAAGTGCGCCAAGGAAAATAGAACCCACAACGATGGTGTAGATATCGAGACTAAGACCAGGAATCGTACGGCCATTAAATAGGAACACACCGATGATTGGTAAGAATGGTAGTGCTGCGTAAAACGCTGGTGCATCAGCTTTAATTTCTGATACGTCGATTTTTTCCATCGGCGTATTTTCCTTCTTATCTAGGTATTTGTTCCAGAAGAAAGCTGCCGCCGCCATTACGACGATTGCACAAATCGAAACAGGAAGAACAGTTTGTACCGCAAACACATCTAGCGCCAAGCCAGACTTTTCTGCAGCGATAACGACGTCACCTGAAGTAGGAGAAAGAATAATAGCAGCAGGAGATGCACACACTGCCACAGCAGCAGGGCGAGAGATACCCATCGCAACCATCATTGGGAATAGGGTTGCCATCAATAAAACGCCAAGGCCTGTTGCAGAGCTCACCGCTAGAGACATCAAACACGCCACAATGTAAGCCGCTACCAAAAGGACATAAGGAGACTTGATAACAGAAAGCGGTTTAGAGAACTGTTTCACGACAACGTTGTTCGCGCCGATGTGAGTCATGTAAGAAGCGAAGCCACATAGCAACATGATTTGCATACCAAGGCCGCCGCCACGGTATTGCAGCATGTATTTCACGTATTCTAGCGAGTCTGTCACCATGTTACCGGTTGAGGTGATGCTTGATGGCAGAACGTCATGGCCCAAAAAGCCAGTCATAAGAAGCAAACTGATACCAGCGGTCAAAAGTACGCCAGCTGCTTTGTAACCTTTGACAATGAAATAGCCCACCGCAATGGTTACTACCAAGCCAATTAAGAGCTCTAGCATAGGGGTCTCCAGATGTTATGAAAAAAAGAAAGATTCTGTTTCAATTTATGACAAGGAATTTACAGAATTCTTAACTGTGGCACGAGGCTAATCTGGGACTTGCATGATCTAAAACAAATAATAATTTAATAATTAAATCCGACAGATTCTCTTGTTTCAATTTCGTTTTGTAGGTGTTATGTGCTGGTTTTTTGGGTTTTAATGGAAAGAAAATATAAGCAGATTGGTGAATGAAATGCAGATGAAATAATTAAAAGTAATCGAAAAGCATTATTCGAGTTAGATCACATTTGTAACGGCTAAAATAAACAAAAAGCCCCGACTAAGCGGGGCTTATTCAGCAACTTAATGCATTATGCGTAACGACGGATCATCAAGTTCCAACTACGTTGTTGACGCTCAAACTCAGTTTTAAGTTGTTGATACTTCAATTTCGATACAGAGCACTCGTATTTCTTCACTACGTTCGCAGTTTTCTCACCGAGCAACTCTTTGCGTGCTTCGTAGTATTCCTGCATGTGGTGAACCAATGCATCAAACTCTTGCTGAAGTTGATCGAGAACAGTTTGCGCATTGGGTTTGGACTCCAGTTTCTCTTTCGC
Source organism: Vibrio sp. GLN_1 (assembly GCF_043106015.1). Taxonomy (NCBI): domain Bacteria; kingdom Pseudomonadati; phylum Pseudomonadota; class Gammaproteobacteria; order Vibrionales; family Vibrionaceae; genus Vibrio; species Vibrio sp. GLN_1. Next base: position 568,307 of record NZ_JBICMD010000036.1, read on the forward strand.
TTTCTTCAACAACTGGGTTGCTCGCGCTTTTTCAATTCGGAAAGTTGATGTAGTGCGAAGCTTGGACGTCAGCCCCAACCAAGAACAAGACTTGATCAGCCATTTAGTTGGATCGTAGTGCCACCAATAAACACCATTGCGGTAGTCATTTTCAAAGATGTGGTGAAAATTGTGGTAACCCTCGCCAAAGGTAAAGAAGGCTAAGACACCGTTATCGCGGGCCGTATTTTTGTCCGTAAAAGTTTGCTTGCCCCAAACATGCGCCAAAGAGTTAATAAAGAAGGTTGTGTGATGGCTCAAGAACAGGCGAGCTGCGCCAACAACCAGCAGCATTCCCCAAACATCCCCATAGATAAGACCCAAAGCTACAGGGAAACCGATATTAGTCAGCAAAGCTAACGGCACGTAGTACTTGTGTTGCCACATCACAATGCTATCGCGTTTTAGATCGCGGCAATTGGTGTACTCATTTTCTTTAGACTTATTGTAGTCGCGCAACATCCAGCCAATATGTGAATACCAAAAGCCACGTTTGGCGGAGTAGGGATCTTTGTCATTGTTATCGACATGTTTGTGATGCACTCGGTGATCAGAAGACCAGTGTAATGCACTGTTTTGGAGAGAAAAAGCGCCGCCAATCGCGAAAATTGCACGTAATACAGGATGAGCTTCGTAAGTTTTATGGCTCCAAAGGCGATGATATCCCGCAGTAATCGACAGGTTAGTGAAACTGAATGCAAGTATACCCCAAATCAAGTGCTCCCAGCCCAGTCCATAATGATATGCGTACCAAGGCATTACAATAAACGTTAGAACAAAACTGGCTGAAAAAATCAATATATTCAACCAGATAAATGGTGGTTTGTTTTGATTCACTGAGGTATTCCTAACTTTGAGCTAACAACTGTTCGCTAGAATATCAGCGAACACGTGTAAGTCAAATTAAAGTTAGATAAATGTGACTATTCTTGTTGAGCTGAGCCGGAATTCTAACTGGGATATTTTGCTTTTAATTTAATAATGAGTAGTATTAAAAAATGAGCTATGGCTTGAGGTGTATGAAATCTGCCAAGTAATTGGCTTTATAAAGGTGGAATATGCCAAGGCTCTGTGGAAAAGCAAAAATGTAAGAAAATAGGAATACGTAATGGAATTACGATTAGCGGAATATAAGGACTATGAGCGCATTGCTCAATTGCATGCGGACAGTTGGAAACGTCACTACCGAGGCATTTTAACGAACACTTACTTGGACAGCGAAGCAATCGACGACAAATTGTTGATTTGGCAAACTCGCTTAACCAATCCTCCATTTAACCAACATATCGTTCTTGCAGAAGAGGGGGGCTTGTTACTCGGCTTTGTCTGTGTCTTCGGCAATCATGACTTTGAGCGCGGTACATTCATTGACGCTCTGCATGTTGATGATAGCTATCGTGGTCGTGGTATCGGCAAACAACTCTTGCTTGCCGTTGCAGAGTGGCAACAGCAATACTTCAAAGATTCAGGATTGTATCTAGAAGTTGTCTCGCAAAACACACCAGCGATTTCGTTCTATCAACATATTGGTGGACAAGAATGCCAAGAGCGTACGTGGCGTGCTCCGGGCGGAACAGAAGTAATGGAGAAAGTGTTCCGTTGGTCTAACGCGCAAGCGCTGGTAAGTGGCATTGAGGAAAACGTCATCTATTCATAACGCTTTCTAAGCGAAAGAACGGAGACGATAAGAGCAGCACTGACGCTGCTCTTTTTTGTTTGCGGGATAGTTAACAATCTGGCGAGTCAAAAAGACAGGCCCATTTCCTTTAACTCACTTTCACATTGGCTCGCGTTTTCAAACTGAATAGCAGCCATGCCCACCTGTTTGGCCCCTTCGACGTTGTAAGGCATGTCATCCAGAAAAACGGTTTCTGATGGGTTTAAGTCGTAGCGGGAGAGAAGCGCTTGATAAATTTCCGGTTGAGGTTTTAAAAGTTCGACTTCGGCAGAAACAATCGCGCCATCAAAAAGTGGCCAAAAATTGTACGTTGATTTTAAGTGTTCGACAATTTCTACAACATTATCAGTTAGTGCGTAGACACCGTAACCCGCTTGCTTCACCTTTTGTAAAAGCTCAACACTGCCGAACAGTTGAATCTGAGTCTGTTTTACGTAGTAGAAGAAACAGCAACATTCTTCAGCCGTTAAGTCGAGTTCTTGTTGATAACGGTGTATTGCTTCTTCTTCGCCGATCAAACCTTTGTTGAGGTCTAGCCAAATCTTGTTTGAGAACAGTCTTTTCGCCATTTGTTCTGCATCTACGGAATGACCAAATGTTAAGCGTACAATCTCTGGTGGTGACCAACGAACCAGTACGTTGCCGACATCGAAAACAACATTTTTAATTTGAGAGCTTTCCATAGAACACCTTTGATTTGTGAGTTGGGCAGAGTAATCAAACGAAGATGAGTGAGAACAACATTCGCGTTGCCCTCGCATAAGTTGATTCTACTTGAATCACAATAAAATAATATGCAATTGAACTCGTTACCAAAAAATTCGTGAAATCAAGCTGAACTTAGATAAAAGACTGAATTTAAAGACAAGCATCGCGAATAAATTGACGGATTTCGCGCTGCTTATATTTGGCAAGTAATATATAATTACAAAACAACGTGATTATAAAAAAGATAGCAAGTCACAACTTTGAACGTCAGGCGGAGTAGACAAATTAGATAGTATGGATTCGATACGTAAGGTATATGAGTACGCAGAGCCCAATTTAACATTAGTTGGTTGGATGGGATTTATTGGCTTCCCGCTCTACTACTTCGTTTGGGACTTCATGTTCCCGCAATCCTATGAAAACTTGCCGCTACGTTTGTTCTGTTCCGCACTGTTTTTTGGCATCATTTTTCGTAACCGTTTGTCGTCATCATGGCGAAAGTTCGTGCACGTCTATTATCAAATAACGATTACGACCTGTTTACCTTTCTTCTTTTTTTATATGTTGCTCATGAATGATTGGTCCAATGTTTGGGTGATGTCATTCATGTCGGCTATTTTCCTGCATATTTTGTTGGTTCATGTCACAAGGGTCATGTTTGCTCAGACGTTCGCTGGTATTGGTCTAGCGACGTTTTTTGCGTGGATCGCGAAAGGCTTTCATCTCGATATCACAATGGATTGGACGCATGTGCCGATATTTTTGTTTATTTATGTGTTTGGCAACATGTTCTATTTCCGAAATCAGGTCGAGCATGAAGCAAAAGTATCGCTCGCTAAGTCGTTTGGCGCTGGTATTGCTCATGAAATGCGTAATCCACTCAGTGGCTTATGTACGTCGATAGATGTTATTCAGTCTGTCTTGCCTAACAAAAAGGCGATAGGTGAAAAAGATCAGTATGTGATGAGTGGTGAAGACGTAACCTTGCTCCGTGAAGTGAGCGAAGATGCGATGAACATTATTCATTCAGGCAACGAGACAATCGATTTATTGCTCACATCGATTGATGAAAACCGTGTATCTCGCTCTTCCTTCAAAAGATATTCTGCTCAATCGGTGGTTGAAAAAGCCATTGAGAGTTTCAGTTATAAACGTTCGACAGACAGGTTCGCGATCTCATTCGATGCAAGAAGTGAGTTTGACTTTTTGGGTAGCGATACATTGTTAAAGTACGTCATGTATAACTTGTTTAAGAACGCATTTCATCATCGCAGTTCAGACGAGTTTCATATTCATGTGAGTATGCAAAGTAATGACACGGCCAACCAAATTGTAGTGACGGACAACGGCTCAGGTATCGCGCCAGATGTGATTCGACATATCTTTCAGGACTTCTATACCACAGGTAAATCGGGCAGTTATGGCCTTGGACTACCTTTCTGCAAGAAAGTCATGCGTTCGTTTGGCGGTAATATTAAGTGCATTTCCCAGCCGGGAGAGTGGTCACAGTTTACGTTGACTTTTCCGCCTATCACATCAGATACGGTAACGGAAATTAAAGATGAGCTGACCAAAATGAAATCGATTTTATTGGTCAGTAATCAAGACATTATCGTGCAAAAAATGGCTGATATTAGTCGCTTCATGGGATTTGATGTCACCGTTTTAGATGTAAAAAGCGTCTTTAAAAAGAAAGAATACGAGTTTGAATTTGACCTGATATTCGTCGATGTGGAAAGCCTTGATGTTTTAGAAAACCAATTAGACAGAATCGAATCGTTACTTTCATTTACTGAAGCGCGTGTGGTGTATCTTTTTGAGCACAAACCTGCACAACGAGCTAAAAAAGCTGGCCATGACCCGATTTGGGTAGAGACTCAAGCGTGGCTGCTAAATACCAAAGCTACGATTGAACGTTTGCTTTACGATTCCACTTATATCTCGTCAACCTTGCCATCTGCGCCTTTAGATAAATCCATCAAGCGAACCATCATGGTTGTGGATGATAACGAGTCTCTGCGTAAGTTTACGGCGATGTTACTAGAGAAGCAGGGATTTGAAGTGGTACAAAAGGAAGATGGTCAGCAAGCATTGGACACTCTTGAAAAAGAAAATATCGATCTGATTTTAATGGATATTGAGATGCCAATCATGGACGGAGTAGAAGCGTCGCGACGTATCCGTAACTCAGAAAAGCCGTATGCATCGGTGCCGATTATTGCGCATACGGGAGACAGTTCTCCTGTAACGCTAGATAAAATAGGCTCATCCGGCATGTCCGACTTTATCGTTAAACCCGCTGATAAGAATCGCCTTTTCGATAAAATTGCTAACTGGATTTAAAACAGAGCTCAGGATTGAACTGAGCTCTGACCTTTCACTGGAGCCAAGCGTAGGCTCAGCGTCCACTACGAATCAATTTACACAAACTCTAAGTCGGGATGGTCAAATGCCTCCTGACAAGCCGATAAGACGTGATCCACTTGTTGAGCTGTCATGTCGGCATTGACAGAAAATCGAATGATGTTCTTGTTTCTGCCCGTGGCAGGTCGGCAAAACACCGCACCGAAAACGCCTCTTTCTTCAAGAAAGTCTCGTACTCGTTCAGTGTTTCTCTCACTTCCACATTCAAGAGCAATAATCTGCGATTCGCTGCGAATGTTAAACCCAATACGTTTTAATCCGATCGCGAGTTCTTTGGCTCGCTTGAACAAACATTCACGTTTGTCGTCAGCCGCTTTAATTACCTCAAGTGTTTTTTCTAGACGCACGACTTCTTGCGGCAAAACCGTTGAGCTAAAAATCGCAGGATAGGCCACGAAGGGCAGCGATTGTGCTAGCTTGTTCGGGCCTAATATCGCACCAGCGCGGTAGGCGAACGTTTTAGCCAAACTTACGGTAACGAAATCCACCATCTGTGTTAGTCCCAGTTCTTGTAATAATCCAGAACCCTTTGGTCCGTGCGTGCCGAATGAATGGGATTCATCTACCACTAAGCCACAATCGAACTCCTTCGCCATTTCGTAGATGGCACGTAACGGGGCGATTGTGCCAATCGTGCTATACACCGAATCGACAACGATGATTCCCGCACCGTGGCGTTGGATCTGCTTGCGCAGATGATTCATGTTGTTATGCATGAAAGGATGAATCTGCGCTCCAGCGGTGCGTGCTCCTTCCCACAACGACATATGAGCGAAAAAGTCGATGTATACGGGAACGTTTGGCGCGCAGATGGTTTGCAGTAAACCAATATTGGCTGCCCATCCTGATTGTGACAACAAACAACTTTCCATGCCGACAAACGTCGCCAGCTGGTGCTCAAAGGCGGGTTTTGATTGGTCATCTTGTAAGAAGATTGCCGACATCACGACATTGTCATCTCGTTCAGAAATTGCATCTCGATGCGCTTTCTGAATGAGCTCATTGTGAGAGAGCGAAAGGTAATCATTGCTTTGCATTACCACGGCATTTTCGGACGGTCGTTTGCCAAGAACGAGGTGTTTTTGATTTTCGTTAGATTTAATTAAATCTTGAATATGGAAATTAAGGCGTTCCTCGATAAAAGAGGGCAGTGGTTTAGTTTCGTTTTTAGTACACATAATAAATCTCTTTGTGATTTGGAAAAACGCCAGCGCTGACCTTATTTATATTGAAGATTTTGGGGAGAGTGTCACTAATCAAGTTGCATAACTTTGCTAGCGCTTGCAAACTCGATATTTAAGGGTTGGATGGTGGCTGTAACTCCTTAGGCTACGGGGGTCTAAACTAGTTTGTGTTCAATAAATAAACATGGTTTTTTGTGCTTGTACGCCGTAAAAGATGTAGTACAAAGTTCCACGTAAATACGACAAAAAGTGGTTACGTTGATGAGGCGGGGTTATCTAGTTGGGTGTAAAAGTGGCGGACAAAAAAGGCGCGAAAATCGCGCCTAGGAATAGAGTGAGAAAAAGAGCTTAGCGTTTGTTACGTAAGTAACGTTTACGACGTTCTTCCTTACGTTTCGCTTTCTCTTCTTCTTTGCGAGCCGTTTCTATTTCGACTTCGATCAGTTCTTGAGTAATCATCTCAGGAAGCTCAAGAGTGATTTGTCCTAGTGTACCTTGTCGAAGCTCGTGAAGTAGAATTTCAGATACTTTATGAAGATCCACTCGGCCACCTGCTCGTAGCGCACCGCGACGACGGCCAATTTCTTCCATGATCTCAATGTCAGACTCTGGCAGCTCTTCGATTTGGTAACGTTCTTTTAGACGTTCTGGGTAATGCGCTGCTAGATACTCAACAGTGTAAAACGCAACTTCGTCATACTCCATTGCCGTATCTTTTACGGCACCCGTTGCCGCTAAACGGAAACCACTATGTGGGTTTTCCACTTTTGGCCAAAGAATCCCAGGTGTGTCAGACAGAACAATGCCGTTTTGTAAATTAATGCGTTGTTGGCGACGCGTTACCGCTGGTTGGTTACCCGTTACTGCGATAGTGCGACCAGCCAGTGTGTTGATGATGGTTGATTTACCCACGTTCGGGATGCCCATGATCATGGTACGAATGTTTTTACCAACTTCTTCACGGTGTGGTGCAAGCTTACGACAAAGCTCCATAATTTTATGTACTTCTTGAGGCTCAGAAGTCGTAATTGCCATTGCTTTTACGTTTTGTTCTTTCTCAAGATGGTCAATCCACAGTTGCGTCAGCTCTGGATCAGCCAAATCGCGCTTGTTTAGCACTTTTACAACAGGCTTTTCACCGCGGATTTTTGAAATCATAGGATTTTCGCTACTGAAAGGAATACGAGCATCCAGTACTTCGATGATCACATCCACTTGCGGGATGGCTTCTTCGATCTCTTTACGCGCTTTGTGCATGTGGCCAGGAAACCACTGGATTGAGTTGTTAACCATTTGAAAATATGCCTTTAAATTTATGGTTAAGCTGTGGAAGGTATGAGGTGGGGTATCAAAGGTACGATATCGGTCACCTGAAACTACGACAGCATAGATGTGAGGATCTTAACACTTTATCTTGTAGCGGAAAACGTTCAGGAACCCTTATCATTTAGAAACAGAGTTTCAACGTGTTCCTCTCACCATCTAGGACCAATATCAAAGGCATTCAGTTGCGACATAATGGCCTTAAATAAGGAATACAAAAATGAACAACAGTGGAACTGTTCAAATTGCTTTGCTTTATTTAACCTGCATAGGAGAGTTTGATTGAGTCGGCAACGCGCGGTTTTGAATCGAGAGAGTTTATTGGGGACGGTCTAAAGTAATAGTAACCTTGAGTTAATGAGTGGCTTGTCTTTAACATCTTATGATGTTCGATGTACTCAGCACCCTCGAAGATCAATCCGTGTAAGCAGAAAGGGGCTAAGAAGTACTCTAGTGCTTGTATAGACTCTTGGTCGGCGTGTTTTAGAAAGCTTTTGTCAATCTTGATACGATCCCAAAGTATTTTGCCAAGTGACATGTTAGCCAGCTTGTTGTTACGGTGATAGTCATCCAGCCAAATCTCGATATTGTTCGCTTGTAACACTGACAAGTTTTCGCGTATTTCTTTTGATTCGGTATAACAATCAAGCTCGCTTATCTCAAGAGCAAACTTAGCACCATTGAAGCTTAAAAGCTCACGGACAAAATCTTCGTCAGCTAAACAAGAGAGTTTAATATTAAAAGAGTGTAGTTGGTGAGGGTATTTTTCAAGAGAAAATCGAATTTGTTGTAAAGCGAGAGTTTGAATAAACGTGTTGTCTATAATGGAAAAGAATACGTCGTTGTTTATGTTGCTTTTATCAAAAGTGCTTATCTTAGACAAAGTTTCGTAATATTGAATTTCTTGGCTTCTAGGACAGAGGATAGGTTGTACTAACGTTTTTATATCAAAGTCAGTCAATTTGAAACTAGGTAGGTAAGGCATATTCCTTTTCATATTATCCACTTTATCCGTTTACTATTACTATGTTTGACTCACACTTAAATATCGTTTCATATTCTATATCTAAAGTTATTACGTCAGGAAATTAAGAATTATAATACCTCTATAAATAATATTTAATGTTCATTAAGCACCATCGAGAAAACAGGTGCCTAATGAACGACGATAGAAATTTATTTCGCAACAACAGACAGTTCTACGTCGAATTCTTCACGACCACTGATGCTGAAATAGTATTGTCCCATTTTGATCGACCCGTCTTCATTTTTTGGGATTGAAATCGTTTCGTTACTACCATGGGTGTAGTTCGACCATTCGTACTCGAAGTAGTGGCATACTTTGTCGTAACAAGCGTATAGATCGGCATCACCAGTGCCGGAGATAGACACTTCTAGTTGATTATAACTTTCTGAAACATCGACAAAGAAGAGCGTTTCAGAGAACTTTTTACCACTTACTTGAATGCTGGTATTGAGTTCGATTTTCTTAGGCTTCTCTTTCGGTTTTGGCTGAGAAATATCCGAATCGTCAATGTCTTTCGTCACCTCATCCAGCCACGAATGAAACTCGGTATTGTAAGCAGGCCCTAATCGTTCAAGCAGTTTCACCCACTCTTTGTATTGGCCGGTACGCGAGTAACCTAACAGTTCAGTAACGTCTTCAGGGTGTTTCTCTATCATGAAGCGCACAGCTAAGTAGCCCCAGCGGTACACACGGTTTAAACCGTCGCTGTAGTTCGTACTGAACACGTCTGCCAATGTGTGCGTCTTTTCTTTGCCAAGTACTAGAGCAGCATTGTAGCCCTCTTTGTAATACATGTATTCAGCAAAACCTTCCAACCACCACACGATACTGCCTTCGCGCATTGTGTCGTGGAAGTCACCGTATTGGTTGAATCGACCATCTAAATAATGCACATATTCGTGCTCTAAGTTTAGAATCGAAAAGTCGTCGTCCCATCCGTTTTGATAAGCGACGAATCGAGGTACATTTCCTTGTTTTGATGGGTCTCGCTCAAGGAACTGTCCGCCGTTGTTGGTTGTGTTATCAAAAAGGAAGCTGGAGTAGGTTGAGTAGTCACTTTTGGTTTTAAAAACAATAACATCGACACTATCGCTATGATCATCAGCGACAGGCTGATATCCGGTATTAACAGTTTGGTGGAAGTCATCTTCTTTGAGGTTTAATGTTTCGCAGCTTGTTATTGCTTGAGCTTCTGTCATCTCTTGAGCAAGAATTCTCGCGGGTCCGCGACAATCATAACTGAATGTCATTATTCGCTGCTTTAATACAGATTTTGAGTTACTTAGCCCTAGCTGCTCAAGATAATCTGATGCATAAGCGTCAACCATTTCGGCGATGCCAACCCAAATTCTGTCTGACTTACCGCCTAGCGGGTAGCGCTTTAACAAAGAATCTAAAGTGTCGACAACGACTTTTTTGGTCTCTGCATCTTCAGTTTTTACCAGCCTAGCGAGCTCTCGCGCGGCATTGCCAAGTAGTTGTTCAGAATCCGTGCCTATCGCCCATTCGTTGTTGGTAATAAAACCACTCAAACGATGGATATAACTTGAGTCAGATTCAATCACATCGTAAAACGCTTTGGTTTGTGAGTGTCCAGCCATAGCGACAAAGATATTGTTGATGGCTTTACGGTAGTAATAGCTGTCGCTTTTATCCGCTGAAAAGCTATCAAGAATAGCGAAAACATCGGGTGCGGCGATGGCGAGTTGACGAATACTATCAACAACAATCAACATGGATGCGAGCGCTTCTTGCTGTTCGCGACCGTCAGTTAGAGCGTATGGCGAGCGCAAAAATTGTTGAATGGTATTGGCAATATTTACGCTTAATTCGGATGGGAAAGGTTGTAACTTTTTGGCAAAGGTATCGTGTCGGTTTTTGTAAGCTGCCTTAATGAACTCACCTAAATAGTATATTTGCTGAGCTTGCTCTTTTGTTCCTTTATAAGCTTCAATTGCCTTTTTTAATCCGCCAGTAATTCGACTCACGCTCATGGTACTGAAGACGACGTCTGCTTGAGCTAACGATGGAGAAAACCACGTTCTCATGCACTCGTAGTCACTGTTTGCGACTCTTGATTCGATATTGACTCGGTCAACCGTAAAATCTTCAACAGTACATTTTCCTTTGTGTGGGAAAAGCTCGGTATCGTCATCTACCACGGTGTCATCGTCAGTGGTATCGTCGTCTTTCGTGGAATCATCATCGACGGTACTGTCATCATCTGTATCTGTATCTGTATCTTTATCGTCATCCACAGTTGAATCTACGTCAGCGTTGTCATCGTTTTTGTCGCCAGAATCTACGCCAGCGACAGGAACAGTCTTGACTCCACCGGAAGAATCATCACCACCACATCCAGTTAAAACACCAAGCATGGATAATAGAAGACATGCAGTTTTAATATTTTTCATAGAATTAGTATTGTATTTGAAATGGGCGTCAAATATATATTTTTACTGATGCATAGTTAAATAATAGAATTTAATGGCTAGATAAAAATGTATTATGCTCAACACGCCTATTTTTATGTGATATTGAACAAATAACTATTATTTATAAATTCAGTAGAAATGTTAATTGGGACGGAAAACTTGATTTTGATATACATAACGCTTGGTTTTTATTTTAGTCGACGGGTATATGAAAAAAATATATTTTCCAATCATCAGCACTTTGATGGTTTCCTTTGCTCATGCCAATACGCTGCCTGCGCCAACTTGGCATCAATTTCAGTTAAATGATGGTTCAAAGAAAGAATTAAAACTTTATGGCGATCAAGAATCTTTCTGGTATCAAGATAGAGAAGGCATTATTTATGTCTACGATGAAGAGACAGGGTGGTTTTATGGTAATCATGAAATTGTTGATGGGCGTTTTGTCGTCACTTCTCTTGGGGTTGAAGCCAAATTAGAAATGCCACAAGCAGTGAGAGAGTTGTTAAAAGAGCGCGTCACCCCGACGTCTTCTTTATTGCCTTTTGAGCACGTTTATCCAATGAATGAGCCATATCTTGAGCAAACTCCCATTCGAGCACTAAACGCAACAAATGAGCCCACGCACCAACCTTTGCTCGTTGTTCAGGTGAGCTTTAACAACCAAGACTTTGTGAATGACTTCACCAATGTGATTTTTGGTGATAATCAGCAAAGTGTAAAAGACTACTTCAGTAAGAATAGTTACGGACGTTACATTGTAGAGCCTGCGAAAGAAACGGAAGGTACGGCGAACGATGGTGTCATCAACCTTACGTTGGATATCGCTCACCCGAACTGCCACTCAAAAAATGATGCGACTTGTGACAGTAAGTTAAATGAGGCTTTTAAAGCCGCTTACGACAAGTTAGACCGTTATGTGGATTTGTCTACTTACGATTTGAATAACGACGATAAAATCACACCTGACGAATTGTCTGTGATGTTTGTATTTGCGGGGTATGACAAATCTGCCGGTTCGGTAAATACGCCGTACATTTGGCCTCATCGTTATAGTCATAATGCGATTGAGATCGATGGAAAGACCATCCGAGATTACTGCTTGTTTGCTGACTTCCAAGGAGACCATCAATCTACGATGGGCGTGATTGCCCATGAGCTTGGACACTTGATGCTTGGTCTACCTGATTTGTACTCCTACAAACATTCCGGTTCTGTTGGCCAATGGGGATTAATGGGTGGCGGAAGCTGGGCAAGTAAACAAGGTGATACGTATGCAGGGGAAACGCCGGTCAATATGTTGGCATGGAGTAAGGAAGCTGCTGGTTTCATCAAGCCGAAAGTGATTGAAGCGTCGGGTTCTAGCACAATCGAGACTCGTCAAGGCGAGGGTGTGGTGTATCTCGATCCGTACTTGAAACAGCAAGGTCCAAGAGCTTACTTCGAAAACAGAAGAAAAACGGAATACGACCGTGCGTTGTCAGGTGAAGGTCTTTTGATCACGGCCGTAAGTATCGACAACCGTTTCAATGACACAGGGCCAATGCAAGTTCAGGTATTCCAAGCGGACGGTCTGGATGAACTACAAACTCGTGGCTGGTCAGATCAAGGTGATGTGTTCCCGGGTTCAAGCAATGTGGTAACTATTTCGGACGATACAACTCCTTCTTTGAAACTCATCACCGGTGGCCGGGAAACCAATATCTCGATTAATGATATCGCCAGTACAGATCAAAGCGGCACGTTACGAGCGTCTATTCCTTCATCGACGAATAAATCGGCTTGGATAACGTCACTTTCAAGAACGTACGTGTATGAAGACAGCCGCAACAATACGATAGGGTTTGGGTTAGAAAACGACGACGGTTACCAATCTTTGGTTGGTTTCTACTTATTTGCTAAGCCAATCCTACCAAACTCCGAGATGCGTTATCGCATGTTTAAATATGACCTGACTACAAACCGTTGGGGGAATGCGTCTATTAACGTTGACACTCAAGTTGAAGTGTCATCGGGGTTGATTCCTACGTTTGGTGGTCGAGTTATGTTTGCATCGCCATTTGATATCGATGAAGGTGAGCAGTTGTTGGTCATTGAGCTAGAAAACGCTAAGCCAGAATACAGCTATTCATTCTTGGACGCTTATTTGTCTAACGGAGAGAAAAAGAAGCAGTTCTATGGAAATGCCAGTTCGTACAAGACGAGCGGATTAAGCGAAGGGCGTGGCCGTAACTATCCTTTTGCTGCTTTGTTAGAAAAACCTCAGGCGAAACCTAGTATTACGGTTGAAACGGATTCCGTCACCGTATTAAGCGGTGAAAGTATTACGATTGATGTACTGGCGAATGACCACTCATCGGATGCGAATAGCACATTGAAGCTAGATAAGATCACATCAAAGCCTTCGATTGGTAGCGCTGAAATCTCAGGACAAAAAATCCACTATTCTGTTCCTGTTTCGGACATTCCAGAACAACGAGCAGTAATGAAGTATCAAGTGTCTGACGATTTTGGGACGACAGCAGAAGGTGAGGTGGTCATCACGATCAATTCTCCAGTAATCACCGCGAATAGTCTTCAATACAAAGCGCTAGAAGATACGCCACTGGAACTTAACTTACGTCAGCAACAAGGACTAGAGAAAGGGGACACCATCGTCATTAAAAAGCCGCCGATGCACGGCAAGATTGATGGGAATACCTACCAAAGCAAGGAAAACTACTTTGGGAATGACCAGTTTGAGTTTTCTATTATGAAAGAAAACGGACGTGAATCTAATACAGCTATGGCTGTAATTACAGTCGAAGCGGTTAATGATGAGCCGATCTTTGCTGTTGAAGCGAGCCGTAAAGAAGGCCTAACAAACGAAAAAGTCACACTATCTGTACTTGGCTTAAAAGACGTTGATTCAACGGATCACTCATTCAAATGGCGTCAAGTTTCTGGGACTAAAGCTCAGTTTGCCACCACGGACACGGCAAGTGTAGAAGTGACGTTACCAAAAGTGAGTGAGAAAAGTGAAAAGCTGACGTTTGAAGTGGCGGTAAACGACAACGATGGTGCAATTATTACTAAGAGCGTTGTTATGGTCGTTAAGCAAGAAGTCGTTGTGGAAAATGATCCTGGCAAGGGTGAAGAAGGCGGCTCTATGGGGCTGTGGGTCACTCTGTGTATGATGCTGATTAGCCTGAGAACAAAGGTTAATAATTTGTATAGATTCGTAATAAGAAATGATATTTGGTAGAAAAATATTATAATTCATCGTCTTATATTCGCAGGATGAATGAAGATTGAAGGAAACCAATAAGAAAAACCTCCGTGTCGTAGCGCTTGCTCCGACAGGGAGGTATTTTGCATCAATAATAAGCTCATTAGAGATCTTGGAAACAGCAGCTGAATTTGCAGAGTTCCAAGGTTTCATGACACACGTCGTTACGCCAAACAATCGGCCGTTAATTGGTCGAGGGGGGATCAGCGTTCAACCCACCGCACAATGGCAATCATTTGATTTTACAAACATATTAATCATTGGCTCAATTGGCGATCCTTTAGAATCGTTAGATAATATCGATCCTGCATTGTTCGATTGGATCAGAGAGTTACACCTAAAAGGCAGTAAAATAGTTGCAATTGACACTGGTATTTTTGTCGTCGCGAAAGCCGGTCTTTTGCAGCAAAACAAAGCTGTAATGCATTCTTACTTCGCCCACCTCTTTGGCGAACTGTTCCCTGAGATAATGCTCATGACTGAGCAGAAAGCACTCATTGACGGAAACGTCTATCTTTCGTCTGGACCTTACTCTCACTCAAGTGTGATGCTGGAAATAGTAGAAGAGTATTTTGGAAAGCACACTCGAAACCTTGGTAACCAGTTTTTAAGTACAATAGAGAGCAGTGGAAACTCTCATTCATACTGTGATGTTTTCCGTTACATGCAACACAGAGATGAGCTGATTCTAAAAATCCAAAAATGGATTCTCACCACGGATCTAGACATCGTCTCTATCAGTGATTTAGCGAATGAAGCTTGCTTATCAGAACGGCAGTTAAAACGCCGATTTAAAGAGGCGACATCCATCAGTCCGCTAAAGTTTATTCAGTTAGGGCGTTTATCTTTTGCAAAAGAACTGTTGAGGTCAACAAAGTTGTCAATTGATGAAGTTGCAAGTCGATCTGGTTATGTTGATACACAGTTTTTCAGGCAGATATTCAAACGAGAAAATGATTGTTCTCCGCTTGAATATCGTAAAAGAAACCAAGTTAAAGCTGAATGATAAGCATATCTCATGGCCAGAATCATGATCTATACAACATTATTAATTGAATAGTCGTATTTACATTCGTTTTAAATCCATATTATAGTTCGAACGAAAATGGCAAACGTTTGCTATTTTCGTTCGAGTATAAATGGGTTAGTCTTGAATTGATTTTTAATAACGGTAACTTATACTTATATATACGTATTCTTATAATTACTTAATTTCTATTAATAATATTGTCGTTCATATAATGTATATTGTTTGTTATGAAATAAACCAATATGAATATTATTAAGTAATTACTTAAAATTAAAGGGGGATTTAGACCTTATAAAGGGGGTGATTAAGACACAATATTATAAAGTTATCTTTTTTTAATTAATTATTTCGCAACGTGAAATAATAGTTAAAACAGATATTTACAATGTTTTTTATCTTGTCGGATCAGTGGTAAACTCAATGAGTAAGCAATTGGTTTCTTATACAACTGTTTAATGCTTAGACGTAAAATAAGACACTGAGTTATAGAGGGGAGCTATTTATTAACTGGCTTCATCTGTAGCTTTATGGATTTATAAAAATTATAACTATCGGAAAATTATTGGGTCTTGGTGTTATTTAAATGAAAGCTAATAAACGTACCATCGATGTAAAGTACTTGCGCACTTTTTCACATGTTGCAAGGCATAGAAGTTTTACTGCGGCAGCAGAAAGTCTATATTTAACCCAACCAGCCGTTTCACAACATATTAAAAAACTTGAATGTACTATAGGGGCTGAAGTCTTCGATCGAAAAGATGGATTCAATCTGACTAAACATGGCCAAATATTGCTTAGTTATACAGACAGAACAATGTCTTTATATGACCAATTATTTGACGAATTGGCTCAAGTAGATATGTTTGATCGGTACTCTATTGCGATATCTGATTCATTCGCCCCTGAATTGGTCGCTAAGGTAATTAGCTCTTTTAGAGTGTATAACGACGTCGAGTTGGCTATTACAAGTTATAGCGACATGAATTGTGTTGATAAAGATAACCACGATTTAGTCTTCGCTATTGGTGACACCACTTCCGTGGAAGGTCGCGTTTTCCCCCTAAATAGAGAGCAATACATTTTAGCTTGCGACTGTGCCGTCAAACCTGAGGAGTGCTACCCTGAGCGAATCGTCTTTTGTAATACTTTGACTAGGCGAGATGCTGAGGTATTGCTTGATTCTTCTGGGGTGGATATTTCTAAGGTAAAACATTGGCTTACCACTTCTTCCTCTCGATTGATGATCAATGAACTGCAAGCGGCAAATACTTTTGTTATCTGTCCAAGTTGGACATTAGGTGATTACAAGTGTAGCCAATATCCGCTATCCAAGTATATCGAGATGTACGTATGGTGTAATGATTCTGCTGCGAAGAAAATTGACCAAGAACGTTTGAGAAGTTTGATTACCGAAACATTCCGACTTACTTCTAAAGGCGTGGTTGGTAGGCCACCTACGGGTCGCTTGCTAACCAGTTGTGAAGTGATGTAGAGAAACGCCATGGCTATTGAATAAATAGACATGGCGTTTGTTTTAATAATGATTAAATTAATGACAGGTAGAAGAAAAAGAGCCCACTTATACCAATTGGTATTGTGTAAGGGATACCATTCTCAAAAGGTGTTTTTTTGCGATAAACAGACATTAACCACATAACCAATATTTGAATCCCACCCAATAATCCTATCGCTACTATTGCCGCTAACATATATTCATCGTTCACTCCTAAGAAAAGTGCACCAATGAGTTTTACATCCCCTCCGCCTACAATGTTTATCAACCAAAGTATAAAAAAACAAATAAAAACAGAGGAACTCACTGCAAGCTGGGTTAGTGGTTCTGGAGTAAAGAACAAGCTAAGTAGTGAAGTAATGAAGATAATAAGAAGAAGTCGATGTTTCACAATTCTATAGCGAATGTCACCATAGAATATGAGTAAGACATTAACCAGGCAAGTTAGCCATAAAGCAAAATTTATATAATTCATTTTACTATTTTAAATGTGTTACTTCTAAATTCAAATTATTTTGGATAATAAAAAATTATGTAATGGATTTCATTACTTTTATAACAACATCTTATATGTAAATAAAAAAGCTTAATTGGTGTGATTGTTTCTGTTGATGTAAATTTTCTTCGTTCACGAAATGAGTGATTAATTCAAGGGAAATAGAGGTAAACATGCTTTTAAATATCAATTCTAAACTTCGTAATATCCGCAACAAATTTAAGTCTGACAAACGTGGTGTCACTGCTGTGGAATACGCAATCATCGCTGTAGCAATGTCTTCAATTATTCTATTTGTATTCAAAGATGGCACTTTGAAAACAACGTTAAATGATGCAATGGGTAAGATCTCTACGTCGATGGATAGTGCTAATTCAGCCGGTGGCAGTGGTAGTAAAGGCGGTACTGCCGACGGTAAACAAGGATAAGTTAACCCGTTATAAATTTAGAGAGAGGGGAAACCCTCTCTTTTAAGGTTTTTATTCTATGAGTAGAGCATTAATTTTTGTATTTGTTGCCATCACTATGTTTTTGGCCTTTTTTTACGTCAGTGATTTCTTTGACCAGCCAGAGCCTGTGGCCGTCGTGGAAAATGAAGTGTTTGTACAAGTCGCATTTGTTAATCGAACTGTGAACAAAGCTGATCCCGTCAATATTGATGCAATTGATATTCGTGAGTTTTCAGAGTCAGAAGCAAAACAGCATTCTTATACCCCTTATACGAGTATCAAGATTGAATCTGGCGCTCTATGGGCAAAAGATGTCACCGAAGGAACTCAACTAACGTCAAACTTGGTTTCTAACCCCGGCGAAAAAGATTACATGTATCTTTCGCTTAAAAAAGATCAGGTCCCTTATTACTACCTTTCTCAAGGCAGTAGCATTGTTGAGGCGTTACCAATACAACCTGGCGACCGCGTCAGCTTTGTCGCTACAACCTCATCTCAATCGAATTTATTAGAAAGCGGTTATTCCGATATCGATAGTTTAACAAGCAACGTCATTATTGATGGTGCTTTAGTTTTACAGGCGATGAATGTGTCTGAAGATGATTCGTCAAACGAAGACTATGGCTTGATCATCGCGTTGACCGTTAAACAAGTACTTAAGCTTGAAATGGCACAAAAGATCGGAGCTATAACGCTGGTTCCTGCAAAGATGGTTCATAAATACTTATCTGTGAAAAGTAGCGATTTAATTGAGCATCGATTTGGCGTTCGACAGCTGAGAGGGAATTAAGGGTGTTCAATAAAAATATACTATTAGTCACATTAGGAGTGGCGCTATTACTCCCAGCTTCAGTCTCCGCAGGGGAGCTATTGAGCTTAGATAAAGGCGCAGCAAAAACCATTAACGTAAAACGCAACATCGACACAGTATTTGTCGCAGACACTCAAATTGCGGACTACAAGGTAATCGCAAATGGGAAGCTCGTGATTTACGGTATCGGTCGTGGTGCAACGTCGATCATTGCTTATGACCGAGCCGGAAACGAAATTTATAACGCAGAAGTGGTAGTCAACAAGAGTCTAAGACTTTTAAAGCAAACCATTATTGCGAGATATCCAGATGAAGACATTAAGCTGACCAATATTGGTGAGCAAATAGTCATTGATGGTGTTGTTAGCAGCGAAGAGATCAAAGACAAAGTTTACCGCCATGTTGGTGAGATGCTGAAAAAGAGTAAGCAAAGAAATACTTTTGAGCTTTCTGGCGCAAATGGAGAATCCGTTGATCCGCTTGACTATACAGCTACTTACGTTTTCGAAGATATCATCAACAACTTAAAAGTGCTCACTACCGATCAAATCAATGTGAAGTTGACGGTTGCAGAGGTTTCGAGCTCATTCTTAACAGAACTCGGCGTGTCATACGCAGAGACGAATGGTAAGTCGATTGGCGGTGCTGGTCAGTTCGTCAACAAAATTCTGGACTTTACGGCAGAAGATATCGTCGCGGTTATCTCGGCGAGTGGCAACGACAGTATCGGCCAAGTGCTGGCTGAGCCAAACCTGTCGGTAATTTCTGGCGAATCGGCGAGCTTTCTTGTCGGTGGTGAAATCCCAATTACCGTCCGAGACAACGATGGTATTTCCGTAACTTATAAAGAATACGGGGTAAAGCTGTCTATGGTTGCTAAGGTGACCGATTCAGAAAACATCCGCCTGTCACTGCTACCAGAAGTGAGCTCGATTGATAAAACTAATGGTGTGAACTCCGGTCTAGTTAGTGTCCCTTCGCTACGAACTCGAAAAGCTCAGACAACGGTTCAACTGAAAGACGGTCAAAGCTTCGTGTTAGCTGGTCTTTTAACGTCGGAAGAGCAGGAGTCATTGGCAAAAATTCCTTATCTAGGCGACATCCCAATTCTTGGTGCGTTATTCAGTAAGACCAATACCGAAAGAAGAAAGACGGAGTTGATCATCGTCGCAACAGTTAATCTTGTTGACCCTGTCAAAGAAACTGACATCAAGCTGCCGAAGTTCGAGCGAACGAGTGACCTTGAGCGCTTGCTGAAGCTCGATCTTTCGAAAGTTGATGACGAAGAGTTGGAAAATACGATAAAGGCGGGAGGCTTTAACTAATGAAGGCAAACCTATTATTGGTCGTTTCCGTTTTACTGACCGGTTGCTCGGTATCGGTAACCCCAAATAAAACGACGGTAGACACCATTGTGGAAACCTTTGAGTTTCGAGTCACCAACAAAGACGTGGCAATGGATAAGTCGGTTAACTTTGTTAATCAAATCAATAGCCAATACCCAAAGTCTACGTTTGCAATCAATTACGACACCGAAGAGAGTCAATTTGTTGATGGTTTTGTAAAAGAAATCAAAGCCAAAGGCGTAAATAAACTGCGATACACACTGAACGCAAACAGTGAGGGCAAAGGTGTAAAAATCGTCGCGAAGTATCACAAGATTCAAGAACAAACCTGTGGTGCTGTTTCATTCAATACTCTTAAAAATCATCCATTTGGATGCAGCTTGGAATACAACAGACGTTTGAGTATGACGAATCCTGTCGTGGAGTAAAAAATGGATTTAGATAACCTATTCAAAACGACTTCATCGAGTAAAGACAAAAAGAATAACACCATTGATCTGGTTGTTTCAGATGATATGGCTTTTCTGCAAGCGATCGATGAGCTCTATGCGATCGAAGGTTTCGCATCACCTCTTAAAGTAGATGATATCGATGATGAGAGTTGGCACAAAACAAGTGCAGAAATAAAGCATGTCGTTCTTGATTTGCGAGATTGTGGCGAGCTTGTTTCGGAAGTGGCGGAAATATCTTCAAGATTAGATGTGAGCATCTCTCTGATTGTGTTGAGCAACACGGACTCAATCTTGATGCGTGACAAAGTGCTGTCGTTAGGTGCGAACTACATTCTTTGGGATCCGGAACTTGATGGCTTGTTGGGCGCATTAAAAGAGTCTGGTAAAGACACATTTTCGCCAACGGTGAAGAAAAAGTCGCGAATCGCTAAAAGAGTCTTGATGCTTGGTAGTAAAGGCGGTGTTGGCGTGTCAACCATCAGTGCTTTTTTATCCCACAGCTTAAGCCAGCAAGCGAGCTTGAAAACGTTGCTCGTTGAACACGATACGCTGGCATTAAATTCGGATATTTTCTTGGGTTTAAAAGGACTAAAGGCGCAACAAAATAGTATCGATTTAAACCAATCTGAGCTCGATGCCGCAATTGCTGGGAGCTATGTACACCCGATCAAAGACAAGCTTGATTTCCTTGCCCTTGAAAAGAACATTGCATGCATAAGTGACCATGCAGACTCTCTATTTAGAATTTCTAATGAGCTGGTGGATCAGTACAACTTCATCATAGATTCATTGCCTTTAAATGCGATAAACGAACTGACTTCAGAAGACATCAATGAAAGATACAACCGCATTTTTGTTGTTTGTGAACCTTCTGTTGCCTCGTTACGCGCTTACCACTCGATAAAGAAAAAATTAGGAAAGGCCGAGCATCGAATCATTTTTTCTATGACTCGATCGCAGAAGGATTACATGATGCCTCTCCAAGGCGCCAAAGAAAAAATTAAAGCGAAAGACACCATTGATTTCGTTTATGAAGCCAATTTGGAAAAGTTGATCATCCAACAGGGCATTCACAATACGGCGAAAATTAAGTTCACCCCAGCTATTGCAAATATGGTGAATTCGCTGACTGGTAAAAAAGTCAAAGTGCAGAAAAAGTTCGCGTGGTTTAAGAAATGAATCACCTAAAAGAAGTTTATATTGACATAAGAGACGAAATCTTTGACGCGCTTGATGCCGCTTCTTTAGTCGATGTCGAGCCATTGGAGCTTGAAAGCCAACTAAAAGATTCCGTCAATATTCTTATCGAGAAAAAGCAACTGCAAATCAGCAGTTTGAAGCGTTTAGATCTCGTCAAAGCACTACTGGATGAACTTAAAGGTTTAGGGCCGCTTCAAGCGTTGGTTGATAACGATGATATCTCGGACATTATGATCAATGGCCCGTCAGATATTTTCATCGAAATCAACGGCAAGGTAGAGAAGTCGCCAATCCAGTTCGTCAATGAAAAGCAGCTCAATACTATCGCCAAGCGCATTGCATCCAATGTAGGGCGTCGAATTGATGAATCGAAACCGCTCTGTGATGCGCGTTTAGAAGATGGTAGTCGTGTAAACATCGTAATACCACCTCTTGCGATTGATGGTACTTCAATCTCAATTCGTAAGTTTAAAGAGCAAAAAATCAAGTTGGAAAACTTGGTTCAGTTTGGCGCGCTGTCCGTTGAAATGGCGAAGCTACTTTCCATTGCGAGCCACTGCAAGTGCAACATTCTTATTTCAGGTGGTACTGGTTCTGGTAAGACGACACTACTGAACGCTTTGTCAGGCTTTATCGGCAGTGGTGAACGTATTGTCACCATTGAAGATGCTGCCGAACTTCAGTTGCAGCAGCCGCACATTGTGCGTTTGGAAACGCGCCAAGCAAGCGTCGAAGGTACTGGTGAAATTACCGCCCGAGATTTGGTGATTAACGCCCTTCGTATGCGACCAGACAGAATCATCGTCGGTGAGTGTCGTGGCGGTGAGGCATTTGAAATGCTTCAAGCGATGAACACCGGTCACGATGGATCTATGTCAACACTGCACGCGAACACCCCTCGTGATGCAATTGCGCGTGTCGAGAGTATGGTAATGATGGCTACAGCAAGCCTACCGCTTGAGGCGATTCGTCGCACTATCGTGAGTGCGGTCGATCTGATCGTCCAAGTACGAAGACTGCATGATGGTAGTCGTAAAATATTGTTCATCAGTGAGATTGTTGGCCTCGAAGGGGACAGCGTGGTGATGGAAGATATTTTCCGCTTTGAGAATAATGGCGTAGGTGATGAAGGAAAAATCTCAGGTGAGTTCCGAACGCCAGGTCTTTCTAAACGTTCTGTGATTTATGAGAGAGCTAAGTTCTTCGGCTTAGATGGGGCACTTCAGGAGTTGTTCTCATGATGCTGATCGTCATTTCACTATGGGTTGCTGTCGCGTTATTCCTGTTTATTGGTCATGTGAAAAGACAAAAAGAGATCACGTCTATCATTGAACAGTCCAATACATTCGAGGGCGTTACTGGCTCCCGAGCGGTTATCGACTCGGAGAGTTTTGATGTTAGCTATAAAAAGAAAGTAAAGGACAAATTTAAGCAGCTGAAAAAGCTGCTGAGCCCAAATGCGGGACTAAAACTGATCGGCTTTTTCGCTGCGTCTTCGATAGCGGTTTACTGCGTTAATGACTGGTTTTTTATGTTTGAGTACTGGAAAGTGCTGCTGGCGTTAGAACCAATATTGTTTGTGATGTTTATCCTCAAATTAAGTGGTATCCAAGCGCAGCGATTCAAGGACAACTTTCCAGATGCACTAAACATATTGTCGGGTGCACTCTCTTCGGGACAAAGTATTGTTCATGCCTTCGAATACGTTGGAACTCAGCTTGATAATGAAGTTGGCGAAGAGTTCAAAAAGATGTCAGAACGACTTCTGATTGGTGAAGACCCAGACGATGTATTGGCACGAAGTGCAGCTTCGTTTCCTTACGTTGAGTACTTTTTCTTTGCCGCAACAATTCGAATCAACTTGAGTCGAGGTGGGCAGCTAAAAGACGTGATTAACCGCATCAACCGAATCATGTTTGAAGCGAGGGCAATCGAGAAAAAGAAAAATGCGTTGACGTCGGAAGCGCGTGCATCAGCAAAAATCATCGCGGCGTTGCCAGTTATCTTTATCATGATTTTGAAAGTGACCAGCCCGGAAAACTATAACTTCGTAATGTTTGAAGAAGGGGGAAAACCCATCTTTTATTACGTCTTGGTTAGTGAAGCTATTGGGTTCTTCTTTATCTACATGATATTAAGAGGAGTTAGGTAATGGTTGATATTAAGTTAATCTTCTTAGCGCTCGGTTTAATTATCTCGTTATCTGCCGCGTATTACTCGTTAAAGGTGTTTGATAAAACCAAAGCAAATATTTCAACGAAAAAGATTATTGACTCAACCCAAGAAAAAACGCCTTTTGTTGACAAATTATCGTTACATCTTTCTCGATTATCTTTTAATAAAGAAGAAACAAAAAATAATTTGGTTAGAGCAGGTATTCATAGCGAGTTTATTGCTCAAGCCTATTATCTATTGAAAATTATACCCTTGGTTTTTTGTTTGGCGTTTATTGGCTACTCCTACATTCAAGGAGAGATGGAGTTTTCATCCGCGTTTATTTCATTCTCGCTTTCTATGCTTGTTTGTTTGATCGCGCCGGATATGTATATCTCATCGCGAGGGAATGCAAACGTACGACATGTAAGTAGTCGGCTGCCTTTCTTACTGGATTTGATGAACGTTTGTGTGCACACGGGGATGACGTTAGAAGCGAGCTTGGATTACTTGTCGAACGAGCTAAAAACGGTCGATGAAAACCTTGCTTATGTCGTTAAGAAAACGTCAGAACGGGCCAAAATTGTTGGGTTAGACCGAGCTCTCACCGAGTTCTACGACTTAGTCCCAACGACGGAAGCACAAAGCTTCGTCATGACGCTTACTCAAAGCTTAAAGTACGGGTCATCCGTGGGGGCGGTATTAGCCTCTCTTGCTTCTGATATTCGAGAAATAAACATGCTCGAACTGGAAGAGAAAATCGGCAAGATGGGGGCAAAAATGTCGATCCCAATGATCGCTTTTATCATGATTCCTATTGTTGTTCTAATCGCAGCGCCAGGGATAATGAGGATGCTAGGATAATGAATATAAAAAACTATTTCTCTCTTTTGGTGTTACTTTTTTTAAGTGGTTGTTCAACTATCAATCAAGAATTAGTAACAAAAGAAAAATTACTGACTAACTCTGGTCAAACTGAACAGCTTATTGAATTTTATAAAGCGAACTTAGTCGAAATCCCGAGTTATAAGATAAAACTGATCAATTTATATTTGGATAATAAAGACCAAAAATCCGCTGAGTTATACATAAACACTCTAGAGAAAAAGGATCTTAAAGACCCAGATATTATTTATATCTTAGCTAAGCTTGAATATTTAAAATCCAATTACGATGCGAGTGAACGTTACTTAGAAGAGTATTTAGATAATGGCGGTCCAGAGGGTGATTACTACCTTCTAAAAGGCAAAATACTTGCGCGTAAAAAAGACTACGATGGTGCAATTTCTCACTTCAATGACAGTAAGAAGAATGGCGCATCAGACCGTGAGGCAAACAACAATATTGCGGTAGTGATGATGCTGCAAGGCAGACCAGAGCCCGCGATGGAGCTGCTCTATGGCTTGTTTGCTGCCAATCCAAATGATGAAAAGGTACGTTCAAATCTCCTTTTGGCGTCGACTCGGTCGAATCGTCCGGATGTGGCGTTGGAGGTTTTGAAACACGACAGTAGCGAGCAAGACGCACGAGTCAAACTGAAAAAGCTCATGAAGAGCGTTAAACCTCTGAATAAAAAAATAGATACAAAAGTTCCACCCAAACAGGTCGCGAAGTCAAAGGAAAAGAAAAATATGGAAATGGATACGAAATCTGTCGATTTGAAACCAAAGTACGTAGCGCGCTCAGTATTAGACCCGCAAAACTTACGTCCTAAAGCGCCGTCAATTTATCGAATTCAAGTATTAGCAACCTATAAAGTCATTCCGTCAGATTACCTAAATTATCTGAAAGGCAACTATGGCAAAGTGTATTCCTACACTCACGGCTTATGGAAGCGTTATTGCGTTGGTGAGTTTAGCGATATAGATGATGCAAAGAAGTTTCTTGAAAACATGAATATCAAAGGTGCTTTTGTCGTTGATTACACGAAGAAAAGGTACGTTGAATTATGATCAAGTTTCAAAAAGGAAGTTTGACGGTCGAAGTTGCGATGGGCTTACCCGTTTTGATCATGGTGCTGTTTACCTGGTTTGACTTGTCTGTACTTACGTATTCGATGGGTGTAACCGACCATGCGCTGACGACAGCTGTGATGAGTAGTAAAAAACAAGGTAGCTCTAGCAACTCGGAAAAAGTGGACTATCAAGATGTGGTCAAAACCAAACTAGAATCTAGCGGTGGTGCCTTATGGTCGAAGGTTGTCGACCATTCATCGGTATCGGCATCGGTCTATTACTTTAAAAATTTGTCTGATTTTGTGCAGTGTAACCGTAGCGGCCAAGCCTTAGATGATTGCCCTAATGTCAAAAAAGGCGATGCAGTGGCGAACTCAGTCAATATGCCGATAGCCATCTATCAATTGAGTTTCACTTATCACCCTTTGTTTAACTTTGTTATGCCAAGCATGAGCATTAATCGAGAGATGGTCGCAGTTCAAGAATATGAACGATGCACTTTTAAATTAGGTGAGGAGATCACTTGTGGTGGCTAAGTCGAAACAAACCGGAGCCTTTATCGTTGAACTCGCATTGGTATTACTCTTTTTTGGTTCAATCATTGCCATGCATATCAACTACACGATCGCAGTAAACAAGAAAGGGCAGTTGGATAGAGTGGTTTATTCCATCGTAAGCGTCATAAGCGAGCGTCGACAGTTGTTCGCCAACGAACTTAATATTTGTGGTGAGAACGGTAGACATTGTGAGGCACAAGTAAATAACGCGTTTTACATGGCGAAAGGCATGCTGAAACGTACGTTACCAGATTTTGATGCCAGCGAATTAGGCATGAGAATCACGGAGCTCTCGTTAGAAGAAAAGGACACTAAGCTCGTTACGTTTACCAACTTCAAAGGCAAAACAGAAGATTGTAATTTTCCAGATCTGAAGGAAATCACGGTGGCAGAAGCGAAGAAGCTATTACCACTGACGACACAGAACCGACGTCTTCCGCTTTATCACGTATCTCTATGCTACAAAACACCTTTCAATATCATCGGTGTAATGCGTGGTGAGCCGATCAAGGTTGTGACCAGTTCATACTCATTTGCAAGGATTTAATATGAAGGGCTTCACTAAGCAGAAAGGAGTGGCTGGAATCATATTTGTTTCGTTTCTCCCTATATTAATCATCACGTTCTCATTTTCTGTCGGTTACACACAACGTTTACTTGCGCACTCAAAAATCGAAGAAGCGGCGGAAGTAGCAAGTCTTGCTTTGATCGCAAGCCCTGGTAAAGACAATAAAGACGACCAGGACTATGCGCAGAGAATTGTTGATTTATACATTACTGACAACATCAGCGATATCGAGATCAGCGTATCCACCAAAAAGTGTGAATACAAAGATGGCTGTGTTCAACGGAATAATGAGCTATCACCATTTGCTGACTTCACCGTTGTCGCGACTGCGGAGCATGACTCGTGGATCTCACACAACGAAATTGGTGTAGAACCCAAGTTCAAGGTCTCTGGTGACTCGATTACGAGAAAATACCTACCTCAGCCCGTTGATATCTACTTCATATTGGATACCAGTCAATCGATGAGTCACCCATGGTATGGTGAAAGAAACAAGACTCAAATGCAGGTCGTAAAAGATACGATTACCAGAGTCGTTAAAGAGTTGGAGAACTTCAAAACCGGTCCGGATAAGAAAAGTCGAGTTGCGCTTTTAACTTATAACGCCTACAACGCAAAGTTCGATAAAGGCGCTGGTCGAGTGAAGTTATACGATTATGCAAGTGAGTTTTCTCACACTGAAGCGTCATTTGAAAGCATCGTCGATAAGATGTTTGATAAGTCTGTAGTAGAGCAAAAGCCGCACTATGCTAGTGATTATAATAAGTCGCAGGATATCCCTCTGACTGATAAATATCAGGAATTTATTGATATTCTAAACTCCAACAAAGTGATGCCAGCAAGAGGTGGCGGTACTCAATCATGGCTCGGTTTAATTGCTGCGGCGAAAGAAGCGGATAAAGTTAAAAAGGAAGATCGAAACCCAGAGCAAGTGTTTATTATTCTTTCTGATGGTGCAGATACAGATGTGCAATTCCCGATGGGACTGAATAGAAATAGATCTTATAGAGATAAGTATGACGTCGTGACTAAATATTACGTAGACCAGTATGATGGGCGAACTTATTATTATCAGGTTTATGACAAATTCTTAAAGTCATTAGTGGGTGAGCATGGTTTGTGTGAAAGTCTTAAGAATAGAATATCTAGTAAAGAAAATAAGTTTCAAAGTGAACATGCGAAGTTAGAGGGTGAAAAAACCAAGGTCACCATGGGCGTAATAGGTGTTAACTACAACGTACAAAAAGATGATGGTTTCGGTGAGTGCGTTGGTGAGAAAAACATTTATCATGCGAAAAATGGTAAAGACGTTTACAAATATATATTAAATCTGATTAACGAAGAAACAGGACGATTAAAAGATTAAAATGAAAAAGTTAATACCATTTGCGATTATTTTTACTTCAAATGTCGCGCTCGCTAATTGTATCAACCAAAGTGAAAACTATGTTACTTCAAAAGTTTTGAAAAGCTCTGATACAAAAATTACTCAGGTGGATGGAAAACTCGCATCAGTAATTAATGAGGATCTTTCCATTGTGCAAGATGAAAAAATTGAAAAGGTTGAAGCTACAAACGCCACGGAAAGTTGCACATTTGATAAGAACTCAATGTCGTTAGTTCTACACTATGATACTAATGAGCACTATCTAACAAACGTACATAAACAAGCTATATCAAAGTATTTAGAACTGGTTAACGAAGACAAACGTATTCTCGTTGAAGGGCACACGGATGATGTCGGAAGCCAGGCTTACAACAAAAGTTTATCCCTTCGACGTGCAAGCACTGCCTCAAAGTATTTAAAGAAAGATCTGGGGCTTGGCAACAGAATCGTGGAAAAGGCCTTTGGGGAGTCTGCGCCTATATGTAAGGTGAACGAGAATAAGCTGTCAGGCTGTAACCGTCGAGTTGTATTAACTATAGAGTAATGAGCAATCCACTATTTGCTGTTGTAATTTTAATATTCATGTGCTCAATCTTATGTGGTATTTAAAAGCTTAGTTTTTACTAAGCTTTTATTTTTGTGAATATTATTTCTGTAATGTATAAATTAGTTGTCTCAATCAATGAAATGTAAACATATTTTCGTGTCGATATTTTTGTTTTTTGGTAACGCTTACCATTCCTATGCTGAAGTAGAAAAACCAGCGATGAGCGCCCAACTAGAGGAGTATGTATATAACCCTCGTATACTCAAAGATGTTTCTGACACTTTATTAGGCATCGACTTAAATAAAAATAATATCAGAGATGATGTCGATAAAGTCGTTAACCACCTAGAAGTAACAGAAGCTGATAAAGAGTTTATGTTACGTTATATCCAATACGCGACAAGTATATTAAGTTATGATTTCGCAAAAGATAGGTTAGAAAATCCGCTGATTGCTAGCGAACTCTACAAAGAACTCAATTATATAAATAGCTGTTATAAAGAGTCAGGTGTTGATGGTAAAGATTTATATGATTCAATAAATGCATTAAACGTATTGATGTTTAATACAGATGCTAGAATCATTGCCTATCTACATTATGAAAAGTACTTGGATATTAGAAATACATACGAGTTGCTAAGCTATGATTGTAAAAACAAAAAATATCATCAAGTTTAATCGTGATATCTTTGCAATTTAAAAAGATCTGTTATTTAAAAACGAATTTAGCCACCATCGCTTTTGTTCTGTCTATACAATTATTATCAGTACACGAGGTAAAGCCGCTAGATAACCTCGCCTAGCTTACGGATACAACTGTATGGTTCTTGGCATCGGGAACAAGCAAAGAGCTAAGATTTGTAAAATGGTTTTAGCGTTTCTTTGATGTTGTTTCGAATACGCTTGTGGTGCAGGTTGTTTTTTTCTCTTTTGTGATAAATGAAATGGTAGGTGACAAGGTTTGACTCAATGGGCAAGTCAATCACTTGTAAGTCTAGTTGTTCCTTCCATTTCATTGCAAAAGACTGGGGGATTATCGCGATATTGTCACTCTCAATCACGTTTAACACAATGCCAGAAAGAGAAGATGCCACGGTTTCGACTTGTACGTTATTTAGGTATTGGTTGTGATTGGTCGTTTGGCTCACCGCCCATTCATCAGTCAGCACGCAGTGTTTCTCTTTAAAAAACTGCTTGGTATTGATTTGTCCATTTATTCTCGGATGTGTTTTGCGGCATACGACGACATTTGGCTCTTCGTGAATCACCTCATTGACCAGTGTAGAATCATCAGACTTGATTGAATCAATGACTAACGCAATTTTCTGCTGATGAAGCAGTTCCAGTAACAGGTTTTTTGTCGCGACAGCTTCGTGAACAGAAACGTTGTTAATCGACGATAAACTACCCGAAAATACCTCTGAGCAGTAAACCTTAAATTGAGACGAAATGGACAATGCATTCTCTACCATACACAGTGCTTGCCTTAGTTTGGGGAGCAAGTTCTGCCCTCTAGAAGTCAGGGAAATTGAACGTCCTACCTTGGTGAAGAGTTGGTATTCAATTAGTGCTTCCAAGCGCCTAATGGAAGCACTTACTGCTGGTTGCGTCACGCCAAGGTGCTCAGCCGCTTTGGTGTATGATTGATATTCTGCAGCAATTAAAAATGTTTGGATTAAGTTTAAATCCAGTTTTTTATTAGTCATTAAAGTTATGGTCTGTTGTTATTTTAATATTGATTGCTTAATCAATATACCTCTAAAACAAAGATCAATTAACTTCGTTGATGTTATACAGAATATATCAAATATTAATATCTCACCGATAAATGAAACGTTACCACTGAGGAGAATCGAAAGGCTTTAAAAAACAACTAATTATCGTTAATAGATGAAAGTGTGCTTTCAATTATTGGAATCAGCCATTTATAAATAGGACTATTGCGATGGCGATAGTGCATGTATAGGTAAATATCTTGAGACTCGCCTTTGAAGGAGGCTTTTAGTTGTGGAGAGAGTGACAAACTTTTGAGTCCGGAAAGATGCTTTCTTGAAAGAAACGCAGATGTGGGGAATAGAGCATCTGTCTCCGAAATCACTTCTAATAAAGACAAAATGGAACTGGACCTGAAAGCGGTTTCGGTTTCAATGTTTTCACGCTCTGCCCAGGACTCAATAAGCGTTCTGTTCTCATTCCAATCTGGGACGATGGCAGTGACAATTGGATATAGACTTAAGTCATTACAATCGATCGCTTGATCCGATAAAGGGTGTGCATCTCTCGCTAATATCTGAAATTCATCGGTGGCAAGGTGCTTGGTTTGTAGTTCTTTTGGGACATTGTTTAGAGGGTAGTTGATTCCCAAATCTAACTCACCATTAATCAGTTTACTAATGGTATTTGAGCTCCAACTTTCTGTTTCTATTGTGATATTAGGAGCGATATCTAATAACTTTAAATGCAATTTAGCAGGGAAGGAGACGCCAAAAAATCCATTAATTGCGATTTTTATATTCGCGGAACTGCTTTCTGGCGAAAACTCATCAAGCTCTAAAATGAGATTCGATAAATCATCCATTATTTTAGGTAAGCTATCGGATAAAAGTTGTCCTTTGTCCGTAGGCTTTAATCCATACCTCGTTCGCACAAATAGTGGGTCGTTAAAATGCTCACGTAGACGTGCCATCGCCCGGCTGACAGCAGGTTGAGTGATGTTGAGCCTCTTGGCTGCCGCGACTGTTTTCTTCTCTTCCGATACTACTCTAAAAATCTTTAGCAGATTCAAATCTAAATTATGTAACGGCTTTTTGTTTTTATCTTTATTTTTCATTCGATTACGTTCTGGTGGTGTAAGGTGTATCCGTGTTTGCATAAATTAACTTATACCAAAATTGGTATATTACCAATAATAAATGGTCAATTTATCTCCTTATCTATGAACCTTATGATGATGGTGGGTTTGAGATATGAACAAAGAATAATCGGTTCAACATTAATCTAGACTTGAAAAGACTTGTTCTAATTTGAGCAACACCATCTAATAAGATAAGGATTACTTCCATATGAAAAAGCGCATTTTAGCAGTAGCAGTGACGAGTATGCTTCTGTCTGCCTCTGTCTTTGCACAAGAAACGGTGGTTCCAAGCCGCGTGGGTGATTTGAAATTTGAATCAGATTTTCCGACACAAGAAACAATGAAAAACATGTTGAATGAAATGGATTTTCAGCGTGCAACCCAAGCTTATCTTTGGGGAATCCCTGCCTCAAGTATTATGGAATGGCTGAACGTTAGCCGTAATGATTTTAAATTTGAAGAAGGTCAAATGGGTTTCTTCAATACCCTTAAGCAAAAACAAGGCATTATTACCGCCAACTTCACAACGCCTTATGTTATTGGTACGTGGAACCTAGAAAAGACAGGCCCGCTAATTATTAACCTTCCTGAAGCTAAGATGGCGGGCATGATGCTTGATGTCCATCAGCGCGTACTGTCTGATTTGAGCTTATTGGGCCCAGATAAAGGTAAAGGTGGCAAATACTTGATTGTGCCACCGGGTGAAAAATACAAAGATCTAAATCCAAAAGGCTATTACGTCATTAGACCGAAGACCAATGTTGTATATGGTGGCATCCGTATTCTTGAACCGGATGTTGATCGCGTAGTGAAACAAGTGGTGCCAAACATCACAACGCAACCATACGCCGATGGTAAACTAGGTCGTAAAATCCCGGTTGCTCAAGTGCCGGAAATTGATTGGACGCATATTCCAAAAGATGGCTTGGAATACTGGAAGACCATCCATCAAATCATCCAAGAAAACCCAGTGGAAGAACGCGATCGTTTTGTTATGGCTCAGCTGAAGTTCTTAGGTATCGAGAAGGGTAAACCGTTTAACCCAACAGAAGAGCAAAAGAAAATTCTGCTTGAAGCAAGTAAAGTTGGCCGAGCAATGGCGCAATCAAATGATTACACCAAGCGTTTTACACAGCCGTACTGGAAAGGCACGAATTGGAAAGATGCCATCAGTGTGTCACTTGATCAACGAAGCGAAAACTACGATGAACTTGATGAGCGTGCGGCTTGGTTCTACGAAGCGATCACGGTTTCTCGCGGTATGAAGAGTACGATTCCAGGCTTTGGTCAGCGTTACTTAGTGACGTATCAAGATAGTGATGGTAACTGGCTGTCAGGTGAACATACCTACAAACTGCATGTTCCAGCGAATGTCCCTGCGTCAAACTTCTGGTCGACGACGGTTTACGATGAAAACAATCGTCTGATGATCATAAACGATGAAGGCTCACCAGACATTTCTTCTCGTAAGAATTTAAAAGTTAACTCTGACGGTTCGATTGACGTTTACTACGGTCCAAAGCCAGTGAAAGGTTATGAGAACAACTGGGTACAAACGAACCCAGGAGAAGGTTGGTTTACGTATTTCCGCTTCTACGGCCCAACAGAGAAAATGTTCGATAAGAGCTGGACGATGGGTGATATCGAACTCGTCAAATAAGAACATTGGTATCAATATAGGGAAACACACGTCTCCCTGAGTTATAACACGGCACCTCAAAACTGAGATTGTCTGTTGTAAAATTAAGCTCGGCTACAGGACTGTTTTACCTGTGGCTGAGCTTTTTACTAAATAAACAAGACTTATCAACTGGCTAAGTCTTGAGAATAATCTGATGGCGCGTTTTCCAACTTTCCAGTTGTTTATTGGCTGAAACACAGAACATTTACTGTTGAGATATTGAACGCAAATATCGTGTAGTCAAAGGTGGAATATCTTGTCAGAATGTCCTTACTTATTTTTAATTAATCAATTAAAAACATATAGTTAATTGTCATTTTGCTAAAGTTCGAAATTTGACTTTTTTGCTGATCAATTTAGTCTGGCTTTCCAATTAGAGGAAGCATTTATGTTCAGCATTCTAAGAAAAATAATCATACTTACCGCAACCGTAACCAGTCTTGCGGTTTCCTTTAATGCGCTTGCGAAAGAAAATACAAAAGACAGCATCGTAGTCGGCGTTATCACACAAAACGACTCTTCAAATTCCGTTGTAGACAGTGTCGGTCCATTTTACGGCATCAACCTCGATTATCTCTCTAACATCGCTAAGGTTCTTGGGCTCAACCTAGAACTGCGCGCTTATCAACACATTCCGCCGTTGCTTAACGATGTTGAAAACGGTGTGATTGATGGCGCTGTGGGTTTTAGCAAAACGCCAGAAAGAGAGAAGCGTTTTCTGTTCTCGAAACCCTTTTTCTCGAGCACCATCGCTGCTTGGTATCGTGATGCTAGCTACAAAGATCGTGATATTCGCGATATCAAATGGGTGTGTGTGGAAGGCAGCGTGTACTGCGACAATCTAACCTCGCAGGGTATCGACAACATTATCTACGTGAAAACGCGTTTAGAAGCCTTTGATGACGTTCGACGCGGCAAAGCTAACGCGTTGATTTACACCTATGTGGGCATTACCGAATACCTTGATGCTAATGATATTGTGAAAGGAATTGTCGATATTCCGAATTGGCTGCAAGAAGAAGAGGTGAGTTTTATCGCCTCACTAGACAACCAGAAACTGATCGACAACATCGACAAAATTCTTGAATGGGAGCAGAGCGGTAAAAACATTCGCTCTGTGGCATCAAAAAACCCGTATCACATCAACGACAAGTTGCTGGTGGCGTACCGTCGTAATCATAAAAGTAATTTGACGATCACGTACAGCAGCAGTGATGAAGCGTATCCATTTCTCTATCGAGATTCACACACGGGTAAGCTGGACGGATTCTTCCCAGACTTTATTGACTTAATTCAGTCGCGTACGGGTTTAGCCTTTAGCTATGTGAAACCGACGTCGAGTCTTTCTAATGGGTTGACGGCGTTTGATGCCGATATTGTCCCGGTATCTTATGTGGGCCCAGTGCCTAAGTCAGACTGGCTGATCACTAAACCATTCATGCACAGCAATTACGTTTCTATCCAAGCAGAAGAGAGCGAACGCGACAAGTCTTTGCCAGAAAAAGCGGGCATTCTACTGAGTTTAAAGAAACAAGGGTTGGTGCACTTAGGTGTGTGGCAACAGGACCGTTTTGACCGTTATGACGATTTAAAACAGTTGCTTGCGGATTTGAAATCGGGCGTTTTGGACGTGGCTTACATTCCTGATGACGTTGTTCATAGCATGATAGCGCAAGATCAGGTCGATGGTTTGGTGATCAATGAGCAAGACGTTCTGACGTTCTCGAATGCGTTTGCAGTTGCAAAACACAATACGCAGCTCCAACACATGCTCAACAGCATCATCGAAACCATTGACTCAAATGAGATAGAAAAACTTCTGCGCTCGCACCGAAGCTTCAACCTAGTTTATGGCTACGACGACGAGCAAATGGCAAAATTTTTCTTGGCAGGTGCGGTCGCTTTTTCTCTGATGTTTGCTGCCGCGTATTTCATTCTTGCGCACCTACGTCTAAAGGTGAAATTAGCTGAGCTGAATGCCAACAATGAAGAAGCGGAAAAACAATGGCTGATGGGCATCATTCAAGAAATTAACAGCTTGGTGTTTATTCACGGTGAAGATAACCAGTTGGAAATGAGCAACTGTGCCAACTACAAGAGCAAGCAATGCCAAGAATGTAAGCTAAAAAGCTGCTCGACTAATGCGCCTCTCGTGAACAACTCGGATGAATTGGCCACTGTAATTGGCGGACAACGCATCTCGGAAGAGGTCGCGTCTGCGGGGTGCGAACTCGGTATTAAACATGTGTATCGAGAGCGTAAAACCATCGCGTCTCCAAGCGGGAAGAAGAAGTTTGTGCTGACTGTGATTCAAGACATTACCCAGCAAAAAGAGCGTGAGCAGGCGTTAATTGATGCGCAAAAAGAAGCACAAACTGCAGTGCGCGCCCGTGAAAATTTTTTAGCGACCATGAGTCACGAGTTAAGAACCCCATTATCGGCGGCGCACGGCATCCTCGATTTGCTGAATCGCCAAGTGACGGCCGATTCAAATCGCGAGTTGATCGCTCAGGCCATGCGATCACTCAATCATTTGAATGTGTTAGTAGACGAAGTGTTGGATTACTCAAAGCTGGAAGCAGGGCAGTTAACCGTTGCTCCCGCTAAAACCGACTTACTCAAAACCTTGTGCGATGTGTTTAGAAGCTTCGAGCCAAGAGCGCTTGCGAAAGGTTTGGATTACAAAGTTACGATCAAGCCGTTTTCGGATGCGTTCATTGAAATCGATGCACTGAGATTAGTGCAAATCACCACAAATCTGCTCTCAAATGCCGTGAAATTCACAGCAGAAGGTGAGATCGGAATCAGTGTCATCCTGCACGAAAAGCAGCTTATTTTGAAAGTTGCAGATACGGGCATTGGCATGACGGATGGCCAACTCGAAGGCATTCTCAACCCGTTTGTTCAAGCGGATGACAGCATTACGCGCAAATATGGCGGTACGGGGTTAGGGTTGAGCATCGTTGACCGATTGATCGACTGTATGGGCGGCGTGCTCTGCATCGATTCACAATTCGGCTTGGGTACGACGATAACTGTCAAATTGCCAATTGAGCGTTGTGATTCAGAACCAGAAGTGTGTTTGAACTGGACTTACAGCGAGGCATTGCCACTCAGCATTCGTCAGTGGTGTGACGCATGGAAAATGCAGCCAGCAACACTGGCAAGAAGTATGGCGAACCTTTACGCCGCACAAGACAACGAAGCGGGCTTTGATGGTGTGATGCTGCGCGATGATCGAGAAATTCTCGGTAGCCTCACGCTGCGAGAGCTTCAATACCCAGACGCGCTGTTCAATTTGCTTAGTCAAACGCAGCAAGAGACCAAGTTGGACGAGCTTAAGTCCGAAGAAGTTTCGTGGATTCTCGGAACGGTA
Source organism: Vibrio sp. GLN_1 (assembly GCF_043106015.1). NCBI lineage: Bacteria > Pseudomonadati > Pseudomonadota > Gammaproteobacteria > Vibrionales > Vibrionaceae > Vibrio > Vibrio sp. GLN_1. The sequence goes on from NZ_JBICMD010000036.1 coordinate 604,769, forward strand.
TTGGTTGCAGAAGATAACCCAATCAACCAAAGCGTGATTTCAATGCAGCTACGTGAGCTTGGTATCGAACCTGTGATTGTGAACAACGGCCGTGAGGCTTGGGAGTACATCAACCAAGATGAAAACGTCGTGTTGCTGCTGACCGATTTTCACATGCCAGAAATGGATGGCTATGAACTGATCAAACATGTGAGGGCGTCTGGTTTCAAATCGCTGCCAATCATCGGTGTGACGGCAGAGGATGCTCGCCTTGCCAATGAGCGAACACAAGACATCGGTATTGATGATGTACTTTACAAGCCTTACGACCTCAACAAATTGAAAACCGTTTTGGCGCCATTTATTGGCAAGAAAGAAAAGACCCGATTACCGGATTGGATTAAGCGTTTTAAAACGCAAGACGCAAAAGAAATTGCGCGTGTGTTTAGCCAATCTATGGCGATGGATATTGAAAACCTACAAGCCGCCCCGACAGAGCGAGATAAAAAACGGGTTATCCACGGCATCAAAGGTGCAGTTGGGGCAATTGGAATCAGCATGCTGACTGAGCTTTGCATTGAGGCAGAGCGAGTCACCGCGGCGGAGTTTGACAGGCGAGCAGCGGAGTTAATTTTACGAATCGAGCAGGAGATCGACAATATAGACTATTGGGCAGAGATGAATGAATACACAGCTTAATGTGATGGTGATTGATGACCATCCACTACAAACCACAATACTCACGCAGATATTGAATCGCTATTGCGCGCAAGTAACGTCCTTCAACGGTGTCGATGATGCGATTCAATGTGCGCAACGTCAGCATTTTGATGTAATTTTTTGCGATATCCAGATGCCAGGAAAAGACGGCATCGACATGATGGAAATGCTCGATCAGATTCAATACCAAGGACAAGTTGTGTTAGTCAGCGCGATGGAGCTGACCATCATCTCTGCGGTGCGTGCCATGTGCGAAGGGTTTAGCTTTGAGGTGTTAGGAAAGCTGCCTAAGCCGTATGACGAAAACCAAGTGGTTGAACTGCTGAGCCTAATGAAAGGTGAAAAAACCAAAAAGGCGACGTTTATTCAACCCATTGAAGTGCAGGATCAAGAGTTCTTATTCGCGTTGGGTGAAGGGCGAGTGAAAAACTATTACCAACCGCTAGTGGATGCGCAAAGTGGAGAGGTTCTTGGGTATGAAGCGCTCGCGCGTTGGAGTCATCCGATTTATGGCGTGTTGTCACCTTACCACTTTCTGCCGATTGTTGAACGTTGTCATCTCTCTGCCGAGTTGTTCCAAGCCGTCTTGAATAACGCGATTTATGACATCAAGCATCGTGGTTTGACGCAAAAAGTATCCATCAATGTTGATCATGAAAACCTAGAAGATCCGGAGTTTTCACATCGCTTTTTGCAGCAATGCCTTGAGAACGAGATTGAGCCCTCTCAAATCACCATTGAAATTACAGAGCGCGACACGTTCCAAACCAGTGCATCTCTATACAAGAACTTACTCAAGCTAAGAATGAACGGCGTCACCGTCTCAATTGATGACTTTGGCACCGGCTCATCGACGTTTGAAAAACTGGCTCAACTGCCGTTCAACGAGCTCAAAATAGATCGCTCGTTTGTGCAAGGCGTCGAGTGCGATATGAAAAAACGCAACATTGTTGTCGCCATCTGTGCGCTGGCGAAAAGTTTGAACATACGGCTCGTCGCGGAAGGAATTGAAGATGAAGTCACGCTTCAAGTGATGCGTGAATACGGAATTGACCTTTGCCAAGGTTTCTACATCGACAAACCCATGCCTTTAGAAGCAATAACCATACTGAATGAAAGATATGAATAAAATGAATTGTTTGATCTTTGATGATCACCCTCTAGTTTGCGTTGCAATCAAATCCTTACTGAAAGAGCTGGGGATGACCAATGAAGTGTTTACCGCAACGTCTGCTAAGTCTGCATTTAAGACATTAAAAGAAAGCAACATTGAACTGCTGATTTTGGATGTGAACTTGGCCGATTGCGACGGCTTTGATTTCTACAAACGCATCAAATCCCACGGTTATGAAGGCAAGGTCATTTTCTTCTCGGCGGAAACCAGCCAAATGTACAGTCAAATGGCGTTTCGATCTGGCGCAGATGGCTATGTGTGCAAATCGGAAAATCACGACATTCTGAAAGACGCTATCGAAGCGGTGGTGAAGGGCTATACCTTCTTTAAATTTAAGCAAGTCGCGAACGAAGTCAGAGAAATGCCGCAACTTTCGAGCAGAGAAAGTGCCGTGATGAAGTATTTGCTGCAAGGCAAGTCCAATCGAGATATCGCATCTGTGTTGTCGATTAGCGATAAAACGGTCAGCACTTATAAACGCCGCGTGCTAGATAAATTTAACGTAAAGAACATTGTCGAGCTAACAAGAGTAGCGGGGACCTAAGGAGACACCATGACATTTAAAAGCATCGCGCTGTCTTTCTTTGTGGCGACGTTACTGTTTGCGACTTCAACAATGATGATAGGCGCTGTGTTGATTTCTTATGAAGTAAAGCAGTTCAACACCTACGCAAATAACCTAGCCAAAATAAAGCAAAAAGTCATTTTAATGGGGCTGCTGACGGAAGCGAAGCTTGAACAATACAAAGGCTTGAGCGTGGATGAAGTGGAAGCTCAAACTGAGTTCAGCTTCCAAGACGCGATTTACTCGCTGTCACCGTACGAAAAGCTGAATTACGTTGAAGCCGTCGCGCGCAAATCGCTGCATCAAGCCGAAGCGTATTTATCGAATGCGTTTAATCGACAAAATGCCATTATGTACTTTCGCTCTTATACTGGGAGCAAGTTGATTTTAGAGCGACCAATCAAAGCGTTAGAAGGTGTGAAGGCCACATTCGATGTCGATTGGTGCAAGAGCAACTACTCTTGCGTTCTGGCTGCGTGGAAAGAACAACTGACTGATCGCGTGTTGTTTTCTCTGCCGTTTAAAACCACCTACTCGGATGACATGGCAATAAGCATCATGAGCCCGGTTTATTTCCAAGGTGAGTTAGTCGGCGAGTTTTCAGAACAGCTCTATCTTTCATCACTTTATAACGAAGGGAAAGCCGTCGACGTACAGATCTCCAATGGCAACAAGCAAATGGTGATCTATTTTTCGGGTTATCCGTGGCCATCGTTCGCGTACACTCAATCTTTTGTGGCAGACAACAACAACTTGATTGTCTACATGTACCCGTTCAGTAAAGTGATGGTGGATTACAGCTTTCTGTTTGTTATTTTCTTTTTGGCAACCTTGGCGTATTACAACAAAGCGCATGAATCCAAAGAGAGCAAACTTCGTCTGGCGACGGCACTGACGAATGTGACAAAAGACGATTTAACCGGGTTACTTAACCGCAGAGTCTTTAAAGATAGCGAATTCAAACGCTGCTTGAAAACGGCCCCTTATTCCGTCATTGCCATTGATGGCGACAGGATCAAGCGAATCAATGATCGCTATGGTCATCACGTTGGGGACGAGGTTATCGAGATCATTGCCGATGCGATGCGTAAAGTGTTCAGAACCAGCGATTATCTCGTCCGAACTGGGGGCGATGAGTTTATCGCAATCTTGCCGGGGTGCAGCATCAGTCAGTCTTCGATGTTGGCGAAAAAGTTACGTAGCGTTGTCAAAGACAACCGACTTAAAACCTTAGACATTGAAGTCAGCGTAAGCACTGGCGTTGCGGCAAACGAATCACACGAATCACTGCAAGATGTTATCGTTCGAGCAGATGAAGATCTCTATGAGATGAAAAAACGCAGACAACAATCACAGTAAGTAATAGTTTTATTGATAAAAATGCCAAGTGATTGGACATAACCATGACATAACTGTTTGATTAATTTGACCAAACAGAAAGAGTGGTCTTTTATATTAGAGCAGCCAGCAAACAATGGCTGCTCTAATTATTTTCTGACCTTACATCTGGTGTCGCGTGTGAACAAAGATCTCGACTTAAACCTACTCAAAATTCTTGTCTTATTGGATAAGCACCGCCAACTCAAGCCCGTTGCAAAAGCGATGGGGAAAAGTGAAGCGTCCATCAGTAAATACCTTGCCCGATTACGACTTCAGCTTAACGATGAGCTGTTTATCCGACATCCTCACCACATGGAGCCGACGGACTATTTAAAGCGTCAACTGCCCAAAATTGCCGACGCGTTGGAAAAGCTTGAAACCTGCTTAATTAGTGGCGAGTTTGAGCCAGAAAACTACGAAAAAGACATCACAGTCTGTTTACCGCAAACCGCTCAATACTCATTTGGTCACTTGCTCGCAATGGATTTGATGGAGCTGTTCCCTAAAGCGCACATTTCAGTGGCCACCATTACTGAGTACACGGTTGAAGAGATCATCCTAGGCAAGGTGGATGCGCAGCTTCATTACTTTAACGATGACTTACCGAAATCTGTCCATCAGAAATTCATTGGTTATGCACCCGCAGTGGTTGTGGTTCCGGAAGAGTTGGGGATTACAACTCTTGAAGAAGCTGCACAATTACCATTCATCATGTTAGAAATCATCGGCTGGAAAGAGAAAGAGCAGCTTGCCAAGCGCGCAATGGAGAGTCACGGTATGGTGATTAACCGAATTGCAGCGTTAGATAATGTCAGCAGCGTGTTGAAGCTAATTAAGAAAAAGAGTGCGGCAACGGTGTTACTTGAGTATCAAGCGCCAATAGAAGGGTACAACTTTATACGAGTACCGGAATCTTACTACCCGAATGGTTGGCCCAAGATTGTGGTGCAAATGAAGCAAAGTCACCGGCATGATGCAATGCACCAGCTGTTAACTGGCGCCATTGCAAAATACATGAGTGCTTAATTCTCAGTGCTTAGCGGCAAAACTGAATGTTTTCTGACTGAGGGATAGTATGCAGCAGCTCAATCAATGAGTCTGCGTGGTACTTCTTCAAGATACGTGTTTTGTAGGTACTGATCGTTTTAGCGCTCAGTGAAAGCTGCTCAGAAATCTTCTTATTTGAGTAGCCTTGCGCTAAGTAATGGAACACCATAGCTTCGCGGTTTGATAGCGTCACATCACCCGATGATGGCGTGTGAGTCGACTTAAACATCGAGTAACCGCGAGACACACTCACAATCGCATCGGCGATAGTTTCTCTTGCTTCATTCTTGTTTAAGAAGCCGTTAGCGCCCATTTCGTAAGCGGCTTTAGAAAGGCTAGAGTAGTCTCGTGAAGAGACAAACAACAGTCGTCCTCGATAGCCCGTCGCTAAAATGTTTTTGGCTAAACGCATACCATCTCGGTCGCCAAGCACTACGTCTAATATAATCAAATCAATCCTTTGACTTCGAACGAGCTCCATTACTTCCGCACTGTCAGTGGTTTGGATTACTTCAGCTGTGTTGATTGCATTTTCAACAAGAGAAGCAAGCGCTTCGCTGTACAATGGCTGGTCGTCGATAATAAGAACGTTATTCAAAGTGAACCTCATCTAATATTTCAACTAGTACGCTGTCAGGCAACAGCTCGATTGGATGAGTAGGATTGTAGGAAAAACCTTGCTGAGAGGAAGGAAAATGACTCTTTCCAAAAATGAAAATCAGTGTCTTATTTTTTGGAATGTTGGCGGCAGCCATTGAAACGCTTAACGATGAGAAAATTGTGTAAAAACACGCTCTGACAGAAAACTAACAAACAGAAAACGTTAATTCATCCATTGCTGACCGTGATGTTCTGTTTCGCATATTGATACATGTTGTTGTATTTAATGGATTGTAATTCTCGGTTATCACACAAGTTTCGTATTACGCGGTCACAATGCTCGAGCTTACGATAAATCGCGTATTCGCCGCGATACTCAAATGGGCGAAGTGAGGCCAACCTCACAATCGCTAAACAGATTTTCTTAGAGTGAGGAAGAAGGTCGTGCAGTTGAAAGTAGCGATCAAAGTGCGGCGTGATTGAGGAGGTTGAAATCGACTTCTGAGCGGTAATTTGTCTTCGGATTTGCTCGATTTTGGTCTGCGATTCTTGCAAGCGCACTTCCAGGCTTTTGAGCATGTGCACTTGGCTTCGGAAAATACTTGGATGTTGCGCCTCGGCAATGGCTCGGCGAGCACGTGGCAACATCGATTTCATTTCACTTAAAAATGAACAACGTTCGAGCAGTACGCACAGATGGTAAAGATCATAGAAGTGCGACAGTTGATTGCTGGCTAGTACCGCTCTGACTTGAGAAATAGCGGCTTTTAAATCACCACGAATCAGCGCGATGTGCGCGTCAATCAATGCAAATTGGGCTTTGAATTGCGAGTTCTTCTCTATTTCACCAATCAGTGGGTTTAATCCAAACAGAAGGTTTTCAAAGCATTGATTTGAAGGTGCATTGAGCGCTCGGTATAAGTGGCAGCGCACAAAATTCAGTTTGGTGAAGATGCCACCTCGGAAGGTATTTTCGTTCTTTTCGTAGTAGCGCTTAATGTAAGTGACCGCGTCATCGTAAGATTCGCTGGCTAAAGAGAGGTTGGTGATCACCAGTTCACGCTCAGAACCAGCATCTAGCAACATGGTCGATTGCTTAAGGTGTTTGATCGCTTTAGGAATGTCTTCACTCAGTACCGCCATGTTTGACATTTCATCGTGATAGTAGGGGTTCTCTTTTTTACTGCTCAAGCTTTCCAGAACTTCTTGTGCTTTTTCTAAGTCATCGGTCTCAATTAGCGTGTTGGCGAGTGCAGTTTTAATCCAGTCAAAATTGTCTTCTTTGAGTAGCTTTTCGTATTCGCTACGGGCGCTAGAAAACTGTTTGTTTTGCACCATTGCATGCGCACGGTAACGTCTGATCAGTTTTGAATATTCGGGATGAAAGGGAAGAAGGGTATCAGTGGCTTCAATCACGCCTTCAAAGTCCATCTCACGCAGTTTTTCGTAAATCGGTAGTAGCACGCTTCTGCGTTTCATGGCTGACAGCAGTCGGTTGCGAAAAAAGGTGTGATTAAACGGTTTTAGCAAGTAGTCATCAGGGTCGCAGTCCACTATTGAACGTACGATCTTGTGATCATTTTCTCCGGTCAAAAAAACGAAAGTTGTATGTGCAGGCAGAATTTGCGCGTGCTTTAACTCTTCTAACAACTGAAAGCCATTGAGCTGGGTTTGAAAGTTGTAGTCACAAATCACCAAATCAAAATGCATTTGCTTACAAAGATTGATGACCTCAAAAGGTTTATAAGCGTAATAGATGTCACTTAAATCGAGTTGTCGAAGTATCGCGGTCACGCTACTCGTAACCAGTCTGGAATCGTCAGCGACCAGAACTTTACACAGATTACGGTCAAAACTCATGGGTCAATCCTTGTGCAGTCAAAGCGTGTAATAAAATTCAATGCAGCGGAAGCTTAAATGCTTCTCTTGAGGTTTTTTTGAGGGAAGAGAATCGCTTTATGTATGTTGAGTAACCCAATGATGGACGTCATTAACGCTTAGCTCTAGATCGGTGATGAGTTTCTCTAACGCCGTTTGATAAAGGGGGGAATCAGATCGGCCCAATTGTTCGGTCAATAAAGCGGATTGATGAATACGCTCTAAGCCTATTTGTGCGAGCCCGCCTTTAATCTTGTGCACGGTCTGGAGTAAATGTTTTGGTTCGTGTAGATGCGCTTTTAACGCTTCGAGATCTTCTGTCATGGTTTCCAGATACACCTTTGCCATGTGGTGTTGCATATCGGCTGGAAAGTGAGTTAACCATTGAGTATGTAGAGAAGAGTCTGAATTCATATAAGTGGAGCATCGTTTGTTATTGATTAAGAACAGATAAATAGTTATTAATTTTAAGAAACGGGTCAAGTATAGGACTGTTTTTAAACTAATTCTAAATTATTGATATCTAATGTTTTGTTGTGGTTGTGAGGCTTTTCTTACATCAAAATAGGAAGCCAATAAGGGAGAGGTTGCTGCACTACACTCGATAGCTGCGTTTCAAATTTCTTCATGTTAGAAATGAGTGGCATTTTATTGCTATCTTCTACGTTGTAACTTTGCTTGTGGTACAAAGCATTCGCTCAAATTATTCCTAAACTTTTCAGTGTTATGGCCGCTATAGAACCTAACGAAGGCGGGAGAGTGTAATCTCTACCGAAGTCTTGTTCAAAATTGAGACATATTTTCACTGTTTGAGATGGAAGTGTGCAGTAATCGTCCTTTTGAAGGTTTACAAACACAGTCGTAAAGACTAAAAAGGACGCTTGGATTTTTTGCCGTAGGAAGAAGTTCTTTACGGTATTGCATCAAGCCTTTTCTTGACGCGTTTTTTGGATATTGGGTCTATGAGTAACGTAACCAGCACCATTTTGACTGAAAGTGGTACCAATGAGCTCGAAATTATTGAGTTTCACCTAGAAAAACAATTGCCAGACGGCAGCACCAAAACCTGTTATTACGGTATTAACGTTGCCAAAGTACGTGAAGTGATTCGCGTGCCTGAGACGACAGATTATCCGAACGCGCAACCTCATATGATTGGTGTGTTCTCATCTCGCGATGTCCTAACGCCTTTAGTCGATTTGGCTGGTTGGTTAGGTGTCCCTACGCGACAAGACCTTGAGCGCAAGTTTGTTATCGTTACCGATTTCAACAAGATGACCAATGGCTTCCTAATCGACAGCATTTCACGTATTCACCGTATTTCATGGAATGATGTGGAATCGCCAAGTCAGTTTTTAGAAGCCGGTGAGCAGGATTGTGTTGTGGCGGTCGTTCGCAAAGATGGCAACCTGATTATGATCCTCGACTTTGAAAAGATCATTGCAGACATTAACCCTGAGCTGAGTATGGAAAAATACGACGTGAAAGTGGATAAATCTGTTGATTTGAACCAGCGCATGGTTGGTAAGCGTAACGCGAAAACCATCATGGTTGTGGACGATTCCGCGTTCATCCGTTCTCTGATTCAAGATACTTTGGCGTCGTCAGGTTACAACGTTATCACCTGTAAAGATGGTGGTGAAGCGCATGAGAAATTGATGAGCCTGATTGAAGTTGCGAAAGAAGAACAGCTACCAGTACGAGAACTGCTGGATGCGGTTGTGACGGACGTAGAAATGCCTCGAATGGATGGTATGCACTTAGTGAAAAGGTTGCGTGAAACCGAAGCGTTCCGCCAAATGCCAATTATCATGTTCTCGTCACTAATGAGTGAAGATAACCGAGCAAAAGCGCTGTCGCTTGGCGCTAATGACACCATTACCAAGCCAGAAATTGGTCGTATGGTGAATATGATGGATAAATACGTATTCGCTTAATTTGCGTATCGCTCATCAAGCACAGAGTTAAAAGTAATAAGGCTGCCGATTGGCAGCCTTATTTGGTTATGGGCAAGGAAGAATTTCTAATTTATAGCTTTCGTTTGGTGACATTGGTGGCCCATACAAGATGCCACATTGGGTCAGACTCGCACGGGTTTCATCTGCAGCAGCGATAACCATTTCTCGTGTTGTTGACCCCTCAGGGTGATGAAATGTTTTCCAGTCTGAGCCTTCTTCATTTAACCCTTGTACGAGCAGCTTTAGTGATTCGGAATCTGAATCAGGGTAACCATATAAGAACACACAACGCTTTGAACCACCGATATTACAGCCGTCAAATGGCAAATCTGCCATCAAGCCACTGTCTACGAAGTTTGAAACGTACGACTTGCTCTCTAATCCGGCGATGGCCATTTTTCCGTAACCAATCCCCAACGCCGACTCAATGGCACCTTTCATACCTTCTAAGCGGGCTTCGCGAGCATCGTTTTGTAAGTTTAAAAAACGTGGTGCGGCGGTGACAGCAAGAATGCCGAGTATCACAATCACCACTACTAACTCAATTAGAGTAAATCCAGTCTGTTTTTTCATATTATTTTCACAGCAAGTTAAAGGTAAAAAAAGTAAATAACTGTACGCTTTTTTGTTGTGGAAATAAGTACAGTATTGATAAAAGGGTCAGCATTATAGAGCGATGCAAAATAAAGCGCTAGAGCTCGACATCAATCATTTTGATGATTTTATCAACGGCATATGTGTTGTTTTGGTGTACAGTGCGTTCAGTTTTCTGTAAGAAAAGCCTTACGTTGGTAGTGGGGTTAGCGAAAATGAATGTTGTCTAAAAACAGACAAATAGATTGTCTTTTCATGGTCATTGAGGAATGCTACGCAAGGCGGGGTTAGGCAACTATCTCGAAATGCGATAAGTCTAGCGCCATTATTGATCATCTGAATATAAGAACAATCTAGATGGAATTTGATTCGGTTAACTTGCTTGCGATGGGACTGATTTTTCTCGGTTCTTTTGTCCAAACTGCGATTGGTTTTGGCTTAGCCATTGTGGCCGCGCCGTTGCTCATTCTATGGGCGCCCGAATATGTGCCTGCACCTATCTGTTTGGTCGCGTTGTTTATTTCGATCATGAATGCGCTGAAACACCGCAGTAGCGTCGAAATCGGTGGTTTAAAAATGGCATTGATTGGCCGAGTTCCCGGTTCTATTGCTGGTGGCTTCATGTTGTTCTTTGTCTCCACTCAAGCACTAACGTTGTGGATCGGTTTACTCGTTCTATTCGCGGTTATCGTCAGTGTGCTTCCGTTTCGTATTGAACCTACACCTCAGCGTATGACGTTAGCTGGATTTTTCTCCGGTTTGTTTGGTACCAGCTCGGCAATCGGTGGCCCTCCGATGGCATTGCTATTGCAGCATCAAGAAGCGAATCAGTTACGCGGTAACTTATCGGCATTTTTCGTATTCAGTTCTATCATCTCTTTGGTGGTTCAAATCCCAGCGGGCTTCTTTACGTTGCACCATCTTGTGATTACGATTCCGTTGCTACCAGCTGCCGGGCTTGGGTATTGGCTTGCGATGAAAACGACGCAATCGCTGCCGAAAGAAAAGATTCGTTTTGGTGCGTTACTGCTGTGTTTTGTTAGTGGCTTTACGGCAGTCGTACAAGGGCTGAACCTGTAACAATTAGGCGCGATGATAATCACTTTACAAACGCCTTTTGCGCTATAAAATCGCGTCACTTTTTCTTCATCTCAATGAGCAATAGCCTATGAATCATCGTCACTACGGCAATTTTATGGCTGCGTTATCCTTCGTTATTTGGGGATTACTGCCGGTTTACTACCGTTTTCTTCCTAATGCTGCAATGGATGAGTTGCTAGCATGGCGCATTATTGGCTCGGTACCCGTAGGGATTCTTATCGTCTACGCGGTGACTCGCCATTGGCCAAATTGGTCACAGGTGTGGCGAGATAAAAAGTCTCTTTGGTATACCTTTGTGGCAAGTAGCCTAATGTGTATTTCTTGGAGTGCATTTACGTGGGCGTTGACTCACCATCGAGTGATTGATGCAAGCTTGGGCTTTTTCATCGGGCCACTTGTGTCTGTCGCTTTAGGTGTATTTGTTTTGGGAGACAAGCTTTCTAAGGGGCAATTAATTGCAATATTGCTCGCAACTTGTGGCGTGTTATACCAAGTGTTTCAATACGGGCAGCTACCGTTTGTTGCCTTAACAATGGGGCTTTTCTTTGCGCTTTATGGACTCTACAAAAAGAAAATCAACTACGATTGGAGCACAACATTGTTTATTGAAGCACTTGTTCTTGCGCCGTTTGCGTTGGGATATTTGCTGTTCAAACAATGGACGACTGGCGAGCTTGCTTCTTCCGTTGATACGACAACCTTATTGCTTTACTTCGGCAGCGCGCCAATCACGATTCTTCCTTTGATCTTCTACTCAATCGCGATTCGTATTACAAACTTATCGACGGTTGGTTTGATGCAATACATAGAGCCGAGCTTGCAGTTTATTCTTGCTGTCGTGTTCTTTGGGGAGCTGTTCGATGACGTTAAAGCGGTTACGTTTGCCTTTATCTGGGTGGGTTTGTTGCTCACGATCTTCGAAGGCGTTGCGAAAGGAATAAAGCGCAAAAGGTTGGCTAATCATTCGGTGTAGGTCGAATCCGGTTTAAACCAAGTTTGGGTCAAACCACGTTCGTTTTAATTCATCGTGCATCCAAGTAAAACCAAACATAAAAGCGCTCAGTCGAGCGCTTTTTTATCACTGAAATTCAAGTTATGAATAGCGATGTTTTTCATTATTCGGCATCTTGAAGTTACTTAGGTATAGTGGATAGGTATCTGAATAGAAAGGACTCAACATGATCACTGCACTTTATGCCAGTATTCTGGCTCTACTTTTAGTTTGGTTAGCGTTTCAAGTCATCAAACAAAGGCGCCTTAACAAGGTTGCGTACGCAGATGGCGGCGTAGAAACACTGCAAATTGCCCGCAGCGCACAAAGTAACGCAAGCGAATACATACCCATTACGTTAATTCTTATGGCGTTGTTAGAGTTTAACGGCGCAGTACCTATTTGGATTCATCTTACCGGTATTATCTTTGTAATTGGCCGCATCATTCATGCCAGAGGTATCCTACAAGAGAGTTTTAAAGGAAGAGTGAAGGGCATGCAGCTGACGTTTCTCGTGATTGTGTCTCTTGTGGTTTTGAATATGTTTTACTTCCCTTACGGAAAATTGTGGTAAGTCTAAATAAGTTCCTATAGTGCCAATCTGTTTGCGAATTGCTAAATCGAGTTTGCAAATTGCAATGGAAACTGTGAGCAAACAGTCGCTATTGATGAAGTTTTAATGAAATTGATTAAATATCAGCCTGTTTCTATGCGCTTTAAAGTTGGCACGCCTCATGCTTTAGTACTACTGACCCTTTCTAAGCCGAGGGTCACCTAGCCAACTGACGTTGTTAGTGAACCCAATTGTTCACAAGTATATACAGCCAATCACACACCTTGTGGTTGGCTTTTTTTTATCTTCAGGTTTCCTATCTCAGCACGCTATTAGGGTGTTTGCCTTATCGAATAAAACCAACAAGTGTGATAACTTGCGCGCGGTTTAAATGTAATTGGTTGTATTAATGAAGAAAACAATACGTGTAGTAGGTGTGGCATCTTTACTGTGCTGTCAGTCGGTTAATGCGATGAGCGAAAAAGACTGGGACGTTCTAACGGATATTGGCACTTACGGTTTAGTGGCAACCGCTGCAGCTGTGCCAGCTTATAAAGGCGATTGGGAAGGGTTCTGGCAAGCAGGATTGAGCATTGGCACTGCTTCTGGTGTTGGTTTGATTGGTAAAAAGACCATCGATGCAGAACGCCCAGATAAAAGTGACAACGACAGCTTTCCATCCAACCACACTGCAAACGCATTTGCTTCTGCGACCAACCTTTACTTGCGTTATGGATGGGAAGCCGGACTTCCTGCATACAGCATGGCAGCGTTAGTGGGCGTCGGCCGTGTTGAAGCCAAGAAACACTACTGGCGAGACGTGTTAGCAGGCGCGGCTATAGGCACGTTGAGTGCTTATATTTTTACTGATGCGTATGACGAAAATGTACAGCTTGTACCTTGGGTGACCAGCGAGGATGCGGGTATCTCCATCACTTATCGTTGGTAAGGGTATGAGTTAGATATTTGAATCGAATGAAAAAAGCCTCGGAAATGTCCGAGGCTTTGTTGTTTATGAAGTTACTTAGAACTGCGCTTTAATCCAGATCATGCGGTGGTCAGATGAAACATCTTTGCCATTACCGTATTTGCCGATGCGCGAATCGTTAAACAGTTTACGACCTTCTTCATAAGATGCAGACCAGTAAACGCCGGAATCAACCACGTTTAAGTTTGCAGAAGGCAAGGCGTAGTCTACACCTAAACCAAATGTTGAAGTGATACGGTTCGGATATGGGTGAGTTGAGCTCTTTTCAACGGCGTGTTCAGCTGCGCCAAAGCTTGTTGGGTACAGGTTGCCGTTCATCACGTCTTGGTTAACCAGCGGATCACTATGCAGATCTTGCATGACAGAGCTAATACCATCGCCAGCAACTGGATCGAGGTTTTGGTCGCCCATCATGACGAATTTAGCACCGCTCGCCAAGCCACCTTGTTTACCTGCATCGTCGTAGAAAAATTCTTTTCCTTGGATGTAATGGTGCCAAAATTCCACTTCCGCTGCGTTTTGCGCTTGGTTTTTACCTGGATCGAAAACTGGTGGTGTAGGGTGCGACATCAGAAGATGAACAACCTCATTACCATTGCTGGTCGGGATGATAATTGGTGCATCTACGTGGTTTTTAGAAGAGAGGCGTACTTGAGCCCATTCCTCTGCAGAGTACCACTCATCGCCACACTTCATGCCGTCTGGAATTTTTTGTGAGCCGTCACAGATAGTAATGGTTGGGATTTTCGCGCCTTCTAAATCTTTCCATTTAAACTCTTGGAAGGTTCGTGTATTTGCCGTATCAATTTTGTACTTAGACATTAGGGCAAAGGCGTATTGGCCATGGTACATGCCAAAGCCCCATGCATCCCCCGGCATTTGGCCGGCAGTGCCGTTGTTGTCGAGGTCAAAATCGCTCAACAAACCTGTGTTGGTAGAGTAAGACTCTGCATAAGGGTATTCGATAGGTTCGAGGTTTGCTTCTCCGCCCGCGCCATCGAGGCTTTGTGCAACAGACAGGTAGTTCTTTTGGAAGCCTTCAAGGGCTGCTTTGTCTTCGCCTGTTCCGTCGTTGTTGTATTCCGCCATCATCAGTACATCAGGGCGATTCTTTTGAATGATCGCAGCAACGTTGCGAATTTGAATGACCTTTTCCGCAGTGGTTTTGTCTTCAGCTGCGATGGATCCGTCTAAATAGGCTTTAACCAATGCAGCTTGTTGCGCTGGTTCAATTTGCATTTCATTTACTAAAGCTTCGAAGGTCGCGCGGTCAAAAGAGAGGTTGTAGGTGGCAATCTTTACTTCAGTTGGCTGAACGTTTAAGTATTTCGTGTCGTCGTCATTGCAGCCAGTCAGTAAAGCGGCACCGATAAGGAGAGCGAGAGAAGTTTTAATTGTTTTCATGGGTACGTCATACCTTATAATTGATTCGGGCAAATATTAATAACATCAGTAATATTTGTAAGCGATATGAGTCACACAAACGTTTGCATAATTACATATACAATTAATTTTTGTGTGATTTGTGCAATAAATGCGACAGTTTCAACATCAAAAGGTTATATGCAAATTGTTAAAGGCATGTGTCGAGAACGTTGAATCGCCATAAACTCATCCATAAGGTCTATAAATTCCTGTGCTAGACTCAATGAACAGAATGAGATCAATAAGCCTAACGTCCTGTTAAGGGATTATTCGGCGCATAAAATCTGTCAGTTTGGCTTTGCTATTTGTGCAAAATAGGGGACTTACCGATGGATCTAGGATCAAAATATCAGCGCAAGCTCGTAGTTGGCTTTGTGTTGGTGTCACCACTTCTTGTTTCACCTTCTCTCTCTGCCGCTCAGTTGGAGCGATTAGAGCCAAATCATGGACGTGTGGTTTCTCTCGAAAAGCAAAACCTTGCCGCGACCCAAAATGTCGCCAAAGCGCTTGGATTAAAGCCGGGCAATAATGTTCAAAAGCTTAAAGCCAACCAAGACAAAAATGGTGATGTCCACGTCCGGTATCAACAAACCTACAAAGGAATTCCGATCTGGGGGAAACAGATCGTTTTACACCGCGATAAACAAGGGAAAATCAAACGCTTTGGCGGTACGTTAGTTCATGATATCGGGCAAGACATTTCTAACACGACTCCTCAGCTCAGCCTTGAAAGAATAAGAAGCAAAGTACAAAAGCCGTATTTGGATGTTGGCTATCACATCGAAGATCAACAGCAGGGATTGCGTATTTATATCGATGACAAAGACGTTGCGCATTTAGCCTATGAGATCCAGTTTTTTGCCGATTCTGAACAAGCGGTAAACCCCACTAGACCAACTTATCTCGTGGATGCTAAATCCGGTGAAGTGCTGTTGCAGTATGAAGGATTAGCTCATGCAGAAGCAGATGGCCCGGGAGGCAATCAAAAGATTGGTTTCTATGAGTATGGTAAGGAATACGACCCGCTACTTGTTCAGCAGTCGGGGAGCACTTGTATCATGGATACGCCTAATATCGTCCAAACCATCAACTTAGATGGCCGAACTTCAGGTAGTGTTCACACCTTTACTTGTCCAACGAATACGGTCAAAGAGATCAATGGCGCGTACAGCCCATTAAACGATGCGCACTACTTTGGCAAAGTGGTATACGACATGTACAAAGATTGGTTGAATACTGCTCCCTTGACGTTTCAGCTGCAAATGCGAGTCCATTACCGCAAGCGATATGAAAATGCCTTCTGGAATGGATCGAGTATGACATTCGGCGACGGAGCGAGTTACTTCTATCCGTTAGTGAGTTTGGATGTCTCCGCTCATGAGGTCAGCCACGGGTTTACAGAGCAAAATTCTAACCTGATTTATTCAGGTCAATCTGGCGGTATTAATGAAGCGTTTTCGGATATGGCTGGCGAAGCAGCAGAGTTCTATTCCCGAGGTTCAAACGATTGGAAAGTCGGATTTGATATTCGTAAGTTTCCAACTGGCGCATTACGTTACATGGACAACCCTCCGTTAGACGGACGCTCGATTGACCACGCGTCTCAATATGTCAGTGGTATGGATGTTCATTACTCTAGTGGTTTGTTTAACAAGGCGTTTTATCTGTTAGCCGTCGATTATGATTGGGGCACTGAAAATACCTTCAAGGCATTTGCCCACGCGAACCAAAACTATTGGACACCAAGTGCGACGTTTGATTCAGCTGCTGCTGGTGTATTGGCGGCGGCGCAAGACTTAAGCTTACCTGCGAGTGATGTGACGGCGGCTTTTGCCCAAGTTGGCGTGTCGACGGATGGTGGTGTCGTTGAACCACCTTCAAGCGCTTGTGATGCTGTGTCGTTGAGTAATGGGACATCAAGCAATATCGAATCTGCTTCGACAGGGCAGTGGCACTGCTTCACTATTGATGTGCCAGCAAACGGTTCAGACTTAACCATCACGACCGCAGGTTCAAATGGGGATGCCGACCTTTACGTTAAGTTGGGCAGTGCGCCAAGTTTGTCAAACTACGATTGTCGCTCTATCAGCTCGAATAGTAACGAAGTGTGCAGTTTTGCTACGCCAAGTGAAGGGACGTGGCATATTGGGGTTTACGCGTATAGCGGTATCAGTAACGTGAGTGTAACTGCGAGTTATACAGAACAAGAAGCCCCACCACCTTCTGGCGGTGTGACAACACAATCCATCAACAATGGCAAAACGTGGACGGCGATTGTCACGGGCTCAGGATTGCTTGGGGGCGTGTGGAACAACAACCCTAGAGATTCATGTGGCAATGATAGCGAGTGTAGCAAATCGGGTATTGATAAAAAAACTGGTTCGGTAAGCTTCACGCTGAGTGATGGGCAAACTTTTGTCATTCTCAAACCATAGCGACAAAGCATATTTCCTAAGGCTCTGAAATTCTCAGAGCCTTATTTTTCTCTTACGAATTTTTGATTATACTCGAGGGCCACACAGAAGTGAGGACGACCTCACCGCTCTATCTTTTCTCGGGGACGACCCCAATCTCGTTGGGAAATATGACATGGCTTGGGGAATTCTCTTCATTGCGGGCTTGTGTGAAATCGCATGGGCTGTCGGTCTTAAATATTCACAAGGGTTTACCAAATTTGGCGCTTCGGCGTTCACCATCGTTTTTATGTTGTTGAGCTTTTGGCTGCTTGGTATCGCGTTAAGAACCTTACCTTTAGGCATCGCTTATGGCGTCTGGGTTGGCATTGGTGCAATAGGCACGGCAATCGTCAGTATCTACTTGTTCAATGAGCCAGCAACGCTAATTAAAGCACTGAGTTTATTGATGATTGTGGCAGGTATTGCAGGGTTAAAAATCTCTGCTTAACGCCGGGTTAAACATAAAAGAAAAGCCAGAGTCGACTCTGGCTTTGTTGCATTTAAATATCTTGCCCGTTTGGGATGGAGGCGTTAAGCGCTGCGCTTAATAAAAGGCAACCGTAAATGATGGCCGAACACATTGATCAATGCGCCCGCTACAATTAACGCGCCGCCAATGTATGTCCATAGTGATGGAAGCTCGCCAAAGAACACAATGCCTAACAGTACCGAAAAGACAATCTGCACGTAAGAGTATGCTGATGCTTTACCTGCTTGTTGAGTTTGCATCGCCTTAGTCAGCCCAAGTTGACCAATTTGAGTGAACACGCCGACCAATACCAACATACACGTCAGGTAAAGATCTGGCATGACAAAGTTATCCCCCATAAACAGGATGGACGTTGGTAGCGCCACAAGCGGGAAGTAGAAAATGATCACCGAGCTATCTTCGGTTTGGCTAAGCTTTCTTACAATGACATAAGCAATAGAGCTACCAAAAGCACCTAAAATAGCAATCATTACACTGAACATCGGGAGTGTTTGTGCAGATTCTACGCCGGTTTCTGGCCGAACCATGACGTAGACGCCGAGCAAACATAGCGCAATACAAATGAAAGTTGTAGGCTGAATTCGTTCTTTCAAAAAAATGACAGCGAGCAGCGCCGTAAATACCGGATGAATGTATTGGAAGATGGTTGCTTCTGCCAAAGGTAACGTGGTCACCGAATAGTAAACACACATCAGCGCGAAGGTGCCCACCGCGCCACGCGCTAAGAGTAGTGGTTTGTTGTTGCCCCAAACAGAGATTCGTTTTCGTTTCACATCTAAATAACTGATCACTAAAGAAACGAGTGCTCTTGCTGCAACGATTTCAAAGACAGGGATACCATGAAGACTGACATGCTTTACCGTGGCCGACATTAGCGCGAACCCGAAAGCGGAGAGCACCATAAAGCGCACACCAATGGGAACCATAGCGTTGAGTGAATTAGACATTTTACTGCTCATTTGTTGCGACAGATCGCACTTTAGCATACTCAACAGACAAAATGATCGGCGGCATTCAAACATCTCTGCCGAGAGAAAGAATAAGCGGTAGACTGTGGGTTCTCAATCAACCTATCTTTCTTTCGCGCATGGAGCGCATCTAGGAAATATCTAGATATTTAAGGAGCATACATGATCCCAATACAAGCGACGCATGTCTCTGGCGTTGTCATCTCTCGAATTGATGGCGTAGATAAAATTCTGTTACTCAAACGCGTTAAAGGCGGGTATTGGTGCCATGTGGCTGGTGGTGTAGAGGCTGGTGAAACAGGATGGCAAACCATTCTGAGAGAGCTAAAAGAAGAGACGCAGATTGACGATGTTGAGTTACATAAGGCGGACTTTTTAGAACAGTTCTACGAAGCGAAGGAGAACCGAATCTTGGTCATCCCATGCTTTGTGTTATTTTGTCCGCCAAACCAACCTGTGGTGCTTAATGAAGAACACACGGAGTATCGCTGGTGTTCGCTGGAAGAAGCAAAGCAGCTTACGCCGTTTGCCAATCAACATCATCTCTATGATCATGTTTGGCAATACTATGTTGATGTGGAGTCGCTGACACCGTATACATTAATCGAGCAAAACAGCTAGGAAAGGGCAACAAGGACGTGACTCATAAAATTTCTGTGCGAGCGGCACAAAAGCAGGATTCTGCAACCATCTTAAGATTTGTTAAAGAGTTAGCTCGTTACGAGCATTTAGAACATGAAGTTAAAGCCAGCGTCGAAGACGTTGATCGAGCGATTTTCGGCGAAGATTCGACGACACACGCAGTGATTTGTTATGTGAACGAAGAACCGATAGGATTCGCCGTCTACTTTTTTAACTACTCAACATGGCTTGGAAAGAACGGACTCTACTTGGAAGATCTATATGTTTCTTCTGAGTACCGAAATGTTGGTGTTGGGAAAGCGTTGTTAAAGCATTTGGCGAATATTGCCGTTGATCGTGGTTGTGGCCGTTTTGAATGGGCTGTATTGGATTGGAACCAACCCGCGATTGATTTCTACCAGTCAATCGGTGCAGAGCCTCAAGATGAATGGAAGATCTATCGACTGGCGGGAGATGCATTGCAGCGCTTTGCTAAAGGATGATGTGAATGGGAGATTCGATGTATCCACACGACTATCAAGGGAATGGCTCGCAAGCGCGCTTTTCCGTCTCGGAAAGGGTCTCAATTGAGCCTCTAACCACCAAGCATGCGACGGTTTTACTGGAAGTGGTGAACACGTATCGAAACAGCCTATCTGGCTATTTACCTTGGACGGACTTTGTGACCAACCGCAGAGAAGCAGTGAACTACATCTCTCAGCGCGTGAACAGCAAAGCGTTAGATGCCCACTGGTGCGCGATTTATTTTGATGAGCAGTTTACGGGTGTTATTGGCATCAAGGGTGTGGATTCGCACACACACGTTACTGAGATTGGCTATTGGTTGGCGAACAATGGGCGAGGACACCGAGTGATTGACCAAGTGCTTGCGGTTCTGATTCCTTTTTTAAAGCAGAAAGGGCATGCGCAGTTCATTCAGTTCCACTGTATGGAAGATAACATTGCCAGTATCAATATTGCTGAGCGTGCTGGTGCCACATTAAAAGAATACGTTGATCACGAGTTCGAGACGCTTGACCGCTCTCAACGATTAGGCATTTATGAATTGCGTCTGACTTAGCTCCAAACCCACCGATATTTTAATCAGAGTTCGAACTCTAATTTCGCGAGCGCTACAATAGTAACATTGTTGCGCTCGTGTTAATTTGGAGCGTCATTGATCGAAACTAGGCTAGGAGAAGCATCATGAACGCAATCGCAGAGGTTGACGTGGACACCTCGTTACAGCAAAGCCTCGACCGCTTAAAAACGGCGTATGCCGCCGACCCTTATCCTAGTTTGGATGAACGTAAGCAGCGCCTTATTATGCTAAAACAAGCGCTTATCGCGAACAAACAAGCGTTGGTGGAAGCGCTGAGTGACGATTTTGGTTATCGTTCAGAATTTGATACCGCAATGACCGACGTTTTGCCGACGGTCTCGCACATCAATTACACCCTCAAACGGCTAAAAAAATGGTGTAAACCTAGCAAGCGTGAATCAGGTTTGTTGCTTGCTCCGTCGAAAGTGGCCGTTCAATATCAGCCACTTGGCGTTGTCGGGATCATTTCGCCGTGGAACTTTCCTGTCATTTTGAGCCTTGCGCCTTTAGTGACTGCTTTGGCCGCAGGCAATCGTGTGATGATGAAGCTCAGCGAATTTACGCCCAAAACCAATAAAGTCATCGTCAATATTTGTCGCGAGCTGTCGGAATATGTCGAAGTATTTGAAGGTGAAGCAGACGTTGCACAAGCATTCAGCCAACTGCCATTCGATCATCTCTTGTTTACTGGCTCGACAAATGTTGGCCGCGCTGTGGCAAAAGCAGCGGCAGAAAATTTGACTCCAGTGACGTTAGAACTGGGTGGGAAATCTCCGGTGATCATCGCAGAAGATGCAGACATGAAGAAAGCCGTTGATGCAATTTTGTTTGGTAAATGCATCAATGCGGGCCAGATTTGTGTGGCGCCTGATTACGCGTTTGTACCGCAAGAACGCGTCGAAGAGTTCATCACGCTGTTCTTAAAACGTTTTGAAAAACTCTATTTGAAATCCAACAAGAATCAAAAGCTGACCCATATTATCAACCAACGACAGTATGAGCGTTTGACTGCGCTACTTGAGGATGCCAAAGCTCAGGGCGCAAGCATCCATACTGTTGAAGCGTCACCTCAAGAGGAACGGCTTTTGTACCCTCATTTGGTCACAAACGTGTCAGCAGATATGCGAATCATGCAAGAGGAAATCTTTGGGCCACTTCTACCCATCAAGTCATACAAAAGCTTAGAAGAAGCGATTGACTACATTAATCAGCACCAGCGACCGCTTGCGCTGTATGTTATGTCGGACGACAAATCGACCATCAAACAGATCGTGCGCAACACACACAGTGGCGGCGTCGGCATTAACGACACGGTATTACACGTTGGCGCTGAAGATGCGCCTTTCGGTGGCATTGGTCAATCGGGCATTGGTCATTATCACGGAGTGGAAGGATTCAGAACCTTTAGCCATGCGAAAACCGTACTCCACACGCCGAAATGGCTGCCAAGAACGGGGGCATTAATGCGTCGCAGAGCAATGGCGATAAAAGCGATTCAAAAGATTTTTGTTCGATAGTGATTGAATTGTTCAAAAACCGCCCAAACGGGCGATTTTTTGGTTTCTATGCGTTCTAAATTGCGGATTACCAAAGGCCGAGAAGCTTCCACCACGCACCGCCAACAAAAACAAAGATTGGAATGACGATGAGTGAGAAGATAAACCCGATTTTCCACCAGTTTTGCAGAGTGTGGAAACCAGCACCAAACAAGATTGGCGCAGGGCCAGACGAGTAATGCGTGGTCGACATATACAAGTTGCTGAAAATACCAAGAACAATCGCAGCAAGCATCGGAGGTGCGCCAGCAGAGATCGCAATAGCCAAGAACGCGGAGTACATCGCACTGATGTGTGCCATTGCACTCGCCATCAAATAGTGGCTGTAGTAGTAAACCAAAAGAAGCACGACGATGGTTGTCACCCAGCCAAAGCCGGACAGTGACTCGGCCATAGACTCGCTGAACCAGCTGATGAATCCGAGTTTGTTAAGTTGCGCAGCCATCATTACCAATACAGCGAACCAAGTTATGGTGTGCCATGCTTCTTTTTCGCCAAGAACGGCGTCCCATGTGATTGTGTGAGTGAGAAGCAAGAAAACTAACCCAAGTAAAGCCGTAACCGTTGCATGAATGCCTAATGTTGGGCCCAATACCCAAAGTGAAACCATACCGATAAAAGTGATACAAACCATCAGCTCGTCACGCGTCATTTTGCCCATTTCAGCCAGCTTTTGACGCGCAATTTCACGCATTTCTGGCGTCTTCTTCAGCTCTGGTGGAAACACCATGTACATCACGAGTGGGATGAGGAACAAACACAACAAACCAGGGACGATCGCCGCGGTTGCCCAGCCAGCCCATGTGATTTCAACGCCTTGTTCTTTTGCGAAGTTAGCGGCGAGTGGGTTACCTGCCATAGAGGTTAGGAACATCGCACAAGTAATCGCGTTACATTGGAAGATACATTGCACCAAAAATGCGCCGATTCGGTTCTCAGTACCTTTTTCTGGGTCGGAATCATAAGCACTCGCAACCGAGCGAAATAGCGGAGAAATAATACCACCACAACGTGCTGTGGTACTTGGGGTTGCAGGTGCAAACAGCAAATCAGTCAACACTAAGCCGTAAGCAAGGCCTAATGAGTTGTGACCAAGTTTAGAGATAAACCAGTATCCGACGCGTCGACCAAAGCCGGTGGTAATAAAACCGCGAGAGATAAAGAACGCAGCTGCAATCATCCAAATCGTTGGGTGAGCGAAGCCAGTCAGTGCGGTTTTGATTGGTAGTACGCCAAGCAGTGTCGCGAGCGTCAAACCCATCAACGCCATCGCGCCAAGAGGAAGTGGGGCGAGAATTAAGCTTAGTACGGTGGTGACGAATATCGCCATCATTTGCCAAGCTTGATCGGTGAGTCCTTCTGGGGTTGGGATAAACCATAAGATGCAGCCTATCGCGACCAGTAGGAGCATTTTCATTTGGGAACTATTCATACATCCATCTCCAAGTTATTTTTCTTCATCATAGGGTTTGGAAATGGCAAAAAACTGAGAAAAATCAATTTCATCAACGACGTACTTGAGTGCTTTATCAATTTGCATGTCACGACAAAATCTGTTTGAAAAATAATTGAGAATAAACGCATTAAATTAATAAAAGTCATAAAAATCACCACTGAGATCCGCGTCAAAATTCATGGTGAGAGCCCCTAAGTCGAATAAGGAATTGCGGTAAACTTAGGGCAAGTCATCTCTTGGAATCCTATCGTGCCGTTTGCTTCCTTTTCTTTTACCAAACAACTGGCCGTATTGCTTAGTGGTGTAATGCTATTGGGCATGTTGAGTTGGTGGAGTTACAGTGCTCATCAGTTGGACGACATCCTCACTCATCAAATCAGCCTGCGTGCTCAAGTTCAGTCGCAGCAACTCTCGCAATTGTCCAGCCTTATTGCCGCTGTTGGGTCTGGTAGCGCAAGCAAAACGTCAGAAATCATCAATGCGGTTCAGGCGGTGAGTGATGCGGACTTTATCACCGTGAGTGATCGCGCAGGAATTCGGCTGGCACATCCTGTCGCTGAACGCGTTGGTCTGCCTGTATTGGGAGGTGACATTGAAAGAGCGCTGGAAAACGGCGAGTCCTATCTTTCTTATGGCGTGGGATCTTTAGGGCCATCGGTTCGTTACATATCTCCCATTTTTTCCAATGAAGGCGATGTGATTGGCATGATCAAAGTTGGCTATTTGATTGATACATTGGATCTCTGGACAAGCGAACGGTTATTGCCCTTGATATCGTTCGGAATCATTGCCGTCGGTATTTGTATTTGGTTGTCTTGGAAGTTTTCTCGCTATGTTCGAACTCAAATGCAAGAGTTAGAACCTTGGCAGCTTAAGCAGGCATTAAAAACGCATCAAGGCGTGCTGCAAGCGACGTATGAAGGATTGGTCGCGATAAACTCTGAGGGAAGTTTGTATCTTATTAATGATTCCGCTCGCGCTATGCTCAACTATCATCAAGAGCTTGGCAACGTATTTACCGACGGGATAGATAACCCAGAAAGTTTTTCGCTGAAAGGTGACGATTACATTAATGGATTGATTCGCGTGAATGGCAAAAACTTGGTGATGAACCGAGTTACGCTTCGTACGTCGACAGGTGAGCCTTATGGCGCAGTGTTTAGCTTGCGTGACCAAAATGAGATGCACGTACTCTCGGAGAAAATCAGTCAGGTGACGCAGTACATGGAGAACATGCGCGTTGCGCGTCACGAGTATCAAAATAAGCTTTCGACTATCTCGGGCCTCTTACAAATGGGGGCTTACGATAAAGCGCTTTCAGTTTGTTTGTCGCAAGCGAAAGCCAGTCAATCACAACTGGATTCGCTACATGCGCTGAATAGCAGACCGGCCTTGTCAGCCTTGATTTTGGCAAAGGCGAGCAAAGCCAACGAACTGGGTGTGGCACTGAGCATTGACTGCCAAAGTGATTTGAGCGCGCTGTCTCGCCGTTTGTCAGAAGAACAATTGTGTGGGTTGATTGGCAATTTAGCTCAAAACGCTTTGGAAGCGGTGAAAGGACGAGAGAACGGTCATGTACACATCGGTATTTCAGAATCGGCCTGCGAGTACACCATTCAGGTTTCGAACAATGGCCCGCTGATCGAGAGTGAATTTGATGCGTTGTGCGAATTGGGCTTTACCACTAAGCAAAACAAAGCCGATCATGGAGTAGGCATGTACCTTGTACGTTCCATCGTTGAGCAAGGCAATGGGCATATGGAGTTGGACAGTGACGAGCAAGAAACCGCGTTTACGATCTATTTCCCCAAGGAGTTAGGATGATAAAAGTAGTCATAGTGGAAGATGATCCCAACATTGCAGAGCTTCATCACCATTTCATTGAGCAAGTGGAACAATATCAAGTCGTCGGTATTGCTGGTAGTATTCACATTGCCCAGCAGCTAGTGACGCATACTAAGCCGGATTTGGTCATCGTCGACAACTACTTGCCAGACGGGCAAGGTGTCGAGCTGGTTTATCAATGGTTAGAGAGCGACCAGAAACCAGAATGCATTTTGGTCACGGCGGCCAATGACGCATCTACGGTTCAAAAAGCCCATCGTTTCGGCGCATTTGATTACCTCGTCAAGCCCGTTGATTACTCAAGACTAACCGAAAGCTTGCTCCGTTTCGCAAAGGTCAAAAACCATATGCGTAGCCAAGAGAGTTTTCGACAGTCGCAGCTTGATGACTTGTTCCATCTTGGAAAAGGCACGCCAACGGATTTGGCTGGTTTAGATCCTTTTATGTTCCGTCAGGTGGTGGACCTGTTTACGCACGTGCATGTCGAGCACACCGCATTGAGTGTGTCGGAAAGTTTAACCATCAGTAAGAGCACGGCGCGTCGTTATTTGGATAAAGCCGTTGAGCAAGGTGAGTTGGTGGCTTTTTTAGAACACGGGAAAGTAGGGCGACCGACTCGGGTTTATCGCAATAAGTTAGTTTCAGAAAGCTAAGTGTTTGAGATAAAGCACAAAGAAAGGCTCTTGTTGAAAGAGCCTTTTTCACGAAATGTCGACATATTTTGGCAAGTTTAATGCAGAACTTCACTGCTGAATCTTAAGTATTTGCAGTCGTTCATCAAATCTTTAAATGCCTTTCTATCCAGCTTAATCAGAGTTTCATGATCGCCGGCTTCGAGATAGACATGTTCCAAATTTGCTAACCTTTCATCGCAAACTGTCGACATGTGGTAAGGGCTACCAATCGGCGGAATAGCGCCGTGTTCACAATCGGTGAAGAGTCGATAAACCATGCGCTCTTTCACCAAGTGGAAGGTGGCGTTAAATTCGTCGTTTAATCTCGACAAACTGATTTTGTTGTTGGCAGGTAAGACCGCCATCATATGACGCCCTTCATGATCCTCAAGAATCACACCTTTTGCGATATTCATTAAAGGCACACCTGCGGCAACACCACTTTGTAGCGAGCTATGACTGTGGCTGTGATTCACGGTTTGAAAGTGAATGTTATGCTCAGTCAAATATTCATCTAATCGGGTTGCAATCGTCATATAGCCTCCACGTGTATGAGACCCATAAAGAGTATAGGAGAGGACGGTCGCAATCGCGCATTTTACTCCGCTTGCACTGACGCTCTTTGGCTCCTGTTCTACGCTTATTTGAAAGCCAGCGACAAAGCATGGTGAAAAACAATAACTAGGGGGCAACATGAGCAAGCCAATCATCGCCGATAACAAGCCGATCAAAGTCGAATTGAAGGCCGGGCAAGAATACTATTTTTGCCGTTGTGGGCGATCAAAAAAGCAACCTTATTGTGACGGCTCGCATTCTGGAACTGGGATGAAGCCAATGAGCTTTACTGCGGAAAAAGATGAAGATGCTTATCTCTGCCAGTGCAAGCACACCGCCAATGCGCCTTTTTGCGACGGTACGCATAAACGATTTACCGCCGAGCAAGTGGGCAAAGAAGGCCCCGATCAAAAACGAGAGAAAAGTGAAAAGCTCGCCGCTGCCAATACTCAAGAGGAGCCAACTCTAGAATTTATTCACCAACTTGCCAGAGAAGGGCTCTCTAAGCTCGGTCATCATGGGCCGATGGCTGCAATGGGCGTGCCTAGGCACTTGTTACCACATTGGGATGCAATACAAATCATGGTGGCGCAAATGGCGACACAACCGCTGTTGGAAGATGTTCCCGTGTCTACCGAGTTGATTGTGGGGCCAAACGCACGTAAGCCGCTCAAGCTCGCTATTCCTTTATTGGTGTCGGACATGAGTTTTGGTGCGCTTTCGGAAGAAGCGAAAATCGCGCTGGCAAAAGGTGCGGAGTTAGCCGGAACTGGGATTTGCTCCGGGGAAGGCGGCATGTTGCCAGAAGAGCAAGCTGCTAATTCGCGGTATTTTTATGAGCTAGCCAGTGCGAAGTTTGGCTACGACGAATCCAAGCTCCTAAAGGTTCAAGCCTTTCACTTTAAAGGTGGACAAGGTGCGAAAACAGGGACAGGAGGCCATCTTCCTGCCAACAAAAACGTTGGTAAGATCTCTCAGGTGAGGGGCATTCCTGAAGGGCAACCTGCAATATCGCCACCAACCTTTACCGATCTTCATACTACTCACGATTTCAGAAAGTTTGCCGACAGAGTTCGTGGCATTACTGGCGGTATTCCGATTGGCTTTAAATTAAGTGCTAACCATATTGAGCAAGACATCCAGTTTGCGCTCGATGCGAGTGCCGATTACATCATTCTCGATGGCCGTGGTGGTGGCACGGGCGCGGCACCAACCATGTTCCGTGATCACATTAGCATACCGACCATTCCTGCCTTAGCTCGTGCACGTAAATACTTAGATGAAAAAGGCGCAAGTGACCGTGTCACGTTAGTCATCACTGGTGGACTTCGCGTTCCTATGGATTTTGTCAAAGCGTTAGCGCTCGGTGCAGACGGCGTGGCGATAGCGAATAGCGCGATGCAATCAATTGGTTGTGTTGCAGCTCGCATCTGCAACACCAATAGCTGTCCGGCAGGCATTGCGACGCAAAATGCCGATTTGAGGCAGCGTCTCGATATTGAAAAATCGTCTCAACAACTGAAAAATTTCTTTGAATCATCGGTTGAGCTCATGCAAGTGATGGCAAGGGCGTGCGGTCATGATTCACTCAGCCAATTCAATGTTCGGGATTTAGCGACGTGGGATCAAAACATGGCGAGATTGTCGGGCGTTAAGTATTCAGGGGTAAATCCAATCTGATCTGAATCCATATAAAACGCATATATGTACATGTTTGGTAACAGTAAAAGCTTGTAAACAGCGTGCAAATTTTGAAGAAAAAGACTTCTTTCTTGCGTCAAGTGGACTACGCTGTTTTGGTCAGGTATTCAATGTTTTTCGCATTGAGTAGAGAATGAGTAGCCAAGGAGGCTACAAAATAAAGGAGTACAATATGAGCAATACAAACGGCGGTTCAGTAGGTAAATGTCCAGTTATGCATGGTGGACAAACATCTACAGACAAGTCGGTGATGGATTGGTGGCCGAATGCCTTAAACTTAGACATCCTGCATCAGCACGACTCCAAAACGAATCCATTTGGTCCAGATTTTAATTACAAAGAAGAACTTAAAAAACTGGACGTCGACGCACTCAAGCAAGACTTAAAAGACCTAATGACAAACAGCCAAGATTGGTGGCCAGCAGACTGGGGACACTACGGCGGTTTGATGATTCGTATGGCATGGCACGCGGCTGGTAGCTATCGTATCGCAGACGGACGTGGTGGTGCCGCAACCGGTAACCAACGCTTTGCCCCTCTCAACTCTTGGCCAGATAACGCCAACCTAGACAAAGCACGCCGACTTCTTTGGCCGATCAAGAGAAAGTACGGCAACAAATTAAGTTGGGCCGACCTGATTATTCTCGCAGGTAACATGGCTTATGAATCGATGGGCTTTAAAACCTTTGGCTTTGGTTTTGGTCGCGAAGATATTTGGCATCCAGAAAAAGACACCTATTGGGGTTCTGAGCAAGAGTGGCTTGCGCCAAGTGGCGCGAAAAACAGCCGTTACTCCGGAGAGCGTGATTTAGAGAACCCACTTGCAGCAGTAATGATGGGCTTGATCTATGTGAACCCAGAAGGGATGGATGGCAATCCAGATCCACTGAAAACGGCGCAAGACATGCGAGTGACATTTGCGCGCATGGCAATGAACGATGAGGAAACTGTTGCACTAACGGCTGGTGGTCATACCGTGGGTAAATGTCACGGTAACGGTGATGCTGCCAACCTTGGTCCAGATCCAGAAGGCGCTGACGTGCATGAACAAGGCCTTGGTTGGATGAACCACAAGACTCGTGGTATTGGTCGTGACACGGTAACAAGCGGTTTGGAAGGGGCTTGGACAACGCATCCGACTCAATGGGATAACGGTTATTTCTATTTGCTCTTCAAATACGATTGGGAACTGAAGAAGAGCCCAGCCGGCGCTTGGCAATGGGAGCCTATCGACATTGAAGAACAAGACAAGCCTGTTGATGTAGAAGATGGCTCTAAGCGCTACAATCCAATCATGACCGATGCCGATATGGCACTCAAAATGGACCCTGAATATCGCAAGATTTCAGAGCGTTTCCAACAAGACCCTGCATACTTTGAAGATATGTTTGCCCGTGCGTGGTTCAAACTGACTCACCGTGATATGGGACCAAAATCGTGCTACCTAGGCCCAGATGTACCTAGCGAAGATCTGATTTGGCAAGACCCAACGCCAGCAGGCAAAACGGACTACAACGTCGATCTTGTGAAAGGCAAAATCGAAGCGAGTGGCTTGTCTATCGCTGATTTGGTCGCCACCGCTTGGGACAGTGCCCGTACTTATCGTGGCTCTGACCGACGTGGCGGCGCAAATGGCGCGAGAATTCGTTTGGCTCCGCAAAAAGATTGGCAAGGTAACGAGCCTGAGCGTCTAAGTCGTGTTCTTGCTGTGCTAGAAAGCATCGCAGCAAAAGAGGGCTGTAGCGTTGCTGATGCTATCGTGCTTGCTGGTAACGTAGGTATTGAACTTGCTGCGCGAGCGGCGGGCCACGATGTATCTGTGCCTTTCGCACCAGGTCGAGGCGATGCTTCTCAAGATATGACGGATGTGGAATCGTTCGAAGTGCTTGAACCTGTGGCTGACGGTTTCCGAAATTGGTTGAAGAAAGACTATGTGGTGAAGCCGGAAGAGTTGTTGCTCGACCGAGCTCAGCTTATGGGTTTGACAGCACCAGAAATGACGGTACTGATTGGTGGTTTACGCGTTCTGGGTAGCAACTACGGTGGCAGCAAAGATGGCGTCTTTACCGACCGTGTGGGTACGTTATCGAACGATTTCTTCGTAAACCTCACCGATATGGCTTACACATGGAAGCCAACGGGTGAGAACCAATACGAAATTCGTGATCGTAAAACAGACCAAGTGAAATGGACGGCGACTCGAGTGGATCTTGTCTTTGGTTCAAACTCGATTCTACGTTCGTACGCGGAAGTGTATGCGCAAGATGATAATCAGGAAAAATTCATCCATGATTTCGTCGCTGCATGGGCGAAAGTCATGAACGCGGATCGTTTTGACTTGCAATAAGTGAAACGCTGTTCATCGATAGATGCGTAAACAAAGTTGATGAATAAGTAAGAGAGGCGGGCGCAATGCTCGCCTTTTTCTTTACGTGGCTTTTTACTTTGTTTGAAAATTAAGCTCATTTGAACCATAATCACCAGACCATATGAACCAAAGGAGCTTGATATGGCAACTGCAGCATTAAAAAGCTTCAAACCGAAACAACCTCATAAAGCCAATTTCTGGTTTATGTTGGGTATTGAAGACGCCGAGACAGGCCGCACTGATGCGGTTCACAAAGGTTTTGAACCTAAGGTGTATCGCAATATTGTTGAGCGTGTGAAGCTATCTCAAAATGAGTTTCAAAACGTCACATTGATACCTGTCAGCACGATCAAGCGTCGTCTAAAAAACGATGAACGCTTCAATACGCAAGAAAGTGATGCGATTTATCGATTAGCGATGTTATTAAAACTCGCGACAGAGCTGTTTGACAACGAAGAACGCGCGCTTGAATGGATGAAAGAGAATGTTTACGGCTTAGGTGGAAAAAGGCCGCTAGACATGGTCTCGACCACGGTGGATTTTGAAATCGTGAAAGATTTGATCGGCCGTTTAGAGCACGGGGTGTTCTCGTAATATGAAGCTCTATCGTCTCACACAAAAGAAATTTGCTGACACGCCATTCAGCCCCGTTGGCGCAAAGTTATTTGGAGGGCGATGGAACTCAAAAGGAACCGAAGCCCTCTACTTCTCTGAATCGGAATCCCTTTGCTCGTTGGAAGTGTTTGTTCACGTAAACAACGATCCAGCTATCACCAAGTTGTACGATTTATATCGTATTGAAATGCCAGAATATCTCATCGCCACCTTAGATGAAGAAGATCTCCCAGTGACGTGGCGAGCAATACCGGCGAGCGAGTCTACGCAATACATTGGTGATCAGTTTCTCAATGATCCTCATCCTGAGTTTGCCGCGCTGCAAGTGCCTTCAACGATTTCACCTCGTGATAAAAACTACGTGGTGAATCCAAATCATCCCAAAATGAAAGAGATCATCAAGAAAGCTGAAAAGCTCGATTTCGCGTTTGACCCGCGCATTTTCAAATAGAGGCGTTGGCTTTCTCTTGCTCTAAAATATTCAGCGCTTACCTGAGATAAGCGCTGAAGCATAAAGCTAATTCCTTGGTTATTGTCGGTCGTAAGTGAACTGTTGAGTTTCATTCGTACTGCTGTGGTAATGCCCAAGCACCAACTCAGCACCTTTGTAAGACAAATGGCTGTCATCGGTATACATGGCGTTGTTCGCACCAACTTTCATTCGACATACACCATTTCTGCAAATGGCATCGGTCAAGTCGACAAACTCAACGTGCTCAAATTGATCAAAGTAGTTCACTAACTTCGCCACGTTTTGAGGGTGATGTCGCTTGGGGGAGAAATCGCATACAGACTCTTCCTGCTCGCCAAACAAACGCGCTTTCCAAAGGCATTCTCCTACCGCAAACGGTGCAGAAGGCGTTGGGCCGAAAACGACCACTTCTTTCCCTTCCAGTTCATTCAACAATCCAGTTAATGATGCCTCATAATCAGCTTGTGAAAGCTCTTTATTGAAGTTGGAAGAGATAACGACGCGACGAATAGAAGGGGTACGCAAAATGGTATCGACTGCCTGTTTGAAGAACTGTCGGCAAGAAATTGAGCCAGCAGCTTCGAGGATGTCGACATAACCGACCGCACAGGAATCTTGAGTAAGTTGCACCACGCCAGTTGGTGTGACTTCGGACAGACGCTTTACGTAAACCATGCTGTGACTATTACCTAACACAGCGATGGTAGGCTGCGGCGCAGACGAGCACACATCGTTAACGTCGGTGTTGCCGTTGCAATCTAAACCGTAACCGTTGTTAACGCGCATGGCCTCGAAAAATGCGCTTCTTTCTGGAAAACCACCGTTTTGATGACCAATAACGCCGAACGTCAGCAAGGGTAACGTCAACACTACAACAACCGCAGACACAGTGCGCATGCTCGTGGCTTTTCGGCTGCGGAACGGCTTTTCCACAAAGCGCCAAGTGAAGTAAGACAGTACAAAAAGAGCGGCAATGTAAAGCGAGATATTGACGTCTTGAGTTGAGTCCAGCATGTAGCGGTAAAACACAAATAGCGGAATATGCCACAAGTACAAGCTGTAGCTGATTAAGCCGACGAACACGACCCATTTTAGGCTCAGCAATTTACCGCAGACATTGTCTTTAGAGGCAAACAAAATCACTAACGCGCTACCGATGACTGGCACCAGCAAAGTGATACCCGCGCCATCTTGCGATTTTTCAAACAAAAGTGCAGAGGCCAATATCAAAACGATGCCAATGGTTGCCAGCGTATCGTTGGATTGAACTTGGGTTTTTCTCATTACTAATGCGAGTAATGAACCGGTTGCCAGCTCCCAAGCACGAGAAAAGATCATGTAGAAGGCGAAATCAGGATCGTTGCTCGCATAAACAATAGTCATCAAACTCAGCGCAAATACCGCGATGAAAAAAGTCAGGTAAAACGCGTTTTTGCCACGAGCGAGTAGCATGAGTAGCAAAGGAATGACAATGTAGTATTGTTCTTCAACGCCCAAGCTCCAGGTGTGAAATAGCGGATTGGCTTGATCTTCTAAACCGAAGTAATTGTGGCCTTTTAAATACAGAAGAATGTTGGATGAAGAAAGAATAGAAGACACTGCGAACTGACCAACGTCTTTGTGTGCTTGTGGCAAAAATAGCCACCAAGACATCACATAGCTGACGGTAATCACCACCAGTAGCAGGGGAAGTATGCGGCGAATGCGTCGCTCATAAAAATCACCGAGGCTAAACTTCTGGTTTTCCAAATCGTTAATCACGATGGTGGTGATCAAATAGCCGCTGATAACAAAAAACACGTCGACGCCAATAAAGCCACCAGCGAATTGCTCAACTCCTGAATGAAACAAAATCACTAACGTGACAGCAATCGCCCTTAATCCGTCTACTTCCGCTCTGTAAGTCATATTGTGTCCCTCCAACATTCCGTTTAACGAAGTAGAGCAAAATATGAACCAGAAATAATATTGCTTTAAATCAGCACCTTAAATTGATTGTCAAAATGAAAAGGCTGGGAGAAATAACGAATTCCCAAATTGAATTTCAATATGGAAATCCCAGAAAGAGTGATGTTAAGAAGCGCTAAATCAAAGAACGTAAAGCGCGAGGCTCTTAGAATTCATTGAAAATGATAACGCTAAAGAAACAATGACAAAGAATACGATTCAGGAAAAAATTGCCAGCTTTACTTGTATCGAAGAAGCGTTGGATTACTTCGAAATCGAGTTTGATAGCCGATTTATCGAAAACAATCGAACCGAGTTGGTTAAGAGGTTTAACGGCTACTTAATCCTCACTAAACCGGATGATTGGTTTTCAGGCCGCCGCGCACTGAAAAATGCCTACTGTAAAGTACAACGCAGTTTACTAAGTAAAACGACGCGTTCTGCGTGCCGAGGTTGTACATCTTGTCAAAGACGTTAATTCTTGGTGGTTTGCCTAAAAAAGAACCCTGCATCTTGGCGTCACAGGGGGAAGAGCAAGGTTCTTTTGGGTTAGCTATTGGTTTGTCGCGAGTTGCGAATCAGCTTTACGCAGATGAATTAACCCGCGTGATATGCAGGGTAGTCCACTAAGCCTTTTTCACCGCCGCCGAACAATGTGGCAGGGTCATGTTCTGCCAGTGGATAGCCATGCTTGATGCGGCTTGGTAAGTCTGGGTTTGCAACAAATGGACGACCAAAACCGATCATGTCGGCTAAGCCACTTTCAATCGCGTGTTGCGCCTTTTCTGCGTTGTAACGACCGGCATAGATCAGTGTGCCTTTATACGCCTCACGAACTGCGGTTTTAAAGTCGTGCGGAGTGTCTGGCGCGTCGTCCCAATCCACTTCTGCAATGTGAATGTAAACCACATTGAGTTTATCAAGCAGCGCAGCAGCAGCGGTGTAGGTGTCGACTGGTGTGCTATCAACGGTGCCGTTTAACGAAGTGAATGGTGCAAGGCGAACACCAACACGATCTGCGCCAATGGCTTGCGTCATTGCTTCGACCACTTCACCAAGAAAACGCAGACGGTTTTCAATTGAGCCGCCGTATTCATCAGTGCGGTTGTTCGCTTCAGAATCGATAAACTGGTTAACCAAGTAGCCATTTGCTGCATGAAGTTCGACACCATCAAACCCAGCTTTTATCGCGTTTAATGCGGCTTGGCGGTATTCTTCAATAACATTCTTGATGTCTTGCTTGGTCATTTCACGTGGCTCAACCACGTCGATAAAGCCAGGTTCGTCTGTGCCATTGTCGATAAATACTTTCACGTTTTCTGCTTTAAGCGCAGAAGAAGAAATAGGTTGCTCGCCGCCGATGTTGTCAGGATGAGTCACACGACCAACGTGCCATAATTGCGCGAAGATAACGCCGCCTTTCTCGTGCACTGCATCAGTTACTTTTTTCCAGCCAGCAATTTGCTCTGGGCTATAAATACCCGGTGTCCACGCGTAGCCTTGACCCATTGGTGAAATTTGTGTGCCTTCAGCAACGATTAATCCCGCTTCGGCGCGTTGAGCGTAGTAGGTGGCCATCATGTCGTTGGCAACATTACCCGGTTGAGAGGCTCGAGAGCGCGTCATCGGAGGCATAACGATGCGGTTTTTTAATGAGAGAGAGCCAAATTGAATCGGTTGAAATAATGCATCTGTCATAGGAAACCTTGTTATTGTTTAGTTTGAATCAGTTCGATTGGGTAGCCGTCGGGATCTTTAATGAAGGCGATGTGCGTTTCTCCTCCTTTCATTGGGCCGGGTTCGCGAGTGACGTTGCCACCAAGCGCTTTGATTTTTTCGCAAGCTGCGTAAATGTCTTCACACCCAAGCGCCATGTGTCCGAATGCGTTACCTAAGTCGTAACTGCCGGTATCCCAGTTATAAGTTAGCTCGATGGTCGCGCCATCTGGTTGATCAGGGCTACCAACAAACACCAGTGAGTAACGGTATTCTTGGTTTTCAAAACGATCCAAAACGCTCATACCCAGAACTTTTGTATAAAATTCGATAGATTTGTCTAGGTCAACAACACGGATCATCGTGTGGAGAAACTTCATAAGTCGCCTTTCATAACGTTGCGTAATCACGATGCAAACCTTATCGCCACTCTAAATAAACTGGAAATTATCGTTAATTATGAAAATGATTATTTAACGTTATGGATAATGAGGTTGTTGGCCCTACAACGTGCAAACAAAGATTACTCGCCGTTTCTTTTTAATAATTGGCATATGCTAATTACTCTTTTTACAAGCTGAGTACTTAACATGTCCGCAAACAGTCACTTTCATTCCACTCACGAATCTCATTATCAATGTGCGGTTTGTTCTTCAATCGATGCAAATCCTAACTCTTTGGCTGTGAACTACCAGTGCCTAGCCGATGGTTCTGTTGTCGGAGAGTTTCACTTTTTACCGCGTCATCAAGGTTACACCGACCTGTTGCATGGTGGTATTGCGAGTTCGCTGCTCGATGGTGCAATGACGCACTGTTTGTTATTTAGAGACATTCAAGCCCTTACCGCGCAGTTGGATGTGCGCTACCATGCACCTATTGAGCTAGATGAGCATGTCTCGATTACTGCACACTGTGAAGGTGAACGCCGCGGTATATATCAACTGGTGGCTCAATTACTGGTCAATAATGAAGTTAGAGTGACGGCAAAAGGGAAGTTTATTCGTCCTAAAGAGGCGTAAATAAAAACTCGTTCTACGGAGAGATAATGAAGAAATTTGATGAGCTGTACGCAATTGCGACGAGAAAATCTCAATATGACCAAACCAACACTTGGTTTAAAGGCGTAGAGACTTATCTGGAGGCCATTGGCAAAGAAGTCGATGAAGTCCGTGAAGAGATTCGTGAGGACCGCCTTTGTCATTTGGAAGACGAGTTAGGCGATGTGTTGTGGAACTATCTTAACGTATTAAAAGCGTTGGAAAGAGAAAAGGGCATAGATCCTGAGAAAGTACTCGAAAGAGCCTGCACTAAATACGAGCAGCGTGTATCTGCAATTGAATCGGGACGCAGTTGGGATAAGGTTAAACAGCAGCAGAAACAAGCCTTGAACGCGGAACATGAAGCCGCGCAGTTAGAGACCATGAAGAGCCAATAACTGCGCGTGATATTATTTAAGATGCGGCGGGATGGGGAAGCCTGATCAATCCTTCGTGCTATTGACGAGCAGCAGGTCACAAGGAGGTTGATCAAGTAACGTGTCTACAGTGCTGCCAGACCAAAATTGGGATGACATGCTTCGCTTACACGCGCCCATAATCAGAATTGCCGCTTGTGATTGCTTAACTGCTTTTGGTAACGCTGTTTCAGGGTTTCCTTCTGGCAGCAGTAGTGGTACTCGTGTTAACTTTTGCGCAGTAATAAAGTCCGTAATGCCTGCTTTTTGGTTGCTCAAAATCTCTGCACGATAACGAGACAGATAAGGCGCAACGTAGCGACAGTAAACTAACGTCATTTTTCCGCTCAAGGTTTTTTCTAGCTTTGAGCCTCGCGATACGATGGCTTTATCTACGACCGATTTTGCATCTCCGCGATGAAGCGGATCTATCGCGCAAAGCATGTTGGCGTGAGAAGGCCATGAACGCTCACTTAATAGCAATAAATCACAATCGTTTTTTGCTAGCTCGGTGAGTAAGGTTTGAATGTCGTGCTTGTTAAAATGCCCCACGAGCAGTAAATCTGTGTCGTCGACAAGCCGTTTCGCGACTTGAGCAATCCAATGACTCCCTTTGAAATGCTCGTAAGAGAGTGTTGGCGTTTCAACTTCCTCTTCTTCACAAAGTTCGATAACGAAGTCTTTGAATTTTGATGTCCAAGCTTCAAACTCAGCTTGTCTCTTTTCTATATGGTCAGAGTTGAAACTAAGGAAATGCGCGAACGCGTGATCTTCACTCCGGCGGTGATCTTCCACCAATACCACGATGGGTTGAGCCAGCGCTGTCGCAAACTGAATCACTTTACGAAGCACCTTACGACTTGGTAAGGCGGCTTGCTGAGTCAGAAAAAATACTGGTGCCATTGATTACTCCATTATCACACGAGGCAAATGCGCCTAATGCACACTAAAAGTTTATACCATCCCCTTATGCAAAGACGTTCTGTTTCTGCGAGCAAAATATAAATTCCGCAATTGTGCGTGCCATTGCCTAGAATTTTAACATCAGGATCTCATGCCTTTAGGTAATAGACATCGTGTTGACACTAACGTGATGCCCAAGGAAATCGGTGACAATGATGATAGATTCCAGCCAATTACAAATTAATCGCAAAGTGCCTCATTTGCTTGCCGAGATCATTAAAGCGATAGAGTCGACCGAAGACCTCGGTTTTTTGAAAGACTATCAGGAAGCGCAAATCGCGAACATTTTGGAGTCGGTCAACATTGCTTATCGTAAACGCGTGATAGAAGCGGTGCCGCCAGAGAAGTACTGGACGGTATTAAATTTGCTGCGATATGACACCGCCAAGCACATTCATCAATCACTCAACAAAGAGCTGCAACATGAACGCTTAGCGTACATAACGGATTCGGAACTGATCATCTTTGCAGACTTTCTACCGACCGAGTTTGTGGATGAGTACCTTATCGACCAAAGTGAAGAGTCGGTCGCGCACATTCAACAAGCGCTGTCGTATGAAGATAACAAAGTGGGGAGGTATGCCGAGCCGCATTTTTTAGTCGCAAATCCTAAAAACAGCGTAGGAGGCATCAAAACCGAGTTGTTAAAACGCGGACAAAGCCCGGTGCGATTGATCATCGTGCGTGATGTCGGAGGTGTTATTGGGACGATAGAACCTCAAACCCTGTTGCTGCATGAGAACCATACCAAACTCACAGACTTGACCGTAGTCACGCCAATTCTGGAAGATACCCAAACGATTCAAAGCGTCAGTAAACAGGTCTCGATTGATGGTGGAGCGCATTGGTTTCCTATCATGGCTGGTGGCAAAATTATGGGCGTTTTGTCGATGGCGACCATCGCGATTACCTTGCGTGAACTCAGCCTACAAGCTGTAGTGGCAGAAAACGTACGAAGCGAAGAGGATTTGTTCACACCATTAACTGTGGCGACAAGGCTAAGAGCACTTTGGTTGGTGATTAACTTGCTGACCGCTTTTGTTGCCTCTGCCATCATTGGTATTTTTGATAATGTGGTCGAGCAAGTTGTAGCGCTTGCTATCTTAATGCCCGTTGTGGCGAGTATGGGCGGCATCGCAGGTAGCCAAACCTTAGCGGTGGCCATTCGGGGTATCGCACTAAACCACTTGCACCAAAGTAACTTGAAGCTATTGGTGAATAAGGAATTAAAAATCGCCACCATTAATGGCTTGATCATGGGATTAGTCATCGCGGGTGTCGTCTATATGGTGTTTGACTCTTGGCCATTGGCGCTTATTATCTGTTGTGCAATTTTCCTCAATAGTTTGGCGGCCGCGGCATCGGGGACGTTGATACCATTCACGTTGAAGAAGTTTAACATTGACCCCGCCGTGGCTGGCTCGGTAGTATTAACAACCGTTACTGATGTCGTCGGTTTCTTTGCGTTCTTAGGCTTAGGTGCAATCTTCTTGATATAGAAAGCCAATTGACGCGTTAACCTAATGATCCAATCTCTCCATTTCCCAACCCAATATTTTGGGCAAGTTTGGTTTGCTCAAAATTCCTCCGTTTTCATAAACGCTGAACACGCCGTTTAAGCTTTCATTTCATCAATATTTTTCACTGCTCATTTCTATCCCAAAACTTTCCATTGCCGATCTCGCTTAACGCTGGTGTGCCAAATGCCATGCCAATTTTCTTGGCCGTACACGCATTACTTCACTCAAACAAAAAATAAGGAAAAGATTTTGAACAAACTCATCGTATTCACTGGTGGTCCCGGTGCAGGAAAAACCTCGGTTATCGAACAACTAAAAATACAAGGCTTTATCTGCGCGCCAGAAACTGGTCGTCACGTGATACAAACGCAGGTTGCGAATCACGGTTCAGCATTACCTTGGAATGACAAACAAGCCTTTCGAGATGAAATGACAAAAGAAGAAGTGAGCAACTACCGATCTTTCAATGTCCGCCAAGGGGACGTATTTTTTGATCGCAGTATTGTGGACGTATATGGCTACAGCAAGTTGGAACAACTGCCAATCTCGCATGAGCTCATCACGCATTGCCAGACGCTTCGTTATCATCCTCAAGTATTCATTTTTCCACCGTGGGTATCGATATTCAGTAACGATGAAGAGCGAAAACAAGATTTTTCTGAAGCGGTCGCCACATATCAACAGATGGTCAACGCTTATCACAAGTTTGGGTATCAATTGATCGAAGTGCCCAAAATGTCAGTCGAAGACAGAGTGGCGTTTATTCTCGGCTCAGTCATCGAATAAGGCAGACAGATGAATAATGCAAACAAATGCTTAAGGCGATTGTGACTACGACGACAATATGCGTAAAGGGAGTTATTTATACTGGATAAAATTCAATAACTTAATTGAGTATTATGTCTTTTAAATATCTTACCTTATTGCTCGCAACGACGAGCATGAACAGCTTTGCTGATGTGGACCTGCCTTCGGGGGATGATTGG
Source organism: Vibrio sp. GLN_1 (assembly GCF_043106015.1). Taxonomy (NCBI): domain Bacteria; kingdom Pseudomonadati; phylum Pseudomonadota; class Gammaproteobacteria; order Vibrionales; family Vibrionaceae; genus Vibrio; species Vibrio sp. GLN_1. Next base: position 645,186 of record NZ_JBICMD010000036.1, read on the forward strand.
TTAAACCATGTGACAAATGGCCTAGCGCCATATTGGATGATGGAAAGTGCGCATGGGCAACCTGCGGGGAATTTTCCGACATTTCGTTGTGATAACGGTGTCATTCTCGACCCACAAAAGCCGTGTGAAGAATTAAACAAAGGGTGGATTAGCCCGCACTTCGATCGCGAATACACACGCATGAAATCGCGTCAAACTTACGCTTATGGCGTGCTTTTTCATCTTACGGGTGACAAACAAGCATTAGAGCTAGCCAAGAAAGGGGCTTATTACCTGATTGATCATCTACAAGATGAGAAAAACGGTGGCTTCGTGAGCTTTACACGTAGTGGAAAACCGGGGATGGAGTGGCAACAGCGAACTTCTCAAGACCAAGCTTACGCCTTGGTGGGCTTGGCGATGTACTACTACTTGACGCAAGATCCAAAGGTTGAACAAGCACTTATCGACCAGCAAGCGTTTATATTTAAACAATACCGACGAAGCGATGATCGCGGTCTGGCGTGGGTTTTGAAAGATGGTGATGGAGAAAGTGAGAAGCAGCAAGAGTTAGTCGCTCAACTTGACCAAATTAATGGCTACTTGTTGTTAACGGCGCCACTTTTACCAGAGGCAGCGCAAGCCAAGTGGAAACAAGATCTGCAATGGCTGACGCAAGTGATGCTGGATAACTACCACTCCGACAAAGAGCAGCGCTTTTATGGCGCGATACACCACAAAGCGGTAATGATGCCAGATGCGAAACACAATGATTTTGGACACACCATCAAAGCGTATTGGATGACGTATCTCACTGGTCAGTTGTTGGAAAATTCCAATTGGACAGAGTTTGGTTTCAAAGGAATGAAACACACGCTGAAACAAGCGCAATACCAGCAAAACTTTGAGCAAGTCAAGGCGCTCTTCTCTCCAGAATGGCAGGGTAAATGGACGCAAGAGAGCATTCTTGCTTGGCAATCAAGACCGCACAAGCATTACAGCTCGTCTTGGGAATGGGCAGAACTCGATCAAGCGGCGATGACGGTTTCTCTTGTCGATGGTTCGATGAAAGAAACGCTTCAATACACGTTACCCACCTTTATGGACGTGTGGGTGGATCATCAGTACGGAGGTGTTGGTCTGAATCCTAAATCAACCAAAGCGTTCCATTGGGGAAATGGTTACCACCAGTTTGAACATGCGTTGGTCGGGTATTTGTACGCGCAACAAATGGCAAAACAGCCCGCCAAGCTTTACTACGCGCGACTAGCCGAGAGTAAAATGCCACTTAATCCATATTACTTTAACGCGGATATAAAAGCGCTTTCATCGCAAAGTGATGGAGTCACTACCGCAACGTTCACCAATATTCGACCATAACTTGGTCGATGGTAGTGTGGTGGTTAAAGTCTGCGTGCAAACTAACAAACCCCAGTGGTAAACTGCGGGTCTGTTTTACATAGTATTTAAAGGTAATTTGATGAACCCGATTCTTGCGATGTTGAAAGAAAACAATATTAGCGACGAGCAAATCAACGAGCTATTTCAGGCGTTAACTCAAAACCCTCTGGCTGCAATGGCAACTATCAGCCAACTAGGTTTGCCACAAGATCAGCTTCAAGCGTTAATGGCGCAGGTAATGCAAAATCCTGTACTGATTAAAGAAGCAGTGGAAGAGCTAGGCCTAGACTTCTCCAAAGTAGTAGAAGCCAAAGCGAAGCTACAGCAGTAATCGAGTTTTCGATAAAAACAAAAGCCGCCAGAGCCAAATGGTTCTGGCGTTATTGTTTTCTCTTCCTTGGTGCCTCTTTGGTCTCTAGCAAAATCGAATGTCTTAGACGAAAGGGTCTTTCCACGAAAACTCAACATGTTTATGTCTGCCGAAACGTGTGTATAATTCGCCGGAAATTACGATTTACAGATAACGAAAGGTAAGTATGGCAGTCCTCGAAATTCTCTCCATTCCAGACCCAAGACTTAAAGTAAAAGCAGAAAATGTCACTGATGTATCGACAGTACAAACGTTGATCGACGATATGCTAGAAACACTTTACGCAACGGGCAATGGCATCGGTTTAGCTTCAACCCAAGTGGGCAGAAAAGAGGCGGTTGTTGTCATTGATATCTCTGACGAACGCAATGATCCTTTAATCTTAGTCAACCCAGAAGTGGTGAGCGGAGAAAACAAAGCACTTGGTCAAGAAGGGTGCCTATCTGTTCCCGAATACTATGCCGATGTAGAGCGTTACACATCAGTTGTTGTGTCTGCATTGGACCGTGATGGCAACCCGATTACAATCGAGAGCGATGAGTTCTTAGCGATTGTGATGCAGCACGAAATTGACCACCTATCTGGTAACTTGTTCATTGATTACCTTTCACCGTTAAAGCAAAAAATGGCGATGAAAAAAGTGAAGAAGTACGTAAAAGCGCAAGCTAAGTAAGATGGGAGGAAGTAACTCACAACCGCGAGTTGCTTCCTTTTAAATCAAGAATAAGTAGAGTGGTTTATCTCGGTTTTTTGGGGACATAACGCTTTACGACCTTCATAAGCCTCTGAAATGAAGAACAGTCCATATGTGACTCATGAGGGCAGGAGGCAACATGGTTTAGGCTGTCTCGCACCGCTTTCAAACGTGTTATTTGCTCATCAATCTCAAGCGCCTTTTTCGCCAGTAAGTCACGATCAATGTATGGTTTTGAACCTTCTGAGTGATTCAACATTTCCGCCATTTCGTTAAGTGATATTCCAGCGATACGCCCTAAACTAATTAAGTTGAGTTTACTGAGTACCTCTGGCGAATATTGACGTCTCAATCCATTCCTTCCTATTGAGCGAATTAACCCCAATTGTTCGTAGTATCTGAGTGTTGAGGTCGGCAATCCTGATTTTTTAACCACTTCTGCAATATCCATTCTATTCCTCATTGACTTCAAGTTGGCTTTAAGTTGTAGCATGCAACTAAGACCTTAACAAATCAAAAACTTGAGGAGAGAAAAATGCTGCTTTTAATGGGATTGCAAGCGGCGCTAATAGGGATTGGTGCGACTTTGATAATGGATTTATGGGCTTGGCTACAAAGGAGAGTGTTTGGTATTCCCTCATTAAACTATGCATTGGTTGCGCGCTGGGTTTTGTGCATGCCAAAAGGGAAGCTTGTGCATGCGCCAATTATGTCAACAGACCCGATGCCGGGAGAAAAAGGACTCGGTTGGTTTTTGCACTATGCCATTGGCGTTGTTTTCGCTTTGGCTCACATTGCTGCTTTTGGTCATCATTGGTTGGTAGAGCCTAGCCTAACACCTGGCTTAATTACAGGTGCGGTAACGTTGGTGTTCCCATTTTTGGTCATTCAACCTTGTTTAGGATTTGGTTTTGCTGCCAGTAAAAACCCAACACCTTGGAAAGCTCGTTTTCTTAGCACATTGGCGCATTTGGCTTATGGATTGGGCTTATTCATTACCGCATTCGCTATCAAAGGTGTGAGTCAGTATTTTATGTAGTGAGCATGAGCATCATAAAAACGTGCTGTTTTCGGTTTGGATTTATGATGCTCAACTCTTGGTTGTTTTTTGGCGCTCTGTTCATAGTGAGCAGATATCTTTTAAATCTGTCGTATCAATCCAAGACGTAAAGTCGGCCAACATTTAACATTACCTTAACTCCGTTATGGCAAGTGATTTACCGATAAAAATTAGAATTGTCTGGTTTGACATCAAGATTATTGAGGATTTCAGATGGCTTCAAAAGCGACAGGGATATCGATACTGAGTTTATTAGTAGCTCCGGTGGCGATGGGAGAGACCGCAAGCGCATACGATTTATGTTTGCTAGAAACAATCAAAAAAAGCAATGGCGAAGAAACGATCGAGAGCATTCGCAAGCAGTGTGAGTTAGATACCGTCACGAGTACTGCGTCTGTCGAATCAACAACGAAAGAATCAGAAGAACCGCAAGAAAGCTTGATCGATAAACGTTTGGAATCAGAAAAGCAAACCGCGTTCGAGCCTTTTAGCTTGGTTGCACATCGAATTAACTACATTCTTCCGTTTACTTATAGTGACCGCGTAAACAAACGTGCGTATGCCGACACCAAATACGGCGATGAACTGCGTAAGGAAGAGGCTGAGTTTCAAATCAGCTTTAAAGTACCAATGAACTACGACGATTTGTTGTTTGACGGCGATGGCCTGTTTTTTGGTATGACGCTCAAATCGTTCTGGCAGGTATACACGGGGGATGCGTCGCGTCCGTTTCGCGAAACCAATTATCGTCCTGAGCTGTTTTACTTCACTCCTACAAGTTGGCAGCCGCTTGGTGGCTCAACTTGGCTGGGTTTCGGTATTGAGCATGAATCAAATGGCCAAAGACAAGAGCTATCGCGCAGTTGGAACCGCGTTTATACCAACTTAACCTTTGCGAAAGACAATTTTGTCGCCTCTATCCAGCCTTGGTGGCGCATACCTGAGGACGAAAAAACCTTTCCGAATGATCCTAAAGGCGATGATAATCCAGATATCGAAGATTACATGGGGCATTTTGAGCTAACAAGCGCCTACAAATGGGACGATTACGAGTTGACGTTCTTGGGGCGCGAGAATTTTAAAACGCATAAAGGCTATGCTGAGATAGGTTTGTTGTTTCCAATTTGGGGAAAAGTTAGGGGATATGCTCAATACTCGACTGGATACGGCAAAAGCCTAATTGACTACGACCATAATCAGCAGCGCATTGGTGTTGGTATCGCGATCAACGGTGTTCTGTAGTTTTTCGATAGCCCAATAGAAATAAACGCTGGCAATTGAGATTTCAGTATTTAGAATGCGTGGCTGAAATTGATTTCCAACCTAGAGTGATTTTATGCTTCGTGATTACACCTTCGATTGTCTTGTAACCATGCCTCGCCATGAACTGGAAGAGTTTAGTGCTCGCATGATCAGTAAAATGGTGCCAGAAGACGTGATGAATGAGCTGTTTACTTTTGATCAAGAAGAAGTGGATAGCGAAGACCGTATGTTGTCTGCACGTCTTGATGCAATGCTACGCATGACAGCAATCGCACTGAGTGAAATTCAACAAGCGTTTGATGACTCAGACAATGCAAAGCAAAATAGCGAGCGAATGACGCGACTGGTTCTTTGGCATTTCTATGCGATTTCATTCCATTTGGAAGAGGCAATCACGCTAGAAACACACTGTGAACTAGTAGAAAAACTACTCGAAAACACACCTTCGGATGTTTTTGCTTGGGTGAAAACTCTGACAGAGCTTCTGCACACTTACGCTGAAATCAACGCGAAAGAAAACCCTCAAGACTAAGGTTTTTTGTCGTTAATCGTTCAGTAAACAAGGCGAGCTATCTGGTTCGCCTTGTTTTATTTTGCGTCTGAAAAATCCGCCGTTTTGGACTTCTGACGTACACCACGATCCTTGCTTCAGGTTCGCTTCTTACTAGCGAATAGGGCGATTCCTTCTTACACTAAAATCAAAGCATTTGTTTTCGAACACTTTAATGCATCATTAAGCCGTGCTTTCCAATCCACTTAAATACGGATAATTTATGTCGGAGAACGTTCTGGTTTTTAAATTTGAACCGATTTTGAAGCGCACATGCCTTCTCTCTCGCCTACGTTATCGTGGTGGGCGTAAATAATGGACCCGTTAACGCAAGGTTTACTGGGCGCTGCTTTGCCGCAGTCTGCAAGTAACAAGCGGCATATTGTGGCTGCTGGCGTGTTAGGCGTGGCCTCTGGGATGGCTCCGGATTTGGACGTACTTATTCGTTCATCAAGTGACCCATTACTGTTTTTGGAATATCACCGACACTTTACCCATTCATTGTTGTTTATCCCTTTTGGCAGTTTTCTCTGTGCTTTAGTGTTGTATCCGTTGTTTGCAAAAAGACGAGAGCTAAACTTTCAACAGAGTTGGTTTTATTGTGCCCTTGGTTATAGCACCCATGCGCTGTTAGATGCTTGCACCAGCTATGGGACTCAGCTTTTTTGGCCGATAAGCAACACACGCTATGCCTGGAACACGATCTCGGTTATCGACCCCGCTTTCTCTCTTCCTATTTTGATCCTGCTTTTGTTTGCCGCACTGAAGCGAAATCGAAGTTATGCGCGTGTCGCATTTCTATGGTCTCTGGCTTATCTGACACTTGGTGTTATTCAACGAGATAGAGCAGAAGCGGCCGGGTGGAAAATCGTCCAAGAGCGACAGCACAGTGCTGTGCTGCTAAAAGCAAAACCAACCTTCGGCAATCTTTTGGTCTGGAAAGTGATTTATGAAACGGAAGATAACTACTATGTGGATGCGGTAAGAGTGGGGCGCTCAATAAAAATCTATCCTGGCGAATCCACACCAAAGCTCAATGTGAAAACACAATTTCCATGGCTCGACCCACAATCTCAGCAAGCGAAAGATATTGAACGTTTCCGTTGGTTCTCAAATGGTTTTGTAGTGCAAGACCCGGATGACGAAATGCGAATTGTTGATGTGCGTTACTCCATCGTGCCAAACCAAATTAATGCGCTGTGGGGCATCAATCTATCCCCAAAAGCCAGCGCGGATGAACACGTCGAATACACTGCTCATCGAGGTAGTACAGCGGAAGACCGTCAAACTTTTCTCAATATGCTTACGGACTTTGATTGAGCGCTTACTTGGGTTACATGGGGAGTGACTCAGTGACTATCAAGCCGATTGAAAGTCCTTCACCAGCGTCGGCTTATTAGCAAAGAAGATCTTGCTAAACAGAGATTTGTACTTCCATCCAAGAGACAACAGTCGTTTTGCTAAGCTTTTGTTTTCAATGATAGCGACTTCAACGCCTTGGTAATGATATGGATGGCTTTTAATGTAGTCGATAAATGCAGTAAGCACACCTTGCCCGCGAACGGAGGGCGAAAAGTTGACTGCAACAATGGAAAAGCGCTGACTGCCTACAGGGCAACGGACAAAGCAGTGTCCAAGCGGATGAGTGATGGTCTCGGAAAACTCAGGAAATGCGCGAGACTCTAAATCTTGAGAGAGCGCATCGTATTGCTGACATAAATGATAAAAAAGTTGTTTCGCTTCGCTGTTCATATCGGTGCCACTTTCTTGTAATTTGGTTTAAAGGCATTGATTTCACATATATTGTAACCATAGTCAGCAAGACAAAACGCGGTGAACTTTTACAGTGGTGGTTTCCTATTTTGAAAACAGATTGGTTACGAATGAAATTATTCGTCTTCTAAGTGGAGTGGTGGAGTAGTGAAATAGTGGAGTGAGGTTTTTTAGATGAGCGAAAGGATGTTTGGATTGCACAAAGTTCACGGAAGTGAATGAACAGAAAAAGGCGAACCGTTTGGTTCGCCTTTGCTTGTTTTAGGGGCTTAACTAGGCGCTACTCTAAGTGCTTAAATTGCAACGCCACAAGTCGCTGATACAACTCACAGCTTTGCATTAATGATTGGTGGTTACCAACATCGACTAACTCACCATTGTCCAGCACCGCAATTTTATCCGCATGTTGGATAGTAGAAAGGCGATGAGCAATGATAAGCGTTGTGCGTCCTTTCATCAGTGCTTCAAGTGCTTGCTGAACGTGGTGTTCACTTTCACTATCAAGGGCGCTGGTGGCTTCATCCAGCAGTAAGATTTTTGGATCTTTTAGAATCGCGCGAGCAATCGCAATGCGCTGCTTTTGACCGCCTGATAGCCTAACGCCGCGCTCGCCTAAAAAGCTGTGATAGCCTTCGGGAAGCTTCTCAATAAACTCATGGGCATGGGCTTTTTTGGCGGCTTCGATGACTTGTTCATCTGTAGCTTCTGGATTGCCGTAACGAATATTGTGAAACACATCATGGCTAAAAAGTGCTGGTTGTTGAGGTACGAGTGCCATTTGGCGTCGAAGCTCGTTTGGGTCGAACTGCCGAATATCTTCGCCACCAAACAACACTTGCCCCTGTTGTGGGTCATAAAAGCGTTGCAGCAGTTCGAATAGCGTTGTTTTACCTGCACCAGAAGGGCCAACCAACGCCAATACTTTGCCTTGTTCAGCGGTTAAATTTAATCCTTTGACAGCAGGTTGATTTGGGCGAGAAGGGTAGTTGAAATTCACCGACTTAAAGCTAACTTCAGCAGACATGTCTGAACGGACAGGCAAATGGTTGCTTGGTGCTTTAATATCGCTTTCTACTTGAAGGATCTCAATCAGTCGCTCGGTAGCGCCAGCGGCCCTTTGCAGTTCACCCATGACTTCAGAAATGGTTGCAGTCGATGAGGCTACCATAATGGCATAAAACACAAACGCTGCTAGGTCACCCGCAGACATCTTTCCGTGAATCACATCGCTGCCGCCAACCCAAAGCATGCCCGCAATTGCGCTAAACACAATCACAATAACGCCAGATATCAGGATCGCGCGTTGTTTTACTCTCTGTCTGCCCACTTCATACGCTTTTTCCACCTCGACAGCGAAAGCCGCTCGTTCGTACGGCTCTGAGCTAAAACTTTGCACGGTTTTAATATGTTCTATCGCTTCACCTGCGTAGCTGCCGACATCGGCCATTGAGTCCTGACTTTGGCGGGAGAGCGCACGCACGCGTCGTCCATAAAACAAAATCGGAACCAAAACCAAAGGCACAGAAGCTAGCACAATCAGCGTGAGCTTAACGTTGGTGGCAAACAACATTATGATGGCACCAAAGCACATCAAAGCGCTACGCATCGCCATCGAGAACGATGAACCAATAATGCTTTGCAGCAACGTGGTATCGGTAGTCAGGCGCGACATAATATCGCCGCTACTGTTGGTCTCAAAATAGCTCGGATGCAGCGTAATGACATGGTTAAACACCGCAAGGCGAATATCCGCACTGACGCGCTCACCCACCGAAGATACAAGGTAGAAGCGAAAGAACGTCCCAATGGCAATACACAGTGTGACACCGACAATAAACTGAATCGCATTGGTAAGTTCTTGCAATGATTGCTGTGCAAACCCTTGGTCGATAAGAATACGCACCCCATAGCCAACGGATAACGTTAAACTTGCCGTCGCGACAAGTGCAACTAAGGCCGCTGCAACCCGCCATTTATAAGGCGCAATAAAGGTGTTGAGTTTAAGAAGAATGCTGAGATTTTTGTTATTTTTTCGGCTCATGAGTGACTCACAAAGCGTTTTAGGTAACTGGCATAGTAAGCGAGTTTGGTTGGTGAGACCAGTGAACTGCCGCTTTCGGAGTAGGAAGTTCACTGGGATGCTCAATATCTTATGTATATCGAAAATTGCTTAAATGCCTAAGAGACTAGAACCAGATTTTAGTTGGGAGGGAGTTAAGCTCGGCTTTTGGCGAGTAGCAGGTCGACTTTTCCTTTTGCTGTTTTACTAACCGTTTGCATCAACTGAAAACTTGGTTTAACGATACCTGAGTTTTCTAATCCTTCGACCATTAAGAGCCAAAGCTTGGCCGTCATTTGTGCATCGGCTAGTGCGCGGTGAAAAACACCGTCGTTGTCGATATTTTTATAGCGAACAAGTTCACCTAGCTTGTGTGACGGAGCATCTTGAATGAGCCGTCTTGCCACCAGTAAGGAGCAAGCAAACTCACCTGAATAACCACAGTTGATTCGCTCAAGCTCTGCATCTAAAAATCGTTTATCGAATGAAGCGTTATGAGCGATAAGGTTCTCGCCAGCAATGAACTCACTAAATGATGCCATGACCTCTTCGCAGCTTGGTGCCGTTCGTAACATGTTATTGGTAATGCCGGTGTAGTTCTCAATGAAGGAGCTCACTCTGAAACCGGGATTCATGAGTTGCTGAAAACTATCAACAACCTCACCATCGACTAACTTTACCGCACCAATTTCTATTGCACGGTCACCCAAAGTAGGAGAGAGACCAGTGGTTTCAAAGTCGAGTACGACCACAGAGTTTGCTTGAGGCATGAAGTTTTCCAGCTGAGTAATATTGCGCAAGAGTATTATTGAAAGCGCCAGAAAAAGAAAGGTGAATTCAACGGTGCTCCTTTATCTATTTGGATTCTACAAAGTCAGCCTTTCTGGTTCACAATGTATGGGCAGTAATAGGCAAGTCTATGGCTTTACCCGCTTGTTTCGTTATTCGCATGGCGTTTTAAGTGCTCGATAAACGCCGGGATCTTCTTGGCTACGTGTTTTCTGGAAGCGTAAAAGGCATACAACACCAAATCTTCTGGTTCATATTCCAGTTCGATCACTTCCAGATCTCCTGACTCGATTTCTTCATGGCAAAACTCGACAGGTAGAATCGCAAACCCGATTCCCGTCAACGCACCAGCTTTGGCGAGCTGTCCACTGTTTACCTTAAATGCAGATTGCACGCTTTGAGTTATCTGTTCTCCTTCTGAGTTTTTGAAAACCCAAGGTGTTCCTTTTAATGCGGTAAAGCTGCTAATACAAGGAACGTGCTTCAAATCGGTAATTTTGAAAGGTCTCTGACGTGTGTGCAGTAGCTTAGGTGACGCGACCACAATACTCGGCCAACGCTTGATCTCTTTTGCGATCCAATTGCTGTCATCAAGCTTGCCGCGGTGAAAACTTACGATAACGTCAAACCCATCGAGTAAGTCCTCTTTAGGGTTTAGGTTCGTCTCACAATTCAATGAAATAGCAGAGTACTGAGCACAAAAAGAAACGACGGCTTTAGCTAGTTCTGGTGAATCTGGCATGACAACGTTGAGTTGCCCTATGACCTCACGAGAGTGTTGCGTCACTTCTTCAAGCGCATCATTCAGTTTGTCTAACAAAGGCTGCGTACGTAAATAAAGGTGCTCTCCAGCGTCTGTTGCACAGATTCGTCGAGTCGTTCTGTCGAACAAACGCACATCAAGCTGTTCTTCAAGTAACGCAATATGGCGACTGACATTTGATGTCGGCAGAGATAAAAACTCGGCGGCTCTTTTAAAGCTGTTGTTCTCGTAGACACAATGGAAGCTTTTTAGCCATTGCTGATCAATTTTCTCAAGCATCTCCATTAATCCCACTTGGTTGGATTATAAAGCCAATAAGTTGCACTTTATTACTTAAAACAGGTTTATACAATGCGAGTTACTGTTGTTTGGGCATAAAGGTTTTCCAATGAGTTGGCTAGAAAAACTATTAGATAAAAAGAACATCATTAATACGCGTAAAGCGTCGATTCCGGAGGGCGTATGGACTAAGTGTCCGTCTTGTGACCAAGTGCTGTATCGCATCGCGCTCAAGGAAAACTTGGAAGTTTGCCCCAAGTGTCAACACCATTTGCGAATGTCTGCGCGACATCGTTTAGACAGCTTCTTGGACAAAGGTGAGCGTATAGAGCTTGCTAGCGAATATGAGCCGAAAGATCTGCTCAATTTTAAGGACAAGAAACGCTACAAAGAGCGTCTTGCTCTCTCTCAAAAAAGTACTGGCGAGAAAGATGCGTTGGTCGTAATGAAAGGCGAGCTGTTGGGCTTACCCATCGTGGCTTGCGCGTTCGAGTTCTCTTTCATGGCTGGCTCGATGGGGTCGGTTGTGGGTGCTCGTTTTGTTGATGCCGTGGATACGGCGATAGAGGAAAATTGCGGGTTAGTTTGCTTTTCTGCGTGTGGTGGCGCACGTATGCAAGAGTCGCTGATGGCTTTAATGCAAATGGCCAAAACCAGCGCTGCGTTGGAGCGTTTATCCAATGCGCGCTTGCCTTATATCTCGGTATTGACCGATCAAACCTTTGGCGGCGTCTCGGCAAGCTTGGCAATGCTGGGGGACATCAATATTGGTGAGCCTGAGGCAAGAATCGGGTTTGCAGGGCGTCGTGTGATTGAACAAACCGTGCGAGAAAAGCTACCGGATGGCTTTCAACAAAGCGAGTTTCTGCTTGAGCATGGCGCTTTAGATATGATTGTGCAAAGGCACGATATGCGCGAGAGGATAGGCGGGTTGATAGCAAAACTCACTAATACAAGCATCCGACTAGAAGTTAAGTAATTGCGGTTGGCTCATGCTTTATATGTTCTTTGAGATACTCACTGCTATGCGTTCGACCTTTCAGAAACCACGCCTCGAAAATGCAGTTTACGCCTCCGTTTTAACAAGTTACATTGCTGAAGATTTGATTCAAAGGACAGAACAATGAGTACCCACCTAAAACAGCTTTGTCATACCCACCTCCCAGGTAATAAAGAAGACTCTCCAGCCGAGCACTTTGCAAAAATGGCAAAGTGGTGTGAAGAGAACAAAGTGAATCACGATGTCTATGGCGAGGGAGAAACGATTCACGCGTTCGAGCAAAAGGTTGCCGATCTGCTGGGTTACGAGGCGGGCCTTTTTGTTGTCACTGGGACGATGACACAGCCAACGGTGCTAGAAATCGTCACAAGACAAAAGCGTAATCCTATTGTTGCGATGCATGCATCTAGCCATATACCTGAACATGAAAAGCAAGGCTATCAGCTTCAACATCGCTTTAGTGTTTTGCCAGTAGGGAACGTTTACCAAACGTGGAAGCTTGAGGATCTCACTGCGTGGCCGGATGAAATCGCAGCCGTTTTGTATGAACTCCCGATGCGAGAAATTGGCGGTCAGTTACCTTCATGGCAAGAACTGGAAGAAATCAAAGCTTACTGCGCCGAAAAAGACATTCATCTCCACATGGATGGTGCAAGGCTTTGGGAAACCGCAGCGTATTATCAGAAAGAATACCGCGAGATCGCCGCTGGTTTTGATACGACGTATGTATCACTCTATAAAGGCATTAACGGCATGGGCGGATCTATGCTGCTTGGTTCAAAGGCGTTCATTGAACTGGCTTCAATGTGGATGAAGCGACAAGGTGGCAACCTGTACCACAGAACACCTTATGTAGTGTCTGCGGCAATGCAGTTCGATGAAAGGTTGGCGCAGCTACCGGATCTGTTTGAGCGAACAAAACAAATCTACAAGATCATTGATGAGTTCCCATCTTTGGCGGTAAGACCAACCCAACCGCAAGCAAACATGTTGCACCTTATCCTGCCTTTCAGCTGTGAAAAGTTGAAAGAACTCCAACATACTTTCGCTACAGAAAAGGGCATTTGGTTTGGTAATCCGCAAGTCACGGCACATCCACATCAATCCATCGTTGAATGGTATGTCGGTGACTACCTGCTCAACCTTGGTGACGAAGAATTAAGGTCATTTTTCAACCAGTTGCTCGGTGGTAAGACATAAACTTATCAATATGCGAGCTTACTAACACGCCATACGTGACACTTCATGTATTCTTAATTGAAGCGAAGAAGAGGATTTATCAATGTCAAAAAGCTCCAAGCTTCACAATGAAGACAAACTGGTTAAGAAGGCACTAGAGATTGGTGGGAAGATGGCGAAGCTACAAGGTTTTGACCTTCCTCAGTCACCACAGCCTCTAAGAGTAAAAGCGATTTACCTATTCTTGGTCGATGCCAAACAGATCACGCCACTACCGGAAAGCAAGCTAGATGGCGCAAGCATCAAACACCGACTAGCAGTATGGATACACAGTGCGTTGCCAGACAACGACCCTCTAAAGTAGAAAACTCAAGAAGTCGCATAGGTCATTAATTAACAAGGCGAGCCAGATGGTTCGCCTTGTTTGATCTTGGCAAGGCACCGAGGTCTTCTAATGTTTCGTTATCATTGATTTACAAAACAGCATCAAAAGGGCTAAAGATAAAGCCAGAGAAGCGCTACAATGCTCGCGTTGCAAGAGTGCAACCAAGAATACTCATTTACAGAAGCCTTGAAGTAACCATACATGTCTAAAGATTTCGAATTCACTACAGAATACACACTCGACAAGCCATTTTTTGCTGAGTGTTATGATCAAACTAGCCAGCCAGTTAAGTTCCCGCAAGCGTATTTGAAAGGGATCCTCTTTCTAATTTTTGGTGTGGTTTTATTGGAGTTTGAACTGCTACCTAACGGTTATGTCGGTTGGTTCTTTATCGTATTGAGTGTGATTGAAGCGTGTAGCGTTTACTTTAAAAGAACCTGGTGGCTATGGCGTCAAACAATCAGTTCAAGCCGTGGCAACAAAGTGGTGTTTGAAGTGAATGCAGATGGCGTGCGCTATAAAAGCGGTAAAATCGATCGCAGCCTCGCTTGGAGTGAAATCGACCAACTCGAACAAACAGACCTAGGTTTTATCCTTCATCTTGGTAAACAACGCCAATACATCAGCAAATCTTGCTTAAACGAAGAAGTCATTGCGTTTATGGTAGAGCAGCACGCCGGATCAAAAGCGAGCTAACAAATCCTTACTGACAAAAGAGGCGAGCCAATGGGTTCGCCTTTTTTGATCTAGGCACAGAGTTTAAAAAGGTTGCTAGGAAGAAACTGCGACGCTGGCTAACTCGTTTTTGCCCCAAAGTATGTTGAGCAAAAAATGATATCAAACTCTCCTTATCAAAGTTTGCCATAATAAAACTAATGGCGAACCATAATACCAACCCGAGAATAAAAACTTAGCACTCTATTTCTTTATTCTGTAGTTTGAGAGTTAGCTTCGACCTTTTCAGAAAGGCGGCTGTATATAGAGTTAAGTTTTCTCTCTAACTCTGATATAACACCTAGTTTTGCTCCTACAGGTAACGAAGTTTTGATTGAACTTATTGCTTTCAAGAATTCACCCAAAGCTTCTAACTCTGCCGTGAAGTAATCATCGATATTGTTAAAGTTGTATCTGCTTCCCACGTAGCTATCGAAATCGTCAACATCTTCGTTAGCCCAAGAACTAAGAGCCTGTTCGAAGTCAGAACGGTTGAAGAAGTTTAGAAATGGAGTCATGTGATACTGACTACGAGCAATATCTGTAACTGTGCTCCAAGACTTTAAAAAACCAATTCGGAATGAGTCAATTCGTTCGTTCTTGTTAGACTCGCGGGCGTTATTTAGGAAGCTTGAAAACAGTTCTTTGAAATTTTCGTCATGAACATGAAAACGAAGGTCTCTATGCAATTCCTCTATGTCTTCTAAGGTAGTGAAAGTGAAATTCGGTAGAGTGTCTTGGACCTGTGCTTTAAAAGACTCTAAATTATCGCTAACGTAGTTATTTTTGATTAAGAACGCAAAGACATTACATGCTCTCATCCAATTAACTAAGTCGGTGGGTTCTGGGTTTTCAATATATGTCTTGAAATCGGGTAGCCTTTTTATTAGCCATTCATCGTCGTTCTTTCTGAACTTGTAATCAAGAATTTCTTGGATGTGGTTGACGGCAACAGGAAGACTTAACTCTTGAGTTATATCTTTGAAGTTGTTCTCGTAGGTAGCAATGAATTTGATAAGGTTTTCAGTAGCATTGTAGCGGATAGGGTGTATCAGACTCCTTAGTAAATCAGTTCGTTTATCTTCCTCTGTTTCACCTTCGGTTTGATGCTGAATATACGGATTCTCGTTGAAAGTTTTTATTACTTCGTCCAAAGAGTAACCATGCTGATAGATCGCAGTACAGACAGAAAACGAGGCTATGAAATGGCGATTATCAACACTCGTATAGTCTAGTCCACTATATCGCTCAAATAGGTTGTTAACGGAATTGTATCGATCTATGGAACGTCTAATGATCCTTAGATTGTCGAGTTTATGTTCTTTTAACAGGCGTTTGATGTATTGTCTTTGCGAGTCAGACAGCGCCTTATACCCAGTGTAGATCTTATCCAGAACGGACACTAAGTCTGAGGGAGTACGGTTAAAGTGAACGATATCACTAAAGACTTTCTCAATATCGTCCTTTAACTCACGCTCGATTTTGTCCTGGTTCGCAACGACGAGAATCTTGATGTTTTTGTTTTCGGCTAGGTTCAAGCATTCACCTAAAATCTCCGACTTTACAGATTCAGAAGAAACTCGTTCGAGATCGTCAAGGAACAAGACAAGGTTGTTCAGCTTACTGAAATAGTGGTACTTAACTATTGAAGCAACACTGCCTAATGCCGCGCCAACACCTCTAGTCCCTTCGAAAATTTGAACCGAAGAACCAGTTAGATTTGAGTACTTTTCGGCGAACCAGTTGGATTTCTTATTTCCGGTATAAGCCAGTGAAAGGAGGCGATCTTTGAAGTCTTCGAGACTAGTGACCCCGTAAAGTGATAGGTAGATGGTTTTGAAAGGTTTTGAGTACTTAGTTTCAAGGTAAGGTTTCAGGGAGTACTTAACGAAGTGAGTCTTTCCAACTCCCCAATGGCCATCAAGTAAAATCATGCTTGGAAAACTACGGTCTTCTAATAAAGAGTGAATTCTTTCTTCGGTTTTCATGTTTAATCTCATGCAGTTAGCAGACATGGATTAAACCATATTGAATTGGGGGGATACGAGATCAATCTCATTTCAGTTCGAGAAATGTTCAAGGTTTTTGGTGAAAGGTATGAAAATACTCGTAATTGACTTATTTCGGTTTCTGCAAAAATTTGAAGGCGCTAGGTTTTGCATCTTGCCTATCCGTGGCTTTCCATACTTTTTCTAATCCTAACTTCCCCAACTAGTGCAATAATTCTAACTCACTTCTGTCCAGAAGTGAGTTAAAAACAAAAAGGCGAACCAAACGGTTCGCCTTTGTCTATTTAGATTCTACAAAAATTAGTCTTCGTAGTTATCGATGCTTGGGCACGAGCAGATTAGGTTACGGTCGCCGTATACGTTATCTACGCGGTTTACTGTAGGCCAGTATTTCCAAGATTTGGTTGCTTTTGATGGGAAGCAGCCAAGTTCGCGTGAGTATGGGCGATCCCATTCTTCAGCAGATAGGTCAACTTGCGTGTGTGGCGCATTAACGAGAGGGTTGTTCTCTAGTGGCCATTCACCATTTTTCACTTTCGTCATTTCTTCACGAATAGAAATCATCGCATCACAGAAGCGGTTTAGCTCTGCTAGGTCTTCAGATTCCGTTGGTTCAACCATTAGCGTGCCAGCAACTGGGAACGACATGGTTGGCGCGTGGAAACCGTAGTCCATTAGACGCTTGGCGATATCTTCTTCGCTAATGCCTGTTTCTTCTTTCAGCGGACGGATGTCGATAATACATTCGTGCGCTACACGGCCGTTTTTACCACGGTAAAGAACAGGGTAGTGAGGGCGTAGACGCTCCATCACGTAGTTAGCGTTTAGAATCGCGACCTTGGTTGCGTTTGATAAGCCTGCTTCCCCCATCATTGCGATGTAAGCCCAAGAGATAGGTAGGATAGATGCACTACCAAAATCTGCAGCGGATACTGCGAAGTCTTCGCCTTCTACACCGTTCTCGATGTGACCTGGTAGGAAAGGTGCTAGGTGGGATTTAACACCGATAGGGCCCATACCTGGACCGCCGCCACCGTGAGGGATACAGAAGGTTTTGTGTAGGTTTAGGTGAGAAACGTCTGAGCCGATAAAGCCAGGGGACGTTAGACCAACCTGTGCGTTCATGTTCGCGCCGTCTAGGTATACTTGACCGCCTGCTGCATGAACCATTTCACACACTTCTTTCACTTTCTCTTCGTAAACGCCGTGCGTAGAAGGGTAAGTTATCATGATGCTTGATAGGTTGTCTTTGTGCTTCTCGATTTTCGCTGCTAGATCGTCGATGTCTATGTTGCCTTCGTCATCACACTTAACAACCACAACTTTCATTGACACCATAGATGCGGTTGCAGGGTTAGTACCGTGCGCAGAACTTGGGATCAAACATACGTTGCGGTGACCTTCGCCGCGGCTTTCGTGGTAGCGTTGAATCGCGATAAGACCTGCATACTCACCCGATGCGCCGGAGTTTGGCTGTAGTGAGAATGCGTCGTAGCCTGTAATTTCACAAAGCTTCTCTTTTAGATCTTTCGCTAGCGCTGCATAGCCCGCCGCTTGTTCTGCTGGTGCAAATGGGTGGATAGAACCAAACTCAGGCCAAGTGATTGGGATCATCTCTGCAGCTGCGTTTAGCTTCATCGTACAGCTGCCTAGTGGGATCATGCCGTGCGTTAGCGAGAAGTCTTTGTTTTCAAGCTGTTTTAGGTAACGCATCATTTGTGTTTCACTGTGGTAAGTGTTGAACACTGGGTGCGTTAGGTATTCTGAAGTACGACGTAGCGCTTCTGGAATGGCGGCAAACTCGTTACCAGCGATTTCCGTAGATAGTGCGGTAACGTCTTCTTTTACGCCAAAGACAGCGAACAATGCTTCGACGTCTGCAACGGTTGTTGTTTCGTCTAAGCTAATGCCTAGTTTGCCAGGTAGGACGCGTAGGTTGATGTCTGCTGCGAGTGCTTTTGTGTACAGATCTTGCGTTTTCTCACCAGTGTTGATGGTGATAGTGTCGAAGAAGCTGTTATGAGCAAGTTCAAAGCCGCCTTTTGTTAAGCCAGCAGCAAGAATTGCAGTCATGTGGTGCGTGCGACGAGCAATGGTGCGTAGACCTTCAGCACCGTGGTAAACCGCGTAGAAAGACGCCATGTTTGCTAGTAACGCTTGAGCGGTACAGATGTTTGATGTCGCTTTTTCGCGGCGGATGTGCTGCTCGCGAGTTTGCATTGCCATACGAAGTGCTTGGTTGCCTTTCGCATCGATAGAAACACCGATAACACGGCCTGGCATTGTACGTTTGTGTTTGTCACGAGTTGCCATAAATGCCGCGTGTGGACCGCCGTAACCCATTGGCACTCCGAAACGCTGAGCTGAACCGATTGCGACGTCTGCGCCCATTTCTCCAGCAGGCTTCAATAGGGTAGAAGCAAGTAGGTCAGTCGCAACAGTGACGAGGGTTTTGTTTGCTTGCGCTTTCGCGATGATGTCCGTTAGATCACGAACTTCACCCGTTGTGCTTGGGTATTGAACCAGCGCGCCGAATACGTCTTGCTCTGGTAGAGATTCTAAAGAACCAACTAGCACTTCAAAACCGATGAATTTTGCACGCGTTTTTACCACTTCGATGGTTTGTGGATGCACATCGTCAGCCACAAAGAATACGTTGCTCTTGCTCTTACCTGCGCGCTTACAAAGTGTCATCGCTTCTGCCGCTGCCGTTGCTTCATCAAGCAAAGACGCGTTCGCGATTTCCATACCGGTTAGGTCGATAACCATTTGTTGGAAGTTCAGTAGTGATTCCAAACGGCCTTGAGAAATTTCTGGTTGGTATGGTGTGTACGCGGTGTACCAGCCTGGGTTTTCTAGTACGTTACGCAGAATGACATTTGGCGTGAACGTGTTGTAGTAACCCTGACCGATGAATGTACGTTTGACTTGGTTTTGATTTGCGAATTGTTTCATCGTAGCCAACATGTCCGCTTCGCTTTTCGCTTCTGCCAACGTCATTGGCTGCTCAAGGCGGATGTTTGCTGGTACGGTTTCGCTGATCAGTGCGTCTAGGCTAACTGCGTTGATCGCTTCCAACATTTTTTGTTGGTCAGAAAGTTTTGGTCCGTTGTGGCGTCCAACGAACTCGTTTTGTGTGCTGAGGCTTTGAAGTAATTCAGTCATTGTCCTTTACCTACTCCTTGGCTCGAGTATCGGAAATGGTCTTAATTGACTCATTTAATTATACGTCCGAACCTAGAAAAAAAGCTGCTCTCTAAACAGGCTAGGGAACAGCTTTCGTCACATCCTAATTACTCTTCTTCGATAGAGCTTAGGTATTCTTCCGCATCTTTTAAGTCATCCAACTCAGATGGGTCAGAAAGTTTCACTTTCACGATCCAGCCACCTTCGTATGGTTCTTCGTTGATTAGCTCTGGGCTGTCTTCTAGCTCTTCGTTGATTTCAACTACTTCACCGGTTACTGGTGAGTAGATGTCTGAAGCCGCTTTTACAGACTCAACCAAAGAGAAGCTTTCGCCAGCTTCTACTTCGTCTTCCACGTCTGGCAGGTCAACGAATACTACGTCACCCAACATTTCTTGCGCATGCTCAGAAATACCGATTGTCACTGTGCCGTCACCGTTGTCACGTACCCACTCGTGGCTATCTGTAAACTTCAGTGTTTTGTCCATTGCTTAATCTCCAAATAACTTGTCAGGAATTATTCTGATTTAAAAAGTCGTTTACTGGTAAAGAGGGAAGCGACTGCAAAGCTCTTTTACTTCTTTGCGAACGCGTTTCTCAACGATTGCGTCACCTTCTGGGTTGTTCACCAAACCGTCCAGTACGTCACCAATCCAATTACCGATGAGTTTGAATTCTTCAGCGCCAAAGCCGCGGCTTGTACCCGCAGGCGTTCCTAAACGTATGCCCGATGTAATCATAGGCTTCTCTGTATCGAATGGGATGCCATTTTTGTTACATGTGATCCCAGCACGCTCCAGAGCTTCTTCTGCTTTGTTACCTTTCAAGCCTTTAGGGCGAAGGTCAACCAGCATTAAGTGCGTGTCTGTACCACCGGTTACGATGTCGCAACCGCGAGTTTGCAATACTTCCGCTAGGACTTTTGCGTTATTGATCACCGAATCAATATAAGTTTTAAATTCAGGGCCAAGTGCTTCACCAAATGCGACCGCTTTAGCGGCGATAACGTGCATTAATGGGCCGCCTTGTAGGCCTGGGAATACCGCCGAATTGATCTTCTTAATGATGTCTTCGTGGTTAGTCAGAATCATGCCCCCGCGTGGACCACGCAGTGTTTTGTGCGTTGTCGTGGTCACAACGTGTGCGTGTGGCAATGGGCTAGGGTGTGCGCCTGTTGCGATAAGGCCTGCGATGTGCGCCATATCGACCATTAGGGTTGCGTTCACTTCGTCGGCGATTTCACGGAACTTTGCGAAATCGATAGTACGTGGAATCGCGCTACCGCCTGCGATGATCATCTTTGGTTTGTGTTCTAGTGCCAGAGCGCGAACATCATCGTAGTTGATTTCTAGTGTTTCACGATCAACGCCGTATTGAACTGCATTAAACCATTTGCCAGAGAGTGCAGGGCGTGCACCGTGTGTTAGGTGGCCTCCTGCGTCCAAAGACATGCCAAGAATGGTGTCGCCAGGTTGAAGTAGTGCCAGTTTCACTGCGCCGTTTGCTTGAGCGCCTGAGTGAGGTTGAACGTTTGCGTATTCGCAATTAAAAAGTTTTTTCGCACGTTCGATAGCAATGGCTTCCACTGTATCTACGTGCTCACAACCACCATAGTAACGGCGACCTGGATAACCTTCAGCGTATTTGTTTGTTAGGCATGTGCCTTGAGCTTGCATTACCGCTTTAGACACGATGTTCTCAGAAGCGATAAGTTCGATTTGTTCGTTTTGGCGAGTGAATTCCGCCTGAATTCCGGCAAAGACAGCGTCATCTGTCGCAGAGAGGTTGGTAGAGAAAAAGTTTTCCAAGCTGTGGTTAGGGTAACTCTTATTCATGGTAGTTGACCTTCCAAATCTGAAAATGAACCCGCAGAAGATTGATTGAGTTGCGATGTGGTTCATTTGTCCTCAAAACAGCTGAACTGCGTAGCAGAACAGAGTGAACATCCAGCCCTAAAAGTGGGCGAAAACTCCGTCGGATTGCGCTTTTTCTTCTTCAATCTCTTACGGAAATTTGCATCTCTACATCTAACAAGTTGGTAACATAGCGCTTGAGGCGGGAACAATCAACCAAAAATTTCCTATAAGAAACAAGATTTCTGGTTTTGTTAACAAGAGCACGCTTTAATTAACGTGGTGCACTTTTATCCATTATAGGGTTCATGCACAATGCTAGTAGGAGAGAAATAAGGATATTTATAGAGGGATTTATGGCAGAAAGTATTTACGATGAATACCCGTCGATGACGTTGGCGAAAGAACAAAATGATCAAAATATCGAGCCGTTAAAGCTTGGTCAGCGCATTAAGGATATCCGTTCTAAGTTGGGCATTACGTTAGAAGAGGCGAGTCAGCGTACTGGTCTTGCGCGTTCTACGCTAAGTAAGATTGAAAACGAACAGATTTCTCCTACATTCCAAGCCATGCAAAAATTGGCGCTTGGATTGCAGATTGATATGCCACAACTATTTGAACCTCCAAGAAAAAAAGTGGCAACAGGGCGTAGAGATATCACTAAGAAAAGTGAAGGAAAACCACACCCAACTCAGACCTATGAGCATGAACTGCTCGCGACACAACTTTCCAATAAGAAAATGATGCCGTTTAAGAGCCAGATCCGTGCTCGCAGTTTCGACGAATACAAAGATTGGGTTCGTCATGATGGCGAGGAGTTTTTGCTCATCTTATCAGGGGAGGTTATGTTCTATTCTGAGTTTTACGAGCCGGTGGTTTTGAGCGAAGGTGACAGTGTCTATTACGACGCGAACATGGGGCACATGTTGACCAGCGTAAGTGAGGAAGATGCTCAAATTTTGTGGGTTACCGCCAAGTAGTGATAAATAGTTGTAAATTTCCTATAGTGAAAGCAAACGATTGCTAGCAAGTGTAAATACGTTATGATGGCGCTCTGTTGATGATATATCGGTCAATGAAGCGCCTTTTTTATACGTTTTATTGTGATTAAAATGTTAAGAGTCACACTTTTGAAAGCCGATCGCTGTCTTGTTCGTGCAAAATAGAATGAGCCATGTTTATTATTGGAAACACATCGAATGCCGATAGCATTCTCGGGTCTATCTAAATGGAGACGAAAATGACTCAAGAACTTCTGAAAACACCACTGCACGCACTTCATGTTGAAGTTGGCGCAAAAATGGTCCCGTTCGCGGGTTACGATATGCCGGTTCAATACCCTCTAGGCGTAAAGAAGGAACACTTACACACTCGTGATGCAGCAGGTTTGTTTGATGTATCTCATATGGGTCAGCTTCGCTTAATTGGTGAAGGCGCGGCAACATTTCTAGAAACATTAGTTCCTGTTGATATTGTGGATCTTGAGTCTGGCAAACAGCGTTATGCGTTCTTCACTAATGAAGAAGGCGGCATTATGGATGACCTAATGGTTGCAAACTTGGGCGATCATCTTTTTGTGGTTGTGAACGCAGCGTGTAAAGAACAAGATATCGCTCACCTAAAAGCGCATCTGCCATCGGGTGTTGAACTAGAAGTCATTGAGGATCGCGCTCTGCTTGCTATTCAAGGCCCTCAAGCGGCAACGGTGTTAGCACGTTTTGCTCCAGAAGTGACAGACATGCTGTTCATGGATATTCGTAAAGTCGATATTTTAGGCGCCGAATGCATTGTTTCTCGTAGTGGCTACACTGGCGAAGATGGTTACGAGATCTCGGTTCCTGCTGACAAGGCAGAAGAATTAGCACGCAAACTGACTGCGGAAGAAGAAGTAGAATGGATTGGCCTTGGTGCACGTGATTCACTTCGTTTAGAGTGTGGTTTGTGTCTATACGGACATGACCTAGACACGACTACAACACCAGTTGAAGCGAGCTTGCTTTGGGGTGTCCAAAAAGTGCGCCGTGTTGGCGGTGAACGTGAAGGTGGTTTCCCTGGTGCTGACATCATTCTAAAGCAGATTGAAACCAAAGATGTTGCACGTAAGCGTGTTGGCCTTGTTGGTCAAACAAAAGCGCCAGTTCGTGAAGGTGTTGAGCTGTTTGATGTTGATGGTGCGAAAATTGGTATCGTCACCAGCGGTACAGCCGGTCCAAACGCAGGTAAGCCAGTATCAATGGGCTATGTGCGCGCCGATCTTGCTGCGATTGGTACGGAGCTGTTCGCAGAAGTGCGTGGCAAAATGTTACCAATGACGGTTGAAAAAATGCCGTTTGTACCGCAACGCTACTACCGCGGTTAAAACTGAATGAAACAAAAATGCCGAGCTGAATAGCTCGGCATTTTTATGTCTTCTTTTCGCTTATTGGCTTTTTAGTTTACCGCTTCATCGATGGTACAACACATGTCGATAACGATGTCTTCAAGCTTGCTAGGGTGGATCATATCTTCTTTCGCGATTCTGAATTGCGTCGCCATGATCGTATTAAACAATTCCCAGTGTTTGATCAGCAGTTGTTCACGATTGTCTGCGATATCTGGCCATGTTTCTTGCATCATTGGAGCAAGGCTGACTGCGCCGTGTGCAAAGATCAACATCTGCCATTTTGATTCCCACTGATCGAATTGTGCTTCTGGGAACTCACTGTTGTACTGAGCGAAAATGCTCGTGAAAATCTCGGCAAACTCGTCTTTTGACTTTAAGAAGTAGTCAAACAGCGCGTTATCATCTTGTCTGATTGAGTCCGCAATCATTTGCACTGGATGAGGGTTCACGAGTGCAAACGCCAACATGCGAACCATAAACAGGTAAATCTTGCGATTTGATGGGGTGTTCTCAGGCATTTCGTTGATTAGGCCTGCCATATAATTTTGCAGGAACTCATCCATCGCGTCACTCACTGCTTGCCAGATTTTCTCTTTGCTGCCGAAGTGATGACGAATCAAACTATGTGATACACCCGCCTTTTCGCTGATGTTTCTTAGCGAGACTCGCTCGTAACCCAGCTCACAAAACATATCTGCAGCGACCTTAAGGATCAGACACTTAGTTTGTTCTGCGGCTTCAGCGCTACGTCGGCCTTGCTTTCTTACATTCATAGTTCGATTTTTCCCGAATATTAATCAACGTGCCTACTTTTACCAGAAACCGAACGCTTTGACTAATTAATTTGCTATCCATGTGGAAAATATGTTGATCAATATTCAATTCTGCCTATACTGCACGACTGTGT
Source organism: Vibrio sp. GLN_1 (assembly GCF_043106015.1). Classification (NCBI taxonomy): domain Bacteria; kingdom Pseudomonadati; phylum Pseudomonadota; class Gammaproteobacteria; order Vibrionales; family Vibrionaceae; genus Vibrio; species Vibrio sp. GLN_1. The sequence goes on from NZ_JBICMD010000036.1 coordinate 669,782, forward strand.
AGTAAATTTTAAGTCTATGGAGAAGCCAGTGCGAAAACAAACTATAAAGCACACTTTGATTGGCGCTGTGGTGACGTTAAGTCTCTCTACGTTGCTGACAGGGTGTAATAAAGCCATATCAGAACCGGCAGAGCCTTTAATCAAACCCGTTAAATTACTTGCTGTTAAAGATCTTACGGTTGACGACTCTGACGCTTTTCTTGCGCGTATTGATGCAACGTATCGAGCGCAGTTGTCTTTTCAAGTTGGTGGGGAAGTTGAAAAGCTACTGGTAAGAATGGGACAAGGAGTAGAAAAGGGTGAAGTGCTCGCCACACTAGACCCGAAAGATCTGCAATTGGCTTTAGACGCGGCGCAAGCCCAATATGCACTGGCGAAAACTCAGTGGGAAAGAGCAAAAAGTCTGTACAGCAAAAAACTCATCAGCACCGATAGCTACGATCAAAAAGAAACGCAATACAAAGCAGCGTTGGCAAGTTTTGAACAAGCGAAAACCGATTTGAGCTACACCAAAATTCAAGCGCCATTTGACGGTGTGGTGTCGTACACCTACGTGAAGCCTTATCAAGTGGTAGGTGAAAAGCAAGAAATCCTCAATTTGATTGATAACACCACACTGGATGTTTCTTTCACTTTGCCCGTTAGTTACGCGGAGTCTGTCTCTCTGTCTGCACTAAAAAACGCAGAGATGTGGGTAACGATGGACAGCGAACCAAGCAAACGTATTCCGGGTAAGTTCAAAGAAATCTCAACGCAGCCAAACATCGATACCAACAGCTATGAAGCGATTGTGACGATCACTCGGCCAACCGATCGCAACTTGCTCACTGGGATGACAGGACAAGTACACATTGCTAAGCAAAACAAGTCTAACGCCATGATGTTGCCGACATCGGCTTGGGTAAACAAGCAAGAGAACCAAGGTGAAGTTTGGGTGATGGATAGCTCAACGCAACAAGTGAATAAGGTGACATTGTCACTAAATGAAAGTGGTGCGATTGAGTCAGGTTTGGATAACAACGACTATGTGGTTATTGCTGGCGTAGAACGATTAGTCGAAGGGCAAGTGGTGAAAGCTTGGATTCGTGAGGAAGGCATTTAATGAAGCATTCTCTATTCGCAGTATCGGCCATCGCCTTGGCCGTTCTTGCTGGTTGTCAAAGTGATAGCCAAAACGTAGCCGAACAACCGTTGTATGTTTCGACCATTTCAGTTGACGCGCCAGTGAAAAGCCAATATCGCGCGTTTAAAGGGCTAGTTGTTCCTGCTGAACAAACACCAATGGCATTTCGTCGCGCCGGTGAGATTCAACACGTACTAGTGAAAGCTGGTGACGTAGTGAAAGAAGGGCAAATGATCGCCAAGCTGGATGACAGCAAAGAAAAGCAAGCGGTAAATGATGCTGTAGCGCAATACACGCTTGCGATTCGCCAGCTTAAACGAGGTGAGGAACTGCACGGTCGCCAAATGATATCCAAAGCAGAACTGGATGAGCTGACCGCAAACAAGGAACTGGCAGAGGCAAACTTCTATAACGCCACCAACCAGTTGAACTATACGCGTTTATTTGCCCCGTTTGCAGGAAAAGTCTCAGACGTTTTCAAAGAGCGTTTTGAGCGCGTGGCGATTGGCGAACCTGTACTGAACTTGTATCAAAACGATGTGGTTTATGTGCGTATCGAATTGTCTGACAACGTGTTAGCGATGGTGAACCCAACCGCACAAAACATGAGTTATAAGCCGCGTGCGACGTTCTCTGGTATTCCAACAACGTATGCGCTGGACTATTTAGAGCACACTAGCGAGCCAAACTCAGAAACACAGACTTATGAGATGTACTTAACCATGCCTCAACCAGAGCAAGAGATTCTTCCGGGCACCAGTGTGAGCGTGATGGTCGACATGATCAAAGCCGGTATCACTTCTATCGATGGTTACAACATCCCAATGACGGCACTTCAAGCAGGCAACGATGACAATGAGTTCTTTGTTTGGAAAATGAACGGTGACGCTGTCACTAAAGTGCCTGTGGCGATTTCACAAGTTAACGGTGAAGGGGCGATTGTCTCATCGGGAATCACTCAAGGTGATGTGTTGGTTAATTCAAACCTGCGTAAATTACGCGAAGGTAAGCAAGTGGATGTTGTGGAGAAGGAACAATAATGAACATTGCTGAGTATTCCATTAAGAACAAAGTCATCAGTTGGTTGTTCATTGTTATTCTTGCTATCGGTGGGGTGACTTCATTCCTAGAGCTAGGTCGATTAGAAGACCCTGCGTTTACGATTAAGGACGCGATGATTGTCGCGACTTATCCTGGGGCGACCTCCAAAGAAGTGGAAGAAGAATTAACGTATCCGCTTGAGAAAGAGATTCGTAAACTGCCGTACATTGATCGAATCACGTCGACTTCTTCGAATGGTATGTCGCAGATCATGGTCAGTATGAAGATGGATTACGGCCCAGACGAACTGCCACAGATTTGGGACGAAATGCGCCGTAAAATCAACGATCTGCAACCAACTTTACCGCAAGGTGTGCAATCTCTGCAGATTATTGATGACTTCGGTGACGTGTACGGTGTGATGTTGATGCTGACGGGCGACGATTACGACTATGTCGAGCTCAAACGCTATGCCGACCACCTACGACGTGAAATCGAACTGGTTGATGGCGTGGGCAAAGTAGACATTGCGGGAGACCAGCAAGAGATGTTGTTCGTTGAAATCTCGCTTGACCGCCTTGCGTCTCTGAATCTCGACATGAACGTTGTTTCTGGCTTGCTTAACCAACAAAACAACGTAGTTTCGGCTGGCGAAGTTATGGTGAATGGTGAAAGCCTCGTCATTCGTCCTAGCGGTACGCTGAATACCGTTCAAGCGTTAGAAAACCTGATCATTCACGGTCGTGATACGGGTAATTTGATTCGCTTAAAAGACGTTGCGACGATCACCCGAGGTATTCAAGAAAAGCCGGGCAACATGATTTTGTTTAACGGCAAGAAAGCAATCAACATCGGTATTTCGTTTGCGTCTGGCGTTAACGTAGTGGAAGTAGGCGAGCGCCTTAACGCTGAGCTGAGCAGTTTAGAGTCCATCAAACCTGCGGGTTTGGACATGAGCTATTTCTACAACCAAGCGCAAGAAGTCGATGATTCTGTAAAAGCGTTTGTGATCAGCTTAGCTGAGGCGGTAGCCATCGTAATTATTGTGCTGTTGTTCACTATGGGCTTACGTAGTGGCGTGATCATTGGTGTGGTTCTTCTGTTGACGGTGTTTGGTACGTTCATATTGATGAATTACAACAACATAGAACTTCATCGAATTTCGCTCGGTGCGTTGATCATCGCGTTGGGTATGTTGGTGGACAACGCGATTGTTGTGGTTGAAGGTATTCTGGTTGGCCTGAAGAAAGGGCGCACAAAGGTTCAAGCTGCCGTTGATATTGTGAAACAAACACAGTGGCCTTTGCTTGGCGCGACAGTAATCGCAATTACCGCGTTTGCACCAATCGGTTTATCTCAAGACGCAACTGGTGAATTCATGGGCTCACTCTTCTGGGTGTTGTGTTTTTCATTGTTCTTGAGCTGGGTTACGGCAATTACACTCACGCCTTTCTTAGCAGACCTGCTTCTAAAAGAAGAAGAGAAAGACACGAACGGTGAAGACGAAGACCCTTACAAAGGCTGGTTGTTCGTTGTATTTGGCGCGTTGCTTAAATTCTCGTTACGTTTTCGTTGGATGACGGTCGCTGCGATGGTGGCGTTGTTAGTGGGTGCCGTTATTGCGTTTGGCAATGTGAAGCAGCAATTCTTCCCACCTTCGAATACGCCGATGTTCTACGTTGATATGTGGATGCCAGAAGGTACGGATATTCGTCAGACCATTAAGCAAGCGGAAAAAGTAGAAAGCTATATTCGTCAGCAAGATGACATCGATTTTGTCTCGGTTTCGATTGGCCAAGGTCTACAACGTTTTGCATTGACGTACCAACCGGAGAAAAGCTACGAGGCTTACGCTCAGTTCCAAGTGCGAACAACTGACCGTGACAATATGTTCAAGCTGCTTCACAAGCTGGATGACAATTTAGCGAAGACGTTCGATGAGCCTACGTTCCAGTTCAAACTGATGGAATTTGGTCCGTCTCCAGCGTCTAAAATTGAAGCGCGTATTACTGGCCCAGATCCGAAAGTGTTGCGAGAACTAGCGGTTCAGGTGGAAGATATTCTTCACACAGATCCAGGTGCGAGAAACATTCGCCACGATTGGCGTGAAAGAACGAAAGAACTTGTGCCCGTCTTCAACGAATCTAAAGCGCGTCGCCTTGGTATTTCGAAAGAAGATCTATCAAGTACGCTGCAAATGGCGTTTGGCGGCAGCACGTTTGGTGTTCTGCGTGACGGAACTCATACGTTACCTATTATGATGCGTCTACCTGAAGCGGAGCGTGTGGACTTTGAATCGCTACAAAACGTGAAGATTTGGAGCCCGTCATTACAAACGTACATTCCTGTCGATCAAATCATTGATGGTGTCGAACTAGATTGGAGTGAGCCTCTGATCCAACGCCGAGACAGAAAACGTACACTAACTGTGTTGGCTGACCACGATGTATTGAGTGATGATACGGCGGCAAGTTTGTTTGCTCGTGTACAACCAAAAGTGATGGCTTTACACATCCCTGAAGGGTACGAAATTACTTGGGGTGGGGAATACGAATCATCGAAAGATGCGCAAGAAGGGCTATTTGGTTCTCTGCCGATGGGCTACTTGTTGATGTTCATCATCACCATTTTACTGTTTAACTCAATCAAAAAACCGTTGGTGATTTGGTTTACGGTTCCGCTTTCCATTATTGGTGTGGCGTTTGGTCTACTGACAACTAACATGCCATTCAGCTTCACTGCATTCCTTGGATTGCTAAGCCTGAGCGGGATGATTTTGAAAAACGGCATTGTGTTACTTGATCAAATTAACTTGGAATTAGAGTCTGGCAAAGATCCGTATCTTGCGATTGTAGATAGCGCGATCAGCCGCGTGCGTCCAGTAAGCATGGCGGCGCTGACAACGATTCTAGGGATGATTCCACTCGTGTTTGACGCCTTCTTTGGCTCAATGGCGATTACGATTATGGCAGGTCTTGGTTTTGCAACGGTACTAACATTGATTGTTGTACCAGTAATGTTTGCGATTCTATTTAGGATTAAACCGACCACTGCATAAGGACTCCTGACTTATCTAAGTCAGCTTCCTGCCTAGCCCTGAGGGATTTCCTCAGGGCTTTTTTCGTTTTAGAACTTGTAAGAGACGCCAGCGTAAAGTGAGCCGAGCATGATGGTTAAGTCATCGTAAGTTTCGTCAATTACAAATGTGTCTACTTCATAAGCGATGCGGAAATTCAGATTCTCGATCGCTTTAGGTGAGTATTCGCCACCAACACCTGCACGGAATGACGTTTCTGCTTTTGACGAAGAGCCAAAATCAAGTTCGGTACGACCAAGGCCAACCGTCGCAAACGGACGCCAGCCACTATCAAAGGTGTAACCTAGGTTCGCCATTAGAGCGATGTTTTCAGGTTTTACCATTGTGCGCGGTGCATCTTCAAACTTGTCAAAAATATCACCGTAGCGTGTGTATTGCGCTTCGATTGCGACGATACGGTTGAACTGGTAACCGCCAAACAGTTTGTATGTGGAGTCGTTAGAATCCAGATTAACCGCATACGGCCAAACACTGTCGTCATAGACAGTTGTAACCCCGATACCACCACCAAGGTAAAAGCCTGATACGTCTTTTTTCTCGACATCAGTTTGATTTGCTTGCGCGAATGCTGAAACAGCAGCTAACAAAAGGACAGCTTTTTTCATGTGTAATTAACTTTATTATTTTGATTAAAACGAAGTGAAATATAAGAGGCTTTATCTGCTTTTGGGATTTTTCATCGGCTACTTGAAAAACACAAGTCACCGAAGCGTTAGTTAAGCAAATAAGTCGCACCTCTCATGCGTGCAGCATAACGAGTCAAAAAATAAAGGTTAAGTATCGAAATGTATGGTTTTGTCAGAAGAAGGGGGGAAATAAAAAACACCTCCCTTAACCGGAATTTAAGGGAGGTGCTGAATGCCAAATCGAGGGTGGCATTGCTAATTGCTTAAGTGTTAATCGCTTAAGTTTTGCTTATGCAGCAACTTCTTGTTTTGCATCCGCTTTGTTTTTTAGGAATGCATAGGTAAAGCCTGTTACCGCCGTACCTGCAGCAATTGCTACCAAGTACATCAAGACTGGAGAAATTGCGTTAGGGATAAGCAGTACGAATAGACCGCCGTGAGGTGCCATCAGTTTCGCGCCGAATAGCATAGATAGAGCACCTGTTAGAGCGCCACCAGCCATACAAGATGGGATTACACGCATTGGGTCTTTCGCTGCGAATGGGATTGCACCTTCAGAGATAAAGCACAGACCTAGCACGAATGATGCTTTGCCCGCTTCACGCTCGTTTGGTTCAAACTTGTTCTTCGCTAGGAAAGTGGCCAGACCCATACCTAGCGCCGGCACCATACCTGCCGCCATGATTGCAGCCATTGGTGCGTAAGTTTGAGAAGCCAATAGACCTACACCGAATGCGTAAGCCGCTTTGTTTACCGGGCCACCCAAGTCGAAGCACATCATTGCGCCAAGGATAATACCAAGTAGAACGGCGCTGTCTGAGCCCATGTTGTTTAGGAAGTCAGTCAGACCATTCATGATGCCAGAAACCGGACCACCAACGATGTAGATCATCACAAGGCCCGTAAATAGCGTCGCAACAAACGGGATGATCAGAATCGGTTTCAATGCTTCCATTGATTGAGGAAGTTTTACTTTATCTGCTAAGAACTTCGCTGCGTAACCTGCGATGAAACCAGCCGCGATACCACCAAGGAAACCTGCGCCAGTAGAGCTTGCCAACATACCACCAACAAGACCCGGAGCCAGACCCGGACGGTCAGCAATTGAGAAGGCAATGTAACCAGCAAGCACAGGGATCATCAGTGCAAACGCAGAGCCGCCGCCGATGGTCATTAGTGCTGCGGCTAATGTACCTTCTTCTTTAAATGCTTCAATACCGAATACGAATGATAGGGCGATGATCAAACCACCTGCAACGACGACAGGAAGCATGTGCGAAACACCCGTCATTAAGTGTTTGTATGCGCCTTTCTTCTCGTCTGCTGCCGAAGCAGAACTTGCAGCGCCTGAATGTTGGTAAATCGTGGCTTGTTCGAACGCTTTGTCCATCTCTTCAGCGGTTTTCTTCAGAGCTGGGCCAGTCTTTGTACGGTACATTTTTTTGCCGTTGAAGCGATCAAGTGGCACTTCGATGTCCGCGGCAATGATAACCAAGTCCGCATCTGCGATTTCTTGGTCAGTTAGTTGGTTCTTCGCGCCAACAGAGCCACGAGTTTCCACCTTAATTTGGTGACCACGGCGTTTGCCTTCTTCTTCTAACGCTTCTGCTGCCATGAAGGTATGTGCAACACCAGTAGGGCATGCCGTAATAGCGACGATTTTCTTGGTTGCAGAAGCACTTTCGACAGGCGCTTCAACTGTGGTTGCTTGTTCAAGTGTTGCTGCACTTTCGACTGCGGTCGTTAAGAATGCGGTAGCGTCTTTTGCCACCGCGCTGATTTCTGCTTGGTAGACTTTTTTACCTACGAAACGAGAAGTATCAACGGTGGTGTTCGCCGCGATTACGATCGCGTCAGCTTGTTCAATGTCAGCGTCTGTCAGCAGCGTTGGAGCAATAACACTGGATTGGCATTCAATCTTGGCGTTCCAACCTAGTTTTGCGACCGCTTGTTCTAATAGACCCGCCGCAAGGATGCTATTAGCAACACCACTAGGGCAGGCAGTAATAATGGCAATATTCATACTGATAACCTTCTGTTCCTTAGTTTTTGTCTAAGTTCGTATTAGGGTAAAGCTCGCTGACTTGTGTTTGCAGCTTAATGTTTTCCAGTTCTTCTTGACTGGTTAGCCCCACGCCAACTTGGCTAACTGCTAAAGCAGAAAGCGCTGTCGCGAAGCGCAATAAATCGTGTTTCGGCATCACTTGCATGTGACCCCAGCATAAGCCTGCCACCAGTGTGTCGCCCGCACCTACGGTGCTCACCACATTCATGCGTGGCGGTTGTGCGCGTAGCCACTCGCCTTGGTTTAGCCACATCACACCGTCAGCACCCATCGACACCACAATGTTCTCGATGCCTTTGTTGCTGAGGGTTTGTGCTGCCACTTGGCACTGTTCTGGCGTTTCTAGGTGCTTACCGACAAAGTCACTCAGCTCTTCATCATTTGGTTTAATAAGCCACGGATGAGCATCAATACCTGCACGTAGAGCGGCTTTGCTGCTGTCGAACAATACTTTTTTGCCTTGTTGATGCAGTTTTTCAATCCACGCTGCGCATTGCTCAGCGGTTACACCGCCCGGTAGGCTGCCAGCTAGAACGAAGTAGTCGTGAGTGTCTGAAAGGCGGAACAGTGTCTCTTCAAAACGAGCAATTTCTTCTGCCGTTACTTGAACGCCAGGAAAGTTGATGTCACTCACTTGGCCGTCGGCTTCAACCAGTTTTACGTTGATGCGTGTTGCGCCTTCGACTTCAACAAACTCGTTTTTTACGCCAATTTCGGTGAAAAGTTGATGGAACAGTTCTGGGTTGTCTTTACCCAAAAAGCCGGTCACCGTAACGTCGGCGCCAAGGTCGCTTAGCACTTTTGCAACGTTAACGCCTTTGCCTGCCGCGTGAAGGCTACTTTGTGCAACAAGGCTGACTGAACCTACCTTTAGCGCGTCGAGTGAGCCTGTTAGATCAAGCGCAGGGTTTAGCGTGATGGTCACAACTTTGTTTGTTTTTAATGCTGTCATTTGCGTGCCCCTTAACCTTCACCTAGGCCAGAAGCAATCGCGTTGCCGATAGACTCCAGCGCTTGAGCCGCGTCTGGGCCTTCAGCAGAGAACTGCAATTGGTGACCGTGTTTCACACCAAGGGCAATCACTTTCATCAGGCTTTTCGCATTTACTGCTTTACCATCACCATCTAGGTTTGCCACGCGAATGTTTGATTCGAATTTCTTCGCTTCTGCAACCAACATCGCACCCGGGCGAGCGTGAAGGCCATGTGCGTTTTTGATCTTAAAGACTGCTACGTTGCCATCTTCGGCTGGCGCTGCCACTTCTTCGCCTTTGAATAGCGCGAGAATCTGTTCTGCAGAGGCATCTAACAGTTTATTCTGTTCGTTGTTGAAAACGATTTTAGACAAGTTGTTCAGAATTGATTGGTGAGCGTTGTTACAAGCAGCAAACGCAACCAAAGCACGCACTTTTTGGCCTTCGTATTCGCAATCGTTGGCCGTCGAGACAAAAGACACACCGGTGCGAGAAACGTGCTTATCGCTACCAACTAGCCATAAACCGTTGCCAAGATGAGTCGGTGCTTTTGTCACGAGATCAGCAACAAATTCAGCGCCAGCACAGCCAGTGTTTTTCAAGAGGCCACCAGCCACAGCGCTCATCTGTACCATATCGCTTGCAGGGAAAAGCAGTTGGATAAGAGACGCATCGAAGTCCGCTTCAAGCTGAACATCACCATGAAGTAGGGCAATGATGTCTTCTTCGCTTTTTGCATCGCGAAGACGCTCTTCCACGCCGTCAGCGCCTAGCACTTTGGTCAGTTGCTTCAGAATGCCTAAGTGCTCGTCTGATTTTGCCGCGATACCAATCGCAACGAAGACTTTGTTTCCGTCACCCCAATCTACACCTTCAGGAAAGTGGTGAACAGCGACGCCAGTGGTTTTTACCATCGAGCGAGTGTCGGTTGTACCGTGAGGGATCGCGATGCCGTTACCCAAAAACGTTGAGTTTTGGTTTTCACGATTTAGCATGCCTTCCACATAACCTTGTTCAACAAGGCCTTTGTCTGTCAGGCTTTGCGCAATATTCTTGATTGCTGCAAACTTATCTGTCGCTGATTGCGAGAGGGTAATGTCGTTCTTGTTTAGCTTAAGCATGGTGCTTCTCCAGCCTTAAGGTATTCGTACCAATCAAATTAAAAATGTATTCAGTCTTGCTCTAGTTTTGTTGTGTCTTAGCTAAATCTTCTTTCGGTACTGAATCGATTCAGCTAAGTGGCAAATTTTTTAAAAGACTTAGCAAAATGTTTTAAAAATCTGACGCTAAACACCCCTTGAGCAGTATTGCTTAAAGCCTAGACGAAGACTTACTGCATTGCTGGATTTTGGTGATTTTCGTCAATTTTTAGATTTTGCTGAATCCTTTCAGCTTTTATACTGAATCGGTTCAGCTTATAATTCAACTTATCGTAAGATCGTTGATGTATTAATATGATCGTGCGCACAGAATAGGGTTGAGAATATGACACTGGATGAAATAGCCAAATTGGCAGGGGTTTCAAAGACAACTGCAAGCTATGTAATTAACGGAAAAGCGCAGAAATACCGCATCAGCGAAAAGACGCAAAAGAAAGTGATGGCGGTTGTCGACGAGTACAATTACAAGCCGGATCATGCCGCTTCTTCGTTGCGTGCCGGTAACTCGCGTTCGTTTGGACTTATCATCCCAGACTTGGAGAACACCAGTTACGCACGCCTTGCAAAACTGATTGAACAAAACTCGCGTAAGGCGGGTTATCAAATTCTAATTGGCTGCTCAGATGATGATCCGGAAACGGAGAAAAAGGTTGCTGAAGCGCTAATCAGCCGCCGAATTGACGCGCTATTTGTCGCAAGTGGTATGCCATCGGCTAATGAGTATTATCTCAAGTTACAAAACTCGGGCACTCCGGTTATAGCACTTGACCGTCCAATGGATGATGAGCATTTTTGTTGCGTTATCAGTGAAGATTTTGATGCTGCTTTTGAGCTTACAGAATCGGTACTGTCTCCAGAGATCAAAACCATTGGTTTGATTGGTGCGTTGCAAGATCTGCAAGTGTCGAAAGAGCGCGAACTGGGTTTTCGGTCTGCCTGCCAAAAAGACGATACGGCAATGACCGTCGGTTACGGTTTGCACTTCTCTCGTGAGGAGGGAAAAAAGGTACTGGATAAATGGGTTCAAGCAGACAGTTTACCTGATGCGATCGTGACGACTTCCTACACGTTGCTTGAAGGCGTCCTAGACGTGATGCTTGAAAAACCAGAGCTCATGAGTCAAGTTCGTCTGGCGACATTTGGTGATAATCGACTGCTGGACTTCTTACCAGTGAAAATCAACTCTCTGCCTCAGCAATTTGAGTTGATTGCTGATAGCGCGATGGAGTTGGCACTGAATGCCTCGGCCAAACGTTACAAGCCAGGTGTGGAGCTTATTCCTCGCAAAATTGTTAAACGACAATAGTCAACACTTACAATTTCACTTCGACCGTCAGCGACACAAACGCGTGATCGCTGGCGTTTTTGTCTTTCTCATAGGATGGGTTAATCAGGTGTTGTTCTAACACTTGATAATCAATCACTTCCGCTACCGATACATCCGAATGTGTATCAAACTCTTGAGAAAGCAGGATGTAATCCAGCACGTTCCCCGTAGAAAAGTGGTAGTGAGTCGCAGGGCGAATTTCAAGAGACGAGCCCGTTTGCAGATGCCAGCCATCCTTTAGTTGCAATTCAGTGACGCTGTCACTAAATGTTTCGGTAAGCACGTTATTAACGCTTTCTTTTGAGATGGGCTGGTTCATATCACCCATTAACACGGTCGGTATCGGATGTGCTCGATATTGTGCCTGCATCGCATCTCGCAACATGGCCGCTTCCCAACCGCGTTGCTGTGTAGACAACCAACGAGCCATTACGCGACTTGATGGTTCTGGCGTTTCGGTATCCGCAGGGCGTTGAGATTTGAGGTGAGTGACATATATGGCAATGTGACCAAGGACTGGGTGAACGACTTGCGCATAAATCGGCTTGCGACTGAAATCGGGTGCTTCATTTACCCCAAATGGCGTGAGTGAGTTTGAATCGAACTCTACGCGTTTTACATCCTCAATAGGAAAGCGAGACGCAATCGCGACGACGGGGCGAGAATAAATATACTCGTCTTCTATTTTTGGGGTATCGACCGTTGCGAAATACGGAAAGCCAAGTGACAAAAAGTACGCGCGGGTCTCTTCGACACTGAACACCTCTTGCAGACCGATAATGTCCGGTTCGAGCTTTTCTAATTGGTTTTGCGTCCAAGCAAGTTTCTCTCGCCACTGCTCTTGGGAATAAATATTCTCGAAGTCGTAGTAGGCGTTCGGCGGTGCGACAAAATTAAACAAGTTAGCCGTAACAAAGGTAATTCTGCTTGGTTGAGACAAAGTATTCGCTCTTTTTAACAATAACCTGGAGAGTATATACCTTCGGATTATGGAATTGCAGCCTCGTTTGAAGTTGGCATTGACGTAACAGCTTGCGAATGGTCAGTTAAATAGGTCAAGACGTGCTCAAAAGCCACAAAGAACCTACGATAGAGCATTGGCTGAGGTTTCTATTTTGGGGCATTGCGTTTAAACTTCAGAGCATCAAATATGAAGAGTAAATAACATGACCCAAGATTACGACCACGAAGAGTATTTAGAAGGCGACGAGATTGAAATTGAAGCGATCGGCATTGATGTTGATGCGCATCCTATCGAACTGTATAAGCTTTTTAAAATCGCAAACTTGGTCAGTGGTGGTGGCGAAGCAAAACATATCATCGAAGAAGGTTATGTTGCGGTGAATGGCGAGCTAGAAACACGTAAACGCCGCAAAATGTACGATGGTGACTTTTTTGAGTTTAACCAAGAATACTATGTGGTGGTTTGTGACGCGCCAGTGACAGAACCAGAAACGGCAGAACAAAAAGCGGAAAAGAAAGCGAAGAAAGAAGCGCAATCTACTCGTAAAGAGAAGTCTCGCCAAAGTAAGCCGCCTAAAGCAAAAGGCACAGGACCTAAATCAACGGGGCGTAAAGCGGCACATAAAGAGCGCAAAGCACAAAAAGAAGCGTTGTCTCAATCTGCTAAGAAAGGCAAGAAAGAAGACAAACCACTAGCAACGCGTGACCCGAAGAGTGGACGTAACTCTATCGACTTCTTCTAAGCGATAGAATCTTAGTGTTCAAACTCAAACATACCAAAAGCGCCGACATGTGTTCGGCGCTTTTTTGTTGGGAGAGTTTGTGTGGCTTATGCGGCATGAACGGCATGACGAGATAAGCTTAATGCACCGTGCATTGGCAGGTTGCGTATTCTGTCCAGTGATGAATTGCACTTGGTTTACCGAGATAAAATCCTTGATAATAATCGAGTTCCAGTTGACGCATGGCTTGCAGCTGGTTGTTCTCTTCAACCCCTTCGATAATTACTTTGGCCCCCATGGTTGCCGCTAGATCTACCGCACTTCGAATGGAAAAGGTATCACCAGCGCAATAATCGAGTAGATAAGAGCGATCAATTTTAATTATGTCAGGACAAAGCTGCTGAACTCGGGCAATGTCGGAATGTTGCGCGCCAAAATCATCGATGGCAAAGATAAAGCCATTCGCTCTCATTAACTGTACGGCTTTGATCAGTAAATCAGTATCGCCACAGGATTCTTCTACAACCTCAAACACCACATCAGACGGGGTCATACCCAAATCGGCAAGACGTTTGTAAAGCAAGCCGTTGTCTTTAAAGCCCATGTCTTTGGTGAGCGTGAGTAGAGTTTGAGGCATAACATTGAGAAAGAGCTTAATCGGCGTTCCGGCAAAGTGACGAGCGAAGTTTCTGATGTGCATGGCTCGGGATAAAAATTCAACACATAAGCGAAAGTAAGGGTCGATACTTGCGTTGGAGAGAAAAATGTCTGGGCGAATTTGAACGCCGTCTGCGCCATGAATACGAAGGAGGGCTTCCATTCCAATAACGCGTTGGTGCTTATCAAAAATCGGCTGATAAACACTGTGAAAAGTGAATTGGTTGATGACTACGTAATATTCCCCAAGACCGTCCTGTCTTATGTACTGTTCGTAGTCAGACTGTTTCTTTAACTCCATGAAAAACGCCGAGAATTTAGCATTGAGTCAATGTAACAGGATGCAGTTCCAATTTGAAGAATCAAATGTGTCTAATTGCATGTGCTATTGAGTTAATTTGAAATAGATTCCGATTTTTTCTCAATATATCGAAAAATGAGTGACAGACCGAAACAAATCAAGAAGTAAGAAAAGCCAACAATCAGCCAAATTTCAAAGATATATCCTGATGAGTTTGCCATCTCTGTCCCAACGAAAGTCATTTCTTGTATAGAAATTAGCGAAACGATGGAGGTGTCTTTCACCAAAGAGATGGTTTGACCGGCAAGTGCAGGTGTTATTGCTTTAAGCACCTGTGGCGCGATAACGAATCGGTACTTCACCCATCGAGACAAGCCCAATGAATCCGCCGCTTCCCACTGACCTTGGTCGATGCTTTGTAAACCTGCGCGCACAACTTCTGCTATGTAGGCAGAAGAAAGTAAGCCGACGCATAACACACCAGAGGCAAGATTTTCCCAAAGGTTAGAAGGTCCAAAAAGAAAGCTTTGTAGCGCATTTGGTTCACCGTTGTAGTTTCGTAGAAGATCTTCCAAACCGAGTAACGGGATCAATTGGTTAGAAATGAAAAAGTAGAAAATAAAAACAAAAACCAACGGTGGGATGTTTCTTACCAACTGAATAAACGCGTTGGCAGGTGTGCGCAACCAGACGGAGCGAGAGAAACGCGCTAAGCCCAACAAAGTGCCAAGCACTAATGCGAAGCTGATGCCCCAAATACTGAGCCTTAACGTCGAAATCAAACCTTGGAAGAAGTAGGGCAAACCACCGTCAGATCTTGGTGTAAAAAGTAGTTCAAACGCCTCTTTCCACTGCCACAAATAATGCACACCAACGCTGGAACGATGGTACAGCCAAACACCACAAATACCACAGATAATAAGCAGTACCCAATCGAGCGTGTTTAACCGAACTAGAAAGGAACCTGTGTTGGCCTTGGTGGGTGCTGTGCGAGTGGTGGTTTGTTCGCCCAAAAATTTAACTCCGATAGATGATGGAAAAGTAAAATAGATGATTCAAAAGTATAGGCTCGCGAAGACCACGAGCCATTTAGATTACTGGCCTTGCGCGACTTGGTCTTGCCAATCTAATGTCGAGAACCAGTATTCATAACGCTGTTTTAACCATCCATCTTGGGTTCTTTCTTCAATCCATTTATTGAAAAAGGCTTTTTTATCTTCCTCCCCTAAGCGAACCGCAAAGGCTTCGTTACCTTTTGATAGTCGCTCAGAGAATGGAAGGAATAGCTTGTCGCTGTGTTTCACTGTCTCATGTTCTGGTTTTGGGCTAGAAGCAATAACCGCATGGGCGTTACCATTCAGTACCTCTTGGAACGCTTGCGCGTCGTCATCAAATTGCAGAATCTTCGCTTTCGGGAAGGTTTCTCTGGCTACTTGAACGGTGAATGCACCGCGACGAGCCGCAATTTTTACGCGTCGTGAGTCAAAATCGGAGAATTCGCTAAAACCTGAAGCAAGCTCTTTGTTCGCTGCCACTTGAACTCCAGAGTGCGAGTAGGGCTCAGTAAACAACACGCTTTTGGAACGCTCAGGCGTGACCGACATGCCACCGATGATCACGTCGAACTTTTTCGCCAGTAGTGCGGGAATAATGCCATCCCATGCAGTCGGTACAAATTCCACTTTCAAACCTGAATCTTGTGCTAAGCGTTTGGCCACATCGATTTCAAAACCGATTAACTCACCTTGCTTATTGCGCATTGCCCAAGGAACAAATGTTGACATACCAACGCGCAAAGTGCCTCGTTCTTTGATTTGATCTACATTGGGAGTGGCAACGTCTTCTTTCGCGATTGTAGGCATAGCGATGGCTAGCCCTAATAATGCAGTAATGGTCGCTTTGAATAACTTCATGTTATCTCCTTATAATTTGCGCCAACTGGCTCCGAGTTTGTGTTCTAGCCATGCAGACAAGCCAGAAAGTGATAGAGTGAGAGCAAGATAAATTGCTGCCACGGTAAACCAAATTTCAAACGGCATCGCCGTCTCAGAGACGATGTTGCGTGCCTGTGTTGTTAAATCAAAAATCGCCATCACGCTTACAATGGAAGAGTTTTTGATCAAAGAAACCACTTCATTGGTCAATGGCGGTAATGTGCGCTGTAAAACCTGAGGCAAAATCACGTCTTTGTAAGTGTAAAACGGTGATAACCCGAGTGTTTGTGCTGCTTCGAATTGCCCTTTAGGAATACTGTTTAAACCTGCGCGGAATATTTCCGCAGTGTAGGCACCTTGGAAAAGGGACAATGCCAAAACGGCGGTGTTGAATCGGTCCAAACCAATCACGGGGCCAAACACGAAGTAGAGTAAATAGATTTGCACCAACAACGGCGTGTTACGTATTACCTCGACATAAGTGGTGCCAATAACATTGCCGACTTTCGAATCGCTAAGCCTTAGTAACGCGGTGACCAACCCCAACACTAAGGTGAAGAATAGACTAATAGCCGAGATGTTAAGCGTGACCAATAGCCCATCGATAAGTTCTGCTGGCCACCATTCGCCATCTTCATAAAAAGCGATGTAATCAGGTACGCGTTCCCATTGCCATTGATAGCCCATAGCATCGGCACCAGAGTCCAACACCCACACAATCGCGATGAAGAGGAGCATCATTTGCAGCAAAGCTTGAAGGATGGGTTTGATTACGCGAACTATCATCAGTAACTTAAAATTTGGTTCAAAAATGCTTGGGTTCGTGGATGCTTTGGTGTTTCAAATAAGGCGGTCGGTGAGTTCATTTCCACAATTTTGCCTTCATCCATAAATACCACGCGGTTCGCTACTTTTTTGGCAAATCCCATTTCGTGCGTGACGCAAATCATCGTCATTCCGCTTTGTGCCAGTTCAACCATGACATCCAACACTTCGTTGATCATTTCCGGATCAAGCGCCGAAGTCGGTTCGTCAAAAAGGAGTAAGTCCGGTTCCATACATAAGGAACGGGCAATCGCGACGCGCTGCTGCTGACCGCCGGAAAGCTGGATGGGGTATTTGCTCGCTTGTTCTTCAATATTGACGCGCTTGAGGTAATGTCGTGCGCGTTTTTCAGCTTCTTGTTTTGACAATTTGAGTGTGCGAATCGGCGCTAAGGTAAGGTTTTCCAGTACAGTCAAATGAGGAAAAAGGTGGAAGTGCTGGAACACCATGCCGATTTTACCGGGCTTGAGAGATTTTGCATGAGAAGGCTGGTCGAACACGTAAAGTTGGCCTTCTTGAATCGATTCAAGATGGTTGATGCAACGAATGAGCGTTGATTTTCCTGAACCAGAAGGGCCACACACAACGACGATCTCGCCAGAATGTACGGAGAAGTTGATATCTTTTAGAGCGTGGTAATCGCCATACCACTTGTTTACGTTGCTAAATTCGACGACGGGAGTGTTCTCTTTCAAAGGGGCACGCTTTTAGGGATAACAATCGCTCTACAATAACAAGTTGTGAATGCGATTTCATTAAGTTAACGCTCATATTCCAAGAGTCAGCGAATGGTTGGTTATATCGTGCGCAATAAAAAGGACCTGCCATTTGGCAGGTCAAGTCCCTGTGGAGCAAGTTATGGGGGAGAAATTCAAGGTCGAGCTTGAATAAGGGGGAGGTAAACCTAAGCTGCGATTTCTTCCGCTGGCTTCATGTGAGAAGACACATTCAAGCTCAGCAAGCGACACGCGTTGATTTCACCCATGCCTTCGATGGAGTCGAGTTGGGTCATCAAAATGGAGGAAATATGTGCTTCGTTGGCCTTTTGACGTAAGCATTCCACTAACTGTGGCGCGAGATCGACGTGGCTTTCTGCTGCTTTGAAATACAAAGGTTCAACACCGCGTAGAATGGTCATTTGTGCAAGTAAAGCTGGGTTGTCGCTCAGAGCCCAAATCTTAGTTTTACTTTGGCAGCGAGACATCAACAGGGGTGTTTCACCATGTTGGGTTAAAATCGCAACGCCAAGGTCTTGATGAACGCGAGAAGCCGAAATCATTGATGAAAGCGCGAAACTTTTGCCTGGGTTAGAACATAAGTGTTGCAGAGTATCCCAGCAGTCATGGTTGCATTCCAGCTCGTGCTCTGCACCTTGTGCGATGCGAACCATGGCTTCGACCGCTTCGATTGGGTATTTACCCGCCGCCGATTCCGCCGACAGCATCACGGCGTCTGTTCCGTCGATAATCGCGTTTGCCACGTCTAACACTTCAGCGCGAGTTGGGAGAGGATTCTCGATCATCGATTCCAACATCTGGGTCGCGGTAATGACAGGCTTACCCCAATGTTTAGAACGATTGATCAATGATTTTTGCACCATTGGCAGTCGTGCGTCGCCAATCTCTACGCCCAAATCGCCGCGAGCAACCATAATGATGTCTGATGCTTTAATGACATCATCCATGGCTTCTTTGGTTTCAACCACTTCTGCGCGTTCTACCTTCGCGACAATCTTGGCGTGACAACCTGCTTTTTGCGCCAAGCTGCGAGCGTATTCGATATCTTGTGCATTGCGTGGGAAAGAAATGGCAAGGAAGTCGGCTCGAAGTTTAGCTGCGGTGTCGATGTCTTGAATGTCTTTCGCGGTAAGAGCCGGAGCGGAAAGACCGCCACCTAACAAGTTAATGCCTTTACGGTTAGACAATTTACCGCTGTTCAATACTGCGGTTTTAATCCACTGTTCGTCACGTTGTACTTGGCTTACTTTTAGCTGAATGCGGCCATCATCTAGCAACAAAATATCGCCTTCGTTCACGTCTTGAATCAGCTCTGGGTAATCAAGCCCAACCATTTCTTGGGTTCCCGATTGTGCGTCAAGTGTGCCGCTCAGCGTGAATACGTCGCCTTGATTGAGTAGAACTGCGCCATTTTCGAAGCAAGAAATACGAATCTTAGGGCCTTGTAAATCGACTAACACACCAACATAAGTGTCGAGTTCGGCCGCAATTTCACGAACTAAATTCGCGCGGGCAATGTGTTCTTGCGCCGTTCCGTGAGAAAAATTGAGTCTGACTACGTTCGCGCCTGCTCGAATCAATTTAGTTAGTGTTTCGCGGCTTTCACTTGCTGGGCCTAGCGTAGCCACAATTTTGGTTTTACACATTTGTCACCTCAATCGACACTTAAAAAGGAAAATAGAAATCGGGGGGATTTTCTATCAATCTCGTAAGCACTCTTTGCAAAAGAACTTAAGACATTGGGGGAGTAAGCGGGAGTTGCCTCCCGCTTTAGTCAGGATTAGTGACTAGGGCGAGCTTCTAGCTCTTTTTCTTCAACTGGGTCGATATCAACCACTTTCTTCGCATTCCAAACTGTTAGAGCAAGAAGTAGAGAAATCACACCAGCAGCCAGCCAGAAATATTGCGCTTGAGAGAAGTCGTATTTAGTTACGCCATCAACCTCTGTGATTTTGATTAGAGAAGCTGACGCTAACTCTTGACCAGAAGCGGCGATGTAAGAGAACAGACCGATGAAGCCTTTCACTGCGCCAACTGCGTTCTTAGGCATCAAGTCACAAGCAGTTAGACCTGCAAGGAACACAACCAGACCACCGATAGCGAAACCGATCATACCGAGTGCTACTGCGTCAACGATGCGGTTATCTGGGCCGAAGAACATCAAGCACATGCCACCGATGTTCGCCAATCCGTAAAGTAGAGTCGGGATATGGCGGTTAGAGTTGAACACCTTGTCAGAGATGATGCCTGATAGGATTGCACCTGCTAGACCCGCGATAGGGTATGTAGACATTGCGAAGCCAGCGTCAATCAGTGAGTAACCTTTTGCTTCTTGTAGGTAAAGCACTGCCCAAGAAGACATCGCGTAGCGAGAGATGTACATCGCTGCACACGCTGCTGCAATTAGCCAAACGGTTGGTTGCTTCAGGATGAACATTTGAGCGCGACGAGTTGCTTGCGGATCGTTCTTTTTCTTGATCTCAGGTTCTTCGTCGAATGCTGTTGCTGAATCTGGCAAACCGTAAGTTTGTGGACGGTCTTTTAGGATGAAGAACATACAAATCGCTGCTGCAATCGCTGCAATACCCGCACCGATGAAACCTGCGCGCCAACCGAAGTAGCTCACTAGAGACGCCGTTAGGATCCAAGTGATACCTTCACCGATGTTACGTGAGCCACCCCAGATAGAGTAACGGCTACCACGTTGTTTTGGTGAGAACCATTGGAACAGAGACACACAAGACGGTGCTGAACCAACAGATTGGAACCAGCCGTTTAGACCCCAAAGCAGAACAAAGAAGAATGCCGTGGTGTTCAAACCCATGAATACTGCGGTGATACCAGACAGTAGTAGAGAGAACGACATAAATCGGCCAATGTTGGCATAGTCAGAAAGGAAGCCGTTCGAGAACTTACCAAAAGCGTAAGTGAAGAAGAAAGCCGAACCCATGATACCGAGTTCTTCGATGGTTACGATGCCTGCATCCAGCATTGGTTTTTTAACAACACCTAAACTCATACGAACTACGTAGAAGACGGCGTAACCGAAAACCAAGCCTAAAAATACATGCCATTGGTAGCGTTTGAAACGCGCTTGCATTTCCTCTTTCGAGCCATCTGAAAGAGGGAGGTCAGGGCGTGTTTTAAAGAAATTAAACATCTTGCACTCCAAGTTTTAATCACAAATGTTTTGTTGCAGGGCTATCTTGAAGTGACAGATTGCACAGTACAAAGGCATGAATTTGAGACAGAATTGACCCATATTGATATTTAGGTTGAGTCAAAAACGGGAATTTAGAACGTTAGGCTGACACTTGTTACTGATAGAATATGCTTAGTTCTGGTTGAAGTGCGTCAATAGTGACTCAAACATACTCTGTAAGATTTTTTGACAATCTTTCATAGATTTGAGTTACCGCACACTATTTAAGGTTTTTGGTTAATTTGATGGCTGATTTCAAGCAATTTGGGCGTCGTTTACTTCTTGGTGCGGCGCTTTATGCACCACTCACAATGGCAGCAGAAAAAGAGTTGGTGATACTCACGACCTTCTCTCAAGCACCAATCACTGCTTTGGTGGATGACTTTACGCAGCACTACCCTGATGCTGAAGTCCGAGTGGTTCACCGACGCACTCAATCAAGCCTGCAATTGCTCAGCAAAAGCTACATGAAGGATATCGACTTGGTGTTGAGCTCGTCGCCGTTTCTGATGCAAGAGCTGTCTAATGAACATCGTTTGGCTGATATGTCGGCGCGTGTGCAAGTGCCGAAATGGTTGTCGCCTTATCTATTACCCAATAACGATCAAGTCGTGGCGTTTGGATACTCAGGCGCCGGGATTGTTTGGAACAAAGATTATTTGGCCGCGAACCATTTACCAGAACCGAAGCGTTTTCAAGATCTGACTAATCCGCTGTACTTTGGTCACGTTACCATGAGCACGCCAAGCCGCTCCGGAACCACGCAATTGATGGTCGAGAGTGTGCTTAGTCAATATGGTTGGCAAGAGGGCTGGCGGATTTTACTCAATGTGGGAGCGAACCTCGCGACGATCTCTTCTCGCAGTTTTGGAGTGGCGGATTATATCGCCAAAGGTAAGTTTGGTATTGGGCCGACGATCGACAGCTACGCACTGATTGCGCAACGCAAGTTCGACTACGTTGGCTTTGCTTATGACCAAGACTTTACGCTGATGCCTACCTATATTGCGCAAATCAATCGGGGCAAGAGTGATAAGTTGGCAGAGTCCTTTATTGCTCATTTGCTTTCGAAAGAAGTACAAGAGCAGATGGAAAGCAGCACCTTCTCCAAAACAGCGCTTGACGATACGGCTCGATACGGTGGAGAAAATCCCGTTCTCGACCTAGAACAGGTAATGCCACGCGAAGCGTTAATCAACTTGATTTTTGATACCGCGATCACCAAGCGCTTACCGGAGCTTCAAGATGCTTGGCTCTCGCTCATTAAATTGAATCGACTTGCCGACGGAAAACCAGAGAAACAACGTTCGCTACAAGCCATTGAAAAACAACTGTTTGAATTGCCACTGAGCAAAGCGCAAGTAACCGAAATTGCGCAAAAGCTGTCGACCATGGATAAAGATTCCGAAGTTGGCATGACGCACTACCAAGCGTTATTGGCAGAGTTTTCCCATGAATTGGGGCGTGCGATGTCGGAAAAACTGGACAACGTAAATCAGCAATTGGCTCAATGGCGAGGGAAAGAGAAGTAGTGTTATACCCGAAATACAAAACCATTGGTGCCCGCTTAATTGCCGCTTTTGCTTGCAGCACGCTCTTGCTCACCGTGGTGTGTTTGGTCGCTTGGGCGACATGGAACAGCTTGGATAATCAGGTGCGCCTTTTGTTGGAAGATAGCGTGCCTAAATATAACGCCAGCTATTTTCTCGAAAGTAAAACCAGTGAAATTAACCGCCGCGTAGAAGCGCTGCAAGCGGTAGACAACAAAGTACAGCTGACTGAACAAGCCATGCAGGTCAACGAGCAATTGGCCGAGATTTCGACAGTTCTGAAAAGCAATAAGATGAGCTCGGAGTTTTATCAATTGCTCGAATCGGAAGCTGGCCTTGCCTCGCTACTGGAAAAGTACGTGGATATGATTTCAACTCGCATCGATCAAACTCGCCGCGTCGATCAACTGATGGAGCAGATTAACTGGCTTCACCAAGATATTCGCTCTGAGCTCAAACCGGTTCGACAAGAAGTGCACTGGCAGATTGAGCGGGTAAACGACTCGAAAGAAATTCAAAACTTGCTGGTGCAATTGAGTACTTTGCAACGGGTCATCGATATTGAATCGGCGGTGTACGACATGGCGATTGATGTTGCTGGCGCATCAATGCCGGAGCAGGTCGACAATGGGATGAAGGTGATTCACTTTCGCTTGATGGATCTGCAAGAAAGCAGCACAACCTTAATGAATCAGCCAACCTCAATCGCTTACAAACAGTTATTGCAAGAACTTGTGGTTGTGTTGAGTCCAGAAGGCGCGTTCGATAAACAATTGATGTCATTAGTGACGCTGAACGGCGACATTCAGAAAATACAAGAGCAAATCGCGCTCAGCATGGAAGCCATTCATGAACAAATCGGTGAACTGGTTTCTACTGCGGACCAAACGTTCAAACAGGTTAAGAGTGAAACCGCCGAGCGTGTGTCTTATGGCAACCACGTTTTGATCGTCTGCTTTAGTTTGTCGATCATGACGAGCATGTTCTTGACGTATTACTTCATCAACCGCCGCATTGTGGCACGTTTAATAGGGTTAGGTGACAGTATTGATGCCATCATCAAAAACGACCTGAGCCATCCGGTTGTGGTGGACGGCAATGATGAGATCGGACGCTTGAGTGAAAAGCTCATCGAGTACGGTGAAAAGGTACAGGAAATTCAGCGGACTAACGCTTTGAGCCTAATCAACAACACTACGGCGAGTTTGATTACCAGTGACCTCAATGGCGTAGTGGAATCAGCAAACTTAAGCGCGCGTAAGTTGTTGAAACTTGGTGAGGTTAACGAAAGTTATCCGATTTGGGAGTACTTCCCAGAGAGCTGTCGAGATCAACTAAAAAAGGTATTCGATGGTTCTCACTTGTGGATTGAACTCGGCAAAATTCATGTGACATTGTCACTTGGAGACGAGAAGCCAAAGTATGTGCGTTTCGATATTCGTCCTTTCGCTCATGGTGCTGAATACAAACTGATCATGACCATTACGGATGTCACTCATCAAGAAATGACCACGCGTACCTTGGAAAGTCGGGTGCTAGAAAAAACGCAAGATTTGCTACTGAAAAACCAACAGCTAGAAAATGAAATCGAAGAGCGTATTCGCACCGAAGACAATCTCAAAAAGACGCAAGATGAGTTGATTCAAGCTGCAAAAATGGCGGTTGTAGGGCAAACCATGACCAGTTTAGCGCATGAGCTTAATCAGCCATTAAACGCAATGTCGACGTATTTATACAGCGCGAGAATGTTCCTCGAACAGGAATCTCCAGAAAAGGTTGGTGAATCCATTACCCACATCGAAGGTTTGGCAACTCGGATGAGTAAGATCATCAACAGTTTGCGCCAATTCGCTCGCAAGCCAGAAGGTGAAAGAGAAGTGAAGTCTGTAAGTGTTCATGAGGTGGCGGAGCAAGCATCCACCATTGTGAACACGCGAGCGAAGCGTCAACAGATCATCATAGCAAACCAGTTACCTGATGATGTAAAAGTGCAAGGCGACATGTTGGCGCTAGAACAGGTCTTCATTAACGTCTTAGTAAACAGTTGTGATGCGTTGATGGAAAGCACAAGGGACGAACAAAAACGGATCCAAATGGCGCTGGTGGAACGAACCAGCCAAACCACACTGATTGCAATCAGTGACAACGGCATTGGGTTTGGTGAAGAGATTGTGCAGCGGATTTTTCAGCCTTTTGTGTCGACAAAAGAAGTTGGCCTAGGGCTGGGGATGAATATTTGTAAGTCATTAATAGAAAAGCATAAAGGAAGTATCTACCTCGCTTCCTCATTAGAAAAAGGTGCGATGGTTGTGTTGGAGTTACCTAATGAGCAATAACCCATATTCAGTATTATTGGTCGATGATGATCAGGATGTTTTGGACTCTTATTCGTACTTGATGAACATATCATCAATCAAGTCAAAAGCCATTAACGACCCAACACAAGCGCTGCAATATGTCTCTCCAGAGTGGGCGGGCGTTGTTATTCTCGATATGTACATGCCGCAAATGCATGGATTAGAACTGCTTCGGATGATCAAAAACGTCGATGAGCGAATCCCTGTCATTGTGATCACTGGGCACGGCGATATTCCAATGGCGGTTGATGCAGTAAAGCAGGGCGCATGTGAGTTTTTAGAAAAACCGATCAATCCTGCGGAGCTCTTAACACTAGTAAAACAGCAGCTTGAAACTCGAAGCAGCCAGGTGGAATTGCAGCTACAGGCGGAGAAATCTATTTCGCGCTCATTAATTGGTAAGTCTGCGCATATGGAGCAGATCCGCAAGCTTGTCGCCCAATACGCGTTACTGGACACACACGTGGTGGTTTATGGTGAGTCGGGCACTGGGCGTCACAGCGTCGCGGGGTTAATTAAAGACATGATGTCTAAGAGTGAAGAAACGGAGTATGGCTCTTTTGCTCTCAGTGCTAGCACAACAATGGATAGCATTGATGAGGCCATCGACAAACAGCAGTCGTGTTTACTTGTGTTGGAGAACTTACCTGAACTACCTGAAGAGGGACAACGGCATCTGGCTCAATTATTACTGGCGCGAGAACGTTGTGGGAAAAAGAATCTGCGTGTTGTAACGATTTTTGACTCAGAACCGGAAGAGTACATCACCAAAAATCAATTGCTGCCGGAACTGTACTATCTACTCAACCAAGGCGTGGTTCACGTACCGCCATTGCGTCAGCGCCCTGACGACATCGTGACGATATTTCATTACTTCTTAAAACTGAGTTGTAAGAAATTAGGCAAAACATTGCCAAATGTCGACTCTAGCTATCTCGCGCTACTGAGAGGTTATCCGTGGCCGGGCAACATCCGTGAGCTAAGAAACATCGCTGAGTTATACGCAATCGGAATTGTTAAGTTAACGGGTAAAGAGCGCATCTACTCACAAAATGAGATTCAGCTTCCATTGGATGATTTGGTGGACGATTTTGAAAAGCAGCTCATAGAAGATGCGCTGTTTTTGCACTCCGGGCGAATTACGGATGCGGCAAACCATCTGCAAATACCACGTAAAAAGCTGTATTTGAGAATGAAAAAGCACGGAATTGAAAAGGGCAATTACAAGTCGCGATAACAACAAAGCGTTTGAGGTCTACATCAGTAAGCTCAAACGCTTTTTTCATCAAAATTCAGAGTGGCGAACAACCATCTGCGGTATAGAAAATTAACTGATCACCGTGAGATACGGATAACGAATCACGATGGCAATTACGGACATCGCCATTAAAGTTTGCGCGGAATAGTACGTGACCATCACCACTTGCCGAGAAAATACCGAGTAACCACCAAAGCGCTCAAAAGCCAGCACCGTGCCGGAAATGATGAAGATAAAGCTTCCTAACACCGCAAACGAAGACGACTGCGTTTTCCCACTTAGATAATACTCAATGGCCATCCAACACATGGTCATCAAAACCCAAATGTAGATCGCGACAGGGATTCTTTCTTTGCCGAGGTCAGGTCGAAACAGCCAGTAAAAGCAAATGCCGAGCCCAAACAAAGCAATAGGAAGCCAAGGAGTGAAATGCCATGCCGACATTAAGCTAAAGCCATAACTGTAGGACAAATGAGCAGAGCAAAATAGGCTTAGACCAATGATGAACTTATCTCGCGGTAACATTAGTAGTAAATCACCGAGTAGTGACAACGATAAACCCACTAATATCCACTGAGTGTAAGGAAGTTGACTCGCGGGAGAATTAAGCAAAATGCCAATCATCACAAGTACAGGCAATGGCTTTGATACGTAAAATAGCCATTTCGGCCCTTTACGGACACTTATGATGTGTATGAATGCTAATACAACGACAACTAGCCACATATATAAAGAACTCTCGAACAGACAAACGTGAGTAGCGTAGTGCTACTCTAAACAAAAAGATCTAACAAATGCGTAAGTTAGACCTTTGATTTCAATTTTATTTTTTGTGTATGTAAAGCTAAACGGTCGCCACTTTACTGACCAACGCGAACACTTAATTTTGTGCATTAATTGTTGTTTTTAGAATGCCCAATATTTGAACGCGTTGAAGCTTACAAAATAGCATAAAAAAACGGTATTGTGACCGTTAAGTCACAATACCGTTAAACCCTAGAAAGGGCAGTGAACAGTTGTTGCTGTTATGAGACGGCTAATTCTAAAATTTCACGGCTGCGTTCAAGAGTAATCGCTTGGTTTTCACCCAGAACCGTCATTCCGTGTTTGTTGAGTTGGTCAATGATAGCATCGATCGCTTGCTCGCGGCTTTCACCGTAGTTGTCTAGTTGAGTTGCTACACCAAGTTGGTGGTAGAACGCTTCGATGGCTTCGATAGTACGTTCTGCAAGATCATCACCAGACTCCAAACCAAATACATTACGACCCATTTGCTCAAGCTTTGCGCGCTTAAATTGCATCTGGTTACGCAGCAGTGATGGTTGGATGATGGCAAGAGAACGTGCGTGATCAACGCCCCAAAGAGCAGTCAGCTCGTGACCGATCATGTGCGTTGCCCAATCGTGAGGAACGCCGCTACCAATCAAACCATTCAATGCTTGGTTTGCAGACCACATGAGGTTTGCGCGCCATTGGTCGTCATCGCGCTCTGCAAACTGTTCGCCAAGCGTTTTTAGAGTTTTTAGCAAGGTTTCTGCGTAACCGTCTTGTACCATCGCTCCAGTAGGCAGTGTAATGTATTGCTCACAAACGTGTACCCAAGCATCCACAATTCCGTTAATAAGCTGACGTTCAGGCAGCGTTTTCATTACATCTGGATCTAACACTGCAAACTTAGGCTGTACAGCAGGAGACATGAACGGCAGTTTGTCTTGAGTTTCTGCTTTTGTAATCACTGCACCCATGTTGGATTCTGAACCAGTTGCAGGTAGCGTTAGGATAGCCGCAAGCGGTGTTGCTTCTGTAACTTGATGCTTACCGATCATAATGTCCCAGCCGTCACCATCGTACTTTGATGCTGCCGCAACGTATTTAGAACCGTCGATAACCGAACCACCACCAACAGCAAGAATAAAGTCGATGTTTTGATCTTTTACGATAGCGACCGCTTTATCCAATGTTTCTTTTGTTGGGTTTGGCTCTACACCAGAAAACTCAGACCATTTGTGGCCAGTGAGCGCTTCTGCTACTTGGTCGTATACGCCGTTCTTTTTGATTGAGCCACCACCGTAAATCACCAAGACCTTTTGATCCGCTGGGATCGCGTCTTTGATTGATGCGATTTGTTGTTGGCCAAAGAAAATTTTGGTTGGGTTGACATAAGAAAAGTTCATTGCAGACCTCTTGTTTCCAGTTGAGGAGATTGAATACGTGCATATTAGTACGACTTTTTGTCGTGTTGTAGGTCGATTTCTGTAAATTACTTGCCTATTTCTACAAAATTGTTGTTATAGCGCTGGAATCGGAAACAGAAGAGAAAGTATAGTGAGCAAAATGACAACAGAGCGTAGACCGATTGACGGTTTATGGAGCATTACATGAACACATTAGCCGAAACCATGCAGCAGTATGTTGAAAAGCATGATCTGCACAATTTAGAAGGCATCAAGCAAACTGCTATCGAAGGCGTTTGGTTTTATCGCAGTAGCAAAGGCAATAACCGTCAACCATTTGTGTATCAATCAGGGATCATTGTGCTTGGCCAAGGGCATAAAAACATCCATATAGGGCAAACGCCAGTTCAGTATGGTCCGGATGACTATTTGGTGGTGGGCGTACCTATGCCTCTAGAGTGTGAAGCATTTGCCACCAACAATGAGCCTTTGCTCGGTATTTCTATCGACATCTCGCCCACGCTGCTGCACAAACTTGTGAAAAAGCTCGAAGCACAGAAATTCAGTAATATCTGCGAAGATTCTAAACGTTGTGGCCTCAAATCGGTTCGAATGAACGACGCCATGCTCGATGCTTGCAAGCGATTAATGAAGGCGCTTTGCAACGATTTGGATGTGGCGATATTGGGCGAGTCCTTACTAGAAGAAATTGTCTATCGAACGCTTGTAAGCAAAGAAGGGCACGTGTTGTTTGAATTGGCTCACCAAGAAGGTTCCTACGCGAGAGTTGCAAAAGCACTCAATCGAGTTCATGCCGAATACCAAGAGCAATTGAATGTCCAAACATTGGCGGAAGAGGCCAACATGAGTATCTCGGCATTTCATCAAGCGTTTCGGAGCGTAACCTTAGAATCACCTTTGCAATACATCAAAAAAGTGCGTCTCAATAAAGCGAGAGATTTGATTCAACTCGAAGGGAAACGAGTTAATGATGCTGCTCGACTCGTAGGCTACAGCAGCCCATCACAGTTTAGTCGCGAGTACAAGCGACATTTCAATGAAACACCAAGGTCAACAAAGGCATAGTGATCTTTATTTCAAAATGACGACTTTTTTCGCCTTTTTTATTAATTTGCGAGTCACTTATTTATTCGAATTATAAAATTAGTTGCTGGTGCCAAATAATAGGTATTTTGTTGCAACCATTTAGTGGATTCTTGAGAGGTGGTGTTGAAAACTCGCAAATACATAGTGTGAAATTTCCAACTTGTACTTAAGTTATTTTACGTCGAAATAAAAGTAAGAACGTGTTGTTTCAAACACGTTTAATATTGTTTTAACAATAACTTAAGGAAGAGCGATTATGCACCTTAAAAACGGGAAAGCAGTGAAAAGTGTCTTTACGCTAAGTACGCTGACTGCATCTTGTCTATTGGCCTTCAACAGCTACGCAGCGGTTGATTGTGCCCCTCTAGAAGTTTGGGATTCGTCAAAAGTTTATAATGGCGGCGACCAAGTTCAGCACGAAGGTAACGCATACAAAGCGCGTTACTGGACGCAAAACAATAACCCTGCACAAGCTGGCCAGTGGGGCGAGTGGGAATCTCTTGGTGCTTGTGATGGAACAGGTCCTGTTGATCCACCACAAAATGAAATCCCGACGGTGACTCTAACCGCTCCTTCTGCGTCGGCATCTATCACCGCTGGTGAAGTGGTTAACCTAGCCGCAGATGCTGCAGACACTGATGGCACAATTAGCAAAGTTGAATTCTTTGTTGATGGTGCTTTAGTTGGTCAGTCTACTTCGGCTCCTTTCACTGCATCTTGGACTGCAACTGAAGGCGTACACGAGTTTTCAACTAAATCTTATGATGACGCTGGTGCGGTAAGTACTGCAAGTTCAGTAACGCTTACGATTGCTTCAGCTCAACCAGGTAATGAAGCGCCTACAGTGGATGTTGCGCTTTCAGCCACTTCAATCGAGCTAGGCGGTACTGTTACGCTTACTGCTAACGCGGCAGACGCGGATGGTAGCGTTGCTAAAGTTGACTTCTACGTTGCTGGCGCATTAGCTGGTACAGCAACCGCTGCCCCTTACACACTAGACGTAACGCCTTCAAAAGCGGGCGCTCTAGCGGTATACGCGAAAGCGACAGATAACGCAGGTGCAAGCACAGACTCTGCAATTGCTACGTTAACTGTAAATGGTGGCGCAGTGGCGTCTAACTGTCGTCCTGACGGTCTTTACCAAACAACAGGCGTGGACGTACCTTACTGTTCAATCTACGACGAAGAAGGTCGTGAGAAAATGGGTGCGGATCACCCACGTCGTGTAATCGGCTACTTCACGAGCTGGCGCGCAGGTGATGACCCGCAATCAACTTACCTTGTTAAAGACATTCCTTGGGAACAGCTAACTCACATCAACTACGCGTTTGTGAGCATCGGTTCTGACGGTAAAGTGAACGTTGGCGATGTTAATGATCCAAACAACGCAGCAACTGGCAAGACATGGCCAGGTGTTGAAGTCGATCCTACGCTTGGTTTCAAAGGTCACTTTGGTGCACTAGCAACTTACAAGCAAAAACACGATGTTAAGACGCTAATCTCGATTGGTGGTTGGGCTGAAACCGGCGGTCACTTCGATGCAAATGGCGATCGTGTTGCTGATGGTGGCTTCTACACAATGACGACCAATGCTGATGGTTCTATCAACCATGCTGGCATTGAGAAGTTCGCAGCTTCTGCAGTTGAAATGATGCGTAAGTACAAGTTCGATGGTCTGGAT
Organism: Vibrio sp. GLN_1; assembly: GCF_043106015.1. Lineage (NCBI taxonomy): Bacteria > Pseudomonadati > Pseudomonadota > Gammaproteobacteria > Vibrionales > Vibrionaceae > Vibrio > Vibrio sp. GLN_1. The sequence goes on from NZ_JBICMD010000036.1 coordinate 700,662, forward strand.
ATCGACTACGAATACCCAACATCAATGGCTGGTGCTGGTAACCCTTACGATAAAGACTTCATGGAACCACGTCGTCAGTACCTATGGGCTTCTTACCAAGAGCTGATGAAAGTACTTCGTGAAAAACTAGATGCAGCTTCTGCTCAAGATGGTACGCATTACATGCTGACTATCGCAGCGCCATCATCTGGTTACCTGCTACGCGGTATGGAAACCTTCGATGTAACTAAGTACTTAGACTACGTAAACATCATGTCTTACGACTTGCACGGTGCTTGGAACGATCACGTTGGCCACAACGCGGCATTATTCGATACAGGCAAAGACTCTGAGCTAGCACAGTGGAACGTATACGGCACAGCAGCTTATGGCGGTATTGGTTACTTGAATACTGACTGGGCTTACCATTACTTCCGTGGTTCTATGCCAGCAGGCCGTATCAACATTGGTGTTCCTTACTACACTCGTGGTTGGCAAGGCGTAACTGGTGGTGACAATGGTCTTTGGGGCCGAGCTGCGCTACCTAACCAAGCTGAGTGTCAACCAGGCACTGGTGAAGGTGAGAAGAACAACTGTGGTAACGGTGCTATCGGCATCGACAACATGTGGCACGATTTAGATCCACAAGGTCGTGAAATGGGCGCAGGCTCGAACCCTATGTGGCACGCGAAGAACCTAGAGAAAGGCATTTGGGGTTCTTACGCTCAAGCTTACGGTCTAGATCCAGTGAACGATCCTTCTGACAAATTGGTTGGTACGTACACTCGTAATTACGACAGTGTTGCTGTAGCTCCTTGGTTGTGGAACGCAGAGAAGGGCGTATTCCTATCTACAGAAGATAAAGCTTCTATCGAAGTGAAAGCGGACTACGTTATCGATAAAGAAATCGGCGGTATCATGTTCTGGGAACTAGCAGGTGACTACAACTGTTACGTACTAGATGCAAATGGCAACCGTACTGCTATCGATGCAACTGAGCAAGCGTGTGCTGCGGGTAATGGTGAATACCACATGGGTAACACTATGACCAAAGCTATCTACGACAAGTTTAAGTCTGCAACGCCTTACGGTAACAAAGTAGCGACTGGTCCAACACCAACTGAAGCTGTAGATATTACTGTTAGTGTTGGCGGCTTCAAAGTTGGCGACCAAAACTACCCAATTAACCCTAAGATCACATTTACGAACAACACAGGTCAAGCGATCCCTGGCGGTACTGAATTCCAATTCGATATCCCAGTATCTGCGCCGGACAACGCGAAAGACCAATCTGGTGGCGGTTTGAAAGTGATTGCTTCTGGACATACTCGTGCAAACAACATCGGTGGTTTGGATGGCGTAATGCACCGCGTGTCGTTCTCTCTACCAGCATGGAAAGATCTGCCAGCAGGCGGTACTTACGAGCTTGATATGGTTTACTACCTACCAATCTCTGGTCCTGCGAACTACTCAGTGATTTCTGGTGGTAAAGAGTTTGCGTTCAAGTTTGAGCAACCAGATCTACCAATCGGTGACCTAAACGCGGGTACTGGCGGTGGCGGTACAACTGAACCAGGTTCTTGTGATACTGCTGGTTTGGTAACATACCCAAATCTGCCACAAACTGACTGGGCAGGTAACCCAAGCCATGCAAATCAAGGTGATAAAGTCATCCACAATGGTGTGGTTTACCAAGCAAACTGGTGGACGGCTTCTGAACCAGGTAGCGACGGTAGCTGGGCTACAGTATGTAACATCTAATCATTATTGATTAACTGTTATTACCTAACTTTCATAGGTACTTAAACAAAAGCGCACGGTAATTATCGTGCGCTTTTTCGTTCATGTTGTCGTTTGAATTGAGGACTTTCAGAACTGGTAGCTCTCCGGTATAACAACAATGCCTTTTTCTGAGATTTTGAAGCGTTTGGCGTCTTCAACCTTATTGATGCCGATTTGTGTATTCGGCGGTATGCGAACGTGTTTATCGACGATGCAATTCACCAGTTGGCTGCCTTCACCGACTTCTACATCATCAAAAATGATGGAATCTACAACGGTCGCGCTGTCTTGAATACGCACATTTGATGAAATGATCGAGTGCTGGACTGAGCCACCTGAGTTGATAACACCGGTAGCTATGATCGAGTTGATGAAAATACCTTCGTTTCCTGTTGCAGAAGAGACGGTTCTCGCTGGTGGAAATTGAGGTTCGTAAGTGCGGATAGCCCAGTTAGATTGGTAAAGGTTCATCGGCGGTACTGGTTCCAATAAATCCATATTTGCTTCATAGAAGGAGTCAATTGTCCCGACATCACGCCAGTAACAATCTTTATCGACACGACCTTTGCTGCCACAAAACTTGTAAGCGTAAACCGATTCGGTGTCGATCAATTTTGGAATAATGTCGTTGCCAAAGTCATGGCTAGACGTTTCCAGTTTCGCATCTTCGGTCAGCGCTTCTTTGAGCACATCCATATCAAAGATGTAGATCCCCATTGATGCAAGGCTCTTGGTTTTATCGTCTGGAAGAGTAGGTGGGTTTTCGGGCTTCTCGACAAAAGACTTAACCAGTCCGTTTTCAGCGATTCCCATAACTCCGAAAGCAGAGGCGTCCTTTACTGGAACATCCATACAAGCGACGGTCAGCTTTGCCCCTTTCTCTTTATGCTCCTCAAGCATCGCTGCGTAATCCATACGATAGATATGGTCACCAGATAACACAACAACGTATTTTGCGTCGTTCCGCGATAGTAACCACAAGTTGTGGTAGATGGCGTCGGCGGTACCCTCATACCATGCACCACCTTTGCGCATTTGAGGCGGAACTGCCGTAATGTACTCACCAAGTTCGGGATTAAAAATCGACCAACCGTCACGAAGGTGCTTTTGTAGTGAGTGAGATTTGTATTGAGTAAGCACTAGAATTTTACGTAAACCTGAATTAAGACAATTGGTTAGCGTAAAATCGATGATTCTGTATTTGCCGCCAAATGGTACCGCAGGTTTGGCTCGATCATCAGTGAGTGGGCTAAGTCGTGAGCCCATCCCGCCTGCTAAAATTACAGCGAGTGCGTCTTGCATAATATTCCCTTTCCCTTGTTCTACATGCGTCTAAACCGTGCTTAACCGGAGGAGGTGTTATACAACGCAACAATTTAGAATGACATGTGCTGGTTTGTTTGTTAGCTACTGCAAACTGTAGTACAAGAATCGCGCCATTGAATATTTCTTTAAAAATCAAAATGATGAATTTTGTGACCGAGAGTTGATGCACTATATTAGTGAATTAAAAAATAGACAGTGCATTATATTGGGGCGGTATAGAATCTGGGGATTTAAAGAGATTATTGATTTACAATGTAAAACCTATTTAAAACAGTAAGATAAAGGGAGCTGTCTAGCTCCCTTTGTGTTTGATTTCATTTAAATGAAGCTCATTATGACAAACCGATGATATTACCATCTTCATCAAGGTCGAGATTCATAAACGCTGGCTTGTCAGGAAGACCGGGCATGGTCATAACGCTACCCGATAATGCGTACACGAAGCCAGCACCGGCACATAAACGCAGTTCACGAATTGGAACAGTAAAGCCAACTGGCGCGCCTTTTACTGAAGAATCGGTGGTGATAGAAAGTGGCGTTTTAGCAATACAAACAGCTAATTCGTTAAACCCTAGTTTTTCAAAATGAGCCAATTGCTGAGTTGCAAGTTCACTCATTTCAACATTTGTCGCACCATATCCAGCTTCACACACAGACATCAGCTTCTCCTGAAGGGATTGATGTTTCTGATATAGAGGTCGGAAATTCGTAGTTTTTTCGCAAGCATCAACGACATGCTGTGCTAGATCTCTCGTACCTTCACCACCTTGGGCAAAAGCAGTGCTGATAGCGACTTTAACATTTGGATCGAATGCGTGAATGAGATCTTGAAGCGCGATGAGTTCTTGTTCGCAATCTTGAGGGAACTGGTTAATCGCAACAACGGCTGGGATTCCATATTTATGGACGTTCTTGATGTGCCACTTTAAGTTTTCAAACCCGGCTACCAATGCCGCTTGGTCAGGCGAGAAAATCGAATCTGGAATTGCCATGCCAGGGCGCAAGTCGTAGTGGCCGGAGTTCGCTTTAAGGCCTCTTAACGTCGCAACAATCACCACACAGTCAGGCGCTTTGTTGGCAGCCGCTGCTTTTATATTGCAGGCTTTCTCAAATCCCATGTCAGAGCCAAATCCTGCTTCAGTTACCGTGTAACGTGAAAGTTTTAACGCAATCTCATCAGCGATAATGGACGAATTGCCATGCGCAATGTTAGCAAAAGGGCCTGCGTGGATCAGAGTAGGGACACCCTCAAGCGTTTGCATTAGTGTTGGTGCAATGGCTTCTTTCAACGTTACGGCCATCGCACCTGCTACTTGTAAATCTTCTGTGGTGATAGGCTGACCGTCGAGATCATAAGCAACAACAATTTTGCCAATGCGCTGACGTAAGTCTTTAAGATTTTTTGCCAACGCAATAATGGCCATCAACTCGGATGCGGCTGAAATATCGAACCCTTCGTTACGCTCAAATCCGTTAATGGTTTTGCCATGTTCGTTCAAACCAATTTTGACCATGCGAAGTGCACGGTCGTTGTGGTCCATCACGCGTTTCCAAGTAATGCTTTCAACGTCAATTTTTAATGCTTTTAAACCAGTTCGAGCTTCAAAGGCGTCATATCCTTCGCGCTGCTCGTGGAATAAGCGCGCATCTAAAGCTGCAGACGCTAAGTTGTGTGCAGCCGTAACGGCGTGAATATCACCCGTCAAATGCAAATTGAGCTCTTCCATTGGCGCAACTTGGGAATATCCGCCACCTGCGGCACCACCTTTGATGCCAAAGACAGGCCCCATTGATGGCTGTCGAATACATGCCATCACGGATTGCTTTAGCTTCGCCAGTCCTTGAGCAAGGCCAATGGTTGTCACGGTTTTGCCTTCACCTAGTGGAGTTGGGGTAATCGCGGTGACCAGAACCAATTTGCCGTTTTGGTTGTCATTCAGGCGGGCTAAACACTTAGGGTGTACTTTGGCTTTGTATTTTCCATGTGTATCAAATTCTTCAGGCAATAGACCTGCTTTTTCAGCGATAACATCGATGGAAGATAACGGTGTGTTTCGGCAAATTTCAATATCAGACTGCATGGATACTCCCAAATATGGCTAACACGCGGCGTTCAACATCAAGCAATCTATGTAGACTGTATTGTTGTTGCGCAAACGTTTGCGCGAGAATAATACTGGTTAAAAATTAGGTGTAAAGAAGTTCGTGCGCCTTCGCGTGCTACATAGTAACAAAATCCACTAAATACTGCGCTAGATCAAAACAAAAAGGCCACCAAACGGTGACCTAAGTATATTTTTTGCTCTAAAGCTAACCTTCTTAGCGATCCCAGTAGGTCTCTTCTAAGCTGTCTTCGCGTTCTGGCAGAGCTCGCGATAGGCGAGGAGAGTGCTGAGTTAGAACTTCGTAGCTCACGCGGTTCGCGTATTTACAAATTTGAGAAAGTGATGAATACGTCAGACAGCGTACTTCGTGTTTCTCTGAAGTAGGCACTTCTTTCTGATGGAAAGAGTTTGCAGCCATGTCATGCAGCAGTGCAGATAGTGCAGCATCACCCGCGCCATTAGTGTTCTTAATTTCTAGAGGGCCACCAAGGTATGGACCGATGTGTGAATACACTTTCATTGGATTCACACAATCTTCTTTGCGCATTGCGCGGCTGAACTCAAACTTATTGAACTCCTCAATAGAGCTTTCAAGAATATCGTGTGTAGTTTCACGTTTCACTTTTTCGTCAGTGTAACCTGCCATATAAAGACCGTTTGGCCCGGCAGTACAAAGAACAAGATCTACCCACTCAAGTGCTTTATCCGCAGCAGCGAGTGGATCGCTTTCGCCTGTAAGCGCCGCGCCTTCTTCTTCATTCATAGCCACAACAGATACGTTTTCACGAATGTACTCTTGCCACCATTTCGCATTGCCTTCAATCACGTACTTTGTACCTAGAGTAAGAACAACAGGTACATCGTGCTTCTTGGCAAAATCAATCGCACGCTGCACGGCTTTAGGCATTGGGTCTTCTTCTTTACCGCGCATTAGGTACGAAGAAACAACAAGCGCAGACGCTTTCTCAAATACTTCTTCAGGAATGCTTTCTGGAAGAAGTTGGTTCATGTGACCTTCGTTAATCGCGAATGTACGTTCACCATCTTGAGAGATAAGGGTGTAGCAACGACCAATCGGACCATCTACCGTTTGTAGGTGGTTTAAATTCATGCGTGAAGACGTACGGCAAAGGTAGCGGTAGGCGAAAGAACCCACTTGAATGTTCTTTGACATTACGCCAAGCAATACAGATTTGCTGTCTGCTAGAACAGAATAATTGTGCAGCGTGTTACCAATAGTATCGCCAGGATACTGGTGTGTGATCAGCCCTTGCTCTACTAACTCTTCATACAATGCATCTGCTTTGCTCTCTTCAAGAACAAGAGAATGTCCTTTACTTAGGTTGTATTTTTCTAGAAACGCATCATCCACACGAGCTTCGATATCTACGATGGTTTGACCAACACCGACAATGGTTGGGCGGTATAGCTTAGGCGCTTGTCGAATTTGGTTGACTAATGGATCTCGAGCGTGAGTTGGGAAGTAGTGTTTAGATTTACGCTGACCAGGAAACTTCATGCTTGTTCTTGAGTGAGAAAAAAAAGAGGCGGGATTGTATCACAAAAAAATGAAAATCGTGGTGTTTTATTGCAAAGAAATTTGCCCGCTGAAAAATGCAGCGGGCTGACGAATTCGTAATCGAATTGAGCTTAATTTATCTTAGCTTCAGTCGGTTGGATGTAAGCTTTCGTACCCCAAAGAGGTACAGTTGATAGACTGTGTTTGAAGCTGCCTGATGTCTCTTTAGTTGAGTAAGAAAGGTACATCAAGGTTTGATTTTCTGGATCATAAATACGGCGAATCTTCATCGATTTGAAGAAAACGCTCTTGGACTTTTTAAATACCACTTCACCTGATTTGCTCTTATCAATTTTAGTAATCATCTCCGGTGTAATTTCACCAGTTTGACGGCAAGAAATTGAACTGTCGCTTGGGTCCGCTAAACTGAAGTCCGCTTCGATGCTCGCTACATGACAAGTAACGCCTGGAACTTCAGGGTCTACGAGCGTATTCAGTTTTATGTCTTTCATAGTAAACATACCCAAAGACACATCACCAACCTCATCGTTGCCACAGCCAGCAAGAATGGTAACCAAACCTAAAGCAAGCAAACGTTTTTTCATTATTCCGTCCTTAATTAGAAAAATATATAGATTCAATCTATCAGACGTTGGCATCTAAAACAAAATTTGGCGCAACCTCAGGACTTTAGCTAGGTTTGTTAAGGGCTTCATGCTAATGTACCGCTTCAAAGCGAGTTCATGTTTAAGAGTCGAGTCAATGCGGTATAGAAAATCCAGTTAGGTTTTCGAAATATTGGTGTGATGGCTCATATACAGCCCTCGTTTTTGACTCGCTACTACTCTGTAGCCTGAGATATTTAAGGTACTCAAATGAATGAACAGCAGTTAGCCAGCATCGAACGCAAAAATGCGTGGCTGCACGATCTCGTCGAAGTTGAATTTCCCACTCCTGAAAGCTTGAAAGGTCGCGAAACCTATTTCCAAGCAATAAATGCTCAAGAATACCAAATCGTCGCTAAAGACTCCTTGTTGGAAGGCGAAGCGAATTTGCAGGCAGATGACATTTTCCTCGTGGATTTTCATCGACTGACTATTATGTTTTCGATTCTTCAGTCTCAACGTTGGGAAGAACAGTATGACCAAGAGATGATAGTTGAATACCTTACCCAAATTATCTTAACGCCGGATTTTGAGTTGTACGTTGGTTTTAAAGATGGCAACCCGGTGGGTGCCGCCATTGCAAGTAGCTATGAAGGTAACACGCTGATTTCTGACGTGGCCGTTTCTCAATCTTTAGATAAACAACAGTTTTCAGCGGATATTGCGAAAAGACTTAATAGTGATCACAAATTATGTGACACAATTATAATAGAAAGTTGATCAATATCGGCTTCATTTAAAAATGAAGCGCTACTATATGCAGTATTGCATTGGTTCGGCTGGGTAAAAAATGGTTAAGCGTTTAGCGCGTTTTCTCACTCTTGTGTTGTGCATAGGAACGGTTGCCGTACAAGCAGAGGAAACAAATTGGGAGCTCAAACGAGTTCTCGTGCTTCACTCCTATGATCCGTCTTATCAATGGACTAATGACATTCAGGCGGGAATCGAAAAGGGATTCAAGCAAACTGACGGCGAAGTCAAACTATCCATTGAATATTTGGACGCGAAGCGTGTTCATTCCGAAGGCTATTTGCAACAAATGGCGAGTTATCTTCGGTTTAAATATCGAGCTTATGAATTTGATGGTGTGATTATCTCTGACGACGCAGCCATGCGTTTCGTCAGAAATTATTTTCAGAACCCCAAGCGCAATGTTCCTATGGTCGCGATTGGGATTAATGATAAAGACTCTTCTCTCGATACAGTAAGTACAAATGGCAGTGTGATTTACGAAGAAGATCGCGTGGTCGAAAACATCTCGCTGATCAATCGTTTGCGTCCCCGTATCAAAAATTTGTATTACCTTGCCGATCGCAGTGTGACCTCAGAACTGGTATATCAACGCGTAAAAGCAGAGATGAACAAGTTTCCACGTATCAATTTGATTGAAATCAGAGACGCGAGCCTACAAGAGGCGGCAAATCAGCTTTCTACAGTCAGTGCTAATGATGCGGTTTTGTTGACTCACTACAATACGGAAGGGGATTCAGGTAAATATCACACCTACAGAGAAGTGGCTCGAGCTATTGGTGCAAAAAGCCGTGCCCCCGTGTTTGTGATGTGGGAACTCTATTTAGGCGAGCCGGGAATACTGGGTGGCTTTGTGAACCGCTCTGAGCAATTTGGTTATGAAGCTGCGGAGATAATGGCGAGTAAGATGGGGATGTCTCTGACGTCAGCGGCGCATGCGCTGGCTATCACTGAAGCGGTCTTGGACTATAAGGCGCTTACAAAATATGAAATCAGCCATTATGACATCCCTAAAAACGCTGAAATTCTTAATGCGCCACCACCACTGTTTAAAGTAAACCTCAAAACACTGTTGTTCACGTGCGGCATTATTGTGCTGCTTTCTCTTGTTGTTGTGATTCAGTTTATGACTATTCGCCAACGCAAAGAGATTGATAAGAAAAATAGAAAAATTGTGTTGCTTCAAAAACGAACACTAAACGTCCAAAAAGAGATGATTCACGTATTGGGTGAGGCGATTGAAAGTCGCTCTGGAGAAACTGGCCAACATGTAAAACGTGTCGCTAAACTGTCTCGTCGTTTGGCTCAACTTTGCGGATTAACGCATCGTGAAGTGGAAATGATTGAAATCATTAGCCCTATGCACGATGTCGGTAAAATCTCCGTGCCAGAATCGATTCTCGATAAGCCTGGCGCATTGACAAGTTCAGAGCGTGAAATCATGAAGCAACATACCATTAAAGGTTATGAGTTGCTGAACATGAAAGAGGGTGACATCACCAAATTAGCAGCGGTGGTTGCCCACGAACACCATGAAAAATGGGACGGTACGGGTTATCCAAATAATCTAAAAGGTGAGGACATTCATCTCTTCGCACGCATTGTCGCAATTGCTGATGTATTTGACGCATTATTAACAGAGCGTTGCTACAAACGGGCTTGGACAATTAATGAAGTCGTCGATTGGTTTAAGTTGGAACAAGGAAAACACTTTGACCCAATATTATGCCAACTGTTGCTAGATAATTTAGATGACTTCATCGAAGTTCGATACATGTATCCTGATGCATAACAAACTGAGCAAGATTACATTCGGTGATCTTGCTTAGAAAAACAGGAATTGCTTTTCCCCATTTCTACGAAATGCCAAGTCTGTCGTTTAAACAAATCTAAACTCAAATATGATTAAGCCATACATTTGTATTAAAAAATAAGTTTGATCAGCGACATCGACAAATGCGTCTAGGGGAAGGCTATGGCAATTACCAATATTAAATGCGTGATTTTTGATTGTGATGGCACGTTGGTCGACAGTGAGCGTTTATGCTGCCAAGCACTAGTGAATGTATTTAATCAACACGGTGCAGAGTTAACGATGGAAGAATGTGTTTCTCACTTTAAAGGTGGAAAACTGGCCGATATTCTTCTTGATACCAAAGAGTTGATGAACATTAATGTTCCAATTGATGTTCTTGAACCCCAATACCGAGCAGAAGTTCAAAAATTGTTTGTTCGTCATTTACAACCAATGGATGGCGCTAAAAGGCTGATCCAATTCCTCGACTCTCACAATATAGAATACTGCGTCGCGTCAAATGGACCCAAAGATAAAATTGAATATGCACTTGAGTTAACTGGTCTGCTTGATGCATTCAAAGGAAAAGTATTCTCTGCGTTTGAAGCAAATAGTTGGAAACCTGAACCTGATTTGATCATGTACAGCGCGATGAGCATGGGCTTTTTGCCTAGTGATTGTTTGTATATCGATGATACACCCAAGGGTGTAGAAGCAGGGTTGAATGCCGGAATTAAGACGGTTCAGCTATTTAATGGTGAGGCCATTAACCGAGTCGACGATGACCGAGTTATTCGCATTCAACATTTGGATGAATTAAAAGAGCAGCTCATGGGCTGCTCTGTTTAACCGTTTAATGACGAGAATGACTTAGGTTATGAATTTGTTTAATTTTTGACTGTAAATATGGCGCTTGGTAAAGGCATTGAATGGATGAGAAATTTTTCGTGTGGAATCCACAAGCAGCACACGTGAATTTTTCACCGTTTGATGAGATTAAGTATTCATCACATTGGCAAATAGGGCAGTTTAGGTTTTCGTTGTCTTTTGTATCGTTGTAATTATTCATATTGTTTTCCAGCAGCAAATTGGAATTGGCAGGTTAAGCATAGCGGAACGCCGTCCGCTTGAACATTATTTCATCAGGTACAAGGAGAACTTGAGATTCACTTCAAAATAAACCGTTTCCCAATCGGTATTTGATCAATGCTATTTTCCTTTCACTCCTCAAATAGACTTCAAATTATTCAATAAGTTCGGTTTTATTACACCAAAGAATGAGTACGAGACAAGTACGTAGAGAAAGTGAATGCGAGTTATATTCTCGAAACAAATAAGTGAATACAAATGTAGAAAATAAAGGCTCCCAATTAGGCGCCTTTATTTGTTATTACCTTGTTATCAAGCAGTGCGGTAACGCTTTAATACTTCACCGAGTGAAACCGACGCTTTGGTTAAGTTCGCGACACCAACAGTAGACTGCTCCGCCACCTCTCGAATTGTGCTGGACTGAGTACGGATATCAGCAAGCTCAGAGGCGATATCATTCGCAACCGCACTTTGTTCCTCCGCGGAAGTGGAGATTTGAACGCTCATGTCCATCAATGAACGAGCAGAGTCCGCAATCGCTGTGACATCTTGACCAATTTCATCGATCAACTGGCTGCTTGTTTGGGCTTGCTTGACCGTTCTGCCAGTAATCGAAGCGATGTTTTGGCTTTCCGATTGCAGCTTCTCAATCATGGCTTGGATTTCTACCGTGGCTTGTTGTGTACGACTTGCCAGCGTTCGGACTTCATCGGCTACAACGGCAAAACCGCGGCCTTGTTCGCCTGCGCGAGCCGCTTCGATAGCGGCATTGAGAGCTAACAGGTTGGTCTGCTCAGAAATCGCATTAATGGTCGTGATGACATCATTAATCTGCGTAGTGTTTTCATTTAAGTTGGTGACTGATGAAGAAGCTTGCTCGATGTAGCTCGACAAGGTTTCGATCTCAGCAATAACGTGCTGTACACGGCTACGGCTCGTTTCTATTTTTTGTGCATCTTGATCCGATTGCATGGTCGCTTGTTGAGAGATGCTCGAAACCTCTTTGGCAGACGCCGTCATTTCTTCCATTGCGGTTGCGACAGAATCAAGTGTTTGGTACTGGTGCGTAATCTGTGTTTCGCTCAGTTTCATGTCTTGTTCAAATGCAGATGACGTTTCACTTAGCGTATTGGCGTTTTCTTTTACGCTATTGACCAGTTCGCTTAATGTATCCATCGACTTATCTAGTGCGCAGCCAATGGTGCCAAACTCGTCACGGCCAGGGTGAAAGCCCAATCGAGAAGTTAAGTCACCGTCACCTATTTTCTCTGTTGTGGTGTATAGCACCCACAAAGCACCTCCGATGAATGTCGCTACCCAATAGCAAAATACTGCAAACGGCAAAACCCATAGAAAACTAAGAAGGAAAGAGGTAAGGGCGTCGGAGCGCAGGGCGTTGTATTGATTGCCAGCGTGCTCGGTCAATCGAACAAGCTCACCCGCAGAGGTTGTGCCATAAACCGTGGTAACACCATCTGCAAACAAGCTTTTTTGTTGATGGTTAGCTTTTGAGATACCAGTAATTTGATAGATATCTGTGGGATTAGCTTCAATGATGCCATCTAGTTTTGCTTGCACGTTGGCGATAGATTGTTGCTCGAACTGATGCAAATCATTTAGGTATCGGCTTCCTGCTACCGAAGTGAGTGCCACCAGAAATAGGAGGAAAATAACCCACATTTTGTCGTTGATAGACATCTTAATAAATAGTCGGTCTATCGTTCTAAACTCAACTTCTCTCATTGATTACTCCATTAGAGATAAAAGATATTGAACAAATCTATGGGTATATCGAAACAAAATATGCGATGCGAATCAGCAAAATATGTAACGAAGGGTGAGTTTATTTTACAAAATGAGATCTAAGGTCGCCTATAACAGTATGTTATGTCTTTTAATGATAGAAATGTCGATGTAATTCCAGCTATCTAAGTGAAGATGGCAGAGAAGAGTAACGACGCTGCAATCGTTTACTTATGATTATGCTCATAGGTTTTTAAATCTTTACTTTTCGCTGTCATGAATGTGTCATATAAAGTCTATAAAAAGGAGTTGCTGTCACCGAAAGAAATAGGAATGGTGGCAGTAAGTTGAAACCGCAATGTTTCATAGTTTCATAAAGGAGGTCACAATGAGCGACCAATACCAAAACGACGAAAGCCTAGAGCTGCTAGATGCGCTTGAAATTGGCATTATTTTGTCGGAATACGTTGGCTCTGACAACGAAAACGAATAGTACCGTTTAGTACTCTCTTCACGTTCTTTTAGACGTTATACTAAGTTCATGAAACACCGAGCCAAGAAGGGCGAAAGACGGTAAATGAACTTTTTAGCCCACCTGCATATTGCAGATCACTGTAATAGCCATTTTATGGGAAACTTGCTTGGAGACTTCGTCAAAGGAGATCCAAGCAAGCTATACGATTCTGACATTACTAATGGCATCAAACTCCACCGCTTCGTTGACCGAATTACCGATCATCACCCTATTGTCGAAGAATGTAAGCCACATTTTAAAGGCGTAGCGAGACGCTTCGCGCCAATTGCGCTAGACATGTTTTGGGACCATTGTTTAGCCAAGCATTGGAATGATTTTCATCAAGAGTCGTTAGACGACTTTGTCGAGTTTGCATTTCAAAAAGTAGACCAAGATGTTCACGAACCGCTTCCTGCGCGTTTTATGTTATTGCATCAACGCATGTGGCGGGGCGGCTGGCTGCAATCTTATCAAGATCTCTCCAACATCGAGTTTGCACTGCATCGGATGTCTCAGCGAAGCCCGAGAATGGCCGACTTGACGACAACGTTTGAGGTGTTAGATGGTGAATACGCAGCGTTAGAGGCGAATTTCTCAGAGCTTTATCAAGACGTGCTGCGCCAATCACTTGAATTTCACCAACAGCTAAGCAGTTCATAACTCAATCCTTTGGCGAAGAGGTAGTATGGCTATGGCGGCTCTGGTAAACTCTTCGCTCCAAAAATTATGAGGTTTACCATGTCCGTTAATTTTGCTGATCTTGGCATTGAACAACAGTTAGTCGAAACGTTGAACAATATGAATATTGTGACGCCAACGCCAGTCCAAGAAAAATCGATTCCACACGTACTGGAAGGCAAAGATCTTCTTGCGGCTGCGCAAACGGGTACCGGTAAAACGGCGGCATTTGGTTTGCCGATTATTCAGGCGGTACAGCAAAAGAAACGTAATGGCACACCTCACGCTCTCATCCTAGTTCCAACTCGTGAATTGGCGCAGCAAGTGTTTGACAATTTAACGCAATATGCGGAACACACGGATCTACGTATTGTTTGTGTGTACGGCGGTACAAGTATTGGCGTGCAAAAGAACAAGTTGGAAGAGGGCGCGGATATTCTTATTGCTACGCCGGGCCGATTGTTAGACCACTTGTTTAACGGCAACGTAAACATTTCTAAAACTGGCGTGTTGGTGCTTGATGAAGCTGACCGAATGTTGGACATGGGTTTTTGGCCTGATCTGCAACGCATTCTTCGTCGACTACCGAATGACAAACAAATCATGCTGTTTTCGGCGACGTTTGAAAAACGCATTAAAACCATCGCTTACAAACTGATGGATTCTCCTGTTGAGGTGGAAGTGTCTCCAGCGAATACAACGGCAGAAACGGTTAAGCAGATGGTGTATCCAGTTGATAAAAAGCGTAAGCGTGAGTTGCTAGCGTATTTAATTGGCTCACGAAACTGGCAACAAGTACTTGTTTTCACTAAAACCAAACAAGGCAGCGACGAGCTTGCAAAGGAGCTCAAACTGGATGGTATTAAAGCGGTTTCGATTAATGGTGATAAATCGCAAGGTGCTCGCCAGCGTGCACTTGATGAATTCAAGCAAGGTAAAGTTCGTGCCTTGATTGCGACAGATGTGGCGGCTCGCGGTCTCGATATTCAAGAGCTTGAACAAGTGGTGAACTTTGATATGCCATTTAAAGCCGAAGACTACGTACATCGTATTGGTCGTACTGGCCGCGCGGGTAAATCCGGTTTGGCCGTTTCGTTAATGAGCCGAGATGAAGAATATCTGCTTCGTGCGATCGAAACGTTGTTAGACCAGCGTTTGCCTCAAGAATGGCTCGAAGGATTCGAACCAAGTCTAATCGAAGAGGTAGAACCTGAGCGTGATGGTGGCGGTCGTCGTAAGAGTCGTTCGTCAGAAAAGCGCAAACTAAAAGCAAAACTCGCGATTCATAAAAATCGTGGCAAGCACCGCAAGTAATCTAGGTATTCAAAGGCAGCGGTGCTTAACAAGACGGTCTTAGGCCGTTTTGGCTTCCTGGTACATTTCTAGGGTTTGAGGCATCGCAAGCAAGTAGCCTTGGTACATATCGAAACCGAGTTTTTTCATTAAGTTAAGTTGATGCTCGGTTTCAATTCCCTCGATAACGGTTTTTGAACTCAGTTCTTTCGCGAGCGCTAACGCTTCTATTAACGCAGAAAAATCCCCGTCTTCGTATTTCAACAGCAATGAACGATCCATCTTGATGATGTCTGGTCGAACGCATTTCACTCGCTCGATGGTTGAGGCATTAATGCCGTAGTCGTCAATAGCAAGTTTAAAGCCTCCGTCACTCAGTTCTTTCGTCGCTTTGTACAGAAAGGACTCATCGCCTGCGCTTAATTCAACTAACTCCATCACGATTTGTTCTCGACGCAAATCCGCCTTACAAATCACTTGCTTTAGTAAATGGCTGTATGAAAGGTCCTTCGCCAGCATTTCTGCAGCTCTGGGAAGCACATTAAGAAAGAGCTTTTTGTTGCGGTAACGAGATTGCCCAAAGTTTTTGATGTGAATAAGGCGACTAAGTCGCTCGACATTAAGTTGAACATGTTCAGAGATGGAAGGAGATTGGAAAAAGAGATCCGGACGTATCATAGAACCATCCGCAGTGCTAATTCGCACTAAGGCTTCCAAGCCGATGATGGAAAGATCCTTTTTATAAATGGGTTGGAAGACACTGCGAAGTGTCAACTCCTCATATTGCGCGATGTACTGCCCATCTACTTGTTTAGAAATGCAGCCAAGAAGCTGCGAGATGCTCATCATTATTACGACAACCTAGATCAATGGTTTTTGATTGGTGTTACATGGACACCAACTTTGATTTCAGTAGTCAGAATCTAATTGGGCTAGGCCATATGAGGCAAGAGGGTTAATACGAGATGATTAGATTTATCGAGCCGTATCAAACAAATGTATGAATAGACTGATAATCTACCTGTTGCAATTTGATACTACCACTGTAATACGGCGTACAACTGCAAGTACTTTCGAACCAGTTGTTGTTTGTTAGAACGACGCAAAGGGTGGCCAAATTTGATGTAACAAGGGCTGATACCGAAGCGTGTATCAAGGGATTGAGTGAGCTGAGATTCACTGGTGTAAAGAGTGATGCCTTGCTCAGTATATTCGTTGATTTGATCCGGCAATTCGCCCATCCACCAATGGAGCAGTTCTCGGCTGGTTTTACTGCGACTGATCCAATGATCGCAAACAAGGAAGAGTAGGTCGTTAGGTTGCAGCGCGTAGCCATACTCGCTTTGCCATTCGGTAATTGAAGACAACAAGTTTTCGCGACACGATTTACCGGCACTGACCATGTGATGGCTTAACACCCAAACCGTTCCAATCTCAGAAGAAATGCGATAGTGGTGAGGTAGGTCTGGAGCGTCGAGTACTTCAATCGGTTTTACGATGCTGTTGTAACCAAAATGACGGAAGGTGTGTTCCATGCGGCGAGAAAATGCAAGACCAAGATGGTGTTCACTCATACCTTGGTTATGTACGGCAGGATAATGCTTCTCACACAGTTTAAGACAATCGTCCTGAAAATCATTGACACTTTGGATCACTAGGTCGAGTAGCAAAGAATATCCCTTAATGGTTAACAAAACGAACCGCAAAAGGTTAGCATAGTCTTTTCAGAATAGACTAATTTAGATCAGCAACTTCTTGATCTAAACACCAAAATTAGAAGCAATACGAATTTGGGGTGATTAAAGGCTACACAATCGAGACGAAACTCGATTATTTCGTAACGGTTAGCGAATTCCCCATTAAGCCGCACTAAAAGGAACACGCATGATTAAGTTAGAAAGAGCCCAAAAAGAAACATTAGCGTCGGCAATTCAAGATTATATGCAGGATGAACTCAGCATTGAGATTGGCCAGTTTGACAGCGAATTTCTGATAGATTTTATTACCGATAAACTAGGCGCAGTCTATTACAACAAAGGCGTTGAAGATGCGAAAGCCATGATAGAACGTCGAATGCTTGAAATGTCTGATGAGCTTTACGAGATAGAGCAAGAAGTATCAATTTAAGCTTTTGCGCATTCAATACGCCAAAGTTCCTTCAAAATTTTCGAACAAGTTGATAGATACGGTGCGATTGGCTGGATGTAAAGGATGGTAAATAATCTGTTTCATATAAGGTAAATAGGTTAATGTTGTGTTTCTTGCTCAATATTAACTTAGGAATATATCTAGGAACGTGAGATGGAAACACTGGTAAAAAGCTATAACCTGCCTGCTCGAGTAATGCACTGGCTTTCTGCGCTTTGCATTATTGGTCTGTTTGCTGTGGGTTTGTGGATGGTCGATCTTAGCTATTACAGCGAATGGTATCGAACTGCGCCACATTATCATCGCTCTGTCGGTATTCTTCTGGCCATTCTTACTGTGGGTCGCATCGTGTGGAAGCATGTTACGGCGTCACCAAAAGTAGAAGGCAGTCGATTTGAAGTCGTCGCAGCTAAAGCGGCACACGGTGTGATGTATTTATTACTTCTCACAATCTTTGTTTCAGGTTACCTCATCTCTACATCTGATGGTCGCGGTATTGAAGTATTCAATTGGTTTACTGTACCCGGCGCAGGAGAATTATTTTCTGGTCAATCAGATATCGCAGGTGAAATTCACTTCTATGCAGCTTGGGCTGTGATCCTAATTGCAGGTTTACACGCTGTCGCTGCGCTCAAACATCACTTTATCGATAAAGACAACACATTAAGAAAAATGTTAGGAGCTTCAAAATGAAAAAGTCACTCTTCGCTACAGGACTAGCAATCGCTATGGCACTGCCTTTAGGTGCTCAGGCTGCAGACTACGTTATCGATACGAAAGGTGCTCACGCGTCTATCAACTTCAAAGTTAGCCACTTAGGTTACAGCTTCATCAAAGGTCGTTTTAATACTTTTTCTGGTGACTTTTCTTTTGATGAAAAAAACATTGCTGACTCAAAAGTAAACGTAGTAGTAGACACCACAAGCTTAGACTCAAACCACGCTGAGCGTGATAAACACATCCGCAGCGGCGATTTTATTGATGCTGGCAAATACAGCGAAGCGACTTTTAAGAGCACGAAAGTGGTTGATAAAGGTAATGGTAAGCTAGACGTAACGGGTGATCTAACGCTACACGGTGTGACTAAGCCTATTACTATCGAAGCAGAGTTTGTTGGCGCAGGTAACGACCCATGGGGTGGTGAGCGTGCTGGTTTTGTTGGCACAACTCGTCTAGAGCTTGCTGATTTCGATATCCCAGTAATGGGTTCATCAAGCTACGTTGATATGGAACTGCATATCGAAGGCGTGAAGAAGTAATTAAGCTTTGAATAAATGAAAGCGCTCTTGGTTTCAAGAGCGCTTTTTTATTGGTGCCATGTAACGCTGTTAGTTTCTAACAACTAGCGTTTTGTTATTGTTCGTTCTTTATTGTTTAAGCAGTTTCTAGTGCTTTATCTTCAACAAGGTTTAGTCGCTCACCGAATACTGGACGTAGGGCTTTAAGGACTTCTTGGCGAGTAACAACACCAACCATTTGACCATTTTCAAGAACCGGCAATACTTGCGGTTTGCTAACCTTCATGCTTTTCGCTCGTTCTTCTAGAGATAGAGAAGTTAGGCGAGTTGCAATCCCCATGCTGCTTGTAGGGTATAGTTGCTCTTTGTCGATGCATAGGAACTCGACCACATCCACCAAACGATCGCTAGCATCAATTGCAACGACATCACGGCTCATCAAATCAACCACTTTTTGATCTTTCACTGGGATGTAATCTTGACACCACAGTTCAACCATCACGTCGTGTGCAGAGAAGAAACCAACTAAACGATTGTGGAGATCCACCACTGGTGCGCTTGTTAGATTGTTGTCTAATAGAGTATCAAGAGCTGCGGCTACAGGCATTTCCACGCTGAGTGTAACCGGTTTTGGATTCATGATGTCCTTTACGAAAGATGCGTTTTTCATTGTGATTTCCTTAACTGACGATAACTGAGTTGTATTTGTGATAGATGAAACATTGGCTGCTTTTAACTCTGGACGGCGGTAGATGCACCAGTTAACCAAACCAACGAGTACCGCGCCACCGACGATGTTGCCAAACGTCACTGGAATTAAGTTCGCACTAATAAAGTGTGCGACATTTAAATCCGCATATTGGGAGGCCGGTACACCAACAGATGCCCAAAATGATTCAGGGGCAAAATTGGCAATAACGATGCCTAGTGGGACCATAAACATGTTTGCCACACAGTGCTCAAAGCCACTGCTGACGAACATCGCAACTGGAAGAATGGTCATAAGCGCTTTCGTCATTGCGTTTGCAGAACTAAACGTCAACCAAATTGCAAGACAAACCAGTAGGTTACATAGAACGCCCAAAGCAAACGCTTGAAGCAATGTATGGTGCAGTTTGTGTTGTGCGATATTAAGAGCATTCAAACCCCATTGGCCTGCATCCATTTGGTACAAACCTGCCGCAGTCACAAGAGCAAGCAAAAACATTGCGCCGATGAAGTTACCCACGTAAACCTTGCCCCAAATCGACAACATTTTGCCGAAAGAGATTTGTTTGTTTGCCCATGAGATGCTCGAAAGCACCGAACTGGTAAACAGCTCACCACCGCAAATAACGATAAGGATTAACCCCATACTGAAGGCGATACCACCGGCTAAGCGGCTTAAACCCCAACCTGTATTCGCACTGCCAGTTGTCACTGTGATGTAAAACAAAAATGCCAAACCGATAAACGCACCAGCCATTATTGCTAGGCCAAGTGTCATGCTGCTGGTTTTGTTTGCTTTACTTAATGCGAATTTCTCCGCCTCAGCCATCATCTCTTTAGGAGAAAAGTCCTGGTGAGTTTGAGAACTGGTCACCGCCATAATGACTCCTTAGTTTGTGGTTCCATAAAAAGCTCCTTGATTTATTAGCTCAAAAATGAATTGTTGTTTTTGTTTTGCGGTGTTCCCGAACCGCATATCCAGAATAGGGCGGGCAGTGGTACAGGTAAAATTGATAATATTTAGAAATCTCATCAAATTATTTGATAAGTTTTTAGCGCGGAGTAAAATGAACCCTATTGCTTATTGGGGCATGTTTTTGAGGTTGTGAGAGTATGGGAATACTCGCCCATGATGGAGGACACTTTGCGCTACTCTCTTAAGCAATTAGCGGTTTTCGACGCAGTTGCAGATACCGGCAGTGTAAGCCAGGCCGCAGACAAACTGGCTCTGACACAATCGGCGACAAGTATGTCGCTCGCGCAGTTAGAAAAAATGCTTGGCAGGCCTTTATTTGAAAGGCAAGGAAAGCAAATGGCCCTAACACATTGGGGGATGTGGTTAAGGCCAAAAGCAAAGCGTTTATTGCAAGATGCCTTGCAGATAGAAATGGGATTCTATGAGCAACATTTGTTGAGCGGAGAGATCCGTCTTGGTGCGAGCCAAACACCAGCAGAACACTTGGTGCCTGACCTTATCAGTATCATTGATAACGATTTTCCTGAGATGCGAATCTCGCTAGGCGTACAAAGTACGAAAGGGGTTATCGATGGCGTATTAGATTACAAATACGATTTAGGCATTATTGAAGGACGTTGTGACGATAACCGTTTACACCAAGAAATCTGGTGTCGTGACCACCTTACTGTAGTCGCAGCTTCTCATCATCCTTTTGCTCGTAACCCTTCGGTCAGTTTAGCTCAATTAGAGCAGGCGAAATGGGTGTTGCGGGAGCATGGCTCAGGTACTCGTAAAACCTTTGATAGCTCCATTCATCATTTGATTGAAGATTTGGATGTATGGCGTGAGTATGAACACGTTCCTGTGTTGCGCAGCTTGGTGGCTAACGGACAATACTTAACTTGTTTGCCATATTTGGATGTTGAACGTTACATTGAAGCAGGACGTTTAGTCGCGCTAAACGTACCAGATCTGAAAATGGAGCGCACATTGTCCTTTATTTGGCGTGCGGATATGGCCGAAAACCCCTTGGTCGATTGCATCAAGCGTGAAGGTTTGCGCATGATGAAGGGCAAACCATCCGTCTTATAGGTACTATCAATTTTAATGGGCTCTGCATTGCAGGGCCTTTTTTATTTCTTTTATTCGTCCATCTCTGTTTTTATTATTTTCTAAATCTGTTGATTTATCGGTTGCGTCAAATAATTTGTGTAAAACATGAAACAAAAGGTGATATTGTTGTGATTATTATCACCGATAAACTGGCGCGATGTGCCTAGTATTGGTTCTTGATTTCAATGTATGAAGGCAGTTATCAAACCAAAGGGGTGCGATAGTTGCCAAGCAGGTACGAATACCATGACAACACTTTTAGCTATCTCTATTACTACTGGGATTCTGTCCGGCGTTTGGGGTTGGATTGCCATTTCTCTTGGCCTTTTATCTTGGGCAGGCTTTTTAGGCTGTACAAGCTACTTCGCAGCTCCAACGAGTGGATTAAAAGGTTTAGCGACAAGCTTAATTACTAACTTGACCGGTGTATTCTGGGCAATGGTAATTATTTATGGCTCCACTTACGCAGGTTTAGAGATCTTGGGTTATGTGATCACAGCTGTTGTAGCGTTTTTCATGTGTATTCAAGCGAAACAGGCTTGGCTAGCGTACATTCCTGGTACTTTCATTGGTTCTTGCGCGACATTCGCAGCAGATGGCAATTGGCAACTTGTTGTTCCATCGCTTGTATTAGGTGGCGTATTTGGTTACTTAATGAAAGCAACAGGACTTTGGTTACATGCGAAATCAACCGCTACTTCTTCTTCGCTCGCTGAGCAAGCACAGTAGTGAACCCCCGATCTAATTTGTATCCGCTGTGTATTGAGCTTTATCCCTCTCAATACAGTTAATCAAAATTAATGATATTTGATACAAGCACACTAAATTGGTGTGCTTTTTTTTGCCTAAATTTTAAGGGGATAGCGCAGTGCTATCCCCAAAGACTATTTAAGTGGAAAACGAGTAAATAGATATAAGGCTTAAGTATTCCCGCTCGCCATAGTAACGATGCGTTTTAAAGTCCAACGCAACAACACAGGGATACATTCCATGCCTTTCTCTTCGCAGTGAGACACAATGGCTAGAGCTAAATCTGGCTTCGCATGTTTTTTCAAAACGCGGTTAACCACTTTCTTCGCCGGAATTGGATGGTCATGAGGGACTTTGATCATGTCCTTAAAGAAAAGCTCGAAACCATGATTATAAAGAAAATGCTCGATGTCTCGATCGGGCAGTTCAGTGAGCCTATGGCGCTCTTGATCATGCCCAAGCTGTGCTCTTACGGTGTGGGCGTATTTTTTACCCGCAGGGTCACCATCGGTAACCACATGCCAATCGATACCGAACTCTTTGGCTACTTTTATTAATGAACGTAAGCCAGATTGTGCAAATTCGACAATCTGAACCCCTTCAGCGGCGAGATCGTATCCACATTGCCTTGCTAATTCATTAAACAACCAAACCTCAGTTTCGCCTTCCACTAATAGCCAGCAACGCGCAAACAAAGCGCCAGCGCGATGAAAACGAATGTGGAAACCAATTCGTCTTAGCTCGTCACCACCAAACTTAGACGTGTTTAGACTCTTCGCGATAGTTTTATCGGACAGACGGATAAGCCTACGGATGGAGTAGAGCGGCACGGAACCAAGCAAACTGCCACTGTTCGTGGTTAAGATTTTTTGCATTGGCAAAAGTTGAAGCAACGACCAAGCTCGAGCTAAATGCGTTGGGTGTAAACGACCTTCTGGATCTTCGATGATCAAAATAGGCCGCGCGCAACGTCTTAAATCCGTCGGCCCTTTGGCTTGGAGATATGCATTAAGCAACCCCATTAAGAGCAAGCGACTTTGCTTATCGTTGGTCTCTTTCAGGTATTGGCTCAATCCTTTATCAGAAGATGGGCTAGTGTAGAATAATCCGTCTCTCGGTTTTCTAGGATTGCCTTTACTGATGCTACGAAACGCAAAATAGTGCTCGACCAACGTTTTCATGGCATCGAGACTGCTTCGTATTTCCCCTTTGTTTACATGACCCGGCATCGCCAATAAACGTCGACAGGTATTGTTGATGCGTTTTTCGATACGCGCGTTTTTGCTGTCACCATTAATGTGTGACGGACGAGGAAAGCGACGAGAATCCCTTAGTCGAATGACAGGGTGCAACGTCATCAACTCAACCGCTAATTTCTCTGAATGGTGAATCTGTTTCGGTTTGCCATCACGGTCCAGAAACGCGTATTTGGTTGTGATGTCATGATCAACGCGAGAGGCACTGATTCGATAATAAATGACATGTTCGCCATCTTCTGTTGTACACCAAGCGGGTTTGATGCGGCGATAACGACCAGCGTTTGCTTCATGTTTATCTTGTGCTTTGAAGCAAACAATAATTTGGATGTGTTGAGACTGAGGGTGAGAAATGGAGTAGTCGACGTGGAAATCTTTCAGTTCGAACTCATACAGACTTCCGTTGGCTGGTAACGCGATAGATAGGGCGTCGAGCAATGAAGATTTGCCCCACGTATTCTCACCAATGAGGGTAGTGAGTTCATCAAAAGAGAGTGAAAGGCGTTTGATGCCTCTAAACCCGGAGATTTCGATGCGTTCTAGTCTCATCTCAATCCTCCTTGCAATTATTTGAATTATAGAGAGTTATTTTGCTACTCCTAAGCATATATGAATTCGAAATTTTTGAGTTAAGCTCAGTTCACAAAATTACGAGAGCCTCCTATTGAATAGAGACCGCGACAAGCGTAAGTTGCTTTCAATTGAACGACAGACAGCATCGTGATCACGTAAACGTGAAATCAAAAATTCACAGTTTCATAAAATTCATGATTCTGTCATGATTCACTTCTTATTATTATAAGGAATGAAAAGAGAGAAGATGAAAATGAATAAAAATCATAAGCCAGTAAGAATCAAACTGGCACACATCAATGACACTCATTCCTACTTTGAGCCAACGTCATTACAGCTAAAACTCAAAATCGACAAAGACCTCATATTAGAACCTTATGTTAGTGCGGGCGGATTCTCACGAATCGCGACTCGAGTTGAACAGCTACGTGATGATGCACAGCGTCAAGGGCAGGGAATGTTGTTCCTTCATGCTGGCGACTGCTTCCAAGGCACGCTCTATTTCTCCTTATTTAAAGGCAAAGCGAATGCCGATTTGTTGAATGCCTTGAATATTGATGCCATGGCATTGGGAAACCACGAGCTCGACATGGGGAATGAACCAGTTGCACTATTTTGTCAGCGTACAAATTTTCCGCTGCTCGCAGGCAACTGGGATCTGTCCAATGAGTCAAAAAACAAAGCGCATCGACTAAGCGACTGTAACAACGTACTGAGCTATCAACCGGATTCACGCAGTGCGCAATACCTTGTGAAAGAGTTTAACGGTGTAAAAGTCGCTATTTTTGGTTTGTCCATCGATAAAATGAGCGATATAGCAAACCCTGACGCCGATACGCCATTTATGACTGCAATTGAAACCGCGAAAGCGACGGTCGCACAAATTCACAATGATGGAATCAAAAACATTATTTTACTGAGTCACCTTGGTTACGAGGGCGACTTAGAACTTGCAGAGCAAGTAGAAGGCATCGGGATCATCGTGGGTGGTCATAGCCACCGTTTGCAAGGTGATTTTACTGCGATTGGTTTGGGTGCAGATGATCCTTATGGTATCAAAGTAAATGGAACCTACGTTGTGCAAGCCGGTTTTCATGCTCTGACCATGGGCCATTGTGTGCTTGAGTTTGACGAAAATGGCCAAGCAACCATGTTGAATGGTCAAAATGAATTGCTTTTAGGGCGCCGTATTTTCTGGGATTCAACGTTGAATCAACAATTGGACCAAGGCGTATTTGAAACCGCTTGTGATTTTATTCACGGCCAACCAAATGTTGTAGTCTGTAAGAAACACCCAGAAACTCAAGCTATTTTGAGAGATAAATACATACCTCGCGTGCGTGCCTTGCAATCGCAGGTGATCGCTCATGTGGAAAGCAAAAAGCGTCATGTCCGTATTCCGGATGAGTTGGGCGGAAGTGAACTTGCCGGTGCGGTCGCTCGTTCTTTCCTTCATAGCTTAAATAAACGCGGGCACAACGTTCAATTTGCAATTCATAATGCAGGTGGCGTTCGTACTTCACTCAATCCAGGTGATATTACAGTGGCAGATGTTGCCGGACGATTATTGCCTTTTGCCGTACCGATCGGGTTTTACGATGTGAAAGGTGCGGTTATTCGCCGAGCTCTAGAAGGTGCAATCAATAATGCACTAAACAACGGCGTAGAAGGCACTGGGTCAGGCAGTTACCCATATACGTACAATCTGAACTTTGACTATCAAGCCGATGCGCCAAAAGGTGAGAGAGTCCAACGATTAGAAATATTTGATGGATACCGCTGGGTAAAGGTTGATGATGACACTTGGTATCGTGGCACCTCTTCGGCTTACACGATGAAAGGCAAAGAAGGCTATGAAGCCCTGCTTGATATGAAAGGCGAGGGTTGTGTGAGTAACTTATCAATGGCGGATTGCTTTATTGAACTACTTACAGATGAGCCTAACTGTTTGAACGAAAGTCACAAACTTTACTCTCAACAAAATCGTTAATCATTCTTGGTATTGATTTTGCTGTACTTTCCACACTACATGCGAGTGAGAGGGTGGAAAGTATGTGGAAAAAAGACTGGGCAGACGCCGCAGTGGTCATTGCGTGGGTAGCCGCTTGGTCCATGCTTGTGTATTTTGTGCCGCTAAATGGGCTATAAAGAACAAAGAGCAATAAGAGGGAGCACTGGTCAGTGCTCCTTTTTTTATATTCATATATTTGATGGACTGCTGGCGATTAAATGCATTGATTTTATTGATAGGGAATTTTTGTTGGAAATCAGAATGATCAGGCGTATGATGGCGGCGTTTGGGGAGTAGTTAGCGCAAGTTTACTTATCGTCATCTCGTTAAGCGATCGCTTATCCGGTAAGTAAAGGTGTCTGATTGAACATTCAATCTTGGCACTTCAACGAGACCAACGCATTCATTGATTAGCAGACACATGGGTAATGTGACTGCTGGTTTGTATTGTTTGCGGAAGGTCACCAAACACTGCTGTCCTTCCGCGTGGGAGGAAGCATGTCTCTTATCGAAAATACCACCCAGTTAAGCCAATCTGTTCTATTTCAAGAATCACTGACAATGTATGGTGCATTCGGCCTTTTCACACTCGTTTTGGTTGCGCTTGATATCTATCAAACCCGAGGCGGTGCCATTACGATGCAAAAAGCCATCGTTTGGAGCATATTCTGGTTCTTACTCGCGTTTCTTTTTGCAGGTTCCATCTATTTCTTTTGGGACGTTTACGCTCCTCATAGTGCTTACAGCAATGAGAAAGCGACCGTTTCATTCCTAACTGGTTACTTGCTCGAAAAATCATTAAGCGTTGATAACTTATTTGTCTTCGCCATCATATTTGCCCAATACAAAGTGCCAGAGCATCTTCGTCCTCGTGCGTTGCTGTGGGGTGTGATTGGCGCGTTGCTTCTGCGTGCAATTATGATTGCTGTCGGCGCGCAGCTGCTCGCCCAATACCATTGGGTACTCTACCTATTTGCGGCGTTCCTAATCTGGACAGGCATTAAGCTTGCTCGCGACAAAGGTGAAGAGGAAGAAGTGAACCCATACCCAGAGCAAGTGATTCGTAAATTGCTGCCAGTGACGGATGAGTATCAAGGTAATCATATGTTCTTGAAGCAAGCAGGGAAGTGGGTTGCGACGCCAATGTTAATTGTAGTAGGCGTGATCGCCGTGATGGATGTGATGTTTGCACTCGATTCAATTCCGGCTATTTTTGCGGTCACTCGCGAGCCATTCTTGGTGTTAGCGGCTAACGTATTCGCGTTGTTAGGCTTACGCTCGCTGTACTTCGTGCTGCAAGCGATGCTGGACAAGTTTGTCTACTTAAAACCTGCGCTCTCTGTGATCATGATGTTTATCGGTGTGAAGATGCTTTTGGTCGGAACAGAATACGAAATCCCAACGATTTGGTCGTTGACGTTCTTGATTCTAGTAATGACTTCCGCGGTAGTTGCGTCGGTGTATAAGAACAAAGAAAACAGTCGTTCTCGAGTTAATATTACTAATCAAAAATATTGATAACCGGATTTTTGAAAAGATATTTTTAGTATTGATTAGTTAAATATTTGTTACTTAAAAGCTTGGAGTTATCCCTGCAACTCCAAGTTATTCAAGAAAAGTACGCGGTTGTTGAATTTTTATGCGAAAAGTGGGCATTTCTAGCTCGCAGCAATGTGAATGATTTGTTTTATTAGAAAAACTAATTTGGTTGGTCAAATTTTGTCATTTTTTAAACAGTGAGGAAGTGACTACTATACAACCAACAAAACATATTACTGCTTTTAAAGAGAGGCAATCATGGCACAAGCAATGCAAATGACAAATGTAGCTTTACCAACCTCTATGGATAAGAAAACCTACGCGGTTAACTTCAAAGGATTGATTGCTCACTTACTCGACATTCTTTTTGTAGATAACTCTGCTCCTCGCAGCTACTACGCAGAAGATTTGTCAGCTCACATTCAAAAAGATATCGGTATGTACCGTTAATCTGAACACTGTGAAAAAAATGCCAGCTTAGCCGCTGGCATTTTTGTATTTGCTGTTTCAAAGGGACCTGATTCAAACGCATGGGTTAGGGGGCCTTCCGAAGCACAAACAAAAACGGGGTTCCAACTGGAACCCCGTTTTATACAAAAGTAACTAAAATTACTTCTTACGGCAGTACTCTGCGATCACGTACATTGACTGACCACCGTTTGCCTTACCTGAAATCAGTTTAGGGTCATCACCAAGGCTGATACCGCGAATCACAGTACCTTGCTTAATTACTTGGTTTGTACCTTTAACTGGTAGATCTTTGATTACTGTTACATCGTCACCTTTCTTAAGTTCAGTGCCGTTGCAGTCAACAGTTTTGTCATCAGCAGACATACCTGTCATTGCCCAGTTCTTTTGCTCTTCTTCCATGTACATCATGTCAAGAGCGTCTTGAGCCCAGCTTTCAGAGTTTAGGCGAGTTAGTTGGCGCCATGCAGTTACTTGTACTGCAGGAACCTGGCTCCACATGCTTTCGTTCAGACAACGCCAATGGTTAATGTCTTTAGGTTCTTCGATCTCGCTGTGGCATTTGTCACATACCATGATAGCGGTATCAACTGTTACGTTACCGTGTGGTGGTACAGCGTAAGCAGTTAATGGAGATTCAGATGAACACAGTTCACATTTTGACTCGCAGCGTGCAAGCAGAGTAGCTTCGATAGACATAAGGACTCACCTTAGTAATGTTATTTTGTGGCGGTATTATCCACTTTATCCTGAGAAATAAAAGGGTGTTAGCGAATTAAAGCCGAGATTTTACAATATTCCAACCTGATTAGGTGAAAGATGTAAAACAATCGCTAAATAAATAATATTTGGAATATAAAAGAAGTGGTCAATTACCTTGGGTTATGAATTGTTGTGTGAATTATTCAACACTCTTTTGAGTGCGAAAAATAAAAAACCCAGCCTAAGCTGGGTTTTTTCGATGGATGAATGGTCGATTATTTCAGTACTGTTGTATCCGAAACATCACTCAATGCGTTGTCCATCAAGAAGTCCGCGTTTTCTTTTTGCATTTCAGCATGATGATTGATATCGGCAAGTGTGCCTGATGGCGACGCAAACGTACTGTGTGAAGCAATAGCGTTGAATTGAACAAAGCTTGACGTCGCAGCGACCGCTGTATTTAAGCTATTAACCTCAGTTAAGCCCAATTTCTTGGCTAACGGCTCTGTACCTGCAAATGGCGCGTTCGCAACGTTATTCGGTACCGTCTTATCACCTTCAACTTCTGTCATCAAGAATGGTGTAGTTAGAGTGCCTGAAGCAACTAGGTCTGCGGCATTAGTAAATGGATCTACAGTATCAAGCGTGGTTTGCGCTGCGTAGATGAACTGTGAGAAACCAGCACTCAGAGCTGCAAGCTGTTCCGGTGTCGCTAAACCTTCAAAGACCTCGTAACATGCTTTGTCATCTAACTGAGCACACTGCGCGTCAGCGTAAGACTTGTAATCCGTTGATGCTGCATAAGCAAGGTTGTGCTTGATTTGTGGGCCAAAGTCTGAAGAACCCAACAATAGATTACCGATTTGACCACCAGAGTTCTGAATAGAGGCCGCGCTAAATGTATACAGTGCATCAGCAGTAGGGCTGCCTAGTGTGTTGTTTGCAGCAGCAACCGCAGACGTACCAACAATACCGCCTAGTGAGTGACCTAGCATTTTTACTTGAGAGCCCGTCATTGGGTTAAAACCTTGAAGAGGGCCGCCAGCCAATAGACCGCCTTGCGCTGATACTACTAAACTAGCACGTAAGCCCAATACATCCAGCACGCTTTGACGAAGGTTATCACGCGCTACAGCAAGGTTAGACAGGTTCAAGTAAGCAAGAACGTTCGCATTTGCCGATCGTTGTTCGTCTAGGCTACGTGTACCGTGGATTGGAAGATCGATAGCGATAACAGCTACGCCAGCCTGCACCATATTAAAAGCAAATGCATAGGCGTTTTCTTTCGCTGAAGTGATACCGTGTTGGTAGATCACCACGTCTTTTGCAACACCATTTTGAGGAGTAAACAGTAAGAACTCGACATTTTCTAAAGACTTAACCTCAGGAACAGGAGAGTAACGAGTAATAACTCGCTCACTATCCAGCTGTGTACCGTCGTTTAAGTACAGTTTCGAGCCTACCAGTTTTAGCTGCTCAGTTGGATCTGTTGCCAGCTTGCTAACGTCTACAGGAGAGCTTGCGAAAACGCCAGAAGAAAGCTGCTGAACCATGTTCGCTTGTTCTGCTGGATCGGTAAGTGCTGCGTTTAGCTTCGCTAGGCTTGGCATAGCAGACACCATCGGTTGCATGTTCCAGTTTGCGCCTTTTTCAAGGTAGTGTGGCAGTCTTACTTGACCCTGAGTAACATTCACACTCGCGCCAGATTGCAGGTAAAGACCTTTAATCGCGGTTTTCGCTGCATCTAAGTCACTGACGTATTTATTAAAGTCACTGTCCGAATCTAACGCTGTCATAAAGTCTTGTGTCTCACCAAGCACCATTGTGTACGCAGTAGAAAGGTCGACAGCATTCTCGTTAGTATCATTTTTGTAAATGGCATTTAGCGTGTTCGCGCCAGTAGCAAAACCTGTCGCAGTAACACCTTTAACAGCCGCTAACGTGTCACCTACAGATTGAGTGCTGAACCATGATGAGTAGACAATATCAGCTGGGTTGACTTGCGCTAGACCAAAAATACCTTCGACAGCTTCTGTTACCGCTTGTACGGATGCAAGATCGCCTGATTCGTACTTAACTTGTTTGCTCTTTGCCACCGCGTAGCTTGAAGAGGTGCCAATAGGTTCGCCATTAACGTCGGTTACGTCTTGCGTGACCGCGAAAATGTATTCGCTGGATTCATCAAGAGAATCGGCAAACTGAACATAAAGAGATTTACCATTGGCTTGAACAACGTAATCTTGGTTCTGAACAAGGACTTTTGAAATCGGGTTAGTTTTTCCGTCCCATTCCGTCAAACGCTGGTTGATTTTGATAACTTTAACGCCAGAAGCCAACATGCCAGGAGCGAAGCCATCGCCGTTAAAGTTCAAAACGATAGGCATAGACGTTGACCAACCGTCCATTGTGTTCATTGATGCGCGTGGATTAGTAAGGGCATCATCACCGTTAGTTGGCAGACCAAGCGTACCATCTGACGTATCCATAAGTAGGTAAGAAGGGGCAGGTACGTCTGCGTTTGCACCTTGGATAGTAAAGCTAATTGAAGTGCCACGATCTAGCAATGCTTGAACTTCCGATTCAAACGTTACTTTATCTGTTGTGCCTGAGCTTGATGTGTTGTCGCCACAACCTGCAAGTAGGATCGCAGAACAAAGCAGTGATAGTTTAAACGTATGTTTCATTGGGTTACTCCGAGAATCCTATTATTTGAAGGTGTAGTTCATCTGTACTGCACTGATGTATGCCGTACCTTCTGAATCAAACTTAATTTCTTGACCTGCTGCGTTAGTCTCAGTGAAAGAGCCCGACTCACTTTGTACCAATGCAAAACCAGCATCAAACGATAGGTTTTCATTCATTGCATACGTTAGACCCGCGCTGTACCACATACGGTCACTATCAGGGATACTCAATGTTGCTTCACCCGCTTGCTCGTCATAAGCCAAGCCTGCGCGGAATGTCCACTCTGTGTTTAGCGTGTAAGTTGCACCTACAGAGTAACGGTTGTTGTCTTCATACTTTTCTGGTTTGAAGAAACATACGCCGCCTTTACATTCATTACTGGTCGCCTTTAGCTCTTTAAAAGTGCTCCAGTCAGTTTGTTGCCAACCGTAATGAATCGCCCATTGGTCATTAAGTTGATGGAATGCAGAAAGTTCGATAATAGAAGGAAGCGAAATCTTCAAGCGACCATCAACTTTTGCTGCGGTTGCGATGCCAGAGTCGTAGCTGCTGAATTCACCATCATCAAAATCTAGATCGACTTTAGAACGGTAGCCAAAGCCAAAACGGTTGTTTTCGTTAAGTTCAAATAGGGCACCAACGTTCCAACCCCATGCGAAAGTCTCACCTTCCATGCCAATTAGGTTATCGGATTTACTGCTACCAGAACCAAATAGCGGCGCCAACGCACCTTTATGACGTGTCAGTTCAGCTTCTGCATAAACTAAGTTGATGCCGCCACCAACACTGAATTTTTCGTTGATGCGGTAAGCAATGTTTGGATTGATATTGACAGAAAGTAGCGAGGTGTCGCCAGCCATATCACCCGCAGAAATATCATCTGGATAATCTGTTGCAACACCGTAAGTGGTGAACATACCGATACCCCAAGCCCAGTTGTCATTGATTGGGCTGATGTAATAACCCGCAGGAACCACTTGCAGTGGTGCTACGTCATCAGATTGCTCTTTATGAAGCGTATCGTAAACGTTGACTTCAGGATCAACGATAGAAAGTGCGCCAGAAAACTGAGCTTCTTTGAAAAGAGTCATTGCTGCTGGGTTACGTGCAAGGACGCTGGCATTGTCTGCTACAGCCCCTTCACCTGAGAATGCTCGACCAAGACCAGATGCCGAGTGTTCAGCAACCTGAAAGCCCGCTGAATGGGCATTACACGCAAACAATATTGAAATTGTCAGCAGAGAGCAGTGCTTCTTGTTCATCCTTGACCCTCCTAGGGTGTCATTATGCTGGACCGAAGTCCTTGTAATTGTTGTGTGGTACTAAACAGCAGTTGTGATTGCGTTGAAACACAGCTGTGATGTAAACGTAATGTTAATTGTATGTTTAATAACTTGTCAAAGTTTGAGCGTATTTGGCGTTTTAAATTTGATGCATACGTCAAACGCCTGCTCGTAAGGGCATGTATTATCGTTATATTTTTTGTGGAAATGGTACGACCAGAATTGTTTTGCAAATCTTATGATTAAATAACCTTCAAATCTTGAGTTCACATGCTTTGATGTCACTTGTTATAAGAGGCATAATTCGACCTTTGTGGTTATCGCATTAGGAATCGCGTTGGAATTACTACACACTGAATTTTTAGGTCGCCCGTTAAGATTAGAAGGATCGATGACGGGATGGCAGCAATTGTACTGGAACAACACTCTAGTTTCTCAAATTGATGCGAGCGAAAAGAAAACAGAAACTTACACGCATCAATTTAAGCTGAGTGCTGGAGAAGAGGTTTTGCTCTGCCAATTAGACTGCACATTGGATTGGCAACCTTTTGATCTGACCTATCGCGCCACCGTTAACGGTGAGCTAATTACGGAAGGTTCAAGAAACGAAAAAGATATTGAAAGGCAGGTGCCACAGGTCGCGCCACCATCAGAAAAGCGCTTGAGTGTCATCGGTATTTTTTCCTTAGGTATGAAAGCCTTAAAAAGCGCGAAAGTGATTAAAGTTGCGCTGGCGTCAGCAAGTTTAGCTGCCTATTCATGGTTGTTTTCTATTGAGTTTGCTCTGGCTCTTATCGCTTGTCTTATGTTCCACGAATATGGGCATATCAAAGCGATGAAGTATTTCGGTATGAAAACCAAGGGCATTTACTTAATCCCGTTTCTAGGAGGCTTGGCTTTAAGTGACGAGAAAATAAACACGCGTTGGCAAGATGTCGTCATTTCAATCATGGGGCCTTTCTTTGGATTGGTTTTAAGCATTGTGTTTACTCTGCTTTATTGGATGACAGGCGAAATGATATTCGCTGGTCTTGCTGTGTTTAACGCGCTGCTAAACCTCTTTAACTTGCTGCCGATCTTACCGTTAGATGGTGGCCATGTTCTAAAGAGTATTACTTTCTCGATGAATACTTGGATTGGGTTGGCGGGCAGCATTGTTACAGCACTACTTGGTATTGCGCTCAGCTATTCATTTGGTTTAACGCTGCTCGGATTCTTACTGATGATGGGGATGCTGGAAGTGGTCATGGAATGGCGAGCAAGACATCACAGCCACTTGTTGCCACTCACTCGCTACGCTCAATTGTTCTCATTGGTTTGGTATTTAGCATCCGTTGGTGGTTTTGTTGGGATTATTTGGTATTTCGCGGGGCTGGGTGACAGCTTACTCAGCTTACCTTTGCAAATTCTTGGAGCTTAACGAAAGTTCTCAACACACAGATAACGAAAAAGCTCCTTAAGTAGGAGCTTTTTTGTATCAGACTTTTGTAGGGTTATACGCTTTCTAACCACATTTCGGTGCTTTCACATTGTACTTCGGTAACTTGTTGATGGTTGCCTGCAAGTCTTTGATTCGCGTACTGTGAGAAGGGTGAGTAGAGAAAAATTCCGGCGGCTGCGCTCCACCTGATGCTGCACTCATGTTTTTCCACAGATCGACGCTTTGATTAGGATTGAATCCAGCTTTCGCCATGTACTCTAAGCCAACGATATCCGCTTCAGACTCTTGCGTTCTTCCATAAGGGAGAATCACGCCGTACTGCACACCAACACCTAACGCGGCCATAGTGAGCTGTTGATATTGTTTGTATTCAGATGCGCCAATTGCCACATTGGCTAACGACAGCCCAGCATTGGCCAACTGGCTTTGAGACAGCCGCTCGTTACTGTGTTCTGCTAAAACGTGCGCCACTTCGTGCCCGATAACCGTTGCTAACTGATCTTGGTTTTTCGCTACCTTGAGAAGGCCAGTGTAAACACCAATTTTTCCGCCTGGCAACGCAAACGCATTGACTTGGTCACTATCAAACACCACGACCTCCCAATCTTTGAAACCAGCTTGAGGTGGAATGGCATTGGTGATCTGCTTAGCTACGCATTGTACGTAAGCGTTGGTCTTTTTATCTTTACTGATTGGAATATCCTTCTTCATTTGATCAAAGGATTTTGCACCAAGTGATGACATTTCTTGATCTGAAAACATCAGTATTTGATTTCGACCAGTTGGTGAGGCGCTGCACGCAGTTAAGCCTGCTAAGGTCAAGAGAGCAGAGGCTTTAATCCATACCTTCATAAGTGGCTCCATATTCACTAATTCTTGTTTTGAACCAGTAGTATATACCCAAATGATGACAAGATGCATAGGCGAGGTAAGTGTGATTGTAGAGTTGAGGGCTAGCGCGTTTTGTCTTGAAGTGTCTCAGCAATAGAGACTATGCTAAGCGCTTGGCATAAATATGAATAAGCAGTCTCAATCTGCAAACAGTAAGAGCGAAAAATGAGTATTTGGAAAAAGCCGATCAGTTTGGACATCCTTAACGCTACATCAAGAAATACCATGATGGAGCACCTACAAATCGAGTACACCAACTTCACGGATGACTCATTAAGTGCAACGATGCCAGTGTGCAGTTTTACTCACCAACCGCTGGGTATGTTGCATGGTGGTGCATCCGTCGTACTAGCAGAAACATTAGGTTCCATTGCCGCAAACTTTTGCGTGAGTGAAGGTAACTACTGCGTAGGTTTAGATATCAACGCAAACCATGTACGAGCAATGCGCAGTGGTTATGTTATCGGTACCGCAAAACCTATTCACCTTGGTGTTTCGACTCAAGTTTGGCAGATTGAAATTGCAGACGAACGTGATCGTTTGGTGTGTACTAGTCGTCTAACGATTGCTGTGAAACAACAAAAAGCAAAATTGGCTTAATTCGACTTCATCAATCAGCAGAGATACACCCAAAGGCAGAACATGGTTATCGAGTTTTCATTAGGTAAAATTATCGCGACGCAGCGTGAAATCGTCATCAAACTAACGGGTGAGGCAATGGTCACATTGCAAGCACAAACCGATGCACTTCAACTTCTTGGTCGTAGCGCAAATGTTGTGTTAGCCCATGGGGCCGAATGCAAATGGTCAATAAAATTGGATAATGAGGAACAACTTATCCAACTCGCACAAGAAATTGGTATCGATATTCAATAATTTACCCCTTCATATTTGCACTTTTTCATAAAAATGAGGAAACTTGACTTATTGACATCAAGACAAGTATTTCCTCTTTATGAGTAGCCCTCGTTTACGTGTTCAGTTCGAAACACTCTTTGAAAAATTTGCCGGTAACGACACAGAAGTTCAGCTAGAAGACATTACCGACGCTCTGTTTTGTACGCGACGAAATGCGCGTATCGTTCTCAATAAGCTCGAAGAAGAAGGGTGGATAGAATGGCACCCGGCTGCTGGCCGAGGAAAACTATCCAAACTGATCTTTAAACGCAATCGTAGTGACGTAAGCGAAAACTTAGCGAGACGCTACCTAGACGAAGGAAAGATTGGACAGGCGCTCGATGCGTTAGACAATGACGCCGCACGTTTAACCCAGGTGATTCAAGGTTATTTGGGATTGCAGCATCGACAAGGCGAGCAAGTCGTGAGATTGCCTTATTACCGACCGTTAGCCATGCTGAATCCGCAAAAGCCGATGCGTCGCTCGGAACAACACATCGCGCGACAAGTTTTTAGCGGTTTAACGCGTCTTGATGAAAACGAACAACTTCAACCGGATCTCGCACATACGTGGGAGGCGCTTTCTGACACTCATTGGCGTTTCTATTTGCGTCGTGGCGTACGCTTCCATAATGGTGAACCACTCACGACAGATTGTGTTGTAGAGAGCATTCTTGCCTTGAGTGGATTGAATTTGTTCTCTCACATTCAGCAAGTTTCGTCACCACAGCCTTGGACCGTTGATATTAAGCTTGTTCGTCCAGATCGCTATTTACCGTTAGCATTGAGCGAGTCTCAAGCCAAAGTCTTATTGCCACAAGCGCTTCGCTCTGAGGATTTTGACCGTAAGCCTATTGGCACAGGTCCGTTCCAAGTAAAAGTGAACGACGACAAACGCCTTATCCTTACTGCTTTCGATGGTTACTTTGGGTTTCGTCCACTGTTGGACCAAGTTGAAGTGTGGGTGATTGATGAAGCCTACTCATCAATGGTGTATCCAAGCCTGTCCAAGCCACAAATGAACAAACAAGCGTCGACCGATGAAGTGGAACTCGATCCGGGCTGTACCTTCTTGCTGCTTAACAAAAACACAGGGATCGCAAAAGACCCACGTTGGGCCGAATTTTTAAGCCAAACACTAAATAGCCATCAAATCTACGCGCACGTTCCCCAAGATAAAGTGATTGAACTGGGTGTACTGCAAGCATTTGGTTTAAAACCGGGGTGGATTGACTTAAGACCGACATCAGTGGGTGAAGTCCCGCAACAAGGTAAATCGATTACCGTCGCTTATCAGAAAAAACATCCGATGTTTCCTGTCATTGCCAAAGCAATTAAACATTTGCTCAAACCGCACAGTGTCGATGTCGAGTTTATTCGCTACGATACGCAGCCGCCAAATCCAGAAGAAGTCGACGTTTGGGTAAAAGCAATGGGTATTGCGACCAATCGCAACGATGCCTTAGCGGGCTGGCTACTTGATTATAGCGACATCGAAAAATTCAGCGCGGGTTACGATTTTTCAGAATGGGCGACATTAGTCGATCAATGGCGAGCAGGCATTCATGCCGACTTTCCTGCTCGAGAATTAGGAAGGCAGTTAGTGAAAAGCTGTCAGGTTATTCCAATGTTCCATTGCTGGCTTGGTGTAAACAAAGACCACAGCGGAGCGCTTCAAAACGCAAAATGTAATGCGCTGGGGTGGTTCGATTTCAGCAATGTGTGGGTCAAGCCAGAGATAGAAGATAATGGCCAAGCCGAATAAAAAGCAACCGAGTAAAACTGTCGAAATTTATTGTGCGAAATGCAAAGCGCAGCTATATAAATATCGCAAGGGCGGAAAGGGGGCCTTGGTGAAGTGCTTTAAAGAACGCATTGTAGAAGATTACACTCAAACCCCTTGTTTTTGCCCGAGCTGCGGGCAAGAGTTTGCACGAGATACGTTAGTCAGAGGTACGCCTGCGTTTAAGATGATTGGCGGAAAAGTGACAATGAAGTAGGAAAAATAATGAGCCAACAAAACGATTGCTGCATGGTGTTAAGTACCACCAATAATGAAAAAAATCGCGATGAAATCATCAAAGGTTTATTAGAAGCTCAATTAGCGGCGTGTATTCAGACGATGCCAATTGAGAGCCATTATGTTTGGAAAGGGGAAGTTTGTACTGATCACGAATGGTTACTCATCATCAAAACACGACGTGAACTTTACGAGTTAGTGGAAGAAAAAATTGAAAACCTGCACGAATACGAGGTTGCTCAAATCGTACAGGTTCCTATCGTGGATGGTTTTAATCCGTATTTAGAATGGCTTCGCGAATCGACGTTGAGCCGACATTAAAAACAACGACAGTATGGCACCCGTCGTATCACACAACATGTCTTTCTGGGCATCCCAAATGTCTCCTTGGGAGCCTAGGAAGGCAATGCCTTCGTCGCCACCAGCCAGTTCGGCATACCACCACTCAATGATTTCGTAGCCTGCAGCCAAAGACATAATGGCAAACAACGCAAACCAGCATGAAAAAGTTGGGTTGAATTTTTTGTTGCGAATCAAATACTCAGCGATCGGGTAGGCATATAAACCAATCGCAAAGTGGGCTACGCGATCAAAATTGTTTCTCTCTGATCCAACCAATCAAACGGCACTTCAGCGAAGGTGTATTTCGCGCCAATGGTGTGTAGGCACAACCAAATAAACATCAAAAGGTAAGCAGTGTTGCTGAACTGGTAGCGAATCGAAATCGCCCAAATCGCAATGAGAATACCAATCGCCGGAATGATTTCAGCAAACCAGACAGCACGCGAGCTAGGTTCTAATGCTGAAAATAAAAAAACGATGGCGTAAAAAATCGTCAATCCCAATAGTGTAGAAGTGCTTTTCATAGGGTTAGTTGATCCTTCAATTGATTTTTTAGAGCGTACAAGCATCGAGTTAAACCGTTTATATCTCTGTTTGTAATGCGTTAACAATGATTACACTTAATTGAACAGTGTGTAATTGTTTATTTTCATTGGTCAATTATTAACTAAACATGTTGAATTATTAGCGAACTGCTCAACATTAAAACGTTTGCGCGTGCACATTTCATTAAAGTTTGATTTACAACATGCCCATCCATAGAATCCGTGACTCAGTCTAATAAAAAAGAAGTAAAGTCATGAAACTGGAAACTGTCGATTATCTTGCTGACGACGCTGCTCAACAGTTCGTAGCATCACTACGCGAAACAGGGTTTGGCGTATTAAAGAATCACCCAATCCCTCAAGAGTTGGTTGAGTCCATTTACAAAAACTGGCACGAGTTTTTCTGCTCAGAAGAAAAAAATGATTTCCAATTTAATGTAGAAACGCAAGATGGTTATTTCCCACCTTCGGTTTCTGAAGTTGCGAAAGGCCACAAAGTAAAAGACATCAAAGAGTACTTTCATGTTTACCCTTGGGGACAAATCCCAGAACAGTTGAAAGCAGAGATTCTTGAGTACTACGAGCGCGCAAACGCTTTTGCACAAGAACTGCTAGGTTGGGTAGAAGAGTACGCACCAAAAGACGTACAAGAGAAGTTCTCTATCGCGCTGTCAGAAATGATCAATAACAGCGACAAAACGTTGCTTCGCGTTCTTCATTACCCACCAATGACAGGCGAAGAAGAGCCAGGTGCAATTCGCGCAGCCGCTCATGAAGACATCAACCTACTGACTGTACTGCCAGCGGCGAACGAGCCTGGTCTGCAAGTTATGAGCAAAGATGGCGAGTGGATCGATGTTCCATGTGATTTTGGTAACTTGATCATTAACATTGGTGACATGCTACAAGAAGCGTCAGGTGGTTACTTCCCGTCAACGACGCACCGAGTTATCAACCCAACAGGTGCTCGCCAAGAAAAATCGCGCATTTCATTACCGCTTTTCTTGCACCCAAAACCAGATACAGTACTTTCTGAGCGTTACACAGCACACAGCTACTTGATGGAACGCTTACGTGAGCTAGGCGTTATTTAATCAAACGCGATCCTGATTCCAAAGGCCGATGGTTTTTCGCTATCGGCCTTTTTTCGTTTATGGTACAAAAGTAACGACGTTGAGCTTTGAAACCTGCTCAATTTTAATCGCTTATAAATCAAACGAGGGCGCATGGAAGATCAATATGGCGTATGCGATAGCAGTCAGAGTGAAATAGAGAACCCGTTGCTTTGGCCAATGCTTGAGATTCTCAAAAGGCAACCGTCTGGTTGGAAAGTACACACCTTGGCCAGCAAGCTCAGTGAGCGCGGTTACATTAACCAGCTTGACCCCTCGCCAGATAAAGACTTATTCAAAAGAAACTTTCTGATAATGAATGCGCTGTATCAACTGCAAGAGACGCTCTTTCCGGACAGTTGGTTGCAAGTAGAAGCGATGGATATCATGTTGATGTCAGCATTAGAAGCGAGTAGAAACAGCGTCGATCCAAACGATCCTTTGCGACAATACTATTTGGATTGGAGCCATTATGAAGCGAACGAAGATGAAGTTCGTCGATTACTTAATGAGTTTTGGACTCGTTATCAACGCTTTGTAGGCGGCGCCTCGGAGCATAACATTGATAAAGCGAAAGCGCTTAAACTCTTTGACCTAGCGGGTGACGTATCTCGTACTGAAATCCGCCGACAATGGCGAAAACTGGCGTTACGCTGGCATCCTGATAGAGAAAATGGCGATGCCGAAAGATTCAGAGTGTTGTGCGAAGCATGGAACGTACTTCGAAATGGATAAATAGTAAATAACTACCTACTGTAGTAGGTGGTTTAGGACTGAAAATAAAAAAGGCAGCGATAATCGCTGCCTTTGTGTTTTAGACGAGCCAGACTTGGATAAGTCGTGATACGTCAAATACAAAATACTTAGTGTGAAGGTTTGAACTGTGACTTACGCATACGGTTAAGTGCTGCCATCACATCCAAAGTACGAGGTTTAGCAAGGTCACCTTGTTTAGGCAGTGATGCGTGCCATTCGCCCGATAACATCTCTTCAATTTCTTTTGCTGGGTTGTTACACCAACCAGGCAGTTGTGCAAGCTGGAACCACAACCAACCAATGGCGTTCACTTCGTCAGCAGACTCAATCTGCTCTAGCGCACTAAGGTCAGTAAATTCTTTACCAAAACGCAGTGAGTCTTTGCCTTTTGCACTTACGCGGAACTTGCCGTCAGTCAATATATTCATAAGAGCCACACGGTTTAGTGCGCGAGGTCGGAAAGTTTGTAAGCTCTCTTCTGATTCGTTATGGCGCTGAGTAGGGTGCTGCGCAATCACTTGTTTTGCTTTTTCAGTCACGTCGACCGCTTGGTAGTCATGCATCTGAATAACGGTATTCGCTACATCTAGGTAATCACCAGAGCCACCCATAACGATGATAGTAGAGATATCCAGTTCATCACGTAATTGACCGATACGGTCAACCAGCGGTGTGATTGGCTCATCGCCTTTTGCCACAAGTGCCTGCATACGCTCATCACGAATCATAAAGTTAGTTGCAGATGTGTCTTCGTCGATCAGCAGTGATGTCGCACCGGCTTCGATAGATTCTTGTAACCAAGCCGCTTGCGATGTTGAACCTGATGCATCTTGCGTTGAGAAATCTGCAGTATCTTTACCCATTGGCAAATGGTTGATGTAGTTCGACAGATTTAAGTGATGCACACAACGGCCATCTTCTGCACGAATCTTCATCGCTTTCTGATCTGTTACGATGTACTCGCGACCATCGCCAGGAATGTGATCGTAAATAGAACGTTCAATGGCGTTCAGTAAGGTCGACTTACCGTGAAAACCACCGCCGACAATCAAAGTGATGCCTTTGGGAATGCCAAGTCCAGTCACGTAACCTTTGTTTGGTGCATGCAGAGTCACTTGCAAAGACTCAGGAGCCGTAAACTCCACAGCTTCTTTCATCGGCAAATCACAGTTACCCGCAATACGTGGTAGAACGCTACCATTCGCAACAAACGCAACAAGATTGTGTGCTTCTAATTGTTCTCTTAGTGCGCTTTGATCTTCTACGACTTGACAGTGCTTCACCATTGCTTCTTTATCCAACTCACGCTCAAGCGTCGCGCGTCGAATAAATTTAGGCAGATGGAACGTGAGGATGTTGTTCGCCTTTTTACCAAGCACAGAACGGCCTTCAGCGGGGAGGTTGACACGAAAACGCAGTTCAATCCCTTCTTCTGTGAATAGCACCGCTGTGCTGTCTAAAACCGTTTGACCATTTAAAGCGATTGATACGGTATTTTCTTGTTTAGCAAATTGCTCAAAGCTACGAGCAATAAAGTCGCGAGCCGCGCGTTGGAACGCCGGAGACTCGTCTTTTAGCCACTCAAGACCAGTTAGTGACCAAGCACGAGTCGCACGAAAACGTGACGCAGAAGCATACGGGTCGCCTTGAACATGATCGATAAACAACGTGAAATCAGTGAAGTCATACTGACCTTTGATTTGTTGGTAAGCACGGTAGTTCTGCTTTTCAATTTTCTTAAGCGTGGCAGTTAACTGATCCATGAAGATATTGGCCTTTTAATTAGAAGCGGGCGGCGATTATAGAAACCACCGCAAGGAGAGTAAAGGAGAGCTTAGGAAGAATAGGCGTATTGGCCACCAATTTGACGCTGATTAAACAAACTTTGTTCGAACTCGTTACAAGGCATCGGTTTTCCGTACAAAAAGCCTTGTCCGATATCGCATCCTTCGCCAATCAAAAACTGCTCTTGTTGTGGCGATTCAATTCCTTCAATGACCACTTGCAGCTCAAGTTTTTTCGCAATATGGATGATGGAACAAATGATTGCGCGGTCATCGTCGGATTTTTCCATTTGCTGAACAAAACTCTTGTCGATTTTGATGGCATCAAAAGGGTACTTCTTCAAATAACTGAAAGAGGCGTAGCCCGTACCAAAATCATCAAGTGACAATGTCACGCCAAGTTTATTCAATTTTTTAAGGGTTGTTCGTGCGACCACTTCATCAGCAATTAACGCACTTTCTGTCACTTCTAACTCAAGAAAACGTGCCGGAAGGTGAAACGCTTCGAGAAGGTGTTCAACTTGCTCGGCAAAATTCACGTTTTGCAGTTGAATAGGAGAGACATTTACCGCGACTTTGAAATTATCGAATAACTCAGACCACTGTTTGGCTTTGTCGATAGCAGTACGCAAAACAAATGAGCCAACTTCAAATATGAGCCCATTTTGCTCAGCCATGTGGATCAGCGCTTCGTTAGATACATCCCCTAAAACGGGGTGACGCCAGCGTAATAGCGCTTCTGCACCTATCCATTTGTGCGTATGAGGGTTCACCTTCGGTTGGAAATACAACATCAAATCGTCATTACGTACCGCTTGGAGCAGATAACTTTCGAGCTGATTATGGTTGTTCAACTCATGCGTGTGGCTCTCACAGAAGTAACTGTAAGCTTCACCCGACTCTTTACATAGCAACATCGCGTAACAAGCATTTTGTAGAAGCTGTTTAGCACTGCTCGAGCGATGAGCCTGAACTACGCCAACGTAGGAGTGCAAGTGCACTTCTGTGTCGTTGATGTAGAAGTTCCCCACGCTGATATTAGTGATTTTATCGAGCAGATTATGCAGTTTCGAATCAGCATCTTCTCCCCATAACAAAAGCACTAAGTCGTTTGAACTTGGGCGACCAGTAATGAAGTAGTTTGAATCGTTCGTTCCAAGGCGCTTACGAAATTCTTTGAGGATCTCATCAAACGCTTCAAAGCCGTATCGAGTTTGTATACTACGCGCATTACTAAAGCCCACATTTATAACAATTAAAGACTGATGCCCGTGTTCTAGGGATTGAAGCGTATCTTCAACCACCGCTTCCAGTGCGGCGCGATTAAGAAATCCGGTACCTTGGTCATGGGTTTTCTGGTAGTTAACTTGTCTTTCAGCGGCTTTGCGGCGGTCAATTTCTTGAGTGAGTGAAAAGCTGAGTTGGGCGAGGTCAGTGGTTCGGTTTTCTACGCGATTTTTAAGTTCGCTGTTAAGTCTCAACAGTTTGTATTGTTGGTAGACAACAGCAAGTTGAGCTTCTATTGAGTCCTTGAACGTGTTGAGCAATTGCCGGTAAGTTTCGCTGTACTCATTGGCTTTGGAGTCCAACATACAAATGGTTCCAAACGTTTCACCATTTGGCCAAAACAACGGCAAACCACAATAGGAGAGCATACCAAGTTTGATGTCCGGGTTATTCGACCATTTTTCATCGGCAAGGGCATCTGGGACAACCAGTTGGCTTTTGGTTTCAATGACATGTTCACAGTACAAACCATGTCCAAGATCTTCTTTGTCGCCAGCTTTATATGGATTACCTTGAGTGTCGCTTGAGGTATTTACTTCGATGTGGTTTTGATGCACTCGCATGATAAGCGTGGTTGGCACGTCTGCAATCTGTGCGAGGAGATTAACGATATCCTGCCAGCTTCGCTGCATGGATTCAGGAATCTCATAATCTAGTGTTTGAAATCTCCCCATAGAGGCCTTCCTTTCCGGTAGTTTCACATCCTGTGAATCGAAGATTTATGCAGTAGTAATTGTTATAACATTAGTCGTTTTACTTAAGTATAGGGTCGCCCACAGACGAAACAAAAAAAAGTCCTGAAAACCTTTCAGGACCCTAAATTGTTGGAAGCCATCTCAAATATGAAACAAATTTGACGAACTTATGGCTTAAGTGACGCCAAGGTTTCTAACGAAATGTCTTGCAAGTAGTCTAC
Organism: Vibrio sp. GLN_1; assembly: GCF_043106015.1. Classification (NCBI taxonomy): domain Bacteria; kingdom Pseudomonadati; phylum Pseudomonadota; class Gammaproteobacteria; order Vibrionales; family Vibrionaceae; genus Vibrio; species Vibrio sp. GLN_1. Next base: position 745,323 of record NZ_JBICMD010000036.1, read on the forward strand.
ATCGTCAAAGTTAAAGCCGTTTAGTTTCATGAACTCGTCTTTAAAGCCTTGGTAATCACCACACTCTTTAAAGTTCTCCGCATTCATTTGTTCTAACAAATGACTCACTTCAGCCTGCGTTTGCGGATCCAGTTCTAAGTCATCAATTCGAATCAATCGCTCGCCATCAACAGGAACTTTAGGCTGATCGTAAAGCTTCGTCGTGAACAGACGTTGCATTTGTTCGATGCAGCGTTCATGCGTGCCTTTCTCTTTCATTACTCGGTACAGAGCTAAAAGATAAGGGCTCAGAGCAGGGATGAAAACACTGGCTTTGGTTACCAGCGCTTTACACACCGTGGCGTAAGCACCACCGTCGAAGTTAGCCAGTTTCAGATTCAATGCATGGCTGGTTTGGTGCAAGTCAATTTTGGCTCGGCCTAAAGTACCATCGAGATAGATTGGGTGAGTAACTTCTGGGCCCATGTATGAGAATGCAATGGTTTTGCAACCTTGAGCGACGGATTCCGTGTTGATGAGAGTATCAATCCAACTTTCCCAATCTTCTCCACCCATGACCTTAATGGTCGCTTCTGCTTCCTCTTCGGTGGCAGGCTCGAGCGTGGTTTCAACCCATTGATCATTTTCAAGTAAGATGGAAGCGCCAGTAACCGACTCACCAATAGGCTTAATCACACTGCGCCAGAACGTATCTGAATGAGGTTTTGGACGAACGCCCGCTGCAAGGCTGTAAATCACCAAATCGACTTCACCTTCAAAGTAGGTTTCGATCGCTTCGATAACTTCATTACGGACAGAGTCAGAGAATGCATCACCAACAATATTGATTGCAGTGCGTCCTGCATGTGTTGCTTCTTGTTTGAAAAAGATGTTGTTGTACCAGCCTGCGCTGCCAACCCCTTTCTCAGATGGACCTCGTTCAAACGACACGCCAATGGTGTCTGCTTCAGCGCCGCCAAACGTTAGGGCAATACGTGCTGCTAACCCAAAACCGGAGGAAGCTCCAATAATTAAAACTCGTTTAGGGCCGCTTTTGATCTGCGGGGCTTTTTTTACGTATTCAATTTGCTCTTTTATGGATGCATGGCAACCGTGTGGATGCGCAGAGCGAGCAACAACACCTTGAATTAACGGTTCTATTCGCATTGTTGTGATCTAACCTCGGTGAGTGGAATTCTGGTTAGATTAACGTAAAGTTAGGTAAAACTTATTGAGCTAGACCATCAAAATTAGAGATGTTTAACCAATTCTTGAGCAACGAATTCCGCAATCCAAGGTTGCGCTTCAGGTTTCGGATGTAAGCCATCATCCATCATCCACTCTGGTTTGGTGATCACATGCTCTAAGAAGAACGGCATTAACTGAACTTGTTGATGTTCAGCCAATTTGGGATAGATGTCGTAAAACATGTCGCTGTAGCGCTTGCCGTAGTTAGGGGGGACACGAATTTGCATCATGACCACATTGGCACCAGAATCTTTGATCATGCTAATCATTTTCGACAGATTCGACGTAATAACTTTTGGAGGGAAGCCACGCAACCCATCATTGGCGCCCAACTCGATAAGAACTAAGTCGGGTGTATGTTGGTCAAGCAGTTGCGGGAGGCGAGCCAAACCGTTGCCAGTAGTGTCTCCGGAGATGCTGCCATTAATAACTGTTACATCTTGCCCGTGTTCGAGCAGCGCGTCAGGGAGTAAGCTAGGCCAACTCTTCTCAATCGGCATTTGATAGCCCGCACTCAAACTATCACCAAGAACAAGAAGTTTTTCGCTTGCTTGCGATGCGGCGGAAAGACAAAAAAAGAGAACTAAGGAAAGTAAACGAATCATGCAAACACCTGTACTCAAAGCACCTATTGTTCAAGCGAATTTGGTTTCTAAACAAGTCTCTACTAATCAAGAACAATTAACAATCCTTAAAGATGTAAATGTTGACATCAGAAAGGGCGAGACCATCGCAATTGTCGGCACATCTGGTGCAGGCAAATCCACTCTAATGACATTGTTGGCGGGGCTCGACACACCAACCTCCGGAGAAATCACGCTTCTAGGACACGAACTTTCGAAGCTAGATGACGAAGCTCGTGCAAAAATCCGAGCCGATTCTCTAGGATTTGTCTTTCAAAGCTTTCTACTTATCCCAAGTTTGAGTGCACTTCGCAATGTGACCTTACCGTGTCTTTTACGCGGAGAAGCCGAAGATGAAGCACGAGCGACAGAATTATTAAGCGCCGTAGGATTGGAAAAGCGACTCGACCACTTACCAAGTCAACTTTCTGGTGGTGAACAACAACGCGTCGCGTTGGCTAGAGCATTTATGACTCAGCCAGAATTGCTGTTTGCTGATGAACCGACAGGGAACCTTGATCACCAAACCGCGGATAAAGTCATCGAGCTGTTGTTCGATCTCAATAGCCAGCACGGTACGACATTAATATTGGTCACTCATGATGTGAACTTAGCAAGCCGATGCGACAGAATTTATCGTATGGAGGCGGGTGAGCTTAAGGAGGAGATGTAATGTCAGCAGTATCTTCAAGTGAAGTAACATCTTCAGATCAACGTGGATTGAAGCAACACTCTCCGAATAAAAGTTTGGTGCGTTGGAGTTTGGGCGAAATTAGGCAAGGAAACCTTTGGCCGATCAGCGTCGCTCTTGTGTTGGTCATCGCGAGTATTTTTGCATTGTCTGCACTTGCATCTCGTATGGAGCAAGTGATTGTTAAGCAGGGGAAAGATGCATTAACAGCGGATGCGGTGTTCGTTTCCGCAAACCCATTATCTGACTCACTATTAAAATCGACAGAGCAACTTGAGCGCTCCGTTATGACCCGATTTTCGACCATGGCTTTTAGCGATAACGGAATGCAGCTTATTTCTGTACGAGGTGTCGATGAAAGTTATCCTTTAATGGGAGAGTTGGTTTTAGATGGGAATGAGTCAGGTCGCGTGAAGCCTAACCAGCTTTGGTTAGACGAACGTATTATGGCTCAATTAGAAGTTAATAACGGTGACAACGTCACCATTGGTGATGCAGATTTCACCGTTTCAGGTGCAGTGCTGATGGAGCCGGGTTTAAGTTTCAATCCATTCCAACAAATGCCTGCGGCGTATATTCACCAAAGCGACGTAGAAAAAACAGGCGCGATACAAGTCGGCAGTCGAGTGCAATATCGACTGTTTCTAAAAGCAGACAATGCGGCGCTAAAGCAACTCCAAGATAAGACAGAGCTGTCACCAAGTGATCGCTGGCGTACTCAAGATACCGCGAGTCGCAGCAATGAAGTTTTTGATCGCACTACACAGTATTTATCATTGACCGTAGCTATCGTCATAATTATGGCCGCGACAACGTTGGTTCTTACTTGCCAAAACTACGTGAATAGCCGAACTCAAACCATCGCAATGTTGAAAAGCCTTGGCGCGAGCAGACGTTGGATAGAAAAGTGGTTATTGATTCAAGTTGCCATTCTATTGGTAACCGCCAGCATTGTCGGACTCATTCTGGGTAGCGGCTTGGAATATTTGTTACGTATTCCTCTGAAAGATCTCTTGCCAAACCCACTACCGAGTTACGGCGTCACTCCATTTATTGTCGCTGTGGTTTCTGCCATTCTCATCACCGTTCCGGCGCTTGGTATCCCGCTACTTGGGTTAATTAAGACACCAGCACTTGAGGTTTTACAGCAGGGCACAGCGCAACGATCTTGGAAACGACTGCTGCTCGTTCTTGTCCCTGTGCTTCCATTGCTCGCGTTGTACGCAAACAACACTTTGGTCTGGATTGTACTGGCGGGTATTGCAGCACTATTTGTCGTGTTGGCCGGATTAAGCATCGCACTGACGAAGTTATTCTCCCGCTTTGCCACCAAACCAGCGATGAAGTTGGCACTGAGCCGAATCAACCGTACGCCTATAACCAGCGGTCTGCAGTTTGGAGCACTGTCGCTTTCTTTGATGCTCCTTTCCATTATTTGGCTTGTCCGTAGCGATATCCTCGCAGATTGGGAGCGGACTTTGCCTACGGATGCGCCTAATGTATTTGCATTAAACATTGCCGATTATGAACTGGCTAACTACCTAGAAACACTGGATAAAAATGGAGTGACGCGGTCACAAGCATTTCCAATTATTCGAGGACGACTCACAGAGATTAATGGCCAAAACGTTAAAGACGTTGAATATGAAGGGGAAGGCTCTGACGCAATCCGTCGAGAGCTCAACTTAACATGGGGTGATCAGTTACCAGAATACAATGACGTTCTTTCAGGAAAATGGATGAACGCAAACAGTGTATCTGTTGAAGCCGATGTCGCGCGCGATTTGGGTATTCAACTTGGAGACAAATTAAGGTTTGTTATCAACAGCCAAAACTTTGATGCGACGGTGGATACCATTCGTCATGTTGAGTGGCGAGATATGAAGCCTAACTTCTATTTCATCTTTTCTTCTGATGTGATGGCAAATGTTCCGGGTTCATATTTGATTAGCTACCGAATCAATGAAGGAAACGAATCGCTGCTTACATCAATGTCGAGAGCGCACCCAACAGTTTCTGTGTTAGACATCCGAACTATGGGAGAAAAAATACAGGCGCTAATACAACAAATCGTTTCTGCGATCACCATTCTTGCTTTGTTAGGCGTAGTTGCAGGGCTATTGCTCATTTTTACATTATTACGCTTGAGCTTGTCTCAACGTCAGCAAGAAATCCGTCTGTATCGTACGCTTGGCTCAAGCAAAAAACGGATTAATACAACCTTGTGGGCGGAATACGGAATTATGGCGCTTGTCGCAAGTTCTGTCGCCGTTATGGCAGCCGAAGCCTGTGTTGCAGCAGTGATGAAGTATGGGTTTGACCTCAATGCTCAAATTCACCCTGAATTGTGGATAGCTTTACCGTTAGCCACTTTCGTTACACTGGCACTTGTTGTAATGAGTTTGTTGAAAAGATTGCTAACGCCAGTAAACACTTAATACCCATTTATATAACTAACGCGGACTCACTCCATGACATTTTTATTTTAGTTATCCACAAAAACGGTGGATAACTTTTGGGATAACTGGAGAGGTCAAAAATAGGGGTGTTTCCGCAAGCTTTACGCCATGGGTCTTAGAGTGGGATTCTTATACACAACAGGCTAAAAATTCGCTCATCAAACCACTTCGTCAAGCACTTTTTTTGCAATTTTTTTATTCCGTAAAGCAACTTTTAAAGTTATCGCAAACCCATGAACTTTTTGTGATTTTAATCATGCCAAAACCCGAGTAGAATCACGGTTAGTAAAGATTTCTCCTTATAAAATTTTTAGTGAAGCAATGAAGTCTGAGTTTCTAAATCATAAAGATAAACACATCGCCGTTGTAGGTGGTGGTGTAGCCGGAGCCACAGCCGCCATTCATTTTGCAGAGTTGGGATTCAAAGTCTCTGTTATTGAAAAGGGCGTCTCGTTAGTCAACGGCCCACCAATTTGTCACCTTCATGCGGGCGGTAATTTGTATCGTGAAATTTCTGAACAACAATGTTTGGATTTGCTTACGCAATCTATAGATACGATCAGACTGTATCCTCACTCACTGAATATTCGGCCTACCATTATTGCCGTACCTCACTCTGATGGGGGTGACCCATTCGCGCTGCTGCCTCGCTTAGAGGTGATTAAAAGTGCTTACCAGGCATTGGTCGACAAAGACGAACACAACAAAGTACTTGGCGAGCCTGAAGAGTATTTCAAACTGTATTCGAAAGAAGAACTGCAGGAACTGGCAAAACAAAACCAACCAGAACATCCATCCACATTTGATGAATGGAGCATTCCTTTTGCTCAGCACGCTGATTTAGAGCAATTAAAATATCCGGTCGTTGCCGTTCAGGAGTATGGTTGGAGCGTGTTCCGTTTAGCGGCTATTGCTAACTTAACCTTAGCAAAACTGGCGAATTCAAACGTGATTACTCAAGCGACACTGAATCAGGCAGATTGGCTTGGTGATCATTGGCAATTGACTTACGAACACAATGACGTCAATTGTTTGCTTACTTGTGATTACTTAGTCAACGCATGTGGTTTCGAGACGGGAACTATTGATAACGCAGTTGGCGCTAAGCGTGACCGTTTAGTTGAATTCAAAGCCGCTTACGTGACCAAATGGAACGAATGTAACCAGCAATGGCCAGAAGTCATTTTCCACGGCCCCCGTGGCACAGATAAAGGAATGGCGCAGTTAACGCCTTATGGAGATGGCTATTTCCAGCTGCACGGCATGACGAAAGAGATCACGTTGTTTGAAGATGGCTTAGTTGAAAGCACGGCACTCTCTGCTCAACCTGAGCTACCTGTACCGTTACTCTCTAAAATTCGCAGTGGGTGGCGTGAAGAAATTTTGGGTGAAAGAACGCATAACGCAATACAACACATGGCCCAATTTATCCCTGATTACAAAACAGCGGAAAAAGGTGGCAAAGCATTGTTTGGTGCTCAACAGATTCCAGGCACAGATCCTGTGCTTCGCGCGGCAGATGTTTCATTCGAACAAAATCACTACGCTCGAATTGAAGTTGTGAAAGCGTCTTCTACGTTGTTGGCTGCTCAAAAAATGCTTCAGTATTGGTTTGATATCACGCCTCAACAAAATGTAGAAGCGCAACATCCAGTGACCGTTAATTGGTCTGAAGACGAAATCGAACAATACGCGATTAAACTGACCGAAGAACGAGGCTATCCGCAAGCTCTAGCTGAACGCTACGGGATGTAAACAGCCAAAAACTGAATAGGGCTCAGTAGCCAAAGAACTGAGCCCACTGACACCACACATCCTGCAAACCTTGTCTATCACCCTTGATGAAACGCACTTTCTGACCCGGCTTCGCTTGCGCTAATCTAGGCAAATCTATTCTGGCAACACAACCAAGCTTTGGATACCCACCAATAGTTTGGTGGTCATTGAGTAATACAATCGGATTACCATCATGGGGAATTTGAATGGCGCCTAGCGCGATCCCTTCAGACAAGATGCCATCATAAGGTGGCTTTACCGTATTTCCTTCAAGGCGATAGCCCATTCGATTAGAGTCTGGCGAGATCGCAAAGCTTCCCGAATAGAATTTTTCTTTAGCTTCAACACTGAAATCATCACATTGATAACCTTCAATAACGCGTAGTGTAATTGGCAAGTTGTAATCTGGCTTGAAACGAAATGTCATGATTCTTGGTTTATGGTTAGGTAATGAATGAGCGTCAAAAGGGAGAACATCTCCAGCTTTTAGAGCGTTACCATTGGCTTCTAGTCCACCTAATGCTTCACGAAGCACGGTCGATGAGCTCCCAAGGTGCTCAGGCACATTGAAGCCACCTTTTACAGCGAGATAGGAGCGAAGGCCATTTCTCGCCATTCCGAACTGAAGCTTTTGCCCTTTTTTTATCGAAAAATCCGACCAATTAGCAATAGGGTGACCATCTACTGATGCATTAAGATCGCCGCCACAAATTGCCAGGTGACAGTCTTGTAAGGCGACAAAACAAGCATTGCCTAGCGTAATCTCGATTGCTGAGCAATTCACACGATTTCCAAGTAAATGATTAGCCCAACTGTAGGCGTAATCATCAACAGGGCCACCTTGCGTTATCCCGATGTGAGCAAGACCAAAACGGCCAAAGTCTTGAATCAGTGACGAAGGCCCTGACTTTTCAACTAATAATCCTGATGCGCTCATAACGCTCCCCCTAACTCAAGAAATTCCTGTTTTGATACCGTATAAAACGTGACCTTGTCACCAACTTCAAAAGGAATAAAAGGAGGAGTATCCGAAAAGAGTGAGAGTGGAGAGCGACCTATGATATTCCAACCACCTGGACTGTCTGATGGGTAAACGGCGGTCTTACTATCGGCAATGCCGACACTTCCTGATGGCACAAACGTTCTCGGCGTTTTTAACCTAGGCATGGCGATACTCTCTTCCACATCAGAAAGAAAGGCGAAGCCAGGTGCGAACCCAATCGCAGAAACGGTATATACAGGCTTTGTATGAGCATCAATAAGTGCGCCGAGATCAATGCCTTGTTCTTCAAAACGCTTCAAATCTAAAGCAGTTTTTTCCGAGTAATAAACGGGTATCGAAATTTCGTTAGGCTCAGCCTTGTCGGCTTTATTTGGGTCAAAAGCGACTAAGATATTGTGCAGTATGTCGACTAACTGAAATTCACTGATTCTGAACGGTAAGTAATCAATTAACACGGTTCGATAGGAAGGAACGATATTCATGACAATATGAGACAGATGTTGGTTCATTGCTCGCGCTAACTGTCCAATTGAGTTTTCAGAAATGGTTTCATCAAATCGAATCAAAATGCTGCATTCAGAAACCAAATCAATCGAGAACTTTGTTTGATGCATTAATTTCCTCCGGAGTAGAGGCTTTGACGAATTTTTTGAATCAAAGCGATCGACTCTTCATTGTCTCCATGGACGCATATTGTGTCCGCTTCTAACAAGATATAACTGCCTGAAGCGGTTTTTACTCGGCCTGAATCAGCCAATGTTCTGACTTGTTCTAAAATCGCAAGCTCATCTTTCAAAACGGCATTTGGGTGCGTTCTTGGTGTCAACATCCCATCATCTTGATACAGGCGATCGGCAAACGCCTCAAACAACAATGGCACATCATAATCGTCCGCGATTTCTAAATATTTTTCGTTCTCTTGCGATGCAAGGATCATCAACGGTACTTTAAACAGTGCGGCTGCTTTAACGACCGCTCGAAAAACCGCATCGCTTTTCATCATATCGTTGTAAAGGGCACCATGAGGCTTGATATAACCGATATCGGTATACTGCGCACGGCACAATGCCTGCAACGCGCCGACTTGATAGATCACCATGTTAGTAATTTCATCGCTGCTCATACTGAGGCTGCGTCGACCAAAACCTTGTAAGTCGGGATAACCGGGATGCGCACCAATATCAACATCGTGAAGATTCGCTAAGGTAATAGTGTCGTGCATCACGTTCGGATCGGAAGCGTGAAAGCCACAAGCAATGTTCGCCATATCGACATGAGGCATCACGCTATCGTCAGCGCCCATCGTCCAAGAACCAAAGCTCTCGCCCATATCGCAATTTAATGTCAGTTGCTGTTTATTCAATGTCATATATTTATAGTTACCTTAGCAATCACATCACGATGCAGGAAAAACCTTTTATCTTCAGTGACTCAGTTCATTCTTCAAACAACCAGAATGAGATTTTTACTTAGAACTCGAGCTGAGAAAGATCATTAGAGTCCAGCACGTCGTTATCGTTCTTTGATTTGATCCGAATTTTAAGGTAATTCGGTCCTTTTCAATCCAATTTTTGAGAATTTAACGTTATTTTGCTTTGCCGTCATGTTAGTCTTACGGCTTCTATTGGGTGATAGTTTGCATAACAACTCTTTTGTCTTCTAGTTGTTGTTGTGCGACAGGAATATATATGTCATTACGAGCAAAGCTTATCTGGCCGATTCTGGTTTTTATTACGGCGATCTTTGTTGCTTCAAAAGGTTATACCTCGTACACCGCATACCAATCGTCAAAACATGAGTTGGTTGAGCAAACTCGCAAGTTAATCAATAACGTGTCTTATTCAATTAAAGATGCGCTCACAACAAAGAACAAGCGAAAAGCACAAACTATTCTGGCCGATCTTCTAGAACAGCCCAACGTTTCTAGAGTGAAATTGTATGATAGGGCCAATGAACCTTTTGTTGTGCTTGAAGGGAGTGGGGAGTCTGCTCCCGTTCCTAATCAAAATGAAAGAAGTAAGCTCGATGCATTAGGGTATGCGTTGTCCGCCAAGTTTTTGTACGTACTTGAGCCTATCATCCATGAAGGGCATGTGATTGGTTCAATTCGAGTGACGTTGTCACACATTCCAATTATAAATGCGCAACATTCATTCTTGAAAGATGCCGGCATACTTCTGCTGATATTGGCGGCTGGTGGCATTATTTTCTACATTACCATTGATCGTATCATTCTAAGACCGTTGCTCGATCTCAACGGTGCAATTCAAGATGTTACTTTTGGTAATGCCTCTCACGTACAAATTCGTCATCATTCTAAAGACGAACTGGGCGAAGTTATTCACTCATTCAACCGAATGATGACCAAACTCCGAAAAAGGGAAAAACAACGCCAGCATTCGTTAGCTACGCTCGAACAAAAAAGAGCATTTTCAGAAGAAGTCATTGAATCCATTCAGTATGCGTTGGTTATTACCGACAACCTTGGCACCATTATCCACAGTAATGCTGCGACTCAGCATATATTTCAGAAAACACCGGAAGCATTAGAAAATGCGAATATCCGCGATCTGATAAAAACAAAAATGCCGAACGAGCTTAGCCAAATTCTTAGTCGATGCTTAGAGTGTGATGATATCCACCTTCAAAACATTGATAACGAACAGCAGCTAAGCCTAACGACTCGTCGTTTGTCTAACCACGGTTATCTTCTCTTCGCCATTCAAGACATCACAGAGATTGAAGAGGCGATGAATCGCCAGCGCGTAGCTGGTCGAGTGTTTGAAGCCAGTCAAGACGGCCTTATTGTGCTTAATCACAAAGGCGTCATTACCATGGTTAACCCAGCAGTCACCAAACTTGTGGGTTTAGAAATCGACCAGTTAGTTGGTCAGTCTTTCATTCAAACTATTCGTTGGCGAAAATTACAAGAAATGATGCCGAGTATCATTGAGTCCATTGAAAACTATGGCGTGTGGCAAGGAGAAGTGATTGAGCAAAATCACTTAGGCTTACTTGTGCCAATGTTTGCTCGAGTAAATCGCATCGTGAAGTGCGAGGATAACGGTTTCTACGACTTGGTCATTATTCTTACCGATCTCTCCAATGCAAAAGAGATGGAGCGCCTCGAGTATCTCGCACATCATGACGCGCTTACAGGATTAGCAAATCGTTCTAAGTTCCATTTAGAGCTGGAAGATTTAGTCCAAAGATCAGGCTATCAGCGCGATGAATTTGCGGTACTGTATCTTGATCTAGATGGTTTTAAGGAAATCAACGACACATACGGCCATGACGCTGGGGATGAAGTTTTAAAACGTGTAGCAGATCGTTTGACATCGGCGACTAGGCACAGTGACTTAATCGCACGCCTGTCTGGCGATGAGTTTGTTATGCTGGTCAACCCGGCCAATCAAAAAGTCGTAACGCGAATCGCCGAGCAATTGTTAGAGAGCATCTGCGCGCCTATTGAATACAAAGGTAATGAGTTAAAAGTCGGCGTGAGCATTGGGGTGAAATTGGTTGGCGTTAACGAACGAGACGCAACCCGTATTTTAAAGAGTGCGGATACCGCAATGTACCAAGCGAAGAAAGCCGGAAAAGGGCAAGCAATATTAATGGGATGCGAATTGCAAGAGACCGTTTAAATTGTCGCATTAAAGCTTTACACTAACCGGATTCGCGTCAGAAGGATTGATAAAATGAAAGTACTTGTTACGGGTGGTATGGGCTACATTGGCAGCCACACTTGTATTCAAATGATCGAAGCTGGTATGACACCAGTTATTCTCGATAACCTATACAACAGCAAATCTACAGTCTTAGAGCGCATTGAAAAAGTATGTGGCGTAAAGCCTACTTTTATCGAAGCGGATATTCGCGATAAGGCTGCGCTTGTTGAGGCACTAAAAGCACACAATATTGAAGCCGTTATTCACTTTGCTGGCCTAAAAGCAGTCGGAGAATCAGTAGAAAAACCGCTTGAGTATTACGATAACAACGTAAATGGCACACTTGTTCTTGTGGATGCAATGCGCGAAGCAGGCGTGAAATCACTGGTATTTAGCTCATCTGCGACAGTTTATGGTGATCCAGCATCAGTGCCAATTACTGAGGACTTCCCAACTAGTGCGACTAACCCATACGGTCGTAGCAAGTTAATGGTAGAAGAGTGCTTAACTGACTTCCAAAAAGCGAACCCAGACTGGAGCATCACACTTCTTCGTTACTTCAATCCTGTTGGTTCGCACCCAACTGGTGAGTTAGGTGAAGACCCACAAGGTATTCCGAACAACCTAATGCCATTTATTTCTCAAGTAGCGGTTGGTCGTCGCGAGTTTCTATCTGTATTCGGTAGTGATTACCCAACCAAAGATGGTACTGGTGTTCGTGATTACATTCACGTAATGGATCTATCAGATGGCCACGTTGCTGCGCTAGAAAAAGTCGGCAGTAAAGCTGGTTTGCACATCTACAACCTTGGTACCGGTAATGGTTACAGCGTTCTTGAAATGGTAAAAGCATTTGAAAGCGCATGCGGTAAAAATGTGCCATACCAGCTGGTCGAACGTCGACCTGGTGACATTGCAGAATGTTGGGCAGATCCTTCAAAAGCAATGAATGAACTAGGCTGGAAAGCATCACGTACTCTTGAAGAGATGACAGGAGACACATGGCGCTGGCAATCAAATAACCCACAAGGTTACCCAGACGCATAGCCTTTTAACACAATAATAACAAAAAGGCGCATTCCAGCGCCTTTTTTGATCTAAATCGGAAAAATCGTAAATTACTGGTTAAAAGGTAGCAACCAAATAGATAAGTGCTAAACTACCCATGACTCTTAATTTAGGTCGTAAATTTTCTTGTAGCTATTGGGGTAGTTCATGGAGCTTGGTCTGATCATCGCATTCATCGTTGCAGCAGCAGTGATGGTGAAGAAAGAGATGGCAAAACAGTAAGCTTTCATTTTTCATACTTTTCTTAACATTTTTGAAATGAAAGCCAATTAAAAAAGCCAGCATTACGCTGGCTTTTGTGTTTTCGGAGGCTTTAGAACTCGTATTTTGCTGTAATTGACCAGTTCCGTCCAGCTTGAGTCAGATCTTTGTTCTCTGTCTGAAGGTCACGCACATCATTCCAATTGTAGTACTCTTCATCTGTCACGTTGAACAGACCTGCTCGCAACGTAAGATCTTTAATAGGTTTGTAGTACGCGGTGATATCTACAACCGTAGCAGCAGAGATAGGCAACACTTTATCGTCATTTATGTCGCTTTTGTCTTTAGAAGCTGTGTAGTTAATGGTTAACGTGGTTCCCCAGTTTTGTTCTGAATCGTAATTAAAACCAGCGACAAGGTTCCAAGGGTTAACACTGTTTAGTGGATTATTGTTTCCATCTTCACCTTCCGTATACGCCGCTGCTACACGAGAGCTAAAGCCTTCGATTGGCATGAACTTGTTCCACGAAAGTTGGTTTGAAAACTCAATACCTTTAATTGTCGCTTTGCCTATATTCACGTACTGCTGAATTGCAGGGTCAGTCACTGGCGTCCAAGTGCCAGAGACGGTTTTACTTTCGATGAAGTTGTCGTAGTCGCTGTAGAAAACTGACACTTCACTGCTAGAAATGTCATTGTTATGTCGCCAACCAAACTCGTACGAAATACTGTCTTCTGCTTTTAAATCAGGATTTGGCTTAAAAATGTAGCCATGCATTGGGTTACCGAAAGAGTAGTACAACTCCTGGAAATCTGGAGCACGGAAACCTTGGCTGATTTGCGCGAATAAACGATGTTGCTCATTAAGCTTATAAACAGAACCTAAGCGGCCTGTAAATGCAGAATCAGAGAACTTTTTGTAGTCGCTAGCCGCGTTACCACTTGGGTTGCTGCTTGTGTCGCCTGGATCGGTTTCAAATGCATCCCACCGTACGCCCGGAGTAATCGTAAAGTTACCTACCGTAATCTCGTCTTGTAAAAAGAGCCCATAACGACGCTCGCTCGCAGAAGGAATATAGAAAATTTCTTTGTTCGCGCTTGCACTGTTGTACTCCTTGTTGACGTTCTTAATGTCTTTATCACTAAAGGATGCACCGTACACAAAGTAATGCTCTGTACTACCAAGCGAGAGATATTTGTCAAACTGTGAGTCAAACTGGTAGCCTTCATCCTCGTAGATGTAGTCTTTACGTTGGATATTCTGACCTTTAACACGATCAGTAATGCCGTTTTCTTCTTTGTTAAGCCAATCTAGTTGCCAGGTAAGGGAGTCCGCTAGGGCCGTTTGCATCTCCCAAATATGTTTTATACCAACTTGATATTGCTCTGTTACATCTTCACTTGTTGCATTCGTATAACCGTTGTAAGACTGCTTTCCGTTGCCTTTGTTGCGAATATAATTCCCATTGAACTCAACACGATGTGCATCATTGACTTGGTACTGAAGTTTAACCAGTAAGTTGTTCGCTTCAGTACTTGCATCTGCTAGATCTCCAAAGTTATCCAGTTCATTGCCGTCGCGACGCGTATAGGCAACTAGAGATTCCAAATCGCCCGTTTTGTTCGCTAGTGCAACAAATTCACTGAATGTATTGTCTTCGGAAGAGTAGTTGAACTTCGCATGGCCCCCAAAGTTACGACCCTTAAGGAAATCAGCCGGATCTTTGGTTTCAAATGCGACAATACCACCAATTGCGTCAGAACCATGCAGAGACGATGCTGCACCTTTTACAATTTCAACCGCTTTTATTAGGTCGGTATCCACGTTAACGCGAGCAGAGTTAATGAACGTATTCCCTGATTCGAACTGGTTACCTTGAGATACGCCGTCCACAAGAACCTTAATTCGGTTACCTTCGATACCTCGAATATTGATACTCTGGACACCTTGGCGCGAGTTTGTCTTAACTGTGACTCCTGGCGTGTACTCAAAGAGATCATCTAAGCCAGTGACCATGCTTTCTTCGATGTTCTTATCAGTAACGACGGCAACAGAAGCAGCAGTGTCTTCGATTTGGCTATTAGTACGAGTCGCAGTCACGACCACTTCATTGAAGGTTGAATGGTCTTCAGCGTAGGCACCTTGGGATAGTGCAATCAGAATAGAGGCTGATAAAATTGATTTATTATACATTGGTTTCAATACCTTAAATCCATAATAGGCAATAACAACGCGCAAATGTTAATGGGTCTAAATAATAATTACTATCATTATCATTTTAATATTCAAGTTTTGATGCCGTCTATTCTTGAATGCTTGGCATTTCTAGTCTTTATTTATCAGTGTGTTATATTGTTGAAAACGATTCCTGACAAATCTATCCAAATATCACAGCTGTGATTCACATCACACAAAGGGAGTTATCGTGCAGAGCCCTATCACTTTAGAAGCGCTCCATATCTTGGATGCGATAGATCGCAGAGGCAGCTTTGCGGCAGCGGCAAATGAGCTCGATAGAGCACCATCTTCACTGAGTTACCAAATCCAAAAGCTCGAACAAGATCTCGACATCAATATTTTTGACCGTTCAGGACACAAAGCGCTCTTTACGGAGGCGGGTAAGCTCATTTTGGAAAGAGGGCGTGCAATTCTGCAAGCGAGTGAAAAGTTAGTGAATGATGCGACTTTACTTGCTAACGGTTGGGAGTTGGATATTACTGTTGCGTTTGATGGCATCATTCCAATTTCAAACTTCTTTCAGATGGTGGATGCGCTGGCGGAAGTAAGCTCGACACGCATTAGGTTGCAAGAAGAAATTCTTGCAGGAAGCTGGGAATCTCTGAATACAGGAAGAGCTGATCTGCTTGTGTGCCCTTCGTTGGATACGTTACCGCAAGAAGTGAAAGCAGAGAAAATTGGCAAGATGTCCATGATTTGGGTTGCGGCAACCAAGCATTACGTTCACAAACGCAGTGGCGAGTTTGATGATTCAGCAAGAGAGAAATACCGAATTATTGCCATTGCAGACACCGCACGCGAACAGCCAGCACTTTCGATAAACATCATTCAAAAGCAACCTAGACTCACTGTTACTAACTTTACAGCAAAAGTAGAAGCATTAACCGCAGGCTTAGGGATTGGTACCTTACCTAGACAAATCGCGCTACCGTTAATAGAAAAAGGCGTACTTAAACAAATTGAAGGCACAGAAGAGCAGCCGATGGATATCATTCTAGCGTGGAGAAGAAATACCATGGGTGAAGCGAAATCTTGGTGCATTCAGTATCTGAAGAAGAATTGGAAACTAAAGTAACAGCGTCACTTTTTACTTCTTAGATTCAGATGAGTCTAATGAATCTAAGAAGTTGAGCGGTAGAAAGAGAGCACGCTCCTCACTCATTAATTTAAAGGTAGCACCATATCTGCCGTTCCGTCTGCAAACTGGACATCAACTTCAAACCCCAAACGTTGAGCAAGCATCAGCATCCCTCGATTGGTAGGCATTGTCATACCTGACATTTGTTTCGTGCCTTTAATTTTGCAATAGCTGATGATCTTCTCCATCAAGATTTTTCCTAATCCTTTTCCTTTCAAATCTGAGCGAACCAAAATCGCAAATTCAGCATCACTATTGTCTGGCGTGATCAGCGCACGCGCGACACCAATGATCGACGGTCCACTTTTATCAAAGGCTACTGCGACAAAGGCCATCTCTCGGTCGTAGTCAATTTGAGTAAAATTAGCTAAAGCTTCGTGGTTAAACTCACCAACCTCTGAGAAGAACCGTTTATAGAGATCTTCTTTGGATACACTATTGATGAACTGAGCGTGGAGTGGCTCATCTTCAGGAAGAATTGGACGAAGAAGGATTGGTTGACCATCACGCAGTGTCACAGTTTCAACAAATTCAGCAGGGAAAGGGCGAATAGCCAGTCGTTTTTGAGCGTCACCTTCATATTTGCAAAGCGTCACATCAGCATCAAGTATGGTTAAGTCATCTCCAGATACCAATACTGGATGGATATCCAGTCTTTGTATTTCAGGTAACTCAACCGCCATTTGCGAAATACGAACTAAGAATTTTGACAGCTCAGTAATATCGAGCGCATCTTTATGTTTCTGAAGACGGATCTTCCCGGACTTTAATGCAACCACGACTAAATAGCGTGCAAGCGTCATATTCAAAGGAGGCAGGGCGGCCACCGCGTCTTGAGCGATGTTCCATTCAGATCCACCTTGACCAAGTAAAATGACAGGCCCAAATACCTTGTCGACCGCGATACTGATTCGCAACTCTTCCGCGCTGCCAAGCTTCGCCATGCCTTGAACTAGCAGGCCGTGTACGTTTGCAGATGGGTAACTGAATTTGACGGTATCTAAAATCGATTGTGCAGCGTTAGAAACTTCTCGACTATTTCTCAAATTAAGCGCCACGCCGTGTACGTCTGATTTGTGAGGAATATCAGGAGAACGTAGCTTCACGGCGACAGGGTAGCCAATATTTTCTGCCATGTGAACTGCTTCGATTTCATCCGATGCTATCCAAGTAGGCAAAACATTAAAGCCAAAGAGCTTAAATAATGGGCTAGTTTGGTGTGTATCCAGTGTGACTGTGTTTTTATCCAGTAGTCGTTCATCTACCCATTCTTTTGCAGAATTTACGCTACCTGAGTGCAGCGGCTCTGCTGTTGTTGGCGTTTCCATCAACTGTTTCTGGTTTCGCCTGTATTCAACGAGGTGCATGTACGCAACGACCGCGCTTTCCGGCGTACGATAGGTAGGTATCCCCGCTTGAGTGAATGCCAGTCGAGCATCTCGAGATGTTTGTTCCCCAGACCAGTTAGTTAGGACATTAAAATGTTTATGTCGAGGGTGATTCTTGATGGCTTCAATAACCGCCAAAGCCGTTTCATAAGAATCAGACACGGCAGAAGGACTGTGCATAATCAAAATCGCATCAGCACAATCATTATTCATTACCGCATTGATCGCATCTACGTAGCGTTTTTTCGTTGCATCTCCGGAAAGATCTATCGGATTAACACCCCGCCAGTTAGACGGTAAAATGGCTCTGAGCTGATCGGTTGTTACTTCGTCCAGAGTCGCTAAATTGCCACCTCGTTCAACTAGTGTATCGACCGCCATGACGGCAGGGCCTCCACCGTTAGTGATGATGGCTAAGCGTTCTCCACGCAACGGAACTGAGTGCGTCAGCGTCTCTACCGCAGCAAATAACTCATGCGTATTGCTAACACGCAGCATACCAGTTCTTCGTATCGCAGAGTCATAAATTACATCGAGCGTATCGCCATCTTGCTGCTCGAACGTATTCATTTCTTTTGAACGGCCAGCTTTCAACACCAATATACGACGATTGCGAGAAGCGGCACGGGCTGCGGACATAAATCGTCGTGCATCTTGAATGGAGTCGACATACAACAATATTGCTTCGGTATTGCCATCCATACTCAAATAATCGAGCAAATCTGCAAAATCAATATCTTGCCCACGACCAATCGAGATAAATGAAGAAAACCCGATATTTTTGTCGTTAGCCCAATCTAAAACCGTGGTACAAACGGCAGCCGATTGAGAGATAAAAGCAATCTTTCCCGGCTTTGCTGCGACAGGCGAAAACGTACAATTGAAATTATGCCAAGGTAAGATAATTCCAAGACTGTTTGGTCCAAGAACCCGAATATTAAGAGATGACAAATCTAGCGTTTGTGCATCATCAGAAATTACTATCGCGAATGGTGTGCCACGCTCATCCAGCTCTTTGAGAAGTTGTTCATTTCGCGAAGCATTAGTACAGAGAATCGCGATATCCGGCGTATAGGGCAGGGAAGCAACATCGCGATAGGCAATGACACCCGATACCGCTTTATACCTTGGGGTAACTGGCATGATTGCACCATCAAACCCACTTTGCAGAAGATTCCGCATAACGACTTGCCCTGCACGGAGGTCTTTTTGAGAGGCGCCAATTACCGCTACGGAACTAGGTTTAAAGAGCTTATGTAGTTTATTCATGTGAACTCCTGCGGCTTGTCGCGACTTACTTACAATCTGCTACGTTGATATCAACAATCATAAACGAATAAATAAGCCAGAAAACATAAACGAACCGGACATTGAAGCAAATCTATACAGTGCTTGTAGAGTTTGTGTTACTCATCACATCAAATTCGCAGATTATTGTATTTGATGCTTGATAAACGGGCCTGCTATCGGCATGATTTATCGTAATATTTATCCAGAGCGTTTGTTACTTCATGAAAAAAATCGCAATCATCGGCTTATCAGTCCTTCTTTCAGCTTGTGTTTCGGAAACTTACATCACAGATGTCACCTCCGAAAGCTACCGAGAAGACTACAAATCAGACGCAGTCTCTAAGCCTATAATGGCGTCTGAAAGTGCAGTTGTAGAACAAGACGTTAAGCCTGAAGTCGTGAAAATGACGGCAAAGCCTGAAGAGAAAAAAGTGGTGAAACTCACACCAAAAGAGCAGGTAAAACCCGTTAAAATCGTCCCTCCGAGCAAGAAGCAAGCAGGTATTCAACGATTCGGTTACACCATCCAGGTAGTCGCCGTAGGTAGCCAAGCTAAAGTTGATCAATTTGCAAACAAACTGCCTCAAAACGGTCAGCCGATTTGGGAGAATTACAAAGTTGTCAACGGCACAAAGTGGTTCTCGGTTCTTTACGGTGACTACGCAACAAGCGCCGAAGCTCAACAAGCGATTTCAACGCTTCCAACTCAATTCCAACAGCTGAAGCCTTTTGTTAAAAGCATTGACGCAATTAAGAACTCATCATTTCCAACGCTTAACAAACTCAACTAATCAAACCAAAATAAGGGAGCAATACGCTCCCTTATTTCTTTGGTCAAATCCTATTCGAACAGAATTCCTCACACTAAAATAACTGTACGTTACACCTCAAAGGTTTATCATATTAACTAGTATCTTTTGTAGGTCACGGAAAGATTGATTCATGATTAAAAATATTCTTCTATTATGCGGCGGCGGCTCTTCTGAACACGAAATTTCACTGTTGTCGGCTAACTTTGTTGAACAACAACTAAACCTAATTCAGAACGTCAAAGTCACTCGCGTAGAAATAAAAAATGAAGGTTGGGTTACAGATCAAGGCGAATTGGTTTACCTTGATTTAAACACCAAACAATTGTGCTCGAATGAATCCAATCAAACGATCGACTTTATTGTGCCTTGTATTCACGGCTTTCCCGGCGAGACTGGTGACATTCAATCACTATTCGAAATTGCCGGTATCCCATACTTAGGATGTGGACCAGAAGCAAGCAGCAACAGTTTCAATAAAATCACATCAAAACTTTGGTACGACGCTTTAGACATTCCAAATACACCTTACTTATTCCTAACTCGCAATGATGAACACGCTCACAGACAAGCTGAACAAGCCTTTGAAAAGTGGGGAAAAGTGTTTGTTAAAGCTGCACGTCAGGGCTCGTCTGTTGGGTGTTACAGTGTAACTAAAAAACAAGCTATCGCTAAAGCAGTAAACGATGCGTTTGGTTATTCAGATCAAGTACTTGTAGAGAAAGCGGTAAAACCTCGTGAGTTAGAAGTCGCAGCTTATGAAATGAACGGTGAACTGCACATCACTAAGCCAGGTGAAGTGATCGCACCCGATGGTGCATTTTACTCATACGATGAAAAATACAGCAGCTCAAGCCATTCATTAACAGAAGTAGAAGCGAAGAACCTGACTCAAGAACAGATCGATAAGATTCGTCATGCGTCAGAAACCGTATTCAAACAAATGAACCTTCGTCATTTGTCTCGCATCGACTTTTTCCTTACGGAAGATAACGAAATTTACTTGAATGAAGTGAATACATTCCCAGGAATGACGCCAATTTCAATGTTCCCAAAAATGCTTCAAAACAATGGTCACAAGTTCCATGAGTTTCTTGAAGATTGTATTAATAGTGCAAAGTGATTAACGTTCACGCGATACGTTTTGTGTTAGAAATAGTTGAATAGAGCACGGTTTGTTCAAGCGATATTTGAATAATGCTCAGTAGCAATTATGATTGTATTAACGCATTAAACAGATGATTCAGTGGTATGGCAATTTCAAATTATAGAGGTTTTAACCTGCAGTCAGGCGGACCCGATGGCAGTATTTGGAAGGTTAAAATCAAAAACCACGTTTTACAAGGCAGTTTGACGGCGGTGAAAAAGAGCATTGATTGGTGGTGTGACACAGCATCAATCATTGACCCGAAAGAATTCGCGTCTCTTGGACAAAGAGCACACCCAACTGGTGGTGTTCAATCAGAAGTTTTTAACGGATATACCATTAAAAACGACACTGGTGAACCAAACGGTTGGTACTGTATGTTTAATGGAAAACTCATTAAAGGCGGCAAGGCTGCTATTCAACGACACATCGAAGCTTATTTAGTTGCAAAGCAGAAAGCGATGCAAGTACAGGCACAACAACAAAAGAAATAACAGAATGACCCTGGTATATTCAACAGAAACCGGACGCATTAAACCGGAAGAAGAAAAAGTAGCTCGTCCTAAAGGCGATGGTATTGTTCGTATTCATCGCCAAACCAAAGGCCGTAAAGGCAAAGGCGTTTGTATCGTTTCAGGATTAGACCTAGACGACGCGCCTTTGAAACTGCTCGCTGCAGAGCTTAAAAAAGTATGCGGTTGTGGCGGTTCAGTCAAAGATGGCACCATCGAAATTCAAGGTGACGCAAGAGATAAGATCAAAACACACCTTGAAAAGAAAGGCATGACAGTAAAACTAGCCGGTGGCTAAATTCCTGACGTTCAAATCTCAGATAAACTAGAAACGGCGTCTATATGATTAGACGCCATTTTTATTTGCAATAAACAACTTGCTAATTGAAGAACAAGCAATCGCAGATTGATAGATCGATATTAGCTATTTTATGGTAAATACTGATTATGTTTAATCAGCTATCTAAAGTTAGCTCAAATTTAAAATCTGAAAGAGATAGGAGAGCAAAGTAGAAAGAATCTGACGTATGGTTACACTTCATTTAACATAACACATATAATGCGCACTGCAATAGTGGTTCCTGTGGACTTGCAATCACGACGGCTAATCCAGTGCAAGCCATTGAGATTCCTGATAATCCCAGCCCATTAAACTTTTTTGCAATTCCTTCCCATACTGCTTTTATCTGCTGATTGTCACTGCTTCAACCCAGCAATGGTACCTCAGGTTGAAGAAATGTTTGGAATGGCTATACCAAACCAAACCTTATCAACTATGTCGTGTATACGTCAGTGTAATAATTTATTTTTTCAAGGAAATTTGAGGTGTAAAAACCGAACCTCATAACCAAAGGTTCGGCTTATTGAGCTGTTGTTTTATTTATGACTTCACAAACCAAGGTCTCTTTTCATATGGTCGCTTAGCTCTTCGGATGCCCGTACGTTTTGCTTTCTTGAGTAACGATGCCTTAACTCACCACCAAACAACACGCGAAATACTCTAGTATAAAAATTTATGGTTTGTACAACTAACTTAGAAAAACTTATTTCTGGCAAGGATAATTGTTTCGTATTTTGTTTTATTACTTTCATATTCATAAACCTCAACATAATTTGTACTTAAATTTGATAATGCAACATCGATTACTAAAATAATTTTATTTATATTTTTTGGTACAGTAATTTCATTATGGATAACGCAAGCCGCTTCAATTAACATGCTACCTTTACTTTTATTCAAAGATGTTATTTTTGATATACTCTCAACCTTACAGTTCCTATCGTTGACTAAAGATTTAATATCGTCACTGCCTGAAACGTTAATAATCCCATTTTTTATATTATTAACAATCTGCTCCAAGTGGTATTCAGAAACCACTTCTTCGTAACTTTTAAATATCATTTTCCCCCTCCGTTGATGCAAGTTATACTGTTCAGCCTCCAAAAAGACAACGTGACTCAGAGTTGCAGATAGGTAACAATCATGGAATGGCTCAATAGCGAACTCATCAACTTCGCGGCAATATGCAAACACCTCTCTTTAACTGAAGCAGCTAAGGAACTTGGAAAATCAAAGGCTCAAGTCAGTCGTCAACTCGCGATGCTTGAAACTGCTTTAGGCGTAACATTGGTGCATAGAACGACTCGAAAGCTCGTCTTAACTGACCATGGGAAAAGTATTAGTCCTCTGGCTCTTGAAACATTAAGTAAGCTACAAGAACTAAACTATAGAGCCAGATCACTGAGTGACTGTATTAGCGGTAAATTCAAGATAACAATGCCAAACTCTATAGCTTCATCAATTTTCGGCAGTATTTTGAGAAAATTACAAGAGAGATACCCTGCGGTAATTTTTGAAATTTCGTCTAGTAATAAGGTTGAGAATTTATTAGAAAGCAATGTTGATATTGCAATAAGACTAAATGATGTTGTTGATGATAATTTAATTGCGCATAAAGTTGGGAATTATAATGATGTTCTAATTTCTAACAACAGCAATGAAAAAAGTAGCACTCTTCTTATATATAAAAATCATTCGAATAAGGAAGAAATAAGAAAAAGTTATTGTGATGTGATAGAGATCGATAATACATCAATTTTATTGAACTTTGTTGAGCAAGGTGTGGGATTGGGCGTAATACCCAACTACCTGTTAAAAGGCAATAGTCATCAAGAACTTTTAAAAGTTACCCATACATACAGCACAGAAAAGTCAATGTATGTCGCCTACCCCTATCAAAATCCATTACCGAGAAAGCTGGCCGAAATTTCATCTTTCATAAGGTTAGAGCTCACAGCGATCTTAGGGGAAAAGTAACTATAATTACGGTGTCACATCCAGTTGGACTTACTAATTTGAGGTCTGCCGAAAAATGACAAATAACACTCAAAAACAAAGTTAATTTGTAACAAATTATGTTAACGATATTGTCAATTCAATTATCTCAATAGAGGAATGATGCTTTGCGTCACAGAGATCGTGGTAAAACATATCCTCGGAAATGCTTCTAATGAATGCATATCACGTTAAATAGTGCATCAATTGACTTTGACTAAAACACAAATCTAGTACAGCCCAATAATCAATTGATTTCATAATCTGCGAGCGGTATGGTGTTTGTGACCCCCATAAAAAACAAGGATATTGGCTATGGATAAATTACTGGCGTCCGCTTTAGAAATTAAACAGCGCACCATGGTTACTGGCCTTTTTGCAAAGAACGGGTTCAAAATCGCCATGACAGATTTTGACGATGTTACTTTTGAGCGAGAAGGCGTCCAAGTTAACGTACATTTTGACATGGCTTCAAATGCTGAATCCGTTTCTGTTTTGTCCAAAAAGCCATTCTCGTTAACTCGATAAACGATATAAGCCGAACTAGCCTTTGGTTCGGCTTTTACTCATCATTGTTTAATCATCTAAGTACACGACTAGCAAATCAGCTTCTATGGCGTTCGCAAGCTTGGGGACAGAAGAAAAGAAACGACTCAACAAGCTATGATGATGGCCACATACAACGAGATCTATCCCTACTTCCTTCGCAATTCCGGAGAGCTTGATGTGAAGATCACCAATCACAACCTTACTGTCATGGACTTCATAATCACACTCGTCAGCAAGCTTTTGTAATGCATTCTGCAACTTTCGTTCTTCTTTCAACTCTAGAATAATCTTATCGACATCTACATAGACTAAGGAAAGCTTACTTTTTTCATCTTTCGCTAAAGAAACTGCTTTATTGATGACTTTTTTGCTGGAATCAGTAAGGTCTACCGCAACCAAAATATGTCCATAACTCATTACGCTCTCCTATTTTGAATGGTACTACTTTTAGTCTAGCTTATCGAACACACTAAACATCGGCTTACCCGCCGATATCTAAATGAAAACATCCAAATCCCCATCTCTAAGAGCTCAGCTGTTCGAACATATACCCTAAAACATCAAAAGCCTCTCACTAAACATTACACCGTAACTTAAGTTGACTTGTAAGCGATGCTGTAAAACTAAGTCCGTAGTGGCTCCTGCCTCTAAGCGCTCTGAAAATCTAGATTAAAGATCATCAAAAACTCTGCCGCAATTTTAATAATGTAGTCCCTGGAGAAGCAGTTCTGACACACCGTCTGCAAGTACTTACTGTCTTTATATGGAAGTATATATAAGCACCGAATTTTGATTTGATTTTGTGACACTGTGTCTTAATGAAAAATTCAACACATTATACTGGCTAATTATTCCTCTTAATGGTCACTGTGTAATTTAATTACATGCAAATTACTCATCAATCTTAAGAAAGCAAATAATTCTACGATAACTCACTGATTAATATCAGATTTAACCAAAATTGACCTAAACAACCATAAAATCACCACTGAAGCATGTTTATGGATAAAGATGAATTGGTAAAATTTTACCTGTTGCTTTCGTCTAAATGGTTAGCTCTTTTACTGCTGTAGTTAAGAAGGTCGTGTTACGCGGTAACGGTATGACTTAAATTGTTTGATGGGAAATGGATTAAGAAAGGGGCAAAAAAAAGCAGGGTCTGTGCCCTGCTTCTTCTATTAACTGTCTTGTTGTTTGGCTGCGTATTCTGCGCGAATCTGCTCTGCCACGATTTTGATCGCTTCGGCTGTACTTGTGCCCTTTGCCATCAGTTCTTGAATTCGTTCTACAGCTTCTTGCTGCTCTTTGTGCGATATAGGTGGTAAATCGTCAAACATAAAAAAAGGCTCCTCAATGTGAGGAGCCGACTATAACGATTCAGTTAATAGGTCGCAAGGAAATTAATGGATGCGCCCATTGCATTTTCGTTTGTGTATCTCGCAGCAATATCTAATTCAATCAGGTTCAATGGCGATAAGCCTATACCAGCCGTAATCGTCCCTTCATCATTACTTCTCGCAAGGTTTTTCATATAGCCACCTCGTAGTGCCATTTGGCGCAAAATGTCTATTTCGAAGCCAGCTCGAATCATTTGGGTGTTATCATCAAATGAGGAAAAGCGTTTCTCTTCATTTAAGTCGTAGTCGACGCTCATGGTAAAGTAGTCTGCAACGATACCCGCACCTACTGTGTAAACAGGTCTCATACTGTATTCGTATGACTGAATCGTATCAGTGTTGTACTGGAACGATTTGGTTTTCACGTCTCTTCCAATCAAGTTTTTAGCCGAGATACCCAAACGATATGGACCGAAGAACCAAAGTGCACCCGCATCTAAGTTAAACATAGTTTCAGCAGTTTCGTGTTCACGGAGATCTTTGGTATCAAAGTTCTTAAAGCTGGTCGCATACGAATATGTATAGATGCGCTGCAGTTTTGGGGTGATACCAAAAGAAAGATGCTGATTCATAAAGTTGGTGTACTTGGCAAGAGACACCCCTGCCTCCGCTACGCCAATCGAAACACCTTGAACATAGCTGTCTGTCAGTGGATCGACACCTGATGTATCAACATTAGGTTGAACAAATGACTCTGTGTAGAGTTTTCCGTAAACAGTTGCTGATAAAAATTTATTTGGAATACCAACGGCAACGACACCACCTAAGTCAAAATCCATTTTTTTGCCGTCAATAGCATCCATGGATTTTTTGATCTCATCAACATCGGTCAGCTTACTAATGCGCTCGATTTCGTCAATAAGATCATATTGATCGTCATAACTTATACCGAAACTTGGAATGATCATACCCGCGTCGTCATTGCGGCGGTAAATTGCAGTCAACGCAGGGTTGAAAAATGGAGCGGTCAGATAAGAGGCAGAAACGGTACCAACACCACCCATTGCATCGCTACGTGCTTCAATAGCATAAGTCGCAGCAGAAGCGACATTCGCAAATAGTGATGCTGTAATGGTGGTGGCTAAAATTTTGAATTGGGTTTTCATACTACACTTGTGTTTTTAGTTCTTCCTGAACTTATATCGGCACAAATGTTATTTCTTTAATTATTCTTCCTGAGAAAGATCATAAGTACGGCTGATTGTTTGAGCTTGCTCAACAATTATGTCCCCTTGCCAACGTCTACTGTTGATACTTACCGCTAAAACATATCTATCGTTTGGTACACCAGCTAATTCAAGTGAGTTTGGGTAATTAGATTCGTAGGTTTTCTTCCACATCTGCTCATACTGGCCATCCACATAGTCGTACAGACCGACTTCCAATTGAGGTAATGGGCAATGAGGATTGCGAAGTGCACTCTTTTCTACTTTCCAGTTCTCTTTTGATGTCCAGCGAACATATTGGGAGGAGTTTGAGTCTCCGAGTATCACCCAAGTTCGGTAAACTTGTTTATCTTTAGATACAACGGACAAGTGATACAAACCGGCTTCCAGTTTACCTGTGAGGTTGTATCGCTTGAGAAAACTGCGTTCGTTTGCTATTTCTGTCCCATCAGCTTGCTCTTCATAACTGAAAGAGCTGTCACCAGATATAGACTCATCAACCCAACGACGAAACGATATGTCTTCAATATCTGTTGTCGCTCTAAGTTTGATCACCAAACGGAAAGTGTCGCGCCCCGGACTTTGGATAGTTTGACGAATCACGTTTACGCCACTGATCCAATCAGGCAAGGTAACACCTGTCAGTGATTTTCCACAATTTTTCGAAAGAGATTGACCGAGTAAGTCATTGAGATGAGGAGTTAGATCTTTGCTTGGCTCTGTTTGCCATAACTCAACCAACGAGTTGAACATCCCTGCGAGGTCATCTTCAAGCAGGTGTTGATGAGCTTGTGTCAGTGGCGTATTGGTTTGAAACCAATCCATCGCTTGGACTGGTTTCACTAACGCTAACGAGAGAACTACAGGGAGTAGCGTTTTCATTATCGATTATGCTTTCATCTTGTAGCCTACGCCACGAAGCGTTTCGATTTCAAGGCCTGGCAATTTCTGACGAAGTTGAAGTACGTGGGTATCTACAGTACGTGTTGTAGGGAAATGGTTGTAACCCCATACATGGTCTAGTAGTTCATCACGAGTAAAAACGCGGCCTAGGTTTGACGCCAAGAACAGAAGCAAATCAAACTCAGTACGAGTTAACGTGATCAAATCACCTTTGAAGATAACTTCACGTGTTGCGCGATCGATCTCCAGATCTTTCGTCATAACTTTATCTGCATTAGCTTGATCAGCAGAGTCAGGCGCACGCAATTGAGCACGAATACGCGCGAACAATTCAGCTTCTGCAAACGGTTTTGTAAGATAGTCATTTGCACCAGAGTCTAAACCAGCTACCTTATCTTTAACGGTAACAAGAGCCGTTAACAAGATAACTGGAACGTCTTTAATTTTCTTCCATTCAGGGAGATGTTGTACGGAGTCACCGTCAGGTAGCTGGCGATCTAGGATGACAAGATCCGCTTTTTTCCACTGAGGTTCGACGTCGGCAATACGCTCCACATGTAAACACTCATATCCTGCTTGTTCCAGGCTTACTAACAGGCCATCAGCCAAGTTTTTATCGTCCTCAACGAGAAGCAGTGTCTGTTTCACAAGGTATCTCCAATATAAAGGTTGTAGGTGGTCCCATTAGGGACATTTTTCCGCCCATGCGGCCTACCATAGATTCAACGATTGTTAATCCAAGTCCTAACCCGCTCTTACTTACGAACGGTTTTCTCAAATTTGCCCAGTCTTTAGAAGTCAAATCACCGGCATCTCGGACTTGGAATACGATTTTTTCTTCACTGGTTTGAACATTCAGTTCAACCGGTGGAACGCCATACTTAAGTGCGTTTCGCAATAAGTTATCGATACATGTTCCAAGCCAGTAAACGTTAACTTTTGCCGCTACATCTTCGTTGATGTTGAAAAGCACAGCGTTATCAAATTCTTCTTCAATCTTATATTCTAGCCATTCTGCTACAGATGGAACCCAATCTGTTGCAAGCATTTGGTTATCAGATTGCAAATAATCTTTACTTGCCTCCGCCAATTGACGCAATCGGCGAGTATCTTCACATAATCTTCGGAATTCGTCATACACACTTTCAGGTAAGTGCTCAAATTCTCGTCTAAATCCTTCGACGGTTAGCGATAGTGAAGCAATTGGCGTTCGAAGCTCATGCGTTAAGATCTGTAAGACCAGCATACGGCTACGAAGTTCTTCACGCTTACTGTTCCAACGGTACACCGCCCAGCCAATGACAAGCAAGATGTTTGCAATGACAAGGATGATCATGCTGATCCGCAATACTTGCGAGTGATCTTCTACATCCCAACATATGTTGCCTCGTTTTACGAAACAGCTTTTGCTTTGTGACGCTAATGTATAAGAAAGGCCTGCATTCGCGACGTTTTCTTGCCAAACATCTTTGGAAAATACGAAGTAACGGTCTCCACGACGAAGCCACATTTCCTTGCCTTCAATAAACATACTTGCTCCTGCAATTAGAGCATTAATGGCGTCATCGTCCATATTTTGCAAGCTTTCTAGTAGCTCGTCACCTTCTTCGTTGTCACGCTCTTTAATGTGCATGTACTGAGCAAGTTTAGGACGCAACTCGGGATACTTTTCAACATAGCGCGCCGCGTAAGTACCGCCACCAGGGTGAACCAATCCGCTACGCGAGAACCAACGCGGTGTTAACTGAGTGCCCTTACAAATAGCACGAGTAAATACTAGAGGCTCAGTAATTAGAGGGCTGAGAGGTAATTTCCCTCGGCATGTATTCGCCAAGCTGTAGAGCTGCTGAATATCCTTCAAAGGATAGTCAGAAGTTTGAGGAAGCAACGAATCAGGTGAAAGTAACTTCGTAGGGTAATTTGATTGCAGAATGCGTATATCATACGATTTAAGAGCCACTTCATAGTTAAATAGCTCTGTAAACGTATCTATGCGTTCTGGTAGTGAATCGGATAATGCAGGTGCCGAGAATAGTGGCAATATTGATGCAAAACCGAGCAAAAACTGTTTAATCAAACTGTTACCGTTACTTGTTTCATTAGCGAAAACTATACATCAATCTACAAGCAATTGACATTAGCTAACTTAAGGATTTGCATTACTATAACATTGAAACGGAACAAAAAAGGGCCAGCAAGTGCTGACCCTGTATAGTTTTAAAACAATTTCGATTACAACGCTTTAAAAATCGCCTCTACGCTTTCTTTAGCGTCGCCAAACAGCATCGAAGTGTTTTCTTTAAAGAACAGTGGGTTCTGAACGCCCGCGTAACCAGTATTCATTGAACGCTTGAATACGATGACGTTTTTCGCGTTCCACACTTCCAATACAGGCATGCCAGCAATCGGACTGTTCGGATCTTCTAGCGCAGCTGGGTTTACAGTGTCGTTCGCACCAATAACCAGAACCGTATCTGTTTCTGAGAAATCATCATTGATTTCGTCCATTTCCAGAACGATGTCGTATGGTACTTTCGCTTCTGCAAGTAGCACGTTCATGTGACCAGGCAGACGACCCGCGACAGGGTGAATACCAAAACGAACTTCAATACCTTGTGAACGAAGTGCATCAGTAATTTCATGCACCGGGTACTGCGCTTGCGCTACTGCCATGCCGTATCCCGGAGTGATGATTACTGACTTCGAGTTTTTCAGCATTTCAGCCACTTCTTCAGCAGTGGTTTCACGGTGTTCGCCCTGCTCTTCATCACTTGAAATGATAATCTCTTGACCAAAGCCACCAGCAATAACACTGATAAACGAGCGGTTCATCGCTTTACACATGATGTATGACAGAATCGCACCTGAAGAACCAACCAAAGCACCTGTTACGATTAATAGGTCGTTTGCAAGCATGAAACCTGCTGCCGCCGCTGCCCAACCAGAGTAAGAGTTCAGCATTGAAACGACTACTGGCATATCCGCACCACCAATGGATGCGACTAGGTGGTAACCAAACGCGAACGCAATTAACGTCATCACGATAAGCGCGAACATGCTGCCATCTGCTTTTACGAAGTAGATCATTAGAAGCGTTGAAACTACGATCGCAGCCAGATTCATTTTGTGCTTGTGAGGAAGGTTCAGTGGAGACGATGAAATCACACCACGTAACTTACCAAACGCAACAATAGAGCCAGTGAACGTTACAGCACCAATGAATACACCAAGGAAAACTTCGACAAGGTGGATAACATGCTCTGCATGCGTTGCAGCTTCTGGTGCGTCTAAGTAGCTATTGTAACCAACAAGTACCGCCGCCAAACCTACAAAGCTATGTAGAATAGCAACCAGTTCTGGCATTTCGGTCATCTCTACTTTCTTGGCGTAGAAAATACCGATCGCACCACCGATCGCCATCGCGATAATGATCCAACCAAACCCTTGAGCATCTGGGCTAAAGATCGTTGCGATCAACGCGATCGCCATACCCGCGATACCGTAGTAGTTACCGTTACGTGCGGACTCTTGCTTAGACAGCCCCGCCAAACTCATGATGAAAAATAATGCAGCAACAATGTAAGCTGCTTGTACTAATCCTGCAGACATTGTGACTCCTTATTTATCTTTTCGGAACATTTCAAGCATGCGCTTGGTTACGGTGAAACCACCAAATATATTGATACTTGCAATCAATACGGCAATAAAGGATAGGAATGACACAACGCCGTTTCCTTGTCCGATTTGCAACAACGCTCCAACCACAATAATGCCCGAGATAGCATTCGTTACAGACATTAGTGGCGTATGCAGAGCATGTGTTACGTTCCAAACTACGTAGTAACCCACCACACACGCAAGAACAAATACGGTAAAGTGAGAAAGGAACGCAGCAGGTGCTACCGATGCAATCCAAGCAAATGCGCCAACGGCTGCAACAAGACCAATCAACTTTTTAGTCGGAGAAGTTGGTTCTTCAACTTTTGGCTCTTTCTTAACGGGTTGAGCTTGCTTAGCTTGAGGCTGAGCCGATACTTGAATTGGTGGCGCAGGCCAAGTGATTTCGCCTTCTTTAATAACAGTAACACCACGAAGAACCACATCTTCGAAATCAATATTGATGTTGCCGTCTTTTTCTTTACAAAGCAGTTTAAGAAGGTTTACAAGGTTGGTTGCGTAAAGCTGGGAAGATTGCGTTGGTAAACGGCCGACCATGTCGGTGTAACCAACAATTTTTACGCCGTTGTCTGTCATGATAACTTGGTCTTTCACTGTGTATTCACAGTTACCACCATTAGCGGCTGCCAAGTCAACAATCACACTACCCGCTTTCATGCTATCGACCATTTCTTTGGTGATCAACTTCGGAGCAGGTCTGCCCGGGATTAATGCAGTTGTGATGATGATATCAACGTCTTTAGCTTGCTCTGCATATAGCTCTGCCGCTTTCTTATTGAAGTCATCAGACATTTCTTTTGCGTAGCCGTCACCAGAACCAGAGTCTTCTTGGAAATCTACGGTCAGGAACTCCGCACCCATCGACTCAACTTGTTCTTTTACTTCTGGACGAACGTCAAACGCACGAACGATAGCGCCAAGACTGCCAGCAGCACCGATTGCAGCCAAACCCGCTACACCAGCACCAGCGACCAAAACTTTCGCTGGTGGCACTTTACCTGCAGCCGTAATTTGACCAGTAAAGAAGCGACCAAACTCATGCGCGGCTTCAACTACCGCGCGGTAACCGGCAATGTTAGCCATTGAAGAAAGTGCATCCAAGGCTTGTGCACGAGAGATTCGAGGAACAGAATCCATAGCAAGAACGTTAATATTCTTACTTGATAGTTGTTCCATCAACTCTGCGTTTTGAGCAGGCCAAATAAAGCTAACAAGTGTTGCACCATCTTGTAGTAACGCGATTTCGTCGATGCCTTTTTCTTCATCTACGATTGGCGCATTCACTTTTAAGATAAGACCAGATGCCCATACTTCGTCACTAGAAACGACTTTCGCTCCAGCAGCTTCATAAGCAGCATCATCGAAACTTGCTAGCACCCCCGCTTGAGATTCGATAACGACGTCGAATCCCAATTTAATTAACTGCTCAACCGACTTCGGCGATGCAGCCACTCGCGATTCACCCGCGAGTATCTCTCTAGGTACACCGATTTGCAAAACGCATACTCCTTGTATACATATCAATAAATTAGTCCCAAAACAGAGCTGTGCTCTACTCTAATTCTTTTTTATTTCTATCTGTTTACCACGCAAGACAACTGCAAACGAAAGATGGTGTTTGGGGCCACCCATTTGCACAATAACACCTTGACTAACAGCCCTGTTATTATTCTGTTTGTATCGAACGTGGGTTATGACTTCAAGTGTTTTGTAATTTAAATACTAAATTTCATTACATATAACGCTAAGTAATCAAAGATTCTCGCTTTGACCATGAAAAATAACAACGCTTTGTCACACAAGACCGAGGTCTAACCAGATCGTCGTAACTACTTAGTTAACAGACATTTAAGCTAAAAAAAGAAAGAGCCATCAGCATATACACTAATGGCCCTCGTTATGATGATTCGTATCAAGTTGCAGCGAATTGTTAATCGAAGATTTTGTCGCCCATTTGATCGATAAACATTTGAGATTTCTTCAACATCAGCTCGTTTGCATCTCCCTCAGAGGCGAGCAAATCAGAGCGAATGAAACGATGCGTTTTGACTTCTCCATCGTAGGACTTTTCAATGCGCCCTGCGATTCTGTATTGACCGCCTTCTGAAATGCTCTCTTGATAGATCAGAAAGCCTTTGTATTCGACAGGCTCTACCGTTTTTACTTCAGCAGTTTTTTCACTGCCACCAAACAAGCGTGAAAAGAATCCCACGATTCCTCCTTGGGTACGATTACTCTATTGTTTCGGTTCTGCGCAAACGCCAATCACCTAATGTTGACGTTTAAGATTGGTTTCTCAAACCAGTCCAGCTCTTTGTCATCATCATAACTGGTATGAGAGAAAATGACAGGCACATCATTATCGCGATTCTTACGCCTGTCTTCTAAAATCATAGCGGCAGCATTGTGTACCGCGACATCCACGCTTTGCTTGAACTGAGTGAGTTTTCTTTCCGGTAGTGCAGAGAGAAAATCAATATCATGACGAATATAAACAGGTTTAAGCTGAATCAGCGCGAGACAGGCAATATCTGCCAACTGCTCGTTATCGAATTGAGAAGTGTATTGGTCTGAACTGAGCACTTGACCAACGAGGGTTTCCATATAGTTATGTACGTCAGAACTGATCTGCATTGATGATTCTCCTATGTTCATTGTGAACAAGTATAGCAGCCGGTCGTTTTGAACAACTCATTGATTGCTCTTAATTTAATCAATCTCTCTCTTTTTGTTGCGATGCGAGCCAAAATACTTGGGAAAATACGTAAATACACGTATTCTTCTTAAATCAAAAAGCTGGAAAATCAAATACTCACCTTACTCAGTATTGATTGAATGCTTAACGTAACATACTAGATATAATCAACTATTTGCAGGCAGTTTTTAATAAATGTCCTCATCTTTAATGACGTCATCAGGCTTTAGATTTTTATTCCCGATCGCACTATTAGGTATGGTGAGTGTTGGTATGGGCAACATCATTCAGATGACTCAATCCAACTGGGGTATTGCTGCAAACCTACCTTATATCTTGCTAGGTTGTGCGCTCGTGCTTTGCTACTCCTTTAAGCAAGGCAGAGAGTCTATGGTCTGCTTATCCATGTTGGTGGCATACTTTGTTATTCAGCATCGATTGCAAGTCCCTCTAAACAGCGGAACCGCGTTATTAGAACTCACTATTCTCGCTACCCTGCTTCCTGTCTCCTTTTTGACGGTCTTTCTGTTCAACAAAGATGGATTCGATTCAAAAGCCATGTTCATCTATGTTTTGATGCTGGTGATGTTCATCTTGTGGTCCTACATCATCTTGGCTTATTACGTTGATGGTGGCTTTGAGCAATGGACCAGCGGCATTTTGTTCATTGTGCCTAGCGTATCTAAGCTGCCATTTATTCTTGTTTTGTATTGTGTTGGTATTGTGTGCTTTCTCGGTATTCTGCTGCTGAAAACCAACAAAATCATCCATGCGATGACCTATTCTGCAATGGCTTTGGCTTCCGCAACATTCATCTTCTTTGATGTGCAGTACATTTCCAGCACCATGTTTACGCTTACTGGTCTGCTCATCATCATCTATTCGACCTCGGCGAGTCACCAACTTGCTTTTACTGACAGCCTAACGCAGATTCCAAGCCGCAGAGCATTAGATTTAGATCTAAAACACATGGGCAGAAAATTCACAATTGCAATGCTCGATGTCGACCACTTCAAGAAATTTAACGACACGTACGGGCATGACATCGGCGATGATGTGCTAAAAATGGTGGCTTCAAGATTGATGAAAACACGTGGTGGTGCAAAGGTCTATCGCTTCGGCGGCGAAGAGTTCACCATGGTCTTCAAGGGAAAAAACGTTGAAGATTGTCGCCAATACATAGAAGAAGCTCGTAAAGCTATCGCTGAATATGAAATGATCCTCCGTGACAAAGCCTCTCGCCCTGACGATCACAAGCAAGGCCAGCAAAACCGAGGTACCGAAGACATGCAAAGAGAATCGGTGTTCGTCACGGCGAGCTTTGGTGCTGCAGACAGTAGAAACGGAAGAGAACCTGCTGAAGTCATCAAACTGGCGGATGCGGCATTGTATAAAGCTAAAAAAGCAGGTCGAAATTGCACCAGAGTGAATCAGAACTAATCACATAAAGAAATACAACGACCGCAAATAAGTGCGGTCGTTTTGTTTAGACAGTTCAACGGCAAGTATCGTCAATCCTGATTAAAGAACAGAACCAAACTGCCACCTTTCAGATCACTACCATAATTGATGGTTAAACCGATACCAATATTGTCTATCCAATCGGACTCAAACGGTGGAGTCATCAACCATCCAATACTTCCTTCATAATAATTCGTAGTATTTAGCGGATCGCTCGTATCGCCACCAATATCGATTCGACTAAAGCTGGTATAGAAAGATTGAACTGTCGTACCAATATGAGCGACGTCGTAGAAGACTTTGACACCATTTACCCAATACCAACCTTCCGGCTTTCCTACATTCCCGTTATTTGCCTCACCCCATCCGGTTCCATAGAAGTAATGTGGCGATGTCCAGAGATACCATTTACCCCATGATTCTTGCTCAAGGTATTTTAACTTGGCGTTAAGCTGTCCGAGCAAAGCCCAAGCACTGGTATTTATCAATGCACCATCCAAAATAGGTTGGAGTGCCGTAATTGCATCACTTCGGTAGGTATAGTCCGTTTTATAATGTATGAGGTGAGCCCCTAGCGCACCACTTAAGCTAAAGTGTTCTGTGAGTTGCTTTTCCACTTCAAACTCGTTGTACCCACCGATAAACTGCTCTTTACTTCGATCTGGAATAGGTTCTTCATTGAAGTAAACATCTTGATCAATACCCAGCAGATAAAAGCGTCCATTAAAACGATACGTTAGTTTCTCAGTTTCGTTTTCGGCAAGGTCAAAGCTGTAAGGTAACGTGAATTCTTTGATCTCTTTGCGCAGATCCAAAGAGTCTGCCGTCCCAATATCTTCGTTACTTAAGTTGAAGTATTGGTTAGGGTCGAAATCATGAAACCCAAATGTAAATACATCGGTGTCAGTTAAAACCACACTCAATGCAAAGTTGTACTCAAATTCTTTGACTATTAAATCATTAAGCGTTTCGGCTTGTGAAGCCGCGGACAAAAGTGACAGTGTAGCTATAGCGTAACTGTTGATAACAGCTTGTTTCAACTTGCGTTTACCATTGTATAAGTATTGCGACCTAACGATTTTGAAGTATAAAGTGCCCTATCTGCCGTGGCATACAAATCTGCTTGATTCTCTTTTCCAGTGGGTTGGAACACAAACACACCCTGTGACACCGTCACTCTATTTGCAACGCTTGAGAACTCATGCTGATAATCAAGGAAGTACATCGCTTCTTGAATGCGCTCTGCTTCCCTTTCTGCCGTTTGCGCGTCCGTGCTACTGAGTAAAACCACAAACTCTTCTCCACCATAACGACCAACATATTCACCAGAACGACAGAATGTTGCTTTAAGCTGGTTGGCAATCGCTTGTAAACAGCGGTCACCTTCTATGTGTCCATAGTTATCATTAAATGGCTTAAAGAAATCGACATCCAAGAGTATCATCGCCATCGGCATATGGTGCCTTCCATGCCACGCCACCATTGAATCTAACTTTTGATCAATGTAACGGCGGTTGAAAAGCTTGGTCAGGCCATCCTCGTTGGCTTGTTGAGTGAGAAGTTGGTTGACTTGCTCTAGTTGGGCTGTTGCTTGTTTGAGTTCTCGACGCATATGCGCGATACGCTGCATCGCTATGAGTTTGGAGTTCAGGACGAGTTTGTCAACTGGCTTAATCAAATAGTCATCGCCGCCCGCATCGATCGCTTTCGCAATCATTTCAGGTTCTTCATGACTACTTAAGAAAATAATAGGAATCCAGTCTGGAAAAGTTTCTCGAACATGGAGGGAGACTTCAAAACCGTTCATTTCAGGCATGGAAATATCAAGCAGTACCAGTTCGGGGTCAAAGCTCTCGTAAGTATTTAAAGCTTCTATACCGCTACCGACGGCTTTGACGATATGTCCAAGCTGTTTAAGACGAATAGCCAACTGCATTCTGTCTAGTTGAACATCATCAACCAGAAGAATACGCATTGATGTCCCTGTAGGCTGCATAACGCGTTCCATTTTTATTTGTCTTTATTAAACATATACCATACTCATAGACTTGTTGCATTACGCTAAGAATTAAGTGCTATATTTTTTGTCGATTTGTCACGAATTCAAATGGTTCTTATGGTAGCTATTTGATGCATTTGGTATTACTATTCCCGCCTTTTGTAACGAGAGACACACCATGTCAGAAGCAACTAACAACGAAAGCAAAAAAATTGATCTAGAAACCATTTCTCCAGAACTACGTAAAGTTATCGAATTTGACGAAGTTCCAGAGCAAATGTTCGAAATGGTTACCTCTATCCATGAAGTGTCTGAAGAAGCTGTACGTGCGTCTTGGGACGAAATGCCTGCAAGCGCACAAAACATTCTAGATAACTTCGAGCAGTTCCATGCTCTAGTATCAGTAGGCCAAGCGTTTGCTGGTATTAATGTAATGGAAGAGTTCCCAACTCTGAATCTGCCAGAAAACATGACAGATGAAGATAAAGAAGAGTACCGTTCGCAACTGCTTGATAACGTTCTTCATAACTGTGTTAAAGACATGGTTAAGCAACTGAAGAAAGCACGTCGCGACCCAATTCTTAAGCGTGAATTCAAAGAAGTATTTGCAAAATAATTGCTAGAATACAAGTAATTAAGGCCGCATCGCGGCCTTTTTTTGATCATGTAATAAGTCAATTCTTTTATAGGTTTAATGCGGTGCTAGCGCAACGTCTCTCTGCGTGACACTCACACCTTTCACCTGAGCATAAACCTTGTCACCCACTTTCAAGTTCAAGTCATCAAGCGCCCATGGCGTAATAGTCGCCCACAAATAGCATCCATCATCTAACTGCAAAGAGACGTTAATACTTTGCTTATCATCTCCCGCGTTAAACGCTTCTATCGAATGAACTTCGGCAGGCAATACATTTCGGATTGACGTAGCTTTCGGCTGCTCTAAAGCGATGGAGACATCATTTGCACGTACCTGTAAACGAATTGGCGTGTCGGGCTCGCCATCAATCTTTTGAACCCAGAGTGACGCGTTTGGAGCCAGCTTCACACGAGTCAGCGCATATTGCGAATGGTGTGCATCGATCTTTCCTTCAAACAGACTGCTTTGATCGGAGAATGATTGCCATGGTCGCATTGCGTGAGAAGCCCAAACCTCTTCAAGTTTGCCAGATGTGGTTACTTGTCCTTTATCGATAATCGCAAGATGTTGAGCAAGCCTCAAAATCTCTTGTAGACTATGCGTTACATAGATAATGGGAATGTTCACCTTGTCTGACAACTCTTCCAGAAATGGCATGACTTCACGCTTTCTGGGCATATCTAGTGATGCGAGAGGTTCATCCATCAACAACAAATCAGGCTTCGATAACAGTGCTCGAGCAATAGCGACACGTTGCTTTTCACCGCCAGAGAGTGAGATTGGGAAACGCTTTAAAAGAGGTTTGATGGAGAGCAAGTCCGTAACAGCATCAAAATATGCATCATCTTTTTCCTTCACCCCATACAAAAGATTGCCCTGTACAGAGTAATGAGGAAATAAACGCGAATCCTGAAATACATACCCGATTTTACGTTTATGCGTTGGTAAATTGATCCCTTGTTCACTGTCAAACAAGACGTGATCACCAATTGCAATTCTGCCCTGTTGTGGCGTCACCAACCCACTAATCACATTAATTAATGTGGTTTTACCGGCTCCAGAACGTCCAAATAATGCACTTATTTCGTTACGTGGTAACGAAAGATCGATATCAAAGTTAGTTTCGCCAAGCGTTTGTTTGAATTGAATTTTAAGTGTCATCGCTTCGCACCCAATCTACTCGATGCTTTACGATTCAACCACTCAGAAATCATCAACGTCGATAAAGCGAGAGCTATAGAAATGATACACAAGCGTGCCGCTTCCATTTCCGCTCCCGGCGTTTCAATAAAATTGTACATAGCGAGAGGAATGGTTTGTGTCTCCCCGGGAATATTGGACACAAAACTGATGGTTGCGCCAAACTCACCCAGACTGCGGGCAAACGACAGCATAGTGCCCGTGATGATCCCAGGAATCGTCAGAGGCAAAGTAATGGTTAAAAAGACTTTTAAAGGCGATGCGCCCAACGTGGATGCCGCGTGTTCCAGTTTAGGGTCCACACTCTCCAAACTTAACCGGACAGAGCGAACCATCAAAGGCAATGCGACAACAATACAAGCGACAACTGCCCCTTTCCAATTGAAGCTAAACACCAAACCTAAATGCTCATAGAGCCAACGCCCTAAAAAGCTTTGTCGCCCTAACGAGACTAACAACAAATAACCAATCACCACTGGTGGAAGCACCAGTGGTAAATGAATCAAGCTATCTAAAATAGATTTGCCGAAGAACTCTTTGCGAGAAAGTAACCACGCAAGAAATACACCTAAAGGAATAAGCCAAAGTACCGCATAAGCGCCAACTTTTAAGCTCAACATTAGGGCTTGGTATTCAAGTTCTGTCACTCTTTGTCCCTATTATTGAAAACAGCATTATTGTTGGAAACCGTAATGAGCAAAAACTCGCTTCGCGTCTTCCGATTTCAAATACTGGAAGAATTGTCTCGATTCCGTTGAATCGTTCACTACCGCCGCTGGATAAACGATGGCCGCGTGCATGTCACTCGCAAACTCGCCAACAATTTTCACTTTGCTAGTCAACTGCGCATCGGTCTTATAAACCACCCCTACAGGAGCTTCTCCGCGCTCAACTAAAGCCAAAGCAAGACGTACATTTTTTGCTGGTGCAACTTTGGTTTGAATCTCTTTCCATACACCCAGTGTAGTCAGTGATTCTTTCGCGTACATCCCTGCCGGCACAGACGTAGGGTTGCCCAATGCGAGGCGACTGCCATTTAACGCCGCTTCCCAAGCTTTTGCATCCGCGAAGTTAAATACGGCTAAGCTTGACGTTTGAGGTGCAATAAGAACGAGACTATTGCGAACTAAATTAGTGACATTGTCACCATCTATAACACCTTCATCAACCAAGTAGTCCATCCATTTCGTGTTTGCAGAAATAAACACATCAGCTGGGGCACCATTGATAATTTGTCGTGCGATCGAAGACGAGCCGCCATACACAGGCGTAACTGTTACGTCATACTTTTCTTTAAAATCTTGAGCGATTTCGTCAATCGCATTCGTCATCGAAGACGCAGCATAAACTTTCAGATCCGTTGCTGCATTTGTTGAGAATGAAATGCTTAATATTGCCGCTAGGCAAGCATGCGTTTTCCATGCTTTCATAAAGTGACTCCGTACAAGGCAAGCGAAAACTCTATCTAGCCAAATGAATGCGTTCCCAGCCCGATCCGTTTTTCTAATAAGGAGCCGAGAGAAAATTTGGTTAAAGATAGCGTTTGGTTAACGAGTTATTTAAACAGAAAGTCAAGGTTCATGTGTTGTTCTATCGCATCCGCAATACGGTTAATACCTTGTTCTTTCAATGTTTCAAAATCTTGCTGTTTGACCTGAGTGCCATTCACCCACTCAGTAATGAGGTTTAGCGCTTCCGCTTCATCAAAACATCCGTGCAAGTAGGTTCCCATAATTTGGCCACATTCACTAATGGCACCGTCACATTCTCCGTTGTCGAGTTCAAGCGGTTGTTCGTCAAGTACTTGGCTTCTACCAACATGAATCTCATAACCTTTCACCTTCGCTTTTTGGTTATTGAGATTGAGCACAGCTTCAGTCTTGGTGAGCTGTTTACTACCAGTCAGCACGGTATGAACATTCAATAGTCCCAAACCTTCGCTTGAACCCGGTTCACCTTCTACACCGTCTGGATCATCAATCGTTTTACCAAGCATCTGGTAGCCACCACAAATGCCCATTACTTTTCCACCTAAACGAATGTGGCGCAGAATGTCTTTATCCCAACCTTGGCTTTTTAGATATGCCAAATCGTCTCGTACTGATTTCGTTCCCGGTAAAATGATGAGATCGGCTTTATCGATCTTCTCACCTTTCCCAACATAGCGAAGATTAATGTCGGGATTTAAGCGTAAAACATCAAAATCAGTATGATTGCTAATGCGCGTTAACACCGGAACAACCACATTTAACTTAACTTCAGAGTTCAACTCCTGCTGTGCAGTAATGGCGTCTTCGGCTTCTAGGTTCAAGCCGTGCAGATATGGCAACACGCCTAAAACAGGCTTACCCGTTTTTTCTTCTAGCCAATCCAGACCTGATTGCAGCAAACGAATATCGCCACGAAAGCGATTAATGACAAACCCTTTTACTCTCGCCTGTTCAGATTCAGAAAGTAACGCCAATGTTCCGTATAAATGCGCAAACACACCGCCACGATCAATATCCGCAACAATAATCACTGGCACATCGGCTGCTTCCGCAAACCCCATGTTTGCGATATCGCCTTCTCTCAAGTTGATTTCCGCTGGGCTACCAGCACCTTCGATCATGATCGAATCAAACTCTTTAGTCAGCTTAGAAAACGAATCCAACACCGTGTTCATGGCCACTTTTTTGTAGTCATGGAAACTGGCGGCATCCATATTCGACAAAGCTTTACCTTGAAGAATTATCTGAGCACCTGTGTCGCTATTTGGCTTAATCAAAACCGGATTCATGTGCACAGTTGGCTCAATATTACACGCCTGAGCTTGAACCGCTTGAGCTCGTCCAATTTCACCGCCATCTTTGGTTACGGCACTATTGAGCGCCATATTTTGTGGCTTAAATGGGGCAACATTTATCCCTTTTCTGGCTAATACACGGCATAAACCTGCCACAAGCACACTTTTTCCGGCATCTGAGGTGGTGCCTTGAACCATTAACGATGGAATTGCTGATTTCATGAACATTTGTAAGGAGTAAAAGAAGATGAACAATCATAACGTTATCGTCAGTCCTGACTCAAGCAAATGAATGGAATATGAATGTTGAAATCATCATTGGTTCAAACTCGGTTTGTTTTAATAGCACCATCGAAAACAAACACACATAGGAATCAAACATCATGAAAAAAACAATTATCGCAACAATTGCAGCATTGACTATTGCCCCATCTATCGCACTTGCAAAAGATCCCAGCCAAACCCCATCTAACGTGCAATTTGGCGGCCCAGTTACCGTCGAAAAGTTAGATACACTATTGAAAGATTCCAATATGTTCACAGAGAAAGACGTAGTAGTAGAAGGTAATTTACTCCGCCAAGTTCGTGCTGATACATTCATTTTTAGCGATGGAACCGGTGAAGTTATGATCGAGTTAGACGATGACATTCGTCTAAATTCTCCGATTGACCAAACCACCAAAGTTCGCCTGTTTGGTGAGTTCGAAGGTGGCAACAAGCCAGAAATCGAGGTTGAGCAATTAGTCATTATGTAAGGTAGTCACAAATTTCGCTTTATATCAGCATGATGTAAGAAATTGTGTCTGTTAACAGATGACGGCAAGCACTTAAAATGATAGCTTTACGATTCTTGGTCTGCTTTTTGCAGACCATTTTTTTGTTCATTTTAATCATCTTGCCCGGAGACGCCATGCTAGGTAAAGCTCTAAAGGTTGCAGCCATTGGTTTGTGTGCTGTTTTGCCACTATCCGCACATGCAAATAATTTCAACTACAACATGATGGAATTTCGCATGGGCACTAGCCCTGGTACTTTTGGTGGCGAGTTCACTACGTACTTTACAGAAAACACCCACTTTGTTGCGCGCGCTGACAGTGAATTCAGTGGTGACTGGGATGTTGCTGGTGGTATTGGTTTCAATGGCCCTGCTGGTCAATTTGCTGATATTTACGGTCAGATGTTGGTACATAACATCAAAGAACACGGCAGCGATAAAGTTGGCGATGAGTGGCGCACAGAGGTCAACATCGGTACTCGCATTTGGTTTATGCAAAATTTAGAACTTCACGCTCGCCTTGGTCAAATCATGGATAACGACAATGCCAATACGATTTACAACGTTGGTGCTCGATTCCACTCGACACAACAGCTGTCTTTAGGCGCAGATTTCAAAAACAACGGTGTTTATGGTCAGCAGATCGTAATGTCTGCCCGTTTCGCGTTCTAATGTTGATTCAGACCAACCTGATTTCTCTGTAAGATAAAAAGGCCTCCGTTTTGGAGGCCTTTGTCGTATTAAAACTCTTACTTTTTGGTCGACTTTGTTGGTTTGTCTTGAATGTACTTTTTAGACACATCCACAACGGCGATATCTCTGAAGAAGCTTCGGCCTAAGAGAATTGGAAACTTCATGTGATCGCGGTCAGCTAGAGTAAACTCCGTCTTCTCTTTGTAGTCGCCAACTTGGATATAAGCGACAACAACAGCTCGTTTATCTACTTCATCAGAAGATGACTGCTTCACCTTAGCCCAACGCTCAACAGGCACTTTGAACTCTTTGCTCGTCTTACCATTGATGTCGATTTTAAACTGAACCCAATCTTTACCATCACGCTCAAAAGGCACGATTTCCGTCGCACTGATTGAAGACGTTGTCGCACCGGTATCGACTCTCGCTTTAAACGTCTGGTCGATCGCGGGCACATAAACCCACTCTTCTGAACCCAAAATCAGCATACCATCAGGTGTTTTTTGCACCTTCACAGGTTTTTCTGGTTTTGGTTCTGGTTTCTTTTCAGGCTTTGTTTCCGGTTTAGGTTTCACCTCAGGCTTAGGTTCAACCTCTGGCTTCACTTCTGGTTCAACCGTCGCCGGTTGTTCAACTTTTGGCGTTTCTGGCTCAACAGGCTCTGTGGTCGTTTGAGTTGACGTACAAGCAATTAAACTGCCGCTCATCATAAGCGGCAGAATCAGTTTCCAGTTATTCATCCACACTCCAATTAAGGTTGAGATACTTTCTTAATTGCGTCAGCTACGTATGGAATATGAGTTTCGGTTAAGCCAGCGATGTTAATTCGACCATCGCCAACACCATAAATGCCATAATCTTCACGCAGTTGCGCCATTTGGTTTTCACTAAAGCCTAGCACAGTAAACATGCCTTTGTGACTCTCAATGAAGTCAAATTGATCTGTATTATGGTTGT
Source organism: Vibrio sp. GLN_1 (assembly GCF_043106015.1). Taxonomy (NCBI): domain Bacteria; kingdom Pseudomonadati; phylum Pseudomonadota; class Gammaproteobacteria; order Vibrionales; family Vibrionaceae; genus Vibrio; species Vibrio sp. GLN_1. The sequence continues at coordinate 789,795 of NZ_JBICMD010000036.1, forward strand.
TTCTCAATTCGTTACACAAACTTTGACGAAGGCTGACCAAACGTTGTTGCATTTCGCTCAACTCTTGCTTCCACACAGAAGTCAGGTTCGCATCTTGCAGAATGGTTTTCACTAAAGCTGCACCGTGATCGGGTGGCATCGTGTACGTAGAGCGCGCCAACGTTAACAATTTGCCTTTCGCGTTAGTGATGTCTTGCGTGTTCTTACCCACAACAATAGCAGCACCAGTACGTTCGCGGTACAAGCCAAAGTTTTTAGAACAAGAAGTTGTAATCAACATCTCTTCGACATTATCCGCCATGTAACGAAGACCTTTTGCGTCAGCTTCTAAGCCGTCACCAAAACCTTGATACGCGATATCAACAAATGGCGTAAAACCGTTCTTTTGAGAAAGTTCTGTAATAGCTTGCCATGCGGAAAAGTCGATGTCTGCGCCTGTTGGGTTGTGACAACAACCATGCAGTAGAACCACATCTGTCGGCCCTGCTTTAGCAAGATCATCCAGCATTTTTGCAGTGTCGACTTGTTTCGTTTCTGGCGAGAAATAATGGTAGAACTTAACTTTAAGCCCAGCAGCTTCCATTACTGGCTTGTGGTTCACATAGCTTGGATTCGAAATCCAAACCGTTGTATCTGGTTGTGCGACCTTCATTAGGTCACCCAGCATACGCAGTGCACCACTTGCTCCTGGCGTTTGAATTGCAGCAACACGATCCATCGCTGACGTTCCCGTCAGTAGAAGATCAATCATGCTTTGGTTGAACTCTTCACAACCAGCAAGACCAACGTAAGATTTGGTTTTTTGAGTTTCAACAACGACATCTTGAGCCATTTGAATGGCTTTCATGATCGGCGTTTCGCCTGCGCTGTTTTTGTATACGCCAATACCAAGGTCAACCTTGTTTGGACGTTCATCGTTACGGTATGCAACGGATAAAGATAAAATTGGATCTAATACGGGAGTTGGTAGATTAGAAAACATGAAAGTCATAACCCTTTGAAATTCAAGTATCGAACCTCACGTTAACACTATCGTTAAAAATGGCGAAATGATTTTTCACTTATTTCATCAATTAGAGGAGAATATTCTGAGAGCCAAGAGGTTCTGTGCGCCCAATCGTTCACAAAAAGTACGAATCACTTCTCAGGATCTCGCTCTATTCTTCCATTTTGTCTGAACTCTCTTGGCGTCATGCTCGACCACGCTTTGAAGCGCGTACTAAAGTTTGCGCTGGTTGGGTACCCGACAATCTCACCAATATGTTGAATCGGCCACTCTGTTGAACGAAGTAAACGCGCGGCATACTCCATTCGCATGCGCATCAAGTGTGCCATCGGGCTTCGACCAAATTGTTGCTGCGTTAAACGATGTAAATGGGGCTCCGAACATGGATAGAGTGCCGCTAACTGCTCAACGCTCCAGTCTTTATGTAATTGACGCTGAACGAGGTCAAATACGCGGCGAAGTTTAAGCTGATTGCGAGAAACAGATTCCGAAGACGGCATATTCAGCATCAATTCCAGTTGCGCTACGCTGTGAGCACCGACCGCACTACCGTAATCAATGGACAGATTTATGCTACGAAGCAATGTCTGAATACATGAATACATCACTTCCGGTGCAGGTGTTAGTTGATAGCTGATGTTTTCTCCAACCATCGACCACTCTTTATGTTGGGAAAGAAATACCCAAGCGATTTGCCACGTTTCATCTTCCATTCCAAACCCATTTTCAATCCCCGCAGGCACGACCACCAGCGATCCGGGTTCAAGCTCATAACGGCACGCCCCACTTTCTAACCAACCTTTACCACGCACAGTATAAAGCAGCATGTGTTTCTTCTGGTTCTTGCGATAAACGGAAAAGAAGTCACGGCAAGTCGCGATCCCACACTGCACAATGCCTCGTTCTTCCAGTGCAAGCACTCGCGTGTGATCAATGAACTCTTGATAGGTTTTCTCTGAGATGCTGTAACGCTCTTGCTTTTCTTCCATGTCGGTGGCTCGTACTGTGAGTCATCGCGTTTTTACAATGACAAAATTTATTTGCGGGTGTTAGTTGAGAGTTTTGCAAAAGTTTTGGATGCCTTTGAAAAATACAACGCGAAATCATGGGGATAAACTACTCGCATCAATCTTTAAGGAGAAATGCGATGCTCTTAACACGCGAATACATCGATAAAGCATTTTGGCAAAAGCTGATTGCGATTGGCCTCCCTGTTTCACTGCAATCCATGCTTTTTGCGTTGCTCGGCGTCGTGGATATTTTCATGGTGAGTCTACTCGGCGAATCCGCAACAGCTGCGGTCGGTGTCGGAAACCGCATCTTTTTCTTCAACCTTGCGGTCGTTTTTGGCCTGTGTGGTGCGGTAACGGTGCTGGCTTCTCAATATTACGGCTCAGGGAATATGGCGGGAATTCGCAGAACGTTGGCGCAGTCTTGGTGTATTTCCATTTTAGTGACGCTGCCATTTATTGTTCTTTATGCGATTTTTGATGAAGAGATCGTCTCTTTCATGTCAGACGCTCCTGAATACGTCACTTATGCACGTGACTATCTTGTGGTTACGGGCTTTAGTCTCATTGCAACGGCGATAGTGGTACCGATTGAAGCGGTATTGCGCTCCGTAGGCCAAACCAAACTGGCAACCAACGTTAGTATCTCCGCCATTGTTGTGAATGTCGTGCTGAACTCCGTTTTGATTTTCGGTTTATTTGGATTTCCTCAATGGGGCGTATTTGGTGCAGCAGTCGGTACTTTTGTTTCTCGATTTTTCCAAACTGCCGTATTGATTTACTTTTTCTGCAAACGTTATGCGCACCTGATTCCGACCAAATTCGATTGGGCACAAGGCCGTTTAAAGCAGTATCGTCAAAAATACTTTAAGGTTTCTCTACCCATGTTGATCCACGATGCGCTCTGGACTGGTGGACTGATCGTTTACAGCATCATCTATGGTCAATTGGGCGTTTCAGAACTTGCGATCATCTCATTCTTGTCGCCAATTGAAGGTGTACTGATTTCAACCTTTATGGGATTTGCGGTCGCTGCATCCGTCCTTCTTGGGAATGATATTGGCGCAAAACATTATGATCGGGTCGAGAAAACGGCGTGGTGGTATGTGTTAACCAGCGCAATCTTAGCCACCTTACTGTTTTTCCTAGTGTGGTTGAGCTCGCCTTTGATTCATCATCTATTGGTACTTAGCCCATTAACCGATGCAGAAATGGCACTCAACGCATGCTTAGTCATGGCGCTGGGTATGATTTTGAGAGTGTTTAACATGGTAGGGATTGGCGGCGTACTAAAGAGTGGTGCGGATATTCGCTACAGCATTTTTATTGATACGTTCGGTCAGTGGGCTATTGGTATTCCCCTTACCTATTACACTGGCATGGTACTCGGGTTGCCTTTGCATTTTGTCTTAATGTCTCTGCTAGCTGAAGAATTTGTGAAAGGCGTACTGACGACTTATCGTATCCAATCTAAACGTTGGATAAACAATATGGTCGAAGATGACCAAACGGTGACAGCATAACTGAAAATGCACTGACGAACTCACACCAAAAGGGCTCACCCGTTATGCACGCGTGAGCCCTTTTTATGTTTGGAGAATACTTAGTTAGATGTCTGTAAAGCGATGAATGATTTGGTTTGAACTACCACGCCATTCGAGATTGAGGTCTTTCTTGTCTTGTTCAAACTTACCATCAATCAAAACGTCGATGTATTGCACCACTTCTCTTTGCGCGTCATCCAGTTCAGCCAGCGTGTAGCCTGTCCAAACCCAGATGTCTTTACCGGGACACTCTTCTCTCACCCTTTTCACGATCTTTAAAATATGAGGCACATTAGCAGGATGAAGCGGATCTCCGCCCGACAACGACAAACCGCGACGTTTAATGCGCGTGTCATTCAAATCATTGATGATCTTGTCTTCCGCTTCTTGCGTGAACAACACACCCGAATCCAAGCGTTGCGTCGACTGGTTGTAACAGCCTCGACACTGATGCACACAGCCCGACACAAACAATGTGCAGCGCGTACCCGGTCCGTTAACAACGTCAATTGGATAATATTGGTGGTAGTTCATAATGCGTCTCTTTGTTATCGCGAAAAAGAAAATCAACCTAAAGCAGGTTGATTTTCAAAGTGTTGAATCGAGTGGTAATTAACCTTATAGGTGTTTCACTCGACGTTTAACTTCTTCTTGTTTGCCGAAGTTAAACGGACGTGCATCTGGGCTGCCCAAGTAGCCACATACGCGACGTGTCACCGATACTTTGGTTGAATCGTGGTTGCCACAACTTGGGCAAGTAAAGCCTTTGCTTGTACATTCAAACTCACCGGTGTAACCACATTCGTAACACTCATCAATCGGAGTGTTGGTTCCGTAGTAAGGAACGCGGGTGTAACTGTAGTCCCACACGTTTTCTAACGCTTCTACGTTACGTTGCATGTTCGGGAACTCACCGTAGCAGATGAAGCCACCGCTTGAGATTTCTGGGTAAGGCATCTCGAAGTCGATCTTGTCGTAAGGGTTTACCTTCTTCTCAACGTCCAAGTGGAAGCTGTTGGTGTAGTAACCTTTGTCTGTTACGCCTTCAATCAAACCAAACTCTTTGGTGTCGATGCGGCAGAAACGACTACATAGGTTTTCACTTGGTGTTGCGTACAAGCTAAAGCCATAGCCAGTTTCGTCAGCCCATTGGTTCACCGCATCTTTTAGATGTTTGATGATCGCGACCGCTTTTTCACGCAATACGGCATCATCGTAAACGTGCGCTTCAGTACCAAACAACGCGTTGATAGTTTCATGCACGCCAATGTAGCCTAGAGAAATTGACGCACGGCCGTTTTTGAAAATTTCTGCAATCGAATCGTCCGCTTTCAAGCGCACACCACATGCACCTTCCATATATAGAATGGGCGCAACGCGCGCTTTTACGTTCTCTAGACGAGAAATACGCGTTTCTAGTGCTTTACGAGCAAGACGTAGACGATCATCAAGCAGTTCATAGAACTTCTCTTCGCTGCCTTTTGCGCGAAGTGCGATACGTGGCAAGTTCAAGCTAACTACACCAAGGTTGTTACGACCTTCATGGATAAGTTCGCCATCCTCTTCGTAAGTGCCTAGGAAGCTACGACAACCCATAGGTGTTTTGAATGAACCCGTTACTTCCACGACTTTGTCGTAGTTAAGAATGTCTGGGTACATACGTTTTGAAGCACACTCAAGTGCAAGTTTCTTAATGTCGTAGTTTGGATCTTCTGCCTTGTGGTTTAGACCGTCTTTAATACCGAACACCAATTTAGGGAATACCGCGGTTTTACGGTTTTTGCCAAGACCAGCGATACGGTTTTTCAAAATCGATTGCTGAATAAGACGAGACGCCCAGCTTGTACCAAGACCAAAACCAAACGTAACGAATGGCGTTTGACCATTTGCCGTGTGCAGTGTGTTTACTTCGTACTCTAGCGATTGGAATGCGTCGTAACACTCTTTCTCGGTGCGCGCTTTAGCGAACTCTTCTGGCTCGGCAATGTTCCACTCTTTCGCGATCTCTAGATGTTTCTCGTAGCTTGTCATAACGTACGGAGCAAGCACTTCGTCGATACGGTTGATTGTCGTACCGCCATAAATATGGCTAGCTACTTGAGCAATAATTTGCGCCGTTACGGCAGTCGCAGTTGAAATCGATTTAGGCGTGTCGATTTCTGCATTACCCATTTTGAAGCCGTGCGTTAGCATGCCTTTCAAATCGATAAGCATACAGTTAAACATCGGGAAGAATGGCGCGTAATCCAGATCGTGGTAGTGAATGTCACCCACTTCGTGTGCTTGAACCACATCTCGAGGCAGGATGTGCGTTTTCGCGTAGTGCTTCGCCACGATACCCGCTAAAAGGTCACGCTGAGTTGGGATAACTTTGCCGTCTTTGTTCGCGTTTTCGTTGATCAAATCAAGGTTACTTTCTTCAATCAAGCCTTCGATTTCACGAGTTAGTGCACTTTGCTTTTCACGCGCGATGTCGCGGTCATGGCGATATTCAATGTAAGAACGTGCTAGGGCTTTGTAAGGACCTTGCATGAGTTCATTCTCGACTAAGTCTTGAATCTCATGGATGTGAACTTCATCGTGATCTTTTAGCTGTAACTCGACAGCAAGAGCGACATTAAGAGCATAAATGGCGACATCTTTATCTTTGTTTTCCGCTGCCGCTTCAACTGCTGCTTGGATACGATCCCTGTTGAACGGAGCTCTTGAGCCGTCACGCTTGATTACGATTGGTTTCACTTTCTTCTCCTTACCCCAGCATACTCACAGAGTTATCCACAAACACACTATATGGGGTTATTTTTTATTCTGCTAACACAACATATTGTGGCGTATTTAACGAAAAGCACCACTTGAAAACATTGATTTTGATCAATAAAGATCGGCTAGCGGACAAGAACAAATCGATCTTATTGGTACTGATCTCAGTTGCGAAGAAAACCGTGAAAATTGCAAAATTGGAACTAAATCTACTTGCTTTTTTGGGATGTCTTATAGAATAAAGGTTGGAAAGGAATACGCTAAAAACCAGGAGTGAAACAAGCCAATATGCGATCACTATTTGTTACTACCTTATTAATTTTTAGTTCAACGTCACTTGCTCAAAACTCCATCAACTTAACCAGTTGGAATATAGAATGGCTGTCTATAAATGGAGGTAAGGTTTCGAGAACCAGTGACGATTTCGTCAAACTCAACCAATATGTGGATAAAACTCAAGCCGACATCATCGCCTTTCAGGAAGTCGACTCCAAAGCCGCCGTTCAAAAAGCTGTAGACGATGGCTACGCGATTTATCTCTCTGATCGAGCTCAATCAAACAATAAGCACCTTCAGTTTTCTGATACCAATCAGTACACCGGTTTTGCTGTGCGCAAAGACATTGAAGTGTCTGACCCAGCAGACTTCTCAATCACGCGTGGTCATAGCAAGTTGCGCTTTGCCAGTTACATCGTCGTTAACCCAAGCCAAAAGGACGAGCTTCACCTGCTCTCTGTGCATCTAAAAGCAGGATGCAGCGGAGCGTACAAAAACAGTCGTGATTGCCAGACACTGAGTCAACAAGGAGAAGCACTTGCGAAATGGATGAGCGAGAGAGAAAAGAAAAAAGAGCAGTATGCCGTAATGGGCGATTTCAATCACAACTTGTCGTATCAACGTGATTGGTTGTGGGCGATCATGACGCTCGGTAACGATGCACAATTGGTAACGCGAGATACTCAAGCCGATTGCAAGGTTCGCTCAAATAAGAACCCAAGCAAAACACACCAATTCCGCTCTTTGATTGATCACATTATTGTGAGCCCGCAAATAAAAGCGAAAAACGCGCATCAAACGCTGTTCAGCTCACAAGATGTTTTGGATTACAAACTGAGTGACCATTGCCCTGTAAACGCAACGGTAACGCTTAACTAAACGAACAAAATAGCCCAGCATGTTGCTGGGCTATTTTATGTTGTTTGCTAGATAGACGTTTAACTAGTTAACAAGAGAAACCGTTCTATCAAAGCGCTCTTGGATTCAGCAGCACTACGTCACCTTGCTTCAACCCCGTTCGCACTCTCCCCAACTCTCCAAGCTGAATAAGCCGAGTTTCTACCTCACCGCTGTCTTGCACCACTTTTACGTAGTCCAATTGGCCAACTTGGTAAACCGCCTCTTTTGGCACGCGAAGTACAACATCGTCGGTCAAGGTCAACGCGACTTTGGCGTATGTACCTGGATAGATAGCCGTTGGCGGCTCAAATTGAAGCTTTACGGTATAACTGCGCGAGTTGGCATCTGCCGACGGCGTCACTTCTTTTACAGCCGCTTGCGCGTTGAGGTTGTAAGACGGAAAAACAACGTCCACTTCTTTATCATAAGTCACATAAGGCATGACAGACTCAGCAAAGTTCACCTCTATTTCCAACGAGTTTGGATTGTACATTGATAAAAGCAAAGCCCCCGGTGTCGCGGTATCACCCTTGTTGATGGGCTTTTGCGTGATCAAGCCATCAAACGGTGCAGTAATGATGCTGTAGCCAAAGGTCGTTTCCGCCTCGGAGACCGCCGCTTGCGCTTTATTGAAGTTGGCTTGTGCGGTTTGCAAGGCACTTTCCGCTTGGTCAAATTGCGATTGAGGGATCAGTTTTTTGTTTAAAAGCGCTCTGACACGAGAAAACTCCTTTCTCGCCGCATTGAGCTGCGCTTGTGCAGAGGATAAAGCCTGCTCACTTTGACGAACTCGCGCGTCGAGATCATCGCTTTCTAGCCGCGCCAACACGTCTCCTTGCCTCACTCTATCGCCAACCTTCACCAACACCTCCATCACCGATGCCGTTAACCGTGCAGCTATATCGGCGTGTTGTTCTGCAACGACGACGCCCGGAAATTCTCGAACAACCGGTTCGCTGGTTAACATCAGTTGATGTGTCTCTGCGTTATTTACATCAATCTGGTTGGTTTTCGCGTCATGTTCTGTCGGCAACTTTTCTGTAAAAAATCCAGCCATATAGAGAAAAAGAAGCGCGAGTATGGCAAACAGAATCACGCCTAACCATTTGGTATCTAATTTCATTGCTCTTCCTCCATCTGAGGTAATCCATGTCCTTTGGTGTTTTGGTATGCAAGGTTGTAAACCACCGGAACCACAAGCAACGTAAAGATGGTCGAGGCGGTAATTCCGAATATGATTGCCCAAGCCAAACCGTTAAAAATTGGGTCTAACGTAATCACGACATTACCCAGTAACGTTGTACCCGCAGTCAGCAATATTGGCCGCATACGAACAACGCCAGATTCAATCAACGCATCATGTAAGCTACGACCTTCAGCCAGCGATTGCTGAACAAATTCAATCAAAACGAGTGAGTTACGCACCACAATCCCAGCTAGCGCAATCATGCCGATCATCGCAGTCGCCGTGAACAGAGCTGGGTTGGGGTAATTACCGATGTCACTGCTTAACACATTCAAAATCCAGAACCCCGGCATAATCCCAATCACAGTCAGAGGTATCGCCAGCATGATGATGCCCGATACCGCAGGTAAACCAGTTTGAATCAACATCACCACAAATACGCCAAGCAGCGCAGCACCATAAGCAATGCCTAAATCGCGGAATACGTCCACTGTGATTTTCCATTCCCCCTCACCACTCCAAACCACTTCGATGTTGTCTGGCACGCTCCAAGTGACACCAGCGCCATTGCTCAAGTACGTGCGATCTTGCCAGTGACGATGCACATCTTCCGCGTGAGTTGTATCTTGGTCAGCCATCACATCGGCAATCACTTCACCCGGAACACGCCCAACTACCTCGGCGTAGACATACACAACAGGCTTGAGGTTTTTATGGAAAATCGGTTTGTCCGCTGCGCGTTTCACAAAATGACCGACTTCAGACAACTGCACGATAGGCTGAGGAGCATCCACAACCGCCCCATTGGATTCTACTTTTGCAATGCCCGGACGGCCTCGCACATAAAGCTGCTCTAGTTGATTCAGGTTATCTCTGTCTTCGCGTCGGAGCTGCACTTCGATAGGTAGTGGGTCCACTTCTCTTGGATCGGCGATATAACCGAGCACTTTGGCGTTCGCGGCGGTAATAAGCGTGTTATTGATATCAGCAACAGAAACACCAGACAGCGCCGCTTTTTCTTGATCAACGATGAATTGCCATGTTTCTAAATCACCTTGGACGCTGGTATCCACCTCAGAAACCAACTGTTCTTTACGAAGCCTATCCGCGACTTTCTCTGCTTGAATCATCAGATCTTCATAAGATGTCGCTTCATCACCGTAAACTTCTGCCGTAATGGTGGCGATAACAGGCGGTCCTGGCGGCACTTCGACTAGCTGCACGTCAGCGTCAAACTTATCTGCAATTTGCTCTAAATCCGCCCTGAGTCGTGTCACCAGTTCGTGTGATTGCATTGCGCGGCGATTCTTTTCTGCAAGAACGACTCGAAGCTCGCCTTGGTATGGTTCGCTACGCATAAAGTAGTGGCGCACCATGCCGTTGAAATCCATTGGGGAAGCGGTGCCTGCAAAGCCCGACACACTTGTCACTTCCGGCACCGTCATTAAATAGTCCGTAAAGCTCGACAGCGCGTTGGAGGTATCCACAAAGCTTGAAGACTCTGGCATGTTTAATACCAATTGGAACTCATTTTTATTGTCATAAGGCAGCAACTTGAGTGGAACTAAGCGAAGTGCTGGCAACAATGCTGCCAAGACGAACAACAAGGCAACCAAACCAAGGAAAAGCCATGCTTTCTTGCGGCTTTCAAGTAGCGGAATCAACACACCACGATACAAACGATACATCGGCGACGATTGGATGTCATAGTGGCCGTTTTCCTCAGCACCTTTGAGTAGCTTCTTGGCAAGCCAAGGCGTGATCATAAACGCGACAACGGTACTAAAGATAACGCTGATCGGAACGTTGAACGCCAGTGGCGCCATGTAAGGCCCCATCATCCCAGTGATAAAAAACATCGGCGTAAACACGATCACGATTGCGACCGTCGACATTAACAAGGCGCTACGAATTTCTGCCATGGCGAGAACAATCGCATTGGTTCGTGTTAGATTTTTTCGTTTGAGGTAGCGTTCAATGTTGTCGATACTCGCGATCGGATCGTCCACGATCAAACCTAGTGCCAAAATCAACGCAAAGAGTGTGACTCGGTTGATGGAATAGCCAAATGCCAAGTCCATCCCGAGCGCGGCACCATAGCTAATCGGAATCGCGATACCAACCACCAATGCGCTTCGCCAGTTCAAGAACAAACCGACAAACACCACGACCGTTAGAATAGAGATGCCAAGGCTTGATACCAAGTTGTTTACTTTCGCATTCGCCGTTTCGCCATAGTCGCGAATGACTGCAACTTGCACTTGTGGAGGAAACTGCTCGGATTGAAGCTCCGCCAGTTTATCCCGAACAGACTGAGCCACGTTAACCGCGTTCGAGCCTTTTTGTTTAGCGACAGAAATAAACACCGCTGGGTATGCTTCATCGTGGTTTTTATCGCGATACCAAGTATCGGATGTTGCCTCACCTTCACCGTCGTAAATACGCGCGACATCTTTCAAATAAACGGGTTTGCCATTGAGCACCGCGATAACAAGATCGCCAACCTCTTCGGCGTTGGTCAGAAACCGTCCCGACTCCAATGTGTAATTTTGCCCGTTTACGCGAACGTTCTTGCCTTGGGTTTTGCTATTACTGAGCTGAATGGCCTGTTCGAGGTCATCGATGGTTACTTTGAAGTTTGCCATCGCAACGGAATCAAGCTCTATCTGGATTTTTCTCGGCTCACCGCCAATCACTTCCACCTTGTTGGTGGCATCCAATGATTTAATGCCTAACGTGGCTTGGTCTGCAATACGTCTCAACTGATGGCGATCGAGAATGTCTGGATCGGTGGAATAAATTGCGGCAACAACAATGGGTACATCATCGATTTCAACAGGCTTTACAAGCCAGTTAGTGACAGAAGGAGGAACTTTGTCTTGGTTGGAATAGAGTTTGTTATACAGCTTGACCAGAGCATCTTCCCGGTTTTCGCCGACATAGAAACGAACGATTACCTGCGCAGCACCTTCCATTGACGAAGAATAAACGTATTCCACACCGTCAATTTGGCTAACAAGCTTTTCTAATGGTTCAGTGATTTGATTTTCGACTTGAGAAGCGCTGAGTCCGGGAGCCGAAACCAATACATCTGCCATCGGCACAACGATTTGCGGGTCTTCCTCTTTCGGGGTCAACCACAAGGCTGCGGCACCGACCACAAGCGCGAGTAAGATCATGATCGGAGGGAAAAAGCTGTTCATCACAGATTGAACAAAACTTCGCTTTAGTTTGTCGGGCATCCTTTCCCCTCCATATCAGATTGATTGTTTACGCGTTCGCGGTTTTCATCTTCTTCGCGTTACGGTGAGTAATGATCGCTTTCGCGAACAGAGATCCAACTAACATCGCAAGGAAGAACACTACAATGCTCACGTTGCCTAATGCCAGACTCGCAACTGCAGGGCCAGGGCAAATACCTGCCAAACCCCAACCTAAACCAAAGATCGCCGCACCAGATAGCAAACGTCCGTCGATGTTCTTATTGGTTGGTGTGCAAAACGCTTCACCGCTAACTGATTGTTTTCTCGGCTTGATGATTAAAAAATAGCTTGGCATGAATACCGCGAGTGCGCCGCCCATCACAAAAGCCAAACTTGGGTCCCAACTGCCAGAAATATCTAAAAATCCAATGACTTTAGCTGGGTCGATCATGCCGGACACCGCCATGCCCATACCGAATAACACACCGCTCAAAAGAGCAGAAAAACGAAAAATAGTCTTGTTCATGGAATCTCTCTTAAACTAGGTGAAGTCGAACGAATACCGTTAGGCCAGCGACGGCCATAAATACACAGGTCGCCACAATAGAGCGCTTAGACAAACGGCCCATGCCACAAATGCCGTGTCCGCTAGTACATCCGTTACCCAGTCTGGTCCCGATTCCGACCAATAAACCCGCGGCAATCACCATCCCTAAAGAAAGGTTCGCGGTACTAGGAGCCGCAACGCCCAACATCAGAACGCTAATCAAGCCACCAGCTATCATTCCAACCGCAAAAAGCAATCGCCACGAATAATCACCTTTTTTCGGTGACATAATGCCATTCATAATTCCACTGATTCCGGCAATTTTACCGTTAACCAACAACAATATAGTGGCGGAGATCCCTAACAAAATGCCACCAAACAACGATTCCCATGGAATAACGTTTAACATTATTTACCTCTAAAATCTTAGCTACGAATTAGTTACAGAAAACGCCATGAAGCGCTTTAATTAATGACTCAACTCTCGGTTCTGACAACGAATAAAACACTTGCTGTGATGCCTTACGAGCCGTGATCAATTTGTGCTTGCGAAGCACCGTTAAGTGCTGTGAAAAGGCGGATTGGCTAAGGAACGAGTTCTTTTGCAGTTCCCCAACACCAACTTCACCTTGGGTCAGTTGGCACAACACCATTAGCCTTTCCGGATGTGCCATTACTTTTAGGAGATCAGCAGCTTCATTGGCATTGCCTTTCATTGCTGCTACATCCATATCTGTATAGCTCATGACTCACCTCTACATTAAAAACTAAATTAGATATTACTAAAACAACATATTTAGTCAACACTAAATTAGCAACTGTGAATTTAGATAAATTAACATTAGACATTTCTAATTTAGTTAATTATAGTGATGAACATCAAAGGATGGCGTTCTCAGTTTGAGAGTACGAAGGAGAAGAGTTATGACGTTAGAAAATGCAGTACGAGTTTTTGCAGGCACGATGGTATTGGTCTCGGTCATACTAACCGTGTTCGTTCACAGTAACTTCATTTGGTTCACCGTGTTTATCGGCGTTAATCTTATTCAAAGTGCTTACACGGGAATCTGCCCTGCTGCTTATTTTTTAAAGAAATTTGGTTTTAGATAATCTAGAGCGCAGTGACCTTTCACACTGGCTATTCGTGAAAGGTCAGCTCGCCCTAAAACTTGGAGTTAAAAATGACTAAGATCTTAATCGTCGGTGGTGTTGCAGGTGGTGCATCTGCGGCGGCGCGTGCTCGTCGTCTAAGCGAAGATGCCGAAATCATCATGTTTGAACGTGGCCCGTTTGTTTCATTTGCCAACTGTGGCTTGCCTTATCACATCGGCGGCGATATCCAAGAACGCAGTAAGTTACTACTGCAAACGCCAGAAAGCTTTTTAGCACGCTTTAACGTTGATGTTCGCGTGATGAATGAAGTAGTTTCTATTAACCGACAGGACAAAACCGTTACGATCAAAAACCTGTTGGATGAGTCTGAATACGTAGAATCATACGACTTCCTACTGCTTAGCCCAGGTGCTGGTCCTATTGTTCCACCAATCCCAGGCCTCGATAACCCGCTCACCCACTCGCTACGTAACATTCCAGATATGGATCGCATCATCGAAACGATCCAAATGAACAAACCAGAACATGCGACGGTTGTTGGCGGCGGTTTCATCGGTTTAGAAATGATGGAAGCCTTCCACCAACTTGGCATTAAAACCTCTCTGATCGAAATGGCAGACCAAGTCATGACGCCAGTAGACCGTGAAATGGCAGGTTTTGCTCATGCAGAAATTCGTAACAAAGGTGTCGACCTCAAACTTGGCGTCGCGCTTGAATCTGTGAAATTCGTACCTAACGAGCACGTTGCAAGTTTCGACTCTGGTGAGAGTGAGAAACACCAACACCTAGAAGGTGAATTGGAGTTAACACTGAACAACGGTGAAAAACTCACTACCGATATTCTGATCATGGCAATCGGTGTACGTCCTGAGACAAAACTGGCGCAAGAAGCTGGCCTTCAAATTGGTGCGCTAGGCGGTATTTACACGAACGAATACATGCAAACCAGCGATCCTTCGATCTACGCTGTCGGCGACGCGATAGAAGAGAAAGACTTCGTGACTGGCGAGCAAACTCTAGTGCCACTTGCAGGCCCGGCAAACCGTCAAGGCCGTATGGCAGCGGACAATATGCTCGGCCGCAAAGAAACCTACCAAGGCACACAAGGGACAGCGATTTGTAAGATCTTTGACCTTGCAGTGGCTTCTACCGGTAAAAACGAGAAGCAACTAAAACGCGCTGGTATCGCATACGACAAAGTGTACGTGCATACAGCAAGCCACGCGAGCTACTACCCTGGCGCTGAAGTGGTGTCGTTCAAAATGTTGTTCGACCCACAATCAGGCAAGATTTTAGGTGCTCAAGCAGTTGGTAAAGATGGCATCGATAAACGCATCGACGTTATGGCTGTTGCACAACGTGCTGGCATGACGGTTGAACAACTGCAGCATCTTGAACTGACTTACGCGCCACCTTACGGCAGTGCGAAAGATGTGATCAACCAAGCGGCATTTGTGGCAAATAACATCATCAAAGGTGACGCAACGGCGATTCATTACGATGAAATCGACAACCTGACTGAAGATCAAATTCTCCTCGACGTCCGTAACCCGGGTGAATTGGAGTCTGTTGGTTATCTTGAAGGGGCAATCAACATTCCGGTTGATCAGCTGCGCCATCGTATGGGTGAACTACCAAAAGACAAAGAGATTGTGATTTACTGTCAAGTAGGCTTGCGCGGTAACGTGGCATACCGTCAACTCGTCAACAACGGTTACAAAGCTCGTAACTTGATTGGTGGTTACCGTACTTACAAGTTTGCAAAAGCGTAATGTAATCTTCGCAAACATTACATCGGTTTGATTTGAGAAATAGAAACGGCTGATACATATATCAGCCGTTTTTTCTTATCCCGAATATTGTAGCGCTAGTTTAGTAACTATTCCGTTTCCACCAAAGCGATTTTATCGGATGTCGATTTTTCCAATTTGATCGCAATAAACTTGGAGGTTGGCGTAAATGTTCTATCCCCATAACTGTCCAAAGGAACTAATGGGTTTGTTTCTGGATAGTAAGCCGCCGCCTGACCTGCTGGTACATCATAGGCAACAAGCGTAAATCCGCTCACACGGCGCTCAACGCCATCTTCCCACAATGACACCATGTCCACTTTGTCGCCCGGTTCAAATCCGAGTTTACGAATATCCGCTTCATTGATGAACAGCACTTCGCGCATGCCAAATACTCCACGATAACGGTCATTCAAGCCGTAAAGTGTCGTATTGTATTGGTCATGTGAGCGCATGGTTTGCAAAATCAAATCTGGCTTTTGGCCTTTTTCGAGTATCGCTTCGCTGATCAACTGCTTCGGCAACTCGCTAGAGCTGAACTGCGCTTTGCCGCTTGGTGTGTTCCATCGACGCTCAGCAGCTGGGTTTACCAAGTGGAATCCACCCGGGTGTTTAAGCTTATGGTTAAAGTCGGTAAAGCCCGGAATCGTGTCGGCAATCAAATCGCGAATACGGTCGTAATCTTCAATCGCCCACAACCAATCAATTGGTTTTGCCCCGAGTGTAGCATTGGCAATACCGGCAATAATCGCTGGTTCTGAACGCAAATGCTCCGAACGCGGTTTTAGCTGACCAAATGAGATATGTACCATGCTGAAAGTATCTTCAACCGTCACACCTTGTGGGCCCGTCGCTTGCTGATCAATCTCGGTACGGCCTAAGCACGGAAGAATAAGCGCATCTTTACCTGTGACAAGGTGAGAACGATTTAACTTCGTCGAAATGTGTACGGTTAAATTACAGTTTCGCATCGCGTTGTGCGTACGTTCTGTGTCTGGCGTTGCTTGTGCAAAGTTACCGCCCAAACCGATAAATACTTTCGCTTGCCCTTCTTCCATCGCTTTAATGGCTTGCACAGTGTTGTGGCCTTCACCACGCGGGACGGCAAAGTTAAATCGACTTTCAATGCGATCCAACAACAGATCTGAAGGTTTTTCATCAATGCCCATCGTACGGTCGCCCTGAACGTTACTGTGACCACGCACTGGTGAAAGACCCGCGCCCGGCTTACCAACGTTACCTCGTAACATTTGCACGTTTGCGACTTCTTTAATGGTTGGCACAGAGTGACGATGCTGAGTCAACCCCATCGCCCAACACATGATCACACGTTCTGCACGTCGATACATGCTCGCCACCATCTCGATTTCACTTAAATCAAGACCCGATTGTTCCGCGATGTGTTCCCAAGAGGTTGCGTCCACTTCAGCCAAATACTCATCAATACCTATCGTGTGTTGCTTGATGAATTCACGGTCAAATACCGCTTTGCCACCGTTTCGCAATGCCTCGCGTTCCCATTGCAACAAGAATTTCGCGATGCCACGAAACACTGCCATGTCTCCGCCCAAAGCAGGACGTAGGTACGCCGTGTTGGTAGGTTCTGAGCCGTTACTCAACATCTCAATCGGCATTTGTGGGTTTTGGAAACGCTCTAATCCGCGCTCTTTCAGCGGGTTTAGACAGATAACCTGAGCACCACGTTTTACCGCTTCGCGCAGAGGTTCAAGCATTCGTGGGTGATTCGTGCCTGGGTTTTGACCAATCACAAAAATCGCGTCGGCTTCTTCAAAATCATCAAAGATCACTGTGCCTTTCCCAACGCCAATGGTGTCTTTCATCCCTATTGCACTGGCTTCGTGACACATGTTGGAACAATCTGGGAAGTTGTTGGTACCGAATGCGCGCACAAATAGCTGATACAAAAACGCCGCTTCGTTGCTTGCACGGCCAGAGGTATAAAACTCCGCTTGGTGTGGTGAATCCAATTGGTTGAGATGTTTAGCCACAAGAGAAAAAGCCTCATCCCAAGAGACAGGTACATAGTGGTCGGACTCGGCATCGTATCGCATTGGGTGCGTGATACGGCCTTGGTATTCCAACCAGTAATCGGTTTGCGTTGAGAGAGATGAAACGCTGTGATTGGCAAAAAACTCAGGATCAACCAGACGATTGGTCGCCTCCCAGTTTACCGCTTTCGCGCCATTCTCACAGAAATTGACTTTACCACTATCTGGCGACTCGCCCCATGCACATCCCGGACAGTCGAAACCGCCATTTTGGTTGGTTTTGAGCATAGTGCGAATGTTTTTAACTGCATTTTCACTGCCCCACCAACTTCTGGTTACGGCTTTCAGTGCACCCCAACCACCAGCTGGACCTTTGTATGTTTTTATTTGTTCTTTTTGGCTCACGACTTTACTCCTCGCAGATATACCAGCAAGCAGGGTGCCCGTGAAAACAAGCGCGTTATTTATTGAGATAATGCGGAAGTATTGAAGGGCTTAGTTTCTAATCCATGTATTTTTTAATCCAAATAAGTAACCACTCAACATACTCTCGCTTGTCCGAGCGTTTACTTATCTAGATTCTTGATATCGGATACCCGCCTACTGTTTCTAAGACTGTTAGATTCAATTTGCATTGTTGCGTCTTGATCTAAATCAAAGATTAAGTCGATATTCAATATGCGTCCAATTGATAATCCTGACCGAGTGATAAACAAAATCTATGACGAATTTTTCCACTGACGGTTATCACATTTTTAATCAATACAATTTATGAGGTTAATCGTTTTCCTATTCGATTCCACCTAGTTCGCTTAACGAACTCAATAAAATCGGCACTCTTGATAATAGATAATATCTATCACACTATAGATACTTTAAATTTGACCCTAATTAATATCAGGAATAGCCTTGATTCAGATCAATTTTGAGTGTGGTTTTATTCTTGACTTGGTTTTGGTTTTCCATTCCCAGTTAAAACGCTCCAGCGCTTAAAAAATACGGTAGTGCTGTGCCCTTTTTAGGGAGTTCCCCCGTACATGTGACTCACAACGCAAGGTTAACAAGCCATTATGGATATCAAACAACTTAAATATCTCATCGCACTTGAACAGACCAAACACTTTGGTCAAGCCGCCGCATTGTGCCACATTACGCAGCCTACCTTGTCCATGAGAATCCGAAGCTTAGAGGAAGAACTCGATCTCGAATTAATCCAAAGAAGTCAACGATTTGAGGGATTTACTGAAGCCGGAGAACGCATTTTAGCTTGGGCAAAAACCGTCTTAGCAGCTCATGATGGATTGCAAGCCGAAGCCGCCAACTGCCGTGGTCAATTGGTCGGCTCTCTTCGGCTTGGAATGGTGCCACTCGCCAGCCAAAACCCTATGCAATTGCTCAAACCATTAGCTCAACAGTTCCCTGAGTTACGCTTTCAAATACTCTCCATGACGACCGAACAGATCATAGACCAACTCAATCGCAATCAACTTGATTTGGGGATGTGTTATGTCGATCAAGTCAACACCGCTTACTTTGATGTTATCGAGCTAGATTCAACCAAACTTGGCGTTTTATTCGATGAGCGTCATTTTGATTTTGCCGAATCTGAAGTGTTGTGGGAGTCACTCAATAACATTCCGCTAGGGCTGCTTTCAAAGGGTATGCACTATCGCCACTCCATTGATCTTAGCTTTGTGAGTAAAGGGCTGGTTCCGCAAACCGTCATTGAAAGTAACTCCACCTTTCACTTGATCCAAGCAGTAACCAGTGGCCTTTGTTGCGCCATTATGCCGCTGAATTGTGGATTGGAAGAGTTGAACGATACGCTTCGCATTATCCCTATCGAAGAAGCCGCCGTTCACGCCCCGCTAGGTTTGTTAAAGCGAAAACAAGAACCCTTCTCCGCGCTAACCGATCAGTGCTTCGCAGAAGCAAAAAACATATTCAATCGATAACAAGAATCCACACGTCAATTTTTGGCATACATAACGGCTTATGAGGTGATTTCATGAGATGTACTACTCAATCTTATTTTGAACTGTCCGATTTCAATCAAGCACCACCTCAACCAAGTGCGTTCAATTACCGAGAATTGATTGATGGCCGCCCAGTGCAACAAATGTCGCTGGCGAGTGAATCCGCCTTAGCTATCAGCTACAACGGCATTAGCCAAGCGGTCATGATGGTGACGCCAGGCCATCTGGAAGACTTCGTGAAAGGATTTAGCCTAAGCACAGGCATCGTCCACGACTTCAAAGAGATCAAAGACATTGAAATTGGCGGCGATCACGAATCTCACTATGCGGAAGTGGAAATCAGCAACCGCGCTTTCTGGGCGTTAAAAACACAACGCCGAAATCTTACTGGCACAACCGGATGCGGCATTTGTGGCGTCGAGGCTCTTGAACAAGCTTTGCCTGATTTAGCACCGCTGACACCGTCTCTTCCTCCGCGCTCCGATGTGTTTGAAGGGCTGCGAGACAAAGTCGCACTGCATCAAGAAGCCGCACGTGAATCTGGCGCGTTACACGCCGCTTTATTTGCAGATTTACAAGGCAACATCAAGTTGTGCCGAGAGGACATCGGCCGCCACAACGCGCTAGATAAGTTGATTGGCGCATTGGCCAACAATCACATCGAGCCTCAAAGTGGCTTCGCTATCATGACAAGCCGATGCAGCTTGGAGTTGATCCACAAAGCCGTTCGCGCGCGTATCCCCACTCTGGTTTGCTTATCTGCACCTACAGCGTTAACTGTCGAATGGGCAAGAAGAAACCATTTGAACCTAATTCACTTACCAAAACACGGCTCGCCGCGTCTATACAGCCCTGCCCCTTAACACGTCAACCTAGCCGAATTCCTAATATTTCTAACGGAGACCTCTGGGTCTCTGTTGTTTGCTTCTCGTTCGCGATTAATAGCTAGCAACGAGACACTATTCTTCCAACCAAACGTACTCACCCCTTGTCAGCACTACGCTTACGCATATTAATCCGTTTGCATTTGAACGCTTTCCAATTGACAAGAACTCAGTCAAAAACCTATAAATTAGTAAGGATTTTGTGTGACTCTTTTCACGCTTTTCCGCCTGCCTAGGCATTTCTAGGAATTTTTCCTAGTCGATCTAGGCAACCATCTCATGTGCCTCACAAAACCACTCTCTAGAATTCCGCTCAGTCAAAGGTAACAAGAGCACATAACGGTCTCCGTTGTGTTTCTAAAACAATTACAAGAGAGTTCATCATGTTAAAATTCCTCGAACAGGTGCGGAAGCCGACCCTCGATCTTCCTGTCGAAGTTAGAAGAAAGATGTGGTTTAAACCGTTCATCCAATCTTACTTGGTCGTATTCATCGGCTACCTAACCATGTACTTGATTCGTAAGAACTTCAATGTCGCGCAAAACGACATGATCTCAACTTACGGTTTGAGCATGACAGACCTAGGTCTTATTGGCCTTGGCTTCTCAATCACATACGGCATCGGTAAAACCGTTGTGTCTTACTACGCTGACGGTAAGAACACCAAGCAATTCCTCCCTTTTATGCTGATCCTTTCTGGTCTTGCAATGCTTGGTTTCAGCTTCAGCATGGGCGGTGGTAGTGCAAGCCTGTTCTTGATGGTGGCTTTCTACGCTCTGAGTGGTTTCTTCCAAAGTACTGGTGGCCCTTCTAGTTACTCAACCATTACAAAATGGACACCTCGTAACAAACGCGGCTCTTACCTAGGCTTGTGGAACATGTCACACAACGTTGGTGGTGCAGGCGCAGCGGGTGTTGCTCTTTTCGGTGCTAACTACCTATTCGACGGCCACGTAATCGGCATGTTCGTGTTCCCTTCTATCATCGCGATCATCGTTGGCTTTATCGGTATGCGCTTTGGTAGCGACTCTCCAGAAGCTTACGGTCTAGGTAAAGTAGAAGAACTTTTCGATGAAGCAGTGAGTGAAGAAGACACCGCCGCTGAAGAAAACCAGATGACCAAAAAAGAAATCTTTGTTGAATACGTTCTTAAAAACAAAGTTATCTGGCTACTTTGCTTTGCCAACATCTTCCTTTACATCGTGCGTATCGGTATCGACCAATGGTCAACGGTATACGCATACCAAGAGCTTGGTCTTTCAAAAGAAACGGCAATCTCTGGCTTTACCCTGTTCGAAGTCGGTGCGCTTGTGGGTACTTTGATGTGGGGTTACTTATCTGACCTAGCAAACGGTCGCCGCGCATTGGTTGCTTGTGTGTCTCTTGGTTTGATCATCGTATCGCTTGAGTTCTACCAACACGCAACAAATGAATTCATGTACTTGTCATCTCTATTCGTACTTGGTTTCTTGGTGTTTGGTCCGCAACTTCTTATCGGTGTTGCAGCGGTTGGTTTTGTTCCTAAAAAAGCAATCAGTGTGGCTGACGGTGTGAAAGGTACATTCGCTTACCTAATCGGTGACAGCTTCGCGAAACTTGGTCTCGGTATGATTGCAGACGGTACACCAATCTTCGGTCTAACAGGCTGGAAAGGTACCTTCGCAGCCCTAGATACCTCCGCCATGATTTGTATTGTTTTGCTTGCTTTCGTTGCTATCGCGGAAGAGAAGAAGATTCGACACGCGAAGAAGCTTCAACTTGCACAAAACCAAGCCTAACTTCTCTGCGCGCTTTACTTCGGTAAAGCGCGCAAGATCATTAAAATGAGTTGATCAATTCAGTATCATTAAAGGTTTTTCTATTAGCTCCGTTTTGGGGCTTATTGTTGTTTGTTGTCTGCTCTATTTGGTTGTAATGATGATTCATGTTGCTCTAGTTGATGATCACGTCATCGTGCGTTCTGGTTTCGCACAATTATTAAATTTAGAAAGTGATATTACCGTTGTTGGTGAATTTGGTTCTGTCGCCGAAGCACGCACAGGCTTGCCTGCGGTACACCCACACGTCGTCATCCTAGATATTTCCATGCCCGATGAGAGCGGATTAAACTTACTGAGCGAAATTCCAACTGGCATTGCCTGTGTCATGCTAAGCGTGCACGACTCCCCTGCAATGGTGGAAAGATCACTAAAACTTGGTGCAAAAGGCTATCTAAGCAAACGCTGTAGCCCAGACGAACTTATTCAAGCCGTGAGAACCAGTGCGTCTGGCGGCTGCTATCTTACCTCCGACATTGCCATCAAACTGGCAACACCAAGTGACAAAGCTGCATCGCTTTGCCAACTAACAAGACGCGAAAATGAAGTTTGCCAGCTTTTAGCCAAAGGGCTGGATGTAAAATCCGTCGCGGCAGAGCTTGGCTTGAGCCACAAGACCGTACACGTTCATCGAGCGAATGCCATCGACAAACTCGGTGTGAAAAACAACGTTGAGCTCGCCAAACTATTCTCTCAAGAGTCCTTTTAATGCGAGCCTATTCTGTCACAACGATTTGTGGTCTGTTTGTTATGGCCTGTGCTTGGTTCTGTTTGTGGGTGATCGCCTACTACTTTGTCAACGATCCAGAGCTCGCCATTCTGCTTTTCCCATTCGCCTTACGATTGGGGATTGCGCTGCACACTCGCACCGCTTACTGGCCAACAATCTACGTATCAGAATGGGCGCTGACGATTGCACTTGCGACCCTATTAGAGCAACCTCAATGGCTCACTGTGCTGATCGCCAGTGTTGCCAGCATCCCTGTCACACTGATTGCGAAAAAATACTACTACGGTGACCAAAACCGCCACTTAGCCGTCATGGGCGTTGTGATCATCATTACCGCCTTCATCAACGTAATGGCGGTCGGCTTTCACGTGCCTTCTGTTTACATGGTGTGGTTAGCCAGTATTTCTGGTGGGCTGATGCTGGTTCCTATGTGCTACCTGCTGTGGAACTACCTCTTTCAAAGCCGATGGTCGCCTCTGACGTCGCATCTTTTGAACAACACTGTGGTGTTCAGCATTCGACACATAGTATTTTACGCCGTACTTCTTATAGGCAGCATTCTGGTGCAAACGAGTTTGCCTGAAGAGTTAAAACGATTTGCGCCGTTTTGTATGGCGATTCCAATCATCGTGCTTGCTCTGCGTTACGGCTGGCAAGGAGCTCTGCTCGCCACCATGCTCAACAGCATCGCGCTGATTGCGGCTCGCAGCGGCGTATCAAATCTAGAAATCACCGATTTGTTGTTGTCTCTTTCAGCTCAAACCATCACTGGCATCATGCTGGGTTTGGCGGTTCAAAAGCAAAAAGATCTCAACCACAAACTGCGTGGCGAGCTATCCCGCAATCAAAACCTGTCTCGTCAACTTATCGAAGCGGAAGAATCAGTGAGACGCGACATTGCCCGCGAACTGCATGACGAAATCGGCCAGAACATTACCGCTATCCGTACTCAAGCCAACATCATCAAGCGCATCGATAACGCGGAAATGAGCGCACATTGCGCAGATACCATTGAGGGGCTTTCTCTCAACGTGTACGACACCACTAAGCGACTGTTAAGCAAGCTAAGACCCAAAATGCTGGATGATTTGGACTTAAAAGAATCCGTCGAGCAACTGACGCGAGAGATGGAATTCGCCAATCACGGAACGACTGTTCAACTGAACTGGCAAGGCGATTACACCAGCCTGAGTGACACACTCAAAGTCACCCTATTCCGTTTATGTCAAGAGTCATTAAATAACGCAGCCAAGTACGCAGAAGCGCAGTTGATCAATATTAAACTGACAATTGGAGAAGCTGCGGTGTCACTGATGATTCACGATGATGGTGTCGGCTTCAAAGTTCAGGACAGCATGAAAGGCATGGGCGTTCGCGGCATGCAAGAGCGTGTGCACGCATTGGGTGGGAAAATGGTTATCTACTCCACCAGCGATCAAGTGATCGGCACACAAATCAGCATTACTTTACCTATGGTGTAACTCAAGATGTTTGGATTTTTACGTTCACCTAAATTTACTCAACCGTGTCTGAGCAACGAGCAAATCGACCAGCGTTACCGCCATTGGCGTTTGCACATTATGTTGGGGATGTACATCGGCTACGCAGGTTTCTACTTTACTCGTAAGACCTTTAACTACGCCGCACCAGCGATGATTACCGATCTTGGCTTAGATAAAGGTGATTTGGGTCTTATCGGTACGCTTTTCTACATTACTTACGGCTGCTCGAAGTTTATTTCCGGTACGATTTCAGATCGCTCTAACCCTCGTTATTTCATGGGATTAGGATTGATTGCGACAGGTCTGGTCAATATCGCGTTCGGTTTTTCTAGCTCACTCGCGGCTTTCATTACTCTGTGGATCTTAAACGCGTGGTTCCAAGGCTGGGGCTGGCCTTCATGCTCCAAGCTGTTAACCACTTGGTATTCACGCTCCGAGCGTGGCTTCTTATGGGCGATTTGGAACACCGCACACAACGTTGGTGGCGCTCTGATCCCTATTTTGGTGGGCTATTTAACGTTGCACTACAGCTGGCGTGAAGGCTTTATTCTACCCGGCATCATCGGGGTATTACTCGGTCTATTCGTTTGTTGGCGATTGCGCGACAAACCCACAACAATGGGCTTACCAAGTGTCGGACAATGGCGCAACGACGCACTAGAACTTGCGCAAGAAAATTACGGACGTGGCCTCACCTACCGCGAAATTCTGAAATCGTACGTATTTAACAACAAATACATCTGGCTGCTCGCGTTCAGTTATGTGTTGGTTTACATCGTCCGAACCGCAATCAATGACTGGGGAAACCTGTACTTGACCGAGCAGCATCACTATAGCCTGATTAACGCCAACGCTGCTCTGTCGATGTTTGAAATCGGTGGTTTTGTTGGTTCATTGGTTGCGGGTTGGGGCTCAGACAAACTCTTTGGCGGTAACCGTGGGCCAATGAACTTGCTGTTCGCGATTGGGATTTTCTTGTCTGTCTCTGCGCTTTGGCTGATGCCTCTGACCAACTTTGCATTCCAAGCGGCGGGATTGTTCTCCATCGGCTTCTTTGTCTTTGGGCCACAAATGCTAATCGGTATGGCGGCGGCGGAGTGCTCTCACAAAGATTCTGCCGGCGCGGCAACAGGATTCGTGGGCTTGTTCGCCTACATGGGCGCAGCATTGTCTGGCTATCCATTGGCGTTAATTCTTGAAGAGTATCATTGGACGGGTTTCTTCATCACCATTTCAGTTTGTGCAGCCGTCATTGGCCTTTTGTTGCTGCCATTTTTGCAAGCACAACCATCACGAAAACCACTCGACCCAAAACCTCGGTTGTAAATCAACTTATCGCCCTTCGGGCAAATTGGCGAGTGACCTAACCGCGCTCGCCATCCTTATTTAACGTATCTCTGCTCAATTTTTCTTCCGATTCAGTTCGGAGGGTTAACTATGGGAAAAATTCATGAATTTGAACACTATTTCATCGCATAGCTTCTTTCAAATGAACAACAAAATCCAAAACTACGCTTGGGGAAGCACCTCTTCTATTCACGATTTGTTTGGCTTTTCTAACGAAACGAATGAGCCTCAAGCAGAAGTATGGATGGGTACTCACCCAAACGGCTGCTCTGAAGTTCAGATTGAGCAAAACACGCTGCCTTTGTCTGAACTGATCAAACAAAACCAACCCGCTTACTTATCAGCAGAAACCGCAGCGAAATTTGGCGACCTGCCCTTTCTGTTTAAGATCTTAGCGGCCGAACATGCACTGTCGATTCAAGTTCACCCAAGCAAACAAGATGCCGAAATAGGTTTCGAAAAAGAGCAAAATGCTGGCATCCCACTAAACGCGAGCCATCGTAACTACAAGGATCCAAACCATAAACCTGAGTTGGTGTACGCGCTGACAAGTTACCAAGCCATGAACGGTTTTCGTTCGTATGACGAGATTATTGATGCATTTGGCCTTTGCGATATCGATGAGCTACGCGCACCGCTAGATGCGTTCAAACACGAAGCCAACTCACAAGGTTTACGCGATTTCTTTGTGCACATTCTGACCATGGAAGGAGAAACAAAAGAGCGAGCACTGAAACAGCTTCTTGCCCACGCTTCACGTCAATCGGAGCAAGGCACTGACAGCGACGTTTTCCAGCTCATCTTAGATCTATCCACTCAATACCCCGGCGATGTGGGTTTGTTTGCGCCATTACTGTTGAATGTCATCACGCTGCAACCTGGCGAAGCGATGTTCCTGAGCGCAAGAACGCCACACGCTTACATTAAAGGTACGGGATTAGAGATCATGGCGAACTCAGATAACGTTTTGCGTGCAGGACTCACGCCGAAACATATGGATGTTGAAGAACTGGTTAAATGCACAGACTTTGTGCCTAAGCCGTTTAACAGCCTTGTACTAGAACCCAATGCCAATGGTTGCCAAAGCCTTTACCCCGTTCCAGTGGCAGACTTTAGTTTCAGCATTCTTAACCAACCGAATAATGAAGTGGTTGAGGCAAACAGCGCAGAGATTTTGATGGCGATTGATGCCGACCTGACACTCATCAGTGATAACGGTGAGACGTTAACCGCCGCGAAAGGACAATCCGTATTTGTTCCTGCTTACGTTGGCCATTACCGTATTCAAAGTGCGGGACGTGTGGCTCGCGCCTTTAACTAACTTCTGAATAACGGATTCAAGCTAGCGTCTGACCCAAGGGACTGGGTTAGACAATTTATTCCTCTCATAGATTGAGCCTGTCCGGTTTTAAGACACTCATTCTTACACCTTATCGACTCAAAGCCGCTGCGGTCTAAACCATCTAAGTTCTCTGAGAACCATAGATTCCTATATTCACTGCAACATTCATTGTCAAAACCCATTTATTTCCGGTAAATTCGCCGCTCCAATATCAAATCACTTGGATAATAAAGGCGCTTGCACAGTGGTATTTGTTGCAAAACGTATAATCAACGTTGTAATCAAAGCCTCAATCACTACAATCTCTGGTTCGATTTTTCAGTTAACGTTTGTATGCCGAAGTTAAACCAAGATAACCCTGTTCAAAGCTCCGCCCTTTCCGATATCGAAACCAGCAGTAAGATTCAATCGGCATTAGAACCGAAGTTTCACAAGCCAGAGAAGCGTCTCTGCTTAAGCCCTGGCCTATCGGATAAGCATTTGGCGCGCCGTTGGCAAGTATTGGAACAAGTGACCAATAAAGATCATCTTCTTGATCCTTTCACGCAGTCACATTGCGACGCTTACTCCAACAACATCGAGCACTTCATTGGTACTGTCAATGTGCCGGTCGGCATCGCAGGCCCTTTGCGCGTCAACGGTTTGTATGCGAACGATGACTTTTTGGTTCCGCTCGCAACGACAGAAGCCGCGTTAGTCGCTTCCTACAATCGTGGCGCAAATCTTATTACCGCCGCTGGTGGTGCGAGCGCATTGTTACTGAGTGAAGGGGTGAGCAGAACACCAGTGTTCGCCTTTAATAACCTTGCCGACGCCGGCCAGTTCGTCAGTTGGGTTGTGACCCAATTTGAAGTATTTCGTCAAATTGCGGAATCCACCACCTCACATGGCAAACTCAAAGACATCAATGTAAATATCGAAGGAAACCACGTTTATTTGGTCTTTGAATACGTGACTGGTGACGCTTCTGGACAAAACATGGTGACCATCGCAACAAACGAAGTGTTCCATCATATTTTGGCGACCAGCCCAATCAAACCAACTCAAGCATTCTTGGATGGCAACTTATCAGGCGACAAAAAACCAAACGCGCACACACTGCGCTCGGTACGCGGTAAGAAAGTATCCGCCGAAGTGACCATTCCTGCTGAGTTGGTGGAAAAATATCTGCATACAACGCCAGAGTCTATGGTTCAATTTGGCAAAATGACCACGGTGGGCGGTTTACTCAGCGGGACAATTGGCGTCAACGCGCATTACGCAAACGCTCTTGCCGCGCTGTACATTGCTTGCGGTCAAGATGCCGCTTGTGTTGCAGAGTCTGCCATTGGTATCACTCGTATGGATGTGGACGCTCAAGGCAACTTGTACGCGTGCGTAACCTTGCCAAACATCATGGTGGGAACGGTTGGCGGGGGCACTGGCCTTCCTACGCAAAAAGCATGTTTGGATATTTTAGGTTTGCACGGCAACGGCAAAGCGAAAGCCTTAGCCGAAGTCGCAGCTGCGCTTTGTCTGGCTGGCGAACTCTCGATTGTTGGCGCATTTTGTGCCGATCACTTCTCCCGAGCTCATCATAAATTAGCGCGTAAATAACTGACTCGCCGCTCAGAGAAGACCTTTTGTTTTTCTCTGAGCGCTGAACTTCTGCAGGGCACTTATTCAGATCCTTCTCTTCGATAATTTTCTTTCATGGCTCACTCGTTTTAAACACCGAGTTCGCTCTCATCGATAAAGCCGCCTCTTTACCTTGGGCAAAATTGACCGTCAGCTGCGTATCTGTTCACAATTATTCTCTTTCTTACGCGGTTTTTCTTTCTTTTTGTCTATACATAAAATTCAGTAAGTTATCTCAAATTACCAATTCCTGTCGTTACAAAATCGTACTATTTTCAGTAATTGTGTTTTTTATTAGTCACTTATAGCGACTATACTCACCTCTGCAGCTGCTTGATTTTTCTAAATTTATTTTAAAGCTCACACGAGCGTCACTACTCCCGTTAAATGGATTTAAGTCGTTCCTTTGGGTAAGCGAGTTAACTATGAGACGTCAGAAACAAAATGGAATTTCTTGTTGGGTGCTAGGATTCTTAGCCATGTTGCTCTGCTATGCAGGGCCCGTTTCCTCAGAAGAGGATTCCACTAACTTCATCAATGCGCGCTTTCTTTATCAAAGTACGTTTGGACCAACGCCAGCATTGATTGATCAAGTCGAAGAAGTTGGCATTGAAAGTTGGATCAAACAACAACAACTTCTTCCGGCGACCTATCATCGTCCTCTCTACGACACTCCTTTTAGCAAAGGAGCACAAGCAAATCGAGAAAATGCTTGGTATCAAATTGTTCTCACATCAGAAGACCAGCTTCGTCAGCGAATGGCATTTGCGTTAAGCCAAATACTCGTGGTCTCGCGCTATGGCGGAGCACTATCGAGCAAGCCAACAGCCCTAGTGGACTACTACGATGTGTTGGTGAAGCATGCTTTTGGCAACTATCGTGATCTTCTACACGAAGTGGCTATCCACCCAGCGATGGGTAACTACCTATCAATGATGGGCAGCACTAAGGAAAATACTTCAACAGGCGCGCTACCGGATGAAAACTTTGCCAGAGAACTGATGCAGCTTTTTACGTTAGGACTTTACGAGCTAAACCTCGATGGCAGTGTAAAACGTGATCCTAAAACCGGAAAACCGCTGCCGACCTACTCTCAAACTGATATCCAAGAACTGGCCCGTGCGCTAACTGGTTGGAAAAATTCAGACACGGCATTTGTTGAACCCATGCGCGTGATAAACAGCCGACATGACACCAACGAAAAAACCGTGTTGGGAACAACCATTCCTGCGGGTTTGACCGCCCAAGAAGAGCTCTCACAAGTGCTGGATATATTGATGTCTCATCCTAACATTGCGCCATTTGTGTCGAAGTTTTTGATTCAACGATTCGTCTCTTCTAACCCAAGCCCGGAGTACGTTGCGCGAGTTGCTCGCGTATTCAACAACAACGGAAAAGGGGTTAAAGGTGATTTAAGCGCAGTGATCCGCGCGGTTTTACTTGATAACGAAGCCATGGGGTTAACCAACACGCCGCCAATGAAAGTGAAAGAGCCCATTTTGGTGCTCACTAACTTCCACCGAGCCGCAGGCTTTACACTTACCGCTGCGCGCTATGACGGAGCAACAACAGTGATGAACACCGCAGAACAAGGCGCACTGCGTTCTCCTTCAGTATTTAATTTCTACTCGCCAGACTATCAACCTTCGAATGAGTTTGTGCAGTCAGGCATGGTGTCACCCGAATATGAATTGCTCGATTGGTCAGTGTATACCGATCTGGTCAATTTCATGCTCAGTAGCACTCGCTCGGGTGGTGGCGATACTTATACGCTGGACTTTAGCGAACTGTATTCCCTACTCGATGATCACGAAGCTCTCGTTGAGCGTGTCGATGAACGATTCTTTGCGGGCACGGCTTCGCCTGAACTCAAAGCGCTTTTGCTAGAAGTGTCGGATGAGTATCGAACCGATTACGTACCAACAACAAAACTCGCACTCGTTATCTTTACTGCGATTTCTGGCGATGAATTTTACATTCAGGATTAGGGGTGAATTATGGACATTTCGAGACGCAACTTTTTAAAAAGCACCGCATCGTTTGGGGCGATCGCATCACTCGGGTTGCCGGGTTATTCACTTGCCGCGCCTTCAAATGATTTCCGAGCGCTGATCTGTGTGTACTTAGCTGGCGGAAACGACGCGATTAATACCATATTGCCGCTATCTGATTTTCACTACAACCAGTACGCCAATGTGAGAGGATCTCTTTCTGTTGCCAAAAATACCATTATTCCCATCGGATTGAATGCCCACGACGCAAACAACAACGCCGTTCCGCTTGGGCTGCATCCTAAGTTGTCGGCACTTGCTCCACTATTCCAACAAGGCGATGCTAATTTGGTGCTCAATAGCGGCATTCTCAACCAACCTGTGACAAAACAAGCCATCGAACAAGGTGATGTTCCAATGCCAGAGCAGCTGTTTTCTCACAATTCACAGACCGCATCTTGGCTGCGCGGTGGGATGGATGCTTCTACGAATTTAGGTTGGGCTGGACGCATGCTCGATGTGCTAACGTCAGACGCTCAAATTACACCGCTGTATAGTGTGCATGGCGATACGTTATGGTTGAAGGCAATGGAGCACCGTCAGACCGTACTCAAAAAAGACAAAGCGGTTCAATTAACGGCGGTTGGAAATCCAGTTTACGAAGAGATTTATCAAAAACTGCTCTCACAAAGCGCAGATAACCCGTTCAGTGGGCATTTTAATTTGATGGTCGACGAATCCATGATGATGAGCAACATCCTCGCGGAGCAACTGAAACTGATCGACGACGCGCCTTTATTCTCCTCTTCTACGCTCGGCAAACAAATGCAGACCGTGTACAAATTGATCGCCAGCCAGAGTGCGCTTAGTCAGCAGCGACAAGTGTTCTTTGTAAAACATACAGGATACGACTTACATGACTCGCAACTCGCGCGACACCCATTGTTACTCGAAGATCTCGCCACCAACCTAAATGCCATGTATCGCGCAGTTGATAAGCTCGGTATGAGTAAAAACGTGACCACGTTTACGATGTCTGACTTTGGTCGACGAATGACCAATAATGGTAACGGTACCGATCACGGCTGGGGCGGTCATCAGTTATTGATAGGTGGTGCGGTAAATGGCAGTGCGCCGATCGGTACGTGGCCAGAGTTAACACTTGGAGGGCAAGATGATTACTCAAAAGGTCGGTTGATTCCGGCTATTGCCGCAGACCAAGTTGGCTCAACTCTCGCACAGTGGATGGGCGTGAGTGACAATGCCGCACTGGACTACGTATTCCCGAACATCCGTAATTTCACCACATCTAACCTTGGCTTTATGGCTTAAGCTAAGCGGCTTAGTTTCGTTTATTTAATTGTCAAAAAGGGAGCGCAATGCTCCCTTTGCAATATCATCTATGTTAACGAACGTTCATTAAACTTCGTCACGACGACGTTCGTTACAAAGCTTGATAGCGCGCTCAAGTAATTCTAGCGCGGATTTTTCACACTCAGGCAGAGCCGCATCACTTTCACCAATTGGCGTTACGCGGTCACCCCACTTCAGCACTGCTGCACCCCACGTCAAACCTGCACCAAACGCAGCCAGAAGCATGTTATCGCCAGGATTTACTCGGCCTTGCTCTACCGCCTCACACAATGCAATTGGCACCGTTGCCGCAGAGGTATTGCCGTAGTTTTGAATGTTCACAAACGCTTTGTCTTGAGGAATACCGGAAAGGTCGCACAGCGTTTGAATAATACGGATGTTCGCTTGATGCGGAATCACCACATCAATTTGTTCCGTCGTCAACTGAGATGCTTTCAGTACGGTTTTCGCCGCTAGGCCCATGCCTTTCACTGCGCGTTTGAAGATCTCTTGACCCACAAAGTTGAAATCCCAGTAACCGTTATCTTCCGCAAAGCGGTCCATACAAGTACCAAACTTCGGCACAGAAAGAATATCGCGACCTTTGGCATCACAACCAATTTGCGATTGCAGCAAGCCCGTTTCTTTCTCTGTGCGAGATAGAACCACCGCACCCGCGCCGTCACCAAATAGAACCGCGGTATCACGCATCGCCCAGTCAATGTAGAAAGACAAGCGTTCCGCACCGATGATGATGGCGTGTCGGTAGTTACCGGACTGAATCAAACGCGTGCCCGTTTCTAGGCCGTATACAAAACCGGTACATGCTGCGTTTAAGTCGAAAGCCGCCGCTGAGCGAATGCCCAGATTTTGCTGCACTTTAGACGCAATGTTTGGAATTAGTGAATCAGGAGAGCACGTTGCAACAATGATTAGGTCGATTTCGCTTGCTTCAACGCCTGCTCTTGCCAACGCATGCTGAGCAGCTACTGTCGCCATATCTGAAGTATTTACATGGCTAATACGGCGATTTTCGATACCTGTTCGGGTGCGAATCCACTCATCTGAAGTATCAAGGAAAGTGCTAAGATCATCGTTAGAGAGCACGGTTGGCGGAACACATTTCCCCCAACCTGTAATTTCAGCGTAGTAATTTGTCATCGCAGACCTATTTATTGTTGTATTTTAATGAAATATCTAAGAACCTGATCCGGTTCTATTATAAAACTTGCTATTCCATAAAATTTGCAAGTAAAAAGAAAGTATACGCATTATGAAGCTGACTGATAAGTCATGTTTTCATCAAGTTGTTATAAAGGAAGAAGTCATGTCATCGTTTAAAACTCGTTGCCCATCTTGTGGCGGTTTAAATCGTGTCCCTAATGAGCGTGTTGCAGAATCTGCAACGTGCGGTAAATGTAAGAGCCCGCTTTTAGATGGCGCGCCTATTGAAGGTACACTCGATAACTTTTCTGCACTATTAGAAAGCTCAACGCCAGTTGTCGTCGATTTTTGGGCTCCATGGTGCAATCCGTGCGTCGGCTTTGCTCCTGTTTTCTCGGATGTCGCGCAAGAACAAGCAGGAACGGCTCGTTTTGTAAAGATTGATACTGAAGCCCAACAACAGCTTGCGGCGCAATTTGGTATTCGCAGCATTCCAACCATCATGGTATTTAAGAACGGTCAGCGCGTTGATATGCTGAATGGTGCGTTGCCTAAATCGCAGTTTGATCAATGGTTAAATCAAGCACTTACAAAATAATTCTAGCCTTGAGCCTGCCAATCTGGCAGGCTTTTTTATGCAGCAAATTGCCATATAATTTCGACAAATTTTATTTGTCGATACGACACAAATTTATCATTTTACATGCCTACTAATTAGCCTCATATTCGCGCCGAATAACCCCCAGATTTCTCTTAATTTATAGGCGCAAAACATTGGAAAACACAGTCGTTTCTGCAGCATCACCACGAGTTACAGTTCCAGTCGTCGCACTGTCTCTTTACGCGGTTGCTTCAGGCTATTTGATGAGCTTGATCCCACTCATGCTCGGCGAATACAACATCTCTGCTGATTACGCGAGTTGGTTGGCGAGCGTGTTTTATGGCGGCTTGTTGATTGGTGCCATGTTTATCGAACGCATTGTTCGCAATGTTGGCCACCGCAAAGCATTTATTGGCTGTTTGGCTGCATTTTCGCTCACCATCGTTGCCCTACCAGCATTCCCGAATGGCCTAGTTTGGCTCGTTGCGCGCTTTATTGCTGGTGTCGCGGTTGCTGGTGTATTCGTGATCGTTGAATCCTGGTTGATGTCAGGCGACGAAGCATCACGCGCAAAACGCCTAAGCCTATACATGCTTTCTCTGTACGGCGGTTCGGCTCTAGGTCAATTTGGTATTGGCGTTCTTGGCGTAAGTGGCGGCGTACCCTTTGTTGCGATTACAACATTGATCCTAATGGCGATGCTGGTACTGATGTTTATTGATTGCGAACAACCGAATAGCCATGAATCGACTTCATTGTCATTCAAACAGATTGCAAAACTCAATCATGCAGCGATCATCGGTTGCGTCGTATCTGGTTTAACCTTGGGTGCGATTTACGGCCTTATGCCTGTTGAATTGGCGAACCGTAAAATTACCCACCAAGACATTGGTACGCTTATGGCGTTGGTGATCCTTGGCGGCATGTTGGTTCAACCTATGGTGACCACATTAAACAAATACATGAGCCGAACAGTCTTAATGGCGTTTTTCTGTATTTTGGGTATTTTCTCTATCGGTTTGACGTTCATCTCTACGTCTACCGCAGTGTTGGCGGCGTCGCTTTTCCTATTGGGCATGGCCACGTTTGCTCTATACCCAGTGGCAATCAACCTCGGCTGTGAAGGACTTGATGAACGCTTTATTGTCTCTGCAACTCAAGTCATGCTGTTTAGCTACAGCGTAGGCTCAGTGGCAGGCCCAGTGGTAGCAGACAAATTTATGGGCCAAGTACACGGCTTGTTGGGTTACTTGTTTGCGGCTTTGGTAGCGACATGCGTTTACATGTTGCTTGCAGCGAGCAAAACCAAACAGCAAATGGCTGCGGGCCTATAAAGCTAAAACAACCAAATGACCATTGAAAACGAGGGCTATCTGCCCTCGTTTTTTTATGCGTTTTCCATTAACTGCTTTCGATAACGTGTTGGTGAAATGCCGTAAAACTTCTTAAATCGATGCGTAAAGTTGTACGGGTCTCGGTATCCCAATCGATTGGCAATCATCGCAATTGACCACGCCCGGTATTGCAACAAGTCAGCTGCTTTGTGCATTCGCAGCTCGATCAACTTGCTCCTCGGGCTCATATTGAAGAGCTGTTTCGACAAACGGTTTAGCTGTTCTTCACTAATAAAACATCGCTTGGCCATTTCACTGACAGTCCAAGGCAAATGCAGTTGCCCTTCTATCTCATTAAACAAGGTCTGAACACGCGAAAGCGACGTACTGATTGGCGTTTCCACACTTTTCACCAACCGTTGAACTTCACTGATCAATAACTGACGAAAACCAGAGCGTCCGCCGATTTCGTTGTAGAGTAAGGTCATCAACGACCAAATCTGTTCTGAGCCACGAAATGGAATCACGCACTGACCAAGATCATTGAGATGATGCCATGCAGGTGCATTTTGCGGCAGCAACCAGACCATTTTCCAACTTCCCAAACGCGGGTTGATCTCGAAACGAAAGCAAGTGTCTACGGGCAAGATGGTCAGCGTATACGGTTCGATCTCCTTAACGCAATTCGGCGTAATCAACACACCGCCGCCTTCCAACGTGAATAACAACGTATGCACGCCCACCTTGTCACGCTCAACGTGATAACCGTCGTGCAGCTCAGCCAATCCCGCCATAAAAATATCGGCACGTTGCCATTCTGGAATTTCCGTTAGCGTAAGAAAACGTTCTTTGCACGCAGGTGCAAGGTAGACGTCATCGTGCCACTCATGTTGAGGAGAGAATTGACCGATGACGGATTCGCACAGGTTTTGTCGATTTTCGAACATGTATTTATGCCTCGGTTGGTTTTATATTCCCCCACAAACTGAGGAGTGACTATGACGAACAACACTGACATCAAAAACCAAACAAATCCTATGTCTGGCGACTTGTTACGTCAGATTATTCGCTTAGGCTTTCCTGTTGCAATCCAAAGCGCGCTTGTCGCGATATTGGCATTGGCTGATGTTCTCATGGTTAGTGACTTTGGTAAAGAAGCGACAGCGGCTGTGGGAATTGCGTCAAAATGGCATTTCGTGGCGATCATGATCATGGCCGGTCTAGCCTCTGCCAACGGCACGCTCGTTGCTCAATATTGGGGGCGAAATGATGCCGTCAGTGCCAAAACCGTAACTGGTATCGCCATCCGATTTGGCTTAAAAGTGCTTATCCCAGTGACGTTGATCATCACGCTTGGTAGCGAACTCATCATGCGTTTACAAACCAGCGATACACGAGTGATTGAGTTGGGTGCGACTTACTTGTGGTATGCGTTTCCGGTGCTGTTACTTACGCATATCGTCATCGTGCTCGAAGCCAGTATGCGCTCTTCGGGTGACACCGTCACTCCGCTATTAATGGGTGCAATGACCATCGTCCTTAATATTGGTTTGAATTTCTGGTTAATCAAAGGCGGCTTTGGCATCCCTGCAATGGGGGTCGCTGGTGCGGCATTCGCTACGACCATTTCTCGTTTGTTCCAAGTACTCGCCATGATTGCCTACATGCGTTGGCGTAAGCACTGGTTGTTGGAAGTAAAAGAAGGCTCTGAACGCCCTTCGCTGTGGCTGTCTTATCGTCGTCTTGCGCTGCCAATGACGCTAGGTGCGCTACTTTGGGCAATCGGCACTATGGTTTATCAGATGATTTTTGGCCACATGGGGACAACCGAATTGGCGGTATTTAGCATGCTCGGCCCATTTGAATCACTCTGTTACTCGATTTTCTTTGGGATTTCTGTGGCGTGCTCTGTGATGATTGGTCAATCCTTGGGGCGTGATGCCTTTGAGCAAGCTGAGCACATGGCAAAATTCTTTATCAAAGCAGTCTTTGTGTTTGGTATTTCCATCGGCGCACTGTTGCTTCTTAATCGTGAGTTGATCATTGCAGCATTGAATTTGGACAACCCTGAGCTTTACCCACTCGCAGCCCCTGCGGTGATGATTTTGTGCTGCGCGATTTGGTTGCGTATGTTGAACATGATCATCATTAACGGGATTATTCGAGCTGGTGGCGACAACGTATTCTGCTTACGCATGGACTTTATCGCCATGTGGATGACCGGCTTACCACTTTGTGCAATCGCTGCGTTTGTTCTTGGTTGGGAGTTTAAGTACGTGTATGCACTGATGATTGCAGAGGAAGTCGTTAAGCTGGCGTTGTGTTATCGTCGATACACGCAAAAGTATTGGATAAAGAATCTAACCGTCGTTACGACTTCTTAGTATCACGTTCTGCATTGATTCTTTTGTGGCGGTTCGATGCATTGGCTGCTGGTTTTTCAGGAACCTCACGTTTCTCGTGCAGCAGGTGCCGAACTGCCAGAATCGGATGTTTGAGTAACATTCTCGGGCCTGAATAGCGCATCACTAAACGCATCTGTTCTTTAGGTTCGGGTTTATAGCAGTGGATTGGGCACTTGTTACACGTCGGTTTTTCTTCTCCGTATGGGCATCGGTCCAATCGCACTTCCGCGTACTCAAGCAGTTCACGGCATTCGCTGCACAGCGCATCTTTGGTTCCATGATGATCATGGCAATACACCTCCACCATCGCTTTGACGGTTTTAAATTCGGTGGCGAGTTTGCCAAGTAAAATATCGCTCATGGTATTGCCCAAAATCACAGCTGGAGAGTGTAGAGTTCTAAAGTTCGGCCATTATCATATTGCTGCTCAACACGTTCAAATTCGAAACCGAGTTTTTTCAGCAAACTTATACTACGAATATTATCATTATTCGTAATCGCGACCAGTTGACTAAGTTGCATCGCTTGTTTCGCGTACTCGATCACTGCCTTTGCTGCTTCTATAGCAAAACCTTGGCCGTAAGCTGAAGGAAGAAAACCATAGCCGATGTCGTAAGCGTTCAAGGTATCACGCTTCACTAACCCACAAATGCCTAGCGGCTGTTTTGTCTGCTTATCTTCAACCACCAGTAAGCTCACGCCTTTCTTTTCTTCCATACGCAGCATGTTCTCTTTGATGTAACGAGCCGCTTCGTAATCGGTTCGCATTTGCTTATCCCCAACAAAGCGATAAAAGTCAGGGTGGTTGTAGAGCTCCAATATAAATGGCGCATCATCTACACTCACTAGACGCAGTATCAATCGTTCGGTGGTCAAAGTTTTCATACGAACTCCATTATGGTTGTAACTTGGATGAAAAATCACTATCCTGCCCCGCTAAATTAAAGGACCAACACCATGAACCGCAAGAAGAAAATCAATCAGATCTTAAAAGCGAAGCAGAAGAAGCACAACGCGAAGCTGCATAAAAGCAACAAACCGCGCTACATCTCTAAAGCTGAGCGCGCGAAAATGGAAGCCGAAGAACAACAGCAATCTTCTGAAAACGTTGTAGAGACAGCAACTGCTGACCAAGCTTAAAAAGAAAAGCCGCATAATGCGGCTTTTTTACTTTTAGAAAAGAATATTGAACTTAGTATTCAAGGCTGTAGTTCAGTGTAAACGTGCGGCCTCGACCTTTGTAATCATACGCCGCCGCATCGTAGTGAGCTGCGTACAAGATCTGTGCACGTTGGCCCCAAGCCGTGGTGTAATCTTCATCAAACAGGTTTTGAATACCAACGCCAAGCTGACCAACTGGCAAATTCACATTGCCCAGTAGATCAAACGTGGTGTAACCATCAAGCTTGTTGTTAGCATCATCTTCGTAATCAAACATCGTTTGGCTTTGTAGACGCACTGAATAATCATCCTGATAGTAAGCCGCCCACGCGTTCGCTTTTGATGTGCTTGCTTTACCTGCGCTTAAGTCTTCCCACTTCCCGTTGGTTTTTAGCTCAGACACGACATAATGACCAGAAGCACCCAATAGGATGTCACTGCTTACCCAATAATTGATGTTTGCTTCTGCGCCGTAAACGCGCTGCTCGTCATCGACGTTGGTAATTAGAAGCGTCTTTTTATCGTACTTGATGGAGTTATCCGACACCGAGTAGTAACCCGCCGCTTGCAGTGCGACGGTATCGGTATCTAAGCGATAACCAATTTCGTAGCTGTCCGTTTTAATGCCCGACATTTTTGAATCGGCTACGTTGATGCTGTCTTTGAGTGCGTAGTGCCCGTTGGCATCAACGGCCTCGTAGCTGCCTTGACCGTAGTATTTCGCTGGGTCTGCTAATTCAAAACCTTGTGAGAAGTTCGCCCACAATTGAGATTCATCATTCAACTGATAAATTGTCCCAACATTAAACAAACTCACCGAGTAATCAGTACTGCCACCCGGCACTGCATCGGCAGACACACCTTTGCCCGAAGCAATGTTCTTCTGCACGCTGTATGCGACAAAATCATCAATCTTGTTGTCCATATATTGATAACGGTATCCCGCCTGCACAGACCAATCTTGATTGATTTGATAATCACCTTGCACAAACATCGCGTAAGAGGTTACGTCTACACCAGGATAGCGCCCCACTTCCGCATACGTTCGGTTAATTAGGTTACCTGAGTTGTCTGCGATGGTTTTGTCGAACAAAGCTTGATTGCTATCGAATCGATCCAGGTATGCATCCACACCGTAAACGGCACTGAATGCACCCCAACTTTTCGCCAGCGCTAAACGCCCCGCAAACACTTCGGTTTCTTGTTGTGAAGAGCTCTGGTAATACGGTGTAAAGGTTTGATCTTCGCTGCGGTAAGACAATTCACCAATCAATTGATGACCGAATACGTTGTCGTGTGCGTAGTTTGCACTTAAAAGTACACGCTCTGTACCATGCTCACGATCGGAATCGAACCCTTTTCGCACATCAACAAATTTGCTATTAACAATGTACAAGCCGTATGGCGAATCTTGCTGGCTGTCATAGTATTGCGCGACTAGGTTTAGCTTGCTGGCATCGGAGATTTGGATCTCTGCCGAACCCATAACATCAAGCGTTGAGTTGTATTGCAGAGAACCTTGAGAAATGTCTGGCGTGACAATGTCACCATTTCCGTCAAATGCACCTTGTGTCTCGGAATACACCACTGAGCCACGTGCTTTTACGATGTCATTTCCACCAGCAACGGATTG
Source organism: Vibrio sp. GLN_1 (assembly GCF_043106015.1). NCBI lineage: Bacteria > Pseudomonadati > Pseudomonadota > Gammaproteobacteria > Vibrionales > Vibrionaceae > Vibrio > Vibrio sp. GLN_1. Next base: position 829,996 of record NZ_JBICMD010000036.1, read on the forward strand.
TGCGACTTTGTAGTCAAAATCATCGCTGCTGTTGAAGCCTGACGTACCGCCGACAAAAGATTCAAACGCCAATTCATCTGAGTACGCTTTTTTAGTGATGATGTTAATGACACCACCCGTCGCACCAGCCCCATAAATGGAGGTCGCGCCTGAAAGCACTTCAATTCGTTCGATGTTGAACGGGTCAATCGCATCCAATTGACGACTGATAGGACGAGAAGATTGCAGAGAAACGCCATCAATCATGACCAGCATGGCTCTGCCACGCAGATTTTGGCCGTAGTTTGTCCGGCCGCCAGTGCCAACATCTAAAGAAGGGATCGTCGCCGAAAGAATATCACCCAGAGTTTTACCTGCTCGGTATTGTTGAGCAATTTCTTCTTGCCCAACAAACCAAACCGTACCGGGAATATCAGAGATGGATTTTGGCATGACGCTGCCAACCACGACTAATTGTTCATCTGCTGCGTTTTGAGACGCCAGTTGCTGAGCTTGTTCCGCAGCCAATGCGTGCGCTGCATATCCACTGCTCATCGCTAATACGATGAGGTTTAAAGAGAACTTCCTATTTGTCATTGTATTTATCTTTTTGTTGTAGCCAAAGAATCGACAATGATACTTATTATCAATAACAAATCGAGCACTGTTACATAGGTTAACGAGTTGTTAAATCTTGCTCTTTTGCATGATTAACTGACGGTTTTTTGCAGCTCTCGGGCAGTCCTCGCAGAGCTTTCTTCCTTCACACTTGTACACCAAGCAGCAGCTTTTTCTGACCAGTTTGAGCGGTTGCTCGTGAGGCACACCATGCAAAGCATCGATATGACGCTCATCTAGCCCCAGAGCACTAAGCCACAAGCTAGCATGCTCTTTAATGATGGCATCGGTCAGTTGAGGGAAATGTTGCTGTAACCTTAACAAGCACGCCAAAATACCGTCTGACATCAACTGATGAGTAAACCCCGGACGAATGCGAATCCACTCGTTCATCTGTTCTTGATAAAAATCGAACAAAGCTCGAATTTGACGCCCTGCCTGCGCAATCAATATTGTGTGACTACCTTGAATATATTCCTGATCCGCAAAGCGAAATCCTCTTACAAAGCAGGGCTGTAAGTACTGCGCAATATTTCCCAAATTCGGGAGCGATTGAAAACCGTAGATAGAGACAAGCGCAACGTAGATTGGCTGCCAGCAGAGCAAATCCCATGTTCTTGTGAGCCAATACGCCCTTCCAGCCTCTGGATACGTTTCAGAAAGTTGACGATACAACTCTTGGACGATGGGATTGATATCATTATCGATATGAATGGCATCCGACTCAATGCGACCAATATCGCCATGTAAATAAGGAGTGATGGTTTGCGATGTTTGAAAGAGTTGCGGGAAAAATGACTCGGACATGATTGCGTGCGGTTACGGTTTGAGATCTGCCCCCTTTATACTTAACCATGAATCGCAATGCAAACTATTATCTTTTGTATTTGAGCATTTTATATACCGTTGACTGGCGCGACAAGTCAGTATCCATTTCGTTGCTCAACCACTTGAGTAAAACGACACACTATAAAATTCAACAAATGATTAAATCATCAGCAGGTTTTGAGGTATTTCGATTTAAAAATGCCACAGCATAAAAACACCTTGGTAAAAGGTCTGTAACAGTTCGCTCTGATAGCGTGAGTTATTGCCAATAATTGAATATTGCTGTTTCTTATCCAGCGGAATGTGAACAACATGAAGTATTTTCCATCTGAATATCGGGACAATATAACTAGGTAATTTGGCTATATAGCCCTCTGTTTTGAATAAGGAAATCCACATGTTGTATCTTGAGTTTCTATTTTTGCTCGTGATGCTGTATATCGGCTCACGCTATGGTGGTATCGGCCTCGGGGTCGTATCTGGTATTGGTTTGGTGATTGAAGTCTTTATCTTTAAGATGCCGCCAACCTCCCCTCCTGTCACCGTTATGTTGATCATCCTAGCGGTTGTAACATGTGCATCGATTCTTGAAGCCGCAGGCGGTTTGAAATACATGCTTCAAGTTGCCGAACGTGTGCTTCGTAAAAACCCAAAACGCGTCACCCTGATCGCTCCTTTTGTGACTTACTTTATGACTTTCTTGCTCGGTACAGGTCACGCGGTTTACTCCATTATGCCAATCATTGGCGACGTTGCATTGAAAAACGGCATTCGTCCTGAGCGTCCAATGGCGGCGGCTTCTGTCGCTTCTCAAATCGCAATCACAGCCTCACCAATTTCAGCGGCCGTGGTTTACTACTTAGCGCAACTCTCTGATATTCAGCACGAGATCACTCTGCTTTCTATTTTGCTCGTTACGGTTCCAGCAACACTATTCGGTACGTTGCTAATGTCACTTTACAGCATTAAACGCGGTAAAGAACTGGAAGACGATGAAGAATACCAAGAGCGTTTGAAAGATCCTGTGTGGCGTGAAAAGATCCTCAACACAACTGCAACGTCTCTTGACGAAGTGCTACCAACAAGTGCTCGCAACTCTGTGTTGCTGTTCATCGCTTCTATCTTGGTTATCGTCGTTATCGCGATGTGGCCAGACATTCGTACCATTGTGGATGGCGCGAAGCCAATTAGCATGGCCGTTGTCATTCAAATGATGATGCTCTGCTTCGGCGGTATCATTCTTCTTGCAACCAAAACTGACCCGCGTGACGTGCCAAACGGTGTGGTATTCAAATCGGGTATGGTGGCGGCAATTGCTATCTTCGGTATCGCATGGATGTCTGATACTTACTTCCAATACGCAATGCCTCAATTCAAATCTGGCATTGTAGAGATGGTAACGAACTACCCTTGGACGTTCGCGCTTGCGTTGTTCATTGTATCGGTTGTGGTGAACTCTCAAGCAGCAACGGCTCGTATGATGCTGCCTGTTGGTCTTGGCTTGGGTCTAGATCCTGCACTGCTTATCGGTCTAATGCCAGCGGTGTACGGTTACTTCTTTATTCCAAACTACCCTTCTGATATCGCAACAGTGAACTTCGATACATCAGGTACAACTAAGATTGGTAAGTGGTACTTCAACCACTCATTTATGTCGGTAGGTTTGATTGGTGTGATCGGCGCGTGTTGCTTAGGTTACGTACTAGGACAAATCATCATTCCTTCATAAACAACCTGTAAAGTAAGATTGGAAGGCGAGTCATTGTACGCATAAGTACAGCCTGAATGACTCGCCTTTTCTTTGTCTAGTCTAATGATTACAACAAGAAATCATCATCAATCGCGACGAAATTATCAGCACAATCAATCAAGGTTTGCGAGGTTAACCTTGGTACACCATAGACGGTGACCTTCTTGTTGTAGCGCTGCTGAATACGTTCCACCAGCAAACTGAAGTCGCCATCACCAGAAACCAAAATCACGCGGTCAACATCAGGCGCAATCTCAATCGCATCGAGAGTGATACCGACATCCCAATCCCCTTTGGCGCTGCCATCTCGACGCTGAATGTAAGGCTTCAACATCACCTCAAATCCCACACCTCTTAGAATGTGATGAAACTGGCGTTGCTTCGGATCGTTACTGGCAATGGCATAAGCTTTTGCGCTTACTACTTCCTTTTCTTGTGTCGCGACATACCAAAACTGGTTGTAGTCAAAGTTACTGCGATACGCTTCGCGACAAGTGTAATAAACGTTTTGAACGTCAACGAGAATGGCGATTTTTTCTTTGTGGTCTGATTGCATGGTGATCTCATACCGATAATTTGCCGCCTACCCTAAGCCAGATCGCCCAAAAGCACAATGAGCCAATTCCACTAAACTTAACGTATAAACGGAAAATCGCGTTTTTAGGAGTGAGTCATGGATGGAAAGTTATTGGTGATACTGCTTTTGTGCGTCTTTGCCTCGACGGCACTCGGCTATCCTGCGCACACTCAATACTGGCCGCATCGCAGTGTTCTGTATTTCGCGCCTGAAAATGATGATTACGTAAAACAGTTCTTGCTTGAAGCATTGATGCACGAGTGTGAGTTAGTTGATAGAGATGTCGTCACGCTGGTGATCACAGAAGACGGCTACACCGTGCCAAGCTGGCTTAAAGAAGAGTTTGATTTAAAGATACTCGCAGAGATCTACAGCGTGAAAAAAGGCGAGCACACTGCGATTTTGCTCGGTAAAGATGGCTTAGAAAAATACCGCTGGGGGGCAGAAACCGACTGGCAATACATTAACGATTTGATTGACCAAATGCCGATGCGAAAACAAGAGATGCAGAGGCAACGTAGCCCCTGCGAAATCTGAAGCACTTGAGGAAATGAAGACTCGTGAAGAAACAGGATTCTTCGTTACTTTCCGAACCACGCCAACTTATTATGCAGCTGCGTAACGCTCCCCACCACTATCAATGCAGGGCTTACTGCTTGCTCTGCCATGTTAGACAGTTCATCTAGTTTACCTTGGAACACACGTTGCTCTGGTCGCGTCCCATTTTCGATGATTGCGCATGACATTTCTGGGTCTAAGCCGTGCGTGATGAGCTTGTCCATAATGTGACCGCTTTGCTTCAAACCCATGTAGAACACAAGTGTGTTGTTTGACTGCGCTAACGAGTGCCATTCAATTTCGCGACCGTCTTTTTGCACGTGACCCGTGATGAATTGAACGCTTTGCGCATGATCACGGTGCGTTAATGGAATACCTGCGTAAGCCGTCGCGCCAGCCGCAGCAGTGATCCCCGGCACCACTTCGTATTGAATACCGTATTCTGCAAGCTCTTCCAACTCTTCACCGCCGCGTCCAAAGATAAATGAATCTCCACCTTTTAGGCGCACAACGCGTTTCCCTTCTTGCGCTTTTTCCACCAAAATTTGGTTGATCTGATCTTGCGGTACGCAGTGAAAATCGAGCTTTTTCCCGACATAAATCATCTCTGCGGATGCCTGTGCTAACTCTAGAATCTCTTTCGATACCAAACGGTCATACACCACAACTTCAGCCGCTTGAATCGCTTTCAAACCTTTGACCGTCAGTAAATCCGGATCGCCAGGCCCAGCACCAACAAGAGAAACAAAGCCGCTGTTTAAAGATGAGTTCGCAGTAGTCATATCAACGCCTATCGGAAAATTTGGATATAAAGAGTAACACTCACTTGATTGGCTTAGGGTTCAAACTACCCCAAGGAGTTATTACTTTTTATAGCGAAATCAATACAATATCTATCGAAAGTCAAACGAGTTGAATAGCCCTACCCACCAAAGGTAGGGCCAAATAAAACGGTTTATTTTGCGATTGCAGGTTCTGCAATAACGTCCTCTTCAACACTTAGAGAAGGCGCTGTTTTCGCATGAGTTAGGTACAGTGGTAGACAAGTCATGACAAGACCACCGATGATGTTACCTAGAATGGTTGGGATTAAGTTGAAGTTCAACCAAGTCGCGATACCAAAGTCCGCACCTAAAATCATACCTAGTGGGAATAGGAACATGTTTACCACAGTGTGCTCAAATACGAGTGCGAAGAAGATGAAGATTGGGAACCACATCATCGCCACGCGACCGGATACTGAACGCGCAGTCATGTTGCCAATCACGCCTAGACACACCATTAGGTTACAGAAGATACCGCGTACGAAACACGTGATCCATCCGTCCATACCCATGTTTTCAAAACCAAGGCTACGCGCGGTAGAAACAGCGACAAACTTCTTCGCTACCGCGTTGAGTTCTAGAGAGAAGTTACCGGTTAGAGAAATCGCCACAAGGTAAGCCACAATCAGAGAACCAATCAGGTTACCCAAACCTACCAGCCCCCAGCAACGGAAAATACGCCCCCAAGTGATGCCCGGACGGTTTGCAAACTTCGCCAAAGGCGCAAGACCAAATACACCTGTAACTAGGTCGTAACCCATCACACTAAGAATCACAAAACCAACAGGGAAAACAAGTGCGCCCACAAGGCCAATTCCCGTTTGCACCATCGCCGTAATCGCGACAACTACCGCTAACGACAAAATAATGCCGGCCATCGTGCCACGAAGCAGAAGGTCGCGCGTGCTTGTATTGGTTTTTGCTTCACCAACGTTGATCATGGTTTGCACGAATTCAGCAGGTTTAAAGTCTGTAGACATGAATGTGTCCTTATTCAAAATTGAAAGTTAAAAGTTGAAGATTGAATAGAGAAAGTCTTCCCGCTGACATCCACTGCTGTCGACATCATCTCGCTTCCCTGTCCCCCGGAAATGATGCGTGGAAAGCCTTTGTCTATTGAATCTATGAAACGGATACCGAAAGGCGAAGAAACATCCCTCCTCCACAGAGGAGGGATTAAACTTACGCTTGAATCTCGACTTCGCCGTTTGTCACGCGCGCTTTGTACGCTTTCACGTTAAAACGCTCGTCTTCCATACAAGCACCTGTTGTCAGGTTAAAGCGTTGCTTCTTAAGCGGGCTCGCCACCCAAAGCTCTCCTTGATGCTCACAAATCAAACCGCGAGAAAGCACGTTCGATTGGAAGAACGGGTCGGTGTTGCTGATAGCTAACACTTCTTCCGCTTCTGTTGGGCGAAATACCGCAACTTGCTGACCATTAACCAAAGCACAAACGCCAGTGCCCGGTACGATGTCGCTGATTTGGCAAATCTTTTCAAATGACATGTTCAACCTTCCCTTATGCTTCAGTGATCGCTACGTGTAGGATGTCGCCTTTCGCTTCAGGATGTTTCTCCGTGAAGGTCGCTGGGCGGTGCTGTTCGCGCTCTTGAACAAACACAACGTTGTCATCGCGCCTGTCAGAGTTGATGAAATGTGCGAAACGAGTCAGTTGTGATTCGTCATTGATAGTTGCCGTCCACTCACACTCGTACTCGTCTACAAGCTTCGCTACGTCTGCTTCTAATTGAGCGTTGATGCCAAGTTTGTCATTCACGATCACGTCGCGTAGGTAGTCAACACCACCTTCCATGTTTTCCATCCAAACTGATGTGCGTTGTAGTGGCGCAGCAGTACGGATGTAGAACATCATGAAGCGGTCGATGTACTTGATTAACGTTTCTTTATCTAGGTCGCTGGCTAGTAGGTCTGCGTGACGAGGTTTCATGCCGCCGTTACCACAAACGTACATATTCCAACCTGCGTCAGTCGCGATGATACCAAGGTCTTTACCTTGTGCTTCCGCACACTCACGAGTACAACCAGAAACCCCAAACTTCATCTTATGAGGCGTACGGATGCCTTTGTAACGGTTCTCGATGTAAGAACCTAGACCAACAGAGTCTTGAACGCCGTAACGACACCAAGTTGAGCCAACACATGTCTTCGCCATACGAAGTGCTTTTGCGTACGCTTGACCTGTTTCGAAACCAGCGTCGATAAGCTTGCGCCAGATCTCTGGAAGATCGTCTTTTTGAGCACCAAACAGACCAATACGCTGAGCGCCAGTGACTTTGGTGTATAGGTTGTATTCTGCGGCAACGTTCGCTAGCGCACCCAGTGCTTGAGGTGTTACTTCACCACCCGCCATACGTGGAATAACAGAGTAAGTGCCGTCTTTTTGGATGTTACCTAGGAAGTTATCGTTGGTGTCGTGCAGCTTAACCAGTTGCGGCTTAAGGATGTGTTCACCCCAGCAAGAAGCTAAGATAGAACCAGCCAGTGGTTTACAAACTTCACAGCCGTAACCTTTACCGTATTTCTCTAGAAGCTCATCAAACGTTTTGATCTCTTCAATACGGATTAGGTGGAACAGCTCTTGGCGCGAGTAAGCAAAGTGCTCACACACATCGTTCTTCACTTCGATACCCGATTTAGCAAGCTCAGCATTTAGAACAGACGTCACTAGAGGAATACAGCCACCACAGCCTGTACCTGCGCCAGTCACTGCTTTGATGTCACCCAATGTGTGGTGACCATCAGCAACCGCTTGAGCGATCTTGCCTTTGGTCACATCGAAACATGAACAGATCACCGCGCTTTCCGGTAGGGCATCCGCACCGAGTGCTGGTTTCTCAGCACCTGCGTGTGCAGGAAGGATCAAGGCATCTGGATGCTCTGGTAGGTCGATTTCGTTCAACATCAGTTGAAGCAGATCGCCGTAGTCAGACGTATCACCCACTAATACCGCACCGAGCAGTTTCTTGTTGTCTTCAGAAACGATAAGACGTTTGTAAACTTCTTGCTCTTCGTTTTGATAAACGTAGCTCTTACAACCTTCGGTGCGACCATTCGCATCACCGATAGAGCCGACTTTCACACCAAGCAATTTTAGCTTCGCAGACATATCAGCGCCTTCGAATTTGCTTTCTGTGTTACCTAGTAGGTGATCAACCGCAACGGTCGCCATCTTGTAACCCGGAGCAACAAGGCCGTAGAACATTTCATTCCAAGACGCACACTCACCAATCGCGTAGATGTTCTCATCAGAAGTCTGGCAGTGGTCGTTGATGGCAACACCGCCACGAGGGCCAAGTTCTAGCTCCATTTGGCGAGCCAGTTTGTCTTGTGGACGAATACCCGCAGAAAATACGATGAAGTCTGTCTCTAACTCAGTGCCGTCAGCAAAAAGCATGACGTTACGAGCATTTTTACCTTCTGCTGCAATCTCTAGCGTGTTTTTGCTGGTATGAACGTTCACGCCCATACGCTCGATTTTTTGACGAAGTTGATTACCACCAGCAAGGTCAAGTTGCTCAGCCATTAGCTTTGGCGCGAACTCAACGACGTGTGTTTCTACACCGAGAGCCTTTAGTGCGCCTGCAGCTTCAAGACCTAGCAGACCGCCACCGATAACCACGCCTGATTTACTCTTCTTCGCACACGCTTCGATCGCTTTAAGATCTTCGATTGTGCGGTAAACAAAACAGTCTTTGCTTTCATGACCTTTGATAGGCGGAACAAATGGGAATGAGCCAGTAGCAAGAATCAGCTTATCGTATTGAACTTCACGACCAGTGCTTGAGTAAACGATTCGGTTTTCACGGTTGATGTTAATCGCGCGTTCACCGATCAACATATTGATGCCGTGTTTCTCGTAAAAGCCTTCTTTAACTAGAGACAGTTCGTCTGCTGTGTGGTGAGAAAAGTAAGAGGAAAGGTGCACACGGTCGTATGCGACACGAGGTTCTTCACAGAAAACGGTGATATCCATTTGCGAGACATCCGTTTTCTCGACTAAGTCTTCGATGTAACGGTGCCCTACCATACCGTTACCGATAACTACTAGCTTCAACTTGCTCATTGTACTTCCTAAGGGTTAGGTTCTTATCACTGAGCGCATTGTTAATTGTGAAAGAAAATTAATACATGATGTAAATCAATTACAAATTCAAACTACCCTAAAGGGGTAGTCGGCTCTATTTGCTCTGTTTACCTATAAAATAAGGTAATTTATTAACGAATATTGGTAGTTTTTACAAAGAACTCTTATAAGCAATCAGCTGCCCATGATAAGTTATGGTTATAAGGAAGAATTTTGTACCGAACAGCGTTCGAAGTGTTTGATAGTTTTAGAAAAAATCAAGCCCCACAATAAAAATCTTTTACTAGCTAACAGATTGCATAAAGACTAGAATCAAAAGCAGTTCATATGGAATGAAAACCATGTGATTTATACCGTAATTGACATATAGAGCGCCGTCCCATGTTTATGAGGCGGCATTTTATTTGGGAGTCATAAAATGTCAGAAAACAACTCTATCTATATCTCAAGCTTAGATATGAACAGAATTACCGCCCTGCTGGATAAGATGCCAAACATCGCTGCAGAGCTTGTTGAGCTAGAAGCAGAGCTTGACCGCGCAACGGTTTTAGAACCAGAAGAGATGCCGTCGAATGTGGTCACCATGAACTCAACCGTTGAGTTTAAATTTGCAGGCGAAGAAAGAACCATGACCAAAACATTGGTCTACCCATCGGAGCTAAAAAGCAGCGATGACATTTCGATTTTTGCTCCTGTTGGTAGCGCACTAATCGGTTTGTCTGTGGGCCAAAAGCTCGATTGGCCAATGCCAAACAAACAAGTGAAGACGATTGAAATTGTCGATATCACATACCAACCTGAGCGTTGTGGTGCACTAAACCGCTAACCCTCAGGAGTCCCGGTGCAAAGGACATCGCAAGACTTTGCACCAGGAGAGCTCCTCGAATCTTTTCTTACATTATCGCTTTTCACTTTCGGCTTCCCTCGCGCAGCCTTGCTACTCTCTTCGCCAGCCTCTCCAACCTGTTCACGTGTGTTACACATTGTCCATCTGATACAGATTTCTGTCTTTTCAATCGAATTCATACGCTTATCGTTCCGTATCACCTAAGCACCGCAATCTAAACTGTTCACCTCGACAGTTTGAAATTATTTTTGTCAAACTTTTCAGTTGGTTAACTAACGGATTACTTCTTGCTTAACCCCTCCCGTACGTAACGAGCCCAGCGTCAATGGTGATGACGTGTTAATTGGAGACGCTCCTTGCCGTTATGAGCACCAATCGGCTCGTATCTTCTGTTTGGAAAAGGAGAAAGTAAGATGGACTTTAATAAACTGGTGATATTGGCTCGAGCATTTTGCTTGGGGCTGATATTGAGTGTGTTCGCCTCGCCGACTTGGGCGGTTCATGATCTGGGCACCTTCGAACTGGAAGGTAATGCAACAGACGAAGCCGTTGCGGGGGATGATTGGGAAAATATTTACGATGGTAGCGACAGTGCCAACGTCGATACTGGGATTCTTCCCGATCCGTCACCTGTCTCCATATTTACTGGTGGTCGAAAAGATATTCAAGACATATCAGAATGGTCTCACAAAGATGGTTCTGTACCAGATAAAGATGACTTAACCAATGCTTATGCTGCTGCCTACGGCGTCGATAACGGCGGTGGCGGTTCGGATTTGGTCATTTATTTTGGTGCCGACCGTTTTGCGAACGTAGGTGATGCCTTTATGGGTTTCTGGTTCTTCCAAGATGATGTCCAAGCCCTTGATGACGGTTCGTTCTCTGGTCAACACGTTGTGGGCGACGTTTTGGTATTGATTGATTATCCGCAAGGTGCGAATGATGAACCTTACGCCGCATTGGTAACTTGGGATCCAACCTGTTCAAAAGCGGACAGTAATGACCCTGCCCCTGGCGATTGTGCAGCCAAAAACTTACGCCTACAAGCGGAAACCAGTGGTGCAAACCCTGCTGACTGTTCTGCTGTCAATGATGGTGACTTTGGTTGTGCAACCACCAACAAAGGTGAAACACCAATCCCATCACCTTGGCCATACACTGCAAAAAACGGCACAATGAACGCTTTCCCATACGAAAGCTTCTATGAAGGTGGTGTAAACCTCACTCAACTGCTTGGCGGAATCGACGGCACAGCGTCTTGTTTCAGCAGCTTCATGGCTGAAACCCGTTCGTCTGCTTCATTCACCGCATCTTTGAAAGACTTCGTTTTAGGTCAATTCCAGTTATGTGGTATGGAACTTGTAAAAACATGTCCAACTGGTGCGTTATCACCAAGTGGTGACTCAATCATCTACAACTACGAGATCAAAGTAACCAATACTGGCTTTGGTGCACTTTACGATCTTTATGTTGAAGATATTACCGCTGGCGATTCATTCACTGCTGACGTTCTTGCCGCTGGCGAAACTGCAACATTTACTGGTTCCTTTGTTTCGCTCATCAACGGTGTAGAAAATGAGGCTACGGCGAGCGCAGCCATCAAAGATGGTGGCGAACCTGTGCTTACTAAGTCTGACACAGATAGCTGTCCTCCACTTACTCCAGTGGGCGCATTGAGTATCACTAAAGACTGTACAACCTACGTTGAAGAAAACGCATCTGGCGCGTACGGATTAAGAGTGAACTACGAAGGTAAAGTATGTAACGACAGTAAAGTGAAACTTAACGATGTGAAAATTACTGAAATGCATGACGGTATGACAGTCGTTAAAGATGTCGGTACTTTAAATCCTGAAAGCTGTATGAACTACGATGGTACCTACATCCCTGCTCCGGGTAGTGACGTTTCTGGTGGTCCGGTTGTTGCACATGATGTAAGAACCTTCAAAGACACCGTCGTTGCAGAAGGTGTTAACGCCATTACAGGTGTCACTGTCGATACAGGCATGCCTGTAGAGGCAAGCTGTCCACTATGTCCTGCACCGTAAGCAAGACAAACCCGATAGCAGCAATCCACAGTAAACAATAACGAAAAAGCCACCTTAAACATAAGGTGGCTTTGCTTTGTTATTTGTTCTTACCTTTGCCAGGTGAAGACCCGCCAGAATCAGGAGATGATTGCAGCGCCACAGTCACCATTGCTGTCGACGTAACATTACCGCTGGTGATCGTATAGCTAAAGCTGTCTTGATTCTTGAATCGCTTCGCTGGTGTGTATTGGATACTCCCATCAGAAAGTAGCTTCACCGTTCCTTTACTCGGTGCGCTCATTGCTGAGATCTCGACAGACACACCATCAGCAATGATGTCATTACCCAACACATTGATGGTTACCGTTGAAACTTTGCTCATCTGAACGTTATCGTCAACTGCCACAACATCACCACTGCCCATTTGCTGCTCAGCAACGGCATACGTTGCTTGTGTTGCCACGTTGTAAGCCTCATCTTTCGTGTTTACCACATTAAACGTCACAGGGTAGTCACCAGAGGTTGCACTTAGAGCAGAAGTCACCGCGATGGTAGCTACACTAGACTCGCCAGACACAAGGGAAATAGATTGAGAGCTCGCTTGCCAACCACTCTCTAGTTGAGCAGACACATCAAAACGAATCGTGCCACAAACGTCATTCGCCGTATTTGTTACCGTCAGTTGATATTCAACCGTGTCGCCAGCATTAACTTGTGTATCAGACGTCGCTTTCACAGACACACTTGGCGCAGACATCTCGCAAACGCTTGGCGTTACCGAACCACCAAACGATACGTTCACACCGGCAAAACCATTGGCTGCACTCGCAAGATTAATCGTGAGACCAAAAACTGGATCGGTGAAACTGTCACCCACTGGTAACGCGGTGTCTTTCCAATCCTTTCGGCCATAAACTTGGCTGTAATCCGAATTTGGCTTCATGTGCAGAATGTAACTTTCTTCCGCGCCTTCTTCGACTAAACGAACAATCACACCATCCGTCACATCGCCACGAAACAGCATATAAGAGCGGTCATCTAAAAACTGGTCATAACCCATCGCTTGACGATATTCGACATAGAACCACTCCTTCAAGCCAGTATTAGGGTTCACACCGCGAGGTATTTTTAACGCGATGTTTTGTGTTATGTCTTGGGTTTCGTACTCTGCGATTTCATACAAACCATCTTGAGTTGCCGTAAGAATGTTTGGTGATTCCGCATCATTCAACCATCCCATACGTTCTTTGTAGTACGTATTGATGTAACCCATATCAGGAGTACCCATAACATCGTACGAGTCGCCATATTCAATTACGCTACAGTTACTCGATACCGACGCATCGCCACAATCCAACGCCTTGGCGTGGCTCAAACCTAGGTTGTGCCCGAATTCATGCGCAATCACTCTTGCTGACAGCGTGCCATCTATATATGCACGACTCGGGAACGTTTTCCCTGTTGTTGCAGAACCACCACCAGCACAACCCGATTGCGTCATGATGTAAATGATGCGCTGATAATCCTCAAGCACTACGCCATCAGCACGCGCCATTTTATCCGCTTCCGCTTGAACCGAAGGATAATCACACACCTGATTCGAGACCGACAATGTGTACCAACCTACAACTTGACCACTTAGCCATGTCTTGCCGTAGGAGTTTTCTTGGTAAAAATCGTTAACTTCACCAAATACTAACGCGTGCGCCTCTTCTGACGTGATCGGTCGATCGTTAGGATTCTCTTTGAAATTTAATAGCATTACCAACGTATCTTGCTGGCCTATTGAACTGCCTGCGGCTTTGGCGTACTGGATATTTTGTAGAAATAGAAATAAGACGAGTAAGAAAAAGATCCCTTTATTTAGGGCGTGCTTATTCATGCGGAGTTTATCAATCACTGCTTCACCTGAAATAATTATAATAATTATCCTTCCCACCGAGTTAACGATAAGAATATATAGGATTAGATAGAGGTTAAAATTTAGAAAAAATAGAGCCAGAGCTTATTCCATGAATAATCTCAATTTTCTATACATAATGTATTTATTCTTCTAAAACATCACCAACATCAATAAATGAGGCAGCATCATAACAAAGCAAAAGGTTAAAATTCAACCAACCACATCACCAAATTACGTTAATTCTTTGTAAGTTCCAAAGAGTTTCAATCACATCAAACAGTTAAACATCGTTCATTTTTTCGCTACAAAATTGAGAATATTCAATCGCATCAATAATGAACCGATTGCACCCTTAAAAAGAAAAATCGCTATGAATCAATAAAATACATATCAAAAATAGAAAATGAGCGCAAAACTGTTCTCACTCAACTGCTATTAGTTTTTTTACTGACCACATTTCAAAGTCTTACCTTTAAAAACAACAAAGAATAACAATTAACAAGCAAAATAAAAACATTAATTACATTGAACACCAAGTGTAAACTTTATCGTTAAAGTGGCTTTTATATGAACATAATAGATATAAAATGATGACAACAATAAAATCACTCGAAGAAATATAGAAGCTTCACTCTACTATTCAATTCCTACCTGTGAATAAAAAATTGAACAAGATAAATAGTTTTATTCTGTAGAAAAAATGGAAATACACTTTGAATATGATAATGATGTGACAAACAGAATGGTGATAATTAATTGTAGCCAGAACAAGAGGGGAAAATGATTTGCGGGCGCTATAAACGAGAAAAGCCAGTCATAAGAGACTGGCTTTCGAAATAATGGAGGCGCGTCCCGGAGTCGAACCGAGGTCCACGGATTTGCAATCCGCTGCATAGCCACTCTGCCAACGCGCCTTACCTGATTGTTTTCTCATTGTCATGAGAACGATGCTTTAAAACTGAATCTGAAATCCATACATCGTTTTGATGGTGCCCCGGGCCGGACTTGAACCGGCACAGCGCGAACGCCGAGGGATTTTAAATCCCTTGTGTCTACCAATTCCACCACCAGGGCAACGCAAATCTTTGCGATGGTAACACCATCTCTCAGCGGCCTGTGCCGTGAGAACGAGGCGTACTTTAACGGATTAATTTATCTGGTCAACAATAAATTTTATCTTTTTGATTCAGATGCTTAAAAAGCAATCCCAACAGCATAAATCACGCACAATTAGTGCAACTATCATTCAAATCGGTTCCTCACAATCTTGCTCGAATCCCCCTCCCCCAGTCTCTACATTGACTTTGTTAGGCACAAAAAACCACAGCAAGACACATGACTTTCTCACTCGCTGTCAACAAAGTGTCCACCTGTTAACTCGAACACTACCCAAGTGGCACGTTTTTCTTTCCCTCCATAACCAACTGATATCCCGTTTAATTCCTAGGAATGGCCTCCTAGACCGTTTCCCAACAAGTTAACACTCTGTTCACACAAAGTGTTTTTGAAACAGTTTTAGAAAACACAAAATACTTAAAAATCAATGCAATAGGTGTTGGTTTGTTTTTTGCTCTCTAGTGGGCACCGACAAGCGCTCCACCATACAAGTTTCAGAACACACACTTTGTGGAGCAATTGTCATGGGACAGGGGGCACAGCAGTTCGTGTGTTCAATGATGCCGGAGTCCAGTGTTGGCATCATTGGATACTTACATCGCCCTTTTATCAACTTTCAATGAGAAAAGAAGGTAGATGATGGAACATTTAATATTTCACCCACATAAAACGCTGTTCAGCGCCATGTTATTAGGTGCAGCAGCGCTTTATGGGCCAACAGCCTTAGCTCAAGATCCAGGCATACAAAGCGTTTGTATGGAGGATCAATATGGAAAGAGTTTGAACTGTACAGCAAATGACATAAACATTGCTGAAGCTTCAAACATCAAAATAATTGAAATCGATGGTCAGCCAGTTGATCCAGACACCACAGTCTGTGTCGCAGGTAAGGATGTTACCTTTGAAGCTGACTTTAATGTCGTCTCAACCGCAAGTGATCGTTACGACATCGGTTTATATTTCCAAAGAAATGGGGCTCCAGACGCGCTTAACGGAAGTTGTAATATCTACACGTTAAGCGATGAGCACTCAACCAACGCATCGAACACAGATGGCGACTCTTGTTGGGACGTAGAACAAGCTGAAGTAGTTGTTCACTCAACAACTATCACGACACTTTGTCAGGACTCTGACGGTGACGGACAACTCAACCTGCCAAACTGTGTAAGCTGGCGACAACCTGGTAAAAATGAAGTTTGTGAGGATGGTAATGACGCCTACCCTGGCGCTCCATCAAAATGTAATTGTGATGATGATTACAACATCCCAATCTTTATTCAGCCAGATCCACCGGTATCAACTAAGTCTGTTAATAAAACAACCGGCTCAGAACCTGGTGACGATTTTATCTATACGATTAAAATCGTTCCAGCTGACAGTACAGGCAATAGTGTCTTCGTAACAAAAATTGAAGATGAAGTGTCTTCTAGTACTGATTCTGATTCACAAACCTTCTTGCTAAATAGTGTTGGTGGCGGTAATGAAATTGGCATAACAAAAGGTCACTACACTCTCATGTCTAGTGGCTTAGCGAATGCTTGTGAAAATCTCGTACTACCTTATGAGATCCCACCAGAAGCCGTTGGTTTAGAATGTACATTCAAAATAGCGATTAGTGATGACGACTTACCAAACATTCCTACTGCGGAATCGTTTGAAAACTATGTTCGTTCTACTATCGTCGATGAATATGGTGAACCTGTTGGGGATAACACTTGTACCGTCGCGAGTACCGCTGGTACGCCAAATCCTAACTGTAGTAATGAGGTCATCGTGACACTCACAAATGTACCTCCGGTAATTTCCGTTACTAAATCCGCTAACCCAACAACTGTTGTAGAGAGTCTTGCTGGTGAACCTGTCGAATACACTGTGGTAATCACCAACAATTCTTCAGTTGACGCGGTAGAGATCACTTCTATAACGGATGATCAGTACAATATTGCTGCTGAAGCGGCGACATGTCTGGGAGCAGTACTCGGAACTGGTGGATCTTGTCAATTCAGCTACACACGAAATGTTACTGGTAATGTGGGTGATCCTGCATTTGTAAACACGGTAACTGCAAAGGCTTATGACAACGAAAACGACTCCGATGAAGACTCTGGTCAAGCGAGTGTGTCCTTTAGTAACAGCCCTGGTGCTATTGATTTGGTAAAAACTCCTAATGCTTTAGACGAGCCACCATATTCGGTAACAGAGTCTGGTGACAATGTAAACTTCACGTTTACTATTACCAATACATCCCCAGTGGACAGTATCACTCTTACAGAAATGACGGATGACAAACTTGGTGTATTGTTCGACTCAGTAAGCTATCAAGGCGATTGTGACTTCTATGGTGATATCTTAGCCCCTGGAGATACTCGATTCTGTACTGTTAGTTCCTTCCTATCGGGTGAGCCAGATGCACCGCATATGAACACCGCTCAAGTAACTGGTGAAACAGATGACGCGGTTCCTGAAATAGTCACAGACACCGATAACGGTAAAGTAGCATTTATCAATGAACCTGCTGACATTAACTTGAGCTTCGCTCTGTCACTAACATTGAACCTCAACATTGCCAATGCTTCTAGTTATGAGGCTGTCAACTTAAATGCGCTTAGTGTTGCGGGTACACCTATTGCGGCTGGTCAAGGTAATACACATTACATGATTACCGCAAGTGACTGTCCGGTTGCGTTCCCATTCTCTATTGCAGCGAATGGCAACATGAACTGTACATTTAGTGTTGATTTATTAACACCTGATGCTTCGGTAGATAATTTGTTTAGATCTGCCGGTTCAGGTGGTTTATTGCTAATCTCAGTAGCCGATGAAGATGGCGGACCTGCTGTAGAGCCAGTGATTTCAGTCAACGCACAAGCGATATTGGCACCTTAACCTTTAGGTAGCCACACGAAGATCTTGAATTATCTTTGTATAAAAGGGGCAATGGTATCACCCACTGCCCCTTTTCATTTGATTGGACTTTACTTACAACAGAACTATTTTCGGCCCTTTCCTTTACTTGAATCGTTGCCAGAAGAGCTCGCCATACTAATATACACAGATGCTGTCGAAGTAAGGTAACCATCGCTGATGGTGTAACTAAAGCTATCGCTACCTTTAAAGCTTTTCGCTGGCGTATATATTAACTGGCCATTTGACGTAATTTGTACTGAACCTTTCGAACCTTGAGTCACAGATGTTATCGTCAATCTATCTCCTTCAGGATCGCTATCATTTGCAAGCACATTAATGCTCACTGAATCTTTTGAGGTCACTTCCACTCGATCAGTTTGAGCAGTTGGCGCAGTGTTCACCGGAACTGGAACTGGAGCTGAGATGCTGAAACTCACTCTTTTGCTAACACTTAGACTTGAATCCGACAAGTGCTGAGCCGTAATAGAAATATCATATGTACCCTCTGTTGCTTCAGTGCTTGACGTTATGTTCATTGTGAGCGATTGAGTTTCACTTGGGTTCAAAGTAATAGCCCCACTATTGGCGCTCCACCCACTTGGTACACTCGCCGCTAGGGTAAATGTACTCGCGTCACAAGTAGCACTGTCTTGGTTAGTCAGTGTCGCTGTGTAACTCGCTGTGCTGCCTGCTTCAAGCTCATCAGTTTGACTTGCCGATAACACCAACAATGGCGTTCCACGTAAGCAGGCTTCCACTGGCGTTTCGATAACATAATTTTCTGTCGCCTTCGTGAAGTAGTTCGTATCAGCGCTGTTTGTTACATTAAATAGTATTGAATAATTACCATCCGTCGCAGCAACATCAGAAGTCACATCAATTAACACACTTTCACTAGCACCAGGATCTAAATTTAGCGTAGACGAGGTTGCAGTCCACCCACTTGGTACCAAAGCGTCAACTTCAAATTCTGACGCATCACAACCTGCCGCATCATTGTTAGTGACCGTAACGTTATAGCCAAGTGTGCTACCCGATTCCGCTTCAACATTTTGACTAGGAGAAACGGTAACAACAGGATCACTCTTGTTGCATACTGGCTGAGTAAAGCTGATATGAACACTTGCTCCAGTATTATCTGCCCATTCTGTAGTCATCGTGATTCCAGCATCGGCATCTGTATAGGTTGAACCGACAGCCAATGTAGAATCGTTCCAGTCCATAACTTGGCTTGCTGGTGTTAAATCGATGATTTGGCTGCTATTCATATCAGACTCAGTACCCAAGCGCATCGTTACACCCGATGTTAGAGATGGATAGCTCTCTAGGTAGCTGTCAAAACCTGTCGGCTGACGATACTCCAAGTAGTACCATAGCTTTTTTCCAGTCGAATCAACGCCACGCTGAACTTTTATTGCCTTTGCTTCGCCTTCGGGAGCTAATTCATAAGGCTCTAATATGTAGCTACCATCGGAACTGACTTCAATAATTTTGCCTGCGACTGACGATGACTCCGTAGAAAACCACCCAAGACTGTCTTTATTGAAAGCATTGAAATGTCCGGTAAAACCAGGCGCTCCCATGATCTCTAGGCTGTCGCCGTATTCAATCGTGTAACAATCCCCACTAATCACATCGACACCACATTCAAGCTTTTTAGCATGATGTAACCCGAGGTTGTGACCAAGTTCGTGAGCGACAGTCCTTAGTGTCAAAGAACCATTTACCCAAGTTCTCGATGGTGTCCCCCCCACTGTACCTTTTCCTGTCCACCCACAATCTGCAATCTTAGGAAAAACAAAAACGACTCGGCTGTAACTATCGATATCTACATTTTTAGTTGCAGCAACATCTTTACTTGCAGTGTAAATCTGCGCAGTATCGCAAACTGAGTTAATAGGCAACGTGTAATAACCTAGAACATCTCCAGCAAACCACGTCTGATTATTTGAATTTTCTTTATAGAAATCATTCACCGAGCCAAACACTAGATCGGTTACTTCTTCAACAGTCCATGGTTCTTGTACATCGTCCTGAAAATTCACCAGCATCACGAGAGTCGATTGTTCACCTAAAGTATTGGACAAAGTGAAAGATGATGTGCTCGTCGATGCACTACCTGTGCTGCCATCAGCCAAAACAAGTAGACTTTGTTGTGATTCTTCCAGAACTAGCGCGCTTTGATTATCAAACTTCCAACCACGCGCACGAACTTTTGCACCCGACTGAATTGCGTTGATTGGTGATTGAGAAGAACCGTGAACCTCAATAAAGCCCTCTGAGGTGTTTAGTACGTGTCGAAGACGGCTCTTGCTGTGATCTTCATAATCTTCGTAGAAGACTTCCAGTTCGCCTTCTAGCGTTTGCTCCTGCTCTAGCAAAGCTTGTACTTTTTCAGGCATACCTTTGCGAGCTTTTGCAGTCAGAGCAACCTGCGCTACCGCGCTAGGATCTGACTGAAACAACTCGGAAAGCAATGCTTGACGACCGTGAGCAAGAGAAATCATTTGCTCTAAATAGTGATGTTTGTTTTTCGCCGATGCACCGCGATAATCAGCCATCGCCTGCTTTAATGCGCTGGTATTATCTTGAGCCTGTTGGCGTTTTCCCTTAGCAGTAGGTGAAACCAGTTTTTCTTGTTGAATCACATGTCCATGTGGGATGTCTTGCGACTGCGCCGTCGCGTTGAATGTCAGAGATAAGAGGCCGATAAGAGCCGTTGTTGATAGTTTAAATGTATTGGAAGTAACAATATTAAAATGGGTATTAAACATACTTAATTTCTTATGTATTTTTATCTTTGGTTCTTAATTTTTGCGCAGCAGAAGTCCGCAATCATGTCGATCGCTTGACAGTTAGGGAGCGCAAATAACTAGCCTAAACGTATGAATTGCCATTCATTTCTAAAAGCTATAAACGTTAAAGGTAAGCAATAGATGCTAGAATTAGAACCCCAAAGACATCTAATAGTTAGTCAATAAGATGCCGTGCCTTTTAACAAAAATTAAAAAGCAAAACTCTAAAATAGTCATTTATTATTTAGGTTAAACTTGCATTAGTAACACAAGACAAATTATTTATTTGTATGCAATAAATTTACCCCTCTTTCCTATTTTTTAAGCTCTGGTTGGTTTTTGAAGGTAAAATCCTACAAACACAGTGATTAAATTTCAACCAAAAACAATTAATTTTTATCGCAAGATCAAACATTCTTATTTAAAGCATGAATATATAAGAAGATTTAAATTACAAGTAAAATGCCAATCTCAATATGAATTCAGCTTAATATAACTTTGCCATTTTAATATATGCTCAAAGTTACCACATGAAAAATAAGAAATTTATCTTAAATAACCAAAAATTAACACAAACAAAACAATTATTAAGCATCGATGATTTAAGAAGATCTATGTGTGTGGTTTCAATTCACCAGAACAACTATAAATATCGACACCTAATATCAATATATAAAGACAAGCTCTAAATTAATAAATTGGTTAATTTAGATAAAATAAAAGGCAACTAACATTAGTTGCCTTTTATTCAATATGAAAAATATTATTTTGCTTTATCGCTATTCGATAACTGCTCTAATAGCGATTCAAACACTGCATACCTCTGCGCGCCCACTACTATCTGTGGTTCTACAAGTTGATCGTTTTCGACGCGACCAATTAAGAAACTTGGCGTACCACGAATGCCCAAGGATTTTCCTAACGTCAAATCTTGTTCAACTTTGTTAGCAATAGATTTATCTTTCATGCACTTATTGAACTCTTCCAAGTTCAAAGATAAATCTGTGGCTGCTTTTTGATAGAGCTCATCTCCTAAGTCTTTGACATTGCTAAACAGCATATCTCGCATTGGCCAGTAGGAATTTTGGTGAAGACTACACGTAGCTGCGATCGCAGCCCCCATGGCTTTCGCGTGAAAACTCAACGGGAAATCGCGCGCAATATATTGCACTTTACCAGTATCAATATAATTTTCTTTTATCTGTTTAAAAGCACTGTCTGTAAATCGTTTACAATAAGGACATTGAAAATCAGAAAATTCAATAATAGCAATTTTTGCGTCTTTACTTCCAAGAAGTGGCAGTGTGCCATCTTCGGTAAAGTTAGGTTGATTTGGCAAAGTCGGTGGCTCTTTTTTGGGTGGGTTAAATGCCAAACCTTTCATTTCTTTCACTTCATTTTCTATTTTTCCTACTTCTTTTGTTAGTTGACTGATCTCTTGTTTTAATGACTCAATTTCTGACTTTAGCTTATCGTTATCATCCGACTGACAACCCGTTAAAAACTGCAGTAATACTAACGGTATGACGATTCTTACTGTTTGTATAAACATCTCACGCCCTCACTATGAAATAGTACGAATATAAATTCGCACTTTACTTACCCCTATTAAAAGATTTGCTGAGATGTCATTGACAGAATATGCCTGTTAAGTGATTAGAGAAAATTTAAACTATCAGTAATAACAACAAGCTACAGATTTCCATCTAATCTGAGTATTAATAAATGCCGAATAGCTATTAACACTGACGATAAGACAGCAATTTCTTTCAAGTTGGTAAAAAGTATTGTAAAGGAGTCGATATAAGTCAATTCGGTTAATAATATGGTTATAAAAAATAGTCATATTATGCTTATATAAAATGACTATCGGCTAACGACATGTATTTAAAACAATTAATTTATTGCTTGGTAAGATTTCGATTTATTTGAACGACTTTTATGTCTATGCAATATCAACCTCTACACTTAGACTAAGTATGTTGGAGGAAAACCATGAGCGCCCCACCAAAATCTTCAAGTCGATTGCCACTGCATCTCGATTCCGAACTCTGCTTTGTATTGCCTGATTTTCTTACGAGAGAGCTTGAGTATGCTCGTTCGTTAGAGCAAGGGATCATGGATAACCTTCACCCTGAATTTACACATCAATATCGCGTCACGTTACGACGCATGCGCTCTTTATGCATTTTACTCAGCGAAGTCATCCCCTGTTTTGAGTTAGCCATCCTCAAGCCTCATTTAAAGACATTAATGAAACAAACGAACTTATTGCGAGACCTAGACGTGTTCACTTTAGACACCAACCAGTATCTTGTGATGTTGCCAGAACAGCATTCATCATTAACGCGCATTTTCGCGGATATTGATGCCATGAAGAATGCTGAACAAGTGCGCGTAGCAAGTTGGTTGGCATCACTTGCTTACCAAACGCATTGCGCTATGGTTCGAAACAGCCTTGAGCGAACTAAACAATACGACTTGCTAAAAAACGACATTGAATTAGTGACGTTCGCAAATCAAAAGATTGCCGACCAGTTTAGAAAAGTAAATAACTCACAAAGAAAAATCTCGCCCGCGAGTAAAGACGATGTCATTCACACATTACGCATTAAATGCAAAGCACTGCGCTACTTGCTGGAGTGCTTCTCTGCTCTCTATCCCGCGCAACAACACAAAGAAAATGTGCAGCAACTTAAGCTGCTTCAAGACAAGCTCGGCGACTTCAATGACACTTCGACTCAAATTGCGTTTTTCACCCAGCTCCGCAAAGATAAACGCTACAACAAACCAGATCGCCAAGTACTCAAATCTTTGATTAAGGAAATAAAACAGACTCATGAGCAATCTCGGCAATCTACCTTACTTCGTCTAAAAAGTTTTGATTCATTTATCAATGACGCTTCAACGTTAGAGATTTACCGTTAACCGCGAGGATTGAACCAATAAACATTCTGCTGATGTTCACGTGTTCTTCACACTCGTTCACTAGAGTATAAGGTTGGACAGTTTTAAGTAAGACAACGTGAAACCACTAAAACGATACCAATACGAACGCTACGCCGTACTGTGCAACCTCGCGTATCCAAGAGTCTTTAAACAAACACGTTATGGCTTCGATCCGAATGGTCAGCGAATCATCCGAAACGAACACGGCAAGATTATGATTCGCGTACTGTGGAGCAAAAACCGCGATGAAGTCGTGGTCGTTATTAAAGGTTCTCACAGCATTACCGATTGGTTGCTCAACTTTGCAATGTGGACACGAAGCTGCCGTCGATTAGGTCTCAACTACCGTATTCACGCAGGGTTTTATCACCTATTGTTCCAAGAAAGTTTACCTAGTAGAAACGAAGACCGCTTAGGTTTGAGCGTGATAGAACGGCTAGAAGCAACCGTTGTCCCGCTTATTCTGCAAGGCAAGCGCATTTCGGTGACAGGCCACTCTTCTGGTGGTGCAATTGGTAGCGTGTTTGCGGATTACATAGAAAAGAAGTATCCGAAAAGCATCAAGCGCGTTGTGACTTTCGGGCAGCCCGCCATTGGTGACTGGACGTTCAAACGCCGCTATCGTCTGGCACATAAAACTTATCGAATTTGCTGTGATATCGATATTGTGACGTTCATGCCTCCAGTGCCTTTTCTTTACTGGCACGTCGGAAAAATGCTGTGGCTGTACAATGGCAGAATTTATGAGAACACGCCGACACTCATTCGCCTCGGGCGTTCACTGTTTAGTTGGTTGATTCGTCCGTTTTCTTACCATTTAATGAGTAAGTACATCCGAAACAAAGACTTTTTCGATGAACGTTGATTGAAAAACCAAACGATAGACATAAAAAAGCCGGACTGATCCGGCTTTTTCTAAGATTTGAATTACAGCGAAGCAATTTCTTTCTCAAGTTGATATTTGCTGTCGGTGACGATTCTCTCTAGCACTTCAACGCGTCGTTTTAACTCGCCAATTTGCTTTTTGAGGCTTTCTTGCTCTTCTTGGCTCATCGTATTTCGCTCAGAAATCTCTAACGCTCGAACTTCTTTACGATGATTTAAGATCAACTTGACGATCCCGCCTCCAAAAATGGCACCAAACACAATGGCGACAACCAATACATCAGCAATAGATTCCATTCTTTATATTCCTCTAGATAATGCTCAAATATAAGTTACGCATTTGTTACATGAATATCAAATAACACCTTGATTAAATGTAATGTTTCATTGAAATTTGCATGTTCTGTATCAAAATCACAGGACGACGTTACTTAACGCCCACCCAAACCGAGACTGAACCACCATTGACAGGAAATTCTGCCCAGCCATTGGCATCGGTCCAAACTTCTTCAGTTCGGATACCCAGCTTGTCGACATAGCGCGTGCTTGGCTTGCCGGTATACATCCATTTTGTGCCGCCCGGTCCATCACTCATGATCACCGCCATTGAGTTTGGATGTTCAGCATCGCCCTCTCGGGTCCAGCCAATCACATCCCAATGGTCGAGATAAGAATTCTGTTTGCCATACGCATACTCTTTACGCAGTGTTACAAGTTCTTCAATGTAAGGCACTTTGGCCATATTAATGTTGTAACCTTTGTCGCTGTACTGCGCGCCGTAGTAATCTGCGTAGAACACCGATGGATAACCTTCTTCACGCAATAAAATGAATGCGTAAGCAAGAGGCTTGAACCACCAATCTACTGTCGATTCTAACGCCTGCAATGGCTGTGTATCGTGGTTTTCTACGAGAGTCACAGCTTTGACTGGGTTGTCCTTCATCAACGTGCCATTCATGATTTGGCGCATATCGTAATTGCCGCCAGATTTTGACGCGTTGTAGAAGTTCATGTGAAGCGGCGCATCGAACAACGACATACTGCCAGAGGTCTTAGTAATAAAGTTATGCAGTTGATTTACGTCGTAATTCCAATACTCACCAACGGTGAAAAGCTCTTTGCCTGTTTTCCAACGTAAATGATCAATCCACTCTTGTAGATACTGATATTTAATGTGCTTCACGGCATCCATTCTAAAGCCATCAACGCCGGTCATGTTGATGTACCACTCACCCCAATCTTTCAGCTCTTGTTTAACTTCTGGGTGATCCATGTCTAAATCGGCGTACATTAGGTAGTCGTAATTGCCTTTTTCAGAGCTGACTTCCCAATCCCAAGCTTTTCCTTCGCCTTTGAATTTAAAGATCGCTTTTTCTTTGCCGGCATCATCCCAGTCAACACCGTCAAAGTGATACCAAGTCCAATGGAAGTTCGAGTATTTGTCGTTGCGGCCAGGAAAATTAAACTCAACCCAAGCTTCAATCCATTTGTCGCCCAGTTCAATATTGCGGTTGTCCCAATCAACGCGCTTGGTATCGACCCACGACTTCCCATCAGCACCACCTCGGTGGTTAAACACAACATCGCCGTAGATTTGGATATTGTTGTTGTGCGCGGCATTGATTGCAGAGATGTACTGAGCTTTGGTGCCGTATTTGGTTCGTACTGAGCCTTTTTGATCAAACTCACCTAAATCGTACATATCGTAGACGCCATAACCGACATCATTACTGCCGCCCGCGCCTTTGTAAGCTGGCGGTAGCCAGAGCGCTGTAAAACCGTTTTCAGCGAGTGCTGGAGCATTGCTTTCAACCTGCGTCCATAATGCGCCATCATTAGGTACGTACCAATGAAAGTACTGCATCATGGTGCCATTTTGCCCGGCAAAGGCAGGAGCACTGAGCAGCAAGGTTAGCGGTAAAAAAGTGCGTTTTAATTTGAATGTTTTCATTATTTTTCTCTCACGTTAAAGGACTAAAACCCGCTTTCTGACCTACCAGGCAGCTGCGATAGCAACACATAAAACTTGCTAACGTATTGTCTGTAAGACAGAAAGTTCGGATTACAATCGAAGAGAAATTAACACCAATCACCCCATACAATTATTGAGTTAATTAACATTTATAAAATCAATAATTAGCGTGTGTAAAATATTGAATGACGATCAAATGAGTTTGGTGATACGGATACAAATGAAACAAAGCGAAGAGAAGAGAAGAGAAGAGAAGAAGCGATTTGCGAGCACTAGAAACGAGAAAAGCCAGTCATAAGAGACTGGCTTTCGAAATAATGGAGGCGCGTCCCGGAGTCGAACCGAGGTCCACGGATTTGCAATCCGCTGCATAGCCACTCTGCCAACGCGCCTTACCTGATTGTTTTCTCATTGTCATGAGAACGATGCTTTAAAACTGAATTTGAAATCCATACATCGTTTTGATGGTGCCCCGGGCCGGACTTGAACCGGCACAGCGCGAACGCCGAGGGATTTTAAATCCCTTGTGTCTACCAATTCCACCACCAGGGCAACGCAAATCTTTGCGATGGTAACACCATCTCTCAGCGGCCTGTGCCGTGAGAACGAGGCGTACTTTAACGGATTAATTTATCTGGTCAACAATAAATTTTACCTTTTTGATTCAAACGATTAAAAAGCACGCTAACAAGTTTAATTGACGATCAATCAGCACACATTTTCGTCACCAAATGAGTAAAACAATAAATTCAGCAAGCGTCGCATCGCGCTCTTATCATATCCATGCACAACAATTCCGGTACTTCCCTCACCTTTTGTGCATTAAGCACATCGTTAACACCCCGTAAAAATGGAAGCGTCCTTTCATTTTCAACAATTTGTTACACGTAAATGCATAAAACGCCTGGTCTTACCATTATAAAACCATTGACATAATTTATTTTTTTGAAAAGCTCAATGCGTTATCGAAAATCGTTTCGATTAATGATACTTTAAATGTGTTGCAGTAATTTAATGGATCAATATCACATATAAGGACGTGGTTTACTTTGACGACACTGCATAAAAAAAACAAGGTATATCACCAATGTCTATCAGAAACCTATCTATTGCGAAGAAAATTTCGCTCTCTTTTTTACTGATTGCGCTTATTAATATTGTATTTGGCGTGTTTTTGTCTAAAGAGCTCAAAGAAATCAAATCTGAGCTTTTAAACTATACTGATGACACTCTTCCAGCAATGGAAAGAGTGGATGCGATCCGAGATGATCTTTCTCACTGGCGTCGCTCTCAATTTGCTACTTACACCTATAAGGACGCAGATAAGATCAGAAACAAAATCGCAAGTAACATCCGTGAACGCGAAAAGATCAGCAAAGAACTTGAAGCTTATGGCTCAACCATTTGGCCAGGTGAAGAACAACAAACGTTCCAACGCCTAATGCGTCAGTGGAAACAGTACTTGGTTACTATGGACCAATACAATGAGTCGATGTTAGCAGGCAACAAAACCGAAGCGCTCGCTGTTCTATCTAACTCTTTAAACGACTTCGAAGCCGTCGATTCTGATCTAAACGAGCTAATCCGCTTGTTGAAAGTCGCAATGGACAGCAACAAAAATCACATCCTTTCTTCAGTGAACGGTTTGAGCAACTCATCCATCGCGAGCAACGTGACCATTCTAGTGATCATGATTGTTATGACGCTTGTTCTAACGCGTTTGATTTGTGGCCCACTACAACTTGTTGTGGAACAAGCAAACTCGATTGCAAAAGGTGACCTTTCTAAAGACATCGATCGTAAATTGATTGGTAACGATGAACTGGGCGAGTTGGCAGATGCAACGACTAAGATGCAAAACGACCTACGCCAAGTTATCGACAACGTTATTGCCGCTGTAACGCAATTGAGCAGTGCAGTAGAAGAGATGAACCAAATCTCTGAGCTTTCTGCTTCTGGCATGAAAGACCAACAGCTACAAATCACGCACGTTGCAACAGCAATGACGGAAATGAAAGCTGCGGTAGCCGACGTTGCACGCAACACGGAAGAGTCAGCGAGCCAAGCAAACGATGCAAACCACCGTACACAACTTGGTGTGCGTGAAACACAAAGCATGGTTGATGCGATTGGTGAAGTAGCAAATGTTATCGGCGCTGCTGGTGATACAGTTTCAGAGCTTGAACAGCAATCGAACCAAATCAACGTTGTGGTTGATGTTATCCGTGATATCGCAGATCAAACAAACTTGCTTGCGCTTAACGCCGCTATTGAAGCAGCGCGCGCTGGTGAATCGGGCCGTGGCTTTGCAGTTGTAGCGGACGAAGTTCGTACTCTTGCTGGCCGTACTCAAGATTCAACAAGTGAAATCACAGCGATCATCGAGCAGCTACAATCACTAGCGAAAGACGCGAAATCAGCGACTGAGCTTTCTCGCACAAGCATTGCCGAGTGCGCTGACCAAGGCATTCAGTCAAAACAACTGATGAATGACATCGAACATGCGATTTCTGATATCTCAGACATGGGCAGTCAAATCGCAACAGCATGTAACCAGCAAGACTCAGTTGCTGAGGAACTAAGCCGTAGCATCGAAAACATCCATCTTGCGTCTCAAGAGGTCGCGCAAGGTTCAGAGCAAACTGCACAAGCTTGCCGCGAACTGAGCCAGCTATCCGTATCTCTTCAAGATGTAATGAGCCGCTTTAAGCTAAACTAAAACGACTCAACAAAAACGCTCCAAACTCCGCAGTTTGGGGCGTTTTGTTTTTCTGGCGTACATTCCCTCGTACGCTTTCCTTTAACAATAAAAAAACGCGTATGGAGGTTTTATGCGCCTTAAGAAAACTCTTCTTTCTATTGCCATTGCTGCAGCAACGTTCACCCCTGCTATGCATTCAATCGCAGCTCCACTCCAGCTTCAAACGACGTTAGACCAAGAGAGTCAAATTCAATCATCCAACACTTGGCTAGAAATCGATTTAGGTCAGTTTAAGCAAAACATCGAACAGTTTAAGTCACACATGAGTGACCAGACTAAAATCTGTGCGGTGATGAAAGCTGACGCCTATGGCAACGGTATTGCAGGCTTAATGCCAACTATCATAGAACAGCAAATTCCTTGCGTAGCGATCGCAAGTAATGCAGAAGCACAAGTCGTGCGCGACAGCGGCTTTAAAGGTCAATTAATGCGTGTTCGCTCAGCAGAGATTGGCGAAATTGAAGGTGCACTTGGTCTTAATGTTGAAGAGCTAATCGGCACGTTTGATCAAGCAAAGGCGATCGCTGCACTCTCTAAAAAAGCAAACAAGACAGTCAAAGTTCACCTTGCGCTTAATGACGGTGGTATGGGTCGTAACGGCATTGACATGACGACAGAAAACGGCAAAAAAGAAGCCCTTGCGATTGCTAAGCAATCTGGCGTTGAGATTGTCGGTATCATGACGCACTTCCCGAATTACAACGCAGAAGAAGTACGTGCGAAACTTGGTTCATTCAAAGAAAGCTCTGCATGGCTAATTAAAGAAGCGAATCTAAAACGTGAAGATATTCTTCTGCACGTTGCGAACTCGTACACAGCGCTCAACGTACCAGAAGCTCAACTTGATATGGTTCGTCCTGGTGGTGTGCTTTACGGTGATCTACCAACTAACCTTGAATACCCTTCTATCGTGTCTTTCAAAACACGCGTAGCATCACTGCACCACCTACCGAAAAACAGCACTGTGGGTTACGACAGCAGCTTTACAACCACTAAAGAAAGCGTAATGGCGAACCTTCCTGTCGGTTACTCTGACGGTTACCCAAGAAAAATGGGTAATACGGCAGACGTGCTGATCAATGGTCAACGTGCAAAAGTGGTTGGCGTAACGTCAATGAATACAACAATGATCGACGTTTCAGATATCAAAGGCGTGAAGCCGGGTTCTGAGGTCGTTCTGTTCGGCAACCAAAAATCTCAAACCATCAATGCCGCAGAAATCGAGAAGAACGCCGACGTGATCTTCCCAGAACTTTACACCATTTGGGGCACATCAAACCCTCGCGTGTACGTGAAGTAATCTTACGACTTCCTTTTTAAACACTTCCTAACTCAAAGCGAGCTTCGTGCTCGCTTTCTTTTTTCGCTCAAAAAGCCCTGAAACACCGATAACGTTAATGTCATCTTGTTGTCTGCGACGAAAACCACATTTTGGTTGTGTTTGAAAGCCCATCCAATTGATGTTAAACATGCAGTTTACAAAATCACAACAATACCCATTTGGGGCTTATCCCGACTTTGCTGCCGGCTAGGTACATTTATGACAGAAAATACATCCTCTTTTCCTCGATCTTCTGGGGAGCTACATGAGTTCACTCGGGCCGACGTCTGGGGTGGATTTACTCAGCTTTTACCGCTTTCCTTTTTTGTGGTGGTCTTTGGTCTCGCCTTTGGGGTTGCTGCGGTGCAAACCGGTTTAGACGCCTTTCCGACTCTTTTAATGAGTACGCTCGTCTTTGCTGGTGCGTCTCAGTTTGCCACATTAGAAATGTGGGGAGCTGAAGTACCACTTGTACCGGTTTTGATTACTGTGTTTGCCATCAATGCTCGACACCTTCTGATGGGTGCGACGCTCTACCCTTGGCTGAGACAGCTACCGCCACATAAGCGCTATGGCATTATGTTACTTGCCTCCGATGCGAACTGGGCAATGGCGATGAACGCATTTGGCAAGAAAGAGCCTGGGTTTGGTTTGTTGGTCGGCGGAGGGCTTGCGCTTTGGGGCTTCTGGATTGTCGGCACGTGGATGGGGATCTACTTTGGTGGCGCCATCAAAGATCCAGTCAGTCTTGGCCTTGATATGGTCATGGGTTGCTTTTTACTTTCTATGGTTGCAGGCGGCCCTAAAAATCTGCGTATCTTCGCGATTTGGGGTATGGCAGCAGCTTCATCACTGATGGCTTACTGGTATTTGCCAGAAAACAGCCATGTCGTTGTCGGCGCAATCGCTGGCGGTATTTTAGGGGCTTGTTGGAAGGAGAAAAAAGCATGAACATCGAAACAAGCTTAGGCGGCACGCTGTTTATCATTATCGCAATGGGATTGGTAACTCTGGCAACTCGCTGGGGTGGCGTTTATGTGATGTCATTCATTCCGATTAGCGAACGCGTGCAACGTTTTATCACCGCTATGTCAGGGTCTGTACTGATTGCCCTCTTAGCGCCTCTCGCCGTCGAAGGTGACAACGGTGCGAGAGCCGCGCTATTTTCAACCGCTGTGGTGATGTTTATCGTTAAAAAACCGCTTCCTGCTATTGCTGCTGGCATTATCGCTGCCGCCGCAGTGCGCGCTTTCTAAAACTGGGTTTTAAATCGCGTCAAAGACTCAGAAAAAGCCATATTCATCAAAATCACGATTCATAAACAACAAAGCCCTGCTGACTCTAATGTCGTCAGCAGGGCTTTTTCTTCATGTTTGATGAATCTCAGATATATAAGCCTAAGGCTCTAGTGATCAAAACAAGGGCTTAAGCACAGCAGTTACAGTTGCGCTTATATTTGTCCATTTTACCGATACCCGGGTTAAAGGTATTGGTTGGATCAAGCTCGTGGTAGAACTTCTGTAATGAGTTTTCTGCTTCGTACAAATGACCCACATTGTGCTCAGCTGGATATTTTGCACCGCGACTATTAAGGTGCTCTAACATCAGCTTCTTCATCAATTTGGTATCTGTACCTTTTTTGAAGATGTAATCCTGATGGAAGACGTAACACATGAAGTGCCCGTAATAGAGCGACTGAACCAGATTTTTGCTCACCTCTTTAGGCAAAGTTTCCAACCACTCTTCATCATTTCTACGCAATGCGATATCGAGCGCAACAATGTCTTCAACCTCGTTGCGATGAATCGTTTCGTAGCGAATCGCAGCCCCAGCCGCCGCAAAACGATGTAAGTAAGCTTTTTTACCTTCATCTGGCGTACATTCGAAGAAATCGCAGTCATCTTCAACAGCCCATACTTCTTTCAGGTATTTTTGTGCCTCTTCAATTCCGCTATCACTCATTTTTAGCACTAAGTGGTGCTCGTATTTATCGCGGAATTCTAACATTCGCTCAGGCAAATGCTGCGGGAACAATTTGCTTGCGTAGTACAAAATGGTGTCTGGCAAATATTTGCTGACAAATGGCACTCGCTCTAAAAAGTTCTCTACTTTTGCTTTCAATGCGAACATCTTAGGCAGTTTGTCCGTACCCAATAAGTCGATCGATAAAAACACGTCTTTGCCGTATTTCTCTGCCATATTGAAGATATCGCGATGCAGATACTCTCCCATTTCTGGCAGGTTATCGAATTGAGTCAGAAAATCTTTTCTCAATTTGGTTAACTTGTTTGCGTCGTTCGTACCCAAGTAAAACACTTGCTCTTTGCTTGGCACTGGGTAGCTATCAACACGCACTGCAAACACGCCCAATTTGCCCGCACAGCCGCTCGCTTCAAACAAGCGACGCTCGTCAGCATTAAAACGTGAAGGGATGTCAGATGTTACGTCACGAACTCGTTCATCATATTCTTTGTCTGATGCCATGCGATCATCGTGAACGATCTTGCTTGGGTCGAAATTACCTTCTTGCAGATTGTGAAGAATTTCTTCCGGCGTCTCACCCAAGCCATCAATACCAAGATGGTTAACCAGATGGAGGTTGCCCTGCTTATCGACCTGCGCGTAGATGGCAAGCTCAGTATACGCCGGGCCGCGTTTCACTAACGCACCGCCTGAGTTATTGGCAATGCCACCGACAACTGTCGCACCTAGCGATGAAGATCCAATAATAGAATGCGGCGCGCGGTTAACGGCTCTGAGTTCTTTTTCTAGTGAGTGTAAACTTGCACCGGGTAAGCACACCGCCTGTTTGCCACCATCCAGCAGGTGAATTTTTTTGATTTTGGTAATGTTGATCACCACGACATCGCGGTCATAGTCGTTACCACTTGGTGCAGAGCCTTCTGTGAGACCTGTTTTCGCAGCCTGCATGATGATGATGCAATTCGCCTCGACACACTGTTTAATGATCTTCCATTGTTCTAACAAAGTGTTAGGAAACACGACGGCAAGCGCTGTACCACTACCAGAGCGAAAACCTGAGCGGTAGTATTTGGTTTTAACCTGATCGGTCAGGACATTCTCTTCCCCGACTATCGTTTTAAATTCTTCTATCAGCTGCTTTTGTTTCATATCCGTATCTCTAGTTATTTTGCATCACTCACATCCAACCAGACACGGTGTGGATTTGAGTTTGGCTCACTATAAGCAGTCAATTTCCCTGCGTCCATCAAGGTCAAGCGTACAAACCTTAACCAGCACTCACATAGCGTAATTAATCTGTTGTTTTTCTGTAACTTAGCGCTCACAAACCGACGTTAGAACGAAAGAAACAGATCGTTTCCAAAAAGAAACAATAACAAAACTATTCTTTAACAGGTGTGCGCAACATCTTGTTATCAAAGTAAGTGATGAGGGAGTAACACCGTGTAAGTGGCTAAATTGGATGAATTATTTATGAGAAAAACTGGAAACAAAACCACAACACCAAAGTAACCAATGGCGTTGTAGACTTGATTTAAAATCGATGATTTTGACTTTGGAAGCTGTTGTATAGGTGATCAATGAAGATCTTAATCTTCTCGGGTTGCTGCCTTGTGTATGGGTAGACAGCGTAGATACCCAAGCATTTCGCCGTTTCTTCTTTGAACAACTGGATCAAGCTGCCCTGCTTTAAATCTTCATACACCAATACACGAGGTACGTAGATAACACCTTGCCCTAACAGCGCGACATTTCGTAACGCGGAAGAGTTGTTGGTGCATAAGTTGCCATCAACGGTAACTTGGTACGTCTTATCGTCGGATTTAAACGCCCACTCACGCGCGCCAGTCTCCTGATAGGAGTAAACCAAACAGTTATGCTTAGTAAGTTCGCTCGGCAGCTTTGGAATGCCATGCTTGGCAAGATACTTGGGAGACGCACACACCACCCAGTTTGCATCCACCAGCTTTCTGGCAATAAGGCTAGAATCTGGCAACATGCCAGTACGAATGGCTAGATCGAAACGCTCATTGACGATATCGACAAATCGATTATCAAGTTCCATATCGATATTGATGTCAGGATACTTGTCATTGAACTCCGAAATCACACCCGGAAGAATCAACTCACCAGAAATGGTAGGTACCGTGATCTTAATGTTGCCAGACAGGTTCTTCCCCAATCCAACGATCGATTCTTCGGCTGTAGCAACAGCTTGATAAACCGCTTTAGCGTGCACAAAGAAGGATTGCCCCGCCTCTGTCAACGTCAGCGTTCTCGTCGTGCGATAAAGAAGCTGAACACCTAATTCTTGCTCCAACTTCGCAATACGTTTACTAACCACCGATTTAGTGAGCTCCATGTGCCTTGCCGCACTGCTGAAGGAGCCTTGTTCGACCAAATGGTAAAAAATGATGTAATCGTCGGTGTTTCTCATGCGTCTTCGTCAAATCCTTTAGAGGCCGATATTGTAAACCGATATCAGCCGAGGCGCTAAATGTAGGGTCACAGTTACCAATGGTGAGACCTACAAATCACGAGAGAGAAATAAGAATAGGATCTGTTTTCGGATATTCAGATACAAAAAAACCAGCTTCCGCTGGTTTTAAGTTAATGCTTTAAGCATCGAGATACCGCAATTGCCATATCTGAACAATTTGGAGCGACACACGAGGTTCGAACTCGTGACCTCAACCTTGGCAAGGTTGCGCTCTACCAACTGAGCTAGTGTCGCAAATGGAGGCGCGTCCCGGAGTCGAACCGAGGTCCACGGATTTGCAATCCGCTGCATAGCCACTCTGCCAACGCGCCTTTCTTTAACGCTTTAAGAAGTCTCCCCCGTTGCGTTGGTTGCTACTTTACGGATTCAGAAAAGATAGTCAAACAAAAATCTTTCATTTTCTGTTTGTTTGCTTTTTTTTAAATCAATCAGATGAAAATTCGATCCAATTGCGTATTTATTGATTCTGCCCCAAACACTTTCATCCGGTAAACGAACTAAAAATAAAGCGGCGAATTCGCCGCTTTAGGTCATCAACCGTTACTTACACGCTTGAGTAAACGTCCCACAACGTTTGGATGGTAAGACCAAGTATGATCAAACATCGACATTAACGCAGGGTTTCCGTACTTAGATAAACTGATCGCATGGAAGCGGTTTTTCTTCGCTTTAAGCGCATCCACTTTTGCCAACAACTCATCTTGCTGTTTTGGCGCAATAAAATCAGAAATTACCACCATGTCGGCGTTTTTGTATTTATCTCCACTCATCAAATCGATGGATTTGATAAGCGTTGGCTCCAAATCTGTACCACCATGGAAACTGTACGTTAAGAAATCCGCCGCCTCACGCAAACCATCTTGTTTGGTGAGCTCATAGGTAATGTGTTCAGTAGAGAAAATGATCACGTAACAATCGCGCTGTTCGGCCAGTGCAATCTGCATTAACGCATACGCCATCGCTTTTGCGCACTGCTCAGGGAAACCACTCATCGAGCCAGAGGCATCCACACAGACGATGAACGGCCCTTTTTCGATATCCACAGCTTTGTTGTCTGGACGATGCGCTTTGACTTTACGTAAAGTGCGAGATTTACCTTGCGTGCGATAGTTCATCAAACGCTTGTCGACCAGATGCTTGTAGAACACGACTTCTAGCTCTGGGTAGGCCAAAAACATGGTCTCGTTTGGCAGCAGCTTGTTGAGATCATCACTTTCATGGATACCGACGATATCATCAGTCGCTTCGTCGCTTTTTTCTTCAACCATTTGCAGCTCTTCCGCTGGTGCACGGTTTAAGTCAGGATCATTCACTTGCCCAGCCATACGGCCAAGCTGTTCTGCGATTTCTTGCAAGCCTTTGTGCTTTTTCAAAAACTCTGCATGGCGCTTCATCACCGTTAAATCGGTTTTGCTGAGTTTTGCCGAAGCCATATCCCACAAGCGCCCTACGCTTTCAGCGTCGCCAGATTCCGTCACTTTATCCATATTGCGCATGGTTTCCATACGTTGATACAGATCGTTAAGAACTTTCTCTTTGTTGGCTTCTAACTCACTTACTTGCGCCTGTTTAATCGCATCAGCAAGGCTTTGATACCATTGGTCACAGAAGTAATGCGGGAACATCGGGTTATTAACCCCTTTGTTTTTCTCCATCATGCGGCGTGCTTGCATATAAAACGCGGAGTGCCACTCAAGCTTTTTGATCACATCCTCTATGCGCTCAAAAAACTCGTCTTCATCCCAGTGAATCACTTCTTGATATAAAGCGAGCTCTTGTTGGAAACGCTCCGTCTCACATACTTTGGTGATGCGTTTCTTTACGTTGCCGCGCCATTTTAACAAATGGTTTTTCACCGACGATTTTACACCTCGGTTTTCTGCCATCATCATGACTTGAGAGCGAGCCATCAAATCGTTTACAGCACTGTCGATGATGCCTGAGTCCGCCACCATCAGCGCCAAGTTGAGTCCGTCTGCACCTAACATGTCGTCTCCTTAAGAGAAAAACTGATGTAAGTTTTTAAAGCGTTGAATGATCTTCTCGCTTTCACCTTGGATAGACTCAAGTCGTTGGCTCACCTGTTGCAGACTCGACTCCATAAGACGTGGTAATTCAGGATCCACAAAACTGTGTGGCAGTGCATCATGAAAGTTCGCTTTGACTTTACGCATGTGGTGCTCTGCTTCACTCAGTTGGTTTACGGCTTTTTCGCTTTGCGACAACCATTTTTGGTACAGCTCAATGTCCAAACCTTGTTGCGTTACCAAGCTCACCAAAATACCGCGGTTAGCAATATCGCGGATCACCAAGTTGTTCGCCGCATCCACATCAAAACGCAGACGACACATATTGGTGTTTTGGTTTACGTAACCGTACACATCACCTTGGCCATCTTTGATCACACGGTCCAGTTCATCTTTCGGTACATAAACCCAACGGCTATCGCCTTTTTCCGATTCCGATACCGACATGTTGCTTTGCAAGATAACCAACTTCACTAGGTTAACGGCCGCACCCACTTTGTAGGTTTTCGCCTTCGAAGTATCGAAACGCATGGTTTCTTTGCGCAAAATACCGGTTGCTGCTTCAGAGGTCAGCGTCATACGGTAGGTATCTTCTAGCTCATGCTGAACATCAATCAAAGACTCGCGGCAGTACTCGATTTCCTGCTCTGCGTCTTGTTGGTCAAAAGCGTGCTTGAGCGCGAATTCTTGTACCACTTCACGCACGACATCACGCGACTCAGGGCTATTCCAGAGACAGTCTTGCAATAACAACAGATCAAGAGGATTAATTTCATCACGACCATTAAAGAAAGCGCTCGCTTTCAGTAACTTCACCGCCTTTTTCCAGCGACGGTCAGACACGTACATGTCGGTATGTGCTGCGTCGCCAAATTGTGCTTCCACTTTGGTTTCCAACATCGTTTTTAGCTGGAACAACTTTTCAAATGCATTGTCGGTGAGTGTCAGTTTGTCGAGTTGTTGCTGCCACTGGTGATACTCTTCATCGGTAATCGCCAAACCTTCCGGAATTTGCGCTTCTTGCGATGTGCCAACGGTCAGCATGGATTTGAAGTTTTGCTTATTCTGAATTCGGTTTACGAACACACGTACGAGCATTCGGTCGTACAGTGCGTCTAGGCCGCTGTCTTCATCTGGTAATTCGTTGGAAGCAGAAACCAGCAAACGCATTGGAACACGTTCAATGTCACTGCCATTTTTGAATGTTTTTTCGTTCACGACGGTCAACAGAGTGTTCAGAATCGCAGGGCCCGCTTTCCAAATCTCATCAAGGAAAACGACTTGCGCTGTAGGTAGGTAACCTTTGGTGAGTCGGACATAACGGCCGTTGTCCTTCAACTCTTGAATACTCAAAGGACCAAACACTTCTTCTGGTGTCGAGAATCGAGTCATCAAGTATTCAAAGTAACTGCTGTTATCAAAAGCTTGGATAAGACGCTTTGCAATAAGACTCTTTGCAATACCTGGAGGACCTAAAAGAAAGACGCTCTCCCCAGCCAAAGCGGCAAGGAGACAGAGTTTGATGGTGTGTTCGCGTTCATAAACGCCATCAGTTAACGCTTTTGCAAGCTTGTTAATACGCTCGGAAAGTAGTGCTTTTTCGGCATTGGATGCAAAAGAAGGTTGGATCATACGTACTCCGGCTGCTGAACTGATGCTGTGTATTTATTTTTATACATTTGTTATCACTTTGTTACAAGTGTAATTTGTTCGAATCACCCTTATAACAGATGCTTATCTCTCTCTTTGCTGAGCAATCAAAGTTTCCATTTATGAGATATAGCTCACTGAAAGTGCAAACGCTTTCGTGGCCTTGCAACAGTTTTTGCTTTTGTTTCCCAGCGTTTGTGGTTAATGTTCAAAAACGTCAAATTGCGGTCATTGCTAGGGTTTACAACTGCATGAGCAAAACAATTCATAAATGGAAGCAAATTTCTTTGGTTGAAGAAGACGTTCAGCTTCCTACTGGTCAAGTCATTTCACACACCACCATTCACCATCCAGGCGCTGCTGTAATACTGCCAATCGCTGCCAATGGCGATATCGTCTTAGTGAATCAGTTTCGACCTTCTCTCAATAAATGGCTTCTGGAGTTACCAGCAGGGACTCGCGAAGGCGACGAAGACCCGCTCTGCTGCGCGCAACGTGAGTTGGAAGAAGAAACCGGCTTCAGCGCAGATAAATTTACCCCACTCGGCCAAGTGACACCGCTTGCTGGATTTTGTGATGAAATTCAGTATTTGTTTGTCGCCGAACACTTAGCCAAAACCAATCGCTACGAGTGTGACGACGATGAAGTGATTGAAGTCGTGACATTGTCACGGAAACAGCTCGAAGAAAAAATTATTGATGGCACCATTACCGATGCCAAAACTATCGCTTGCTTAAGCAAAGCTCGCCTTTGCGGATACATTTAGGAATTTGGACCAAGGAGATATTCATGGATTTTCGTTCAGACACAGTGACTCAACCCACCCAAGCTATGCGCGAAGTAATGTTCAGCGCCCCTGTTGGCGATGATGTTTATGGTGACGATCCTACCGTAAACGAGCTAGAGCAATTCGCGGCTGAATTAGCAGGATTTGAGGCAGCGTTGTTTACCACTTCTGGCACACAAGCAAACCTTTTAGGATTAATGGCGCACTGTGAGCGTGGCGATGAATATTTATGCGGCCAGCAAGCGCACAATTACAAATATGAAGCAGGTGGCGCAGCGGTACTGGGTTCTATCCAGCCTCAACCAATAGAAAACAATCCAGATGGCACGTTGCCATTTGACAAATTAGAGGCGGCAATTAAACCTGATGACGCGCACTTTGCTCGTACTCGTCTGCTAAGTTTAGAAAACACCATCAACGGTAAAGTGATCCCACTGTCTTACTTAGCGGAAGCTCGTGAATTCGTTAATAAACACAATCTGAAACTGCATCTCGACGGTGCTCGTGTGTTTAACGCAGCCGTTGCGCTTGATGTTCCCGTCAAGGAGATTGGTCAGTACTTTGATTCCATGACGATTTGTTTATCTAAAGGTCTTGCCGCACCCGTTGGTTCACTGCTGCTTGGCAGCAAGGAATACATCGCGAAAGCTCGCCGTTTAAGAAAGATGGTCGGTGGCGGAATGCGTCAGGCAGGCATTCTAGCGGCAGCAGGTAAACTGGCGATCACGGAACAAGTCGCGCAGTTAAAGCAAGATCACATCAATGCAAAAGCATTGGCGGAAGGTTTAGCTGAACTACCGGGTTTCTCGGTAAATCCTGACTTCGTTCAAACCAACATTGTGTTTGCTAAGTTGGATGCTAAAGTCGATATCCAAAGCATCGCGGAGCAACTAAAGCAACAAAACATCATCATCAGCCCAGGAAACCCAATTCGCTTTGTCACTCACAAAGACATCTCTGCTGAAGATATTCAAACCTTCCTATCGAGCCTTAAATCTCTGCTTTAGATTGATTTTGATCATTGAGCTTCCCCTTGGGGGAAGCTTTATTCTACGGTCAATTATCGCTAAATCGAGAATCCATAATGCTAAGAACCCTCCTTTTAACGTCTCTCATTTTTACTTCCACCGTCTATGCCAATCCTTTTGGCGATGCTGAGAAAGGCAAAGTTAAAGCCCCAAGCTGCGTATATTGCCACGGCACAAATGGACTAAGCAGTAATGACGCCTATCCGAACCTAGCAGGTCAAAGCCCTAAATACTTGTATGACTCGATGAAAGCCTATCAGGATGGCTTGCGAACCGGGCCTCTGGCAGAGATGATGAAAGCGCAGTTACGTATGCTGAACGATGAAGATCTCCGCGATGTTGCTGCATTTTTTTCCGAGCAATCAGGCGACTAAACGGTATGCATTAATGAGTGAGAAAAGGCTCGTCAGCAGTACGAGCCTATTTATTTTCCTGAATATAAAACCAACAACACATTCCACCAACAAATGAACACAAATCAATCAAACACACTTTAGATCAAATATTTGATGAATTTATAGTTCACTACAGGCATTAATATTGACTTTTTATTCTACTTTATCGATATTTCATGCTTTGTTTGATTCGACGTGAAGTAAGTTATGTCTCACACACATGCGCAGCCATCGGAATCGGCTGCAACAAAGCAATCATGGCAGATGCCTGACACTCTCATTTTAATCTTTTTTGTTGGTATCTTTGCTGCGATTCTTACCTATCTAATTCCTGCTGGTCACTTTGATAGCCAACAGGTGTCTTACGTGGTAGATGGTGCGGAAAAAACACGTACTGTTATTGATCCGTCTTCTTTCTCGTACGCAACCGACGAAAACGGCGAGCTGGTTTACAACAAAGTGGGTCTCTTCGCTTCTGGCGGCGGTATCGGCTTGATGAACTTCCCATTTGAAGGTCTGGTTTCAGGTTCAAAATGGGGCAGCGCAATCGGCGTTATCATGTTTATGCTTGTGATCGGCGGCGCT
This sequence comes from Vibrio sp. GLN_1, assembly GCF_043106015.1. NCBI lineage: Bacteria > Pseudomonadati > Pseudomonadota > Gammaproteobacteria > Vibrionales > Vibrionaceae > Vibrio > Vibrio sp. GLN_1. The sequence continues at coordinate 871,677 of NZ_JBICMD010000036.1, forward strand.
TTTGGTGTCGTGATGCGCACGGGCACTATCGACAACGGTATCCTTCGTCTGATCGACAAAACCAAAGGTAACGAAGCGCTCTTCATTCCTGTTCTGTTCTTGCTGTTCTCTTTGGGCGGCGCTGTCTTTGGGATGGGTGAAGAGGCGGTGGCGTTCGCCATCATCATCGCTCCATTGATGGTTCGCCTAGGTTATGACGGCATTACGACCGTAATGGTGACTTACGTTGCGACTCAGATTGGTTTTGCGACATCTTGGATGAACCCATTCTCGGTTGCGATTGCACAAGGTATTGCTGGTATTCCTGTACTATCGGGCATGACGGTTCGTATGGCACTTTGGGTTGGTTTTACACTCATCGGTATCGCCTTTACGATGGTTTATGCGTCTCGCATCAAAGCAAATCCTGAGTACTCTTACAGCCGCCGTACGGATAAATACTTCCGTCAGAAAGAACTAGGTAGCCACGACTCTCGTTGGAACTTCGGAGACACGCTCGTTATTCTAACGGTTATCGCAACAACGATTTGGGTGGTTTGGGGCGTAGTAGCCAAAGCATGGTACATCCCAGAAATCGCTTCTCAGTTCTTCACAATGGGCTTTGTGGTTGCCATTATCGGTACGATCTTCCGCCTAAACGGCATGACCCTTAACTGTGCGGCGGACGCATTCAAAGAAGGCGCAGCAATCATGCTAGCTCCTGCTCTTTTGGTTGGCTGTGCGAAAGGTGTATTGCTTATTCTAGGTGGTGGTACTACCGATGAAGCAAGCGTACTGAACTCGATTTTGAACAGCGCAGGCGGCGTGATCAGCGGCCTTCCTGATGTTGCCGCAGCTTGGTTGATGTATGTGTTCCAATCCATCTTCAACTTCTTCGTGACCTCGGGTTCTGGCCAAGCAGCACTTACGATGCCTCTGTTGTCTCCTCTTGCAGACATCGCTGGCGTAACTCGTCAGGTAGCGGTTCTGGCATTCCAACTGGGTGATGGTTTCACTAACGTGATAGTCCCTACTTCTGCGTCCCTAATGGCAACGCTTGGCGTGTGTCGTATCGACTGGGGTGACTGGGCGAAATTCTGCTGGCGCTTTATGCTATTACTCTTTACCCTATCGAGCATTGTCGTCGTCGCAGCTCACGTGATGGGTTTTGCGTAAACTGATTAACAGATAAGAAGGCGAGACAAGTTCTCGCCTTTTTTGATTCAAGCCAAATGGCAAATAAGCATCAAAACGATGTTTTGGAGTGACAACTTTAATGGCAACACAATTTCTGGATGACGTAATTCAAGGTCATCAAGTCATTCAATCTCTCGACGTAACTGACTTGCCTGCTGGCGAGCATAAATTCTGGTTCCGCATTGCAACCAATGCCCTATCTCAGTGGCAACACCTACCAGTATTGGTATTCAAAGGCGACAAGCCGGGCAAGAAGATTATGATCACTGCCGGTGTTCATGGCGATGAATACAACGGCGTTCTTGCCGCGCAAAAAACAGCTCGAGAGCTAATCGGCAAAGAACTAGCGGGCACTGTCACTGTTGTTCCAACCATCAACTTAACGGGTATGTTGAACCACAGCCGCGATTTTTACTCCGCTGATCCTGATGCCTCACCAGCAAACCTAAACCGCTTTTTCCCAGGCGACGCAAACGGCAATGAGGCCAATCGCTACCTGTTTGCATTATGGAACAATCTGCTTAAGCCAAATGCAGAGCTTGCGATTGATCTGCACACCCAAACCAGTGGTGCCGCTTACCCATTGTATGTGTTTGCCGATTTCCGTATCGAACAATCGTTAGAAATGGCTCGCTCAATTAACCCAGACGCTATCTTAAACGATCCGGGGGACGCAGGTGTTTTAGAAACCGTGTGGAACAACAGCGGCATTCCAAGCATTACTATCGAAGTGGGCATGGGGCGTTACACTGAGCAAGCGCTGATTGATCGTACGGTTGCGGGGATTTTTAACGTGCTAAAACGCCACGAAGTGATTTCTGGTGAAGCTTCGCCAGTCATCCCTTGCCTTGAAGGTAACGAGATCATCAGTATTCGAGCCGAGTTTGGTGGCTTCGTTCTACCACAAGTGAAAATGATGGATACCGTTGAACAAGGTCAATTGCTTGCGATTCAATACGATAGCTTTGGTGACGAAATTCAGCGCTACATGGCACCGACTAGTGGCACGGTATTAAGTCACAACATTGAGTCGATCAGGGCTCCTGGTTCATTGGTTGTTCGCCTAATCAAATAGCCCTAGTTGTTCGCTATTTGAAAGCACTTTTTCGGATAGGTCAATTTGCAACAAAAAGCCCCGCTCATTTAGCGGGGCTTTTTACGAATAAAATCTATTTCTTCATTCGTGACATTGTCACTAACAATACGGTTACTGCACAACTTGTCTGTACTACACCTAGGTTTTGAATTATTCCTGCCAATCCAAGCCCCGACCCAATCAGTAAGTAGTACATCAGCCCAAATACTGCGCCAGCACTGCCCGCTTGCTGTTTATAATCCACCAAAGCAGCGCTTAGTACATTAGGTATCGCAATGCCAAACGCCATCACGACCAATAACATTGGAACTAAAAACCAAATAGATGTTTGAGCCCAAAAGACACCAAACCCACCAGCCAACAACAGTATCGATGCGATCCACAACAAAGATGTTTGCGTTCGTCCTTTACCCAACAAAAATTTATTCAACAAGCTGCCGACAAATGTACCTAAGCCAAGTACAACGCCACTGTATCCAAACTCCGATGAGCTAAAACCTAACGCCTCAAATGTGAAAGCACCTAATTGGTAGTAAGAAAACAATGCGATATTGTAGAGCGCAACTAATAACGTCGATTGCCAGATTTGCGCATCTCTCAGCATTCGTCCCAGAAGTGAACCAATATTCAAAGGCTGTTTCTGAATTTGTGTCTCTGGCAGTTTGAAAGCGTTGTAAACAAACAAGCCTAATGCCATGAAAAACAGTGTAAAAAAGACGGTTTGATAGCCGCCCAATGCGGTTAATTGGCCGCCCAATGCGGTTAATTGGCCGCCGAGCAACATGCCAATCACCGGACTGACAGAAATTCCTATTCCCATTACGCCGAATACTTTACCCAATTCTTCGCCAGAAAAACTGTCCCGCAACATGGTTTGCGTCACCACAGAACCCACCGCAATACCAAAGGCGCTCAACGCTCGAGCCAACATGACCACATCAAAGCGGTCAGTTTGCATCGCAACCAATGCAGAAAGCCCATAAACGAGCAAGCCAACTAGCATGGTTGGACGTCTTCCCCATTTATCTGCTAATAGACCCCAAACCACGACTCCGATTGCAAATGCTGTAAAGTAGATCGATAGGGTTTGCGCTGCTTGCGAATAGGTGATTGAGAATGACTGTGCAATATCACCAAGTACAGGGCTGTAAATCGTCTCTACAATTTGTGGAAACATCAGCATCACAACCATTAATCCAATAGAAGGTTTCGTTTTCATTTTTGCCTCTCTATCCCACTTCGACCTGATGAATTCAGAAGCTTAAGTGGGTAACAAACTTAACTTGGCGCGCAGTATAGAAGGCGTTATGCTCTACCCATTAACACCATTAAGACCAAAAACATCAAAATTCGGACAAATGGCACTTATTGAAGAAAACTCTCAGTTTGATGCAGACAAGCTCACAGCCAACGTGGTCGGCATTGCTGCAGATGTTGGTAAACACGACTCAGGGATGCATCAGCACCATAAAGGTCAGTTACTTTACGCGCCACAAGGATGCATGACGTTTGCCCTAAATGATTCCATTTGTATTTTGCCGCCAACCAAAGCAGTGTGGATCCCACCTCATACTCCACATCGCGCCGTAATGACGAATGTTGTGGCGTATCGTTCTGTTTATTTCGATTGTGACAAGTTTTCTTGCCCGAAAAGCATCGTAATGATTGAAGTTAACGATCTCCTAAAAGCACTGATCAATAAAATGGCTTTGTGGGAGTGGGACATAGAACAAACCAAAACAAATGCGACAACCATATTGTTTTGGGAAGAGTTTTATCAAGCGAAGCAATTCGAGCTCACTTTACCATTGCCATCGGATCGTCGTTTGGCTTCATTTCGAAACGCGATGACAAAAGACGGATTCATTGCTCCTGATCTCAACCATTTATCGAAAACAATCGGGGCAAGCGGTAAGACAATTACAAGACTGTTTAAGTCCGAAACAGGCATGTCTTATCAAGATTGGCGCCAGCAATGGCGATTGTTAAAGGCAATAGAGCTGTTGTGTGAGGAGAGACAAGTCAGTGATGTTGCCCATTGCTTAGAGTTTTCATCAGACAGCGCATTCATTGCGTTCTTTAAAAAACAAACGGGACAAACACCACTGAGCTTTATGAAGCATCGAACCTTACTGTAAGGTCAGCAGTTGGACAATTTACTGTTTTTGATCGACCAGGATCAACTCATCTAGCGCAAAGCCTTTCTCTTTGGCGACTCGCTTAAATCGCTCCACCGTCGCCTTATCGACATTTGGTTTCCGAGAAAGTAGCCACAAGTAATCATGGTTAAAACCTGAGATAAAGGCATACTCATAGTTTTCTCCTAGCTCGAACACAATGTACGAGGAATAGAACGGGCCAAAAAATGAAACTTTAAGATGGCCGATGTTTTCATCTCCAACGAAATACGCTTGGCCTTCGGCTTGTGTCCACTTTTTATTTTCTTGCGAATAACCACGGTTGATAACCGTGACACCACCGTCTTCACGCAATTCGTATTCAGCCGTAACGTTAGAGAGGCCGCGCTCAAAGGAATGATCCAGTCGAGCTATTTCATACCATTTACCGAGGTATGGTTGGAGTGCAAAGTTGTTTACAGGCTCAACATCATCTGGTTTTGACGTACAACCAAACATCGCGATCAAACATAACAACATCCATGCTTTTATAGATTTCATTTTTAACTCCAATAGCGATTACTCATTGATTTTACTCTATAAGATTGAAAATCGATCACAGACGAAAGATTTTAGAATCTCCGCAAGCCAACCCTTGTTCCTGATAACCTTGCAAAGCTTCAAAAACATTGAAATGACTGACGACAATAACTTTGTCATATTGTCTGTACCTTTCCAAAACCGCCATCGTTCGTGCTTTTAACGCCGTCACATGCTCATAGCGCTCGTCGCTCATCGGCAGTCTTAGTTTTAGCAACTCGCGATATTCGTGCCAACGCCGGTCTCGCTCAGCCAACGAAATATAACCACCAGAAGTATCCGCCCGCCACTCTCTCAGATCGTGTTCGACAAACAATTCAAATCCATGACGACGGTTAAGGATCTCCGCTGTTTGGAGCGCTCTCGTATATGGTGAACAAATAATAGCCTGCGCATCATCGAATACGGCGTTGGTAAGCTTTTGATGAAGTTCCGATAAATACGCTCGATCTAATGGAGCGTAATCTTTCTCTAACTGCGTCATGCATCTTTCATCAGCTAATGAAAAATCTGGCACGCCATGTCGCACAAAAATAATTTCCATCTATTTGTTTTCTCTTAGCTTTTACTTATTTTATAGTTTTTCGAGATAAGCTTGTGCTTTTTTCGGGTTAGTCAAATGAACAAATTGAATGGGTGAGCCGCTCAATTCACGTTTCAGTTGAAGATATTTTCGTCGTCGTTTTGCGTAGTTTTTAATAGACCATAATACGATGGAGTCTTTTGTGAACAGTCGATACAGACTTTCTCTGTTACCAGTCCCTTCCCACAGCTCTTGCTCTGTGTAAATACGAGTGAGTGCACGTTTGATCGCTCGGTAAAACGTCACCGTTCTTGAATAGTCCAACCAAATTATCGTGTCGACGTCTTGCCACTTTATGCTTTCAGTTCGAGAATAGTTTCCATCCAAAACCCATTCGCTTTGCGTGAGGGCCGTTTTTAAGTTGCTGAAAAACTCATGGTCGGTGCTTTCTTGCCAGCCCGCTTTCCAAAACAATTTGTCCATTTCGATATGTGTAACGTCGAGCTTCTGAGCTAAGGCTTTTGCGAAAGTAGACTTACCACTGCCGCTACTACCAATGACATTTATCCTTTTCATATAACGCCCTCCATGGCGCTGGCAACAAATTGACGAAGAACGCTGCAATTAGTCAAACTACGGCTTATTTTTACAGGTCGGTGATAGTAGTGTTTTGTATGATTGATAAGAAATTCAAACGCCAAACATGTGAACTATGACTCATATTACATTTAATTTATTGCGCTTAACGCTGCCCCAACTCTCGAGTAAATTGAGTCTTCGTAGGCAACAACATCACGAGTTTTTACACTGTAAACTGATTTATCAAGAACAGAGTGTTTGATTTATCGTGCTTATTTTCTATGTAAACTCGCTCCAATTACTCATCGAATTAACTTTGTGCATATCAAAAGTTTGCACAACATAGACAATGGCGTGATTTCATCACCACTATAATACGATCCGATATGAATAGAGGTGATGGTTATGATGTTAAAAACAGTGTCGACTTGTGCAATTTTGGGGTTGCTTGTTGGTTGCCAACCAAAAAACCAAGAAGAGACGACACATGTAACAGCCTCGGCAGATGTATGTAATACACAGGGAAACATGCCAGGTGGGTGGAACGAATTTGATGCTACCCCTGATGCACAAAAGGCAATGGCCTTTGTCCTGAAACAAATGGATACTCTTTCGTCATTCAAACAAATTCTGACAGTTCATGCACAAATAGTGAGCGGTGTGAACTACGCAATTGAATTTGAAATGGATGATGGCTCGATTTGGAACACTATTGTGTATCGTAATCTCGACGGAGAGTACGCGATTACTCAATCGCCAAAAGAAGGTCACTTCTGCGAACAATAAGTGTCAGAGTCGATAAAAAAGCCCCATAAAGGGGCTTTTTTGTTTTCATTTAACTATTTGATTTTTATTTAGATATTAGCATCTGAGATTTAACCGAAACGGTAGAACCAAACCTAGACGGTTCAACATCGATTCGCAACGCCATCTGCTCTTTGAGTTCAGACACGTGTGAAATTACGCCAATCATGCGGCCCGTTTGCTGCAAGTCGACCAATGTTTGAATCGCCAGATCGAGAGATTCAGGGTCCAAGCTACCAAAGCCTTCGTCGATGAATAACGTATCTAAACGAATTCCACCGCTGTAAGATTGCACGACATCAGACAAGCCTAATGCCAAAGCTAAAGCTGCCATGAAGGATTCTCCCCCCGACAACGTTGCAACATCACGCATTTTTCCGGTGTAACCGTCTTCCACCACGAGATCAAGTCCTCGCCCTGCAGCACCTTTAAAACCCTCTGTTTTACGCGCTAGAATATATCGACCCTTGCTCATCAAACTCAGTCGTTGAGAAGCTTGAATCAACACATCATCCAATAAAACCCCCAACACAAATCGGTGTAAACTGATACGGCTGCCCGTTTTACCACTGGCGACATCATAAAGCGTACCGAAAACTTTGTACTCTTCCTCTAATTTACGGTTTTTATCGTGCAGATTAGAAATTTCATTGCGAACTTTTTCCAAGCCTTCAAACAGTGAACGCGTGCTATCCAGCTGATTTCTAATTTCTAGATACGAATGTTGAGCAGTGCTTAAACTCCCGTTAAGCGCTTCTAAATTAGGCTTCTCGACCTCCTTCAAAACTTGATTTAAATCCGCAAGAGTTTGTTCTAACTGAATTTTTTTCTGCTTAAAGTTATCTATTTCTTGTTGCCAAGTTTGAGTTTGTTGTTCACTCACTTTACTCTGTAAGAAGTGCGCTTCATCAGCAAACGCACTCGCTTTTAGTGCGCTTTCCCATTCGGTTTTAGCATTTTCCAGTTTACTATTCGCTTCCAACAGCCACTGTTGGTGAGTCGTCAACTGACTATCGACATTTGATTTCGCCAGCACAGCTTGTTGTAACTGCGCTTGCTCAGATTCTAGGCCGTTATTCAGCTCAACAATTTGCTTGTGTATCTGAGTCAAGTCGTTTTCTAGTTGCTCTAGTGATGTGTATTTATCACCTAATGACGCACTCAATTTCGCTAACTGCTGCTGATTTGCTTTAATCGTCGATTCATTTGCAGCCATCTGGTTTTGCAAATCGTTGATCTTACCTTCGCCAACCACACAACGTTGATTCAACTCGTTCACGCTTTGCTCAAGCTGAGCAATATTAATTGCGTTCAAATGCTGTAATCGTTCATTGAGTTGATGAATTGATGCCTGTAATGCTTGCAGCTCTAGGTTCGCGTTCTGCCCCAACTCCGAAACCATTTGCTCAGTTTGCTGCGTGTATTGAGCAATCGCAATATTGTGTTGTTCCAACTGGTTGCTCAATTGGTTCAGCGTGATTTGAGCCTCACGCTCCTGATGACGAGCCTGTTGAACTTGCTCTTTTGTGACTTCATCACCAACAAATTGAGCAGGCTGAGGATGTTCGGTACTACCACAAACGGGACACTTCTCTCCAGTTTGTAAACGAAGAGCAAGAACTGCCGCTTGCGCATTATGCCAACTGAGCTCTAACGCATCCGCTTCACGTTGAAGGTTTTCATAATAAGACTTGGCTTGAGTTACCGAGGCTTGTTTACTTGACGTCAATGCATCTAACTTTGAAAGCTCTTGATTTAAATTACCTAACTTTTGAAGATCCGACATCAAACGCTGCTGCTGTTTGATCTCTGCATCCACACTACCAATACTTGCGACATCAATGCGAGCTTGCTCCAACACTTTTTGCTCTTGCAGGGCGTCTTGCGTCAGTTTTTCCCTAAACACTATGTATTTTTTTAGCGTTTCTTCAAATTCTGATTTCTGCTGAAGTCCTGCAGCGATGGCACTATCCAGTTTAACCTTCTCGACCAACTTGCTTTTCATACTTTCAAGTTGGTATTGCTGCTCTGTCAGCGTAGGAACCCGATTAGCTTGTTCTTTTGCCTGTTGGAAGGCTTGTTCCTTCGTTTTTAAGACGTCGTCAGCGGCTTTTAAATCTTGAGAAAGAACGGTAACCTTTTGGTTTAAATCTTGAACTTGCTGGGCGGCATTTTGCAGCGTGATATAAGGCAGTTCAATCCTACTCGCCTTTTTCGCATTATCTAACTGCAGTTGGCGAGCCGAAATGGTTTCAGTTTGTTGCAAGTGCAGATGGAGCGCGGCTTCTGCTTGTTCACGCTTTTTAAATTCATTACTTAACGTTTCAGCTCTCTGAATTTCTGTTTTCACGGCATTTAACTGAGCAAGCGATTCCTGCTCTCGCTTTTGCGCTGACGCGAATTGGACAGACAGCGTTTCACGTTGTTCTGTTAATTCCGCTTCTGATGTCACTCCCGCAACTTGAAGCGCGCCACGAATTTGGTTATCAAACTCATCTTTTGCTTTGCTTATCGAGCTTGCTTTGTCTTTTAAGGCGTATTCAATCTTTTTGTAGATATCCGTTTCGAACAACTGGCCAAAGATCTCTTCACGCTCTTTAGACGTTGCTAATAACAGCTCGCGAAATTTACCTTGAGGCAATACCATAACCTGACGGAACTGAGTTTCGTTCAAACCAATAATATTAGTGATCTCAGTTTTAACTTGGATCGTTTTGCTGGTGATGAGTTTTTCTGTCTCACCCAATTCATACAATGACGCCGTGTGTTTGCGAACGGTCAATCCCTCACCACGGGCTTTCGGAGCTTCTTGCTCCGGCGCGCGAGTCACTCGGTAAACTTTGCCATGCAAAGAGAAATCTAGAATTACTTCGGTTAGCAGCTGTGGCGATGCTAAATCACAGCGCATTTGGATCCCTTGACGTTCATTGCTAGTGGTTTCGCCATATAGCGCAAAGCAAATCGCGTCTAAGATCGAGGTTTTACCTGAGCCAGTAGGTCCATTAATTAAAAATAAAGCATTACTTCCAAGCTTTTCAAAATCAATAGTTTCTGTTTTCGCAAACGGACCAAAGGCTTGCATCGTGAGTTTGATTGGTTTCATATTTGGCCCTTACTGCTGTGAAAGTTGCTTAATGATGTCGCTGATTGCTTGCTCTTGCTCATTGGATAATTCACTATCCTGTGCTTCAGCAAAGAAATCTTTGAACATGTCAATTTCACTGCGAGCGAGCTTAGCTTGCGCCATTTCTTGCTCGACACCAATTAGCATTCCTGGCTTCTCTAGGTGCAAAACATTCGGGTAAACCGTACGAAGTTTCTCCATCGGATTCAAAATGGCGTGTTTATCCATTAATCTCACCAGTAAATAATCTTCATTTTTCGGGTCCGTTTTGCCCCACTCTAGAATTTGTTCCAATTCGCCTTCAACGATACGCATTTCATGAGGCGCAGTTAACTCAATATGTTCCGCCCCAATAAAGCCATCTTTGCCGATTTCAACTAATGTGAAGCCTTTCTTTTGATTTTGTTCACCGAAGCTGTACTTCATCAACGAACCAGAATAACGAATGTACTCCTCACCTTTCTTTTGAGGTTGGTGCAAATGACCTAACGCGACATAATCGAAGTTTAAAAAATGCTCGTGGCTAACTCGATCAGAGCCACCGATAGAGAGTGGTCGCTCTGATTCAGATTCAATAGCACCATCTACGAAGCAATGACTGATTAGAATATTTCGATGCTCAGATTGGAACTGCTCTGTAATTTTTTCGGCAAGCAGTTTATGAGCTTCATCGTGTGTCGACACCGGCTCTTTATACACATAACGTACTTGTTCAGGATCATTGTATGGCATTCCATAGAAAGCGACATGACCAGCGGCTTTCGTTTCAATCACAACTGGCGTTAACATATCTTCAAAGTTGCTGATGATATGCAATCCCGAACGTTTCATTTGCTCAGAACCAAAACCCAAACGCTCTGCGCCATCGTGATTGCCTGAAATCAATATCATAGGAGTATTGCGCTCACCACAGATTCGCTTTACGACTCGATTAAGCAACTCGATAGCAATCGTTGGTGGAACGGAGCGATCATAGACATCTCCGGCAACGATTACAGCATCAACCGGATTGTTTTCAATATATTGGATAAGTTGCTCAAGAACTGCCTGCTGATCTTCAAGCAAAGAGACATTGTGAAACTGTCGGCCAAGATGCCAATCTGAGGTGTGGATAAACTTCATTCGAATTCACTTTCTGCCACAAACATGGCGTTATCTTATTATCCCGTTAGGATATCGTGACTTCGTAAGCTTTTCATGTGGTTTGTGTTGATTGATCTAAGAATTTTCGCTCTCATTTCGACCAAATAAGGCTCCAACAACATACCCACTTGGCTCGATGTCTAGCTGAACAGCGTGAAAGCGTTCACTCATCTCGTTCATTTGTTGTTGATACAGGCAGACAGCTTTGAGAATACCGCTACAGGCTCCAAGCGAACCTAACTTCACATTCAGAAAATGGTATCTAGTGTCGGAGGTAATCCACGGTGAGAAGCTCTGAATATGATGCATCCAAATAGGCTCTTCGCCTTCAACAGATACAGTAAAGTCACTCACCGGATATTTACAGTTAAGCCCTAACTGCTGCATGACCTTCTCTACTGCGATTGACTGTTGTGTGGCATCTAAATCAACACAAACGTTTCTGCTGAATAAACCACCTTTGCTCGGCTCGCATTTCGCCGCCACGACCGAACTACGCGAACCAATCACGTCATCATTTTTGGCATTAAATCCCAAAACCCAGGTAGGTCGACTTGAGACCAACTCTCTTTTTATTCTTCCAAGAGCCATCAAAAAGGATGCCTGCCCGTAAGGATACAAGTAGATATTTGTACTTGGATGACCACCTAAGGCAGAGGATATCTCAAGCATGATTTTTTTCAGTAGCGTTTTGTCGCTGAGTTGGGGCAACAATACGCAAACACAACCAGATACTTCTGCTTGTTTTAAGCTTCTCTCATGTGACGCAATCAGCTTAAACAGTCGTTCTTCATAAACTTCATTGTTAACGTTTGGTGTTTTTTCACCGGAAAACCTAAATGAAGCATCGAGAATAGAGCTGACTTGTACTTCCTCATCGTCAATAAGACATAAAGGCATCTTAAAACCAATTCGCATCTATCCCCCGATGAGGACGGTCGGTACACCGACGAGAATTTTTCCACCATGAGATGTAGAGTCCCCTGATCTAGCAGCCGGTTTACCATTAATCTTAACGCTAGAAGACCCCGCAGATATGCTGTCAGGCGGCCCGATACAAACGAGTTTGTCACCTTTTCTCGCGGCAGGGATGCCTCCTATTTTTACATTTGGAGAACCCATAACAACAGGACCTCCAACATGAGGGATCTTGCCTGTTTTCTTTGGACAAAGGTGAAAACTTCCAATCACTGCAGCTGGTTTACCCATTCTCAGTTCCCTCTTAATTCAAAGAGATTTGTCCTGCTTTCAATGCGATTGCAGAGCCATTGATAGAAATCTTGTTGCCCTTAATGTTGATTTCGCCAGAACTCGACATTTGAATTGAGGCTCCACCGACTTTAATTTCAATACTTTTCCCTGCATTGAGAGACAACACTTTTCCAGTGTCAGAGGTATAGTTCTCTCCCACCTTTAACATCGCATTTTTTCCAACGTCTTGAGTGACATCGTTGGTTACTTTCTCAACTTTATTGTTCTCAACCACAATATCCACGCAGTCTTCGACTAACATTTGGAACAACTTTTCTGCGTGAAGGTAAATGTGTTCTTCGCCAGGTTTATCTTCAAAGCGTAACTCGTTGAAATTGGCGTTTCCTTTTTGAACTGAGCGGGACTTAAAACCGCTTTGAGAACTTTTCTCTGGAAGAGAATACGGGGGCAACTGGCTCCCGTTATACAGCGCACCCGTGACAATAGGTTGATCTGGGTCGCCATTCACAAACTCTACGATAACCTCTTGCCCTACCCGAGGATGAAACACCGCACCCCATCCATTTCCGGCAACGCTTTGAGCAACTCGAATCCAACACGAACTATTTACATCGTACTTACCCAAACGATCCCAATGGAACTGTACTTTTATTCTGCCATGTTTATCAACGTATACCTCACCGTCTTTATTACCAGTCACAATGGCTGTTTGAAGACCTTTAATTTGCGGTTTAGGGTAAGTAACCGCCGGCCTTAAAATGGTTTTAGAGTCCACACAACTAAACGCAACACGAACACCTTGAGAAGCGGTGCCACCCAGACCAGTTTGATTAAACACAGAAGCAAAAATCGTCACAGAGGCCAAGACATATTCTTTTCCTACTCGCGATTTATCTTCGTGTTTTTTGAACTTAAAACATTTACCCACAGAAAAGGTTCGACAACTCGCCTCTCCGCTACATAGATAAACGTTCTGTTGAAGGGATTGAATTGCGTGAGTGTTTCGAAGCGAGTACTGATCGTCACTTTCTGTTTCACCCAGATACTCAAAATACTCACTCGCAGGTACTGTAAACAGTGCAGTATCACCAGCAGCTACGTTTTTGGGTTGTGAGGCTGGTTTTAGCATATTGAAGCCAAACTTCTGGCTTGATTTAGTCGTTAAAACTTGTGTTTCGTTCCAAGCAGAAATGTGACTCGACTCTGAACTGCCTGTATCGAAATCGACCATAAATTCAGGACTGGGTTTGTAAAAGCTTACATCATCAAAAATATCTAGGACATGGGATGATTTAGAGTGACTAAAGCAAAAAGAGAGCCCTTCTTCGGCTAGAAGGCGCTGAACAAAAGCAAGATCAGATTCTTCATACTGAACTTTGTAGGAATATTGGGGATACGTATTTTTTAGTTCAAATTTAAATGCAACACCATGCTCTGAAAGCACTTCGGAAATAATGTCTTTTATATTTTTCTTCTGAAAGATCTTACAATTATTTCTGTACGCTGCGAACTTAACTTTCGGTTCAACAATAATTTCAATATTTTTGTAGTTTTCTCCATTATGAGAATTCATCACTCTCTGGCCTTCGAGCTTTGCAGCAGAGACAATGCCATGGAAAAAACGCGGACTTTTAGAAACACGACTACTATTTTCCACTGAAATCGTTACTTCTTTACCCACGATTTCATTGAGCTCATTTTTTTGATCATTAAAATAAGCTTTAGCACGCAATGAAAAAAGCTCCGAGATCCCTTCTCTATATTCGAACGAATTGAGAATAAGAGCATCTTTTCCAAACGGAGAAGAAATACGGATAAAGTTGTTGTCTTGACTTGCTTTTTTCATTGGATACTTATATTTCCTTTTGAAATGGCGGAGGAGATAACCCCTCCGCACAATAAATTACATTTGTTGACCTTTAACACCGCTGTAACCGTAAACCAACGGAGCAGAAGTGTTGTTTTTGTCATCAGTAGGTGTCACTGTCATCATCATTTCAGTGTATGAAATTGTGATAGTTTCTACTGGGCGATCATCTTGAATCGATACTGAGTAGTTAGAAATCATCGCATCAGTCAGTTCGATTTTCATGATTTCTTCAACTTTTTCACCCTGCTTAGTGATGTGAAATACTGCAGGTTTACCTTTACCGATTGTTGCTTCCTTGAATAGATCAGGAGACGAACGATCTTGAAGTTTAGTGATAGTTAAATCATATAGGCGTGTTGCACTTGCTTCACGGTCCATTGCTGTACCCGTGTAAGAAGAAATTTCACGACCAACACTCCAATCTACAGATAGTAGTGTAATTAAATCCTTATATTGTTCCGCTGTCGCTTCACCTTTAATATCTGCGTATTTAAGATACGTATTAGACTGCATGCTAATCTCCTAGAGCATTATTAATTGACATATTTCGTATTAATTAAATTATCTGAATAATGATAACTAATGATTGATGTATCAAAAACTTCATTTTAAATACGCTCCTTTATATCTCTAAATTAGATTTAAATTAAGCGATATTTATAACTAATAATAGTTATTATGAAGCAACTCTCAATTATTATTTACAGAGTTAAACTTGTTAAATAAGTGAGACTTCTAGTTCTTTAATTGAACCTCTAACATTAATTTCATCGAACGTCTTACCATTAAGAATTGCATTCAATATTTCATGAGAAATTTTAGGAAGTAAATTATTTTCAATGGTGGTTTGAACTACACGAGCACCACTTCCTGACTCATTACTATTGTCTACAATGTCATTAATTAGTTGTTCATCAAAATATAACCCTGCCGAATAATGTTTTCGGATACGGTTAGATACTTTGTTGAGTTTTAACTTAGTTATTTCCGTTAGGACTTCTTTTCCGAGAGGCAAGTAAGGTAATACATTAACCCGCCCCAAAAATGCAGGTTTAAAATCTGTTAGCAAGTCATCTCTAAGCGCTTCTTTTAAAGCTTCCGGTTCTGGCGCTAAGTCTGGATCTGCATAGAGAGACATTGTGGTTTCTGTGCCGGTATTCGCCGTCATGATAATGATGGTGTTTTTAAAATCGATATCTCGACCTTCACCATCTTTAATGGAGCCTTTATCAAACACTTGATAGAAAATATCTTGCACACCGGGGTGCGCTTTTTCCATTTCATCCAACAGAATCACACTGTAAGGTTTACGCCTTACGGCTTCCGTTAGAACGCCCCCCTCACCGTATCCGACATATCCAGGTGGAGAGCCTAACAACAATGAAACCTTATGCTCTTCTTTGAATTCCGACATATTTATCGTGGTTACGTTGTCTTCGCTCCCATAAACTTTCTCTGCGATAGCAAGAGCGGATTCCGTTTTTCCGACACCACTAGGGCCAGTTAATAAAAACACGCCATTAGGTTTGGTTTCATCCGTCAATTGGGCACTTGCTGTTTTGATCACTTCGGACATGATTTCTAGAGCATGATCTTGCCCCACCACTCGCTCGCACAAGCTATCTTTTAGGTTAAGAACCGCTTCAATTTCGTCATCTTGCAATTTTCCAAGTGGAATGCCTGTCCAATCAGAAATCACCTCAGCAATCAAAGATTCATTCACATGAGAAAAGACTAAAGGCTGGGCGTTGAGAGCTAAGTTCGATTCGATTTCCTGTAATCGCTCTTTGTCACAGTCGGCATTCTCTTCTATCACCCTAGCTCTCAACGACTTAGCTTCTTGAACCCACTGCTTTTCTTGTTCCCAAATTGCCTCTAATTCTATGACTTGATTAGATAACTCATCGATCTCATACCGAATATTATTAAGCAGTTCATCGTGACTTACGCCCAATTGAGCCTCTTTGGTAAGTTGTTGAAACTCAGCTTCTTTGATGTTTAGCTTTTTCTTTTTGCTATCCAACGCGCCCGGCGTGGCAGATTGGCTCAATGCAACACGCGAACACGCTGTATCTAATACCGATACTGCTTTATCTGGCAGTTGGCGTCCGTTAATGTAGCGAGCAGAAAGTTGTACCGCAGCATTCAGTGCTTGGCTTGTGATATAGACATCATGATGTTGCCCCATGATGTTAACCAAGCCTCTAAGCATATCTACCGCTAACTCAGGAGTCGGCTCGTCTACTTTCACAACCTGGAAGCGCCTCGTTAACGCGGCATCTTTTTCAAAATATTTTTTGTACTCAGCCCAAGTAGTTGCAGCGATGGTCCGTAACTCTCCTCGAGCCAACGCTGGTTTCAATATATTAGCAGCATCACCTTGCCCCGCTTGACCACCACCTCCGATTAGACCATGAGCTTCATCGATAAAAAGAATGATTGGCTGCGAAGATTCGTTAACTTCTCGAATGAGATTTTTAAGTCTATTTTCAAACTCCCCTTTCATCCCCGCACCCGCCTGAAGCAAAGCAAGATCGAGTGATTTGATGGCAACATCACGCAAAGCAGGAGGAACATCCCCATCCACTATTTTTTGCGCCAGCCCCTCAATTACCGCAGTTTTACCTACGCCTGCCTCACCCGTTAAGATCGGATTGTTTTGGCGGCGACGTAGTAAGATATCGATCATCAAGCGGATTTCATTGTCGCGACCGATAACAGGGTCTATTTTTCCAGCTTTAGCTTGCTCAGTAAGATCCGTTGTGAACTGATTCAATGCAGAGTTCGAGCTGCTCGTCGCCTTAGAAGTATTGTTTCCACCATCGCCCACATGCTCTTTCATTTCGACCAGGCGAGATGGTTCGACTTTGTCTAGCTCCGCGCTAATAGCGTTCATCATATTCACTAGCGTGTCATCAGAAAGATACGCAAACAGTAAGTGGATACAGTTCACTTGTTCTTCATGAAACTCTATCGTTGCGCACATCAAAGCATTCTGCATCATGGTTACAGTATGAGCAGAAAGGCCTGGGACGGTTTGGCATCCCGTTTTGTATTTTTCAAGCTGAGCTTGCAGTTGTTCTTCGACTTTTCTTTCATCAATATCAAAAGCTTCAAACACTTCTGAATAAATACCGGATGGATGTTGAACTATCGTCAACAACCAGTGGGTCAACTCTATACTATGATGTGTACGCGAACTTGCCATTGCAGCCGCTTGCTCTAGCGTTTCCTTCGCTTGCGGAGACAATCTTTCGACCAACGCTGAAAGTGATAATGAAGCCATTATGTTTCCTTTAAACCGTAATTGTTATGTTGCGATCTTCCGTACGTTCATGTTTTTTCAGTACAGAGCCGACACCTAACTGACCTTGTTGCTTAGATATTTGAACTTGAGGCAATAGACTATGTTTAGTCGTGAGTTGCCATTTAACGTGCTTGTGTTTGCCAATGAAGTCACCTGCTACCTGTTTTATCGTTTTCAATGTATTGGTCTTGGGTAATAGATTTGTGACTTGCTTACTTTCCTTTGGGAGAAACTCAATTGTTGTACTTGCATTGATATTCCAGGCTTTTTTCCCTAGTGACGCACCAGCACCGAGTTGTGCAAACTGGCCTTCGGGCATACTTTTCGATACCAAACGAGTTTGTTCAGATTTAGACAGTCGCATCCATTGACCTTGAAACTCGTGAATACGAATTTGGCAACCAGACAAACATTCCAAAATGCTCTTCAATGCACCTTTACTTCGTGTTGGAGATGCATACATGCCGCCATAATGCAGTGCTAGATCATTCCCACCGCCAGTCAATGACGACATGCAATCAGTTAATGGGGAGCGCTGATTTTTTGCATGCGCACGCGCTTGTATGGTTAACTGACTCAACTGCCAACTTCGATAATAGAGGGATAAAAGCCGATGGTTAAAAATGTCATAGAAGTCCACCATCGCATGATCGCCTTCTTTCAGTCGATGTAATGCAAGCTCACTGTAATGCTGAGGCAGTACACCCTGCTCCCCCGTCAAGCCAATCAAATTTGTCTCAAGCGCTAATTTATCTTTACCTAATGGTTTAGTAGAAACGAGTTGCGCATTCTCAAAGCCTAAAGACGCATTGACCTTTAAGTTGAGTTTCTCGTTTTTGGGTAATGCATCTGTTCCAATTTGCGATTCAACTTTCAAAAGCTCTTGCTCAATAAGATGAATAGCTTCAAACAAAGAACGTTGCTTTAGCTCGCGGTAGAAGTCCTCTGAGCTCATAACAACACCTTATCACCTGTCAGCGCAGGCCATACGTGAAAGGAGCTGCTGGTTGATTTCAACTTTATCTCTAACTGCGTAAACACGTTAATCTCCGCATATTGAGCAAAGTAAACAGATAACACGCTACCCAATAAAAAGATCTGCTCTTTTGGCAGTATCTGATCGGATACTGTTAGAACCAGCTTTACTCCATGTGCAAAACCAACTTTTCCTTTCTGACTAACCCTACCGGTTGTATGTTCAAACTCTAGCTTGACTAGAGCATCTATAACGGCTTTTGTTTCGGCAGTGCCTGCAAATGCATACAAGTTCAATGTTTGTTTTAACGTTGCTAAGCCGTCAGCTTCAGTAAAATGGTTCAATGTTAATAGCTTGGTAAGCTGCCATCGTGTGCTTTCATCCATCTCTGGCCTAAGCGTTTCGGAGAGAGACGTTAAGCACCTAATTGATTTAAAATTATCATCAACATTGGGTAACTGAACCTTTGGTAGCCCGCCACCAAATGGAATTTTTTGTGGCAAATTACGATTGCAACACTCAGCTTCCACATACATCAGCCAATTATCTCTGCTTTCAGGGCTGAACAACTGGTATTGCTTATCAACAAAAGAAACATAAGTCTCTCGACCAGGCTCATCGTAGCCACCGGCCCAGTTTTTATCCTCTCGTCTCATTAACCAATACACTTCACTCGCGCTCATGTAGTGCGTGTGCTCTCCTGAATGGTAGCAGGGTAAGTGCTCGTAAGTTTTGTTCCAGTTTCTCAAGGTAACATCAGAAATCGAGACAACTTCATTACTCTCTGCATCTTGGTACTGAGGAGATAATTGATACTCGTACTCAGTTGGAAGGAGACGTTTAGGTTCCATGGTTGATTTGAACAGATTTACAATGGGAACACAGCCAACCATGACACTTTCCTCGTCTACTTGCTTTGGTAGCCAGTCATCGCTTGTATCGAAGTAAAAGCAAATCTCGACCTGCCCTTGAATCTCTAACTTATCTAAGCCGAGCTCGATCAAGTCAAAGAACATGAATTTTTCTGGGAAATGAAGGTACTCGACCAATAAACGAGATCCCGAAAAACTTCTCTTACTGTAAGGGACGACTTGTTCCTCGTCCCCAAAACCAACCGATTGAAGATGCCTCTTAGTTAGAGGCATGATTTCTTTACCATCCAATACGATTGAAAGACCAATCAAACTTTGGAATAACATTTGATATAGCTTGAGTGTTAATTGCGTCTGTCCATTTAAGTACAAACGCAAACAATCGATACCCATGGAATTGATAGAGGACTCTGAATCATGAGCACTCAGCTGACACCTTAGTACAGAGTGCGCATTATGCTCCCACTTAGAGCCAGTAGGCTTGAAAGGCGCGTTCTCAAATGAACCAGAGATAATATCGAGTGGATACATTGTTGTCGGGTAACCGGTTCGAAACTGGCAATCTTGATATCCAGGGGCACTAACTTCGACTCTTTCACCCACAGGAATAGCAAATGAACTAGTGGTTGACTCTGAACAGTTCAATTTGATCACGGACATCGAAGGAATTGGCGCATGAAAGTCCGGATATAGCTGTCCCATCAGTGATTCCGTAAACTGTGGGTAACTGTTATCCAGACTTTGTCTTATCCGAGCAGTTAAAAAAGCACAACCTTCCAACAGACGTTCAACATGTGGGTCTTCAACTTGTTCTTCGCTGATACGTAACCTAGCCGCAATTTTAGGATATTGCTCGCCAAACTCTTGCCCTTTGTGTCGCAGATAGGCCAATTCACGATTGTAGTATTTTAGAAACTCTTCACTCATTTCGCTCGACTCAACTTCATTCCTAAGTTCACTGGCTCGACTTCCGAATTGAATTTCAACTCGTGGATGTCATTATCAATCAAACAAGTTGCGCTAATTTCTAACCGTAAGGTTCGATCTATCGCATTTTTTTCATCAGAAATTTGAACGTGCGGATTTCTTAACCGAGGTTCAAACTCCCGAATAGCTTCATAAACGATGTCACACAACTGACTTTGTCCATCTTGGCTGCTATAAGGCATTGATGAAAAATCAGGTAACCCATAGTTCAGAATTGAATATCTAACTTCTAAAAAGTCTTCGTGAATATTTTTCCAACCAATACGACTATTAAGCATCGACTCTAAGTCTCTTAACAAACCATTGAGCATGTGTTGCTGACTGACGGGAAAATCTTTTTCTTCTCTGGTAGTTGGGTCGCTATCAATCAACTTGTCTAGCAGTGAAACCGTTAAAGCCATAATTGCTCTTACGCCAACTCTTTTATTACTTGTAGATTTTGTAAGTCAGAAATCGGCAGCGCCATTTCACCGACAAGCCAACACTTCAGACCTAAACCTAAGTAAACTTCTTTGTCAGCTATTTGTTTCCAATCCGTTTCACGACCTAGTTTCTGAGCATCACTTTCTGAATCCACGTAAGTCATCGGCATATGGCCTTCACCTTCACCTAAACCGTCAATGTCAAACTCAACGGGGCGCCAAACACTTTCTAGCAAAGAGGTAGCAGATTTGATTTCTAAAGTGTTGATGCTAGCAATAGGGACGAGGAAGTAGTTGCCTGCGGTAGAAAACAGCTCAATGTAACCACCTAAACGATCATCAATATCCCGCACGTCTGAGAACGAAGTATCATTAGCTAAAAAGCCTTTTTCTTGTCTCAGTTCTTCGATTTGAAGAGCAAGTTCAGAAACTTGTTCATAATCTTGACTCACCATTGATAAGTTGAAGCTAACCAATGACTTAGTTAGTTCTTCGTTCTCACCCAATACCTTCGCGGTTGCCGCACCTTGAGCGAAATCCTTTCGCGCTTGAGCAGCTTTAACCAGATGTCTTAACTGGCTAGCGCCTGGAAGATATTCAGGAAACAGTTTAATAGACTGCATCAGTTGCTCATCAGCTCGCTCAAAATCACCATCAATACAAAGCAATTCAATAAAAGAGCTTCTCAAACTGGCATCCTTTGGAGATGCCTTTATTGCTTCGATTAGTAGCTCTAAAGCTTGTTGCAACTGCCCTTCCGATAAGGCATTTTTCCACTGAGTCATCTTTCTTTCCTTACACCAAATGTTCTGGTGATAATTCCGTAATTAATTTGATACTTGAGACCATTTGGTCGAGCTGAAAATGAGGGCGTAAATGTATCACCGAGTAGAAGTGCCCTGGCGTATCGCGTTTCTCTCTAACTTTGATCTTCGCTTCGTTCAATGGGTACTTAGCTCTGAGTTCATCCGAAGCTTCGTCTGAAGCCGTTGTATATTGATGTAACCAAGTCTGAAACTCCCTCTCGAGCGATGCCGCGTCCTGATAGCCACCTATCTTGTCTCGCCCCATAACTTTGACGTAGTGTGCTATACGCGATACACACATCGTGTATTGGAGCATTGAGGTGAGTTTTGCATTAGTCGCAACATGCTTCTCTTCGTACAGTTTTGGCTTATACAACGAAACATTGGAAGTCATGCCGACCATGTCTGTTTCAGGAACTGGTGAAATCGGAATGAACCCACAATCAGACAGTTCTTGCTCTTTACGCTCAGAGACTTTTAGATTTAAAGGGCATCTATCTCTGTCATTTTTGCCATTAATGCGCGTTTTGTTTCTTGTAGGAGCAACAATAATGCCTTGACTATAATCCCCCTGTTTTATTCCTCGCATGTGAGTAAACCAACCGTGCTCTTGGAATGCTCTAATCGAAACAGCAGCAAAACAGAAGGCTCCACTTCCCCACAATAAATCGTTATTTGAATCGTCAATATTCTCTTGAAATTCAAATTGATCGTTTCGAGAACCATCACTTTTGTAGGGTTGTCGAAAAAGCACGTTAGGAGCGGTTAAGCCAATAAACTTGGTATCATCGTTATCTCGCAACTGTCTCCATTTGACATAATCAATTTGTTCAAATTGCGCAGCAACGTCTCGAGTCGACGAAAGTTCGGCAAATGTGTTCACACCGAATATTTCAGGAGACGCTGACATTACAAATGGACTAAATGCCGCAGCAGCAGACTGAGATATCTTGCTTAGCACAGAGATATCTCTATCAAAATAATTTGTTCTCGGGTCATAACGTAATTGATAATCACCAACAACCACACCAAAGGGTTCTCCTCCGGCCATTCCATATTCATTTTGATAGAGTAATTTAAACAAGGCAGACTGATCGAACTCGATAGCCTTGAGCGCATCTTTACTTACTTCATTCCATGTTGCAGATAGAACTTTAATTTTTACTGAGTCAGACGATGGTTTATCAACTTGTTCACATAAATATCGAACGCCTACCCAACTGCACTCTAATTTCTGAAAATCTGGATGATGAATGATCTCATTGAGCTGCTTCTGTAATAGTGTGTCAATGGTATTAATCGTGCTCACAATGCTATGGCGAAAACTCGCAAAATCTTTAGATTGCGTGCCTTCCAACCAAATTCGTGCCGCAAGTATTGAATCTGAACATTCAACAAATTGAGTCAACCAATGACTGTCAAACTCAGCCAGGCCCATCGGTGTAAACTCGTGTGTGAGTTCCTCTGGGTCTAGAAAGTTCAATGCATCTATTTTCGTCATAACTACCATAAGCTTGGCTTAATGGCTGGTCGAAGTGACCAGCCATTAACTCTATTTAGCCACCCGACTGAGGAATTTTAGCAACGAGTCTTAAAGACGTGGTTAGCTCTTCCATTTGAAGCCATGGCTTGAGCCAAGCAACCGCGTTGTAAGAACCAGGCGAACCTGGAATTTCCTTAACTTGTACGCGAGCGTCGGCAAGAGGGTATTTCGCACGAATTTCTTGACCGCCACCTTCAGAAGCGTTCACATAGCCAAGAATCCAACGGTTCAACCAAGATTCAACGTCTTCTGCTTCCATAAAGCTACCGATCTTATCTCGAGCCATTACTTTCAAATAATGTGCAAAACGAGAGGTTGCCATCATGTAAGGAAGTCTTGCTGAAATTGCCGCGTTTGCTGCCACTTCTGGAGATTCATGATTTGCTGGTTTTTGACAAGTTTGAGCACCAAAGAACACGGCATAGTTCGTATTTTTGTAGTGACACAATGGTAAGAAACCCAGTTTACCCAATTCCGCTTCACGGCGGTCTGTAATGCCAATTTCCGTTGGGCACTTCATATCTGGGTCACCATCATCACTCATGAAGAAGTGTGTTGGTAGGTTATCAACTCGACCACCACCCTCTGCGCCACGAATAGCAGTACAGAAACCATACTTAGAAAATGCATCCGTCAGTTTGACGCCAAGCACGTACGATGAGTTCATCCAACAATAATCATTGTGATCAGCATTAACGGCGATACCCGACACAGGATCCACATCAAACTCTTCAAAGCCAAACGCTTCTACAGGAGACGTAGCTTGGCCGTATGGTAGGCGGGCTAATACTTTAGGCATCGTTAAGCTTACAAAACGAGAATCTGCACTTTCACGGAAAGAGCGCCATTGCGCATATTCCAACGACTCAAAGACTTTATCTAAATCGCGCGGTTTAGATAGTTCTGTCCACTCATCAAAACCAAATAGCGCAGGAGAAGCAGCAGACAAGAATGGTGAGAAACCCGAAGCAGCAACATTCGACATTAAACGCAAAGACTCAATATCTTCTGGATGGTTTGTAAACTCGTAGTCACCAATTAAAGCACCATACGGTTCACCACCAGCGCTACCAAATTCAGATTCGTACACTTTTTTAAAGATTTGACTTTGATCGAATTCAACCGCTTTACTTAAGTCTTTATGAAGCTCTTTCTTCGTGATGCTGATCATGCGAATTTTCAGCGTAGAACTTGTCTCAGAATTCATGACTAAGTAATTCAGCCCACGCCATGAGCCTTCTAACTTTTGCAGCTCAGGATGGTGCATAACTTCAGAAAGCTGCTCTGAAATCTGTCTATCAAGCAAATTAATCGCTTCACGGAAAGTTACGGTTAGGTTTTTATTCCAAGAAACCGTCCCCTTCATCGCTTCTTCAGTCAGTGTCTTGATCAGCTCTTCTGCTCTCGATGCTTCTGTTTGTTTCGTCGCACCAATAGCCTGTTCAAGAAATGAAGTGGTTTGTTCACCCACTGTAGGATCGAGTTGTTTTTCAACTTGAGTCGTCATTATTCTGCTCCCTCAGTACTTTCTGATGGCGCTTTTTTGCCAAGATCTAGCTCACCAGCTAGTTTTGCCAAATTGTCTGTATTGTTGAGAACTTCTTCTAGGATGTTTTCAAGTTCTTCCGAACGGTCGACTTTAGTCATCAAGTCTCGCAGTTTGTTACGAGTTTCCATCAGCTGACGCAATGGTTCTACTTGATTGACAATCGCTGCTGGTTCAAAGTCTTGCATCGATTTAAAGCTCAGTTCAACCGCAAATTCAGAATCGTCATTTGCTAACTTGTTTGCGACTTTGAACTTAACCGATGGACTCATCTTTTTAAGTACATCATCGAAGTTATCACGATCGATTTGAATGAAACGGCGATCCTTTAATGGTTTCAATGCTTCGGTATTTTGGCCTGCAAAGTCGCCCATAACACCCACCACAAAAGGAAGCTCTTTTTTCAAAGTTGTTCCTTCGGTTTCAACATCGTAGGTAATGTGAACACGAGGCTTCCGTACTCGTGAAAGTTTCGAGTGGATACTCGTCATACCATTCTCCCTTTATTAATTTTCATTTTGTTCTGCTATGCCAACCAAACGGAAGTAGCTTCGTTTTGCGTCTCCGTCGGAGATTAGTTCCGCCAGTAATTCAGGCAGAGGCATTCCACACCAACGAATAATTTGTTCGATGGAGTAAGAAACTGGTGAGTGAGGCTCGCTTTCTCTAAAAAAGTCCGCCACATGTTGCAACTGTTGAATAGCTTGTTCTCGAGATTGCATGTTTGTAACTAATAACGCAGATGAGTTGTGAGTAACTGCTTGTTGACTTGCTTCTTCTAACTCTTCATCACCATTTTCGTCAGAAATGGAGACCTCAGCCTTATCCTTAAAACGATTACCCAACAAGTGCTTAAGTGCCGCGTGTATTGATTCAATTCTTTTTGAAATATATGAGCTAGGCGTTACATCCCCTACAGCGTCATCAAGTCGCTGACTGAACTCATTAAAAGCACCTGTAGCGAACTCGAGATCTGCAATCAGAGACTGGTAAAACTCATCAGAAGTTGATTTCACCGTGTCAGTGATACGCGACAATTCAATTGCGCCTTGATCTACTCGTGCTCTTCGCTTGTCTTCGTCCAAGCGCTCGAGTTCAATAGCTTGTTGGTATTCCCAATATGCATAAGCTTGCTCTACACCCATATCCGTCAATGGAATCGAGGCAAGAGGAAAGATCAGCGTTCCCTCACTATCAATACCATTAAGTCCGGTGATGGCAGAAATCCGCGTTTCTATGCCGTCTTCATCAGGCATTGGGTGCAGCTCATCCCAATATGACTCAACAAACGCGCTAGCAATTTTGTAGCCTACGCCCATGCCTCTAAAACCATAAAGCCGAGTTAATGCTTCTATTAGCCAGGCAACAAACTCAAAATCTTTTGATTGTGTAGCGAGAACTTCTGGTACTTCTTCAACAAAAACGCGCCATAAGTTGTTATGTGTATGAATACTCTCTTCTTCGATGATGGCGTTTCGCTCTGCGTTTCTTGCCACCATTCGCTGATCTTTAAGTCGATAATAAGCAGACTGAGGAGAGACATCCTCTCTTGGATCAATGCCAGTCGGATTGTCTTCCGAAATTGGTGCAAGGACTTGCTCATACCAATCAAACATCGTGTTACTCATACTCTCCCCCTCAAAAACACAGGAATAGTCGCATCATCTCGCCTAGCGGAGTCAAACTCACTAGGTTCTTGACGCACTTTAATGAGCGCACACGTCACGTTATCACTAGCGCCACGCACCAGAGCAGAGTGCATCAATGCCAAACCAGCTTGGTTAACTGAATCTGCACATAGAGTTTTATGCATTTCATCACAGCTTAGTTCCTTGGAAAGTCCATCACTGCACAACAAGAACTGGTCACCATCCGCAAGCTGTCCCGATACTTGGTCTATCGTCACCATCTCATCAACCCCAACAGCTCGGGTAATTACATTGGCTAATGGATGGGACTCTGCGTCTTCAAATGCCAACAAGCCTTGCTCAACTAACTCCATCACTTGGCTATGGTCACGAGTTTTTTGTACAAAAGTACCGTTTCTTAGTTGATAAATGCGGCTATCACCAACCCATAGGCAGTGGTAATAACCATCCTGAATAAACAACAGCACCAATGTTGTGCCCATTGTCTTTCCATCTAAGTTCATTTGAGCATATTGATAGATCTCAAAATTCGCTTGCTGCACTGCTGCGCGAATATCATCTATATTGGTGTTTGGCACATCTTGCATATGACGTGCAATTCTGTCGACCAGCATTTGACTCGCGATATCGCCAGCGCTATGACCGCCCATGCCGTCAGCAACAACCCAAATATGCTGTTCAGTCATATCCAGTAACGCATCCTCATTATAAGGACGAACTTTACCTGCATGAGTTTTAGCAAAAGTAAAATAATTCCAGTTCATTCTTTGCTTCCTACCAACTCCACTTTTGCCAACGACCATCTAACATTGCAGAGAATTGACCAATAGATGGCAGTCCTGTGCTAACAAACATACATGATTCAATATGAGTAGAGCCTTCTGTCCACCAGAAGCATGGTTTTCTCTGTTGACTCTCAATTAGATGATTTAACAACGTGTTTTGCTTTGCTTCAGTTGAAAAGCTAAACACTGTTGAGATCGGGCTTTGGTACAAAAGCGCCATTTCTTCATTGCATATCGATACTTCAGAAACAAGCTCACACTTTTCCAGCATGCTTCGGTGCCATGCATCAAATACAAATTCATCATCTAACACTGACAGTGCTAGAGCCTGGCTATCTTCAGTCCAGCCACTTTGTGCCCAATACTGTGCTGCTTTGCCTTTTACCGCTCGAACAACAGTAAAAAAGAAGTAGCGACCGCATGCATCTACACTTGGAATCATGCTGCCGATATACGTAGCATCGTCCATGTAACTCACATCCAGTGCAAAATGCCAAACTGGTGCAGTTAAAAAATAATCATTCCAAGTGTCACCCAGTTGCTCTTTACTCACTGCAATAACAGCTTGCTGCCAGTCGTGCCAACGGTTTGCAAATTCAGGAGAAATACCGTCCTTAACAAAGTCACCTTTAGCCGGCATTTTTCCGATGTAGCCCCACTCAGGCGTTACAAGGTTTGCGGACATCTGAACCTCTCCATCTCATTAGACCAAAATGGGTTGATTGCACTAGATGGAATCAACTCAAGCTGAACCTTGTTCCCCTTCAAATCGATCATGACAATGTTGTCGTTGCGGGACTCTGGTCGAGCCTTGAGTGATTGGTCCAATAGTTTGAAAATGCCCCATTCCCCTTCATAGGTATGAGCAATTTCTCGTTTTGATTCGGGCGGTGTAAACACAATACGTGTCTGATCTTGACCCGATGGCCAGCGAAGTTCCTTCGATCTCGCAGGACCGTGCTTATAAACCAAGTCTTGGTCACCTAGCTCTAGCACAAATCGAGTAATGTGTTGATCTAGATATACGGGTTTCATACCAAACTCGACTCGTAGCGAGTTATCTGATTCAAAGAACGATTGTCTAATGCGTTTTGCCCTTTGAAAAACCGCAAGCGTCTCAGGCCTTACACCAATTTCTTTTTCTAGTCTCCAACGACTCTTAGACGTATCAACAAACGGCTCCAGATATTCTTGGAAGAACGAGTCCAACGTACCACCGTACCCGAAGAATCGTTGAAAGTCCTTTAGACGAACTTCCTTCGTTGCATTAGGTTCAAATGGGTATCTACCTGCTATAGTCCGCTGATAAGGACGCACTACATTAGTCACCCAAAGCTGATTTAGATGATCTTTAGAGCCGCTTTCTGCAAACTTAACCGATTCCTGTGACAACTCTCCCAACCATTGATTAAACGGTTTTGGTAAGAGATCTTTTGCTCTAGCAAAGGAGGCAGCAACATCCTGAGTCACCGTTCCATCCAATATGCTTTTGTAAGCAATTTTTTGATTGTTGCCAGAGCTAGACAAATCAGATAAGTACGAACGCAAATTCACCATCGCTTGCTGAATATCATCAAAGTCTTGTTCACTAAGTCGTAAGATTTCGGTGAAATGGGATTCAACTTCTTTACCTGGTAGAGCAACATTAAATCCATTCTCTTCAGGCAAATACATATCGAGTTTGTCTGCCGTATTAGAAAACTTCACTTTTGCAACCTTTCCTGCGACTTCCGTTGCTGCCTTTTGATTTTCCGATAACGTTACTTTCGATAACCCCACTTCCTTTTGTATTGCACGCAGAAGTGATTCAATTGGTCTTTCTACACCGGATAAAACTCTTGATTGCTCAGTTGCTAAAGCCAAACTTGGAGCTTGTTTAAGCTGAATATCCTCTATCAGAGTTTTCCACTCATTGACATAATCTTGATAATAGCGGGCTTGAACCCCCTGAATAGCACTATCATGATCAATTTCATGAGCTTTAAGATCATCCCCATACACCCAGTTTTCTTCCATCAATCCTTTGACGGTGCGATTAATCTGAATTTGGAAAATGCTGTGAAAACCGTTGTAGGTATAAAAACCGGAAATACCTTGCGATAGAGGTTTTCCACTTGCTCGCTCAAATTGTTCTAAACCTTTTGGTCCTAACACGTCTGTTAAACGGAAAGACGGAACGTGACTTTTAGCAAACTGCATCTTCATACGCTGATATGCACGCTCTGGAAGTGACATTTGCGTTAGAACTTCTCGTGCTGCACTAATAGCAGTCGCATCCATTGAGAAGCCTTTCTCGTCGTTCTCTAGTAAGTTTTTAGTATGCACTAGCAAACGCTCACGTAGCTCTTTGTTTAACTCTCCTGGATACTGACGTTCAAAGTAGAAGTTGAACCAAGCAATTACCTCTTCTTGTTGATACTTTTCCGGATTAAACAACATTAAATACGTCTTTAACGTCTCGTATAAGTATTCACGATGCTGCTTATTCGCTTCCATTTCCGAGACCAAACTCTCTGACAGCAGAGTAGCAAAGTGTTGAGAAAGAGCATCTGAATACGCGTTATTTGCTGCTTGAGAAACTTTGTCACCTTGATACAGACCAAACTTTTTCACTGCATCAGAATGACCATATTCACTATTTTTCCCTAGTGGCAACATCATGATCTTGTCTAACGTGTCTACAGCACTGATAACGTCCGATTCAAAATCAAGGCTCTCTGCACCTATCATCGCTTCAATATGATTTGCTTGGCTATTGGTATCGACAATTAACTTTGAATTCCATTGATAACTCAGGAACCAAAGAGCAGAAGCACCAACAAGAACACCAACACAACCCACGTATATGCCCGTACGCATCCATCCAGATTGCTTTTGATAGTGGCGGTTAACGGTACCTAGTAATTGCTCTTTAAAGATGACTCGCTCAAAAAGATTCTTAACAAAATAGCTATGCGAACTGTTAACGTTTGTCGCTAAAGGCAACCTCCCTAGTCCCAATCCATTAGTTGATTCACTCATCAGTCGATCAACAGGAATACCTTCTTGTACAGAGCTAAGCAAGAAAACACCGCGAATAAGGGCTGGCTCTTCAAACGTGTTCTGCGCAAATATCTCAGACAAAAACTCATCTAAGTTTGCTTGTAAAACTCGCAGCTGTTTTGGAAATTCGAATATTAGCGTGCGCTTTTCTAAGTCATCTTCAGTTTCTAATATACGTAACATGCGCGCATCGAGCCGCTCCAACATGCCGTGAAACTCTTTATTAAAGAGAGAAATGACACCACGTTCGTCATCAACTTCTCGTG
Organism: Vibrio sp. GLN_1; assembly: GCF_043106015.1. NCBI lineage: Bacteria > Pseudomonadati > Pseudomonadota > Gammaproteobacteria > Vibrionales > Vibrionaceae > Vibrio > Vibrio sp. GLN_1. The sequence goes on from NZ_JBICMD010000036.1 coordinate 902,122, forward strand.
GGAACATAAATCCAAAAAGTTCCTCACGCTCTTCTTTACTTAAATCAGCAAAAAATTCATTAAAGCCAGCAACCAGATCCATTTTTGTCAGCAGAACATAGATTGGGAATTGCATACCCAACTGATTTTTGAGTTCCTGAAGGCGAGATTTTATTGATCTGGCATGTAAGCTACGCTCTGTACGAGTTTGAGACATCATACTTGCTAGGCTGATTGTTACGATAGCGCCATTGATAGGCCTTTGAGTGCGGTATTTCTTAAGCAACCCTAAGAAACCGTGCCAAGCTTTAGAGTCAACCTTTTCTTGACTATCTTGCGTGGTGTAACGTCCTGCTGTATCAATAAGTACTGCTTTATTAGCAAACCACCAATCACAGTGACGTGTTCCACCTACACCAGCTATAGAGTCAGCCCCTAAGCTCTCAGCTAACGGAAATTCCAAGCCAGATTGCTTTAGAACCGTGGTTTTACCTGTTCCAGGAGGACCAATCAGAACGTACCAAGGTAAATCGTACAAACTACGCTTTCCTTTATGCGTTTTTGTCACAACTTTGATCGCTTGCTCTATACGATCGCGCATTACGTCAATTTCACTGGCGGCTTCTTTGTCTGACTGACTGTCTACTTCAAGCAACGTCTGAATACTTTCGTCTTCCCTAACTTTCTGTTTGTGCTGCTTTGTTAAGTTGATAAGCGCCCAAGCAAAAACAATCACTAAGATCGTAACTAAACGTTGGAAATCACTTTTAAGCGGCTCGTAACCTGCAACCGTGATCAGAGGACCCACAACCCAAATAAAAATGGAGCACGCGGCTACACCAACTAAACCAAGAAACCATCTTTGGGTAAATACTCTGCCTATTTCTTTAATACTCATTTCATTGCCCAACCGTTAGTTGCCCACAATAAGATCGATTTCAATTCGACGATTCATTGCTCGGTTCTCTTCACTGTCATTTTCCACCAAAGGTCTCGCATCACCCAACCCTTCAGGAATCACTCTGCCTTTAAGTGCACTGTTGGCGATTAACTGTTCGGAAAGAGAAGTTGCGCGAGCTAAAGACAAGTGCCAATTGGATGGGTACTTGCTGGTAAATATCGGACGGTCATCGGTATGCCCGGTAATTATGATCTTCCCTTGTGTCGCTTCTAAGGTACGTGCAACTTTAGAAATAACTGGCTGTATGTAAGCCACAACGCTCGCACTACCAGATTCAAATAGGTCTTGAGCTTTAAGAGAAATGCGAACTCTATCTTGCAGCGCCTCCACAGTGACAAGATCCTTGCCAATTTCCGTTGCTAAATACATAGATATTCTTTCGGCAATAGGTGCTGACTTTGACTCAACCATAGGATTACTAACAGTTGGGGTTGGTTGAATCAGGTTTACCAATTGAGCAAAAGTTTGGTTGGAAGCTTTGTTCAGCTCGTAACTGAAGTACATAAAAATACAAACAAGCAGTGCGGAAGTTACCGAACAAACCACCCACAGAGGTGCACGTTCCGAAACCTGAGCACCTGCCAATATATGTTGTTCTACTTTGTTACTAAGCTCTTGCTGTACTCCGCGACCATGTGACTTAAGCACTGATACAACTTGTTTTCTCAATTTACGGTGAGCTTCAAGCCCATTTTTTTCTAAACGATACTGGCCTATAAAACCCAAAGATAAGCATACGTACATTAGCTCTAGTAAATCTAAGTGGGATTCCGGATGAGCCAAACAGCTATCTAGATGCTTAAAAAAAGCCTCTCCACCTTGGCTGCTCGCGTAAAAAGAGCTCAACAGAGAATCATGTGTCCAAAACGATTGACTCCCCCAATTGGTATTCAATACTGCTTCGTCTAAAGAACAGCACAGACAATAACGTGCGGTATCAATGGTTTCCAGGTCAACATCATGTTGACGCAGACGATTCTCATAATCCCTAAGTTTTTGCGCGAGCGTTTCTTTAAGAAATAAAGGATCGGAATGAGTAGCTGTTGCTCTGATTTGTCCAATAATCGAAAGTAGACCATTAGCTTCTGCCAATAGTGGATTATCTCCATAAGCAACAACTGAATCGTTGTTAACCAACTCAGGGCTTTTGGATATCACAACAGTACTGTCTGCTGATCTTTGAGGCTGAGCTTTAGATACAGCCGCTCTTCCGCCAGGAGTAGGTTTTACTATCGTCTGTTCCATACTTACCACTTTTATTGATTAATGCTCCAAAGCTCTATGTCCGGATTTGGGAAATGACCAGATAAATGCAGTGCAATACCACCGCTGTCTTTAAGTCGCATCCAGAATGGCCCCTTCTTAACGACCTCAAAATAAACATACCCGGTTTGATATGGAATCTGTCGCGGCACGACACTTAAAGGAGCTACGTTAATTCCATTAATCTGGTTGTTGATTAGATCTCTAATCTGTTCTGCCGGACCAAGCTTCAATTGCGCAGGGACTAAGCGTCTAATCTCATCCGTTGTTGTGTCCGCTTTAATCGCCAATACAAACTGACATGATTCCAATAGTCGCTTATCTGGAAGTGGTGTCACTTGGATACCGTACTGGCGTACTTCTAGTGGCAACTTACTTGCAGTCTGATCAAGAACGACACTCAAGTACTGACTAAGGACTTGATTAAGTTCAGCAAACACACTTGCAACTTCAAGGTGATCGTAAGCTTTGAGATTAGGTAAGCGCTTGGTGGTGTGAGAAAACGTTGCCAACTCGCCTATGTAGCCTTTAAAGGTTGTCGCAAGCTCTAAGGGGTGTACTTTCTCCAGCTCACTAAAATGCTTCAATATGGCTTCATATCGATTCAACATTTGCAGCATTATGAAATCTACCGCAGATGCTGAAGCCGCTTTTCCTTTAACAAGTCGTTGAGCGATAACATCTGCGCGTATCTTGGTCATTGCCATTGCATTACGTAGATACCCTGTCATCACCTTGTCATTTAACAAGTTTAGAAGTGGTGGTACGTAAGAATCATCAAGAATGACCTCTCCTTCCGTAGAAACTTCTTTAATCTTAAGGATTGGTAGCTCTATATAACCTGTTAACTGCTCATTGCTTGATTTCAGCTCGATATTTAATGAGGCCACTTGAATCGTTTCTTCATCTTGGCCCGTCAGGTTATCAATAACGTCTAGATCTTGAAGTAAATACCGAGAAACCGTTGTTTCACTTGGATCCGCGATCATTTTACTGCTGACTTTTGAGAGTGGAACGATCACCTTCACTAAGGTATTTTCCGTCCCTTTTTTTACCTTTAAAGGAGACAGAAAACTTGTCGTTGCTGAAAAGTCTATCAGCGTCATATCAGGAAGAATTGCTTGAAGATTATCAAGTTCAATCAAGCCTGTTTTTAAGGCATGTTCTTTTACACGGCAATTCCAAACGCCCCAGTTATATGAGCCACCTAAACTGTGTAAGCCTTTATATTCATTAGATATTGCGCGTTCGTGCTGTTGAAAATGCTGGGGACGCAGAAACATCCCCTCGCACCAAGCCGTCTTGGAGTATTGCATCATTTATAATTAGCCAACTAAACGTTATTGTACGACCAAAGACAGATCTTCTAACGAGATTTGATAAGTGTTGTAACCCGTCTTATCTACTTTAATGACTTGTCGCCAATTTGAATTCTCAATATCGCGAAACGCGGCTACGATACCCAAATATTCTGTTTTAGGAGACATACTAGCTTGGTAGATTTCTTTTTGGCCTGGTGTCAAAGATATTTCATATTTATTCACCAAGTCTGGACCGAGTACTTTTTCATGCTCCTCATAAATAGAGAAAAAATCTTGGCTCTCAAACAGTGTATTTGATGTAAGTTCAAATACATATACAACAACTGGTGATGGTCTTCCATTCGAGTCAGGGTTGATATTATGATTTGCCGTTATTTCTAAATCCGCATATGGGTCGACCACTAAATTAGCGGCGGAGCATCCCATTAATACTAAAAATATAAATAACAAAAATGATTTATAAATTTGTTTCACAATCCCACCTTAACCTTTATTCTTGAGCGCTAATTCGTAGTGCTTAGCAAAATCTTCTAAATAAAATGGAGACTCTTTATTGACAAGTTCATCTGTTAATTGGCTATGAATACCTTCAAAGCGCTTCCAACTCTGAGCATATTTTCTTGCTGGAATAACCTTGTTAATTACATTGTCTTTAGCCAATGCATCTGAATAAATAGTATTAGGTTCAACGAGAGACATGACACTCGATACCGTACCCGCTACTCCTTGCATTAAAGCCTGCTCATGATTTTCAATATCGTTAAATGCTTCTTTTATTGCGGCATTAGGCTTTAAAAAACTTGACGTTTGACGGTTATACAAATTGTGGATTGCATCTTCCAAATTTGCTGAAAACTTAAGTGGATTATTTTCAGACTTTCTAAATGCAGTATGGTTGACGCGATTGGTTTGTTTAAATACAGCCCGATTGTGAAGAGTCTCCATTAGCCCAATAAGCATGAGAGAAAACGACTGACCTAATTGTTCAAACCACTGCTCTCGATTTTGGCTTGGTACCATATTGGGGTCGATCCCCATGCCATAAATGAAGGCTTCCAGTTCACCTCGATGCACTGTAGGTTTTTGGCTTTTAGCGTTGGTATCAGGCTGCATTGATGCAACTTTAGGTTGTGGCACTTCAGTTTCGTGACTCGGAATTTCTAGAAAATCATCTACTAGACCAATGTCTAACTGAAAATCTGATGGGACACTTTCATCCATCAACTCGGCAGCGCTTAAACCAAAATCTTCCATCTCTGGAATCGATTCTACGTGCTGTTCGAATCCAACTGGCGTCTTAACCTCTGGGTTAGATGTAAATTGATGCTCTGTCCTATCTTCAGAGATATCACTAATACTAATTTGTATTTGATAATCGCCTAAAGCAACAGTGTCACCATGGGACAAAGCAAGCTCATTCCCTTGGCCGATTGGAGTAACTGCATTATTAACAAATGTGCCATTTGTTGATAAATCTTTAATTAGATATTTATCGCCAAATTTAATCAATTCGCCGTGAGTCCCAGAAATAACTCTCTCAGGGTCTGGTAACGTCCAGTCACATTGTTCTGAGCGTCCGAAGGTTACCTTTGCATGCTCATCACTTGATTCAAACACAAACTCACTCTCTATTTCCGGAGTAAATTTGTGGAAACTCGTTATGGTCAATACCAATTTCATGAAAAACCTCGCCAAAGACCTGCTAAATATTTATATATCGATTTTTATAATTAGATTTGAAGCTTTAATTATTAACATTAAGATTAATAGAGTTCTTATAGCTGTTATAAAAACTATTGACGGCATAATGAATCATTTTTTTATCAAAGCAATCATGAATTGTTGAACAATTTTAAATATCCAACCAGGTTCAAATTTTTGACACTCAAACTTTCACCCGTCAAAAAACCGATGTTAGTTTGGCCGAGAAAATCTAACCGAAGTATTTTTCATTTAGCAGGAATATATATATTAACCCCATCATTTATATGGAGTCCTTGTGATGGAAGAAAAAAATAAAGACAAATCTATAAATAGCAGCGATAGCGGAGATAAAACAAAAATTGTAAAGACTCAAAAAAGAGAAAACGCAATTGAACCCGCTAAAAACGTTAATAAACAAGACTCCGCTGAAAATATAAATGAAACGGATACAAAACTGTCTCAAAAAGAAAACACAATACCACCTATCAACAAAAGTGATAATAAGAACACAAAAAACAAAAGTGTTATTAACTCAAATTTAATTGGGCAAACAGTAAAAAACCGTTACGAAATTGAGTCTATTTTAGGTCATGGTGGACTCTGTGATGTTTATTTAGCAAAAGACAAAATTCTTGAGTCTTCTGGCTCGGAGTCCCCTTATGTTGCTCTAAAAGTTTTACAGAAAGAGTTTGCGTCTCAGCCAGAGACAGCAAGAATGTTGATTCGAGAAGCGCAACAAACACAAAGACTTAGTCATCCAAACGTAATCCGGGTCTTTGATTTCGGAGTCGACGGTGATATCTACTTTTTAGTGATGGAATATATTGACGGCGAAACGTTGGAAAGTTTAATCCAACGATCTCGTCCAAATGGTTTGAAGTACCATGCAATGCTTTCTATCCTCAACCAAATCCTCGACGCACTATCCTATGCTCATTCGCTCGGTGTTGTACACGCCGACTTAAAACCAGCCAACGTAATTTTAACCTCCGAAGGCCATGTAAAGCTTTTGGATTTTGGTGTGTCGAAAACTCACCAGATCAAACATGATCAGTATGCAGCAAAACGTAAAACAGAAGATCTAGAAACGCTGGGCTACACGCCTAACTACGCCTCACTCAACCTGCTCTCAGGAAAAGAACCAAACATAAGCGATGATATGTTCGCCTTATGTTGTATTACGTATGAATTGTTGAGTTGTAAGCATCCATATTCAAGAACACCAGTTAATGAAGCACTAAAGAAAAATATTAAGGTCTCTAAACCAGCAAATATGCCAATAGCGAAGTGGCCGATTTTCTCGAAGATTTTTTCAACTGGTACAATTCCCGCTGATTTTAATGCAAAGACAGTTAAGCGTCGTTTGAACAAGCAATATTGGCCCTTGGCCACTGGTGTCGCAGCCAGCTTGTTGTTTATGGCAGGTCTTGGATTAGTCTACAACCAACAGCAAGTTGCCATTTCCGATCTAGAAGCAAAGCTTAGTCAACAAAACGAAGTTATCCAAAATGCAGAGCTTCTATTAAGTACCTCGCCGGAGCATAGCCGCTCTTTAATCGATGGTGACGCTTCCCTTCACCCTCTAATTAAAGCTGGGTTGCTCCGTCTACATAAGCCCTATTTACTCGGTCAATTTGAATCAGAAATAGACGATGTACTCAATTCCGATGCGACTAGCTATCCGAATTACGATGAGATTGAGGCTATTTTACAAAAGGCCAAGGGCTACTACCCGGACTCACATAAAATCGAAGTTCTTGCATTAGACATTCAATCAAGCAAGCACTCTACTCTACTTTCTATTGCTCGTCAGATTAACAGCCATTTGGAGAAATCACGTTACGATAAGGAAGAAGATACGAAGTCTATCTATGAGCTAAAAGAAGAACTAAGCCAGATCCATCAGGACTACCCTTTCGTACCGACCTCACTTTCTAGTGACGTGTTTGGTAAACACTTAAGTGACGCGTTGAAAGATCGTGATGCAGCGGCATTAGTAACATTGATAAAGGTTGGCAACACGTTCTTCACCAATAGCGATGAACATAAAACTAACTTAGAGATAAGCAATGCGATGAAAGATGCGGTGCTCGAAATGAAGCTCTATGAAACGGCGATAGATTCGAGCAATCCGTTACCTTTCCCTATCGATGCCGCTCGTATCTTGTATCAAGACGAGTTTGATGGCCTGTACTATCGCCTAAAGCAAGCAAGAACCACTGTACATTTGGATAAGTTAGTTAAAGACGTCGATAAATTCTCTGAAAACTTCCCTGTTGGATTCCAAGATATCAATGACCTACGCTTCCAAACAGCGGACAAGTATCTACAATTCTCCGACATTCTGTTGAATAAAAGAAAGACCACCAGCGCTAGACGAGCAATGAAGAAAGCGAACGATTTGATGAAACAAATTGAGCAAGATTCCAAGCAAAGTTAACGAATTTTGTCTCATTTAAGGGGCTTCTAAGCCCCTTTCCTCAAAAACGCCTTGCCTTTATGCACTCAGATGACTAGCTTATTAGTGTAGCTGTAGTAAGGAAGATAGACTTTGGCCGAGGGAAGAGTCGCCGTTGGTGATATCAATATCCTGGTCGTTGATGACTGTTCTACATCATCACTGCTAGTGAAACACCAACTCATTGCATTAGGCGCAAAAGCTTCTAACATCACTTGCGTGACTAACACGCAAGCGGCCTTGCTCGCCGCAAAAACTCGCTTTTATTCCTTCTTAGTGATTGATTACCATCTTGCAGAAAAATATACAGGTTTGGATCTCGTTCACCTCCTGAGCAGAGCTCAACTGATTTCAGACACAACCGCTGTGCTTATGATTTCTAGCGATGCCACAAAAGAGACAGTTCTCACAGCACTTTCTAGCTCAGGGCGGGTTCGTCACCTGCTAACAAAACCCCTTCAAACAAAAGCACTTTACACGAAAATGCTCCAAGCACTGCAAGAACAACAGCACATTGCCGCTGTAACAAAAAGACTGCTGGCTTCACAACCTCTCTTACTATCTGATGTCATCTTGCTTCACAAGACCCACGCGTCCAGTATTTGTGTTGAATCTCTGATTATCGATACTTTAGTTGAAAGGCGTGACTACACACTACTTGAGGATTATTTACCTCTCTGCAGTCAGAAAGAGCATGCAAGTAAAGTATGTGCGACCGCATTTTTGTTGCATCATCAAGGCCACATATCTGAAGCAGTCAAAGTTCTGGCTGATTATGTAACTCGGAATCCGCTCTGCTTGGCTGCCATTGACAGTTTGATCGGTCTTTATGAAAGCTTGGGGCAACAACGACATGCGCTCTGTTTGGCAAAAAGAGCTTTTTCGCTCACGCCAAGTAATGGTTCTCGTTTTCTCTCAGCATCCCGAATTACTGCCAAGTTGGGCCTGTTTGAAGATCTCTATGAGCTAGGCCGTACCTATGCAGCCCATTTATCACAAACCGATGCCCAATGGCTTAATGTCCTTTCTTCTTACGTTGATTTAGTCAGCGACCATTTTAAAACGCTTACTCATATTCATACCAAGAGGAAAGTGCTTGTTCAACTGAATGAACTCTGTTTACTCACGCAAAAGCAGTTGGGTAAAGAGCAGCAAGTCAGTCTATTAGCTTTTAAGCAGCTCATGCAGTGCAAGCTACTTCTCGTCGAGTCTCGCGCGGCAGAAGCGCACCTAAAATTGCTAGAGTCATTGAGTTACTTTTACGATATTCCAACACAAATGCCGATAGCATTATTGAAACAAGCCCTTCCGCTATTAGCATTTTTTGGTGAGTTTTCTATCAGACGCAGCTTGCTCGGAGTCATCAATCAATCGTGTTCATCAGTCCGACTTCAAGAGTGCAATATCGTACCACACGAATACGACTATCCATTTTCAGTAGAGACAAAACTGAACGCTCTGGCAGCTCCGGACCAACAATACCATTCTAATTCAAAGTCGGTGGTTAACTTCCTAAAACAAAGGGCATTACCACCAAATTGGTCGCGATGGTTAAGCGATTATCTCTCTGGTTCTTTTTCTAGCCAGATACCCGAACCGTTTAGCTATCACGTAACCGATAGAGAGTGAAAATGATCAACTTCGAATTGCTCAATCAATACATGGACAATGACGTAGACATCATCATTGCTGTCTTTTCAACGTACTTGGAGGATTACTCTGATGCGACAGAACAACTAAATGAAATGTTCGTACAAAAAAATTGGCCAGAGCTGTATCTGATGGCACACAGCTTGAAAGGTATTCTAGAAGGCTTTGGAGAAGATACCGCAGTTGTTGCGCTGGAGAAGATAGAAACAAGTACAAGAAACAATACTGCACCAGAATGCGAAGATATAACTATAGTTAATAACGAGCTGGTGACAATTAAAAAGCAGATTTTCGCTTACTTAGAAAACTTAAAATAAAACACCTTAAGGCTTAGAACGGGGAAATTATGAACATGGACAACAACCATTTCAAGGAGTTGATTGAGTCGCTCAAGGACTTAACTCCTACTCAAAAACGATATTTGATCAGCAGAACCAAGATGTCCTTGGACGACGAGAGCGGGATGCTAAATCCGCAAGACTTGTTGACCAGAGAAGAACTAGAAGCGCTTCTGTCATCGGCTTCCACCACCGATCACAAATAAAGAAAGCTAATTCGTCATGGACGAAAACTAAGAACCAGGTAAAGTGACAGAACTTTGCTTGGTTGTTAGGCGTCCCTCCCTTTTAATCAATACAAACGTGTTTTTTCGACCACTTCTCAATACCTGAAAACTGTCAACTAGATTACTGATTAACATTAATCCTCTTCCTGACGACATCCAGCTGTCTTCATCAAACAAGCTTGGTGCTTTTATTTCTTTATTCGTGTGCTCTTGGAAAACCGATTTTTTAATAGGACGACCGTAATCAGAAATACGCATTTCGATGTGAGTAGACTTAGAGTCAGATAAGATTGCACATTCGAGCTCAATCGGCTCGCCTTCCTGCTCATCGTAGGAGTGTATAAAGGCATTGTTCATCACCTCAACTACGCACAATTCGAGGTGTTGGACATCACTTACCAATACCTGATGTTGAAAGAGAAACTCGGCAAGCTGCTTACTCGCCTCACGGGAAGATTTTAGTGAGCTAAGAAACGTTTTTTTAAACTCGTAATCAGTCATCCTCACCCTCACATGTCGACGTGTTTGGACCAGACCATTGAAGTTGTAAAAGCGTCAAATCGTCGTCTAGCTCTTCCTTCACTTGCCAACGTTTAATGCTTTCGACGACAGAAGAAACCTGTGCTTCAAATGGAAGTCCAGAAACGCTCTGTACGTTCGCGATCAAACGATTTACAGAGAAAAACTCATTTTCGTACCGCGCTTCAACCACGCCATCAGAAAAACACCAAATCGAGTCGTTTGGTTCTAACGTAATTTCCCCGCCCTTGTATTGCATTGGTGCTAACGCGCCTACTATAAAATTCTCATCACCAACCATATCAATGGTTGCTTCTGATTGATGTCGCCATAAGAACTTAGGGTGACCGGCGGTACAGTACCTCAGTTTGCCTGTTTGAGTATTCAAAACTGCGTAAACGATTGTGAAGTACAATTGGCTGTCAGGTGTTTGTTGATATCGAAGGTTGAGCCTCTCCACCACCACATTCGGCTCCGAAACAACATATTCGCCCTCGACAAGATCTGTCGTTACCGACTCCGGTCCACAGCTTCGAGATAACGTTTTTTGAATGGAAAACGACATCAGAGCAGAAGAGACACCGTGCCCAGAAACATCGAATACATAAAACGCCACATGCTGCTCATCAAGCACAGCATAACCGAGCATATCCCCACCAAGCTGAGAACAAGGAAGATAGGAATAACTTAATTTTGTCGCTCCGATTTGCAGCTCTACCGGTAAAAGCTGCCTCATGAGATCACCAGCAGATTCTAGATCTTGACGAATCGTTTGGTAAGCGATATCTAATTCTTGATTTCTCGCGAGTAACATATTGTGCAAATCGAGAGTACGAAACCCTGCTCGTATGCGTGCTTGAAGCTCTTCTACCGACGTTTTTTTATCTACGAAATCATCCGCGCCAGCGTCAATGCCTTTGACAATCGAGCCCTGATCATTGCGTGAAGAAAGTAGGACAAAAAAGATATACCGCTCAAACGCCGCAGATTTGAGTACGCGACACAAATCAATACCACTGAGCCCAGGCATCATCAGGTCACTGAGAACAAACTGAATATCTTTTCGGTGCGTCAGGACTTCAAGTGCAGACTCACCGTCCTCCACAGCGATGACTTCGTACCCTTGCTTTTGCAATGCGGAGGTCATGTAAAGCAATACCGTTTTGCTATCGTCGACCAATAAGATTGGTTTCATCTCTCTCCTCAACGCTGGTAGCGACTAATGAAGTACTCTATTTATTGACTGCTCATCTCTAAAACGACTGTAGTCTTCGGCTAAAAGTTGATGTTGATAACGGGTGTAAGACAATGCTTCGTTTGAAATGACGATCTGATTTTCTTTTTCGATAAGCTGTCCGCGCAATTGCTCTATTTGATCACTTTGCTGCGTATAGTTCAGGTACATCGCAACTAAACCAAAAATAGAAACAACGAGCGAAGCAAACAGTACGTTGTTGATGGTTTTGATTTGAAGATTCATAACCTCTCCTTGTCTCTTGCCAGACATCTCTAAATGAAAAGAACGTCTACAGACTAAGAGCACTCTGCTCTAAAACGCATTGAAGCCTATTGAGGTTGTTGTATATAAAAATAATTATAGGAGATGAGTAAAAAAAGAAGAGAAAACTTGAAGTATTTGAATACCTTTTTGTCATTGGCATTCAATACGCAGCGAGAGAGAAAACGCTCGCTGCGAAAAAATTAGCTTTGGAATGCGTCTCGGGCAGACACTTGTTCAAACCAGCGAGCGATGCTTGGGTACTTCTCGAAGACTTCAATACTCAAACCATTCACCGCAAAACCAATGAAAATATAACCGGTAATATCGACAACGGAAAACTGGTCTGTCGCGATGTATTCACTCTCTGACAAACGTTTATCTAAGGTTGGCAAAAACTCGAGGACGCGAGACTTGGATTCTTCACCCCACGCTGCCACACAGTTTTCACGATCTTGATAGATCGCCGTAATGTTGCGAAACGCTTGGAATGCCGCATAAAGGCCTTGGAACTCGACGACACGGTGCCACATTTCCACCTGTGCTCGTTCTAATTGATTTGCGCCAAACAGAGCTAAGTCATTTTCAAACGCTTCATCGAGATAGCGGCAAATAGCCACGCTTTCACAGATCGTTGTGCCATCGTCTAGCTCCAGTAATGGCACTTTGCCATTCACGCTTTTTTGCTTGAAAGATTCAGACAAATTATCGCCCTCACGCACGTTCAACGCGACACGCTCAACCTCTCCACCAATTTCCTTTAAAAAAATGCTAACTCGCTTACAACTTGGAGTCATTGCTGTTTCATAGAGCTTCATTTTGTATCCTTTTTCTTTTTCTAACCAATTGGTTAGGATATACTGTAGCCAGTTTATAAACGATCAGTCAAGAACTTCATTTCCAAAAAGTTGTTCAATAAGTTTAGGAGTGGTTTGAGAAAAACCGCTCAGGTAGGTACGCATATGGCAAGAAAAGCCAACTTCGATCGAGAAGAAAAACTCTTAGTCGCTATGGACGTTTTTTGGCGCAAAGGTTTTGCTAATACATCCATTTCTGATCTCACTGACGAGTTGAATATCAACCGCTTTAGCCTTTACAACACCTATGGTGATAAGCAGCAGCTTTACTACGAAGCACTGGATGCTTATCTAAAAAAAGTCTCGTTGCCCTCACTCACCGACTTAGAGAAAGACGGCGCATCCCTGCCAGAACTTGAGTCTTTCCTTAAGTCCTTTGCAGAGCTGCAACGCAAGCGAAGTTGTGGTTGTTTTATCCAAAATGCGCTTGTGGAGCATGCAGGCGAAGACGATGATGTACTGAGAAAAGGGCATTTTTTATTTGATCATTTAATCGACATCATTACCGATGCTTTGAAAAACGCACAGAAAGAAACATTAGTGCCGAAAACGCTCAAGCCAGAAGAACTCGCTCGTTTTGTTCTCAACAACATGCAAGGCATGCGCGTGCTTGGCAAAGCCAAACGTTATGCCGACTTGGATACGGCGCTTTCCTGCTTGCTGGTTTTGATTAGGAAGTGACATGTCGATTGAAGTGATAGCGGTACGTCTTACCAAAGGCATGGACTTAAAGCTGAGCCTAGCGAAATTGGTCGCGGAGCACGATGTCAAAGCAGGCTCGATTGCTTCATGTGTTGGTTGTGTCTCTGACCTCAACCTTCGTTTGGCAGGTGCAGAAAGCACGTTAACCAAACAAGAGCCATTTGAAATCGTCTCTGTGATGGGAACCCTGACGCCTGAACATCAGCACGTTCATATCTCGGTGTCTGATCGTGAAGGGCGAGTCTGGGGCGGACACTTAATGGAAGGCACAGTGATTGATACTACCGCAGAATTGATCATCCATTCTTACTCAAAACTTGAGTTTACCAGAGCGATGGACGACTCGACCGGCTATACCGAACTACAAGTGAATCCTTCCAAATAGTAAAAAGCTCCAGAACCATACTGTGGTGTCTCTGGAGCTTTATTCGCTTATCTCTTACGCTAAGAATTTACTCATATCGAGCAAGCTAATTTCGAGGATCATTCTTCGACTAAATAACAAACCTGATTATCGTCGACCGTTACTTGCCACGTTTTTAGACAGTGCGCATCGTCTTCCAAACACTGCCCACTCTTTAAACTGAAGTGTTGTTTGTATAGCGGTGATGCAACACACATCTCACCATCGATATCACCGAAAATCCCTCGACTCATCACATAAGCCTTACCAATTGGGTCCCAATCCTGAACAGCGTAAACACCGTTATCAGGAATGTAGAATAACGCGACATGCTCGCCTTCAATCAACACTGTGGCACCAATGAACGGCATTAGATCATCAAGCTGACACAATTTCACTTTGGTTAAAGCTGCCATTTACACCTCCTGTTTCACCGGAATACGCTGACCGCGTACACGCTGGTACGGTAAGACTTTACTGCCCGCCGTGCTGTTCAAGAAAGGACGGAAGCGTTGCAGTTTTTGAGGATTATCCAGCGTACTCTTCCACTCACATTGATAGGTATCTACGACTCGCGCCATTTGTTCGTCCAAAGAATCACATAGATTCAGAGAGTCATCCAAAATCACTTGTTTAAGGTAATCTAAGCCCCCTTCCATGTTCTCCATCCACACCGACGTACGCTGCAAGCGATCAGCGGTGCTGACGTAGAACATCAAAACTCGGTCAATCATGGTGATCAACTCTGATTTGGATAAGTCGGATGCAAACAAATCAGCGTGTCTTGGTCTCATGCCGCCATTACCGCAAACGTATAGATTCCAGCCGTTTTCAGTGGCGATCACCCCAATGTCTTTACTTTGCGCTTCTGCACACTCGCGAGTACAGCCCGATACGGCAAACTTAAGCTTATGGGGCGCTCGCAATCCTTTGTAACGGTTCTCTAACTCAATGGCTAAACCAACCGAATCATCAACACCATAGCGACACCAAGTAGAACCGACGCAAGATTTCACAGTGCGCACCGATTTGCCGTAGGCGTGCCCTGTTTCAAAACCAGCATCAATTAAGGTTTGCCAGATTTCTGGGAGTTGCTCTAACTGCGCACCAAATAAATCCACGCGCTGACCACCAGTGATCTTGGTGTACAGATCATATTGCTGAGCAACTTCGCCGAGCACAATGAGTTTGTCTGGTGTAATTTCGCCGCCCGGAACACGAGGCACTATCGAGTAGGAGCCATCTTTTTGCAGGTTAGCCATAAAGGCATCGTTAGAATCTTGTAGAGACTGATGCTGCGGCTCCATGATGTGTTCATTCCACAAAGAAGCAAACACAGATGCCGCTGTCGGCTTACAAATATCACAACCATGCCCTTTGCCATGCAGTGTGATTAAAGTGTCGAAGTCTTTGATCTGTTCCACTTGGCAAATATGGAACATCTCTTGCCGACTGAGCTCAAAGTGTTCACAAAGGTGGTTGTTAACCTCTACCCCCATAGCTGCCAATTGAGTATCCAATACCGACTTGACCATATTGCTACAGCCACCACAGCCAGTACCGGCTTTGGTGTTGGCTTTAAGGTCCGTCAGGTTGGTAGTGCCAGCTTGAATCTCGGCAACTAAGTCGCCTTTTGTGACGTTGTGACAAGAACAGATGATGGCGCTGTCTGGCATCTCTCCATCCAGCATTCCGGTATCAAACAGCAGATTCGCCGAGTGGTCTGGCAGGACCGTTTTGTTCAAATAACACTGTAAGAGCGCGTCGTAGTCGCTGTTGTCACCGACGAGAATCGCACCAAGCAATTGGGTGCCGCTCGCATCAACCACCAGCTTTTTGTAGATGCCTGCGACCGCATCTTGCAAGACCATTTCCTGTGCGCCTTCGGTTTGCATTTGTGCATCACCGATAGACGCCACATCCACCCCAAGTAGTTTGAGTTTGGTGCTCATGTCTGCACCTTTAAAACCTTCGCTCGACATTCCAGTCAAGACATCGGCGGTGGTTCTAGCCATGGTGTAACCGGGAGCGACCAAACCAAAGATCTTCTGCTCCCAAAGGGCACATTCGCCAATCGCGTATATGTTCTCATCGCTGGTTTGGCATTGGTTATTAATCACAATACCGCCTCGCTCGCCTACTTCTAGCTCAGCCAGCCTTGCCAACTCATCTTGGGGGCGAATCCCTGCGGAAAAGACAATCACATCCACTTCGAGAGGATCTTTGTCTTTAAACACCATGCGATGCTTAGCCGTTTCACCATCGCAGATTCGTTCCGTACCCGTTGAGGTGTGAACGGTTAGCCCTAGCGCTTCAATCTTGTCTTTCAGCACTAAGCCGGCACCATCATCTAACTGTACGGGCATCAGGCGGGGTGCAAATTCAATAACGTGAGTTTCTAACCCCAATAGTTTGAGTGCGTTTGCCGCTTCTAAACCCAACAAGCCACCACCAATCACTGCGCCTGTTCTTGCGCCTTCACATGCCTTCTTGATTTGTGAAAGGTCATCAAGCGTGCGGTAGACAAACACGTTGTCTCGGTCTTTACCTTCAATTGGAGGCACAAACGGGTACGAACCGGTCGCGAGCACGAGTTGGTCGTAACCCAGCACATCTTCACCATCAAGCAGAATGCGCTTTTGCTCTCTGTCGATGCCTGTTACTTGACTGCCAAGTACCAGTTGGATGCCATGCATGTCGTACCATTCTTGGTTACTCAGCATTAAATCATCATGAGACTTACCCGCGAACAAAGAGGACAACTGTACACGGTCATACGCGATAAAACGCTCTGCACCAATCACGGTAATTCGGTGCTCCAAATGCGCATTTTTCTGCACTAATTGCTCGACGAGGTGTTGCCCGACCATACCGTTGCCTACCACAACGATGTGGCTCAATGCGTTCTTTACTGGAATCGTTAAAGGACTGTTCATCGCTGCCTCCTTATGCCGTTTGCGCTGCGGTTTTGGGTTTGTCTTCTTTCGAAGCCGGAATCTCGACTTTGGATTGCTTCTCGTAAAGGAACTTCAGCACCGCTTGTCGACACTTCTGATACTGCGCATCATCCGCCAGTGCGACACGCTCACGAGGGCGCGATAGATTCACTTCTAACACTTCACCAATGGTTGCCGCCGGTCCGTTAGTCATCATCACGATTTTGTCGGATAGCAGCACGGCTTCATCCACGTCGTGGGTAATCATGATGACCGTGTTGTTTAGCTCGGCTTGAATCTTCATCAGTGCATCCTGCAAATGCGCGCGTGTTAGCGCATCCAACGCACCAAATGGTTCATCCATCAGCAAAACCTTTGGTTGAAGTGCCAGTGCTCTCGCAATGCCGACTCGCTGCTTCATACCACCCGAGATTTCATCCGGTTTTTTGTGCGCGGCATGCTGCATTTGAATCAACTCCAAATAGTGATTCACTTGCTCCTGAATCCACGCTTTGCCCTTTTTGCCGGCAATTTGTTTTACTGCGAGCTCAACGTTTTGATACACGGTTAACCAAGGCAATAATGAATGGTTTTGGAACACCACCGCGCGGTCGGGTCCCGGCCCTGCCACCTCTCGCCCATCGACTATCACGCCGCCGTCTGTTGGCATGTACAGCCCTGCGACTAAGTTCAAAACCGTTGATTTACCACAGCCAGAGTGACCAATCAGGGATACAAACTCACCTTTATTGATTTGTAAATCGACGTTCTTAAGCGCGATGAATTCGCCATCTGGCGTTGGGAATCGCATCCCTAAACGCGTTAGATCTAATAATGCTTTTTCCATGATCTTTTCCCTTATCTCAACGCTTGTTGTTTATTCCAAGACAACCACTTTTGAAGTTGCAGCATGCCTCTATCGAGCATCAAACCAATAAAGCCGATAGTGATGACCGCCACCATGATGCGACCCAATGATGCCGAGCTGCCGTTCTGGAATTCATCCCAAACGAACTTGCCTAACCCTGGGTTCTGAGCGAGCATTTCTGCCGCAATCAACACCATCCAAGCGATACCTAAAGAAAGACGTAAACCGGTGAAGATCATTGGAATGGCAGAAGGTAAAACGATGGTGCGAATGTGCTGCCACCACGAAAGTTGAAGCACTTTGCTCACGTTGATTAAGTCTTTATCAACGCTCGTCACGCCCACAGCAGTGTTAATCAGCGTCGGCCATAAGCTACACAGCGCCACTGTGAGCAGAGAGTTAATGAACGACTTTGCAAACATCGGGTCATCACTCACATAAGTGGCACTCACCACCATGGTTACGATAGGCAGCCACGCCAAAGGTGATACAGGCTTGAGCAATTGAATGATTGGGTTGAACGCTTGATACAGCCCTTGATTAAGACCAAGCACGATGCCAAGTGGAATCGCGATAACTGTCGCCAACAGAAAGCCCGCAGTCACAGTCACTAAGCTTGTTATGATTTGATCGAAGAACGTAGGCTTACCTGTGTAAGGACGAATCTTCACTTCCGTGTCTGGATTCTTGGCTAACTTCGCAGCATTGCGTTTTTCCTGACGTTCGGTAAACGCTTGTTCCTTTTCTCGCTCTTGCCAATGGTCATCGACAAGGTTGCTGAACTGCTGAAAAGTTTGCACAGGTCCCGGCAGCGTACCTAATGAAGTTTGCACTTCTCTCGCTGCTAAGTGCCACATTGCCAAAAAGATCAGCAAGCCAATGACGGGCAAAAGCACCAGCCGACTTCGGTTCACTACCTGCTTAGCAGGAAAAAGGGAAATGACATTACTAGACATACTCACTCCTAAGAAATCTACATCCTTGTTATTGCGGGCAGACTCACCTGCCCCCTGAATTTTTAGTAGGATTGCTCATCCTAAACCTTGTCTTTTCCTTTAAGCCCGATAGAGAACTTCTCTAGATACTTATTTGGCTCACGGCCGTCATAAACGATGTTGTCGATAAAGTGTGTTTGTGGTGCACGAAACCCATCTTCAACGCTGAAATCTGGGAAATCTTTTTTACTCAACACACCATCTTCAATTAACGCTTGAGCTGCTTGTTGGTAGATATCTGGACGGTAAACCTCTTTCGCCACATCCATGTACCAATCATCGGATTTCTCGCTTGAGATTTGTCCCCAGCGGCGCATTTGGGTCAGATACCAAATCGCATCGCTGTAGTACGGGTACGTGGCGTTATGACGGAAGAACACGTTGAAGTCTGGTACGTCTCGTTTGTCGCCTTTCTCGTATTCAAACGTGCCTGTCATTGAGTTGGCGATAACATCGGCATCGGCTCCCACATACTCGCTCTTCGCCAACATCTTCACCGCTTCTTGGCGGTTGGCATTGTTGTTTTCATCCAACCAATGTGCCGCTCGAATCAGGGCTTTCACGACACGAATGTGCGTGTTGGGGTTCTTTTCTGCCCATGCTTTGGACACACCAAACACTTTCTCTGGGTTGTTCTTCCAAATTTCGTAATCGGTCACGACTGGCGTACCAATGCCTTTGAATACGGCTTGCTGGTTCCATGGTTCGCCGACGCAGTACCCTTTGATTGTGCCCGCTTCCATTGTGGCTGGCATTTGTGGTGGCGGTGTAACACTCAAAAGAACGTCAGCATCCAATTGACCACTGTTATCGCCTGAGTCTGGTGCATAAAAACCTGGATGAATCCCACCAGCCGCAAGCCAATAACGCAACTCGTAATTGTGAGTAGAAACAGGAAACACCATGCCCATATTGAATGACTTGCCCTTGTCGCGATAACTGTCAACGACGGGCTTCAACGAATCCGCTTTGATTGGATGTACAGGTTTGCCATCTGGCTGCTTTGGTATGTGTGGCTTCATCTGTTCCCACGTGTCATTGGAAACCGTGATTGCGTTGCCATTCAAATCCATGCTGAACGCGGTAATCACTTCTGCTTTTGTTCCGATACCAATCGTCGCGCCCAACGGCTGCCCTGCCAGCATATGCGCGCCATCGAGTTCACCATCGATAACGCGGTCCAACAGCACTTTCCAGTTTGCTTGCGCTTCGAGCGTGACGTATAACCCTTCGTCTTCAAAAAAGCCTTGCTCATAGGCAACCGCTAGCGGCGCCATATCGGTTAACTTAATAAAACCAAACTTCAGGTCTTCAATTTCTGGCTCACCCAACTCTGCCTTTGCGCTAACCGTGGTGATTACCGATAACGAAATTGCTGACACTTTCAGCATCGAACTCCATTTCATTGGATTGCTCCCATAAAAAAAGCGCTACTACTCCGAAGAGCAGTAGCGCCGTTGCTAAGTCTGCAATTACCGCCATTGATAATTGAGATAAGCGATTCAACAATAAACCCGTTCTAACTAATCCAATTACTGTGCCAACTAATTTTTCACTTTAAATACAGCAAATTAGAGTTGACCCTAGTTACCAAACAATTGTATTTGCTTACTGTTAGTGCAACACGCACCACGGTAGAATTTTCACCATAACTCCAAAGTAGTAGAGGAAGTTAATCCATTAACTGCAATGCCGTAATCAGGTTCTTCGCAACTTGAGTAAGCGTTTGACTCGATTGCATTGCAGAGTTTCGCATTGCTTTGTACGCGTGTTCCTCATCTACATTGTGCACTTTCATCAATAAGCCTTTGGCTTTTTCCACCAGCTTTCGCTCTTCAATCTTGTTCGTCAGCGATTCAATTTCTGAATTCATTCTCTCGAACCGCTCACGTACCAAGGTTGCGTGGTCAATCCAAGGTTGAAGAGCAAACTCAGTATCATGAGGCATCAACACATAATCCATTTGGCTTGATAACCGATTGATATCATTAGAAGATAGTTGCTTTAGCACGATAAGAAGTGGTACCGATTTTTGTCGGCAGAAATCGACGATCAAACGCAGCTCTGCGGTTGGCTGCTGCCATCCAACCACAACTCTTGCCGATGGTTCTCTCCGTATCAGCGTTTCTAACTGTGCCAATTGGCTACCGATGATGTTGTCGTAATCTTTGCTCAATAAGCCGGACAATCGAGCTTGCTCTTGAAGGCTGTCACAGCAGACGATAATGGGTGTTTTTGACGTTGATTGAGTCATGCACATTCCTTGTTAATATCTCACTCACTAAAGGAGATAAAACAAGGAATGTGCCAACTCCGATTAACTGGCGATGAGATGTTCTTTGAAGAAAGCTAAGGTACGTTCCCAAGCAAGAGCCGCTTCCTCGGGTGCGTAACGTGCCGTTGAGTCGTTGTGGAAACCATGATTGACGTTTTCATACATCAAAGCTTGGTACTTCGCACCTGAAGCAATCAACTGCTGCTCGTACGAAGGCCAAGTGTCATTCACACGTTTATCCAACCCTGCGAAATGCAACATTAATGGGCCTTTCACTTGTTTTTGAATCTCTTCTGCAGCGGGTGTTCCATAAAAAGGTACGCCTGCATCGAGCTCATTTGGCATAACTGCTGCCAGCATATTGACGACATAACCACCAAAACAGAAACCAACCGCGCCAAGCTTGCCGTTTCCATGTTCGTGCTGTTTGATAAATTTAGCGGCCGCTATAAAGTCTTGCTCAATCTTGGCTCTGTCCATCTCTTTTTGCATTGCTCGCCCTTCATCATCATTTCCCGGATACCCACCTAACGGATAGAGAGCATCGGGAGCAAAGGCGATAAAACCATCTTTCGCTAGTCGTCTCGCGACGTCTTTAATGTAAGGGTTGAGGCCACGGTTTTCATGAATCACCAAAACCGTTGGTGATTTGATGGTCTTTTTCTGAGGCATCACCAAGTAACCACGCCCTTCACCATGCCCATTCGGCGACGAAAAGGTTTCGTACGTGGCTTTGATTTCAGGATCATTGAAGGAGACTTGCTCGGCAAGCACGTAATTTGGTGTCAGCGCGTCAACCAGTGCGGTCATGCTAAACCCTAGCACCGCAAGGCCACCAAGCCGATTAAGAAATTCTCGGCGCGAGATCTTTCCGTGCGCGTATTCGTCGTACCAATCGAAGGCTTCTTGCGGGATGGGGTGAGCCACCTTTTCACTTGACGTCGTGTGCTTTAGCATTATCCATGTCCTCATTTCTTATCGAAAAGTAAACCCATCACCGCAATGGTGATGTTTATGCTAACCAGCAAAGAGAGACTTGTGGTGATAAATTCATCACTGACGAGCATACACAAACAATAGATAAAGGACTCCGATCCAACAACTTTGTATCGTTAGGCAGTCATGCAATCAGTTCGCTGCGCAATACGACGCCCAGTACGAAAATGCACGTTCAAAAGCTTGTTCTCTGTCATGCATTTCAGCAAACAAGACAACCGTCATGGTAGCTAACACCGTGTTCGCCATTTGATTCATGTCGGTTTCTTCTGTACCAAATGGACAAACAGTAGGCATTGGCACCTCTGACAGCATTTGCTCTGTCCAGTAGTGAGATGTCACGCCACTGGGTTGACTAAGCCATACTGTCTGGCTCACTTTCGGGTTGTATTCTGACTCACCCGACTGGCCTTTAAACGACACCACAGCATGCGCCGTTTGGCCAATTTCGTACTCGACTTCAGCATGGAGCTGCTGAAAACCAGGATGGAAGCTACCACGAATACCGACTGTCGCCTGCCCCGGGTTCAGTGCTCGAACCACGGTATTAATCGGCGTTCTAAGACCATAACGATTCTTCCAACCAATCATGGTTTCTGCTTGCGGCGCAAACGCACTCAGCGGTAGATACACGATGTTTTGTGTTTCTAACACACGCTTTGCGTCTTCTGCTGATTCCGCTTTCTTGATCGCAAACTTATCAAGGTAATCTTCGGCGTGTAAACGACCAGATTGGCGGTCGTGATAACCGTGCATCAATACTTTATGACCGTTGTCAGCAAGGATTTTCGCTGCCAACAGGTGCCAAGGCTGACCTGCCGCCTCACGTTTGCCTGCGTAACATGGCCAGTCAATGTCTGCGCCAATGGCAGGCATGCGCGATTGGAATGCTTTCACAAAGCCAGCGATTTCTTGTTGAGTCTCGTTTTGTACGCGGATCAGCATCAATAACATCGCCATCTGATCATCGCCGCACTCACCGTTTAGGTATTCATCCATAACTCGAAACGCTTGGTCAAAGTTCAGTGGTTTTCTACCACGCTCGCCACGACCGACTGTTCTGATACATTCCAAAATGCTGCTCATATTCCCTCGTATTCCGTCACCGACTGTACGGTTTCTATTAGTTGTTCGCGCAGTTTGACAACTTCTCCCATCACAATCAATGCTGGGCTGATGCCTTTGAGTGTAATCGATAACTCATTGAGCTGATTGAGTTGGGTAACATGAACTTGTTGTTGAGGGCTGCAGCCATGAGTGATGACCGCGACAGGGAAATTTTCTCTCATACCAGAGCTAATTAAACCCGTTTGTATTTGCGATGACTTTTCTAATCCCATGTAGAACACCAATGTTTGGCCGCTTTGCATCAGTTGGCTCCAAGCATCAAATGCGCCCGTAACCACTTGCCCTGTTACAAAGGTAACGCTGCGAGCAACACCACGATGAGTCAGCGGAATCAAGCTGTTGGCCGAACAACCAATCGCTGCAGTAATTCCCGGAATGACTTCATAAGCGATTGAGTGTTTGACGAGTGCAAACGCCTCTTCGCCTCCACGGCCAAATACAAAAGGATCTCCCCCTTTTAAGCGCACAACTCGCTTTCCTTGTTGAGCGAGCGATACCATCAAGTCACAGATTTCTTCCTGACCTATACTAGGTTGTCCGCATCGTTTGCCCACGTAAATCCAATCGGCTTGTGGCGAAGCCAACTCCAAAATATCTTTGTTAACCAGACGGTCGTACAACAGCACCTCTGCTGACATAATCGCTTTTACAGCCTTTATTGTTAACAAGTCTGGATCGTGCGGGCCTGCTCCGACAATCGACACAAAACCTTTGTGGTTCACATCTAGATCTACGGATTGGTCTTCTAAAAGTTGGTTCAGTTTGCTTGCTTGGTCATGCCTAGAAAAGCGAGACGAACGTACTTGATTCTGATCCGCTTGTCCTTTCTTAAACCAAG
Organism: Vibrio sp. GLN_1; assembly: GCF_043106015.1. Taxonomy (NCBI): domain Bacteria; kingdom Pseudomonadati; phylum Pseudomonadota; class Gammaproteobacteria; order Vibrionales; family Vibrionaceae; genus Vibrio; species Vibrio sp. GLN_1. The sequence continues at coordinate 926,039 of NZ_JBICMD010000036.1, forward strand.
ACTTTTGATAAGGCGCTTCCATGTGCTTATCCTCTTTGTGACTTACTTTATTTGAATCGCCAGACTTTGCTGGCTCGCTTGCTGTTTGCCCTTTTGATGCTGATGACTGTCGACCATCTGTTTGATTTGAGAAACGCACGAGCCACAGTTAGTACCGCATTTGAGTTTGTTTTGAAGTTGGGTCACTGACGTGCAGTCTTGTTTCTCCATCTCGTCATGTATTTGTTTATCAGTGACGCGGAAACAACTACAGATCAGTTTGGCGCTGCTTTGCGATTGAGTGATGGTAAGCAGTTGCGATAGCTCCATCGGCTTGCCAATCAAGCCGGTAAAGTTGGTGTAGTCGGTTTGAATCGGTTCGCTAGACACCACCAAAACCGAACGAATGATACGAACGTCTCCAACAAGGTCGTAATCCACCGCTAGCCAACCTTGGGCAATATCTATCGCAATTCTGCGGCTCTTTTCCGTTCGACAAAAACTCTGCTTTTTTGGTCGTTTATCGTGCGCAAAGCGCCAGATGCCCAAATTACTTTCTGCTTGAAATGCGCTGTAGAGAAACTTGCTGGAATCAAACTGTGTCCCGATGAACATACCGTAGGTTTTTACCGCTGCGTCTTGCACTTCAACATAAGACGACTTAAACGCAGGTTGCCCAGAAATAGGGTCTTTTGCGCTGTTTACTATCGCGTTAACACTGCTTTCACCGCCATATCGACCCGCCCAGTGCATTGACATAAACAGCTCCTGAAAACCTAAACCTTCATCAATGGCAACTTTGGCATAAATACTGGTGTTTGAAGTAGGCTGGAACAGCTTGGTGAGTTGTCCTGCTTTTAAACGATTTTGAGTGGCAGAGAGTGTGTTCATGTACACGGTTGGTTCTAACTCAGAGGCGGCAAGGTGTGCAATATGGCCTGTACGTGTCATGGTGTGCCATTGATCTCGTTGTCTACCCGTATTAAGCCACCAGCCTTTCGTTCTGGCTAAACTCGTTGGAGATTCACTGGCCACGACAAAACGCGCTTTACCATCTGGGTGCGAATAGACACCATCAGCAAAAGGACGCTCTCCTCCCCATTGTGTTGGCACCCACTCTTCGTATTCTTGCTCGGTTAAGTTCGCGTATTGAAAAAGATCTAGCTTCAATGGTGAATCTGCATTCATACCTGTCATCGCCGCATATTCCTTGAATACCGCCAGCTCAGAAGTAAACGCAAAGCCACTTTGTGTCTTTTCCAATGCACACAGAGCTTGTCCGACTTGACTTATCGCCCACCAATCTGACTTTGCTTCACCGGGAGGTGTTTGAAACTGGCGCTGCCTAGAAAGTCGACGCTCAGAGTTAGTTACCATCCCCTGTTTTTCACCCCATCCAGCCGCCGGAAGCACCAAGTCGGCGTAACGCGCAACATCCGACTCAGCGGTAATATCCGAGACAATCACAAACGGACAGCGTTCTAGCGCCCTCTTAACAAACTGATTGTCTGGCAAAGAGACAACGGGGTTGGTCGCCATGATCCACAGAACTTTAATCTCACCACGCTCAACCGCTTCAAACAGTTCAACCGCTTTTAGCCCCGGTTTTGTAGCGATTTCTGGTGACTCCCAAAACGCCTGCACTTGCTTGATAGACCCTGCGTCAAAAGCGCGATGAACCGCTAACTGGTTTGCCAAACCACCGACTTCTCGCCCACCCATTGCATTAGGTTGCCCGGTAATGGAAAACGGGCCACAGCCCACCCTGCCAATTTTACCCGTTGCTAAATGCGCATTGATGATCGCATTGCCTTTATCGACACCATTTTCGGCTTGGTTAACCCCTTGGCAAAAAAGCGTAATCGCAGTCGGGCTGTGGGCAAACCATTGGAAAAACGTTGTGAGTTTGTCTTGTGAAACGCCTACATCAGTTGCTAAATTAGTGACATCGTAACGTTGTTGAGTTACTTCTCTCGCTATCGCATCAAAGCCATCGGTATGAGATTGAATGTATTGAGAATCAAGACATGGCTGATCGATAAGAAATTTAAGTAGACCGTTAAACAATGAAACGTCGCCGTCGTTTTTTATCGCTAAATGTAAATCGGCTTGCTGCGCCGTAACAGTTTCTCGTGGATCGATCACCACTAACTTGAGACTTGGATTGTTCTCTCTCGCTTGTTGAATACGACGAAATAACACCGGGTGCGTCCATGCCGTATTCGCTCCGCAAATAATCAGTAATTCCGTGCTATCAATGTCGTCGTAATTGACGGGAACGACATCTTCGCCAAATGCTCGTACATGAGCCGCAACCGCCGAAGACATACACAAACGGGAGTTCGTATCGATATTAGCGCTGCCGACGTACCCTTTCATCAGCTTGTTAGCAACGTAATAGTCTTCCGTTAATAACTGACCTGACACATACATCGCGACGGAATCAGGCCCAAACTCCGCTTTAGCTTGATGGATCTTTTCAGCAATCATGTTTGTGGCTTGCGACCAGTGAATTTCTTTACCTTGTGGCCGCTCCTTGGTGACAAGCTTCGGATACAAAAGGCGTGATGGCATGTTTAAGCTTTCAGCCAACGCAACACCTTTCACACATAAGGCTCCCGCGTTCGCAGGATGGTTATCGTCCCCAACAATTCCTTTTGAGTTTACTTCAACCCCGCATCCTACCCCGCAATAAGGACAGGTCGTTTTTCTGCATCCTTGCGACATTACGCCTCCTGCTATTAACCAACACGACTTACAAACCCAACCATGCGAGCAAAAAAAAGCCTCTCCAAACTGGAGAGGCTGCAATGCCTTTAACGCTGTAAGTACATTTTTAAAAAGTAATACCCTAACCCGCATCTCCGCCTGCTCTGGAGAGCGGTCATCGAGTTAACGATGAACATTCTACAAATAGCAAACAAAGTGCCAATAATGAAAATGCTTTAATTACAAGGCATTATGAAAAATGATGAACGGCACATTTTTAAATCCGCACATTTTAAGTGCAGATTGGACTCATTTCTGTGCAGGCCTACTTTACGAATTCCATCACCAAACGGGATTCTTCATCACCGAAGTAGTTCGCTTCTTCTTCTAGTACGGTAAAACCCATAGATTGATAGAGAGACAATGCAGGTTGGTTGAGAGGGTCAACCGTCAGTTTAACACTAGAACCTTCGGCCAGAGGTGCCATCACCCGCTCAACTAATGATCTCGCGATTCCTCGACCGCGAAATTCGGAATTTACGGCTAGCGACATTATCCAATAGTGCTTCGCGACATTGCTGGTGGTTAAAAGCACATAACCAGCAACTGCTTCTCCTTCCTTTGCAACTAACAAGCTTTCACCCCAACAATCGTACGCTTGTCGTATAAAAAACTGAGGATACGAATGTTCTCCAAACAACTTGTTTTCTAAAGCATAAACAGCGGCTAAATCTTCTTTACGCGCAGACAAAATGTCCATCTCAACTCTACTCCTAAACTCCTTTGTTTGCGGCAATATAGAGGAATCCTTCGTTAAACCCAACTTTTGCTGTCAACTCAAACAGTTGGAGCGGAACACTTTCCTTGCCCTCATCCATAGCAAATACCACCATGGATACATTTTAACCACAAAATCTAAAACCAAAAAATATTGAAAATTTGGTAAATAACTTCAATTTACACACCAAAGTACAGAATATAAATCTAGTTTTTAAAAATATTCATAGTTTGATAATTTACAAAATTGTCTTTTTATCAGCACGATTCACCACATAGTTGATGTGATAACAATCACTAAAACAGATACCATCCGCCACATTATTATTTTTATAAAGGCGAGTCTTAAGTGAAAGAATCTCGAAATACGTTAAATTCTAGTGAATTAAACACAACAACCTCTTGGTCAAAACATGACACACATTGGGTACTTAGCCTATTCGGGACCGCCGTTGGTGCCGGTATTTTGTTTCTGCCAATCAACTTGGGCATCGGTGGGTTTTGGCCACTAGTCGCAATGGCGTTTTTGGCATTTCCAATGACTTACCTCGCCCATCGCGGTTTAGCGCGCTTTGTATTGTCTTCTAAGATCAAAAATGCCGACTTTACCGATGTGGTTGAAGAACACTTTGGCGCAAAAGCGGGACGTTCAATCTCTCTGCTTTATTTCCTATCGATTTTTCCTATCCTGTTAATTTACGGCGTGGGCATCACCAATACTGTAGACAGCTTTATGGTGAACCAAGCGGGAATGGAAGCCTTACCACGCGAGCTACTTTCGGGCGTATTAGTGTTCGCTTTGATTGCCATTATGATGGCGGGCGAAAAAGTGATGCTGCGCGCGTTTGCCGTTATGGTGTACCCACTTGTTGCGATTCTCGCTTTCCTCTCATTCTACTTAATGCCGAACTGGACAATGCCCGTGCTTGATACACCGGACATGGGTGCGTTTGCGAGCACAATGTGGTTAGCCGTTCCTGTTGTGATTTTCTCGTTTAGCCATGCAGCAGCGATCTCTAGCTTTGCCAATGTTCAGCGCCGACACTACGGCGATGATGCCGATGCAAAAGCCGAACTGATTTTACGTCGCACGAGCATCATGCTTATCGCATTCGTGCTATTGTTTGTTTTCTCGTGCGTATTAGCACTATCGCCAGAGCAACTTGCACAGGCAAAAGCGCAAAACGTATCCGTACTCTCTTACCTTGCAAACGCAACGGATAACCCGTTCATCGCAACACTTGGTCCTTTGGTGGCGTTTGTCGCGATCACTTCTTCTTTCCTTGGTCATTTCTTAGGCGCACGTGAAAGCTTGAACGGCTTAATCACAAAGCACTCAAATTTGTCTGAAACACGTGTTGATCGTATTAGCGTAGTGGTTCTTTTCTTGTCAATTTGGGCTGCAGCAATCATGAACCCAAGTATTTTAGGCATGATGGAAGCGTTATCTGGGCCAGTTATCGCAATGATCTTGTTCATTATGCCGATGTTGGCGGTACATAAGATTGAGTCGATGAAGCAGTATCGTGGAAAGCTCTCTACCTATTTTGTTCTGATCACAGGTATTGTTGCGGTAAGTGCTTTGGTTTTTAGCTTACTCAGCTAAGAAGGGGTTACTTTGAGTGATTTTCAGGGGAATACCGTTTACAACTGAAGGTAATTCCCTGAATTTTGCTTTTGTTTTCTAAAACGTAATCTAGCTTACGTCACTCCACTAAATAAGAGCGAAAACACCCGCCAACATTACTACTGAGGCGATACAAGTGCGAGCAATGATGCCGAAGTGCGACGGTTGAATCATTTCGTTATGCATAAATAATCTCCTGTTTGTTATGAACAGCCAATTTACTTTGGCTTAATAACACTATGTCGAATATCCATTTTTTTAACAACCCATACAAACATTAAATATTTATGACACCAAAATCATCTTTTGGAGATCGGAATTACTTTTGGGAGCAGTATCACACATAATTCACATGGAAATATCTTCATCGATTATCGCTATTTCTCAGTCAAAACCTCCGGTTCCCTTATATTGCGATTAAAATTATTTCCCAACTTATAAAAAGCACTTTTCTTTATAAATCAAAAAATTAAATCAAATCAATCAATTATACTCGCCTTAAAATCCCTTATTCTTGGGGAATCCATAAGCACTTAATAGATAAGAAGTGATAGACTTAGCAAGTACTGCTACTTAACGAGATCACAATTTATTAATAAGCTCATGCACTTTCCGATTAAAACGCTGTCTTGCGCTCTATTAGCGGTGATTGGACTCTTCTTCCAGACTGGTTATGTCTTCGCCAATACAGATAAACATATCTATCTCGAAGAACACATTTCGCCCGAAAGCCAACCCATGTTGAGTACCTACTTCCGTTCTATGGGTAAGCCTCGCTCAATCAAAGAAAATGTGCTCACGGTTCCGCAAGATGCTTCGCCCGAAACGCTCGCCCTCTACTATTTTGCTCGTATTTATTTAGAACGCTATGAAGGTGTTCCCCTACCTGACGACATGCCAGATTTGATCGAGTTTGGTCGAAAACACAATATGCCTTGGGTTGTCGCAGAAGCAAAATTGAACAAAGCGATTCGAATGATTGAGTTGGATGACGATTGGCACGCAGAGCTTTTGCTCCACGATGTAATTGGGGAGTCTCGTGATATTGGCTATCTGGCGCTGCAAGGCCGCGCTTATCGCTGGATGGGAAATTTAGAAATTGCGCGTAACCAAATCCACAACGGATTAAAACATTATCGTACCGCCTACGAGTTACTTGAAAATACAGTGTTTGAGATTCAAGTTGCGATGACGCTTAACAACATCGGTACTGTCTATTTAGACTCCTCCGATTGGAATCGCGCAAGCAACTATCTAAAACAAGCACTCGATGTATATGAGAGCAGCGAATATGAGTACGACAACAGTTTCTTTATTGGCGTAATCTATGCCAACTTAAGCATTGTTCATCTTGGCTTAGGAGACAGTGAGAAAGCCGAATACTACTTCCATGAGGCGATTCGACGCTCAATGCAAACAGGGTCGGATGTCATTAAACATCATTCATTGTCCAACTTTTCTCAAATGCTAAGTAGCATCGGTAAAACAGACGATGCCCTACTGCTCGCACAACGCTGTGTTGAGTTACCTAACCCAGACGGCATCGAAATCATTAAGATGCCATGCCATGAAGCGTTTGCCGAAGCGTATCTCGCCGACAAGCAATACGACAAAGCGATTCGAACCGCTCTCCTCGTCCTAGAACAAACCAAATCAACCAATGAGCTTGAGCTAAAACAGCGTATCGATATGTTGTCGGTTTTGGTCAACGCCAACCAAGTGCTGCAAAATTATGAAGCCGCCTTCCGCTATTTGTCTCAGTTGAGAGCACTTGAAGAAGAATTTTCTGAGCACATTCACGGCGAAGAAATGATCAACATTAAGTTTGATCTTGAAGCGAAACTGGCTCAGAAAGAATTGAATTTGCTTGAGACGAAAAACGCACTTCAAGCCTCTGAGTTGCGCTCGCAACGTTATCGCGAAATGTTCTACTTTATCGCTATTGCAGCCATTGGTGTGGTGGGTTTCCGTTATGTTTTGCGAGTCAAAAAGATCAATAAAGCACTGACGCAAGAAAGTACTACAGATCTTTTGACTGGCCTTCACAATCGCCGCTATTTAGAAGTCTGGTTAGAGAAGATGGCCCGCCGCACTCCAGATAGAACCTTCGCGCTTGCGGTTCTTGATGTCGACCATTTCAAAGCGTTTAACGACACTTATGGTCACGACATCGGCGACCAAATGTTGATGCACATTGCCTCTATCTTCAACGAATCTACTCGTTCAGGTGACCTGCTGATTCGCTGGGGCGGTGAAGAATTTGTGTTGCTGGTGGAGGTGAACGATCCAAATGATTGTGCGAAATCGCTAGAGCGTTTGAGACATGTCATTGAAAATACGCCATTAATCATTGACTCTAAGCCAATAAACGCCACAATTTCGCTTGGTGCGGTCGACCGGTTATCAGCCCAAACCATCAAACAAGAGTGGGACCAATGGTTCTTCTTGGCCGACCAAGCGTTATATGACGCAAAACAAGCGGGCAGAAACCAATTTAAGATTCACTCGACGTCTTAATGGCGTCCACGAGTAAATAGATACTTCCATGAAGAAAAAATTAATATTCGCCTTGCTTTCTCCTGTTGTTTTATCCGCTTGTAGTAATCAACAAGCGTCGCAAATGGGCATGCGTAGCAGCAGTGTGAACATGTATGCTCAACAAATGAGCAATACTCAACTTTGTGAGACGCTGTATTACAATCGTTCAACGAACCAAACCAAAGTCGCGATTGGTGCAGAATTCAACCGCCGTGGACTCAATAAAAAATGGTGCGATAACGAATTGAATAAGTGGTATTTGGAGAAGTTTGTCGATAGCGTGCTACCAAAGAAAAAGCCAGCACCGCGCAAACCGATGGCAACCATTCAGCCGGCCTCCACCAAATAGTAACTGTAGTAGCTATCACCTCTCTCCAGCTAACAGATGAGATAGAAAGCAGAAAGTCCTTACCAACTTTCTGCTTTTTTACAGCTAACAATGATCAAGATCAGCCAAAACCTTCCTTTACTTCAGTGAGTTAACATCAATTTACGCAGTCCGTCGAAAAAACAACGTAAACAATTTGTAAACAGTTTGCGTCCTCATTCTTTGCCGCTAGTTTTATTCATTCCTGTTTAAAGGAGTATCGAACAGGGACAAAAATTCCAAACAAAGACATGAGGTCACAAATGGAAACACGCTTTACTCGCCTATTTGCCGCTATGTTGGCTGTGGGCCTTGCACCTGCCGTCTCGGCGTTTGATCCGCTCTATTCAGAACAATGGCATCTCGACAACACTGGCCAAACTGCATTCGCAGCAAACCCTGCTGTTGCGGGTAATGACTTAAACACCAAACTTACGCAAGCCATGGGCATTGCCGGTATTGGCGTTAAAGTTGCGGTCATTGATTCTGGTGTGCAGATCGATCACCCAGACCTTGCAGGCAACGTAGTCACAGGTAGCAGAAACTTCGTTGAAGACTCTTTATTCCCATCCAGTTATCCCGTCGACACTAACGGCCACGGTACTGCCGTTGCTGGTTTGATTAGTGCGGTAGGTAACAATGGTGAAGGTGGACGCGGCGTTGCTTCTCGCTCTTCGCTTGTTGGTTTTAACTGGCTTGCAAACCAAACATTAGAAGGTTGGTTAATTTCTCACGGTATGGACCCAGCGACGCGAGATGTACGCGTATTTAACCAAAGCTATGGCTTTAGTCCGATCAACCCAATCGCGTTTGATGAGAATGACCCAGAGTTCAAGCTTGAAATGGATGTCATGCAGAACGTCAGCGAAACGAACGCTTGGGGCCGCGGTGCACTGTTTGTCAAGTCTGCGGGGAATGGTTACCGCTATTTCAACACTGGACGATTCTTCGTTCTTCCTAGCGATTTCTTCGCGGGAGGAGGAAACCAAGGTTTACCGATGCACAACTCGGCGCAATCTTACGACAACTCAAGCTACTTCAACCTTGTCACCAGCGCGCTACGCGCAGATGGCACCCGAGCAAGTTACTCTTCTGTTGGCGCTAACGTGTGGGTTGCCGCGCCAGCAGGGGAATACGGGCAAGACTTCCCTGCGATGGTCACCACTGACCTGATGGGATGTGAAGAAGGACAAAACACCAGTGACGGCCTTGGTATTAATGGTCTACACGGTGGTACAGAGCTTGACCCAAACTGTAATTACACCAGCACCATGAACGGCACATCATCGGCTGCGCCGAACACTTCTGGTGCAATCGCCGCTATCATGTCAACCAACCACGCTTTATCTGCCCGTGATGTTCGTGCGTTGCTAGCAGAAACCGCACGCGTTACCGATGCCGAACATCCGGGTGTTCAACTTGAATTTACCAATGATAAAGGCGAGTTGGTGAGCTACGAAGCAATCTCACCTTGGCAGAAAAACGCGGCTGGCGTGAACTTCCATACCTTCTATGGTTTTGGTGCCGTTGATTTGGATGAAGCGATGAAACGCGCTCGCATGACAAACAATGTTCTGCCAGCGCAAATCATCACACCGTGGGCAAACAATGCAACAGAAGTCAGTGTGCCAGATGCAAGCCTTGCTGGTGGTTCGTCAAACATCGCAATTACTGACGACATTACCGTTGAGTCTGTACAGGTGCAGCTGACGCTAGAGCACTCGCGTCTACCTGATTTGGCAATCGAGCTTGTTTCCCCATCAGGCACTCGCTCCGTATTGCAAACACCACGTAACGGCCTTATTGGGCAGTCTCTTGATCCAAACATTACGGGTTACGAAAACCAACTGATGTTGTCTAACCAATTCTACGGCGAGAATGCCAAGGGTGAATGGACACTGAGAGCTATCGATACAAACGGTGATGAAGTCTTCTCATTTATCGCTTACTTCAACTCATCCGCTATCTATGATGTACCGATGGCGAACAACGCAAAGCCAGGAGTTATCAAAAACTGGTCTATGCGTATCTTTGGCCACTAAGGAGTCAATCACATGAAATATCAGACATTTTCTATTTTGGCTCTTTCACTAATAGCCAACGCAGCCTATGCCGAAACGCAGTTGTCGCAACAACCAAATCCCGAGTTGTTTGTTCCTTCTGATGCGGTTGAGGTGAATGGTGAAGCGTATCGTAAAGTGCAAACGAACACGGTGAGCAATCTCTCTGAAGCGGTTAAACTGCAAGCCGGTGACGAGGTGTTTAAGAACGCGTTTGGCAATGTGTCTAAAGCGACGGGACTTATCTACATCACCGTAAACAACGCCGCTGATGCCAAAGCAGTAGCAAAAGAGTTAAAGCTAGACGTTGTGTTTGCAAATGGTGAATCTGCGGTGCTAAAAGCTTCTGAAGGACAAGACTTGCTTAGCATCAGCGATTACTTGAATGCTGACAGTCGCGTCAAAGCGTCTAAAATTGAACTAAACAGCGGTAAATACCGTGCACAATAATTCTCTAGCAAGAGAAGTTGGCTTCTAAAACAATGCCTCAGCAATTGCTGAGGCATTTTCTTTGTTCTTTCGTTTACAGAGTAACTTCTAACTTATCTTCGGCTAAAAAACATCTCTTATTGAAGATAACCAATCAACTTGTTTGCGATATCGGTATTGTTCTGAGAGCCAACGAATGCTTGTGACCCCTTACCATAAGCAAACACCTGAACATCCACCGCGGTATGTCCTTTTGTCGTCCAACCTGTAAGGCTTTGATCGTTGATGATTGACTTTACGGCTTGATAAAGCGCTTTCGCGGGCTCTTCACTCTTCTTCGCGTCAATGAGGAGCTCAAATTGCACATCTGATAGCACCCAATCTACTGATTCTGACCACACTTGTTTGATGTCTGAACCCTTTGCAAGTGACGTTGCTAATGGCCACGCCGTTTGATGCACGCCTTTGATCACATCCGTTTTCCAGTCGTATTGACCATTTGCGCCGATAGTTAAACCTCCCGTGGAGTGATCGGCGGTGACAACGAGCAAAGTGTCAGGATGAGCATCAACATACGCCTTGGCTAAAGCAATCGACTTAGCAAAATCATCCATTTCTGCCATCGCGCATGCTATGTCATTCGCATGACCGCACCAGTCGATTTGGCTTCCTTCGATCATAACGAAAAAGCCATGCTCTGAGCGCGACAATAACGACAGCGCCTTGTTCGTCATCTTCTCGAGTCGGTTGGGATTCTCATCCAAAGCAAACGGAAATGCTTTGTCGGCAAACAACCCAATCGCAGGCAATGTTTGCAACGAAGGCAAGGTATCAAAATCCGTTAGGTATTGATAACCCTGCGTTTTAAATTCTTCAATCAGGTTTCTGTCTTCACGCTCAAAGTATCGAACACCTCCACCAAGTAACAGATCGACGGGCAGCTTTCCATTTACTTTGTTATCCAAGTAGTCGTCTGCTATCTGATCATAATTACGACGAGATTCGTTGTGCGCGGCAAAGCTTGCGGGCGTCGCGTGGTTAATTTGCGAAGTCGCCACCAAAGCGGTTGTCATGCCCTGCTCTTTCGCTACTTCCAACATCGTTTTAACTGGCTTTTTATGGGTATCGACAGCGACGGCGCCATTGTAACTCTTTATACCACTGCTTAAGGCCGTCGCGCCTGCTGCACTGTCAGTGACATAAGTATCATCATCGGGATAGGTGTGAGCCATGCCAACCAGTATCGAGTCAAAGACTGTAGGCTCAATCTGTTTAGTTTCTGGGTTATCTTGATAATAACGGTAGGCGGTTGTGTAGGCAGGGCCCATTCCATCACCGATCATATAAATAATATTTTTCGGTGTTTCATTGGCGTGAACAAACCCGGCCAGTAAACTGGCCGCAAGTAAAGAGTATCTGATTGTCATATTTCATCCATGAAAAAGTGACTGCGAGTATAAGCCGTCACTTTAATTACTGTTTTGCTTACAAGTATTCATCAATACTATCATTCAGTTAGGATGAAACCGCGTGTTACATCATGGTTTTGCAACCCAAATCATTTCTTAAATAGGATCACTTCTGTACGTAGGCCAGCTTTAGGTGTCTCATTCGGGTTATTCAAGTAGCACTCAATCCCCAAAGGCTTGCTCTTCACTTTTATGCCGTTTTGGCGTGTCAAATTCATCCCTAACGACCACGCATTGCCCAAAAACTGGTAGTCACCTTTGTGCTCAATCACAAAAGTTTCACACGCTGGAATCGTGCCAAACACAAAACCATTTGGTACCTCTACCATTTCACTCACGGGCAAGCAGGTTACAAATTCAAAATGACCGAGCTTCATGTCCATTGAAAGGTAATAGCAGAACAGTTCGCCGTTGACGGGCAGACTTTCTTTCTGCATCAGTTCGTATAGACTTTGAGTTTGCTTTTTCATGATTGGACCAAGCTCAGGAATTGTGCCTGAACCTTGCAAACCAACGTAATGAATCAAATCTTGATGACGAGTGCCGATTTCGCTCAACTGCGACAATATTTGCCCAGTTTCTAACTGGCTTTTTAGCATCTTGAGTCCACGATCGTAATCCATTTCAACCATGGATTTGAACATCGTTTTCAGAAAAAACAGATACCAAGGAACACGAGACTGCATTTGCCACTCTACGGTACAACCATCTTGTGACGGCGTCACGATGAGCGTCACCTTGCCGTGGCTTTTGATGGGGCGAAAAAAATGCAGCTCCATGTCTAAACGATGTTCTTGTGTGCTTTCCAGAACAACCGCCCCCGTTCCAATTCGTTGCCCATTCCATTGGTAACCAGCACCAACGTGGCCTTGATTGTCACTGTAAGTCAGCTCGCAGCTTGGCTCCAAAATGATCCAAGGAGACCACTCAGGCCAGTTTTTAAAATCCTTTAGATAATCGATGATCTCACTTTGAGATTTGTTGATTTCAATACTTTTGCTGACCTGATAAGCAAGCATAGCCATTCCTTAAGTTTCTGTTTCGCTCTACTTATTCTAAATCAAATCCCAGTTTTTTCTTGTTTCACTATGAGTTAGAGGTAAAAAGTGAGACAAAAAAGCCAGAACGTTAACTCTGGCTTCATTGGCAGATTTGGACGTTAAGAAACAAACGTCACTTTCGCGCTAAATCGGACGCCATCATCGTTTAATTCAAACGGCCACCCCATCCGTTCACAAATGCGTTGCACAATCACTAAGCCGCAACCATAACCCGCATTATACGTTTCGTTCCCGTCATGACGATTGGTGATAATCAGCGTGTTTTGCTGTAGATCGATCTCGATGTCTCCAACGCTATAACTGAATGCATTTTTGATTAAATTGTTGATGACTATCGTCACGAAGCTTGCTGGCGCATACACTTCGCCGCTATTTTGTTCGTTAAGCTGATAATGCGCATCTTGCTTTGCAAACAACGGAGCAAGCTCTTCCAATTGCTGGTGTAAACAAACTAAAAGCGTTTGTTCGCCAAAGTGCTGCGGCTCAATTTTCTCTTTGCCTAACAACAAAAACGCCTCGGTCAAAACGCGCATGTCTTCACACGCAGCTTGCATTCGCGCAATCGCTTTTTGTGCCACCCTTGGCTGGTCAGGCACTCGAGATAAAATGTCTGTTGAGCCTGCGATCACCATAATAGGCGTGCGAAGCTCATGGGAGGCAAAGCGACTAAACTCTTGTTCGCGGCGGAAATAGCCCGCGATGTCGTTCTTACTGTCTAACAACGTCTGCTCAATATGGCGCGTTTCACTGAACTTCGTTTCCACTTCAAATGCAGGCTGGTCGGGTGGCATCTGGCTGATTTTTGACTCGATTTTAGCGAGCGGTCGAGACAAAATTTTCACCATATAAATACCGTAACCAAGCATAATCAAGGAAAACAACCCGCCCAATAACAGAGTGAACTGGTGCAATGAGCTTTCATATTCATCCAGATAATCGTCCGAGTCATCTTGGAAGACGATGTACATCAAACCTTCGCCAGAAGGATGATCAAACACCACAAAGTGCTTATCCTCTTCGCCCAACAAGTATTCATAAAAGCCTGGAGATTTGAACGCGAGCAACCAACTTGGCGTCGGTGCTTTACTCCAATAGGAGTTAAATTCCAACTTGTTTGGTAACGGGGCCTTCCAACCCTGCTTTTGAAAATTTTCGGTGTAGAGCGCCGCTTCTGTATCGAGCCAGTGATGAAGGCTCAATACCTCAAGTTTGTTTTCTGCGACATAAATCAGTGACCAAAACAGCGTAAACATGACGAACGTCATCACGCCAAAACCCCAGCGAATCTTGCGATAAATACTTGGGTATTCGTTATGCTTTAAGTCGGTAGCCTTGTCCATGAATAGTCTCTAATCGTGATTCTTCAAAACCTTTATCGAGCGCAGTTCTCAAACCATAAATATGACTGCGTAATGCATCACTACTAGGTGGTTCGTCACCCCAAACACTTTCGATCACTTCCGTTCGTGATACTGACGCAGGCGCGTACTTCAAGAGCAACTTTAAGATTTTGGTTTGGATGCGACTTAGCTTGATCTCTTTACCATCGCGCGTGACTTTACCAGTGCGCGCATCTAAACAGATATCAGCGAACGTCAGCGTACCAATGTCTTGGCGTGGACCACGACTAGCTAAAGCATGAATGCGTAAGCTGAGCTCTTGCATCGCAAACGGCTTCATTAAGTAGTCATCCCCACCCGCTTTAAATGCCGCTATTTTGTCATCTAATGTGTCTTTTGCGGTTAGAAAAAGAATGGGCGTTCCGCAAAACTGTTCCTGACGCAGCTTTTGTACGGTACTGATGCCATCGAGTTTTGGCATCATGATATCCATAATGATCACGTCGTAATGGTTATCTTCCAACAACGCCAGCGCAGCCTCTCCGTGATACGCGCAATCTATCGTCATACCTTCGAGTTCTAGGTAGTCAGCAATGGTCTCGGAAACATTGTGGTTATCATCAACAATTAAAATTTTCATACGACTCACATTTCTTCACGATCTCTTCACGGTATGCCTCATAAGATACCGCCAAATTCCTAAACTAGCTCGTAAATTGAGGTTAATACAATGAAAAAACTGGCTCTTATTTCTGTCGTAGGTTTGGCATTGTCTGGTTGTGGTGGTTCTGGCAGCGACAATAACGACAGCTCATCAACACTCCCAGCAGCAAAACCAAGTGCGGCTATTGGGTCTGTTGAATCTGTAGATGCTAAAGAAAGCACATTAACCGTCAATGGATATACTTACCGCGTTTCAAAGGTGGTTTACGGTACAACTCCATTAGCGTTAGCTGTTGTGCAACCAAATATGATGGTAAAAGTGGATGAAAACATCCAAAAAACAACAGATGCGCATGCCGTTGTGTCACTAGAACCAACCATTACTGGTCGAGTGACTGCCATTGATTACGCAAAGAAAACCTTCTCCGTAAATGGTGTAGAACTGCAGTTTGATGGCTTAAGTAACGAGATCGATTTAGGTGATTGGGTGATGGTGTCTTCACTTCCAACTGCTGATGCTGGCTACAAAGTCTTATCTGTGGTGGAAATTGACGTTGACCACTACCCAAGCATAGGCGACATGTACGAAATTGAAGGCCGAATCGCAAGCATTGATGCAAACCAAAGCACCTTCAAACTGGGCGCAAACATCACCGTGTCTTACCACAGTGTGGACCAACTAAAAGTAGGTCAATGGGTAGAAGCGGAAGGCAAAATGGAGGGGGATATTTTTGTCGCCTCTGACGTCGAAATAGAAGGCTATGACAACCTAGAAAACGACAGCGATGTAGAAGGCATCGTCACTTGGGTTGCGAACGATTACAGCGAGTTTTCACTAAACTACCGCGGTGCGTTCTTTGTTGATAACGCAACTCGATTCGAAGACGGTAGCAAAATGAGTTTAAAACAAGGCCAAGAAGTCGACGTTTCTTCTGTCTTGAGAAATGGCAAACGCATTGCCACCGTCGTTGAGTTTGAAGCGCCAGATTTTGATGACAACCATCAATGGCAAGGCAAAGAATTTGAATGTGAAGGTTATGTGTCAAATTACGATGCGAATGCAAGAACATTTGAAATCGAACGTTGTGAGAATGATGCTGATCAACGGCTAAATAACAAATTAGTGGTTATCGATGCGCAAACTCAATTCCAAGGCATTGAAGAACTTAACTTGAATGGTGCTCGTGTCGAAGTCGATGGTGTGATCATCAATAATCAAAACGTCGCTCGCGAAATCGAGCGAGAAGGCTACGACGACTAAACTAGGTCTACCACCACGTTTAAACAAAGCCCAATAAAAGTGTCACTTCGGTGGCACTTTTTCTTACTTTGCATCCCTAGATTAAACCAGCAAATTCTCAGCCAAACTCTTTTCCCTCAATTACACTTTACCTATGTTTCACAACATCGGTGACTACCATGAAAAAACGTAACCTCGCTCTGCTTATCTTGCTTTTTGGTTCAACCACCAGCTTAGCTAGCGTGATGGACCCCGACTGCGATGCAGAAAAAGCAGCCAAAGCCGCAGCAACAAAAGCCGTGGTTGGTGTTGGCGGTCGCTGTACGCCTAAAGAAGCATTGAAAGATACCGCAGTTGATGCAGGAAAAGACAAACTGCCGGATGAAGGGATGGCAGGCAAAGCAGTTGATGCGATGACACCAGAAAAAGAGAAGAAAACGGTGAAAGACGTGACCAAAAAGCTCAATAAAGATTAAGGCTTAAGCGATTAAGTTTAAGCGTGGAAGATAAATTGCGGAAACAGAAAAGAGCGCCCATCGACGCTCTTTAAATATTTACTGAGTCTAGACCATTAAGCGGCTTCAGCTTGACCAATCCAATGGTAATGGTGGTTGGCTTTTTTACCCACCAGCCCAAGCTCTGCCAGCTCTTCGAAGACTTTGTCTACCTCTTCCGCAGAAAGTCTAAATTGCTTCGCTACCGCTTTTTTCGTACACGTGATTTGATGAGTTTTAAGGGCATCGCTCACCTGTTCTAGCAGTGTTTTTGGCTCTTCCGGTTCTTCAACTTTTTGCTCAATGGCGGGTTCATCTTCATCCTTAATGTGTGGTAGATAACCCGCTGGCTCTGGGTCAATATCGCGAATTGATGCCACGGTCATGCCTGCGTAGCGACGGTAATAGTGACGGAAACGTTGCTCTTCACCAATCAAACCAACAAAAAACGCCGCAAAGAAATCGAGCAGGATGGATAAGAACACCACCAGCCATAACTGAGCTTGTTGCGATGTCGTACCGAACGCATTTGCAAGGCTATCGATCAGACCGATGACCGAGCCTTGCGTTACCGGAGGCAGGCTGTCTCGCTCCATCGCCAATCTCTGCTGTTCTTCACGCAGGGTTTTGTTTTGCTCTTGAATTCGCGTCACCCCCGTTGCGATGCGCTCCATTTCGATGTACTTCTGCGCCGCTATGTTGTTCAGCTCGATCTGTTTATCGATAGACGCAATCTGGCGGTTAAACGCTTCGATTTTTGCTTGCTCGACAGAAATATGGCTTTGTGCGCTGTTAGTCGCGCTGTTGATGCCGCCGATACTACCGCCAATAGAGATAGCGGCAAGCACAGAGTAAAACACCAAGGCCGTAATTGCCCCACCGTAATTTCTGTGGGCGCGACGCTCGCCGTATTCATACCACGCATAAAATTTGCCAGCTTCAAAGATGATGGCCAAACCACCAAACAGCGCCTGCATCATTGGGTTGTCGTCAATTGATAAAAATAGCAATAGAGAAAAAATCGTCGACGCTAAAATAGCGGCGCCTGTGAATGTATAAACACTCACCATCGCGAATCGACCTTTAGGGTATCGAAATTCGATCTGTTGTTCGTATTTCATTGGAGAAATTTCTTAAGATGACGCCTCTCTTGCCACAGCAAGAAACGCTCAGGAATACACAAAGGAGCGAGAGAATACCGTATCCTTTATTAAATTACTGTCATAATTCCGTTAACGTAAAACAAGTGCAGAATCAGTGTTCAGTTTGATCCTTTATCCCTCAAATTTTGCACACTAACTCGCCAGTCAATTTTCGCTATCGCCCGTCGTTAATAGCCTTGGGTTCACGACTCACCTGGTTTTTCCTTTTGCACATTTTCGCGCGGTGGGTAATGCACACAAACAAAACACACTTGCATCACTTTTTGGAAATCTTTCAGTTACATTTTTAGGGTTATTTGTTAGTATCCTGCGCCGAATCAGCCAGATACCAAATCGTATGGAAACCACTCAAATACAACCTAGGAAACAACGCGTCGCCGCTCTTGCGGTTATTTTCGCGGTACTGTTTCAGCTGTATTTGGCCTCCACTGCGGCGCTCAATCCCACGCAAGTGCACAATAAAAGCTGGCTTAACAAAGTTCAGAATGAAAAGGTGTTGCTCTGTACCGCTGAAGGTTTTAAGTGGGTCGACATCAATACACTCATCGCTGCAAACGCTCAACCGTCTTCCGAATTTATTGATAACTTGAAGCTACACGACGGTTTCCAGTTTGAATGTCCACTGCTGCAAGCCGTGCAATTTTTCTTGCTTGTCGCGGTTGGGCTTTATCTTGCCACCATTCAGTGGTTACGCCGCGTTAAACACGCGCTCACGCCCTACCATTTTGCTCAATGCGGCAGATTGGTTTACCAGCATATCGCACCAAAGCAATCCCCTCCTTGTGTTTTTCCTGCCTAATGGTTCTTTAAGAACCCAGGCTAACAATAATAACAACTATCCCATTGAGCATTTACTCGGGAAGTCATTCTATTTAAAAGGAAAATACACATGCTTAAACAAATGAAAATCGCCACTTTGTCACTTATCGCTCTCATTGCTAGCCCTATGAGCCTTGCTCACGATTACGAAACCGGAAAAATTCACATCGATCATCCTTGGAGTCGTGAAGCGCCGCCAAATGCTCCTGTTATTGGCGGATTCTTTCAGCTGACCAACCATGGGGATACGGAAGACGCGTTGATCGCAGCAGAAAGCCCAATCGCTGGCCGCGTGGAGATCCACACTCACGCGAACGAAGACGGTGTAATGAAGATGATAAAAATCGATGAAGTGCGTGTAGCGGCACACGAAACCGTGGTATTTAAGCCAGGCAGCTTCCACTTAATGATCTTCAACCCAACGCAAACATTGCAAGAAGGCGATCGCTTCCCAATGACGCTGACGTTCAAAAACGCAGGCAAAATCGATGTTGAAATGGCGGTGGAAAAGAAAGGTCATATGGAAAAACACATGCACCACTAAGTCCCTTTCATTCCATACAAAAGAGCCCGGTCATACTGCCGGGCTCTTTTATTAGAAAAAGGTTCTATTTAGCGCGTGACATCAGTAACTCGCTCAGAACTAAAGATCACTTAAAGCAAACGTCCGCCCAGCGTGCCAAGCCTGCGGTTACCGAACCAAAATAGTTACCGCTGACGACAGGAATATTTGGCAACACGGTTTGTACCGCGTCACGTAAAATCGGCGAACGAGCGGAACCACCAGTCATAAAGATCGCATCCGGTTTTACGCCTGCTTGCTCAACAGCTTCTGTTACCAGCGCCGTCATCTTATTCTTTGGTGATTCAATCGCTTCAATCATCTCATCGCGCTGAACGTCCACTTTAATCAGCTCCGACAATAAGTTGATGCCAGTACGGTAAGCCGTTTGATCAGAGAGTGCCACCTTCGCTTCTTCTGCACGGCGGACAATGTTGTAGCCTAATGATTCGTGATAAACCTCTAGCAAGCGCGCTAGTTTTTCTGGCTCTTGTGCCTGTTTCTTCAACAATTTTAACGCCGCTAAATTCTCACGTGAGTAGAAGTCGTTTTGCGCTTCAACGTTATTGATAGCAATCGGATTCCAAAACTGAGTCGTCGGCATCACAATGCCCGACTCCATCTTGCTTTCCATCCCAAACGGGAACATCAACTGTTTGAAAGCCAACGCGATATCCAGATCGTTACCGCCGACACGCTGACCACTGTGAGCCAACAAACTTGCCGTTCTGTCTGCTTTTCCTCGCCAAGATGGCCCCATCTGAATCAAAGAACAGTCGGTTGTACCACCACCGATATCCACCACCAAAATCAGTTTGTCTTCGCTAAGCGTCGCCTCGTATTCTAATCCAGCGGCGACGGGCTCAAACTGAAATTCGATATTTTGAAAACCGGCACGTTTGGCAGCGCGAAGCAAAATATTCTCCGCTTGAATGTTCGCCGTTTCTCCACCACGACCATGAAAGTTGATTGGGCGACCAATCACCGCATCCGTAATGCTTTGCTGAGCATGGTTTTCTGCCTGAGCTTTGATGTTGTCCATCATGGCGCAAACCAGATCTTCAAAGAAGCTCAGCTGAACATCACGCAAGCCAGATGCACCAAGAAACGACTTTGGTGACTTCACGTAATAGATATCGCGTGGGTCTTCTAAATAGCGGTTCAACGCTGCCTGACCAAACGCGATGTCTTCTGGCTCCAGCTCGATGCTCTCTTCTCGGTTCAAGTTGATTGCGCGGCGCAGTACCTGCTCTCCAACTTGATCAAACGGTTTGATGTCACGGTGACGAAACAAATGCTCAGACACAGACTCACGAGTCGGAGCTGCTAGGGTGGAAGGAATGAACGGGCTATCCCCTTCAAGATTTAGCAAAACAGGCTTGCCTGATTCCATTTTTGCCACTGAACAGTTTGCAGTGCCATAGTCAAAGCCAATATACATGAGTCCTCCCACTGACGAAAAAAAGGTCGGCAATGCTAACTCAATGGCACATGAATTACTACTTAAACGGTAGAGCGATTCTCGCTTATTCGCTTTCGGACGTTTCTTTTTTTATGGCAGGTAACACGACGGCTAACAATAACGCTAATAAAAGAAAAGCAGGCGTGAGTTTCAATCCTTGCCAAATTGAGTACGTGTCGTGAAACAGCCAAAAAATTCCTATCGTTAACAAGTAAGCAAAATAGCTGCTGAACACTAAACTCATGGCGACAAAACGCGTGCGATTGATGATGAGGATTCGCACTAAATATTGGCTGAGTAAACTCGCGCAGTGCATCGCCAATTGCCAGTTAATGATAAAAAAAGCCAGAGAAACAAATCCAGCTACCAGCATGGCGTCGTGCGTACTAACAATAAAGTAGCTGCCGAAACGGCTCATCATAACAGGATAATTGCCTTCGTAGACGATGGACCAAGAGATCGCATTCGCCACTGCAATATAATTGGCAAAATAGGCAATAGCATAGAAAGTTGTGCGGGAACTAAAAGGTTGAAATACATCCGCACAATAGCCCCGCCATTCTTCTTGATTAGCGGTGGGGCCAACCCAATTGCGTTTGTGGTCTGGGAGTCGCTCGGCAAATGCAGGGCCATTTCGAAACAGTAGCCAGAAAATATACAGCGCCAATGCAATCAACAGTATCGTCAACATACTCCCCCCTTAGAAATGTCTGTGCCACTGCCGTTGCTATTGAGGTCGTAAACTGCACTTCCCTAATTGTCATCGTCATCGCTAACGTCACACATCGTTTAACGCGTATTTAAGCCTTTCTAAGCGATTAGAATTGCGATGATTTTTCTATCTTATATGTTTACTCAGCGAGTAATGTTCGTTTTAAAAACGAGCACGCTAACGGTTTTAAACGTGCGAAGGCACACCTTTAGGTCTAGCACACTACGGGACGGATTGCAGGGAAGGAAATAGGAAGAGAGGGAACGCGCCCAAATGATATCGACGTCATACGTCTATGCCATTTGGGCAAAAATCGTTAATTTTCTAGCTTTTCTTCGAAAACACCTAGTTCGCGACCTAACCAAATCGCGCTCTCTGTGTGATCACGCAGTTCTCGTTCGCTGACCGGGTGTATAAGCACAGAAAAATCCCCACGAATGGTATCTAACCAAGCCAAAAACTCTTCACTGATCGACTCAAGGTGCATTTCAAACATCGGCATCTTGTGCGGGCCGACTAATCTGTCGACCAATGGATACACGCGCAACACATCTTGACGCTCTTGGCGGATGATCTCATTCAGAGCTTGTGCTTTTTCCAATTGTTGCAAAGGAAAGTAAACGTGAACGTGGTACATAACTTCTCCAATCTGAATTCTAAGTGTTGCACTCCCCCGTCGTTCAAAGCCTGTGTAGCCATCTAAACACTTAGCCACACTAGGTTCGAATTAACGCCGCTTAGGCACGTTGGAATCCAAACTTCTTCAATTGACTGCCACCCTACCTTGATTCCGTCTGATTGGGAAGAAGTTATCTTTCTGCAACAAATAAATCTACGACACTCAAATACTTTAGCTTTGTTTGTCAAATTTCACAGCCCAATTTTGTTGCATTTTTGTAACAAATGAAAGTGGTTAAATTCAGATTTTGAAATGAATAATATAAAAAACCAGTATTTTACTCTGCAAAAATGGGGTGTAAGCAAAACTTTACTGATGGGTTAAAGTCGAATTAAAGCACAATTTAACATTTTGTTTACACTTACTGTATCTGGTTATACCAAGATTGAATCAGAGGGTTGGGCCAAGTGAATAGCAGTCAACACGAGGTCTTGCGTTTTAAAACAATGTGTTTTTCAAACAAGCAGCGGTGTGAGAGACCAATCGTTTAAGGGACAAATAGATGCCTCAAACGCTCGATGACATTCGCAACCCTAGGTATGGCCTTTTGCGCTGATATCAAAGACTGAGTACCCATACAGACTTTGGTTTAATAATGAACAGCTGCAGTCCAAAAGACCCGCAGCGTCAAAAGGAGCTTGAGATGAACGTTCAGGCGTTACCCATGCATCGGTTTATCGACCATGATGGGAACCTAGTCGGCCAACTACCCAACTGGGCTGACATTGAAACTTTGGTCGGGTTTTACCGCGACATGGTATTAACTCGCACCTACGATCAGAAAGCCGTTGCGTTGCAACGAACAGGTAAGCTAGGTACCTACCCTTCACACCTTGGCTCAGAAGCCATTGGTATAGCGGTAGGACGGGCATTAAAAACCGATGACGTCTTCGTCCCTTATTATCGCGATATGCCTGCGATGTGGTGTCGTGGCATTGGTATGGAAAAAAATCTTCAATATTGGGGCGGCGATGAGCGCGGCAGTGACTTCGCGCCAGAAGGCAGCCCTATCCCAAGCCGAGACTTGCCATTTTGTGTCCCAATCGCAACACAATGTACACATGCGGTCGGCGTTGCTTCTGCGTTGAAAATTCAAGGCAACCACGAAGCGGCACTGGTCATGTGTGGCGACGGTGGGACATCCAAAGGAGATTTTCTCGAATCCATCAACTGCGCAGGAACATGGAACATTCCGTTGGTTTTTGTGGTGAATAACAACCAGTGGGCGATTTCTGTACCACGCAGTTTGCAATGCGCGGCGGAGTTTCTTTCTGAAAAAGCAAAAGGTGCTGGCATTCCAGGGATTACCGTCGATGGCAACGACGTTGTTGCTATGTACGACGCCACCATGAACGCATTAGAGCGAGCACGAAAAGGCAAAGGGGCGACACTGATCGAAGCGGTAAGTTATCGCCTAAGTGACCACACCACCGCCGACGATGCGACGCGTTATCGTAATGCAGATGACGTGCAAACCGCATGGCAATTCGAGCCCGTGAGCCGACTAAAAACCTTTTTGATCAATCAAGGTGCTTGGAGCGATGAACAAGAGCAACAATGGCAAAGCGACTGCAAGGAACAAGTCGAGCTCGCGGTTGAACGCTACTTAAACTTGCCTCAACAAGCGCCTGAAACCGGATTCGATTACCTCTACGAATCGCTTCCTCAAGAGCTTCACGCTCAACGCGATGAATTGATCAATAAAGCAATGCGAATGCAAGGAGGTAAACATGGCTGAACTTACGTTAGTTGAAGCAGTAAACCTCGCTCTGCATCATGAAATGGAACACGATCCAAACGTCGTCGTACTTGGCGAAGACGTGGGCGATAACGGCGGCGTATTCCGCGCAACCGTCGGGCTCAAACAAAAGTATGGACTAAAACGCGTCATCGATACTCCGCTTGCAGAAGCCTTAATCGGCGGCGTTGCAGTGGGCATGGCAACTCAAGGTTTACGCCCTGTTGCAGAATTTCAGTTCCAAGGTTTCGTCTTCCCGGCTATGGAGCACCTAATGTGTCACGCGGCCAGAATGCGTAACCGTACTCGTGGACGCCTCACTTGTCCGGCTGTATTCCGCGCGCCTTTTGGTGGCGGCATTCACGCGCCGGAACACCACTCAGAAAGCATTGAAGCACTGTTTGCACATACCGCAGGCTTTAAAGTGGTGATTCCATCTTCCCCTCAGCGTGCTTACGGTTTGCTGCTTGCTGCCATTCGCAGTAACGATCCAGTGATGTTCTTTGAACCCAAACGCATCTATCGCACCGTTAAATCCGAAGTGATTGATAACGGGGAAGCATTGCCGTTAGACACTTGTTTTACGCTGCGCAAAGGTCGAGATATTACGCTCGTGACATGGGGAGCATGTGTTGTTGAATCTCTCCAAGCTGCGCAAACCCTATCAAGCCAAGGGATCGAAGTCGAAGTCATTGATCTGGCAAGTATTAAGCCGATTGATACCGCGACGATTTTCCGTTCACTAGAGAAAACCGGACGCCTGCTGGTTGTACATGAAGCCAGTAAAACGTGTGGTGTGGGTTCTGAGCTGCTGGCTCGAACCGCCGAGCACGCGATGTGCTTGCTAAAAGCGCCACCTAAACGAGTCACAGGTATGGATACCATTATGCCTTATTACCGTAACGAAGATTATTTCATGGTTCAGGAAGAAGACATTGTGATCGCAGCGCGCGAGCTCGTGGAGGATTGGAAATGAAGACGTTTAACTTACCCGATCTCGGCGAAGGTCTCGCTGAGTCAGAAATTGTAAAATGGCATGTCAATGTGGGTGACATGGTCAAACTAGACCAAGTGATCCTCACTGTTGAGACGGCGAAAGCAACCGTAGACGTTCCTGCTCCGTACACAGGCAGAATTGTCAGCCGCCATGGTGAAGAAGGCGACGTGATTAATATTGGCGCCCTACTTCTAGAAATCGACGAAAGTGGCGCAGAAAACACTGTCTCTGCGGAAAAACGACAAACCGCCGATGCCGCAACCGTTGTTGGCACCGTATCTCACCAATCTCATAATGTAAATGTTGACGATTTTTGGGTGGGCGGCAGCCACAACAAATCGGCAGACAAACTCATCACCGCTTTACCTTCCGCGCGTTTGCTAGCGAAAAAGCTAGGCGTAGATTTGAAAACGATGGTCGGTAGCGGACCAAGCGGTTTGATCGTCGATGCCGATGTTTACGAAGAAGCAGGCAAACAAGTTCCTGGCACTGAAGTGCTCAAAGGAGCGCGCCGTACGATGGTCTCGACCATGGCAGAATCGCATCAAAACGTCGCAGCGGTGACCATTACCGAAGAAGCGTTATTGGAAGATTGGTTGCCAAACGAGGACATCAGCATTCGTCTGGTACAAGCTATCGTTTACGCTTGTCAACAAGAGCCAGCTCTCAACGCTTGGTTCGATGCCGAAACCATGACGCGCTGTGTTCATCCTACCGTCAATCTTGGTGTAGCGGTGGATAGCCGTCACGGACTGTATGTCCCCGTGCTTCGCCACGCGGATGAGTATGAACCGCAAGACGTTCGTCGCTGGCTCGATCAAACCGTCAAAGGCATCCGAGACAGAAAGATCAGCCGAGAAGACTTACAACACGCAACCATTACTTTATCCAACTTTGGGGCCATTGGCGGCATTTTCGCAACACCAGTGGTTTCGCCACCGCAAGTCGCGATTGTCGGTGCAGGACGAATTGTGGACCGGGTCGTGATCCGTAACGGTCAAGCCGTGGCCGTAAAAGCGATGCCGCTGTCCATTACCTTTGACCACAGAGCTTGTACCGGCGGTGAAGCCGCGCGCTTTACCAAGGTGCTTGCAGAACATCTGCAAAGGCCAAGTGTAACTAAGTCATAACGACATAAGGCTTCCTAAATGGAAGCCTTTTTTCTGCTTTACGCGCTAATTCAAACCCACCAACCGAACAGATACAATCATCACTAATGGTTTGATTTTCATACTCATGTCATTCTTTCATATTTCAAAACCTTGACCACCTCTCATCGAATTCACGTTTACGTTAACTGAGCTATAGTTTTCTATATAAACGAAAAATGTCACCCAGATGACGAAAATAAAAAGGAAGCACAAAAATGGAACGTGAATGCATGGAGTTTGATGTGGTGATCGTCGGAGCTGGCCCTGCGGGGTTAAGTGCAGCATGTCGATTAGCACAGTTGAACCAAGATCGTGAAGGCGAAGCGCTGTCAATTTGTGTGGTAGAAAAAGGCTCTGAGGTCGGCGCACATATATTATCTGGTGCGGTGTTTGAAACTCGCGCCTTAGACGAGCTTTTCCCAGATTGGAAGGAAATGGGAGCGCCCGTTTCAACCCCCGTTCAACATGATGATTTTCTCTATCTAACAACGGAGCTTAATCATATACGTGTGCCCCACTTCCTCACGCCTAAACCCATGCATAATGACGAAAGCAATCACGTTATTAGCCTTGCTAATCTTTGTCGCTGGCTTGCTACTCAAGCTGAGCAGCTCGGTGTTGAAGTATTTCCTGGTTTTGCCGCTGCGAGCGTTAACTACGATGAATCAGGTGCCGTTACTGGAATCACCACCAGCGATATGGGGCTGGATAAAAACGGACAAGAGAAAGCCAATTTCGAACCGGGCATTGAACTTAAAGCCAAATACACGCTGTTTGCTGAAGGGTGCCATGGGCATTTAGGAAAAGAGCTCATTCGTCATTTCGATTTGGATGCAGGCAAACAACCTCAGCATTACGCATTAGGCTTGAAAGAGATTTGGGAGCTGCCGGCTGATGCGAAAGATTTTACAGGCAACGTCATCCACTCCGCCGGTTGGCCATTGAGCGAAACCAACACAACTGGTGGTGGATTCCTCTATCACATGGAAAACAGCCAAATTGCAATCGGGTTGATTGTCGATCTTAACTATCGCAATCCCCACTTGAGCCCATTCGATGAGTTTCAGCGCTTTAAACACCACCCTGCAATCAAACAATACCTAAAAGGGGCGCAGCGTATCGCTTATGGCGCAAGAGCCATCGCAAAAGGTGGGTTATCTTCTTTACCGAAACAACAATTCCCCGGCGGTTTATTAATTGGCTGTGATGCAGGAACACTTAACGTTGCGAAGATAAAAGGCAGCCACACCGCGATGAAATCAGGCTTACTAGCATCAGAAGCCATTCATCAGGCATTACAAGACTCAAGGCGTGAACCTGATTATCAAACGCGATTTGAAGCCTCTTGGCTGTACGATGAACTCGCCGAAACGCGTAACTTTGGAGCGAACCTGCATAAGTTCGGTACCCTGTTTGGCGGAGCTCTTTCTACCTTCGAGCACAACTTGTGGCTTCCTCTGATTAAAAAGCCAATACCGTGGACAGTGAAAGACCATTCCCACGATCACGAACAGTTAAAACCCAAAAATGAATGCCCGCCGATTGAGTATCCAAAACCGGATGGAGAAATCAGCTTTGATAAACCATCTTCGGTGTTTTTATCCGGCACACAACATGAAGAAAACCAACCGTGCCATCTTGTTTTGACTTATCCTCATATCCCCATCGATGTGCACCTCGGGTTGTTTGATGAGCCAAGCCAGCGTTACTGCCCTGCCGGGGTTTACGAAGTGGTCGAAATTGATGGGAAAGTGAAGTTTCAAATCAACGCTGCGAACTGCATACATTGTAAAACGTGCGATATAAAAGATCCGTCACAAAACATTACGTGGAAGACGCCAGAAGGCGGTGGCGGGCCTAATTATCAGAATATGTAGTCAATAGAGCATGATAGCACCGTGTCTATCATGCTCTCTCCTTAAAGGGTGAAGCAAAATCGAGGACTTAAACCTCTACTCCTGCTTCATCTTCTTGCACAATATCTGTTTCTTGACTTGCTTCCGCTAGCCACTTTTGTACCGCTTGGCTTGCTAGCACTTTTTGCTGGTAAGCTTTAGCGCCTTGGGACAATTCAATGCCATAAGTTTCAAAGCGCAACGCAACCGGTGCATACATAGCATCGGCAATCGACCACTCTCCAAACAAAAAAGCGTCTGGGAACTTTGCCATTTGCTCAGACCAAATTGCGTCTATGCGTGCAATATCCTTCAGTGCTCCATCGCTCAGATCTACTTTTCGACGTGCGCGACAGTTCATCGGTAACTCGTTTCTCAAATCAAAAAAGCCCGAATGCATTTCAGCCGAAATCGCGCGCGCTTTCGCTTTGTCCACTACATGGCTCGGCCACGCCTTTCCCTGTAGGTACTGCTCGTTCACATATTCCAAAATCGCTAAGGAATCCCAAACCGTGACTTCGCCATCAACCAATGTTGGCACTTTGGCCGTTGGTGTTACGCTCGCCAGCTTGTCGTAGAAGTCTTCAGTAAACAGCGTTAGCTTAGTCACATCCACTTTTAAATCGTATTGAGAAAAAATGAGCCACGCTCGCAATGACCAACTTGAGTAGTTTTGATTTCCGATAAAGAGTTGCATTGTTGCCTCCATGCCAAATGGTGTTGTTATTAATTAAAGCGTGAAATCACAATATCTGATTGTTTTATTTCAAACTAACGGATAGTTTTGATGGGACACTTCAACAAAAACGATGGATAGAAAAGAATATGGATATTGACGCGCTGCGCAGCTTTCTTGCGTTTGTTGAAACAGGTAGCTTCACTCGTGCTGCAAAACAAATCAATCGCACCCAATCCGCGTTTAGTGCTCAAATGCGAAAGCTTGAAGATGAACTCCATGTCAGCTTATTCGAAAAGGAAGGTCGCAACCTAGTACTGAGCGAAGCGGGTATGTCACTTCGTGCGCATGCAGAGCAACTCGTAAGTTTGCACAATCAAGCCGTCAAGCAAGTAAAACGCTACGAAAACAAACGCCCACTGCGTTTAGGATGTCCAGAAGACTATAACGATAGTCTGCTGCCGAAACTCATCCGCGTATTGCAGCAAACCGAACCGACCTGCTCTATCCAGGTGTACAGTGAGCCAAGCGTGACGCTCCGCGAATGGCTAGATGAAGGCAAATTAGACGCCGCCATCGTGACTCGTGCACCCGATAGCGAAGAAGGATACTGGCTCGCAAGTGATAGAGGCGTGTGGATCAGTCACCCCGATTTCGCTATCGACGAATCACAGCCAGTCCCTCTCGCGCTATTTCAAACCGATTGTAAATACCACGCCGCCGCTATTAATGCGCTGACCAAAAGAGGAACGCCATATCAACTCTTAGCTTGTTGTAACACCTCTTCTGCGCAGCGAGCCATTGTTCGCTCTGGCATGGCGATGGGTGCGATGGGAAGAATCAGTGTCACAGATGATCTGAAGATCTTAGAAGATCTACCTCCACTACCGTCGGTGGATATTGTTTTGGTGACTGGTGTCGAACCTCATCCCATACTAGACACAGAATGCTTGTCGCAGCTGGCTGAGTTGATGCCTTACTAGCGAACATCAAACAGATTAAGCAATCACGAAATCGAACGTTCCGACAATTCGCCGATCAATATTTACCGGCTCAAACTGTAAATGGTCGCGGGCTTTACCACCCCACCATTCGTTACCTGTTTGTCCTTTCAAGTAGAGCTGAGTGGTCAACAATTCGTGGTCGCCACGCCACAGTTTGACGTGAATGTGAGGAGGTCTTGAGCTGTATGGGACAGGAAACAGCGTTTGAAAAAAATAGCGTCCATCTTCTTCAGTTACTGTCGCGCCAAAACCTGAAAAACTTGGGTCAAACTTGTTTTGGCTGGGTTGATTCGGATGGTCATAAATCCCTTGGCCATCACACTGCCAAATTTCTATTTTAACACCAGAAATAGGATTGCCAGACACGTCCAACACCCTACCTTGCAATGTTATCGCCTTTCCAATCAAAGCATCCGGTTTCAATATTAGGTTTTGGCGAAGCGGAATCTTCACCACGGGATAAAATGGCCCTTCGGTCTGAGAGGGCGTCGGACGCATCGAGCTTTCCGCTTTAAGAAATGGCGCAAACATCAATGTCCATAGCGCAAGAAAATGTCGTCGTTCCATGTTACTACCCAGAAAAATCTACTCACTTAAGTTTGGTGAAAGATGCGCAGTTTTCCACTTCCGGGTAAAACAAGAGAAGAGAAAGAAAAAATGCCCCTACCAGAGAGTCAGTCGCAGAGGCATGGTGAAATTGAAGATGTGATGAACTTAAATCAACAATGGTTTGGTATTTATACGGCTTCAAAAGCCAGAGCTTTCTTCTCAACTTGGCGGAAGATAAGCGTCAGAATCCCATTCACGCTCAGATAAAACGCGCCTGCTACACCGAAAACCATTAATGTATCGTAGGTTTGAGCATTAATGCGCTGAGCATAGCCCATCAAGTCCATGATGGTGATGGTGCTTGCCAAAGACGTGCCTTTGAACACCAAAATCACTTCGTTTGAGTAAGCAGGCACCGCGCGGCGAATCGCATAAGGAAGTAACACACGTAACGTGGCACTTTTGTTCATACCCAGCGCACGACACGCTTGCCATTGACCTGAAGGAATCGCATTAAACGCACCTTTGAAAAGCTGAGTACTGTACGCAGCCGTATTTAATGCCAACGCTAACATGGCACAGAACCAAGGTTGGCTCAGCCAAGTCCACAGCACACTCTCTCTAACTGCATCAAATTGACCCGGACCGTAGTAGACCAAGAAAATCTGAACCAGCAACGGTGTCCCAGTAAACAGCGTGATGATGCCACGGCTTACCCAGTGCAAACCCGGAGTGCGTAGAATCAACGTCAAGGTCATCAATAGTGCAAGAATACAGCCGACAGCCAAAGACGCAGCCGTTAATTGAAGGCTAGTGCCTAAACCATCCAGCATTTGCCATACATGTTGTTCGTTCATGCGTTTGCCTCCTGCCCCATACTCATGCCTTGGATTGAGAATTTCTTATCAATCACTTTGACCGCGCGCTGCGTGATAAGCGTGATCACTAAGTAAATCGCCGCTGCCGTCGCATACCAAGTAAACGCTTCGTGCGTTGCTGCCGACGTAAGCTGAGCTTGTTTCAGCAGATCCGTCACGCCAATCAAAGAAACCAGCGCCGTGTCTTTTAGCAAAACCAACCATTGGTTGGTTAAACCAGGAAGCGCATGTCGCACGGCTTGTGGCAACACAATGCGCACAAACGCGTGAAACTGACTGATACCGAGTGCGCTTGCAGCTTCTCTCTGTCCTCTGCCTACGGCTTTTAATGCGCCGCGCAGAGTTTGAGAAGCATAGGAAGCGAAGATCAACGATAACGCCACCACACCAGACAAAAACGGGCTAACCTCAATAAAGTCTCCGGTGATTAAAAACAGAACCTGAGTCGAACCAAAATAGATGAACAACACGACAAGGATTTCTGGCAAGCCACGCACCACCGTAACAAACGCCGTTGTAGGCCATTTCACGAATACGCGACGAGACATTTCACCACTGGCGAATACCACTGCCAGAATTAAACCGACGAAAAGGCTTGTGAAGGCTAGCTGAACCGTCATCCAGCTAGCTTGTACAAGCGATAAAGAGTAACCCGTTAACGCCATATTACTTACCGAAGTACTTGTTGTAGATTGCGTCGTATTCGCCGTTCGCTTTCACGGCTTCTAGCGCTGTGTTTAGCTTGTTCACAAGTTCATCGTTGCCTTTGTTTACTGCGATACCAAAACCATTACCGAAGTATTTAGGATTCGTAACGCGCTCACCAACGTACGCAAGGTTGTCTTCCTTCTTGAACCACTCCGCCACTACCGCTGTGTCACCAAATACAGAATCAATACGGCCATTCTTCATGTCGATGAAAGCATCTTGGTAGCTTGAGTAAGGAACCGACGTTACACCCGGCATTTGCTCGATAAGGTAGCTTTGGTGAGTTGAACCGTTTTGAACGCCTACACGCTTACCTTCTAACGCGTTTTGGTCAGCGACTTTGTCTTTGATAGAAACAAACGCTGCTGAGTTGTCGTAGTAAGCATTCGAGAAATTGACTTGCTCAAGACGTGCTTCAGTAATGTCCATTGCAGAAATAGCCGCATCATAACGTTTGAATTTTAATGCAGGGATCAAGCTATCGAAAGATTGGTTGTGGAAGCTACATTTTGCGTCCATTTCTTTACATAGAGCATTCGCCAGATCCACATCGAAACCTTGGATTTGATTGTTTTCATCCATGTATTCGAATGGTGCGTACGTCGCCTCCATCGCGAATTTGATTTCATCTTGTGCCACTGCGTTTGCTGCCACGTTTGCAGAAATAAGGCCGATTAGTGAAGTTAGTAGAATCTTTTTCATTGCAATACTCCGTGTGTACGTCTTGGGCTGACACTCGCAATGACAGCCGAGCTTATCTGTTAGTTGACTGAACTTATTGGTGTTGTTTTTAGTGCTTTAGATAATCAGCAAACTGTGTGGTTTGCGGGTTAGCAAAAGCGTCGTGCGTACCATGCTCTACGATGTGTCCTTTCTCGAGGTACAGAACGTGGCTAGCAATCTTCTTAGCAAAATCGACCTCATGCGTCACTACGACTTGGGTGATGCCAGTTTCGCTTAAATCTTTAATAATCTTAACGACTTGGTTCGTAATTTCCGGATCAAGAGCTGCGGTCGGTTCATCAAAAAGCAAGACTTCCGGTTTCATCATCAATGCACGAGCAATCGCCACACGTTGTTGCTGACCACCAGATAGCTGCATCGGCCATGCGTCAGCCTTATCAGTCAAATGCAACTTAGACAAAATTTGCATCGCTTGGGTCTTAGCTTCTTCTTTATCCATTCCAGACACTTTAATAGGCGCTTCAATCAAGTTCTCCATGACCGTCATGTGAGGCCACAAGTTGTATTGCTGAAATACCATG
Source organism: Vibrio sp. GLN_1 (assembly GCF_043106015.1). Taxonomy (NCBI): domain Bacteria; kingdom Pseudomonadati; phylum Pseudomonadota; class Gammaproteobacteria; order Vibrionales; family Vibrionaceae; genus Vibrio; species Vibrio sp. GLN_1. The sequence goes on from NZ_JBICMD010000036.1 coordinate 959,050, forward strand.
CCCACTTTACGGCGAAGCGCTAAACCTTGCTTTTCTTTGATTTCAGCCGAGAAATCGAAGACGTCATTGGCGATGTTTAACTTGCCGTTATCCGCCCCTTCCAAAAGGTTTAGAACACGTAATAAAGAACTCTTCCCCGCGCCGCTTGGACCCAGTAACACTAGCGTTTCACCGTTTTCACAATTGAAACTCACATCGTGAAGAACTTGTGTGTCACCGTAGGATTTGTTGATTCCGCTTACCTGAATACTCATGCTGCAATACCGCATTAATTGTCACTTGGCATTCATCTTACCAACAAGGAGTTTTTATGCAATAAAAATGTATAAAAATTTAATTTGTTAACTTTTTGTATAAGAAATGAACAGCGAGATAGATAATATGACTGGTTTGATGAGTGTGGTTTTTACAGAATTTGTTGATCAAAAAAGCCAGCTTACTTGCTGGCCTTTTTACTCGTTTATCTACGATAAGATATCATTAGTGGCGAAATACCACGATTATCTAAAAGTGGTTAAATTCTTTTCGAGAAATGTTGATTTGGCATTAACTAAATCTCTTTTAACGCTTTCACGTATTTCTCTATGCCTTAGGCAATTAGCTTGTCTTTTATGATATGCCATTTGACACTTAAAAGTACTATTTGGAAAAGGGCTATGAAAATATTTAACATCAAAAGCACTTCCACAATTGATCACTAAAGATAATGGGACAACTCCTAGGCAATAACGATGTGATACATTTGAAAGCACCCCAAAATAAGAAGAAGTAATCAATTCTATTTGGCTAGTTTTTAACGTGATATTTAGTGAAGACTCGACTTCTTTATCTAAATCCCAATTCATTGCTAAAACACAATGCTTTTCATTGTAGAAAGTATCTATATCCATTCGATTCCCAATCCTAGGATGATCTTTTCTACAAATAACAACTAACGGCTCTCGGTAGATTTCCTCCACTAACACGGATGTCTGGTTATTGGTAACATTTCCAACGATTAGATCTGCCTTTCTGTTATGAAGTAACTCACAAAGTGCGTTTTCATCCGATGTTGTCTCATTAAGAACCACATTGTCCATTGATGTTAGATGTTGTAGGGATACATCATTGCAGAATACTTTTAGTGACTCAGATTTAGAGAGAGCGTCATTGATAATATTTATAGCATTATAAAATTTTGGCAGTAACTCCTGACCAGTACTTGTTAGCTCAATTCCTCTACCATTTTTAACAAATAACTTTTTTTTGGAAGCTTCTTCCAGCCTTTTTATTGAAGCACTAATCGCTGGCTGTGTTACTCCTAGTTGAGCGGCAGCTTTTGTATAAGAAAGAGTGTCAGTAACAACCAAGAATGTATGTATTAAGTTTAAGTCAATTGTTTTTTGCATAAAAACGCTGTGCCACAAAATAGCTAGGAAATATCAATATTACTGAAGACCTGATGTAGTGTTAAAAGAGCCACAGATTGATACTATGACTCATCATTTGGTATAAGTAACTCTTGCTTGCACTACTTGATGCTTGGCCCTTTTACCAAGCGAGCATTTTTCAAATAGTCGTTCAAAACATAGTTTTGTATTGCTTGCTTAGAGTCTGGAAGATACATTCTCAGTAATCCACTCCAACCCTTCCGTACGTCCAAATTGTTTGGCTGTCCTTTACAATTAAAGCGAAATGTATAGGTACCATCTTGATTTGGAGTCATCCGTTTGTTGGAAATAGCAAAATCGTCATCAGCAATCCAACCATCTTTGTCATATACAGTCATACTAAAGAATGCATGTCGTTTGTACTGTAAAGGAGGCGGATTAATTGTCAAAGAACTGCACTCAGTACTTCCGGTATTACCCGGTATTTGCGGTAAATAGACAGCTGCATCTGATGGTAAACCAGCCCAACCAGCAGAAGATGCTATAACAAACGAAGTTAAATCAACTGTTCCTTTGTTCCCAAACATATCAAATGGCATAGGTATCTTGGGACGAAGCTTTTGCACTTTAGCTCTCGCTGCTAGTACTTGTTTTTCGCTGAAGCCTTTTGATATGTAAGGATTTGATGTCACAGAACTAATCTTTATAGAATCTTGATACTCATTCGCTTTTTTAAGCGCCTTTAGGTCTTGGCTATTAGAAGCAGCTACTCGTGTATTTAGAAAAACATGAGTACCAGAACTCAACATGTCTGGTGTCAAATTCAGTGTTTGACCTGGATAAACTTCTGCTATTGTATAGTGATTCTCATCAATAACTTGAACGATGGCATATTCATCATACTTAGGCATCGATATAGTCGCAGACTTGGTCACATCAAGAATTGCATGACTATACATGGTATCTTCATTTTCACGGATCACGAATTGATGATCTTTATTTGAAGGAATCCGATTGTGTTTGAATGTATTAACTGGGATCTCCTTTTGCAAACGTGACATATACCAATCTGTTTCTTTCGTCGGTTGGTCTGCAAAGTCACGAGCGACATTCTCCAAGGTAGCTTCATGAGCTTGAATGCTACTAGATATTGTTAAGGCTATCGCGGACAACATAAGGGCCGTCTTTTTCATATTTTCTATCCTTCAATATAGTCAGAGCAAATTATTTAGAAACTACTTTGGGCTTAGGGAGCTCATAAGATGCAGTTTTCACAAGGTTCGGTTTATAAATGCGCATCATCACATCCCAGTCTTGCTCTACAGGCATTACATTCTTTGCTGTTTTGGGGCAATTGCCGTAATTCACAGTAAAAGATCCATCGTCGTTGTACTCAATATTATTTTTATTCAGCACAGCCTTATCGAAAGCAATATAACCTTGCTTGTTATAAACCGTTAGCGAGTAAAAACCGTTACCTCTTATATCGGGCGCTTGATAAGTTGCTTGTGAGCAATTTTTAGGATTCGCAACATCTCCCTTACTGTAGTAAGAAAAATATTGAGCCTCTGAATCAGGTAGCATTCCCCAACCGATCGCTGTGCCATACATGTGCATCCTTGGATTAACTTTTCCGTGAGCACCTTGCATATTTTTCTGGTTGCCTAACTTAGCCCCCTCTTGAGTCAACTTCTCTCTAAGAGCTACTAATTGCTGCATGTCGTAATTTGGCATCACATGTTCTTTTTTCGATCCCGTCGTGACTTTAAGCTTGCTTTGGATATCCTTCACACGCTTTAAATCTTTTGGATCATTCGGGTCAATTTGCACTCTAGCAACAATCATTGCAAAGTCAGTTTGACTATCAATTTTATGCGTCCCAGGTTTGGAAAACACTTGGTCTATATAATGATCGTTTTGGACGACCATAATGGAAATATAACGTTTACCTACATCGGGAATAGTGATACTTCCTCCTTGTGATAAATCAGCCACATAACCAGAGTAAATTGTGTCACGATTCATACGAACAACGGTTTGGTTGTCCAGAGGAGTTAAGCCAGGAAAATGAAACCATTGATTAGATCCAACTAGCTTGGTTATATTTTTAAAAGCTAGATCTGATTCTGCAAACTCATAGTTTTTCTCTGTTACGGGCACTAACGTGTCAGCAAGAACTTGACTTGTACCTAAAATGGCTAACGTACATAGTGAAAGTGACCAGATATCTTTTTTCTTTATAAATTTACCCATAACTTTTAATCCTCATACAGAAATGACTTCGTTAATGTTCGTTGACCTACATTAGCTCAAATCATAGAATTCCATAAGGGACTTATTTTCAACACACCAATTCCAAAAGGGAATTCAGTTGCTAAACGAAAAATCATTTATAGACAAAGACTTAAATTTACTTATCTTACTCGTTACCTTGTATGATGAACAAAGCACATCGAAAACAGCAGAAAGGCTTTTTGTTACTCAATCTGCAATTAGTAAAGGTTTGAGAAAATTACGAGAACAGTTAAATGACCCTTTATTTGTTCGCTCACGAGACGGATTTGTACCTACTGAAAAATGTTCAGATTTAGTATCAAAAATAGGTCCTCTACTTACAGAGTTGGAGAATGTCTACTCGGACTCAAGTCAGCTCTTGACTAAAGACTATGCAGGAGAGTTAAGCATCGCTATTAGCTCCGCGATGTATTTCGCTCTGTCAGAGACGATATATCTACAATTAAAAAATGACTTCCCGAGTGCAACGATTCGCATCGTGAATTGGTCCGAATCTACTGAACAACAAATACTCAACACCAAAATTCATATCGGTATCAACTACCATCCTATCGATGTTTCTAAAGATCTTGTTCGCGAACCCTTGTTACCAGTTAGCTTCAATTTTATAGCTAGAAAAGATCACCCGCTAAGCCAACAGTTGGTGTGTTTAGAAGATATTTCTCGCTTCCCTTTAGTTGTATCTGTAATTCCAAATTTCACGACTAAAAATAGTAAAATAGAGCACACGCTGCATAAGTTAAAATTGAGATCAAACATTGTTCTTCGCAGCGATAATGCGAACTTATGTTTATCAACTTTAAAAGACTCAAACGCATTGATGCCAGTCAACCACTTGTTTGCTCAGAAAGCAGTTCAAGAGCACGAACATGTAAAGTTAAAAACTAGCTTCGATATTAATAATCATCTGCCATCAATGACGTTGGGTCTGTTTTATTCAAACACATTAGCATCTGGCAAATTGAGCAAACTTGTTATCTCATCACTTAAAAAAGCAATAAACACCCAATAAAATTCAATAAGTTAACTAGAAATGGCTCCATAAGATTATGGAGCCATAGTGACTAAACTGACGAAAGTAGACTAACGTTGAACTCACTCTGGCTTGATGTTCTGATTCATTCTGAACAAGTTGTTTGGATCAAACTTCTTCTTCACTTCTTGCAAGCGCGCATACGTTGGGCCATAGGCGGATTCAGTACGTTCGGCTTCATCTTGCGTTAAGAAATTAATGTACGCACCGCCACTGGCATACGGTTTGGTTTTGGCAAAAAAGTCTCTCGCCCACGCGATACAAGCTTGATCATCTTCTGCGGAGTCCCATCTCCCGTGCACATTTAATACGTAATTAGCGTCACGGCTAGAATAAGCCATAGATTCAGGTTCTGGTCTAGATGCCGCGCAGCCAAGAGAGGCGATAAAAATCTCGCATTGAGGCGATGGCAACTTCCCTGCGTATTCTATCGCCGCATCAATGACACCTTCGCTTAGCGAGTTAAAGTTATGCGATTTCCAATAGTTACGTGCGCCCGGAGTAAGCAAGGGATCAAACGCTTGTTGCCATGCAGCAAATGGTTGTACGCCAACATGCTCACCATGTGCGTCACCAAAATCTCTGAGTGGAGCAATAAGCTTTTCACCCTCGGATGGGTCGCCTGCATAACATATCGCCAGTACGACAACTTCTTTACCGTGAACGCTTTCAGGTAAGAATGGGAGTGGCGGTGCTTTACGACTCACCATCCACACACTTAACTCTTCTGGTGCAGATTCGGTGAATTTTGCAAACTGCGTGATGATCGATTTAGCTTGATCAAACGGGAAGACAATCAAACCACTCAGTACTTCAGGGCCAACGGGATGCAATTGGAATTCAAACTGCGTAACAATGCCAAAATTACCGCCGCCTCCGCGCAGCGCCCAGAAAAGATCCTCATTTTCTGTTTCACTGGCAAGCAATTGGCGTCCGTCGGCAGTAACGACGTTAGCAGAGACTAAGTTATCTATCGTCATACCGTATTTACGGCTCAACCAACCAAAACCACCACCTAAAGTAAGACCAGCAATACCAGTGGTAGAGTTAATTCCTACCGGGGTCGCTAACCCGTATTTTTGAGTTGCTTCGTCTAAGTCGCCTAAGGTACAGCCCGGCTCAACAAACGCTCTCTTGGCATTTTCATCGACTCGGACTTGGGTAAGGAGCGACAGGTCGATCATGACCCCATTATCACAGACAGCGTTGCCCGCAATATTGTGTCCCCCACCTCGTACAGAAAGTAGCTGACCATTGTCTCGCGCAAAGTTAACCGCCATCACAACGTCATCTGTCGACTTACAGCGAGCAATCAAACTTGGCTTGCGATCAATCATGCCATTCCAGATTTGGCGAACTTCATCGTAATTAGAATCGGTAGGTAAAACGACGTCACCTTGAAAGTGACTTTTGAAATGTTCAATGGTTGTGTTTTCTAAACTCTTCATATTAGTTGCCTCTCACGTTTTACATGAGCGCTTGTAAAAAGTGATGCAACTACGAGCTTGTACAAGCTTCCTCACTGTTAAACGTGACGTTTTAGTAGTCATTTTCTAGTAAACAACACACGCATCAACACAAACCGCATTCGAGCGTCATCATTCACTTCCGGCACAAGCTTGGAAACCTAAAGTGCAGAATCGGCAATCCATTGAGCGTTCAATATTGCAGATCCTTTACCTTACCCTCGTGCCTAGTTTGAAATAAAAACGCTTAAAGTTTAGAACGCCATTGAGTTTCATCTATGAAACACTGTCTTATTATTGATATTTTTGACGATTAATATTATTCCCATTTTTTATCAATGAGATGGAATTAAAAAATCGATAGGACTTAGTTGATGAGAAAAGCCAAACCAAACTCAGCTGTCGAGTGTTTACGGTAAGACGGCCATAAAAACAAAGCCTCCTTAGATACGAGGAGGCTTCTTCATTGGTTATGTAAACTCACTAACTGCGGCGGTTTCGGTTCTTATATACCACACAGAAGTTACCGCGCTTAGTTCGGCATTTAGAGCAACGCTCACAATCTACTGGTGCGCGATTGCCTTCTTTCCAACGTTTAATCAACTGTGGCTCAGCGAGTAGAGGACGTGAAACAGCAAAAAACTGGATGTTGGTATTCTCTGCAATGTTCTCGATCGCATCAATATCGCGTAACCCGCCAACCGTAATCACGGGGGTATGAATATCTTGACTGATCACTTGCCCGTATTCGTGAAAATAGCCTTCTTCTTGCAGTGTGTAACCATCGAATCTTTCACCGACAAGTTCGTTTGCTTTGCCGTGAATGTTGCCGGAGACGATGATCGCATCAACGCCCACTTCTTCGAGTTTCTTACATACGATGCGTGTTTCATCGAATGTTAAACCGCCGTCAAAAAATTCTGTCGCGGTCAGCTTCACAAGAATTGGAAACGCATCCCCCACCAACATTCTGGTTTCAGAATAAATTTCCAAAAGCAAACGCATACGATTATCTAAGCTGCCTCCGTATTCGTCTTCGCGTCGGTTGTAGTACGGGCTTAAAAACTGGTTGATTAAGTAAGTGTGCGCGGCATGAATCTCGACACCGTCAAAACCGGCTTCTTGAGCTCGTTTACTCGCTAATGCAAATGCTTTTACGATGTAGTCGATTTCATCCTTCGTCATCGCTTTGCCTTGAGTATTCGTGCCGCGCTCAGGCACATCACTCGGAGCAAAGATCACGCGCTCACCGACGTTATAGGTGGTTTTAGTACCGCCATAAGCAATTTGCATCACAATTTTAGAATCGTACTGATGAACCAGTTCTGTGAGTTTTTTGTATTCTCCGATGAAAGAGTCATTGTAAATACCCATCATCCCTGCGTTGGGCTTTTCTTCTTCAACGATATTGGCGTAACCTGTGACGATTAACCCGACTTCACCTTTAGCAAGCTCTTCGTAAATATCGTACAGCTTTGCCGTCATGTGGCCATCTTCAGTCGCCATATTTTCCCACGTTGCACTACGCACAAAGCGGTTCTTTAGGGTCATGTTGCCAATGCGGGCTTCGGAAAACAAAATACTCAAAACCAGTCCTCTTAATTCGTTTTTATTGTTTGACGCGTTTGTAAATCAACAAGAACGAAAAAGGAACAGCGATACATAATGCATGGCTGTTCCTTCTCTGAATCCTTGAGACTTAACATCAACAAGGCGCACCTTACTGTTTTGGGGAGGACAAAACTTTAATCTGGGTTAAGGTTTGGTGGGATTACTGCTTCTAAAGTGGATGATGTTCAAGGAACTCATCCCAATGAAATTAAACATCTGTCTGACTCTTATTAGTCCCCCCCCCCAACTTTAAAATTTCACTGAGCTGTAATTCATATAAAACCTTCTCGTCGCAAAGTTCAATGTTGCTATGTGCTGGTATTATCACACGTCTGATGAAGTCGTTCGTTCCACTATGTTATACACACTGGTCGTTTTTACTTTTTCTATCATGGCTAGATATGAATACGTGATGGCAAAACTGGAGGGGGTTCCAAAAGGTCTGTAACGCGAAAAACTCATAAAAGTAAAATGGCCTTACTGTAAAGTAAGACCATTCTTATATTTGCAGGGAGGTAAGCTTTGATTTTATCTAAAGAGATTAGCCTGAAGCTAAAGAGCAAGAGGTATCAACTCGACGCCAAGCACACCACTTATTCCCATCACCACCAGCAGCGAGACTTTAAATACTGATTTTGACCACGCGACGTAATTACTGTCGTCAATACTGCGAAAGGTTACTTTCGTCCACATAAAGCAAACGACAGCCGCAACCGCTAAGTATTCATACCCAGCTTCACCAAGTAAAAATAATCCCAACGATACTGCGCCAAAGGCCACCACATATGCTTTCATGTGTCGGTGCGCTTTATGAATACCCTCTTTAACGGGTAAAACCGGAATCCCCGCTTCTCGATAGTCTTGCATACGGAACATCGCAATCGCGTAGGAGTGCGGCATTTGCCATAAGCAGAACATGGTAAACAGCAAAATCGCTTCTAAGCTGATGAAGTTGGTCACCGCCAAGTAGCCCACTAATGGTGGCACGGCGCCAGAGATACTGCCAACAAGAGTGCCGTATACTGAGTTGCGTTTGTACCACATAGTGTAGAAGAACACGTAGTAGACGTAACCGAGCAGCACCACGACCGCAGAAAGCGGATTAACTAATTGGAACAGCAGCGCCGTTCCCACCAGTAACATCGCCAAAGCATAGACAAAGGCGACATCGATATTGATGTTCCCTTTTACGGTCTCACGATTTTTTGTCCGCGCCATCTTTTGGTCGATATCGCGGTCAAAAATATTGTTCACCACACAACCTGAAGCAATCACCAGCCCCACGCCAGCCAAGGTTGTTAAAAACAACGTCAGGCTCGCCGGTTCTGATTTAGCGGCGAGGAAGAACCCCGCCGCAACTGAGATCAGGTTGCCGAAAATAATGCCCGGTTTGGTGATAGACAAATAACTTTTCAGCATACCCGTGCCTACAACTTCATGTTGACGTTCATGTTGTAGATAATCCAGATTGAACCAGCGATCAGGATCAGCACAACAATGGCGGTAAACATCAATGACACCAAGTTCCAACGCCCATCTGACGTTTTCGCTTCCATGTGTAGGAAGTACCTGAAGTGCACAAAGATCTGCACCAAAGCACAAGTAAACATCACAACGTAGGTGGTGCTCGCTGGCAAGGTTTGCGCCCAGACGAAGTAGAACGGAATCACCGTTAAGATCAGCGACGCAACGAAGCCTTTTACGTAATCCGACGAGCTGGTTTCAACATGTTGGCCCATTACATCACCCCCATTAAGTAAACGATGGTAAAGACACAAATCCAAATAATGTCTAGGAAGTGCCAGAACAGGCTCAAGCAGTTAAAACGCATCGCCATGTTGTCGTTCAGACCTTTAGTCGAAAGCTGGTGATAAGCCACTGCCAACCAAATCAGACCAAAGGTCACATGCAAGCCGTGCGTGCCAACCAGCGTAAAGAATGCCGATAGGAACGCGCTGGTCTGCGGGCCATAGCCTTCTTTAATCAGGTGATGGAACTCGTAGACTTCCATGCAGATAAAGCCAAGACCTAGCGCAAAGGTCACTAACATCCAACGCTTGAGACCCGCCACGTCGTGGCGTTTCATCGCGATAATGCCAAAACCGAAAGTGATACTACTAAATAGCAGCAGCATGGTTTCGACAAACACGAACGGCAGTTCGAAAATCTCTTTACCAGTAGGACCAGCAATTGAGTTGCTAGACAGCACAGCGTATGTCGCGAACAAAGTCGCAAACAATACGCAGTCACTCATCAGGTAAACCCAGAAACCAAACAGCTTGTTGCCATTCGTATCATGGTGGTGATCGTGGTCATGATGAGCTGCGACATTAGTTTGCATAGGTCACCTCCAGATCATCGCTGTTTTCGTTGTCTTTCACGGTTCCTTTCTTCGCTTCTTCTAGCTGAGCTCGGCGAGCAGCTTCGATCGCCTTGATCTCTTCCACTTCAACGTAGTAGTCCACGTCATCGTTGTAGCTGTGTTGAATACACGTCACAACAATACCCACCAAACTTGCTGCCGCTAGCCACCAGATGTACCAGATCATCGCAAAGCCAAAGACCAACGCCCAAGCCGACACATAAATACCCGTTGCCGTGTTCTTCGGCATATGGATGCGTTCGTATTCCATTTCTTTCATTGGGTCGAACTCGCCACTTTGTTTTTGATACCAGAACGCGTCCAGTACGTCGCCTTTTGGCAGATGAGCAAAGTTGTAGAACGGCGGAGGTGAAGACGTTGCCCATTCCAATGTACGGCCGCCCCACGGATCACCCGTTAGGTCACGGTTTTGCTCGCGGTCACGAATACTCACGTAGATTTGGATGAACTGAGACAATACGCCCAGAGCGATCACAACCGTGCCCGCCGCCGCAACAGCCAATAGCGGGAAGTATTCCGGGTTGATGTCTTGGCTCAGACGACGGGTCATCCCCATAAAACCCAGCGCGTAAAGCGGCAGGAACGCCATCAAGAAACCGACAATCCACAGATAGAATGCGCGTTTGCCCCAAGTTTCATTCATGGTGAAACCGGTCGCTTTCGGGAACCAGTACGTGATCGCCGCAAAACAACCGAACACCACACCACCGATAATCACGTTATGAAAGTGTGCGATTAGGAATACAGAGTTATGCAGAACGAAATCCGCACCCGGCACCGCCATCAGCACGCCCGTCATACCACCAACGGTGAAGGTAATTAGGAAACCTACCGTCCACATCATCGGTGTGGTAAAGCGAATGCGGCCTTTGTACATGGTGAATAGCCAGTTAAAGATCTTCACCCCAGTTGGGATAGAAATGATCATCGTGGCGATGCCGAAGAAGGCATTCACGTTCGCGCCAGAACCCATGGTAAAGAAGTGATGCAGCCAAACCACGAACGCCAAAACAGTGATGACAATCGTCGCCCACACCAGTGAGGTGTAACCAAATAGCTTTTTACGCGAGAAAGTTGCCGTCACTTCTGAGAACACGCCAAAGATAGGTAGTACCAAGATGTACACTTCTGGGTGGCCCCATGCCCAAATCAGGTTGACGTACATCATTACGTTGCCGCCAAGATCATTGGTAAAGAAGTGCATGCCCAAGTAACGGTCGAGCGTCAGTAGTGCGATGGTGACAGTCAGAATTGGGAACGAAATGATGATCAGAATGTTGGCACATAGCGACGCCCAAGTGAAAACTGGCATCTTCATCATAGGCATTGACGGTGTGCGCATACGCAAAATGGTGGCGAAGAAGTTCACACCCGTTAGCGTGGTGCCGACACCAGATATCTGCAACGCCCAAATCCAATAGTCGACCCCGACGCCCGGACTTGCTTCAATGCCAGACAGCGGCGGATACGCCAACCAACCGGTGCGGCCAAATTCACCTAAACCTAGCGACATGTTCGTCAGGATTACACCAACCACAAACAGCCAGAAGCTTAAGTTATTCAGGTACGGGAACGCCACGTCACGCGCGCCGATTTGCAGCGGTACGATAATGTTCATCAGACCAATCACGAGCGGCATCGCAACGAAGAAAATCATGATTACGCCGTGCGCGGTAAAAATTTGGTCGTAGTGATGCGGCGGCAAATAGCCTGCTTCACCCGCAGAGGAAAGTAGCTGCTGGCTACGCATCATCACCGCGTCCGCAAAGCCACGTACAAGCATCAGCATCGCCACAGCGATGTACATGAAGCCAAGTTTTTTGTGGTCTACCGAAGTAAACCATTCATTCCATAGGTATTGCCATTTTCCAGCTTTGGTTACGGCAACCACCACGGCTAATCCCACCAACGCGACGATAGCCAGCGTGATGATGATGATCGGCTCGTGATATGGAATTGAATCCAGAGTTAATCTTCCAAACATGTGATTATCCTTGGTTTTCAGGCAAACAGTTCATGGAACCCGGATGTTGGGTCACGACGTTGCTGAACAGAAACGGAGGAACACTTGAGAACAGAGTGACAGGCGCAGCAACGCTTGGCTCAGCCAGCGAGCTGTATTGCTCCCAATCTTCGATTCGATCAGGGCTTGCTTTCACTTTTTGCACCCAATTTAGGAATGCCGCGCGATCCGGCATTGCCGATGCGGTGAACTTCATCTGCGAAAAACCTTCGCCACTGTAGTTCGACGCAAAGCCCTTGTAGTCCCCTTCGTGGTTAGCGATCAGATTCAACTTAGTCACCATGCCTGGCATCGCGTAAATCTGAGTACCCAAACGCGGGATAAAAAACGCGTTCATGATGTTGTCTGACGTCAGCTTAAAGGTCACAGGCACATCTTTCGGAAACGCCACGTAGTTTACCGTTGCGATGTTTTCTTCCGGATAGATGAACAGCCATTTCCAATCAAGCGAGACCACTTCAATCGTCATCGGTTTGACATCACTCACCAGAGGTTTGGATGGCTCTAGTTCGTGGGTAGAACGCCAAGTGATGGTGGCAAGAATGGCGATAATGATGATGGGAATTGTCCATACCACCACTTCGATTTTGGTCGAGTGCGACCATTCGGGTGCGTACTCTTCGTCGGTGTTACTTGCTCGGTATCGATAAGCGAAGTAAATCGTCATCAGAATCACAGGGATCACGACGATTAACATCAGCAAAAGAGCGGTGATGATCAGCTCTTTTTCTTGGACACCAATAGCACCTTTCGGGTCAAGCAAAGCAGAATTACATCCTGAGAGCAAAAGTATGACGCACGCCAAACTCCCCCTCGACAAGATGCGTTTATATCTTGAGGCTTCCATTAACTTTCTCGATGGTTGTCTGGTTTCAAAGCAAATGCCATTACGTTCGGTATCAAGCTAAGAACCAGTTGTTATAGTCATTAGAATGTTTATGTGTTGAGCATGTGCAACATTGGGATCATCGAGTATCAAACGGGATTGCAGCGTGGTTAAAACCACACTTACAGTGTGAGTTTAATGTTACACTTTGAAACACAATGTTACATTTGGCGCATTATGAGGAGTAAAAAGTTAAAGCTCATTAGTCACAACTGGAAACTAACCTTCCAATAATGAAATTTAGGTATGTAAACCACCAGCTAAAACTCTTGCGCAAAATTGACGTACCACAGAGTAAAAGCCATATTTAATAAGGTGTTAGATAGACAGGAAAGAACGGACGGATGAATTGATCATAAATCCGGTGATAGTTATAAGATGATTAAAAATCAAACCAAAGAATTGTGACCAACATCAAACTAATGATTTCACGCAATATTTGAATGGTATTTATTCTTAATTAAATATGGCACGAATTTTATTTATTACGTGAATGTGTGTGTTGATATTAAAAAAGAAAACAGAGCCTGCCCTCAATGCGACTCGTCACTAAGCAGACAAATATGCATCCCTGAGGGAGTCATTCTCTGAAAAAAGCGTTTACATTCGGATTCCGCCATCTACCTCAAGCACGCGGCCGGTGAAGTAATCACTCTCAAGAATGTATTTGACGGCATGAGCGATTTCACTCGCTTCCCCCATTCTCCCTACCGGAATCATCTTTTCTAGACGTTCGATCGCCTCTGGCTTCATTTGATCAGCCATCGCCGTATGTACAACCCCTGGCGCAATCGCAGCGGCTCGAATGCCATACCTAGCAAGCTCGCGTGCCCACGTTGTTGCCATGGTAGCGACCGCCGCTTTGGAGGCGGAATAGTTGGTTTGACCAATATTCCCGGCTCTCGCAACGCTGGAGATATTGATGATGACCCCTTGTGAGCCACTTTCAATCATTTTTACAGCAGCCTCACGCCCACACAGAAATGTTCCCGTGACATTGACATTCATGACGAGATTAAACTGCTCCAAAGACATTTTGTTGATAACGCCATCTTTGGCTTTTACAAGCAAACCATCTCGCAGCACTCCCGCATTGTTGATGAGTCCATTAAGCTGACCGAAATCTTGAAGAATGGCGTCAAATGTCGCTTCCACATCCGATTCATTTGTCACATCAACCGGATAAGTGAACGCTTTCGCACTTAACATCTGACATTGTGATTGTGTCTCTCGTAAACCGGTTTCATTCACATCGAGCAAAGCCAAATCAGCTCCGGATTGAGCGAGGGTAATCGCCATCATTTGGCCCAGCCCCTGCCCTGCACCTGTAATCGCAATAACGCTATTTTTTATGTCCATATTTGCTCTCCCAAACTTGTCGATGCTCAGACACGAAATATCGAAACTGGGAGCTTATTGCTCCCAGCACATGGTCATTTGTTGTTCTTATAGAATTCAAACAGACTTGAGAAATCGAGTTCGCCATGACCGCTCGAGTTATGGAATGCATAGAGGTTACGCGCCAACGCCCCCATAGGCACCGAGGAATGGGTTTGCAATGCGGCATCTAATCCCAAACCTAAATCCTTTAGCATCAGCTTACTCATAAAGCCCGGTTGATAATCATGGCTGGCTGGCGCGCTATCCATCACGCCCGGGCATGGATTATAAAGCTCTAACGCCCAGTTTCGTCCTGAGCTTTGCAGCATGATGTTGGACAAGACTTTTGGATCGAGCCCATGATCAATGCCTAAGTTCAGCGCCTCACACGTGCCTGACATCAAAATACCCAGCATGAGGTTATTACAGATTTTAGCCATCTGCCCATCGCCAGCTTTACCCGCATGAAAAACGTTTTTCCCCATGTACTGCAAAATGGCGTTCGCTTTTGAGAATGCCTCATCCGAGCCACCGACAATGAACGTCAACGTTGCCGCTTTAGCTCCCGCGACGCCACCCGAAACCGGTGCGTCGACAAACAACAAACGCTTGTTTGCCGCTTCATTGGCAACCAATCTTGCTGAATCGGGATCGATCGTCGAACAGTCAATCAATAGCGTATTCGGTGCGACAAGGTTCATCACGCCAACGCCCCCGTGTAAGTCCCCCAAATACACCGACCGAACGTGAGACCCCGCAGGAAGCATGGTGATCACAGTGCTTGCACCATCCACCACTTCTTCGAGCGAGCTCGCAACCACTGCCCCAAATGGCACCAGTTGTTTTGCGGCTTCCACATCTACGTCAAATATTTGCACGTTAAACCCTGACGCTAACAAGTTCTGCGCCATTGGATTCCCCATTCGACCCAACCCAATAAATGCGATGGTACTCATGATTATTCTCCTTATTGACCTAACGGCTAACCTAGCGGCTGTTCACCGAGCTTGGCGAGCGGGTGTTCATCGTCGGACCAAAGCGAGGTAAACAATAAGTCGATGACATCTTCATCGACTTCACTGACCGTTTTAAACATCCAGTTTGGCTCACCATCTCGGTCGATAAGGCGAGCGCGAACGCCCTCTTCAAATTCCCCTAAGAGCGCACAACGAACCGACAGGCTCAGCTCCAATCGGAAGCAGTCTGCAAGCGGTAAGCGGTGATATTCTTTAACTTGTCGAAAGCAGATATGAGCAGTAATCGGGCTGCCTGACGAAAATGTTTCTTTCGCACCTGCAATCCACGGGTTGCTGTCTTCCATCGCCATAATGCGTTGAGCAATGAGGTTTAGGTCTACGCCTTTGCAAGCTTCTTTGATTTGCTCGATATGAGGGCAGATTTGCGTGGTTGGTTTGCTGTCGATGATTTGTTCTTCCAACAACGCCAACAGCGCACTAACCAGTTCCTTCGCACCAGAAGTCCCCCATGGCACTTTTTGTAGCTCTTTTAACAAAGTGGGATATTGCTCTTCCAGCAACAGCCAATCCGCCAGACCAGTAGTGACAGCGTCACTCGAATTAACGAGCGCACCGGTCAAGCCAAGAAATAAACCCACTTCGGGATCGATTTGACTAAGGAACCAAGTACCACCTACGTCTGGATATAGACCGATGTTGATTTCTGGCATGGCTAAACGCGATATTGGCGTAACAACCTTGTGGCTTGTGCCCATAAACAGCCCCATGCCACCACCCATCACGATGCCTTCACCCCATCCAATGATGGGTTTATTGTAGGTATGGATTAAGTAGTCACACTCGTATTCCAACGCAAAGTATTTTGTGCAAAATTCTACGGTCGCTTCTTTACTCTCATTGTGCATGACGCGATACATCGCCCGCACATCCCCGCCAGCACAGAATGCTTTTTCTCCCGCACCACTTAACACCACACAAACCACGTGCGGATCATGTTGCCATTTGATCAATTGATCGTGAAGTTGAAGCAACATATCGAACGTCAATGCGTTCAGTGATGGCGTGTTATCCAACGTCGCGACGCCGATGCGATGTACGCCATCGACACAATCCATTTCTGTAATGGTGACCGTTCCTACCATGAAGCCTCCTATTGGTTCTTCCAGTTAGGTGGACGCTTTTCAAGAAAGGCGCGTACGCCTTCGGTTTGATCTTCTGTATCAAATAAATCGAGGAATAATTCACGCTCTTTCATTAAGCCGTGTTTGAGTGGCGCAGAGCGCATGTTTTGAATCAAAATTTTGCACGCGGCGACCGAAGAAGGCGATTGATTTGCAACCGACTCAGCCATCGCAATCGCTTTACTTAAGGCTGCTCCTTTTGGCACTAACTCCTCCGCTAAGCCTAGCTCTTTTGCCAGAGAGGCGCTGATTTGTTCGCCGCAAAGAATCATGCGTTTGGCCCATCCTTCGCCAATAAGCGCGGTGAGGTTTTGTGTGCCACCAGCGCAAGGAAGCAGCCCAACTTTCGCTTCTGGCAGCGCGAGTATGGCTTGCTCTTCGACCACTCGAATATCACACGCCAACGCCACTTCTAACCCTCCCCCCATGGCATAACCACTAATGGCAGCAATAGATACACCTCGAAACTCGGAGAGGGTTTCAAACGCTTCACCAAAGCAGCGCGCCATCTCTAACGCGCGTGCTTTGTCACCATCAGCAAACAAATTGAGATCCGCACCTGCCGAGAAAAACTTGTCACCACTACCAGTAATGACCAAGGCATAAACGTCTTTATTTTGGTTAAGCGTGCACACCAACACTTTTAAAGCGTGAAGGCTATCTGCCGTCCACGTGTTCGCGGGGGGATTATTCATCGTAATCATTGCGACGTGATTTTGAATGGTGTGCTCAATGGCTTTTGGCATTGATGGCATAATATGACTTCCCCTTTTGATGGCGTAGACCCGATAGCTTGTTAGAGCAACGCTGACGTTTCTGAGAGCAGACGACGCGCAATGATCAGACGCATGATTTCATTAGTGCCCTCAAGAATTTGATGTACGCGAACGTCACGGAAATAACGCTCCATGGGGTACTCTTTTATGTACCCGTAACCGCCGTAGATCTGCAACGCTTGGTCGCAAATTTGAAAACCGATGTCGGTTGCAAAGCGTTTCGCCATCGCGCAGTACGTCGTCGCATCGGGATCGCCTCGATCGAGTTTGCTGGCGGCATAACGCACCAATTGCCGTGCTGCGACAAGCTCCGTCGCCATGTCCGCTAACTTGAATTGCAGCGCCTGAAATTGCGCTAACGATTTTCCGAACTGTTTTCGCTCCTGCATATATTGCGTAGCTTGATTCAGAGCTTGTTGCGCCGTACCAACGGAACAGGTCGCGATATTAATGCGCCCACCGTCCAATCCTTTCATGGCAAATATGAAGCCTTGCCCTTCTTCGCCCAGTAAATGACTTGCGGGAATAATGACATTTTCAAACGTAACCGCGCGTGTTGGTTGGCTGTTCCAGCCCATTTTGGGCTCTTTTCGCCCATAACTGATGCCGTCAGCTTGAGCAGGAACAACAAATGCAGACACACCTTTGGCACCCGCTTCGCCCGTTCGCGCCATCACGACCAAAACATCCGTCTCTCCTGCACCGGAAATAAATGCTTTACCGCCATTCAACACGTACGTATTGCCTTTTTTGCTCGCGGTTGTGGTCAACGAAGCGGCATCCGAACCCGCATTGGGCTCTGTCAAGCAATACGAACCCAACCATTCTCCAGTGACGAGTTTAGGACAATATTTGGCTCTCACGTCTTCGGTCGCGAAACTCGCCACCATCCAACTCACCATATTGTGGATGGTCATGAAAGCAGTCGTCGACGTGCACCCCATGGAGAGCTGCTCAAAAACAATCGACGCATCCAAACGGCTTAACCCCAAACCACCATGTGCTTCTGGCGTGTAGAGGCTGAGAAAACCCAGTTCTCCCGCCTCTCTCAATACGTCTTTAGGAAAGTTCTGTTTTTCATCCCACTCTGCGGCCATTGGTGCTAAACGCTCTAACGAAAACTGCTGAGCCGTATCGGCAAATGCACGTTGATCTTCATTAAGTTCAAAGTCCATAAAAGCTCCTTGCTGTTCACTTAGCGCAGTTGAATGGTCAAATTCGGCCCTGTTGGGATGTCATCATCAAACCATCTCGCCGTTACCGTTTTAGTCTCGGTGTAAAAACGCACAGCTTGCTTGCCATACGCATGCAAATCGCCATAGAAACTGCCCCTCCACCCCGTGAAGGAGAAGAATGGCAAAGGCACCGGAATCGGAACATTGATACCGACCTGACCAACTTGAATCTCGTGCTGATATTTCCGTGCAGCCGCGCCATTAGCGGTGAATATCGACGTGCCATTACCGTAAGGATTGCGATTGACGAGCTCGATCGCCTCTTGCAACGTCTCTACTTCAATGCAGACCAAAACTGGGCCAAAAATCTCTTGGGTGTAAATCGACATATTCGGCGTTACGCCGCTAAACAGCGATGGCCCGACCCAATTACCATCGGGAAACCCTTCAACTTCACATTGGCTGCCATCAAGTTCACACACCGCGCCTTGTTGTTTGCCTAGCTCAATCAAACCCAAAACTCGCTGCTTGGCTTGCTCACTGATCAACGGACCATACGCTGCATCCTCATCATCCCAAGCGCCGGGATGGATTTTCGCCATTTCTTGTTTGAGATCGGCAATCCAGGCTTTTGACTCGCCAACAAACACCGCGACTGAAATCGCCATGCAACGTTGCCCTGCAGCACCAACCGACGACCCAACCAAGTTGTTGATGACGTGTTCTTTGTTAGCATCAGGCATGACAACCATGTGATTTTTAGCGCCAGAAAAGGCTTGTACGCGTTTAAAGTATTGAGTTCCCGTGGTGTAAATGTACTGCGCGACAGGCACTGAGCCGACGAAAGACACCGCGCGAATATCGGGATGAGCAAGCAAGAAATCGACTTGCTCTTTGCGGCCATGAACGATCTGCAACACACCTTTTGGCGCTCCCGCCTCTTCAAAAAGCTCAGCTAAGCGAATCGAGGTCAAAGGCACTTGCTCGGAAGGCTTAAGAACGAAAGTGTTACCGCTCGCGATTGCGATGGGAAACATCCACAACGGGATCATGGCAGGAAAGTTGAACGGAGTAATGCCGCAGCACACACCCAAAGGCTGGATGAGAGAGTAGCTGTCGATCTCAGTCGCGACATTTTCGACCGTTTCTCCCATCAGGTTGCTGGCAATGTTGGCCGCTTGCTCAACCACTTCTATGCCGCGCCAAACATCGCCTTTGGCATCGGCAAAGATTTTGCCAGTTTCGTGCGAAAGCAAGGTCGCGATTTCATCATGATGTGCTTTCAAAAGATGCTGATAGCGAAGCATCAAACGCGCTCGCTCTGATACCGCCACCTCTTTCCAAGATTGAAAAGCCGTTTGCGCACTTTCGATGGCCGCTTTCATCTCAGCATTTGTCGAACATGGCACATACGCGATTACGTCATTGGTGGCGGGATTGGTGACTTCAACCCAATCTGAGGTTTGAGACTCACGAAACTCACCATCAATAAATAAGGGAACCAAACGAGTCATCATTTACTCCTTTGTTAACTGTGCAGAAATTACAGCGGGATCTCGATACCTATCGCTGTCGCCTCGCCACCGCCAATACACAGTGACGCAACGCCTCGCATCACTTTCTTGTTGCTTGCATCCCCATCAATCCCCAGTGCTTGTAGCTGTCGTAAACTGTGGATCAATGTGACCAAAATGCGAGCCCCACTGGCACCAATTGGATGCCCGAGCGCACAAGCTCCGCCTTTAATATTGACCTTGCTTGAATCAAGCCCTAATTCCGCAACCGCAATTTGTGTCACTACCGCAAAGGCTTCGTTGATTTCCCAAAGATCAATTTCGTCAATCGACCAATCCATTTGCGACAACAATTGTTCAATGGCGTAGACCGGAGCCAACGTAAACTCATCCGGCTTTCTCGCATGAGTCGCGTGCGATTTGATAATGGCAAGCGGGGTAAGATTCTGGTGGCGCGCCGTCTCTTCATCCATCAAAATCAACGCGGCTGCACCATCGGAAATGGCACTGGAGTTCGCCGCAGTCACTGAGCCTTTTTTATCGAAAGCGGGTTTGAGCTGAGGAATTTTTTCTAGATCGATGGAGCGAGGATGCTCATCATAATCGAGATGGGTTGTGGCAGTTTTTGTCCGGATGTCAATTGGCGCAAGTTCATCATCAAACAAACCACGCTCTTGCGCTTCCAACGCTCGTTTTGCAGACATGGTTGCCCACTCATCCATTTTCTCACGGCTGAATTTGAGCCTATCTGCAATTTGCTGAGCATAGACGCCCATCAAGTGCCCTTCGTAGGCATCCTGCAATCCATCGAGAAACATGTGATCGTAAGTGGAGTGATGCCCTAATCGCATGCCATTGCGCGCCTCTTTCAACAAATAGGGCGCGTTCGTCATGCTTTCCATACCTCCAGCAACAGCCGT
Source organism: Vibrio sp. GLN_1 (assembly GCF_043106015.1). NCBI lineage: Bacteria > Pseudomonadati > Pseudomonadota > Gammaproteobacteria > Vibrionales > Vibrionaceae > Vibrio > Vibrio sp. GLN_1. Next base: position 980,040 of record NZ_JBICMD010000036.1, read on the forward strand.
TCGAATGGTGCCTGCTTTGATCAAGTCATGAGCAAGCATGATGCTTTTCATTCCCGAACCGCAAACTTTATTGATGGTTGTGCACCCTGTACTGGGTGGTAAACCCGCACCGAGCGCAGCCTGTCTAGCCGGCGCTTGTCCGCATCCGGCTGGTAGTACGCAGCCCATCAACACTTCATCAATTACGGTCTCAGAAAGTACGTTTTCACCCAGCGATTTCATCGCGGCCTTTATGGCAAATGCGCCTAACTGCGGTGCGGAGTACGGTTGCAACAGCCCTTGAAAGCGCCCAATTGGCGTTCTTTTCGCACTGACAATCCAAATGTCGTTTCCCATGATTCGCGTTCCCTAACGGTGTATCACAGCGTACGAACTACCCACCACAATTGCCTATTCAGGTTTTCTCACCTCAAACGATGAAGCTCTATCCCTTATCCGGCAACGAAATTATCGCACTGTGATTTCTTGACGTTTACGTAAGCATAGCACTAGCCTTTACAGTGAGGTGAAGAAACACATTGATAACAACCTAATTTTTATTCAGTCATGGTCAGATTTTGAGAAGCTGGATTTTTATTCGAGGTAAGTGTGTTATGGAAAAATACAAAATCAGTGATCTCGCCAAAGAGTTCGACATCACGACGCGCAGTATTCGATTTTACGAAGACGTCGGCCTGATTGAGCCAGAGCGAAAAGGCAATATGCGCATTTATCAGCGTAGGGACAAAATCCGACTTAAACTGATTCTTAGAGGGAAACGGCTCGGCTTCTCACTGGCAGAAATACGTGAACTGTTCGAACTTTACGACATGCAACAAACTGATGAACAGCTGCTCAAAATGCTCAATATCATTGAAGAAAAGCAAGCCGTGTTGCAACAGCAGTTAAATGACATTGGTGTCGTCATGGGCGAGCTCAATGCAGCAAAAGAACGCTGCCTTCAAACACTAAAAAACAACGAAAAGTAACAACGCCACTAACTCAAATTTCCCTCACTCAAGCAGTGCACGATTTTCACAGTCACACACCTGCAACAGGGAGACGTTATGAAAACGAGCTACATCCCGCTGAATTTCGGGCTCGGTGAAACCATTGATATGCTCCGAGATCACGTCAATGCGTTCGCGAGTGAGCATATAGCTCCTATTGCCGCCGATATTGACCATTACAATCAGTTTCCGAGCCATTTATGGCCACTTCTTGGCGAAATGGGCTTGCTTGGCGTGACCGTCAGCGAAGAATATGGTGGTGCTGAAATGGGCTACCTCGCCCACGTTGTAGCAATGGAAGAGATAAGCCGAGCATCAGCCTCCGTCGCACTCAGCTACGGCGCGCATTCTAATCTTTGCGTAAATCAAATCTTTCGAAACGGCACCCCAACGCAACGAGAAAAGTATCTGCCTAAATTAGTTGATGGTTCGCACATAGGCGCTCTGGCGATGAGCGAAGTCAATTCGGGTTCGGATGTCGTCAGCATGCAGTTAAAAGCCGAAGACAAAGGCGACCACTTCTTACTCAATGGCACAAAAATGTGGATCACGAACGGCCCCGATGCGGACGTGGTCGTTGTGTACGCCAAAACAGATGCTGATGCGGGATCGCGCGGGATCACAGCGTTTATCGTCGAGCGCAGTTTTACCGGATTCAGTGACGCGCAAAAGCTCGATAAGTTGGGAATGCGAGGCTCAAACACATCTGAGCTCGTCTTCAACAATTGCAAAGTACCTAAAGAAAACATTCTCGGAGCACTCAATTGTGGCGTCGAAGTATTGATGAGTGGGCTTGATTACGAGCGCGTTGTTTTAGCTGCTGGCCCACTCGGCATTATGCAAGCGTGTATGGATATCGTCGTCCCCTACGTGCATGAGCGCAAACAGTTCGGCAAATCCATCGGCGAGTTTCAGCTTGTGCAGGGCAAATTGGCCGACATGTACTCACGTATGAACGCTGCAAAAGCGTACGTCTACACCGTCGCAGCAGCTTGTGATCGTGGTGAATGCACACGCAAAGATGCCGCTGGGGTGATTTTGTACAGCGCAGAATTGGCAACACAAATGGCGCTCGACGCCATTCAGCTACTCGGCGGTAATGGCTACATCAATGAGTACGCAACCGGACGTCTTCTGCGTGATGCAAAACTGTATGAAATTGGGGCAGGAACCTCCGAAATTCGCCGCATGCTCATCGGGCGCGAATTGTTTGAGGAATCACGCTAGCTCCTGATTCACTCGCTAGGAAAAGGAAGTCATCATGGCCATCATAAAAAGCAAAACCAAGCCAACTGACGAGCTGTTTCTTTCTAACCAAGCCGCGATGGAAATGCTGGTTGAAAAGCTGCAAAAAGACATCGCCACCATCAAACTCGGTGGCGGCGAACGTGCCATTGCTCATCAGCGACAAAAAGGAAAACTCCCGGTTCGAGAACGAATTTCACATTTGCTCGATGATGGCAGCAACTTCCTTGAAATCGGTCAGTTCGCCGCTTGGCAAGTGTACGATGAGTCCATCCCATGCGCGGGTGTCGTGGCTGGCATCGGCATGATCGAAGGAGTTCAATGCATGGTGATTGCCAACGATCCTTCGGTCAAAGGCGGCACCTATTATCCTCTCACCGTGAAAAAGCACCTTCGAGCACAAGAGATAGCTCAGCGTTGCCAACTACCGTGTGTCTACCTTGTCGACTCTGGCGGCGCAAATCTCCCTCATCAATCAGACGTTTTTCCCGATAAAGATCACTTCGGCCGTATCTTCTTCAACCAAGCCAGAATGTCGGCCAAAGGCATTCCTCAAATCGCCGTTGTTATGGGGCTGTGCACCGCAGGCGGCGCTTATGTCCCAGCAATGGCAGACGTGTCGATAATGGTGAAAGAACAAGGCACCATCTTTTTAGCCGGGCCCCCATTGGTAAAAGCCGCAACGGGCGAAATCGTGACTGGCGAAGAACTCGGCGGCGCAGATGTGCATTGTCGAAAATCGGGGGTGGCAGATTATTATGCCGAAAACGATGAGCACGCCTTAGACTTGGCGCGCGAGGCGATTGCCAACGCGAACCGTCCAAAGCCGCCGAAATCGGACAGTGCCATCTTACCTCCACGTTACGATGCCGAAGAGATGTACGGCATTGTGAATGCCAATTTGCGTTTGTCGTTTGATGTACGTGAAATCATCGCGCGTATCGTCGATGACTCAGATTTCGATGAGTTTAAAGCCCTTTACGGACGCACGTTGGTGTGCGGTTTTGCGCGCATTCATGGTCAGTTGATTGGCATTGTCGCGAACAACGGCATTTTGTTTTCTGACTCCTCACAAAAAGGCGCGCACTTTATTGAACTGTGCGCCAAACGCAAAACGCCCCTACTCTTTTTGCAAAACATCACCGGATTCATGGTCGGCAAAAAGGTCGAGGAAGAAGGCATAGCCAAACACGGTGCCAAACTGGTGATGGCGGTAGCGTGTGCTGATGTGCCTAAATTCACGGTGATCATTGGTGGATCTTACGGCGCAGGAAACTACGGCATGTGCGGGCGAGCGTATGACCCAACCATGATGTGGATGTGGCCAAACGCACGCATCTCCGTAATGGGCGGAGAGCAAGCCGCTGGCGTGTTGACTCAGGTGCGCAAAGAGATAAACCAACGTCGCGGCGAAGAATGGTCCGAGCAAGAAGAACACACTTTCAAAGAATCGATCATAGACTTGTATGAGACCCAAGGGCATCCGTACTTTGCCAGTGCAAGATTATGGGACGACGGCATCATTGACCCCAAAGAGACGCGAAACGTGCTTGCACATGCGTTAATGGCCGCGCTCAACGCGCCAATACCTGATAGCGAATTTGGCATCTTTAGAATGTAACCGTGCAATTGAAATAAACGTTCACAAGGAAATCATTATGCAGGAAAGACAACCAAGCATTGTTCCAAACGCTCAACGACACAATGATGTGCTTTGGCAGGTTGACGAATTCGGTGTTGCAACGCTGACGCTGAATCGGACAAAGAAACACAATGCCTTTGATGCCTGCATGATTGATTTGATCATCCATCGCTTAGATTATCTTGCACTAAGAACCGATGTGCGTTGCTTAGTGCTGCGCAGTAATGGCAAACACTTTTCCTCTGGTGCGGATTTAGCTTGGATGCAATCGATGGCAAATAGTACCCGAAAAGAAAACCTAGTCGATGCACAAAGCCTCGCTCGCTTAATGGAAACGTTGGATGCCTTCCCTCAACCCACCATCGCTGTCGTACAAGGCTCAGCCTTTGGTGGCGCATTGGGGCTAATTTGCTGCAGCGATATCGCTATCGCCAGCCACTCCGCTCAGTTTTGCTTGAGTGAAGTCAAACTGGGATTGGTGCCCGCCACCATTGCCCCATACGTGATGCGTGCGATGGGCAATCGACAAGCACGTCGTTACATCCTCAGTGGTGAAGTCATCCCTGCGGTTAAAGCGCAACAATTTGGCATCGTGCATGAAGTGAAAAAAGATGACGAGCTTGAATCATGCGTAAGCGAAGTCGTCGCTTCTTTGCTACTCAATAGCCCAGATGCGATGAGAAAAGCGAAAGCACTGTGCGAACAATGCCACCAAAATCCCATTGATTCTCAGCTTATCCGCTACACCAGCCAATTGATCGCCGATATCCGTGTATCGCCTCAAGGGCAAGACGGTTTACAAGCTTTCTTAGAAAAACGGCCTCCGAGCTGGGTCCATCAACCTGATGCGGAGGAAGAATGACACTGCCTACTAACGTAAACATTGTTGAAGTTGGCCCTAGAGATGGGCTTCAAAATGAATCTCCAGTTTCGACTCGCACTAAAATCCGGCTGATTGATTTGCTTTCTGACACGGGTTTGAGTCACATCGAAGCAGGCTCATTTGTCTCCCCCAAATGGGTTCCGCAAATGGCAGATTCCAAAGAAGTCATGCAAAATATCACGCGAAGAGCCTCGGTGACTTACTCGGCACTCACCCCCAACCTCCAAGGGTTAGAGCAAGCCTTAGATGCTGGCGCCAATCAGGTCGCCATTTTCACTTCGGCTTCAGAAGGTATTTGCCAGCATAATATAAACTGTTCAATTGCAGAGAGCTTGAAACGCTTCGAGCCATTAATGGTTCAGGCCGATAAATACCATGTTCCAGTTCGTGGATATCTGTCGTGCGTCGTCGATTGCCCTTACGATGGGGCGACATCTCCAACACAAGTAGCCAACATATCGCAAGCGTTGATCGAGTTGGGATGCTACGAGGTGTCCTTGGGCGACACGATCGGAACCGGTACGCCTAATCGTGTAAAAGAAATGCTGGAATCGGTGCTAGCGAGCATTCCAAACCAACGTTTAGCCGTACACTTTCATGATACATGGGGGCAAGCGCTGGCAAATATCTACCAAGCCTTAAGTATGGGCATCACCACGGTAGACAGCAGTGTCGCAGGATTGGGAGGGTGTCCGTACGCACATGGTGCATCTGGCAATGTTGCTACAGAAGACGTGTTGTATTTATGCCAAGGCTTGGGCATTGAAACTGGCGTGGATTTAGAGCTGTTAGCCAAAGCAGGATGGATGATAAGCGATGAACTGCAACGCCAACCAACATCGAAAGTTTCACAGGCATTACGTCATAGAATGGAATAACGCACTTTGCGTGACGGGCTCAACTAACCCGCCCGTTAGACTTCATAATTCGCTTTGATGCCGATATCAAAGTGCAGTGGCATTCGCCATTTTGCTATAGATAAGTAGGACATGATCAAACCCGCAAGAAGCGCAGAGATTGCAACAATGGTTGACTGTTCGAACCACAACGCAAATGTCGTCACAACCAACAGCGTAGGTACCAATTTCAAACCAAGAACTTTGAAACAGAACGACTCTTTCAACGCGATCCCAGAAAAGGTGATAAAGATAAAGCCTAATGCGAGCCACTCTCGATTTAACTCTGGGTCGCAGACCATCAAGATCACCCCTATCCAACCAGACCAACTGATGATAGTGCGAACTGACTTACTGTAAACGTGAATATTACTCGCAGACATTGCACCAGCAATGGCGAATACCGCAAATACTGCTCTATACCTACCATCCATCCCGTCGAGCCATTGACTTTCCAACGCAGCCAACCCCAACAGAGCGATGGCAAACACACTGATGCCAGCGCGATACAAGCAAACGCTCAGCTTATCTAAAAAATCTAATGTTTCTTGATGTTCAGTATTTGCCATCGTCGTTCATCTTTAGAGCGTGTATTTACGCTCGCTTGGGGAAGCGGAATCTGCCGCCAGTGCGGTAAATCACCAAAGAAAAGAGAATCAGCAGACAACCAACAAATTTATTGGCCGTCAGAACTTCGCCATACCAAAGAATGCTGAGAACAACCGTCCAAACCGGCTCTAAGATCATAATCAGTGCCGCATTCCCTGCTTGGACAAACTTTTGCCCCATCGTCTGCATAACGTAACGCAAACTCGTCGCGAGCAACGTACTGAGCGCAAACCACCACCAAATGGATGAATCCACCTGCTCTGGTCGTGATTCCATCAAGAACGACACCAACAGACCTAGACAGCCTGCTGAAAACAGCTGCACACAAGTCAGTAGTAATACGGGCAACTTCTGCGAATATTTGCTGTTTACATTAAAGTGTAGCGCCAAGATAAGCGCCGCTCCAAGAAACCAGAGTTGACTCGCAGACTGCTTCCAACCTCCAGCCAATGAAAGGCACGCTAAACCAATCACCGCAATAGGTAATGAGATCCAAAAGATGCGCTGAGGGCGTTGTTGAAACATTACCCAAGCCACGATTGGCACGAACAGCATCGAGAGGCTCATAATAAATGCGCCCTCGCCTAGCGTATCGCTGATTGAAATGGCGTAAATCCACGTCATCACAGCGCCGCCAAGCAGTAAACCTACACCACTGGCTGCCAACACGTCTTTTAACCGTGCCGCTTTTAGTGGTCGGTAACACAATGGCAGTAAACAGAGAGAGGCGATGGTAAATCGCAAGCCAATAAAACCAAAGGGAGGCAGCCCTTGTATCGTTTCTTTGGAAAAAATCCAGCCCAGTGCCGCTATCATCGTAGTGGCCACCAGAATCACGGTCGCTTTGCGTTCTGAGTTAAACATAATTACTCACAAAAAGGCCTGATGAATCGTCATCAGTGGGGATATTTAATTCGATTTTAATCTACGAAAGTTATTTATATTCGTATCGCAAATGCTGACGAGGTGTGTAGTAAGAATGGAAGATGTTAACGTTTGCGAAACGTCGGCATTATACATTGCAGGTGAGATTTCATCGAGAAATAACAGCGTGTTGCCTTCCTCGCTATAAACGGTATTCGCGAAGCGAGGAAGGAAAACTAGAACCAAGAATGGGCTCTTTGAAGCGGGAGTTTTTGAAGCGATTAATTACAAGGTGCGGTTGAACTGTGCGACAGCTTCAACCACTCGGCTTGCTCCGTCTTGGATATCGTTCATAACATTGCCCGCCTTTTCAGAGAGCTCTAGAGTATCAAGCGCCTCTTTTTGACACTGAGAAATCAGTGCAACAGCATTATTGGTGCGCTCTAGATTTTCCTTCACCATCGAGACAATCTCATCTGTCGTGGTATTCGTGCGCATGGCAAGCTGGCGTACTTCATCGGCAACTACCGCGAAACCGCGTCCATGATCGCCGGCGCGAGCAGCTTCTATTGCCGCGTTGAGTGCCAACAAGTTCGTTTGGTCAGCAATTCCGCTAATGCTATTCACCAGTTCACTAATTTTCGATGAGTGTGCTTTCAAATCTTCAATGGCGGCGTTGGCTTGCTGCATTTGCTCTGAAAGGGTCTGCATTTTCTCAAGGGTAGAACCGATTACTTGACGGCCTTGGACGGTTTGAGTGCCCGTTTCCTGAGATACTTCATTTGCCAACTGCGCCGCTTGCGCCATGGATTGCTCTTGAAGCACTTGCTGAGTAATGTTGGTCGCAAACTTGACCACTTTGTACAGCTCGCCTCTGTCGTTATGGATCGGGTTGTAAGAAGCTTCCAGCCACACGACTGAGCCATATTGGTCTACGCGTTTGAATCGGTCGGTAACAAACTGCCCACTTGCCAGCCTTTTCCAAAAATCGTGATACGCCGAAGAGTTTGCCTCTTCAGGCAAACAGAAAATTCGGTGATGCTTACCCACGATTTGTTCATGCTTGTAACCCATCGTGCTGAGGAAGTTATCATTTGCTTTAAGCACTGTACCGTCTAACGTAAATTCAATGACTGCCATCGAGCGGCTCAGAGCATTCAGCATGTCTTCGTACTCGCGCGATGTCGTGATCGTTCGAGTCAGTTCAGAGGCAAACACAAAAAAGCTCTCAACCTGGTCACTTGTGTTTCGCACAGGCTGAATAACCACTCTTAACCACGCCTCTTCACCATCCCCCTTGGTGATTTGAAACGCGCCATTCCAGAATGCTTTTGCTTGAACCGACTGTTTCATGCGGTAAAAGTGGTCAGTATTTCTAACGTTTGATGGTACAAGGTCAGAAATATGCTTCGCCAAGATGTCCTTATCTGACAGTGAAAGTTGCTGCAAAAACTTTTGGTTTGCCGATGTGACGTTGCCTTTCGCATCCAACGTCAGCCTTAACATTTCTTCGTCTAGGCTTTGCTGGATCTGTTGTAAGCTGTAGAGCTCTTGTTTTAATCGTTGGTTTTCTTGTTGAAGCGACTTATTAAAAAACATTACTTTCCCTTACTCGACCAATCTATTGATTAATCAAAGGTTTATTATTTATATCTATACAGCTCGATATTACTCAGGTAGCAGTATACTGGAATTTAGACTTGGCTCACAATTAATTACATTAATATCACTAGAGGACATTTGTTAATCAATGTGAACGACAAAATCGCAATCAGATTCGGGCAAGACGCTTATATGAGGAAAGTGAAGTGATAGATCAAAAAAAGCTCTTTCCTTACGGAAAGAGCTTTGACTTAGTTCCCAAAATTTTTGCCGTTTTACAGCAGTTCCACCGACTGTTGAGCGATTACCCACTCTTCGTTGGTAGGAATAACCAGTGCTTTCGCACCTAGCAACTCAGATGTAGCAATCACACCTGTGTTACCAAATCGAGCGTCTTCGTTACCTTTCACATCTTCAACAAAACCTAGCAGTTTTAGGTTTTTCAGAATTTCACGACGAATTGGCATAGAGTTCTCGCCAATACCGCCAGTGAAGATGATGCCGTCGAATGAATCAAGCGCAGCAAGGTAAGAAGCGATGTATTTAGACACACGATATGTGAATACTTGGAATGCAAGGGCAGCGCCTTCGTGGCCTTCTTCCATTGCTTCCAAAATACCGCGTGCGTCGCTTGTTAGGCCAGAAACACCTAAGAAGCCAGAAGCTTTGTTCAGTGAGTTGAACACTTTCTCTTGAGACCAACCTTTCTTCAGAAGGTACTCAATGATGCCTGGGTCAAGGTCACCACAACGTGTACCCATCATTAGACCAGACAGCGGAGTGAAGCCCATAGACGTATCTACAGATTCACCATTGTTGATTGCACAAACAGAAGCACCGTTACCTAAGTGAACAGAGATGAAGCTCGATTCTTCAATCGGCTTGTTGATCATCTTCGCAGCTTCGCGACTTACAAAGTAATGACTTGTGCCGTGGAACCCGTAGCGACGAATGCCGAAATCTGTGTAAAGTTCTTTAGCGATTGCACCAGTGAACGCACGTTGAGGCATTGTTTGGTGGAACGCTGTATCGAATACTGCAAACTGTGGAAGACTTGGAAACGCTTCAACAGCAGCACGGATGCCGATAGCACCAGCTGGGTTGTGAAGTGGAGCAAGGTCTGCAAGCTTCTCAATTTCTTGTGTAACTTCTTCAGTAATACGAACGGTTTTAGTGAATTTCTCACCGCCGTGAACAATACGATGGCCCACAGCAACAATGTCTTGAGCTAGACCTAACTCTTCGGTTAAACCTACTAGTTTGCCGATAGCGATTTTGTGATGGCTATCGTCACCTTCGATGGAGATTTCCTTTTTTTCACCGTTGAATTTCCAGCTCATACGAGCGTCTGATAGACCAAAGCATTCGCCCAGACCACTTAGCACCGCGTCACCCGATACGGAATCGATGACTGCAAATTTTAGTGAAGAGCTACCAGAGTTGATCACCAGTACAAACGAATTAGACATGTAGTTATCCTGTTGTGGAGCAGAGGTTGTAATTGCGCTTCCGCGCTGCGTACTTCTTGTTTGCTCCCCTATTATTCAATAATTTTTTAATCTTTCAACAATCTTTTAGTGAAAGCGATTTGATTGAACAAATTTTGTTGATCTATAGCAAGTTTTGATTTTATTTGAAGTCTAAAAAATATGATTTGTTAAAGCTAATTTATGAATTGGTCAATTTGTACAAATTCAAACCTATGAGCTACGTTGTTTATTGGATGTATAAAAATAACAATCTCATCAATAATTCGGGGTAATAGCGTGCCCACAATAGCCTTTTTATTAGTGATCTTAGGTTTGATTTTGCTCTGCTGGGGATGGCAGATGACAAAAAATATTTGCTCGAAAACAGAGGTACCCGGGTGGACATGGCTGTTGATGTTAATAAGTTGCTTCATTTTTGCTTATGCTGCTTTCTTGCACGCAATCATGAAAAAACCAGTGGCATCACTGCTTGAAACTGGTGTTTCTTTGCTCTTATTCGGTGGCAGTATTTTTGTTGTTTTAGTCATCAAGTGGAGCAACGATTCCATCTTAGAGCTACACAGCGTCGCGGAGCGAGAAAAACGAAATGCGGTTCATGACTCCCTGACAGGACTTCCCAATCGCAAGTATTGCTTCGAACTGATTGATGACAGAATACAATCTGGCGACCCTTTCTCTGTCATTCTGTTTGACGTAGTGAACTTTAAACAAGTGAACGATGCGATGGGACACTTCTGTGGAGACCAGTTACTGATTCAGATTGGTCAACGATTGCAAGACAAGCTCAAAGGGAGCGACAAGATCTTCCGTGTGGGGGGCGATGAATTTGTCATTCTCACCTCTTCCGCCTGTGAGAAAACGGGCACAGAACTTATCGAAAGCCTAGATTGCGCCCTCTCTGCACGCTTTCACCTAGATGAGTTCCAAGTATCTTCACGTGTCGTATTTGGGATAAGCACCTATCCTTACGACGCGATCTCAAATGATCTTTTGATTAAACATGCCGACATTGCCATGTATCACGCCAAACGTAACGGCAATTTATTCGCATTTTATCATGATGATATGAACGTGGGTGCCAAGTACCAACTTGAAATTTCCTCTCGCATTCAATGCGCGTTAGAGAAAGAAGAGTTTCAGTTGTACTACCAACCCTTGATTGATGCGAACACCAATTTAGCTGTCGGATTCGAGGCAGTGATCCGTTGGCACGATGAGAACGGGAAAACTATCTCACCCAACGACTTCATCCCTATCGCGGAGCGCAGCAACCAAGTCCACAACATCACCATGTGGGTATTGGGCCAGGTAGAAAAAGATCTCAAAACCTTTATCGAAAAAGGCATTAAGTTGCCTGTACACGTGAACCTTTCAGCCAAAGACCTCTCTTCGAACCTTCTTTTCCATCGTCTTGAGAAACTACTTGAAAACAATCCGCAATTTGCCGATCTGATCAGTTTGGAAATCACGGAAACCATGGCAATAGATAGAGTGGTAGAACTCAACCCACTCATTCACCAAATTAAAGGGTTGGGTATTAAAATCAGTTTGGATGACTTCGGTACGGGGTACTCGTCACTTTCTTTATTGCGGGATCTACCTGTGGATCAAATTAAAATCGACCGTTCGTTTTTGTGCACAGCAAACCGTACAGAAGGCTCTCGTTCCATCGTAGAGAACACGATAGCTCTAGCACATGGTTTAGGTTACTCAGTGGTTGCAGAAGGTGTTCAGGACATGGACACGCTGTATTTTTTAAGAAGCAGAGGCTGCGACATCATTCAAGGATACCTATTTTGCCCTGCTCTACCGCTGAATGAAGTGATTAATTGGGTTAACGAGCACGACGACAAACAAAGTCATACCCGACGCGCATAAAAAAGCCGAGCTTAATGCTCGGCTTTCAAATCAATCTCTACAACAATTTATATAACTGTGTAGTACTGCGCTGATTATGCGTCTTGAGTGCGACGGCCACGGCCGTGACCACGTTCGCCACGGTAGTTACCACGGTGATCACCACCACGGTTACGATCGAAACGACGTTCGCCACCTTCACGGTTACCTTCGCGGTTGCCGTCACGGTTACCACGGAAGCCACCTTCACGACGACCGCCTTCACGACGCTCACCACCACGGTTGCCACCTTCGCGGTTACCACGGAAACCACCTTCACGACGACCGCCATCGCGACGACCACCGTCACGGCGACCACCACGAGACTCGCGGAAATCGTCGAAGTCACATACTACAGCACCAACATCTTGTTGACGGATACGCAGTTTGCTTAGTTTGCTCGCAGCTTCAGAAGTCATTGCTTTTGGTAGCTGAACGAATGTGTGACCTTGCGCTAGCTTGATCGCACCGATAGAACCTTTACCTAGGCCTAGCTCGTTTGCTAGAGCGCCAACGATATCTTTAACTTGAACGCCTTGCTCGCGACCAACTTGAAGCTGGTAAGTATCCCAGTCTTGGTTGTTGAAGCTACGACCGCCTTCACGACCGCCTTCACGGCGTTCTTTACGACGCTGCTTGTCACGCTCAATCGCTTCAACCATTGGGTCTTCGCCAATGTAGAAAAGAGGACGTTTACCTTGTTGACGCTTAAGAAGCATTGCAGCAAGCATCGCAGGATCGATTTCTAGAGAAGTTTGTAGTTTCTCTACTAGCTCTGCGAACTTGTCTAGTGCTTTGTGCTCTTTCTCAGCTTCCAGTTCAGCCGCTAGCTTGTTTAGACGAGCTTCTGCAACTTGGTCACGTAGAGGAAGTTGGATTTCTTCCATAGATGACTTAGTCACGCGCTCGATAGTGCGAAGCATGCGGATTTGGTTAGTGCGAACTAGAAGGATCGCTTTACCTTTACGTCCTGCACGGCCAGTACGACCGATACGGTGGATGTAAGACTCAACATCGAATGGGATGTCGTAGTTAAATACGTGTGTGATACGTGGAACATCAAGACCACGTGCAACAACGTCAGTTGCCACTAGGATGTCGATAACACCTTGTTTGATGTGGTCAACAGTACGCTCACGTAGAGACTGAGGAATGTCACCGTGCAGTGCAGCAGCTTTGAAGCCACGTGCAGATAGCCAGTCAGCTAGACGCTCGGTGTCTTGACGAGTACGTACGAATACGATTGACGCGTCAGTTTCTTCAGTTTCAAGAAGACGAGACATAGCTTCATCTTTCTCTACACCTTTCACTACCCAGAACTGCTGTTGAACTTTGTCTACAGTGTGGTTTTTACCAGCAACGTCAACAGTTACAGGATCACGTAGGAAGCGCTCAACAATGTTTTTCAGCATTGGTGGCATAGTTGCAGAAAATAGAACGCGTTGTGCTGATTCAGGAGCGTGCTCCATGATTGCAGTTACGTCGTCCACGAAACCCATGTTTAGCATTTCGTCCGCTTCATCAAGTACGAAAGTATTCACTTCGTCAAGATGTAGACGTTCACGGTTGATAAGGTCTTGAACACGGCCAGGAGTACCAACAACAACGTGTGCACCGTTTTTAAGAGCACGCATTTGATCTACGATAGATGCACCACCGTAGATTTCTAGAACTTTAAGACCCTTGATGTTTTTACCAAGGTTTTTCATTTCAGCCGCAACCTGGATCGCTAGCTCACGAGTTGGAGCAAGAACGATTGCTTGTGGTTTACGTTGATCAAGATCTAGCTTGTTTAGAAGAGGCAGAGAGAATGCTGCCGTTTTACCTGTACCCGTCTGTGCTTTACCCAGCGCGTCAGCACCTTCCAATAGGTGTGGGATTGCCGCAGCCTGAATTGGAGTTGGTGACACGAAACCCATTCCGTCTAGAGCAGAAAGGATAGAATCATTCAGAGATAAATCGCTGAATTGAATAACAGAATCTTGCATTGGGATCCTACTTAATTAAACAAAAAAACAGTCCCATATGCTCTTCCAATTCGATACTGATTCATCCAGTTACTAAATCCATTCAGACAGGAGTTAGCACAGTACACAACCGCGATAAGCCATTAGGGACGACTAAGGGAGGCGGATTATTCCTTAAATGCATAAAAAAAGCTAGAAAAAATTGAATTACATCACAATTTATTCTCACTAATGGTAATATCCGCATAAAAATCCACCTACCGCCCGTTTCTCCGAAGAGAAAAGCACCGTTGAGCTGTTTAATTCCTCAATAATTCACAGTGAATTTGTGTGCTTTAGGTAGTAATAATAGCCCGCAATGATTATAGTGTGGCCAACTCCATTGGTAAGTTAAGAAAAGATGTTTCAAGATAACCCGCTATTAGCCCAGCTTAAGCAGCAAATCCAAGAAAACCTGCCTAAAAAAGAAGGTTCAATCAAAGCAACAGATAAAGGCTTTGGTTTCCTGGAAGTGGACAGCAAGACCAGCTTCTTCATCCCACCAGCGTACATGAAAAAGTGCATTCACGGCGACAAAGTCGTGGCCATCATCCGTACTGAAAATGAACGTGAAGTCGCAGAACCACAAGAGCTGATCGAACAATCTCTTACTCGCTTTATCGGTCGAGTAAAGATGTTCAAAGGCAAGCTAAATGTCGTGCCTGACCATCCTCAACTAAAGAAATTGTCTCTAAAAGCGAAACTGAAGAAAGGTTTAAAGCCTGACAACTTCGCAGAAGGTGATTGGGTTGTAGCACATCTTGTTCGTCACCCGCTAAAAGGCGACAACACGTTCTTCGTTGAAATTTCAGAGAAAATCACTGACGCTGATGACAAAATCGCACCGTGGTGGGTAACGCTAGCGCAAAACGATCTACCAAACTCAGAACCTGCTGGCATTGAGAACTGGGAATTAAAAGATGACGCCGATCTAGAGCGCATCGACATGACTCATGTTCCTTTCGTCACAATCGATGGTGAATCAACTAAAGATATGGATGACGCGTTGTACGCGAAGAAAACAGAATCTGGTGATTTTGAGTTAACTATCGCGATTGCTGACCCAACTGCGTACATCACACCTGAAGACGAAATGGATAAAGTCGCGCGTGAGCGTGGTTACACCATTTATCTACCAGGCCGTAACATCCCGATGTTACCTCGCGATCTAGCGGACAACCTATGTTCTCTAATTGAAGGCGAAATCCGTCCAGCAATCTGCTGCACCGTAACAGTGAGCAAAGACGGTGTGATTGGTGACGATATCAAATTCTTCGCTGCAAACATCAAGTCACACGCGCGCCTAGCATACGATCACGTTTCTGATTGGCTAGAAAACGGCAACTCTGATGCATGGCAACCTTCAGAAGAAATCGCAACGATCGTACGCGATCTATACGAGTTTTCTCTAGCTCGCGCAGAATGGCGTGAGAAAAACGCAGTCGTATTCCCTGACCGCCCTGACTACCGTTTTGAGCTAAGTGAAGACAATGACGTTATCGCTATTCACGCTGACATGCGCCGCAGTGCAAACCGTCTTGTTGAAGAATCGATGATTACGGCGAACATTTGTGCAGGCCGTACACTGCGTGAAAAATTCGAAACTGGCGTATTCAACACTCACGCAGGTTTGAAACCAGAGAAAATCGAAGAAGTTGTGCAACTCGTTAACCCTGAGGGTACGCTAGAATTCACAGCAGAATCGATTGCAACGCTTGAAGGCTTCGCTGCTCTGCGTCGTTGGTTAGCGGTTCAAGAGACATCTTACCTAGACAACCGCATTCGTAAGTTCCAAGCATACAGTGAAGTGGGTAACCAACCTCTTCCTCATTACGCGATGGGTCTAGACATTTATGCGACTTGGACATCCCCAATTCGTAAATATGGCGATATGATCAACCACCGTATGCTAAAAGCGGTGATTCTAGATAAAGAACCAGTACAAAAACCTGACGATCAAGTGGGTGAAGAACTGGCACTGCACCGTAAGCACCACAAAATTGCAGAGCGTAACGTGTCCGATTGGCTATACGCACGTACTCTTGCGGATGAACCAAGCAAGCAAACTTGTTTCACAGGTGAGATTTTCGATATTAATCGTGCTGGTGCACGTGTTCGACTTCTCGAAAATGGTGCAGCAGCCTTTATTCCTGGTGCCCTGATTCTTGATAATAAAGAACGAATTGAGTGCAATGGCGACAACGGCACAATCTCTATCGATAAAGAGGTGGTGTACAAGCTGGGTGACACATTGGAAATCGTTCTTGCGGACGTTAACCAAGAAAACCGTAGTTTAGTTGCAAAGCCAACACAGGTATTTGCTGATCAACCAGCAGCACAAACAGAACAAACTGTAAGTGAAGAATAATACCGAATGAAGTTTAAAGGCGCTCGAATGGGCGCCTTTTTTATTTGTCATGGAAAACGATAAGAACGAATATGCCGAACATTGAGATCATTCGCTTTAACCACTTCACTGCTCGCAAAAGTGAACGTTACACCGCCACCCATAACGGCTTATATGTCGTAGAAGAAGGCGCATTAGTCGTCCACCAGCCAAATGGCGAACAATTTGAACTACAAGCTGGCGACTTTACCCTATACAACTCTTATGACTTAAGAAGTGCAGAAGCCATATCAGGCGAGAATGGCTTTAAAGCTGTCGCGCTAGTCTTTGACATCAGCCTATTTTGCGAGTTTAAGAAAGCACACCCTGGATTGCATTCAGAAGCAGAACATCGACGCTTCTACCCTTTCTCGCCAGAATCCAATTCAGAAATCACACAGCTTAAGAATACGTTATTGGCCTTAGCCAGTCGCAATGCTCCTGATTACACTCAGAGCCACATCGCAATGGCGCTACTTTCTCTTATGGTGGAAGTTCAGCCCGACATTCTTTCGATCATTGACGATGCAAGCAGCCTAACAGCCTCTCAAAAGGCCATTAAGTACATCGAAAAGAACATTGAGAAGGATATAACGTTAGAAGGCCTAGCGGCGCACATGAGCATGTCTATTGCGACGTTAAAACGCCGCCTTGCAGCCGAAAACCTTTCTTTTTCTCAGATATTAAAAGTGAAACGTATTAACTACGCGGCAACACAACTGCGCGTTTCACAAAAATCGATAACAGAAATCGCATTTGAATCTGGATTTAAGAGCGCTGCTCACTTTAGTACCGCGTTTAAATCCATTTACAACATCACCCCTAAAGACTTTCGTAATCAGGTAGTAAGAGGTTAATCCCCTACTCCCAAAAACACGCTTGAGGATCGCTTTCAAGTTCGGCAAGGAGATCTTCAAGCGTGTGACTATGCGGCAACTTTTTGTAAGGAATCCATCGAATGTCTTCTGAGCGAAAGGCGGGAACATAAAAGCGCCAAAGCTGAGTCTGAGAATCAAATAGAATTTTTGCAATTGGCGAGGTGTATTCACTATGTTGTGAATCTAGCAAGAAATGCGCATGGTGAAGTTCAACGCCGTTTTCAATTGGCTCATAAAGGCATTTTCCTTGCTCTACTGGCAAATTAGCATTGCGCGCCGAACAAAGAATCTGAACCAGTTTATATAAGCGGCTGGTTGCCATTTGAGAAACAGACATGACGTTCTCCTGATAGGTAGTTTTTAGTATACACCCAAGCGCCATTTAAGGCTGACTTCACCAACATTCCGTTTACAGACTTCTCAGAGATTACCATCTCACTCTCCGAGGAAACACTACGCACATCACCACTTTGCTCAAATAACGCGATAAACACGCTGCTGTTTCACATTCGAACAATCTTTTCTGATTCACAAAAGTGTAACCTGAACGCAATATCATAACCGCTGCTTTATACCGTATATGGAGTTTAAATATGTTACGTTTTACTGTGGCAACTTTACTAGCCATGGCTGTCTCCCTTCCTTCTGCTATGGCGAAAGAAGTCAACATTTCAGGTTCAACTTCCGTTGCTCGCGTGATGGACGTACTCGCCGAAGAATACAACAAGACACATCCAGATAATTACATCGCTGTACAGGGCATTGGTTCTAGTGCGGGGATCACCATGGTGAACAAAGGTGTCGTGAAACTTGGTATGAGCTCTCGCTATCTGACAGAAAGCGAAAAAGGCGAAGACTTGAATGTGTTTCCAATTGCTTACGATGGCCTTGCCGTTGTTGTGAACCGTACAAACTCTGTGACTAACCTTTCAGCACAACAACTGTTTGACATCTACAAAGGCGAAATCAAAAACTGGAAAGAAGTCGGCGGCGCGGATCAACCGATAGCAGTTGTCACGCGAGAAGCATCTTCTGGCTCGCGCTACAGCTTTGAAAGTTTGTTGGGTCTCACCAAAATCATTAACGACCGTCTGGTTTCTGATATCAGCCCAAACAACTTAGTTGTAAACAGCAACAGCATGGTTAAAACCATTGTGAACCATAACACACGTGCGATTGGTTTTATTTCGGTGGGGTCTGTAGACCTTTCTGTGAAGGCGATTCAGTTTAACGGGATTGAACCAACAGCAGCGAACATCGCAAATCACAAATACAAACTGGCTCGACCATTCTTGGTGCTTTACAAAGTCGACTCGCTAGATCAAGCCGGCAAAGACTTTGTCGCGTTCCTAAAATCGGAAGCGGGACAAAAAACCATTGCTGACTACGGGTACATACCGGTTAAAAACTTTAACCAGTAAAAACAAAAAAAGAGAGCATTGAAATGCTCTCTTTTTTATTGATTCGAATATGTTTTTAGAAGTGCAATTGAATCACAGATACCACTACCGCACCTGGGCGTCTTACACCTTCAATTTCCACTTTGATTTCACGCTCGATCTCTAAACCTTTTTTGATAGGCGTTACTTTAGTCAGTGTACTTACTGCACGCACGTTGTTACCAGCTTTAACTGGGTAAGGAAAACGTACTTGGTTCAAGCCTAGATTCACAACCAATTTCGCTGTCGGAAATATTGGCTTATCCGCATCAACTGAGTCCGTCAGTTTAGGCAGTAGAGCCAACGTCAGGAAACCATGCGCAATAGTTGTTTTAAAAGGTGATTCAACAGATGCACGCTCTGGGTCAGTATGAATCCATTGCATATCTTCTGTTACCGCACCAAATTGATTGATACGCTCTTGAGATACATGAACCCAATCACCCGTATGGATCACTTCACCGATCTTACCGCTTAACTCGTCATACAGTTTTTGAGCTTCTGGCTGAAGAACAATCGGCGCAGGTTGAGGAGCCACTTCTTCATTTACTGCAGGCTGATTATGGTCGCGCACATTAGAAAACAAAAAGCTGTTTTGTGCCTTGCCCAAAAAGTCACTCCAGTAATCGCGTAGCGTTGGAGACATCCAATTCATAAACTCGGATTGATGAGCAGAAATCGCATCAACTTTGTCTTTAAATAGATTTGTGACCTTCATAAACACCCTTAGAAAAATTAAGCACAACTGGCTATACCAGTTAATTTTGAATTAGTTCACAAACTGTTGCAAACACTTTCGGGCGAACACATGTATCCTCAAAGCCTATAATTTGTTATTTTTCATAAAGATAACAATAAAACACCATTTTATTGATTAGCGCTAGGATAAAGTAAAAACTCTACATTTAGGTGCGTTTCGCGTTGTTTTCACTCACTTTCAGTGTTGCTCACTATTGCATCGGCGTCTAGAAAATCATCAAACGGCACTTCAATTGTAATTCAGTGCTTTACAACGACTACTCCACTCCCTATTATACGTCCCGCAACGGAGAGATGGCTGAGTGGTTGAAAGCACCGGTCTTGAAAACCGGCATACGTTAATAGCGTATCTAGGGTTCAAATCCCTATCTCTCCGCCACTTTTAGAAAAAAGCCGTTGATAATCAACGGCTTTTTTCGTATCTACTGTCAAACTTCTTGTTATACACATCTAGAAAGTCATTCATCAGCTTAGAAATGGTACTGTGTAACCACACAATCATAGGATCATTTTTGTAGGCCTTGTCGTATATAAAGCCAAACTCTTTTTCTTGCAGCGGCAGAAACACCTCATCGCTCGAAGTAATGTAGCTAAATTTTTCACCCAACTGTTCTGCTATGTAGATTGAACAAGGAAACAATAAGTCTGTCGTCTCAACGGCATTAATAATGACATTGATATGCGTCGTTTTAAGTTTTACTTTGAAATCGATACCGTGACTCAACAGCAATCTTGAGAGTTTATCTTGCCGCTCATTCCAATGCTTTTGCAAGTGGATAGCCAGAGGATAAGACGCGATTGTCTCCAAGGATATTGACTCGTTATTAATTGGATGATCTTTTCTACAGACCATAACCGACATATCTTTTCCGACTTTTCTTTGGACTAAGTTTTTATTTAAATTTAATGGAAAATAATGAATTCCAAAATGAACGAGCTGATTATTAATTCGATCTGGCGTTAACTCATTCCAATCTTCAATGGTTAATTCTATATTCGGCGCGTTCTCTGAAAAATATTGAATTATTTCTGGGGCTAGCCAATATGCGATGTAACTATTCATCGCTATATTGATTTTTATATCTGATGTCGATGGATCAAAAGACATATCCTCAGTTAATTCATCAATATCATGAATAATATTATTGAGTTTGGCACGTATGGAGATTGCTTTTGGCGTTAGCTCCATCCTGCCGTTTTTTCTGGTAAGTAATTCATCCTGAAATATTTCCCTTAAGCTTCTTAGAGTTCGGCTCACCGCAGAAGCACTTGTCGACATTTGGTTTGCTGTTGCTGTGATACTTTTTGTTTCCAAAAGTAACGCCAACGGTTTCAGTAAGTTATAGTTAAATATCATGTCTAAACTCTCTCACAACGCTCCCTAAAAACATAATATCAATTTTGATAAGTATCAAGTATCACTATTATCAATTGTGGACAAGAACATATTAATTAAACTAGTTCCATCTTGGTTGGAGTAGAAGAATCCCTTATGGCTGGTTTACATACTACAGTGAAAGTTGTTGGCTCAAAATGCAACTATGATTGTCAATATTGTTTTTATTTAGAGAAGGACCTGCTCTTAAAATCTAAAAAATCAATGAATATAGAAACGCTAGAGACTTATATTAAAAATTATATTTCTAGCCAAGATACGCCTATTGTCGAGTTCGCATGGCACGGTGGAGAACCTACATTGATAGGCATTGATTTTTTTGAAAAGGCTGTTGAGTTTCAAAAGCAATACGCTAACGGAAAATTAATAAAGAACACAATTCAAACCAATGGATCTAAATTAAACAGTGATTGGTGCAGATTCTTTCGAGAAAATAACTTCTTGGTTGGATTAAGTTTAGATGGTCCTGAGTGGCTTCAAGAAAAATACCGAACCAAACAAGGAAAAAGTGCTTTTAAAGAAAGCTTTTCTGCATTAAAGCTTCTACAAAAAATGAACGTTGAATACAACGTTTTGGCATGTGTGACCAAAGAGTATTGCAAACATGCTGAGGCTATCTATTCATTTTTCCGAAAGAATAAGGTGAAACATATTCAGTTCTCACCTCTTGTCGAATCTTCTCCGTTAGAAACAGAGCAAGCTCGTGGCCAACACTTTGGTAGCAATCTGATTTTCTCGACAGACAAACGCCATACAGATCCTCAGAAATACGAACCTATCGCTTGGTCTGTTGATGCCAAAGAATACGGACGTTTTCTCACCGACGTATTTCATCTTTGGGTTTCTCAAGATGTTGGAAAAGTCTTCATTTCGAACTTCGAACAGGCATTAACACAATACCTTGGCAACCCCTCTCCAAACTGTATTCATGCAAAAAAATGCGGCTCGTCTTATGCCGTTGAAGCAAATGGCGACGTTTATTTCTGTGACCATGTCGCCTACCCGGAGTCGAAACTCGGCAATGTATTCGAAACATCGTTGCACGAGATGTCACTGAATCACGAACTTCAGTTCAACAAAGAATCCCGCTTATCTATGCGATGTAAACAATGCCAGTACTTGTCTCTCTGCAACGGCGGCTGCCCAAAACATCGCTATCTCTCCGACACTGGTGAGCATGAAAACGTCCTTTGTGATGGTTATTTCTATTTTTTCAGCTCAGTACAAAAGTATTTGCAAGCAATGACGACGCTCTTAGCTCATGGCTATCCAGCAAGCTATGTCATGCAAGCATTAGACGGCCCTTTAATCCTAACACCCTCTAATAAAAGGTAATCAATAAATGGATATTTTGAAAACAACGGTGACCATCACCGGAGCGCTCGCTCCGTGTTTGGTTGCGGCAGGAACGGTAGACAGAACAAAGCTCCCAATTCCTGACATTGAGCCCCAAACTTACACTCAACTCGACGTGCGAGATGTTCAGCGCCCCGAGCCCACTCGCCGAATCGCGGCACCAAAAGATGCACCTAACGTGCTTGTTATCTTGTTAGATGACGTCGGTTTTAGTCAGTCATCCCTTTTTGGGGGCGCTGTTGATATGCCGACACTTGATGCGTTGGCTAAACAAGGTCTTATCTATAACCAATTCCATACAACCGGCGTAAGCTCTGCAACTCGAACTGCCTTGCTTACTGGCCGCAATCATCACCAAAATAATATGGGTTCAATTGCCGAAACATCGACGGCTTTCCCTGGCAATACAAGCGTTCGACCAAACTACATCGCTGCCCTACCAAAAATTTTGAAATATAACGGTTACAGCACGGCAATGTTTGGTAAAAACCACGAAATTCCAGCTTGGGAGACAGGACCCGCAGGTAACCAAACGCTTTGGCCTTCTGAAGTGGGTTTCGACAAATTCTACGGCTTCTTCGGTGGTGAAACCGACCAGTTCCAACCCGTGTTGATTGACGGTAATACGCGCATTAAAACGCCACGTAAAAAGAACTATCACTTCACAGCAGATATGACCGACCAAACTATTGAATGGTTGAACCTGCAGCACAGCTACAATGCTGACCAACCGTTCTTCGCTTACTACGCTCCGGGTGCCGCACACGCCCCTCATCAGGCCCCAAGAGAATGGATTGATAAGTTCAAAGGCAAGTTCTCAATGGGCTGGGACAAACTAAGACAAGAGTCGTTTGAACGTCAGAAGAAGTTAGGCATTATTCCACAAGATACGGTTTTGCCACCAATGCCAGACTTTGTGCCTCGTTGGGACTCTCTCTCATCTGATGAAAAACGTGTCTTCGAACGCCAAATGGAAGTTTATGCAGGCTTCTTAGCACACACTGACCATGAGATCGGTCGAGTCATCGACACACTCAAGAAAAATGGTGAATTCGATAATACCTTAATCTTCTACATTGTCGGCGATAACGGTGCGAGCGCAGAAGGCAACCGTAACGGAAGCTTCAACTCACTGGCGTTCTATAACCTCATCACGGAAGATCCTAACCGCGTGCTAGAAAACATCGATAAGCTTGGCGGGCCAGATAGCTTCCCACACTACGCTTCAGGCTGGGCCGTAGCGGGTGACTCTCCATTTACTTGGACGAAGGGAATGTCTTCAGACTTTGGTGGCACTCGAAATGGTATGGTCGTGAGTTGGCCTGCGGGAATCGATAACAAAGGCCAGCCTTTACGCGATCAATGGTCTCATGTTGTAGATATTGCTCCGACAGTACTAGAAGCCGCCAATTTACCAGTTCCAAAAGAAGTCGATGGTGTTGAGCAAATCCCGATGGCAGGCGTGAGCTTCACTAATACATTTAAGGAAACAAAAGCACAAACACGACACAAACCTCAATATTTCGAACTGGGAGGTAACCGTGCCATCTATCACGAAGGGTGGCTAGCGCGTGTTACTCACTGGGCTTTAACTGAGGGGTCAACTAAGTTTAGAGACCTACAAGATGATAAATGGGAATTGTACGACACAACGAAAGATTTCTCTTTAGCCAACGACTTAGCAAAATCTAACCCTCAAAAGCTTGAGGAGCTGAAGAAGCTATTCGATAAAGAAGCAGAGAAAAACCATGTCTACCCTATCGATGATCGCACAATGGAACGTGTGAACGCAGAAATTGCGGGCCGACCTGATGCTCTGTTTGGTAAGAAGAGCCTAACGCTTTATGAAGGTGCGAGAGGCATCCCTGAAAACTCCTTCTTAAATATCAAAAATAAATCGTTTGATATTGTTGCGGACATTTCAACAGACAATGCGTCAAAGACTAACGGTGTGATTATCGCGCAAGGCGGTAACTTCGGTGGTTGGACGCTATATGTGAAAAACGGCGTCCCAACCTTCGAATATAACTGGTTAACCTACGAGTACACTAAAGTCTCTGGTTCTAAACTAAAAGAAGGCAAGAACGAGATTAAAGTGGCATTCCGTTACGACGAGAACGGCCAAGGTGGTAAAGGTAACGCCGCTGGCAGAGGTAAAGGCGGTAACGTTTATCTCTACGTGAACGATAAGCTTGTTGAGAAGAAACTTATCCCTAACACAAACAGCCGCTTGTTCTCGCTCGACGATGGCGTGGGTATTGGTGAAGATGAAGGTGGCGCGGTGAGTAAAGACTACCAAGCACCATTCGAGTTCAATCAAAAAATTGAACAAGTCACAACCTCTATCGTTCAATAGCGATAAATCTCCTGAGTCATTATGTTAATAGTGGCTCAGGAGTCACTTCTCACTCCCGTTGATTTCCCCAACAATTCATTACTCGAGTTCAAGATGTCCAAAGCCATTGACCTAAACTTAATCAATACATTTATTGTGGTGACCGAGTGCCTTTCTTATACGAAAGCGGCGGATAAATTAGGTGTAACTCAGCCAGCGATAAGTGCTTCCATTAAACGACTAGAGCGCACAACAAACACAACGTTATTTACGAAACGAGGGCGAAATATTGAGCTAACCAGCACGGCCCAGAAATGGCAGCCTCAACTACAACAAGCGCTGAGTGTAATCGATAGCGTGATCAACCAACCTGCTCCCTACAATGTTTACTGTTCAAATATCTATCCGGCTCAGCAATCCAAGCTTGAAAATGTCTTTTTTCATGAGTCAACATTAAGCGAAAACCATTTATTCTCTCTGCTTTACAGTAATGAAGCGGATTTACTACTGGGGGATATTGAAAGCAGAGAAGCGTCAATTATAGTGGAAGATGTTTGTCGAGAGCCTTGTGTTGTTATATGCCGAAACGGTCACCCAAGGATTGACGAGCACATCTCCACCGAGATGTTAAGCGACGAAAAACATTGCGTACTTGCCAGTAAATGGAGTTTTGATACTGAGTTTGAAAAACATTTGGGCTTAATCGTCAAATCAAACAATATCGATTCTATCGCATCTAACTATTTGGGTATTCTCACCCACGTCGCTCAAAACGACTGCATCGGCGTCATTCCGCTATCTTTGGCAAAGAAATGGGGGAAAACCTTTAATATTAAGCATTTTACTTCCCCTTCTAGCGCTTGCTTTATTCAATATCAAATCGCATACCACCAACGAAAAGTGAACTGTAAAAGGCATGGAGCGATGCGAGCGTTGATAAAATCTAAAGTATTAGAAGATCAACAACGTATCATTTAATCAATTGATTCCTCCCTACTTTTCAACAGGTTTTATTGACAAAAAAGCCGTTGTTCATCAACGGCTTTCTTTTCACTTTCATTGCTTTAATACAACCGATTGATGAGAAAAGCTTAAAAAGCGATACCTATCACGGCTTCCAACATTTTTAACTCTTCATGAGTCAAAAAATCCGTCGATTGCCTGCTGAGCACACTGCTATTGAATTCAACTATTGCTACATTCTGTTGCTCGTCTTTTTCATGTTTTGGTTGCTCCGGGGAAAAGTTGGTATTTTGCGTAACCATATTTGCTCCTACCCTATGCTTTATTTAGAGAAGCACTAAGCCATTTACTTCCGCTGCTTATGCGAATTTTTTTATCATGTCAGAGAGTTCATTCGTACAGTTTTGCACTCTGCTGTTCATCTGGTTGGTTTCTGTCATCAGATCATACGACTCGCTGTATTTCAAATTGAGCGATTGGATGTTCTCATTGATTTCATCCGTGACGTAGACCTGCTCTTCGATGGCGACGGCTATCTGTTGATTTCTTTCTACAACATCTTGGATCAACGACTCTAGTTGCTGAATGCTCTCAAGCGCCGTTCCAAGCAAAGTGACCGTCCCTGTAGACATCTCGTTGCCTTTCTCCAACGCAGAAACCGCAGACTTACTGCCATGTTGAATGCTCTCAATCGCAGATTTGATCTCTGTTGTGGACTCTTGAGTTCGTTTGGCAAGCGTTCTCACTTCATCCGCGACTACCGCAAAACCACGACCTTGCTCGCCTGCCCTTGCCGCTTCTATCGCAGCATTCAATGCCAGAAGATTGGTTTGTTCGGCAATGCCATTAATCACCTCAATAACCGTCCCTATTTGATCCGTTTGTTGATTCAAACGCATCACCACTTTCGAAATCTCACCCAACTCGCCAACAAGGTCGAGAACAGAATGGTTAACGTTATCGATAACATTGCGGCTATCGGTCATGGTGTTTTGCGCTTTCAGCGTTGCATCTGCGGTTGCTTGAGCATTATGAGATATCTCTGAAGACGAGGCTTGCATCTCATTCACTGCGGTTGCAACAGAATCAATTTCGATTTTTTGCGCGCTTAGGTTTTCAGTAACACGCTCACTGTTGTCCGCCGCGCTATCGGCATTCGTTTTCGTCTCTTCACAGGAATCTTTTACCGAAACTCCTACTCTGCCTAACAAGGCGTTCGCGAACTGCTTCCTCATTTTCATAGCCAGTTCGATTTCTGCAAGATCATTCACTTTCCCGCAGTATATATATTCCATCAACGGGTTATTGAAATCCTGTCTTGCTTGTTTAGCCAGCTTCTCAATTGGTCTGGTCAACATGTAGATGGATAATGCCGAAAGTAACGCTGCAGCGCTGAAAGCCACCATTGGTGATTGATTCATCTCTAGAAGTAACAAGCCCAAAAAGTTCGAAATAAAAAGGAAAAAGGCAGCTCTCATCCAAAGACGTGTACGAGGTAGGTAAAGTTGAAGCGGTTTTTTATCATTTCGCAGTTTCGCGTAAGCTTTCTCTGCGCGTTTGACATAAATACGTTCTGGTTTAAAACGGACAGATTGGTATTCAACAATTTCACCGTTGTATTTGATTGGCGATGCAAACGCATCCACCCAGTAATATCCTCCATTTTTTCGTCTGTTTTTCACCATTCCCATCCAATGTTTCCCAGCTTTGAGATGAGACCAGAGGTCTTTAAACGCCTGTTTAGGCATATCTGGATGGCGAACAACGTTATGTGGTTTTCCTATCAACTCTCCTTCTTCAAAGCCAGCAACTTCATTAAAATGCGCACTGGCATATTTGATGTAACTTGATGGGTCGGTTATGGAAACGAGACTGTAGCTCGCAGGATAATCGTATTCCTTTTCACTCATATACATGCATCCTTACATTTAATAAATAAGTGCCACATATGAGTGTAGCAGCATAATATCCATACGCATAATGATGACTATATGGAAATATTACCGCGACTTATTGAACAGCAGATTCGTTACATAAGTCTTTCGTTTCTGGTCGTAACAATCTTTGCTTTGGTTAAAATTAATACTGACATCCCCTTCCTTAGGCCCTTGGTTAGTTGTTATAACTAGTCCAATACAACAATAACAAGGAAGACAAACACAATGGCTATTCGCTTTAGTCAGCTTGCTGTACAAGGACATACCACCACACTTTCCATTGATGAATGGACAATCGATAACAATGACTCTTGGGGCATCTTCAGTGCAGAAGGCGACATCGGCTCCCTGCTAGGCGATCTGCTTTGTGGCGAACTGAAACCCACACAAGGGACTTTGGATCTTGGTGAATTGAAAGTCGCGCAAGTATCGCTTTCAGAGCAACAACGACTACTTGAACGTGAGCTAGAAAAGGACGACACCGATTTTCTCGATCGTATCGACCAAGGCAGTACCGTTTATGCTTTGATTTTTGAGTGCTGCCAAGATGCAGCAACGACGGAAAGACTGCTTGAAGAGCTCGACCTTCACCATTTAAAACAGAGCGGTTTTCGTGTTTTATCGACTGGCGAGACCAGACGAGTCATGCTCGCTAGAGCGTTGGCAACCCAACCTGACCTTGTGCTTCTGGATAATCCTTTTGTCGGTCTAGATGTTGCCCACCGCGCTTCACTCGCAACCTATTTGCACTCGCTTTCGCAATCCGTCCAGATGTTGATTACGTTTTCTCGCGAGTCCGACATGCCAGAATGGATAGATCATGTGGCGCTATTTAATGCCGGCAGTCTTGACAGCACAATGAATAAAGAAAGTTGGGACAACCACCCGATAATCGAACAAATCAAGTCACAATCCCAAAAACAAAGCGAAGAGATGATGGGGTTGATACGACGCCACCAACACTCTACGCACTTCGATGATCCTATTTTCGAACTAAAAAATGGCCAAGTTGAATACACTGAAAAACGTATTTTCACTGACCTGAATTGGCGCATAGATAAAGGACAACACTGGCAAGTTAAAGGGCCAAACGGCTGTGGTAAAAGTACGTTATTGGGGCTGATATTTGGCGATCATCCACAATGCTACAGTAACGACATCCACATCTTCGGCAAGAAACGAGGCTCTGGCGAAAGCATCTGGGAGATAAAACAGCATATTGGCATGGTCTCCTCTGCACTGCATCTTCAATACCGAGTGAATTGCAGCGCGTTAGAGGTCATTCTGTCTGGGTTCTACGACTCGATTGGCTTGTATAATCAGCCTTCGCGTAAAGAGATTGACGTAGCTAAAGAGTGGCTTGATATCTTACACATGCGTCACTACGAAAAGACGTCTTTCAAACAGTTGGAATACGGTCAGCAACGTTTGCTGTTGATCGCGCGCGCTATAGTGAAGCAGCCAACGCTACTCATTTTGGATGAGCCTTATCAAGGTCTCGACTTTTTAGGACGACGCTTGGTAAAAAACACGTTGGAACTGATTGCACGTGAAAATCTCAGCCAATTGCTTTACGTCTCCCATTACCAAGAAGACAGCCTTGAGAGCATCAAAAACGATCTTGAGTTTGTCTTCGATGACGAAGCGCAGTGTTATCGCGCTCAAATTCATCACTGGTAATGCGTAACAAGAGCTAGGAAATCGGCTGCTGCGCAAGCAGGGAATATGGTAAAGGTTTGGAATACAGGTAGCCTTGATGGTATTGCACTCCCATATTTTTCAAATGCTCTGCTTGCGCCGGCGTTTCGACGCCTTCGGCAATCAACTTCACTTGCAGCTCGTCCGCAAAATGAACGATGGCATTCAATACGGATGCACTCACACTTTGAATGCCTATTGTTTCAACAAAACACTTGTCGATCTTCAAATAATCAATTTTCATGTGCTGCAAAAATGCTAACGACGTTTGCCCAGTTCCAAAGTCGTCGATCAGTACATCAATTCCGTGCACACGCAACGCTGCAATATGCTTCCTTGCTTCCCCATTGATCAACTGACGCTCCGTAATTTCGATGCCGAGCGACACATTGTTCTCACTTAGCTTTCTGTGGATGAGTTGCAGTTTTCTTATTACATGAGAACCGACAAGGTAACCAGGAGGCACATTGACACCAAGATGCACCGGATGAGTAAACGTCAGTTTGGAGAAATCGTCCGCAGCTTTTTCTAAAACGTAGTCGGTCAGCAACGATACTAACCCGTTCTGTTCTGCCGCAGGAACAAATTCATCTGGAGCAATAAAACCTTTTTGTTGATGCTCCCAGCGTATCAGCGCTTCGTAACCAAACACGCGTCCGCTTTCAACATCAATCTGAGGTTGGTAATACAAGGTTAACTCGTTTTTTTTCAGTGCTTTTTTTAGTTCTGCTAAAAGGTTTCTTTGTGGATCGACAAACTTGTTTAACGCGTATAAGCAAAGATAAATCATCGCGATAATAGGCACTGAATAGATGATGTAAGAAATCAATTTTTGCTCGACAAATAAATCGCTAGCTTCAGCGAGCGCTTGGTATTCAAACACCTTAGATTCATTAAAAGCAATCGGGTTTGTACCTTTTCTGGATGCGCCAGCGGGCACCACGTCGTCATGAATAAACAAAGCTGACCGCTTGAGGCGTAAATCGTTGTTAAATCCAATTGTCGCGCCAAAATAGTCTCTATCAATGATGGTGATGGCTTTATATGTCTGCTGCCCTTGAGTCACCACTAGCAGCAATGGTTCATCTAAGCCGTTTATCTGGCCGAAGGTTAAGGCATGATTGGGCCTGAAGGTTAAGTATTCAGAAAGCGGTTTGGATAAGTGTCCAAGCTTCGATGAGCAAATGATCTCATCGCCTTTGACAATGAGCATCTCATCGATGTCTCGCTCAAACATCAGGTTTTGCTGCAACTGCTCACACCGTTCTGGATGAATAAGCGCAGTTCGGTTTTCAGTCTCAATTTGAAAGAGAATTTCATCCGCGATTTGTATGTTCTTTTCGAGCAAGTGATCGAGGTTACTTTGCACACTCTCGTGTGCCAAATACAAAACCTCCGCAAATACCAAAGGAAGTGGCAGAAAAAAGATAGCAGCTTTCTTAAGAAGCATTTTATTCAGCATATAAAAGCGACCTTTTATAAACCGATTGACTCAGATGGTATCGAGAAAACGATACCCACCAGCAACTCACGTTTACAATATTATTCATTAGATTTATTGAGTATGCGAGACACCTCCTACTCTCGCAAATAAAACAAAATCTTAATTGTTTAAGTTCCAGTTTAGTGGCACGAGACTCAAAGGTGAGACATCCACTTTCCAAGTTTTCTTCAATGTTTAACCGCTCACTGCCATTTTCTCATTAAGTGAGAATTACTCATAAAAATTATTTTTCTTTTCTCAGTGATTAAGAATTATATTTGTCCTATATCTTTTAACACGTTACAACTCTCTCATGACATTAAACAAAGCCAACGCTAATCAGGTAAACGAAAAGGCACTGCAATTATTAATGCAAGTTGCGGTAAGCCAATTCCCAGTCTCTGCGAAAACACTCAGCGAACAATTGAACGTTCCATTAAGCAGTTTGTATCGACATCTAAAACTGCTGAAAGAATGGAACTTGATTGAAGAAAGTGTGCATGACAAGACGTTTGTTGTTGGACCAGCAGCCTTACTGTTGATGCACAGCTATGAAACCGCTCAGCACGGCCTTGATATGGTTGAAACCATCTTGGCGCGCTTGGTGCAGCAAACAGGGGAAATGGCGGCGTACATGGTGCCATCGGGTTATCGAGCGCTTTGTGTCAGACAAAAAGAAAGTATGCAGGCGCTACGATGCAGCTTCGTCCAGGGTCAAAGTCAACCCCTGCTTCGTGGCGCCTCATCTAAAGTGATGCTGGCTTTTATGCCTCAAAGTCGCTGCGAAAAGATCTTACGTTACTTTAGCCAAGATCATCGCTTAGACGAATGGGAAAAAGAGCTCGCCACAATCCGAAAGAACGGCTATGCCGTAAGTACCTCCGAGATTGACCCTGGTGTTTCTGGTATCAGCGCGCCAGTCATGAAAGGAAGTAAGCTGGTTGGCGCAGTTTCGGTTATGGCTCCGGCACACCGAGTAGAAAAGGATAAGCAGCGCATTATTTTGCATGTGTTGCAGGCGGCAAGGGCACTACCACCAGAAAGGTAATTCAACATGTTAAGCTTTTTCAAACGCTATAAGTTTCATCACACACCAAAGCAGCCGCATCATTATCCTTTTTCTTTTATGACGGTTTGCGAACACTTAGCCCCTATGTCTAAAGGTGCGTTTGAATTAGCAGACCAAAGTTTGGAAAACGCGAGCGAATGGTTGTATCAACAACATGATCACGCGACAGCAGCGAATTTCGGTCATTTTTCTCACTCAAAATTAGAGAGTGGTGAATTTCAGGAAGCATTGAGCCTATCGCTTTCTCGCCACTCTATCCCAGTGTTGGTTTCTAACTGCACGGAAGCCATTTTATCGATGCTTCCTGTCGTTGTGTCGTACCGCGATGAAGTGGGCATTGTGAATATCGGCCATAAGATGAGCCTAAAGCCGACGCTTGAACCTCGCATGGGTTCAGCGTTTCACTTTGCCCTTTCTCGCTATCAAAATGTGCGACTATTTTTTGCTGGCGTAAGCGAGCAAGACACGAAACAAGAAACCTTGGAATACGCCGAAGATCAAGGCTGTGATTGGGTAACGGATCGTGAGTTTACGTTCAGACATCGCAACCACGTAAAGCAGCAAATCAGCAATTATTTGGATCACTGTGACCAAATCATTGTGACGATAGATTTGGGTTCGCTATCAACGAAAAACAATCTTGAAGGTACGCCATCGCTGGATATTCAAATGGTACTGAGAACATTAAGGCTGTGTTTGGTATCTGGTAAGGTAAAAGCGATTCAACTTGTAGGCGACCGTGACCGATTGGTGTATTCACGACAAACCAAAGCCATTCTTGAGGAGTTGTATCAGATGGCTCCCCTACTCGACCACGCGGCGTAGCGAATAATTGTACAGAATAAGGCCATCACTTAGCCTTATTCTGGCAGAGTCTCACCTTTTATTATCATTTACTAACAAATACTTACACGATCAATGCGACTTATGTCACATTTATCTATTGAACAAACAACCCATCTAAGTTCTAATATCCTTACACCACTATGGTATGACATACGAAATAAAAATCCCCATAGTTCAATAACTAAGCGGTTCTTCTAATAATATTTAGCCGCTATTTCTCTGAGACACTTATTTTCTCTCGCTTGATGTCATTCAGTTCCACGAGATTTAGGATACTTAATGATGCGTCTTTACTGCGTTATTGCTACGGCCATGTTGATGCCGTTAACAGCACAAGCAACGGTTTATGACGTTGCGAAACCATCTGAGCTAAACCAAATATGCTCAACTCATAGTTCTTTTGATATTCAAAGAACAGACACTACCTTTTTTTGCCATGGCAAGATCGTATTACCCGCTGGTGATTCCATCATCTCCTCTTCACCTGAGAACGAAGTCATACTAGAAGCTCATCAAGGCATTGTTTTAGAGGGCAATAACCGAATTGGTGAACCTAATAAACGCATCTCACTTCGCTCGCTTTCAGTCGAGTTGAAGGTTAACAATGAGCAAGCTTCTAGCATTGAAGATTACCAAAACAAACACACTGTTATTTATGGTGACCTTCTGTCGGCCTACCCAACAAAACTGCATAATGTTCTCATCGATGGGGATATAGAGCTAACGGGGTCGACGCTTCATATTGACGGTAAGTACAACACCATTATTGGTAAAATTTTGACTCACAGTACGACCGATATATTCAATACTAACGTTTGTGGCACCATTGAATCAAAAGGCCATCAATTGCATCTCAAGACGAATCACCCTTTCCAACAACATTTCGTCGTCGGTGATATTGTGGCGCACAGTTCTCTGCTTATTGATGATATGGCGGTTTACGGCACGACGGAGTCCAAAGGTGCATCTGCCGCACTGAACGGTTCGTTCTACGCGAAAGATACTGCGATTAAGTACTTCCAGACATTAAACTTTAATCAAGGTGTTGGAAGTCAGGTTTGCGGCGAAATCCAACAAACGCCGGGAAGTTCGCACCCTCATAGTGTAACTGGCAAGTATTCTCAGTTCTGCGGTGTTGGCCAATCACGTTGCGATTACTCGAGCTCCATTTGTCCGAGCACCGCAACTCCGCCGCCCGAGTGTAGCATGTTGCCTCCAAGTAACGATGACTTGGGCCTGACGGTGACACCATCTGATGACATGGCGTTGATGTGCGGTGACGATCTCCCGCAATTCACAGCGATCACAACCAACAACGATGAAGTAGTCAGCGCACCCGTGATGGCAATATTGTCTGATCCCGACTTGTTCACGCTAGAAGTAGTGAAAGGGAAACCGACCTCAACTGAAAACCAGTTTCAATCTAACGATAGTGGTGAGCTCGTTGTTCGTGTGATTCCAAACGACATCGATAAGATCGCATTAGACGCCAATTACTATCTGACTTTCACGATGGTCGGAGACTCCGCTAAGGAGCAAACAGTCAACTTCATGTTTACGCCGTTTATGTTCGAAGCGTATTCAAATGAAAGACGGACACTGAGTGAAATTCGCGTCATCGCTGGTAAACCAGAAAATGTTCATACCCGTCTGCTCGCTTGTGCCTCCACAGGAGAACCCGTCGTTGCCAGCAATTACAATGGTAGACCCAAAGTAGTTCACCCTTTGATTAAACCTCTCGGCGGAAGCGAAGGTGATTTTAGTTATTCTGCTGAGTTCAAAGACGGATTATCGGAACATGGCTTAATTACTAACGAATCCGGACTGTTCGAGGTGACGTTATCCGACCAATTCGAATGTAAAGGATTTTCAGAGTGTCCGGACGACGGCACAGTTGAAGTAACAGGCAAGTTTAATGTGTACTCGCGACCATGGACCTTGGCAATCTGTGAGAACCAAAACACCTTGCCTTCAGGCACATCCGAACAAGGTGATAAGTTCATTGCCGCTGGCGAACATTTCTCGTTAACAGTGAAACCCGTCATCTGGCAAAAAGGGGGTTCTATCAGTGCTCCTATCGACTCATCAGCTTATTGTGATGCTTTGGTCACGACCAACTTTATGCATGATGGCGCACCAGCAGCATCGGTTGTTTTGTCGAGCGAGCAACACTCGCCTTTAAACACGGCAAACCAAACCTCGACGCTGTTGAAAAGTAATTATGCGTTAACTCAAGGACACCAATCCGCCAAGAACCATCGCTTCGTTTTTAGCGGATTGTATTGGGCAGAAGTCGGCAGCTTGAAAGTGAAAGCAAACCTCGGCAGTACGTATTTTGGCATGAAGGTTAACGAAGGTTATCGCCATATCGGACGTTTCTATCCGAAGTACTTCAAAGTGCAAAGTCAAGATTGGACTTACCCTAAAAACCAAGGCTTTGTATACATGAATCAACCGTTTGAGAAAGTTACCTACGATGTGGTTGCGCTAAACGCAAACAAAGAGGACGTAAAAAACTACGCCCATTTTGCACCAAGTCTACAACAGCATTTTTACTTAGGAGAGCTTGGCGGATACCAAGATCGTTTTGTGCCACCAGCACCACAAAAGGCAGAATGGAAACTCATCGGCGATGCCAGTATCGGTCAGTTTGTTATTGAAAAAGCATCTACAAATGCAACGTGTCAGAACAGCCCGTGTTGGGAGAAAGATAAAACTAAAGGCCATTACCCTGATGGCCCGTTCAACCGCGATGCAAACAGCAAGAGCAGTAAAATTGGCTTAGTGACTACTCACGTGGTTGATGAGGTGAACTTCTTCGATGGCGGTAAAATTCTGACGAAACAACCAGACATTCGTTTTGGTCGTTTGAACTTTAAGGATGTTGGCGGAAATCAAGGCATGAAGATCAAAGTGCCATTGGACGTAGAGGTGTGGCAAAACGGTAGATTTGTTACAAACTTTGATGACAACTCGACAACCGCAAATGGTGCGTACTACACCAGCACGCCTATTTGGTCGAACGCACCGGTAAATAACGCCCAGTTATCTGGTGTTGCTAAGATGAGTGTTGGCAGAACCAACGACATCATTGCAAGCCAAATTGACGCGGCAAGAGAACAAATTCAGTTCAGCCTAAATCTAGACCACTCAGGCAACCAACTTCCTTGGCTCAAATATGACTGGGAAACTTCGACTCCCGAAGAAGAAAACCCGCCAACAATAGTCACGTTTGGTATTCACCGTGGAAACGATCGCATTATCTATCGTGGTGAGCCGAATATGCTCGGTTTAAATTAGCCTCTTAAACCAACACTAGACGGCAAATAAAAAGAGCCCCTCAATTGAGGGGCTCTTTCGTTACAAACGAATGTAATTATCTAACAGTGTTTAGTTCGTGCCACGACGCGCTTTCAAACGCTTCACCATTGCAAGACGACGCTCTGCTGAGCCTTGGTCTGTCGCAGACTGGTTAGGGTTATTACGACGACCTTGACGGTTCTTAAACGCCGGTTTCGAGTTCAATTTCTCGATGTAAGATTCACGCTGTTTTGGCTCATAACCCGCAAGTTCGATACGACGAATGCGTTGCTGGATGAGGTTTTCTACTTGAACAACCGTTAGCTCTTCATCTCGGTTTACGAACGAAACCGCATGACCTTGCTTACCCGCGCGACCAGTACGGCCGATTCGGTGAACGTAATCTTCAGCAAGGAAAGGCATATCGTAGTTCACTACGTGAGGTAGATCTTCAATATCCAAACCACGCGCCGCCACGTCCGTTGCTACCATGACGCGAACTTTGCCCGTTTTGAACTCTTCTAGCGCACGACGACGAGCACTCTGAGCACGGTCACCGTGACAAACTACTGCTTTGATGCCGTCAAGTTTCAGCTCTTTCACCACATCATTTGCGGTTTCTTTGTAGTTTACAAACACCAAAACTTGTTGCCAGTTTTTGCGACCGATCAGTTCAGAAAGCAGTTCTGTTTTACGTTCTTGATCGACTGGGTAAAGTACGTGAGCAACAGTGTGCGCGGTAGTATTTGCACGCTCTACTTCGATGCGTTTTGGTTTACGCAAAATGTCTTTCGCTAACAGATTTAGCTGGCTTGAAGTCGTTGCCGAGAACATCATGATTTGCGGATCAGTATCTACGTCCAACATGATCTTACGAACAGCGTGAATAAAGCCCATATCCAGAATACGGTCAGCTTCATCAAAAACAAGGAACTCAAGGTTCGCAACAGAAACGTTGCCTTGTTCGATGTGCTCTTCCAAGCGGCCTGGCGTTGCAACCAGAATATCGACGCCGTTTTCTAAAGCAGAAACTTGTGAAGACATTTTACGACCACCAAATACAGCCACAACCGATAGGTCTGTGTACTTAGTGTACGCTTTAATGTTGTCAGCAATCTGTTCTGCCAGTTCACGCGTTGGTGCCAGGATAAGTGCACGAGCGGTTTTACGAGAAGCAGTACGACCGCTGTCTAGCAGCTGTTGAATCATAGGCAATGAAAACGCTGCAGTTTTACCAGTACCTGTTTGTGCTGTAGCGAAAATATCATGGCCTTTACGAGCCATTGGAATCGCCTTCTGTTGAATTGGCGTTAACTTTTCATAACCGCATTCTGCCAGTGCTTTAACCACTTCTGGCGCAAAACCTTGAGATGAAAATGACATTGAGCGTATTCCTTAAACAAACCACTTAAAATAGCTTTAAAAATTTAGCCGTGCACTATACCCGAATTTGAGTGATTTATCTCACTTTTCTCACTGAAACTCGATAAAAGAAAAAACGGTGACCCCTGCCATGCAGTCGATTCACCGTTTCATTCCAACATTTGCGCGAAGAATGCCGAATGCCCTATCCTTCAACACCCGCAAGTTGCAGTAATATTTGCTCTAGTTCATCCCAAGGGAGAAGCTGAGAATCAATCACTTCAAGTCGTGATTCAAACCCTTCTAAGCTGATTTCGTTGACCGATACCACGCGATTTGCCACGTTAAATGCGTAACACCCTTGATTGGTGTTGACTACCGCTTTCACACGTTCGGCGGTTAGGTCAGACAACATCGAGAACAGCTTATCAAAATCGAACTTGTATTCAGCGCCAAATAGCCAGCCACAACTGAAATAGCCTTGCCCTTTGTTCTCTTTACGGATGAATGCTTCACCCGGCGGTAACTGAAACTGAGGCTCTTGGTGTGCATGCTCATGGTGATGCATTTCGATATGAGAAGAAGCACTGCCGTGTACGCGTTCAATATCCAGAACTTCAATCGGCAGCTCGCCGTTGTGAATCAACTTACTGAACACTTTAGCTGGCGTTTGATCGGTAACCCAATCGTTGAACACATCAATATCATGGCTTGAACAAAGATCGACTTTGCTGCCAATCACCACATCGGCACTGTCTAGCTGATCAACAAAGTTTTGATTAGACGTGTATTTTTCATCGCTCAAGTTACGAGGGTCGACCAACGCGATGGTCGCCTTTAAATCAACGTATGGCAGATATTGCTCTGATGTCAGCGTCGCAATCACTTGTTTTGGATGACCAAGGCCTGTTGGTTCAATCAACAAACG
The DNA here is from genome assembly GCF_043106015.1 of Vibrio sp. GLN_1. Lineage (NCBI taxonomy): Bacteria > Pseudomonadati > Pseudomonadota > Gammaproteobacteria > Vibrionales > Vibrionaceae > Vibrio > Vibrio sp. GLN_1. The sequence goes on from NZ_JBICMD010000036.1 coordinate 1,018,297, forward strand.
ATCTGGCTTTTGGCGCAATAATGCCGTAATACCAACAGACATAGGAACGCCTGCGGTACAGCACATGCAACCGCCCGGCACTTCTTTAATCAACGCACCTTGGTCGGTCATTAATGCACCATCGATGCCAATCTCACCAAACTCATTGACCAACACCGCCCAATTTTCACTTTCAGGTTTGTTCTTTAAAAGATTTAAAATCGTGGTCGTTTTACCGACACCCAAAAATCCGGTCAGTATGTTGGTAGGTACTCGATTTGACATGTTTTTCTCCGACACAGTCGTGCATTAGTGCTGGGGCAAAGTATACGGAGAATGTGACTTGCTTCAACGCTTTTTATCACGCTCGCTTATGTCTTGATTTAATGTGTGACGGTTTGAGTTTTGAGAATAGTCAGAATGACTTACCGCCTCTGCACGTTTCACATTCGACAGGTACATACTGGTGTGAATGACACAGGTAAAGAATGCGATAATCGCGACTAAGATAGGAAGGATTCCGAGCGTGTTTTCGAATTTAAGCGCAGCGATAGCCAAAGCGAAAACAACGACAGAGATAAGTGCAATAGCCTTACTTTTGTTGCTTTTCATGATAACTCGCCTTTTTTGAGAGTAAGCCCCTGACACCTCCTGTGACAAGGGCACCGAACGAAAGTCATACACCTTCAATCCGACACTCTAATGCTACTCCTTTCGAAGCAAGCAAAATTTGAGCAAGTTAACATTTGGCAGAACATACGCTTAGTAACTTATTAGTTATTTCAGTAGCTTACTAACAAATTTGTCCACCACTCACCCCAACATCGCTTTCGTGATCAATGACAACTTGTGCCACCAACTTTAGGCCAGCCACGATCATATCGAGGCTCATTGACGGGTGATTGCCATCCGTCGCTTGCTCAGGCAACAACGGAATATGCACAAATCCATGCCGAATCGATTTGTCCCTCAGATAATGCTGCACACCATAAAACAGGTGGTTGCACACAAAAGTCCCCGCGCTATTAGAAACCTGACAAGGGATGCCACTCTCATGCAAAGTTTGAGCAATACGCTTGATTGGCAAAGACGAAAAATACGCATCCGGGCCTTGTTCGATGATGGGCTCATCGATTGGCTGATTGCCACCGTTGTCTGGAATTCGGAAGTCATCCACATTAATTGCAACGCGTTCGGGCGTTATTGCCGCTCTACCCGCGGCCTGACCAACGGTAATAACACAATCTGGTTGATGCGCTTCAATCGCATCAATCACAGCACTGATGGACTCAAAACGCGTCACAGGCACCTGACAAGTAACAATAATGCCTCCGTCAAGACTTGTTTCTTCTAGCCTTTTCACAGCCTCCAACGCCGGATTTATTGCATCACCACCAAACGGTTCAAAACCGGTAATCAAAACCTTTTTCATCGCAACCTTCAAAGAGAAATTGTTTCGCCGATTATTGCATCGCCTCTTTCACTCTCCAACCATAAAGTCAGCTTGCAACCAAGCCACATTGTTTTGTGTGAATCCACTCTAACCTGTGCCCCCCAACAATAAGTGAATCAGCGCAAAACCGACCATAACTCAGCGGGAACTTGGTTTCTGTGCCTAACTTATGTAGAGTACGCGACCACAAAATATCGGCAGTTCAAAGAGATCGAATACCATGAACATTGATAACCACGTCATTGAAAGTCTTGAAGAGTTAGAAGCTTTTCTGCATTTAGTCGAGAGCGGTGCATTAGGTTTGGAAGGGGTAACTGGCGTTGCACTAGCGACAACAAACACTGACGGCCGTCCTTTTGTTGCAGTTTTAGGCGACAAACACCAACTTTTGTTGGGCCGTTGGGTCTCACAACACGTTTACGACAACGGTAAAGACATCGTTAGAAACGGCTCAGGACGTAAACACTGATTTCTGCGCATCCACGTGTGCTAAAAAGAGATAAGCTTGCTGTTATTTAGCAAGCTTTTTTTATAACTAAAACCCTCTAAATAACTTTAATCCCAAAAACAAGAAAGCTCCGTAACCCATTGTTCAAAAATAAAAAATAAGCTTTTGAGTTAATTCAAGAGTTGTGACATTTCGCTGACATAACATGGCTTGAAATCCCTAACATCTGCCAACGGAAGCGAATCTAACTTTCGTTTTCAGACACCATCGCAGAGTACACTTCCTTGTACTCTGTTTGTCCCGAAAGACCCTTGTGACAGCCTAGAGTCTTTCGGGACCTTTTTTGTTCCTCTTACTCACATTTTCCTCCAGACAAGATCAATCTCGTACTATTTAACTAGTTCATGATAGCAGCATCACGATTTAAGCAACTGATCACACAACCTATTTGTGAATTTGGGTATAAAAGTATCAATACTCTCATTTACTAGGACGTAACTAATGAAAAATTCTTTCGACCACAACATGCCCAACAATGAAGGATATTTTGGCGAATATGGTGGCAGCTTTGTTCCGCCAGAGCTTGAGCAAATCATGCGAGACATTAACGCCGCTTACGAAGAATGTTGCCAAGATCCAGAGTTCAAAGACGAGTTAGCTCGCCTTTATAAACACTTTGTCGGTCGACCTAGCCCTATTTTTCATGCAGCGAATCTATCTAAGAAATACGGTGCCGACATTTATCTAAAGCGAGAAGACTTGAACCATACTGGCGCTCACAAAATTAACCATTGTTTAGGTGAAGCCATCCTTGCGAAGAAAATGGGCAAAAAGAAACTGATTGCGGAAACTGGTGCAGGCCAGCATGGCGTGGCATTGGCGACTGCTGCCGCTTTGGTTGGCTTAAAATGTGACATTTACATGGGCGAAGTCGATATCGCCAAAGAGCATCCGAACGTTGTCCGTATGAGGATCCTTGGTGCTAACGTGATTCCTGCCACGCACGGACGTAAAACGCTGAAAGAAGCCGTTGATGCTGCCTTTGAAGCGTACCTCAAAGATCCAGAAACTCAGCTTTATGCCATTGGTTCCGTGGTTGGCCCTCACCCATTCCCTAAAATGGTTCGCGATTTCCAATCCATCATCGGGAACGAAGCGCGAGTTCAGTTCAAAGAAATGACGGGCAAATTGCCGAACAATCTTGTCGCGTGTGTGGGTGGCGGCTCAAATGCCATGGGGTTGTTTAGCGCATTTTTAGAAGATGAAAACGTCGCGATCCACGGCGTCGAGCCTGCTGGACGATCTTTGGACAAAGTGGGTGAACACGCAGCCACCCTAACGCTTGGCGAGCCAGGCATCATGCACGGGTTTAAGTCTTACATGCTTAAAGATGAGCAAGGCGAACCACAAGAGGTACACTCCGTCGCCAGTGGCTTGGATTACCCATCGGTAGGCCCACAGCACAGTTATTTAAAAGACATCGGACGCGTGAACTATGGGTCAATCAACGATGACGAGGCGATAGACGCCTTCTTTGAGTTGTCTCGTGAAGAAGGGATTATTCCTGCTATCGAATCTTCCCACGCAGTCGCATACGCAATCAAACTGGCACAACAAGGTGAATCAGGTTCGATTCTTGTCAACCTTTCAGGTCGAGGCGACAAAGACATCGATTTCGTGGTTGAAAACTACGGAGCAAAATACGGCATTGAGTCGCTTATCTAACTGGCAACCACTGAGCTGAGTTACGTTTAATCGCAATGCGCAGACAAAAGCAAAGCCACCTAAAACAAGGTGGCTTTGTAGTTTTCTCTCAATTTACCTTTGCTTTAGTGGCTTAACTACGCTGCCTAGGCCTTCTGGCGTTTCTATTCAAACCATCGCCGCCTAACTATAGATATCTCTGTAATGTATACTTTGCTAAACTCCGCCCTTTGATGAGTAAGGCCCCTAAAATGATGACTGACGAAGAAAGAATCGAACTGCAACAAAACAACCCACTGCATGGGTTAAAGCTAGAGACTATGTTGCAAGAGTTGGTAGATTTTTATGGCTGGGACATTCTAGATACAGCCATGCGTTTTAATTGCTTTAATACCAAGCCTTCGATTGCAAGTAGCGTGAAGTATTTAAAGAAAACTGAATGGGCGAGAGAAAAATTAGAAAACTTTTATCTTTATCGCTTTAAGCGCATGCCACGCGCGAGTGAAGAAGAATACAATTTGCCACCAAGAGCCCGTACTTTCCCTCACGGTCTTGAGCCTAAAGAGCCAATGCCGCTAACCGTTGATTCTATTCTCAATTCACAAGCGAAAGCAGCATCCTCATTTAAAAAACGCTCATCTCGTGGCCGTCCGACACGTCGCTAGTATATTTCCTTGGAAAACAATAGAGCCCTACTGACAGATCCAGTAAGGCTCTATTGTTCTTTAAAAGGATTAAGGGCAGCGAGTGGCCAACTGGTTCATCTCCGCCCAAGAAACTCTCGTAATTCGACTAACTTGTAGATTACGTCTTCTACTGATTACGCTTTTTCTTCTTTTTACCCGTTCCTGCTGGCTTTGCACGCGGCTTCATCGGTAAAAAGTAGGCTTCACTTTGGTCATCTTCCACTTCAAAGCCTTCTACCTGCTCGCGTTCAAGCTGGAACTTATTTTTCTTTTCTATCACTTTAAAGTGGTGGTAGTCATCGTAATCGATAAGAGATAGACCTAGACCCACTTCCCCTGCACGGCCACTGCGTCCGATGCGATGCATATAATCGGCAGGACTACGCGGAAGATCGAAGTTAATCACCACTGGCAATTTTTCAATATCGAGACCGCGCGCTGCGATATCGGTAGCAATCAGTACTTGAATCTCACCAGACTTAAAGCCATCAAGAACGCGAGTACGAGCGCCTTGCCCTTTATCGCCATGAAAAACTTCGGCAGTGATGCCGCGTTTTGACAGTTTCTGAGCTAGGTGGTTACAGGCATTCTTAGCGTTCACAAAAATTAAAGTCTGGCGCCATTGATGCTGTTTGATTAGATGTGCGAGTACCGCCGTCTTTTCACCTTTATTGACACTAAACACGCGCTGCACCAAAGTGCTGGCTTCTGCACTCTGTAACTGAACTTCAACGGGATCGTTAAGTAAGTGCTGAGCCAACGCTGTGACTTTCTCAGGGAAAGTAGCAGAAAATAGCAGTGTCTGTTTCTTCTCTGGCAGTAAGGCAAGAATCTTATTGAGCTCTTCGGTAAATCCTAAACTCAACATACGGTCGGCTTCATCGAGCACGAGCGTTTTTACTTGGTCTAACTTAATCGCATTACTCGATACCAGATCAAGTAGTCGTCCCGGCGTTGCAACAATGATGTCACAGCCGCCACGTAGCGCCAGCATTTGCGGGTTCACGGATACGCCACCAAATACGGCAACCGTTTTGATCTTATCTCTAAGATGGTATGAGTAAGATTTAACGTTGTAAGCCACCTGCGACGCCAGCTCACGAGTAGGAACCAAAATCAGATGAGAAACGAAGTTACCACGACGATCATTTGATTCACCTTGCTGAAGAATTTTCTGCAGAATTGGCAGCGAGAAAGCGGCGGTTTTACCTGAGCCCGTATTGGCTCCGCCTATCATATCCCTGCCATCAAGCACATGAGGGATAGCATGAGATTGAATAGGTGTTGGTTGGTTATATTCTAACGCTTCTAGTCGCTCGACTAAGGTTGGAATCAGGCCAAGATCGGCAAATGTCGCTTGCTGTGTTTTGTCTGTCATTACGATGAGAGGCTCAGTACTGGGTAAAGGCCGAGTATCTTATGCTATTTAGCACGAGGATGTTAGCGATAATGCGCGAAACAGAGGTGGTTTGGAGCAGCGCTATAAAGGTCAGGAATGCTCTTTGCCTAATATTCGTGAATCCCCTCATGATAAACAACCATTTATGGGGCCAGTGGTAATTCACTTTAAAGAAAAAAGAGTCAGGCAGTCTGACTCTTTAGAAGTAAAACACACTGTGTCGTGGGAAATAGGGTTACAGAGGCAGGTTACATCCTTTTCAAAGGTTTCACGACGCTGTCTAGCCCTTCAATTTTTAACGCTAAACACAGCTTTAATAGGTCACCTAACTCGCCGCTCGGCCAGCCTTTTTTATCAAACCACAGCAAATATTCCTCAGGTAAATCAATAAGTACTCTGCCTGCATATTTGCCAAATGGCATTTGCATTCTTGCCAGTTTAATCAGGTTTTCTTTTTCTAACATAAATGAAGCGCGGTTAAGACATCTCACGCAAGAGTACCACCAGCGGTGCTCCCTCACCAGTTAAAGGACCAAATAAGGCAAGAAACTCAACGATCGTTAGGGCGGTTTATTTTGACGGCTTTGAGTTGCTTTGTGCTAGAGTACGCGACATTAAAAATTAGAACGAGAATGCAATGAAGTCACCGTGTAGAGCAGCCTGTAAAAATAACGCTGGAATTTGTTCTGGCTGTCACCGAACTATGGATGAAATCATCCAGTGGAAAGACAAAACCGAACTCCAACGTGAAACCATTATCGACCAAATCACCGGCGAAGATTCCACCCACAGCTGTCCTGAATGCGATTCGCAAGCTCACTGCGATATTGCAGCAGGAAAAGAAACGTGTTGGTGTTTTGGCATTGAGCCTCGTGACTTGCCTAAGCCGGAGCCCGATCAACTTTGTTTATGCCGCAAGTGTTTAGAAAAAAAGCCAGTCGCATAATACGACTGGCTTCTTCATGTAACGCGATTCTAAAATGATAACTATTTCGCGGTAAGCGCAGAAGTCTCAAATTGAATGCCTTCCCACCCCGTCACCATGAAATTGCGGATATTTTGGTGATCGTTGTTTTCTGGGTGAAGCAGTACGTCCTCGCGGTAGAAACGACCAAAACACGCCAACGTCGCTTCTTTATCGAGAGTGTTCAATAAGCCGAATGCAAAAATTTTGCACGAACCGTTGTTTTCATTCGCGCCATTTTGCGTATTGCCATTCGTAAATGCAGCGGGCGTAAAATAGTAATTGTCTTCAATCACTGCCATCGTCGTTTCAAATTCAATCTTTTCAGGTGATGATGCCAGCACATCAAGAAATTGTTGTAGTTCCATTTTCATTCCAAATCCTAATGCCATCGCAATCTCGCCAATGACACATTTGTTTCATAAAAAGCCCATATAAGATTCATAAATCATACATATATTCAGAGCCTTACCAAATCACACGTCAATCAATGTTCTATTATCGTCCACTGCAGTGAATGAATAGATATCTGAAAATCATGCATTGAGCGACAGTATATCGGATTGATAAGGAGATATCATGACCACCCCAATTAAGGCAATAGGTGCAATGGCGTTATCGACGCTCGCCATCGCATGTTCATCGCAACAGAACGATGTTATCGCATCTTTCAGTGCACAATGTAAGCCGATCAGTTCACCCGCTGTTGGGGAAACCTCAATCCAAGGTTTGACGTTTGTTGGGTCATCTATCGCCGATGCGCCGTTTGATACTTCTGCCGCAGAAATCGTGAACTATGATGCGTGCACGGACAAACTCTACGTGGTCAATGCTCAAGCCAAACGTGTGGATGTGTTGTCGCTCAACGAAAGCAGTGCGCCTTCACAAACCGATTTTATTGACCTAACCGATGTGGGCACTTCCGCAGGTATTGAAATCGGCGCGGCCAACAGTGTTGCTGTATTTAATGGTTTAGTCGCCGTCGCGATTGAAAACAATAATAAGCAGGAAGATGGCTTGATCGCGCTGTATCGCTCGGATGATCTTTCTCTAATCACCACTTTCAAAACCGGTGCGCTGCCAGATATGGTTGGTTTTTCTAAAGATGGTCGTTACATTGCCACCGCAAACGAAGGCGAACCGAACTCCGATTACAGTATCGATCCCGAAGGTAGCGTGACGTTGGTCGATTTGAGCAAAGGTATTAACAATGCTGACGTTACGCAAATTGGCTTTGGCGAATTTGATGGAGTGCGCTCAGATGAATTGCCAAAAGCGGTGCGTATTTCCGGCCCTAATGCCTCAATTGCTCAAGACCTTGAACCGGAATACCTGACGTTTGCCGACAACGGTAAAATTTATGTCGCCTTGCAGGAAAATAACGCAATGGCGATTATTGATCCGCAAAACCACTCGGTAGAAAAAATTGTCGATTTAGGGGAAAAGTCTTGGTCGAATTCAAAGCTGGACGCCTCAAATAAAGATAAGATCATCGGCAATTTGAAAAGCTATCCGCAGCTGGTTGGCTTGTACATGCCCGACACGCTAGACAGTTACTCTGTCAATGGCAAAACCTACATTGTTTCGGCCAATGAAGGGGATGGTCGCGAATATGGTTTTAAAACCACTCAAGCTGAATGTGATCAAGCAGGATTCATGTGGGACGAGGATGACTATCAAGGTACGCCAGATTACACCAATGTCAAAGGCACCTGTTTGAGCCATATCGACGAAGTCCGTGGCAAAAAACTCAAAGTTACGACCGACCACCCTCTTGCTGAAGCTCTAAAAAACAACAAACAGCTAGCTAGACTCAAAGTTATCAAACCAAACCACACATTAAACGCAGAAGAAAACGTTCAAGCATTTGGCGCGCGTTCATTCTCAATTTGGAATGAAAATGGTGAGCTAGTTTTTGATAGTGGGGACGACTTCGCAACGGTTGCCCTCTTGAACGAAGGCAAATACTTCAACAGCACAAACGACAGCAACAGTAGCGGTGATGACAGAAGTGATGATAAAGGCATCGAGCCAGAAGCCATCGAAGTAGCGAAAATCAATGGGCGATACTACGCATTTATCGGTTTAGAGCGCCAAGGCGGTATTGTGGTTTACGACATCACCGAACCAAAACAAGCGCAGTTCTTGCATTATGTAAACCACCGCGATTACACCCAACCAGTATGTACGTTGGTAGAAGACGGTGAGTGTGCAAATGACACTTACAATCCTAAAGCGGGCGATCTAGCGCCCGAGTCAATTAACTACTTTACTCGTAACGGACAACATTTTATTGCCGTTGGCAACGAGGTATCAGGCACAACCTCAGTTTTTCGTATCGAACTCTAAAAACAGTAGTATCTCAAAGTGTCTACAACTGTGGCGCTAAAACCGCGGCCATAAAACAGAAGTGCTAAAGCTAAATAGGAAACGCCCGAATATCAGTTCGGGCGTTTTTTATTCATGGTTAAGTGTGTTAATGCTTTTCAGAGCATGAATAGCAAACAACGGCTGCCCATTCGTGTTTATTCGCTCAACACCAACGCGTCACACTTAGACGCACAGATGAAATCGTTCTTATGCAAACCTTTAATGGAATGGCTCCACCAAGTCACGGTGACTTTGCCCCACTCAAGCAAAATTGACGGGTGATGAAATTCTTCTTCTGCCAATTCCGCAATCTTATTGCTGAACGCCCACGCTTGTTTAAAGTTCTTAAACTTATAGACCTTCTCAAGTTGCGGAATGTCGTCCCTTTCAATGAGATGCCAATCGGACAGCTGCAGCAATAGAGATTGCTGTTCTTCTTTCGTCAGGGCAATGGCATCAAAGCTACAAGCTTCGCATTTTTGTTCATTCAGCATGAGCAGGTTCCTTAGGTTCAAAAAGTGGTGGAAGCAATCCAGCATCTATCGCTAGATCCGCTTGTTTCAATAAATTCAGTTGGCTAATTTGGAAAAGCTGGGAGAAATCATCAATCACATAGTATTTAGGCTGCATGATATCGATGCGATATGGTGTTCTTAATACCGTTTGTAGGTCAAAGGACTCACGAATTGCACTTTCGCTTTCCAATGCGTAGATGGTTTCTCCTGGGGAAGAGAGTATGCCGCCGCCATAGATTTTGGTTTTCGTGCCTTCTTTCACTAAACCAAATTCTACGGTAAACCAGTAAAGACGAGCCAAGTAAGCTCTCTGTTTTGGTGTTGCCGCTTGTCCGAGCTGACCATAATGTTCCGTAAACGCAGCAAATTCTGGATGCGTGAGCATGGCACAATGGCCGAAAATTTCGTGGAAAAAATCCGGCTCTTGTAAATAATCGAACTCTTCTCGGGTTCTTAGGAAAGTCGCGACTGGAAAACGTTTGTTACCCAACAAATTAAAAAATCGGTCGAAATCGATCAGAGCAGGCACAGGCTCGACCTGCCATCCTGTTGTTTCCATTAAGACTCGATTGATTTCCGGCAACTGAGGCACACGATCCTGAGGTAAGTTCAGCAGTTCCAAACCACGTAGATAAGCATCACACGCACGCTCTTTGATCACGCTCATTTGTCTCGTGACAAGGTCACGCCAAATGGCATCTTCTTCGTGGCTCCATTCTACCCTTCCATCCTGGCTAACGGGTTTTGAACGATATTGAGTCATGACTCATCTCCATTAACAAATCCTTTACATCAAGCCTATCTGGAGTCTTAAGAGCTTCCAATCCCTGATCGATTTTCTCAATCAAAGTTTGATGTAACATATTGTTTACATCAAACCGTAACATCATGATTTATAAAACAACAAGCTTTGAAGCAGGAGTTTGACTTTATTGGCATTCCCCCTCAGACTGAAACTGTTATCACTTTGTTACAGAGGGACCTATGCGCGAGAGCAACAAAGTATGGCAACCGAGCGAAAGTCGTATCGCAGAAGCCAATATTACTCAGTTTATCGAACATATTAATCGACAAGGTTTTGACCTAAAAAACTACGCAGACCTGCACCAATGGTCTTTGGATCATAACAAGCAGTTTTGGCAAGAGGTCTGGCTGTTTTGCGATGTAATAGGTAATGCAGGTGAGACGGTAAAAAGCCAAGCCGAGAGCAAATGGCAACAACCAGTACTCAATCGCGATTTGTGTTGGTTTCCTGACGCTCATATTAACTACGCAGAAAACTTATTGAGTTTTGCTTATCAAAAACCACATGAGCTCGCCATCTGGTTTGAAAATGAGCGCGACGAACGACAGACCTATACGTGGCAACAGCTGTGTGATGAAGTCTCGAGTGTTCAACAGTGGCTTAGGGATTGTGGCATCAAACAAGGCGATGTTGTTGCTGGTTACTTACCGCACCTTCCTCAAACCGTCATCGCGATGTTGGCAACCACCAGCTTAGGTGCGACATGGACGTCTACCTCGCCAGATTTTGGCGTAGAAAGTGTGCTGGAACGTTTTGGACAGGTAAAACCAAAAATTTTGTTCACTTGTGATGGCTACACATTCAATGGCAAAACTTTCGACATGGCGGAGAAAAACCAACATATATCCGATCATCTCGATGGCCTCAAACAAGTATGCCAAATCAGCTATCTCAAGCCTCACATCTTTGAATGTGATGTTTGTACCCAAGATTGGCAAAACGTGCTTAATCAATACTCACCTGAGCCCCTCACCTACACTCGCGTTAACTTCAATGACCCACTCTTTGTGTTGTATTCATCCGGTACGACAGGTAAACCCAAATGCATCGTGCACTCGGTCGGAGGCACCATTCTGAATCACGTCAAAGAGCATCAACTGCACTGCGATATTCAACCGAACGATCGAGTTTTTTACTACACGACCTGTGGTTGGATGATGTGGAATTGGCACGTTTCCGCCCTTGCAAGCGGAGCGTGCTTAGTCATTTTTGACGGTAGCCCTGTTTATCCTTCTCACAAGGTGCTGTGGAACCTTGCTCAAAATGCTGACGTGACCTTGTTTGGTACGTCGGCTAAATATCTGGAAGCGCTTGAAAAAGCGCAATTCTCACCGAAAAGAGCCGATGCTTTCCCCGCACTCAAAACGATTTGCTCAACTGGCTCTGTACTTTATCCTGAGCAATTCAATTACGTTTACGAGCACCTAAAGGAAGACGTACATTTAGCGTCCATTGCTGGGGGCACAGATATTTGCGGATGCTTTGTATTAGGCAATCCGATATCACCAGTCTATCGAGGCGAGTGTCAATCCGCAGGCTTAGGCGTTGATGTGCAAGTGTTTAATCCACAAGGCCACAGTGTCGTAGGTGAACGAGGTGAGTTGGTTTGCACCAATTCACTGCCGAATTTTCCTTCTGGGTTCTGGCGTGATTCAGGCGAGCGTTACCATCGCGCCTACTGGGATAAGTTCGATAATGTTTGGCATCATGGCGACGATGTAGAAAAAAGTGAGGTTGGCGGTTTTGTTTTTTATGGCCGCAGTGACACCACTCTTAATCCAGGCGGAGTCAGAATTGGTACCGCAGAAATTTACCAACAGGTGAATGCTATTGATGGCATTGTTGACTCCATCGCAGTTGGGAAAGAAGTGGATCGAAATGAACAGATCTGGCTTTTTGTTCAATTAGAAAGCCAAGATGAGTTGGATGATGAGTTAATCGGTAGCATTAAAGCGCAGCTGAAATCGGCCTGTTCACCACGCCATGTGCCGAGTGCCATTTTCGCCATCAGCGATATTCCGAAAACGCGATCAGGCAAACTGGTAGAACTTGCCGTCAAGCAGGTTGTCAATGGTCGACAAGTTGAAAACTTAGGCGCAATTGCCAATCCAGAGATACTTCAAGAGATTCAAACCGCGATATCAGCTTAGATTCCACCCACAAAAAAGCGAGCACCTTGGCTCGCTTTTTTTAATCTTTTTGGTAAATTAACGGCGACCAACGCCCATTAATACCGACATGGTTTGTCCATCAGAGGTGATATCGAACACTTTTTTCGCTTCAACATCGACAAAACCAGCGTTGCTCAATGCATTCTCGGAGCGGCTTAAGGTGAAACCGTCTTGCTCGGATTCTGCAACCCAATCAAAATGAACGAAGTAACCACCTTCATTTAGCAACGAATGAGCAATGTCTAACGATGATTCCACATCATCGACAAAAGCAAGGACAGAAGACGCAACCACAAGATCAAATTGTCCGCGGAAAGCAGGATGTTGCGCCACTAAACCTCGTGATAATGCATCTACGACTGGCTCAACGTTGAGTAACTCTTTCTTGTCGAGCTCTTCAATCATGGCTTCAGACGCATCTAACGCCACAATATCCTTAACAATGGGTGACAACAATTGGCTTAATTGTCCGGTGCCGCATCCAAAATCTAAAACTTTAATGCCATCAAGCTGAGTTAGCTGTTGTAACTGTGCAAACACCGACTGCGCAAATTGCTCTGTTGCTGGGTTCGATTCCCAGTTCTTTGCTAAGCCGTCCCAATCTTGTGCCATCGTGGCCTCCATGTTCACTTCTTATAGCCCACATATCACTATGTGACGTCAAAATGCAGTTGGCGCATTTTGAAATTAATAGGCTATAGGGTACCGCAAAACCGCTAAAAGACCATAGACTTATCTGGCGAATTACTATTTTTTTCGATAATCTTTCACAGCTTTGGGAGCACATCTCTATCGTGCCCTACTTTATTGCAAATTCTTAATTGGTTGTGTCAAATCATGAACTTAACTCAGGTAGAAGCTTTCTGCACTATCGCAGAGTGTGGCTCAGTCTCCGAAGCTGCGCGGCAGTTAGACTGTAACCGCACCAAACTCAGCATGTCGATCAAGGCATTAGAAAAAGAGCTCGATGTTGAGTTGTTCACAAGAACAGGAAACCAACTGACGCTTTCGGAAGCGGGAAAAGCAATTTACAAAGATTGCGAGTATTTGTTGGTCACAGCTCAACGAATCAGAAAAACATGCGCGCAAATATCCGAAGGCTTCAACGCCGAAGTCTGGGTGGCGCGTGATGACTCACTGCCAGACGATTTGTGGCAAGAACTGTCTCACCGACTCAACAATCGATTCCCTTCTACAACGTTTAACCTCATCTTGGCCTCTAGTGGTGACTTGGCTAACTTAGTCAGTACTCATCAAGTCGATTTTGCATTCGGTGTCGACTATGAACGCATCGATGACCCGCACATTGTTTACAAACCGCTGGGGAAAATCCGAATGATGTCGGTGTGTAGCGTTGATCATCGCTTAAGTAAGATGCGTCGCGTATCCGATGAAGATCTACGCAGCCAAATGCAGGCTTTGATGGTTTACCTCAACGAGAAAGACAACCCAGGCTTACAGCCGTTCTCAACTCGATACATTGGCTTCTCAAGTTTCGATTACATGCTCAACACCATTTTGGAAGAAGACGCATGGGGTGTATTGCCAGAGCCGCTCATTCGCCACTACTTGCGCCAACAAAAACTTGCCGTCATCAAACACACTTACGGTTTGACTCAAGAAGACTACTGTATGTTTGCCCCAAACGGTCAGATTGAACACCCAGCAATGACTTGGTTAGCAGATAAGTTAAGCGAATATTTATTTGACTTCTAAATAAAAGGCAGTGACCGTCAATATATTTGACACCACAAAATCACACTAAACCATTGTATTTAAAGAAAAATAATAAAACGGTCGCTTTCTCGTTTAATTTCCACTCAGTTTGTAGTTGCCTAAAATGCCTCAGAAGAGAAGAATAGTAAGGTATTAAAACCAAAAGGCATCTTTTATGTGTGACAGGACAAGCAAAAACGAAAACCGTATTCTAACCATTTCAGCCCTTTTAGCTTCTGGGTTTGCAGCTGGTGGTATGGTACTTGGCTTGCTTGTTGGGTCGATTGTCATCGTTTTTGACGGTGTTTACTCGCTAGTCAGTTTACTGTTAACTTTATTGTCACTGGCGGCATCTTCCTACATCAGCAAGCCATCAAAATCTGTATTTCCATTTGGTAAAGCGGTACTCGAACCTATCGTTATTGCGATTAAAGCGGCCGTGATTCTTGTTGTTGTGTGTTTTTCGCTTTACTCAGCGATCTCTGCATTGATGACGGGTGGTCGTGAGGTTGATACCTCAATTGCAACTATCTTTGGTCTCGTGAACGTTATCGGTTGTGGTTACGCTTGGTGGTTTATGGCGAAAAAAAGTCGTCGTTTCTCATCAGGTCTGATCGATGCGGAGAAAAAACAATGGCAAATGGATACGCTATTAAGCGTGGCAGTTACTGTTGGTTTTATCGCTGCATGGCTAGTATCTCTTACCCCATTCGCGCATTACGCAGTCTACGCGGACCCAATGATGATGCTACTTATGGGCTTCTACTTCCTAAAAGTACCATTTGATATGTTGTGTGGCGCATTACGTGAGTTACTAATGATGACACCAAGCAAAGAGCTTTGTCAGGTTGTTGGTAACGACGTTTTAGAAATTGAAAAAGTATCTGACCATCAGCTAAAACTGGCTGGTATAACGAAGGTTGGTCAAGAGCTTCGCGTGAACATTGATCTACACGTTGATGATGACATGATTGAACTCGACACTCTTGAACAAACTCGAAAACAGCTAACCACGCGTCTGTCGAAGCACAGATTCAAACTGCAACTGAACTTAAACGTAGCGAATTGTTAGAACACGAAACAAAAGTCAGGTATTTCTATCATAAAGCACGTAAATTGAGTGTTCAGTCTTTACGAAAATGAAAAAACCGCCAGTAACGGCGGTTTTTCTTTGTGGTTCAAGCTAGATCTTTGAAGTCTACTCGGCCAATTGAGCGGTTTACGTACTGGAAAATGCTCATTGGAGCAGATGTTTTGTCTAGGTGGCTCGGAATGTTAGCTGCTCGATAGCTAACATCGTCCTTAAAGCCATACTTTTCCACCAATTCGTTGTCTATAAGCCGATGAATGAGAGCAATAGCCACATGTATACTGAGCCCTGTTCTCTGCGAAATATCATCTGCATTGAGCCCAAAGTGCTTACCCTCATATATACGACCTCGTACCAGTTCGTGATATAGATTCATAGCCATGCTTTTCAAAGTCTTTCTATTTAATAAACCAAGCATACATAACCTTTTCTTAGCTACGTCAAAATGTCACATATTCAGTTTTCTTCTCAACCCTCAAATCAAGCTTGTCTCGGGCGCTCGGGATTACTCCAAATTTTTAGTAAACATCCAATACAGCCTTGATGGTTGAAAACGCAATGACAGTGCAAAACGACAAAACCGCCTTTTGGGGCGGTTTTAAAAAGTGTTGGTTAAGCCAGTCCTTTAAAATCAACTCGGCCAATTGCACGTTTTACATAATCGGTAATAACGCTTGGCGGAGAGGTGTCATCTAGATAAATTGGCACGTTCACCGCTCGGTAACAAACGACATCAACAAGCTCATACTCCTCCACCAATCCTGTCGCTATAAGTCTATGAATCAGATTGAGGGTCGAGAATAGATTAAGCCCTGTTGTTTTGCATAAGTCTTCTGCATTTAGCCCGAAACGGTTGCCTTCATATAGCCTGCCAAATACCAGTTCTTTGTATAGATTAAAGGCTCTTTTTTTAAAGCTTTTCGTTTAAAGAAGCCAAACATATCTACTCCTTTTGTTGTTAAGTCAAAACTTTAAGGGATGGCGATTATCAATGCGACTTAATATGCAAACTTTGACATATGTCACTTTTTTAATTTGCACATAATAGAAAAATTTGGTCGTGTGGAGAACGCAGTTTATTTGCATTTTTACTCGACATTAAAATTCCAAACTTCTGGAATAATGGTAATAAAAATGTGCAATAGATCACTGTTTTAGATAGGAAAAACGTGAAAAATCCTGCGCTGTCAGTTGGCCGTTATCGGAATACTCACCCATCCGATTAACGCTAACCATAATAAGAAATTGACTCCCAATATCTGTAAGTAATACTGGCTCTGTAAACATTTTAAAAAAAGTTTAAAAGGGGTGAGTATGAAGATTGCGGGAGTCAACACTCCGCCAACACAGCCCGATGAATTAATTAAAGTATCTGAGGGAGGTCACTTTGTTACACCTCATCAAATTAAGTGTTCGCGTCACGTTTATTAAACGACGTTGTGCTACTAGCGAGTGAAAAGGAACAGAACAATGATCATAAACTACGCCCTGACAACTGCTCCTTATTCAAATGATATTGAATCATGTATCAACGTAATGACAGCGAGTATGTTTGCTCTTGTCAACCAAGGAGAAGAGACCGAAGTCGCTACGTGTGACTTTTACATCGTAGATTTATCCAGAGCCTCGAGTACTATCAGCTGTCATAAATTATTGAACATTAATGCCAGCATTGCCCACTTTATCCAAATTCTTGATGATGATTACTTGCTAAAAGAAAGCATCGCAAAACGTAACGAAACAATGCGTTGGGGAATCTGTCCAGAACCAGATCGTCTCATTGTGATTCACGAACTAAAGGTAAAGAAAGAGCATCGAGGAAATAAGTATTCCAAAGCCTTAATTGAGGACTTTATTGAACGCTTTACATCGATTTACGACATCATTGGTCTAAAGTCGCTTCCTTTAGAAGATCGCTCAGAGGAAAGCGTAGAAGCGCTTAAAAGCTATTACTCAAAGATAGGCTTTAAGGACGTTGGTATTGATGATTTGATGCTCTGGCCAGCGTTAGAGGAACCAAACTGGAACGAAGCTTAAGTTAGACATCGCATCTCATGATGCGACTTACCTTCCCACACCTATCTCAGCTTGGTGACTGATGCTTACTCTAAGAAAATGATTGGTGACCTGTCGATAACACGATGACGGCTCAAGCAGGCCTTCATCAACACCGACAAGAACCGAAGAAGCCACAAACCAGTCATTAATCACTCAGATAATGAGGGTTTAACCAGCAGCTTCTCGCTTCTCTTTTGTTACCAACCAACACAAGAGTGACCCAACCGTCACCATAATAACGCCTTGCCAGAAACTATTGCTCAACGTCACACCAAGGATAAGCGACGAAAACAGCGCAGAGAAAATCGGCGTGAAGTAAGACAAAGTCGCCAAAAAGACCATGTTCCCGCCAACAATGGCGATGTTCCATAAGCCATAACCACCCGCCATCAACGCTGCCGATGCAAACAGATACCCAAGAGCTGACCATGAGAACGTCATTGTAGGCTCATCCGCAAATGCGTACTTCACCCAAAGCGAAACCGCAGTTGCGATAAAAAACAACGTGATCGCATTGTGCTTCGATTGCTGTCGCTGTGTGAGATTACAATAAACCGCCCAAATCACCGCGCCAGTGAACGCCATGAAGTACACCAGCGGATTGCTGCTTACGTTCGAGATGATTTGCGTCGGGGATAAACCGTTATCGCCGCTCACCGTCCAAGCCACACCAATAAACGCGAGGGTTACTGCTGGATACAACAGCCAATTTGGCTTTTTGTTGCTACCCAACACGGCAAACAACACCGTCAGTGCGGGCCATAAATAGTTGACGATAGATACCTCAATCGCTTGAGCTCGCGAATTCGAATACCCAAGAGCAAGCGCAAGAAAGATTTCATAGCAAACAAACATTGCGCCGCCAACTATCAGATACTTCGGAGAAAAGTAAGATAACTTTGGGATGCCCACCACAATCAATAAAAAGATTGAACTTAGCGAATACAACATCGCCGCCCCACCTACTGGCCCTAAACTTTCGGTTACGAGCCTTGCAATACCCAGCAAGCAACTCCAAGAGAGGATGGCAATGCAGCCATAAAGTGTGAAGCGAAATTGCACGGATTTCATGTGACCTACTACTCATGAATGCCAAAGGAAACTTCAGCTTAACTCAAAAATGATCCGCTTCAACGTACTGTTTTATAAATTTCAGTATAAAAATGATTCTGTTATGCGTTTGGAGTCGATATGAAACACTTTCTACCATCGAGCGTCATGCTGACACCTTTTGTGGTCCGCTACTATGATGAAGAAGAAGACGATCAAGAAATCGTCGAAATTAAGGCAAATGCTCAATCTCAATCCCCAAATACAAAAGAGCAACAAACGGAAATATCAGACTAAAGGAATCTTAAAATGAAAAAAGTCGCAGTTATTTTGAGTGGCTCAGGTGTTTATGATGGTTCAGAGTTACATGAAGCAGTGCTAGCCCTGCACGCCATCGAAAAAGCTGGTGCTACTTGGCATTGCTTCGCTCCAAACATTGATCAATTACACGTCATCAATCATCTTACTGGCGAAGAAATGGATGAGCCACGCAACGTGCTCGTTGAAGCGGCACGCATAGCGCGTGGAAACATTGAGGATGTGGCTAGACTGAACGTTGAAGACTTTGATGCGCTATTGTTACCAGGTGGCTTTGGTGCAGCAAAAAATCTGACTGACTTTGCCGTTTCTGGTGCGGAATGCTCGATTAATACACACGTTGCACAAGCTTGCCGTGCGTTCGCAAATGCTAACAAGCCTGCCGGTTACCTCTGCATTGCCCCTGTCATTATTCCTATGATTTACGAACATGGCGTAAAAGGCACAATAGGTAATGATGACGCAACCGCAGCCGCGTTTCACCAAATGGGTGGAGAGCACGTTGAATGTAACGTAGATGAGTATGTGTTTGACGAGAAACACAATGTGCTTTCTACGCCAGCTTACATGTTAGCGCAGAATATCTCGCAAGCAGCTTCAGGAATCGATAAATTGGTATCAAAATTGGTCGAAATCGCCTAATTACTGATAGATAACTTAAAACTCAATTTTAAATCCCCATTGATAGATCGAATATCAATGGGGATTTTTTATACTTTAGTCTAATTGAGATATAAATCATCATCAGATTTCAATTTTTACCAATCGTTTGCGTCAATAGTTGCATATTTGGGCTACGTTGTATTTGTGTTGCACCTCCACACTGTGCAACAAGATCGCTGTCACAGTTTCCTCCTTTAAAGTACCCCTAAATGGGTAAACTTGCTCTGGATCAATTTCGTTCTAGAAAGGGGTGTGCGACAGTTAAATGGCAAATTATGAAAGATTATTAATAATAACAACGGAGCAATCCAATATGACAAGTGCATTTTTTATCCCTACGGTAAACCTAATGGGCGCTGGCTGCCTAAAAGACGCAGCAAACAGCATCCAATCTCAAGGCTTTAAGAAAGGTTTGATCGTTACGGATAAGATCCTTAACCAAATCGGCGTAGTAAAACAGGTTCAAGATCTTCTTACTGAACGCGGCGTAGCAACCGTTGTGTTCGATGGCACTCAACCAAACCCTACAATCACCAACGTTAATGATGGCTTAGCTCTTCTAAAAGAGAACGAATGTGACTTCGTAATTTCACTTGGTGGTGGCTCACCACACGATTGTGCAAAAGGCATCGCACTGGTTGCATCTAACGGCGGAAAAATCGGCGATTACGAAGGCGTAGATCAATCAGCAAAACCAATGCTGCCACTAATCGCAATCAACACCACAGCAGGTACTGCATCTGAAATGACCCGTTTCTGCATCATCACTGATGAAGAGCGTCACATTAAGATGGCAATCGTTGATAAACACACAACGCCTCTTATCTCTGTAAACGATCCAGAATTAATGCTTGCTAAGCCAGCGTCTTTGACGGCGGCAACAGGTATGGACGCGCTAACTCACGCGATTGAAGCGTACGTATCTATCGCGGCAACACCAATTACTGACGCTGTTGCAATCAAAGCGATCGAGTTAATTCAAGCACACCTACGCACCGCAGTGAAAAACGGCGAAAACCTAGAAGCTCGTGAGCAAATGGCATACGCGCAGTTCATGGCTGGCATGGCGTTTAACAACGCATCTCTAGGTTACGTTCACGCTATGGCGCACCAGCTAGGTGGTTTCTACGACCTACCACACGGTGTATGTAACGCAATCTTGCTTCCTCACGTACAACGCTACAACGCGCAAGTATGTCCAGAGCGTCTACGTGATGTCGCAAAAGCGATGGGTGTGGATGTAGAAGGTATGTCGGCAGAGCAAGGTGCTGCGGCAGCGATCGACGCTATCGTTGCGCTAGCAAAAGACGTTGGTATTCCAGCTGGTATTAAAGAGCTTGGTGCGAAGCTAGAAGACATCCCAACACTAGCAGACAACGCATTAAAAGACGCGTGTGGTTTCACTAACCCGAAACAAGCAACTCACGAAGAGATTTCTGCAATCTTCGAAGCGGCAATGTAATCGCAGAAAGACAGATTCATCTCTAACACCTTAACTCAATCCCCGATCTGGTATCGGGGATTTTTATATTCATACACCGCTCGTTGTAGCTTGTCATCATTTGGGGATCTCGCCATTTAGTGTTAGCTTTTAAGCATCCACGCACTTCAACATGGAAGGACCCATGAGAATTGTAACCATCGCCCTGCTCGCTTGTTTATCTTTTTCACTTCATGCTGCGCAATACCACGCTGATGAGGTTGCCAATGGGTTTCAAGTCCCTTGGGGCATTGAATTTATCGATTCGCAACGCGTAGTAGTGAACGAGAAAAATGGCACCATTTCATTACTCAATGTGATGACTGGTCAACGCCAGAAAATCCATACTGTTCAGAACGTTAACACCAGTGGACAAGCCGGTTTACTGGATGTCGCACTCGCCCCAAATACCGATAAGAAAAATCCACAGCTGTATTTCACCTACAGCAAACGAACCCAGAAAGGAAACACCGTCGCACTTGCCACCGCAACGCTAAATGGCGAGCAACTAACTGGCTGGAAAGATCTCTTCATCGCCGATGCCATCACCGATACTGGCCGACATTTTGGCAGTCGAATCGCGTTTATTGATGGCAAGATCTACTTCACGATTGGCGATCGCGGTGAACGAGACAACGGGCAAAATACTCAAACACATGCGGGCAAAATACTACGCTTGAATCTAGACGGGACGGTGCCAATAGATAACCCTTTTACTTCCTCTAAGGCAAAGCCTGAAATCTGGAGTTTCGGGCATCGCAATCCACAAGGTTTGTTCTACGACAAAGAGACAGATCAACTTTGGTCGATTGAACATGGGCCGCGTGGAGGTGACGAAATTAACCTAATTAAAAAAGGGGCGAACTACGGTTGGGCAAGAGTCTCACAAGGGAAAGAATATTGGGGCCCACTTGATGTGGGTGAAGCGAAATCACTGCCAGGAATGGAAGACCCCAAATTGGTTTACATTCCCTCTATCGCTCCAAGCAATATGGTGCTCTATCGAGGGGATAAATACTCAGAACTTGACGGCAAAATATTAGTTGGAGCGTTAAAGCTCACTCATATCAATGTCGTCGGCATTAATGATGGCAAGCTCACAGAATCGCAACGCTTACTGGAAAAGCTTGGAGAACGAATCAGAGATATAACGATAAGCCCCGATGGCTATATCTACTTTTCGACCGACAGCGGCAAAATCTTCCGCTTAACAGAGCAATAAGAACTGTGCAGCGCTTTTTCGATTTGTGATGCATCAGTGATTTATTTTCGTACAACTTAGCCAGAAGAATCTAAACTTAACAATAACCTTTTGTTTTTATAACGATAGTTTGGTTAAGTTGTACGAGGCCACTATGATTCCCTTCCCACTAGAACTTGAAAGAATAAAAGCCGTCATTTTCGATTTAGACAACACGCTCGTCAGTTCAGATATGAACTTTCAAGATCTTCGTCAGCAACTCGGTTGCCCTCAAACAGAAGATTTATTGGATTTCGTAGAGCGCATCGATCACCCGCATCACAAAGAGCATGCACATAATGTCATTTTTGACCACGAGATTTCCGATGCTGAACAGTCTAGCCCGATGATTGGCTGTCATGAATTGCTGAACTACTTGGAGAAAAAAGCGATTAAAACCGCCATCGTGACGCGAAACTGCCTAATTGCGACACAAAGAAAATTGGAACATAACCAAATCACCGTTGAGCAAGTGATCACGCGTGAATGTTATCCACCAAAACCCGATCCTTTATCGCTACAAGTGCTCGCCAAGGAGTGGCGTTTGATGCCAAATGAAGTGCTGTATGTCGGTGACTTCCTTTACGATTTACAAGCTGCGTACAATGCACAAATGCCGTCTTGTTTGGTGCATCACGGCATCACCGAACAATTTAAAAATTCGGCGTCACTTACGGTGAGAGAACTGTCCGATTTGCTGGCGTACTTTGAATCAGCGCACTGATCCCTTTGTCCGAAAAGCTCAGCGAATTAGGTTGCCAATTCTCAGAGACAAAAAAAGGAGCACTCATGTGCTCCTTTGGCTTATTCCCGAATCGTATGTAAATGTTTGAACTTAGCCTTGTAGGTAAGCGTTAAGCATCCACATCAGTTTTTCTTGCTCACGGATGTAATCACCCATCAGTGCCGCAGTACCTTCATCGTCTGCTTCACCAGCGTTTTGTAAAATCTCACGCTGTTTAACAAGCAGAACACCAAAACCATCAACCAAGCCTTTCACGCACTCTTCACCCGCTGTCGCGTTTTGATGCTCTTTGATTTCGCTTGATTCTAAGTAATGGCTAAACGCGTGTGCTGGTGTGTAACCCAACGTTAAAATACGTTCTGCAAGTTCATCAATTTTGGTTTGAAGATCTGTGTAGATCTCTTCAAATTTTACGTGCAATTCAAAGAACTGGTGGCCTTTGATGTTCCAGTGATAACCACGTGTGTTCATGTACAGCACTTGATAGTGGGCAAGTAGCTGATTCAGTTGTTGTGCTAGTTGTTCTGATTGTTGACGATCTAGACCAATTAAGCTTACTTGTTTGCTCATAATCTTGCTCCTTGGAGAGTAAAGTTTAAAAATTCTTTTGCAGTGTTTGCTGCCGATGGAGTCATATTAGATCTGAGCGGTGAGGAAGGAAATTTGGTTTTAGCTATAGCTTTAATAACTAAACTCAATGAGCAATTAGGTTATGTGAGTAGTAGAATAGTCGAAACCCTCGACCATTGTATTTCTTCATGGTCGAGGGGCATTCATTGGGGGGTCTAAGCCGTTTTAAACATGGCCATTTGTTGATTCAACTCGGTGACTTGTTGCTTCACTTGCAACGACGTCTCAGAAGCATGCTGACTGTTACTCGCCACCATTTCGACCGACTGTGTAATGCCTGCCATTAACCCATTTATGGATTGCGTTGCGTGAGATTGCTGCTCGGCAGCAGCGGCCAATTCTGCCATTTGCTCGTTTAGAGAACCGATCTGCTCTGTCGTTGAAACCAATCTCGTTACGGCATTATCGATGTGTTCAGCACCTTGCTCTGCCAACGACTGGCTGTGTTCAATTTCCTGAACCACCGTGTGAGTTGAACGCTGAATTGCGTTAATAATACCGTTGATTTCTGTCGTTGACTGCGTGGTTCTTGTCGCCAACATGCGCACTTCATCGGCAACCACAGCAAAACCTCGCCCTTGTTCACCAGCTCTCGCCGCTTCAATTGCCGCATTGAGTGCCAGCAAATTAGTCTGTTCTGCTAACCCTTCAATCACTTCCGTCACGCGGCCAATTGCTTCGCTCTCTTTGCTTAACTGCGTAACTTGGGTGCTGGCGCTTTCTATGCTGTTGTGTAAACTTTCCATGGTCGCTTTATTTTGCTCAAGTGCGTCACGACCTTGTTCTATCTCATCTTTTGAATCTGACAACTTTTGCACCGATTGATTAGCTTGATCCAACGTATTGCTCGCGGCAAAGGCAATCTCTTCGAGTTGACGCCCCATTTCTGAGATATTGGACTGTTGTTGTTCAACGTTATTGGATGTAACTTGTGCCGATTCGAGAAGCGCACCCATGCTGGTGTCCACTTGGTTCGCTTTGCCATTTACACCTGCAACAATGCCTGCCAGTGACTCGTTCATGCGATTGATAGAGCTCGTAAGGTCAGCCAGCTCGTCCTTGCCAACAACGTTCAATGGTGGTTGAGAAATATCGCCAGAGGCTATAATCTTCGCTCGTTCTGATAATCGCTGGACTCTGCGCCCAATGGTATTTCCCATGTATTTTGAAATCGCAATCGCCGCAATCACGACCAGTAATGCTGCCACCAGCATCGACGTAAGCACATTTTTGATTGATTGACTGATGCCAACACCGCTTTGATCCGCTTTAGCTTGCTGAGCCAACACAATCGTTTCTAGGCTTTGATTTAACGCGTTTGCCGCGGGTAACAACTCATTTGCCATTAGCAAATTTGCTTTGTTCCATTCATCTGATTGACGCAGCGTAATCACTTGTTCAGCCAAGGGGAAATACAGCTGTTGCATCTCTTTAAACAATGACCATAGTGATTGGTCGTTGTCTGACAACATATCCAGTTTAGCGTCGATTTCTGCGACCGATTGGTTGTGGAATTTGATCAGGTCTTGATACTTCTCCAGATGTGTTTGCTGTCCGTACAACAGGAAATCACGCAGTGCCGAGAGAGCATTAGCTAGAGAAGTGTAACTGTCCGCGTAGACTTTAAATAAGCGCTTGCGCTCACCGCCCATTTCATTGCCTGACTCTTCATTAATTAGGCTTTGAATTTGGTCGAGCGCGACTTCAGCAATGGGTGCAGCTTCGTTAATAAACAGATTATGCGCTGGCAGATTTTCCGCGCTGTGGCTCAACTCAATAAGCTGAGAAAGTGACACTTTCATCGCTTCCCATTGCTGATGAATCGACTGGAAATCTGACTCCGAAATCAGAGCTTGTAAGGTTGGCAATGCATCGTCCGTTGATGCCATGATACTTTGCACTTCCTAACTCAAACGCAAACCTTCGGCTTCATCACTTCCCAATAACATGTACGCTCGGATTGAAGACAACGAAGCTTGAACCGATTGCTGAATTCCACGACTGGTATCAACAGTCGGCAAATCGGAACTCAATAATGATGATGCATGCAGTTCAACTATGTTTATATTACGATAAGTGAAAATCGCAGATGCGATAAATACGACGGCTAACAGCACGAAACTGAGCTGCAACTTCCCTGATATTGTAAGGTTCATCCATAAACTCCTGACAACGATGAGCCTTAAATATAACGACATTTGCGCAAATGTTAAATCAATGTATCAAAATGCATTTAAAAACGAGGCATTCTTCGCCATTGATAAACGTATTCAGATACAACGACTGGTCACATGGCAAAGCTAGAAGCTGTATCGAATATTCGCAAACAACAAAGTGGCTGGTGTTTCGCCAAACAAACTGTCTCCACTGCCTGAAAAACGTTGTAATACAGTGAGCAGTTGCCAGTCGGTAGCTAAAGAATAATTACTTGATAAGCCAGCAAAGTAAGAACCATCGTCATAGTAGCTGGCTGACAGTGTGAAACGATTCAATGCGGTTAAATCAAAACTCACATCGGCATAGAAGGTATTTTTAGTAAAGCTCAGGGTTTTAGCGTTCAGCGGCAAGTTGAGATAGGCAAGCGCGCTGTTGGCATCTTGAGGTTTCGAGATAAACAACCAAGCCCCTCTTGTCATCCAGTTACGAACACCACCAAAACTGTAATCCGCTTCTAAGCTCGCTACAGTGTTATTCTGCGTTGGCTCACCTTGATATTCAGCGTCTATTGGATCAAACCAAGTTAACTCACCTCGCAGCCCTGCATCGTAAACATCGGTCGCAAATCCAGCTCCAAGAATGTAATCCGTCCGTGCTCGACCTGCAATAATTTGATAATCCCACCCAGAAACATTTGAAAAATAACGCAGCGAAGCGCTGTTTTGTCCAGATTCTTGTGAAGGAGAAAACACCAAATCTAAACCGTCAGCAAAACCAAGTTTTTTGCTGACCATAATGGCATCGGTGCCCGCTCTCTCTTCATAATCAAAGTCATAAATCGAGTACGCGTTATAAACGTCATTAGGGTTCCAGATGGTATTCATGGACCAGTTAATACGAAAACGCCCGACACTGGCACTCCAATCGTCGCTCTTCCCGCTCACATACAATCGGTCAAATTGAGAATTCAGAATAACGTCGTCTTCGCGCCAGTTTTTGCTCAAATCAAAGTAGCCATTATCTAGCGCGACAAGTTCGGGATATTGAGGAATGTCTAACGCGTCGCCCCACAAAGCTCGGTTTCGCAAGCCAACATTAACACGCCAGTTTGGAGAAAAACGGTATTCAAAATTCAGACGATTGTGCAGCAGATGATCGAACGAGTTACTTTGATCATCTGGCATGCTGTATGTCGCCATATACTTAATATAACCATCAAAATCCCAAGATTTTTGAGGTTGTAAACCAGGGATATTGGCAACAGCACAAAAGCTGAAAAAGCCAAGCAAGGAAAGGCTTAACGCCTGACTAACCACCACCATCCATGGCGGAGAAAAACGAATGTGTAAGCCGCTACGCATGAAACTTCTCTGCCGTGCTACCGATGTTGGCGAAATCTCTCGCGAGGCGTCCGTCTTCAAACACAATAATACGATGGGCTCGTTTGATGACCCTCGGGTCGTGAGTCGAGAAAATAAATGTCGTGCCCTCTTGTTCGCTCAGTTGCTCCATGATGTCGAGTAACTCCGAAGTACTCTTTGCGTCTAAGTTGGCGGTCGGTTCATCTGCCATGACAAAGCGAGGCTTAGGTGCAAGTGCCCGTGCAACAGCGACTCTTTGCTGCTGGCCACCCGACATTTTGCTCGGACGCTTGTGCATCTGCTGAGCTAAACCAACTTGCTCAAGGAGAGACATGGCACGCTCTCGGCATTCTCGTTCCGTTTTGCCTTGTAACTGCATCACAAACTCGACGTTTTCCAACGCGGTCAAAACAGGAAGAAGGCTGTAGTCTTGGAAGATAAAACCAATATTGTCTCGTCTATAGGCGATCAGCTCTTTCTCCGACATCTCTGAAATTAAACACCCATCGATTTCAACGCTGCCTGAAGTTGGAGCATCAATACCGCCAAGCATATTGAGCAATGTCGTTTTACCTGAGCCAGAAGGCCCCATGATGGCGACAAATTCTCCTTGTTTTATTTCTAAATCAACGTGTTGTACCGCATGCACAGGGAAATCACTGTCTGGATTATAAGTTTTCGTCAGTCGCTCAAGTTTAATTGTCATCAGGTCTTCTCCCCCATGGCATCAGCCGGTCGATGCTTGAGAATTTGTCGTGCGGGATACAGAGCCGCAAACAGACTGGCCATAAAAATCGCTACAATGATCATTTGATATTCGTAAAACGAAACGCGAGGATAAAGCAGAGTATCGACACCGTATGCACCTAAACCATCGGCCAGCCCTCCAAGCGACAATCCCGTCACACTGAGAAGCTTTATCATGGCTGCGCTGCCAAATAACCCTAAAGCACATCCCGTCAAACCAAGGAACATGGTTTCTAACGTGATCAAAATACGAATTTTGTGTTGCTGCATGCCCACTGCCATCAGCACGCCGAATTCTCTGGTTCGTTCAAACACCGACATAAGCATGATATTGACGATGCCAAGCGTCATAGCCAACACGAACACCACCAGCATGACTTGGTTGGAGATATCCATCGAGCTCATCATTGTCGAAAGCAGGGGTTGAATTTCTAGCCATGTTCTTACCGTTAACGGCTTTCCTGAACCATCGTCGGTCAAGGTTCGGGTAAACGACACGATATTTTGCAACACGTCGTCATCATTGGCGTTGAGCAAAATGGCGATTTCATGCGCCCCTGCTATCCCTGCAATTTTCTCTAGGTCAGCTTTACGGACGTACACGTTGCCGTCATCAAAGGTCGTGGACGGTGTTTTGAAGATGCCTTTCACTCTAAACGCAGCGCCAGAGACATCCCCATTGATATCGGAAAGCGTCAGAATGACTTTTGAACCAACTCGTAGCTTTAATCTTTTCGCCGTCTTTTGCGATACAAGAATGGGATTCCGGCCCTCTTCATCCAACCAATAACCATCGATGATATGCTCAGAAAGCGGCGTTATCTTCTGCTCTTGTTCAAGATAAATACCATTAATACGAATACCGCGAAAACTGCGAGCAGAAGCTATCATGCCATCGGCGAGAAACCGCTCCGATACGGCTTTCACGCTTTGATGCTTGTCTAACGTTGTCACGATGCTTTGCGAGTCAGGTATGGTGTCTTTCAGTTCAGGATTAACGAGATAAGCACTTTGATGAATCTGTAAATGGCTGGTTTGCCAAGCAATCGCATTTTTGATCATGCTGTCCACTAAACCATTCATAAATCCGATCATGGCGACAACACCCATCAAACCAAACACCATCGCGCCAAGCATGATGGACGTTCTTAGTTTGTTCCGCCAAAGATTACGCCAAGCCAATTTAATCAACATGCGCACCCCCTTTCAGCCCACTGGCGATAGGTAAACGAAGGAGACGAATCATCGGGTAGACAAGGCACAAGGATAAGATGATGAGAACCACGATAATTTGGTTAAGCAGCAAGTGAGGATCGAGAGAAACAGGCACAATGGGCTCAAAACCACTTTCCAACATGACTTGAGCAGCTTCGCCAGTAATTTCAATGGGATTAAAATAGAAGTAGCCAAGCACAGGTGCACTGACGATCAAACCCAAAACAATGCCAATAATGGCGATGAAAAGCGATTCAATTGAAATTAAACCAATCAGCTTGCTCCTGAGCATCCCAGTGGCCAACATCACGGCAAATTCACGCTGGCGTTCTAACGTCGTCATCAAAATGGTCGCGAATAGACCAAAACCAACGATTCCATACAGAATGTAGATGAGGAAGATGCCGCCAGCTTTGTCTAATGCGATTTGTTGAGAAAGCTCCGGCGATAACTCCTGCCAGCCTTTTACGGCGACGCTATTGCCGTAATCTCGCTTTAATTGCTCAATCACACTGGGCAATACGCGTAAATTTGAAGTATTGAGCACCCATGCCGTCACCTGTTTATCAAGTGAATACAATGTCTGAGCAGTATCGAGAGGCATATAAACCAATTGGGAATCCAACTGCTGTAACGGGAAATGCAAAATTCCAGCGACACGATACAACCCCGCAGCCGTCTGACCACGATACCCGGCCCCATACAACACCAACTCATCGCCAATCTTCAAGCGAAGATACTGCGCTAAACCGCCACCGACCAAAACCGCATTTTGCCCAGAGGCGATAAACTCACCTCGAACCAGTTTGTCACTAATGTGGGAGTACGCATTTTCCGATTCAGGATCAACGCCTAGAACCATGACACCTTTCGAACGCTCCCCTTTCGCCGCTAAGGCAAAAGATTCAACACGCGGAAGAATGACATCGATATTCGAGTTTGCTTTAGATGCTGAAATAAAGGCATCGGTTTGAGGAAGCACATCATCAATACTAGATGAGTCGCCAAACTCAGGGTTTTGCAATTGAATAAGCCCAGTATAAAACTTTGCTGCGTTTTTGATGTTGGAACTGTAGCTACCTTCTTGGAAGGCTCTGGTGAGTAAGGAAAGAAAAAGCACTAGCGCGAGAGCAGCGGCCGTCAGTAACGTCCGCCTTTTTTGCCGCCATAAATTGCGCCATGCAAGTTTGATGAGCATCCGCTTCTCACCCCTCTCTTTTGTTCGTCTCTACCGCAAGTTAATCACGCAGGGATTTCATTTGCTGCTGCGAGAAAAAGTCATCATTTATATCGAAGTCAAACTGTGCCTGATGCGTGGTAAAAATGGTTTTATTCCCCGGTTTATCGACGGGTTTCATCTCCATTCGCGTCGCTATCTTTCTACCGCCTAGATCTTTAACGCCGTAAGTCGTCAACACATTCACTCGTTCATCGAATTCATCATAAAATTCCACTTTGCGTTGCAAATACGTCGACTGAGAAATCCATAACGTAACTTTGTTCCAAACAACAGGCGCATCAGGTTTAGCCGTCGCTTCAATGACCCAGACTTTATCCCCCTCAAAGCTGTCATTGCCGAGTAAAGCGTGTTGATAATCCACAACGATTGATGATTGGTTGATCAGATCATCATTAGTAAAATCTGACCCCATCCAAGATTGGCTCAACATAGAAGGCGCGATTTTAATTACGCGCTCAATACTCGGCACCCAATTCCACATTTCTCTATGACGCTTTAGCGATGCGCTGCCTTTATCTTTGGCTGGCGCGGTTACCAACACGAGCGACAACTCCGTGCCTTTTGTCCAACTTTTCATCGTCATAGAGCGTGTCCAATCAGGACGAACGATCTCCATGGTTGCCTCGCTATAACTGGATTTCCCCCTCATTGCTTGGTCTGATTTTTGGACAATATCGAAAGCACTTTCGGCATACGAAAGTGAAGTGAAGAGCAGGAAAAACAGAGCGGCGACAATTTTTGGCATAACTTTCCTCTAAGTCTTTGAGCTAATCTCAGAAACGAAAAGCGGCAATAAAAACTTGAAATTCAATTGAGTATAGCAAGAGGAAAAATCGAAATAGCGATTCACTACGCAAAAACTTAAGGCACCTGACGAAGAAGAGGCTCAACTTTACTTTTATCGATCACTTTGAACATCGCGCAGTTTTTACCATTCATTTTGCCGCAGTACATGAGTTGGTCGGCTTCGTGCAAGTTTATGATGCCTTTGAACTCGCGATAATAGGCGCAACCCAAACTCACGCTGACATGGATCGCTTGCCCATTGAGTAAAACAGGTCGATCGTAAACACAGCTGCAAATCGCCTTTGCAAGCGTTTCAGCTTCTTTTTCAGATAGAGAGGCAGTCACCAACGCAAATTCCTCACCACCGATTCGCGCTAAGGTTATTCGTTCGTCAGTCAGCGATTTTGCCGTGTCGGCAACAGCGACAATCGCTTGGTCACCGATTAAATGGCCGTATTTGTCGTTTATCGATTTAAAGTCATCAATATCAAACACCATCACGGTTACGTTTTTTTGCAATGAACTCAGCGTTGCCAATCGCTCGATCAAATGCCTGCGATTATAAAGTTTGGTGAGCGGATCCGTCAGCGTCAGTTCAAGCAGTTGCTGATTTGCTAAGGTGAGCTGCTTTGTTCGTAGAGTCACCATTCGCTTAAGGGCGAAGATATGGTAAAGCGTGGCAATAACCATGATGAAAATGGCAATTGGCAACAGGTAAATGGGATATACCGTTTTGACTAAACTCCAACGATTGAGGATCCGTTCTTTGTCTGAGTCGATGATTTTTTCAAAGTCGTGGGAGATTTTCGTTACTGGAAGAGAACTGTGCTCGCCTGTCGCAATGCGCAGATCTTTGCTGTACAGATTGAGGGTAGGCACAAACATGCCTGCATCTGGTGTTGTCGCCATGTGGAAGTTAGCCACTTGCAAATCGGCGACAAAGTACAAGATATTTTTCTCGACGGCAGCTCGGATCATCGCATCGTTATTTAAATATTCCACTAGCGATGCTCTTGGGTAGTTGGCACGCACAAATTCCGCTTCATAGCTGCCTTTTACCAAGCCAATAGGAAGCTCTACCTCTCCAGTAAGAACGCCCTTAATATCAACGGCTAGCATATCTTTATTGACGTACAACTTGGTTTGAATAGGCATGATAACCGCACCAAAATCAAGGTACTTATCGCGAGCCTCAGAGTAAATCAGACCAGCGTGAACATCCGCACGCCCCTCCTTAACTGCACGCAAAGACTCTTCCCAATCGAGCAGCAGGAACTCAACACGAACGTGATTTCTTTCGGCATACTCTCGCCAGAAGTCAATCAGAATGCCTTTGGGTTCACCATCTTGTGAGACATATGAGAACGGCTTCCAAGCCTTAGAATTGGTGACAATCAATGTATCGACTTTAGTTTGGTGAGCGAAACTGTACGAACACATGGCAAGCCATAGTAATAACAACGAAGTACACGCCCTGGTGCACTTGTAACCATAAGTACTAAAACTTGTTGATGCCATACCCACTACTCACCAGTCTTTTTTTGAAAACAATGTCTGCTGTTTGATTCGAATAAAGATATAGCAGACCTATCAATAACGAAATGAGATGCTTATTGATATGAATCTAAATTAGTACTTTTTAATACAAATTTGGTACTTTTTTGTTATTTTTACTTTGAACACAAAGTCACTAATTTGTTTATATGCACTTCATTAATAAGCTCAATTGAACAATTTCTTAAAAAGAAATTTTCTATACATCTTGTGAAGAAGTGACCTTCCACCCCTTTGTTTTGCATACAGTTATTTCCCAAACGCGAATCAAAGCCATCAAACATTCGCCAAAAACGCGACAAAATTGACTCTGCTGCCATTTGCTTTATGCACATGTACGCCTAGATTTACATACTGACAACTTTATTTACAAATACTTACATCGAACAAATAGCGAAAACTAAATTCTTGAAAAGCTCATTTAGAAAAGGAATTCAAAATGTTTGGCTTGCGAACTCGAAACCAAGAAGCAGAAAGTGAATACCGTCGCTTCATCAAAGGCTTATCCGATAGTATGGCAATGATTGAGTTTGATACGAGAGGCATCATTCTCAATGCAAATGATTTATTTCTTTCTTGTGTCGGATACACACGAGAAGCGATTGTTGGAAAACATCATTCGATTTTCTGTGACCGAGGCTATGTTCAATCCCCTCGATACCAACAATTTTGGGATGACTTAAAAATGGGTAAGCATAAGCGAGGTACGTTTGAGCGTCTAACCTCACAACGTGAAAGACTGGTACTTGAAGCCAGTTACTTTCCCATTGAATCTGAACACGGACAAATTGAAAAAGTAGTCAAGATCGCGTCAGACGTGACACAACAGAGGCTAGAATCAGAGCAAAAAGAAGCCATTTTGAACGCGTTAGATCTGTCTCTAGCCACGATTGAGTTCGACCGTGAAGGATACATTCTGACCGCCAACCAAAACTTCTTAAAAACCTTGGGATACGAGTTGAGCGATGTTCTAGGAAAACATCACAAACTATTTTGCTTTGACGATTTTTACCAAGAAAATCCCGGCTTTTGGAAAGATCTCGCCGCCGGCCAGTTTAAGTCTGGACAATTTTTAAGGCGTTCAGCCTCAGGTGACAAAGTGTACATTGAAGCCACTTACAACCCCATCTTCGAGCCGATGGGCAACGTCATCAAAGTCGTCAAATTTGCATCTGACATCACTGATAAAGTTCAAAGGGATTTAAACATCTCTCAAGCGATAGCCGACTCTTCTTTTATCGCGAGAAATGCCAGCGAAGAAGCCACATCAAACGTCTGCGGCGCAGAACATTCTCTGAATGAGTTTCGCACCATGATTGAAGAAGTACTGAGTGCCGTCACCGCTTGTGATGATAAAGTTCAAGAGCTATTTAAAACCTCTCAGCAAGTCACTGAAATCGTCAAAGTGATCGACAGCATCGCCTCACAAACCAATCTCCTAGCTCTAAACGCAGCGATTGAAGCAGCTAGAGCTGGTGAACATGGACGAGGATTTGCAGTGGTTGCGGATGAAGTGAGAACTTTAGCAACTCGAACCAGCACGTCGATTGATGAAATCAACCACGTAGTTCTGAGCAACCAATCCCTAACGACCGAAACTCGCTCATTTATCGAGGTCATCAACCAAGGCTTTCTCAGTTCGATGTCGAAACTATTGGAAGTGGACGAGTTTATGAAATCAATCGATGAAGGTTCACACCTAACAGTTGAGTCGATCAGCGCGCTGAGAGCTATCGTCAATCAGGATACTCATCTCCATTTGAATTCAGCATCAAATGGTTAGCGCAAATTTGACAGCTAAGTATTGATTCTTATGAGCAATAGGCCTGAACAGAAACTTTTCGGTCAAACAATTCTTTGACTCTGAGCATGAAAAAGCCCTATTCAAAATCCACATTGGTGAGAACTTTGAATAGGGCTCTTTGCCTCGGTGCTTCATTTTACGGTTGAAGCTGCCTTTACCTTTTTTCGCTTTGACGACTCGGGTTCTGAACAACTGACTGGTAACAACTGCCTTTAGCGCATTGTCTTTAATCTCGCCTCTGCCGAATTCGGTGTCTTTGTTAAATTCATTCGGCTGAGGATTACATTTTGCTTTTGCCATAAATCCTCCTTAATGGTCGAACCAGATTGGACAATAATTATATAAAGAAGTCAAATTTGTAGAATTCCTCGTATTTTATGCTTAAAAACTTCACTTCTACGTCATTTATTTGAAATTTAATCAAAAACATGCCGGTTAAATAGTGACTAAATACAAATATTTCTCCATAAAGCACTAATATATGTTGACTCCTACAGGATTTAACCTAGACTCAAACACGGCTAGAAAGAAAGTTCTTTGTTTTCACATTTCGTTGGATTTCTTGTAACTCCGTCGTCCTGTGGTACGCAATAGCAATTTATTTTTCCACGCTATAAGCGCCGTTGAGGCGAAAGATTACACAAATTTAGATATTTAGGAAATAGACATGTCTAACACAGCTACTGGCACAGTTAAGTGGTTCAACGAAACTAAAGGCTTCGGTTTCATCCAACAAGAAAACGGTCCTGACGTATTTGCTCACTTCTCTGCAATCACTGGTGACGGCTTCCGTACTCTAGTTGAAGGCCAGAAAGTAGAATTTGTTATCTCTCAAGGTCAAAAAGGCCCTCAAGCAGAGCAAATCAAAGTACTTTAATTCTTAAAGAATTTGATATGATAGCCAGCTTTTAAGCTGGCTATTTTTTTGCCCAAAGCAAATTGTCGCCCATAAAAACGATATAAACCCATGGCTCTAAAACCAACCATTTATAAGTTTCGTATCGCTCTTTCCGATATGAATAACGATTACTACGATTCCAAGAACCTTACTATCGCTCTGCATCCCTCTGAAAAACCTCAACGCATGCTGGCTCGTATCTTGGCTTTCTGCCTCAATGCCCAAAAAGACTTGGAATTTACCAAAGGCCTCTCAACCACGGAAGAGCCAGATTTATGGCATGTTGCAGATGACCAAAGCATCACGCATTGGATTGAGATCGGCGAACCCGAACCAGATCGAATCAAAAAAGCCTCTCGCCTAGCCAAGCAGGTCAAGGTCTATACGTACAATACTAAAGCACCGGTGTGGTGGGAGAAAATGTCAGGTAAGTTTTCAATGCTTCCAGTAAGCGTAGAAAGCTTTGACTACGACGCTATCGATATGATTTGTCAGCACCTTGACCGTGGTACAAACCTTTCTGTTATGATTACCGGCACCTCTATTTTTGTTGATGTGAATGATCAACACGTCGAAGTAACAGTGAAGGAACTGCAAAGTCATGACGCCCCTTAGTGAACTGATTAAACAAATGGGAATCAAAAAGATTCCCTTCGTTGATGAGCATAAAGCTGCCAAGAAGCGTTGGTTGAAAGAACAAGCTCCGTTGTTTGCACGCGTATGTGAAAACAAGCCAGCAACGAATCCAGTGCTTCACCTACTCGGGCTCCTGACGAAATCCCATATCGAAGCAAGTGCGTTGTATGAACAACACGCTCATTCGACACAGCAAATGCAAAAGGTCTTGGCAGATACACTTGGGGATGAGCAAGCAGACAAATTCACCAATCAATCGGCAGAAGATCTTGTTCTGATCACCCATTTGTGGCTCTTCACTCAAGGCTATCTGAACATGGATTTTAGCTTAGCGCACGATCACGCGGAGCAGACACAAAACACATTACAGCACGAACTTGTGATTAAACGTATTGATGTTGACGCGTTCAGAACAGAGCTAATGCAAAGCTTCTATTTAGGTAAAGAGGCAAACCCAACAGCATCAAATGGCTTTTTCGGCTGGTTGAAGCGACTCTTTTCCTCATAAAACACATGGTTTTATCAATCCGAAACAACTGATAGACTGCGTCTCCAATGCAACAAGCATCATGTTTGCATTGTTAAGGACATTCATCCACTGAGCATCAAGGGATCATTATGAAGTTTATCCGTTGGATTTTAGGCAAAGTCATTTTATTGCTGAACGCTGTCTTTTCTCCTCGTGGCATCAAACGCACTAACGAAGCACAGAGCAACGTCGATGATAAAGCAAAGCAATACGCGTTATATCAGTTTGAAGCTTGCCCTTTTTGCGTCAAAGTACGACGTGCGATGAAACGACAATCCGTTAATATCGAATTACGTGATGCGAAGAATGACCCAACTCACCGCGCTGAACTTGAACAAGGTGGCGGTCGCGTGAAAGTGCCTTGTCTTCGTATTGAAAAAGATGGCGAAACGCAATGGCTTTATGAGTCATCAGACATTGTCGCTTATCTTGAAAAAGAATTTGCCTAGTTCCCCCTAAGAACATTGGCGGATGTAAAAGAGGCACCATTTGGTGCCTCTTTTCTATTTTGATGTTTTTGTTTCGAAACCGACTGGCGGCCTACTCATCGACAATCAGCATCAACTCAACACGTCGGTTACACGCTTTACCGCTTGATGTGGCATTGCTACATTGCGGCACATATTCGCCGAATCCGCGAGAGAAAACGCGCTGACGCGGAATGCTACTCGCTAGCATTTGTTTTTCTACTTCACGAGCTCGTTTTTCGGAGAGCGTATCATTGAAACTCGCCGCACCAGTGCTATCGGCATGGCCATCAATCACCACATCCACATCGGTTCTACCTGCTAAATAGTGCCCCAGCTTTCGTAACCAATCTTGTGAGTTTGACGACAATTGCGCCGACCCAGTCTGAAAGTGAACTTGCTCTTTTAAGCGAATCATAAGGTGACCACCACCGATCGTCTCATGCGGGATATTGTGTCTATCCAAGAACATTTCTAGTGAGGTCACGTTGTTAGACTTTTTTTCGGCCGCCCTCGCCGTCTGGTTGACACGTGGAGCCGTCGAAACGTGAGATGCACTCGCATACCCCCACTCAGGGTGTCTCAGCTCTGTGTTTGTTTTTGGGGCTGTATCCAACATATTCCCACCCGGAACCATGTCTGGATTAAGGCTGCTACACCCACTAAGAATGCCACAGACAATGAAAAACCAATGCTTCATACCGTTACCAACGTAGAAAGAATTCTTGTTCACTATGTCGACGAAAAACACATATTCTTTAGTGTTTTTCGCTATTTGATTGTTTTATATGCACCGTTCGTGCCATTCTCAGTTCGGGCTTGTCGCCTATGCTGCAAAACAGTAAACGTCCAATTTGCTAACACCATGTCACTATTCGGTTATATCCACACCAATCTGTTACTAATCGTCTCACTTTATTG
This sequence comes from Vibrio sp. GLN_1, assembly GCF_043106015.1. NCBI lineage: Bacteria > Pseudomonadati > Pseudomonadota > Gammaproteobacteria > Vibrionales > Vibrionaceae > Vibrio > Vibrio sp. GLN_1. Next base: position 1,056,096 of record NZ_JBICMD010000036.1, read on the forward strand.
TTATTTAATGGTTTTAGTCGCTATCGTTAACCGATAAACTACCGTAAATTTCTCATTCAGAGCGTTGTTATGTTTAAAACTATCTCAAAAGGCGTCGCTTTATTTGCCGCTATTGCGGCTCTGTCAGCATGTGACAGCGGCAATAGTCAGCCACAACAAGGTAAGCAATACGAAGTGTTGCCTGTTTCTCTTCAAGAATACAATCTGGCGCCACTAACCGAAGCTTTTGCCCTAACTTGCGGCCATTGTCGTTCAATGGAAGAGTTTGTCCCTCAAATTGAATCGCTAACAGAGCAAAAAGTTGAAAAGATGCACGTGACTTTCAATGAAAGTGCTCAGATCAGCGCAATTATCTTCTACACTGCTGTTATGCAGCTCGACGCAACACCAGATAAAGCCTTCATGGCTGATTTATTTGCAGCGGTTCAAATGGGCGCAGATGCAACAGCAGAAGAGCGTCAACAAGCGGTAGAGAAAGCTTTTGAATCTCGTAACTTGATCAGCCCATACCATCTTGATGAAGCTCAACAGGAAAAACTGTTTGAATACATCACTAAAGCTGAATCCATCACTACTCGTGGCCAAATCAATTCTGTGCCAGCGTTTATCGTAAACGGTAAGTACCAAGTGATTACTGGCGGCCATGACAGCGTTGAGGCAATGGCAGAAACTATTAACTATTTGCTTAAGCAACCTAAATAGACAAGGAGTCAACGTGTCTAAATTTTTGTTTCCTATCATTATTTTTGTTTTAGCTGCATTTTTCATTTACCGCACTTGGACAAACCACAAAGTGGCAGATGAGAACTTTGCAAAAGGCCAAGCTTTCCTACTAGAAAATGCGAAAAAAGAAGGCGTGATCACGACAGAGAGCGGGCTTCAATACTTAGTACTAGAAAAAGGTACAGGTGACGTTCACCCAACCGCAACAAGTAAAGTGAAAGTGCACTACCACGGCACGCTTATCGATGGCACTGTTTTCGATAGTTCAGTAAATCGTGGCGAGCCAATTACATTTGGTTTGAACCAAGTAATTAAAGGCTGGCAAGAAGGTCTTCAATACATGGTTGTGGGCGAGAAAATCCGTCTATTTGTACCGAGCACACTTGGCTACGGCAAAAATGGTACGGGGCCAATTCCACCTGCAAGTGTTTTGATTTTTGATGTTGAGTTGTTAGAGATTCAGTAATCTTTCCTCTCGTACAATAAAAAACGCCGCACTTTTCGCGGCGTTTTTTATTAGCAGATATACCATTAAGTTATTCGCTTACTGCAACACCATTCCAATATAGTGATCGGCTAGGAGCGCAACAAACAGCGCCAACAGATGATAAATGGAGAACTTAAATGTCTCTATTGCGCTATTAGGCTCGGGGGCAAACTTGAGTTTCCACGCGTGATAAATGAAACCCGCATTTAGCAGCAATGCTGAAAAGAGATAGATAAAACCGACCATCCCCACCAATACAGGCATCACGCACACCAATGTGAGCAATACCGTGTAAAGTAAGATCGATGTTTTGGTGTATTCAATGCCATGGGTTACCGGCAGCATGGGAATGTCGACCTTGCGGTAATCTTCCACTCGATGAATCGCAAGCGCCCAGAAATGCGGCGGTGTCCAGATGAAAATGATCATTACCAATAGCCAAGCGTTACCATGCAGCTCACCCGTCACCGCTGTCCAACCTAAGAGTGGCGGCATCGCACCGGCAATGCCAGCAATCACAATATTTTGCGGCGTTGCTCGCTTCAAATACATGGTGTAAACCACCGCATAGCCCAGTAAACTCAAAAACGTCATCCACGCTGTGAGCGCGTTTACCCAAGCATATAGGAGTACAAAACCAACCACGCCGATTGCCACGGCAAAAATCGCAACCGATAAGGGATTGGTATCTCCCGACGGTAAAGGACGCGTATGAGTACGAGCCATTCTTGCATCAATTCTGCGGTCAATAAGATGATTAAATGCCGCGGCAGAACCAGCCATTAGTCCTATTCCAATCAATCCGATGGATGCTTGAATCCAAGGGAAATCAGTGACCGGAGCCAAGCTCATGCCGACAATGGCGGTGACTAACATTAGCGCGACAACTTTAGGTTTAGTCAGTTTTAAGTACGTTGAGCCGAGACGCTTTCGACTATCGAGTGTTAACGCAATTTCCTTACTCATAGCGAACTCCTTTCACTGCATAATTCCAATCGGCTTTTCCTTGCCACAAATAAAACTGACTGACACAAATCAGGCTCAACATGATTGCAGCACCCAGGTTATGAGCCACTGCGATGTAAATCGGTAACTGAAACACCACGTTGCTAATACCAAGCGTAATCTGGCAAGCCAGCGCCATCCCAAGCCACATGCCGACTTTCTGAGAATGGTGCGAGTCTTGTTTCATCAACACCACACAATACGTCAGGACAACCACTGCGGTGACCATCGCGCCGATTCGATGAGAGACATGGATTGTCATCCTCGCGGGGTATTCCAACACACCAAATTCATAATTGTCGTGCCCCGTTTGCCAGAAAGAGAACGCCTCTTTCCAATCCAAGTAGTTCATCCAATCTCCTTCGCAAATGGGCAACGTTGTACACATCAAAGCCGCGTAGTTTGATGAAGTCCAACCGCCGAGCAACACTTGGGAGAACACAACCAAAAAGGAAAACACTGAAAACAACCTAACCGACCGAGAGGAGGGGGAAAAATAAAGATTGTCTCTCGCTTTCAGTTGGCAATAAAACACCGCTTGCAGCGCGAGCAAGGTGAACCCACCAAGCAGATGAAGCATGACAATGACAGGCATCAGTTTTAGAGTCACCGTCCACATACCTAACATCGCCTGCCCCACAACTAAAAAGCTGAGCAGAATAGGAATGGATGGGTTCACGCGTTCAGTTCGAATAGCAATAACGGTAATAGCAAAAATCACCATGCCGAGTGTTCCAGCAAAATAGCGATGAATCATCTCTAGCCACGCTTTTTCATGCTCAATCTCGCGTTCTGGAAAATTGATGTTGGCGCGCAGAACATCGTCTTCATGGTGTGGCACAGAAAAGTGACCATAACACCCCGGCCAGTCAGGACACCCCAAACCCGCATCCGACAAACGGGTATAGGCGCCCAACATGATGACGACTAACGTCAGGCACAAACTTAATCTAACCAACTTTGTTAACGTCATGATGCACTCCCTATCCGACTCGCGACAATTTGAGCAACTTACGCAAATCCGCCAACATATCTTTGCTGAGTTTGACCAAATCTTCGTTTGGCTCTGCGGTGTACGACATCACCAGCTGCCCCAGAGGATCCACAATCAGCACTTGCCCTTGTTGCACTTTTGCCGCCACGTTCTCATTCATCGCCATGGTTTCCATCGGCATTTCTATCGTGTCTGATGTTGTAGAAGTCCACAAAACTGGCACAACGCGTTCTTGATACTTGCCTAAAGCAACATGGCTTTGTTTGAGTAAATAGAGCTGTCTTTGACATTGGCTGTCGCAAGAATCAGGCACCACATAAGCCAGTTGCCAACCGTGCACCGCCGATGGAGCAGATTGGCCTAACTGCGCTAACGTTGTGTACGGTTCGATGAGCTTTCCTCGGTTTGTCACGCCCGTTTCGTACCAGCCTTGCGCCAAAATCAACTTTGCAACAATCGCTGGTAAGGCGAATAAGCAAATCAGTGCGATCAGCACAAACCGCCCTTTTGTAACTTGAGATGTCATGCCTCACCTCCTTGTGATGCCGCTTTTCTAAACCATCGAATACTCACAACCATTGTGAGCAGTAAGAACACACCAGCCATCGCAAACCACTGTACGGCATACCCAAAATGTTTCGCGCTCGTGAGTGGAAGTGGATTCCAAGGAAATGGATATGCCCAGTTTTCTAGGTTGTCTGGCTGCAACACTGCCGGCATCAGCTCTACATTCAACAACTCATTGAGCTCGGAAATATTGAGGTTTTGGACTCGAATCCCCTCTCCCATTTCTGGCATCAGATCTGAGCTTAACGGATTCATTGATTTGCGATACAAACGTCCGGTTACGTTTGTGGGGCTCTTCAACATCGTTACGGTTGGTAAAGAATCACGAGTTCGCCGCCCTTCGACGAAACCCAATTCTAAAAGCGCTAAGGTTATTGGATCCTGACCGACAGAAACCACTTGGTATGCGAGATAACCCACTTTGCCTTGAAAGGTTTGGTTATCGAGCAAAACTACTGGCAACGGTTCTGGCTTTGCCTCCGCTTGCACTTTCACGCCAATCACGCTCTCCTCTCGCCAGTCATTGTTATCAAGGACAGAAGTGAGAGATTGATACGGGGCATCAGCCCGAGCGAGTATCGCTTGTTCAAGCGCTTGTTTCTCCTGACCTCTTTCTAGTTGCCAAAATCCAAGTTTGACCAACAGAGAAAACACAACCACAGTTAAGCAAACTGCAATACCAAACCGCTTCGATAGCCATAACTTGTGCGATAACCAAGACGAAGAAACCGGAGGTACTATGTCCACCGTATTCCTATTCAAATTAACGCTGGTCCTTTTGCTGCTTTTCATTATCTTCAACCTCGCAAAAGCGCTTATCGAAATGGTTCGAGAAGACCCAGATAATCCGGACAAGCCAACAAAACCCATGAGCCACTATCTCGGTCGTCGTGTGATGTTTTCTGCGTTAGTGGTCATCCTTCTTTTGATTGCTTTAAGCTCGGGTTGGCTTGCTCCCAATCCACGTCCTTACTGACTCTGTCACTACAACACATAAACAAAAACAAACAGGCATAGCCATACCACATCAACAAAATGCCAGTACCAACTGCCTGCTTGAAATGCGAAATGATTAGTAGGAGAAAAGTGGTCCTTCGCGATTCTAAACAGCAATACGGTTAAGAATATGGTGCCAAGACAAACGTGCATGCCATGAAAACCAGTAAGCATAAAGAACGTATTGCCATAAACCCCCGATTGAAGCGTGAGCCCCATTTCCTGATAAGCGTGAATGTACTCTTTGGCTTGATAGAACAAGAAAAAGCCCGCCAACACGATGGTGATTTCAAGCCACACGACTAACGCTGTGCGTCGGTTTTTCTCCAAACTGATGTGTGCCATGTGTAACGTGATAGAAGAGAGAAGCAAAATAATGGTGTTAGTGAGCGGAATACCTTGCCAAGGCATCGCTTGGGTGCTTTCCCCACTTGGCGTTGTCGTGAGCGGCCACATTGCTTCAAAACTTGGCCACAGCACTTCATTGGTCATGAGGTTATTATCAGCCCCTCCTAACCAAGGGACAGACACCATTCTGGCGTAAAACAGCGCTCCGAAAAACGCGCCAAAGAACATCACTTCTGAAAAGATGAACCAACTCATCCCCTGACGAAATGATCGAGTGATCTGCGCGCTGTATTTGCCCGTCAACGATTCGGTGATGACGTTACTAAACCACCCTGCCAACATGTAAAGCAGAAACAAAAAGCCTACGGCAAGCACAATGCGACCAACAACACCGACCGCACCATCGCTTTGAGTACTTTGCACCGTCATGCCCGCACCGACGGCGACTAAAAACAGAGCAAACGCGCCAATGATCGGCCAACTACTTTGAGCAGGAACGTAATAGGTTCCAGGTTTATTACTCATCAGTTCTCTCCTTACAGACACTATTTGGCCTGTATCTCACTCCTTGAGAGGCTAACTGCCTGTGGGAGGAGGAAGTTTGTAGAGTGTATAAGACAGCGTTAATGTATGTATTGAGTCCGGCAAATCGGGCTCAATATAGAAAATCAATGGCATCTGAGCGTGCTGCTTTCCATCCAGCGGCTGTTGCGTAAAACAAAAGCACTCTATTTTGTTGAAGTAAGCTGCACCGTTGCCGGGAGAAACGGAAGGCACCGCCTGCCCCACCAGCCTTTGTCCACTTTCGTTAAATGCCAAGTATTCAGTTTGCACGACCTCACCTGGATGAACATTCATCGAAATGACTTTCGGCTTAAACTCCCACGGCATATCTGGGTTGACGTGTGCCATAAACTCCACACGAATCGTCCGGCTCAAATCGGGTTGCATCCCCGTAGGTTGAATCGCTGCAACATCACTGGTTTTACCGTTGATACCTAACGCATCACACATCACGTCATAGAGCGGCACGAGCGCAAAACCGAACCCGAACATGACAAAAGTGGCCAGCACTAACTTTATCGTGAGCTTTTTGTGGGATGATTTGTCTGCCATGTCCTTCACCTCTCGTTCCGTTAATCCACTTTAGGCGGCGTACTAAAGGTGTGATGAGGCGCAGGGCTTGGCACAGTCCACTCTAATCCTTCTGCACGCTCCCAAGGCTTGGCCGACGCTTTCTCTCCGCCACGAATACATTTGATCACGACCCACAAGAAAATCAGTTGCGACAAACCAAAGGCAAAGCCGCCGATGGATACGATTTGGTTCACATCCGCAAATTGAATCGCGTAATCAGGGATTCTTCGCGGCATGCCCGCCAAACCTAAAAAGTGCATCGGGAAGAAAAGGACATTGACGGAAATGACTGAGCACCAAAAATGCCACAAACTCAACTTGTGGTCGTACATATTCCCCGTCCATTTCGGCAACCAATAATACGACGCTGCCATGATTGAGAAGACCGCGCCAGACACCAAGACATAATGGAAGTGCGCAACCACAAAATAGGTATCGTGGTACTGGAAATCCGCCGGCACAATAGCAAGCATCAAACCCGAGAATCCGCCGATAGTGAACAAAACAATAAACGCAATCGCAAACAACATTGGCGTTTCAAAGGTCAGTGCGCCACGCCACATGGTTGCGACCCAGTTAAACACTTTTACTCCGGTCGGTACCGCAATCAACATGGTGCAGTACATAAAGAACAGTTCAGCAAACACGGGCATGCCTGTCGTGAACATGTGGTGTGCCCACACAAGGAAAGAAAGAAGCGCGATACTGCAAGTTGCGTACACCATAGAGTGATAGCCGAACAGCTTTTTGCCACTAAATGCTGGAAGAATGGCAGAGATGATCCCGAACGACGGCAAAATCATTATGTACACTTCTGGGTGACCAAAGAACCAGAAAATGTGTTGGAACATCACAGGATCGCCACCGCCCGCAGCATCAAAGAAGCTGGTACCAAAGTACTTATCGGTCAGTACCATCGTTACCGCACCCGCCAACACTGGCATGACGGCAATAAGTAAGAACGCAGTGATCAACCAAGTCCAAACGAACATCGGCAACTTAAACCATGTCATGCCCGGTGCGCGCATGTTGACAATCGTCACGATAACGTTAATCGCCCCCATGATGGAGCTGATACCCATGATATGCACAGAGAACACAAACAGCGCAGTACTGTCTGGCCCATACGTAGTCGATAGCGGCGCGTAAAACGTCCAGCCGAAATTCGGTGCACCGCCCGGCAAGAACAACGAGCTCAACAGAATGAGAAACGCAAAAGGCAGAATCCAAAAGCTCAAGTTATTCATACGTGGCAGCGCCATATCAGGTGCGCCGATCATCATCGGGATCATCCAGTTTGCTAATCCAGTGAACGCGGGCATGACCGCACCAAACACCATCACCAAACCGTGAACCGTTGTCATCTGATTAAAAAATTGCGGATCGACAAGCTGCAAACCCGGCTGAAACAGCTCCGCACGAATGACCATTGCCATCGCACCACCCGTTAGGAACATGGTGAAACTAAACCAAAGATACAACGTGCCGATGTCTTTATGGTTGGTGGAATACAACCAACGAGCAATACCTTTTGGCGCGTCGTGCGAATCGTGGTCGTCTAGCGCAATTGTTGCGTTTGCTGCGGTATGCGCTTCAACGGGAGCCGATTTTACGGCTTTGTCTGCTGGCTTACTCATATTTCCTCCTTGGCACTTTTTTGTGCCTTAAAGGCATTGACGTCGGCCGCTTGAACCGTATCGCCAGTATCATTTCCCCAAGCATTGCGTTGGTAGGTAATTACCGCAGCAATTTCTTGATCACTAAGTTGGTTAGCAAAAGACTGCATCGCCGTCCCTGCGCGGCCATCAACAACCACGCCGATATGTTCGGCGATATCACCTGTCGCGACAGGACTGCCTTTAATTGAAGGGAACGCCCCCGGAATACCCTCACCATTGGCTTGGTGACAAACAGCACAACGCGCCGAGTAAATCGCTTCGCCTTGCACCATGAGCTCATCCATCGACAAGTCTTGAGTTAGCGCCTCTTGCGCCGCAGCTTTTTGCATCGCGATTTCTTCTTTCTTACCCGAGAGCCACTGATCGAATTCATCTTCCGGCATGGCATGGACTACAATTGGCATAAAGCCATGAGCGCGTCCACAAAGCTCTGCACACTGACCACGATAAACGCCCGGCTCATCAATTCGCGTCCAAGCCTCGTTGATGAAACCCGGTATGGTATCTTTTTTCACGGCGAAATCAGGCACCCACCAAGAGTGAATCACATCGTCTGAGGTCAGTAAAAAGCGCACTTTGCGATTCACAGGGAGCACGAGCGGGTTATCCACTTCAAGCAAGTAATGCGCGCCTTTCATCTCTATACCGTCAATCTGCTTTTGGCTGGTTGCGAGCAAGCTGAAAAATTCCACATCTTCACCAAAGTAGCTGTAATGCCACTTCCATTGCGAACCTGTGATTTGAATGGTGATATCTGATTGGCTAGTGTCTTCCATTGCGACTAAAGTTTTCGTTGCGGGAATCGCCATCGCGACAAGAATGATGATAGGGATTACAGTCCAAATAATTTCCACTTTGGTGCTTTCGTGGAAATGTGCGGCAACTGCACCTTTTGATTTGCGATGACGGATGATGGCATAGAACATAACACCAAAAACAACCAGAGCTATCGCGCAACAAATGTAGAAAATGAGCATATGTAATTCATACACTTGCTCGCTGATCGCCGTGACCCCTTTGGTCATGTTGAGTTCATTGTCCTTTGACCAACCGTAGGAGGAGAATGTGATTAAAATCACACTCAGTGGTATGGCTAGAGTAGTCGCTAATCTTTTCAAAAGATCTCTCCTCTGCTCAGCCGCTACGCTTGCGCGAGCTTCCTTGCGTCCCATTGCAAATATCGAACAACTTTACGAAAAATCACAAAAAATACGATTTCGACACAGTTTGTTATATTTATGTTAAAAGGCTAGTTATAGTTCCAAAGTTCTTCAAGAAATTAAATGTGATTAAATTTTGTTCAGACAGGAAAAATAAGTTCGGTTTATCGATTGCCCTCTTTGAAATGGAATTGAGAACCATTTACATTAAAGTAAAAGAAAACATTGGATACTTTTTCAGAAAAAGTGTCCAAACAAGTAGGCTCCCCCTGCTAAGGAATGAAAGATATGACAGCACTAATTACTCAATGGCTAGCGCGAGATCCTGACCCTAAAACTCGTGAAGAGCTTCAGCACCTCGTTGATACGAATAATGAACAAGAACTTTCTGACCGCTTCGGCTCCCGCCTTGCCTTTGGTACAGCGGGTCTACGTGGCAAAGTTGGCGCAGGTCCAAACAGAATGAACCGTTTGGTGATTCAAGAAACTGCCACAGGTCTCGGCCACTATTTGCTTGAACAAGTGCAAGATGCAGCGAGTCGCGGCGTTGTTATTGGTTACGATGGCCGACCAGATTCTAAACAGTTCGCGCACGATACTGCTTCTGTCTTAACAGCACTCGGTATCAAGGTTTACCTAACCTACCAAGTCGCGGCAACGCCTATTGTTGCTTTTGGTGTACGCACAATGAATGCTGCAGCGGCCGTTGTTGTAACCGCTAGCCACAATCCACCCGAATACAACGGCTTCAAAGTGTATTGGGAAAATGGCGCGCAAATCATTCCACCTCACGACTCGGGCATCGCGGCAAAAATTGATGAAGCGACCACAAAGCCTCTGCCGTTGATGTCTTTAGACGATGCTAAACAACAAGGCTTACTGGTTTGGTTGGAAGATGACTACTATCAAACTTACCGTAAAACCATGAACGAAAATGCTCTGCTGACTCCTGATAGCAACACCGATATTTCTATCGCTTACACTGCGATGCACGGTGTTGGCGCAGACATGGCAGAAACGTTACTTGCTGACGCTGGCTTTAAAAAAGTGGCCAGTGTTGCGGAGCAGCGCGAACCTGATGGCACATTCCCTACAGTTAACTTCCCAAATCCAGAAGAAGCAGGGGCAATGGACATGGTCATGGCGCTCGGTAAATCCGTAGATGCGGATATCGCCTGTGCAAACGACCCAGATGCAGACCGTTTCGCCGTCGCCGTAAAACGCCCAGACGGTGAATACCAAATGTTAACTGGCGACCAAGTTGGTTCATTGTTTGGTGATTACTTGCTAGAGCAACAGCCGAACTCACTGGTCGGTAACACCATCGTGTCATCTCGCCTCTTGAGCAGCATCGCAAAAGCGCATGGCGCAGAGTATTACCAAACGCTAACAGGCTTTAAATGGCTAACCAACGTCGCGATGAGCCAAGAAACCGAGCAATATCCGTTCTTGTTTGCTTACGAAGAGGCGCTCGGCTACACCGTTGGCAATAAGGTGTGGGATAAAGATGGTTTGTCCGCGATTGTTGCGTTTTCGCAATTAACCGGAAAGCTCAAAGCACAAGGCAAAACACTGTGGGACAAGTTGGAAGCGCTTTACCGTCAACACGGTTTTTACTTTAACGCTCAGCGTAGTATTGCGTTGGACCCAAACTCACCACCAATTGGTGACAAGTTACGTGCAAATCCATCGAGCGAAATTGCAGGCAAGAAAGTATCGGTTACTGAGGACTTGAAAACTTCCGTTCGTACATTTGAGGATGGTTCAGAAGAGACGATTGATTTACCAGCAAGTGATGTGCTGATTTATCATCTTGAAGATAAATCTCGCGTAATCGTTCGTCCTTCTGGTACTGAGCCAAAATTGAAATGTTACTACGAAGTCATCAGTGACTTCCCTGCTGACATGAGCTACGAGCAAGCGCAACAAACTGCCGAAGCCAAAATGAACGCGCTGATCGACGCACACCAAAAAAGCTTGTAACTCTCTCAACAAGTTGTCATGAAAAGCTCATGACTACATACTAAAAGAGGCGCTGTTCGCGCCTCTTTTACTGGATTCCTAACAAGCTAAACATCAGTAGCGACTATTCTGCGATTTCTTTTTGGAGGAAGTATTTGTGGATTCCCTCAGCCGGATAACCGGAATACTGCCCTACTTTTTCAAAGCCCAATTTGAGGTAGAAATCGAGCGCCTGGAAGCTGTAAGTATCTAAATAAATATGAGTCACGCCATACGGCTTCACATGCTGCTCTAACATTGCCATCAGTTTACTGCCTAAGCCCGATGTTCTGCTTTCTGCGTCCACCCACAAGAACTCCACAAAAACCGTATTTTTAAACATTTCCCCAGTAAGGCCGCCAATGATTTTGCCGTCTTCATCTTTTGCAAAGCAACCCACCGCATTCACTTCTCCTTCAGGTAAGTGCTTGCGGTTATATGATCGAATGCCATCACGAACGCAATCAAGATCGGCTTGGTCTGGGTTTAAACAAAATTCAAGTTTCATACATCCTCTCCTTGGAAAACGTTTCTATCCTAAAACAAAAAGCCAGCAATTGCTGGCTTTCCGATTGAATTTGATAGGTTTATAGCACGAAGCTGCTCAACATCCACAAAGCGAGGATCACAAACACCAACCCCATAAGTTTGTGTTGGTAAGTGCGGAACTTCTCATTCTCCAGCAACCCTTTCCCTAATGTACCAGCCAACGCTACCAATAACAGGTTGAACAAAAGGCCAAGAACGTTCAACAACAAACCAAGCGCCAGCATCTGCTCGCCGGATGAAGCGGTAATATTGCTCGAAACGAACTGAGGCAAAAACATCACAAAAAAGACCAACGCTTTAGGGTTGAGCAAATTGCTCATTAATGCACGTTGATAGTAGGTCGATGCCATCTTATTTTTTTGATCAAGCTCTGGAGCAGATGACGCTTCTGCTCTCAAGCAATCCCAACCCATTTTAAGTAGGTACGCACCACCTAAAAGGTGAAGTACTTTGAGTGCCACAGGGCTCATCGCAATCAGGGTTGAAACCCCCATCGCAGCAAGTAAAGTAAGGATAAGGCCAGACGTCGCGTTCCCCAGACTGGCAAATAGGCCAACCTTTTTGCCGTAGCTCATACTTGAGCTCGCAATCAGCAACATATCAGGGCCAGGCAAAAGCAATAAGGCGATAACCGCCGTGAGATAAATAGGAAGTACAGCTAAATCGATCATGATGGAACAGGTTTTCTACAACAAGGCGGCGAATCTTATACCAATAAATCAAACTCGACCAGATTAAATACCTTTAAATGCAGCCATATTTAGAAAGGATAAATCACCAATTCACTCATATGAAAACAATTAACCTTTTTAACGATACTGAATAGCAATTTTGTACAAAAATAAGCACGATGGATACGTTACACTCGTATGACGAACTTCTCGAGCAGATTGGAAACAATGAAAGAAAAGAACAAGGAAATCGCGACATTCAAAATTGCTCAAGAACTTGGTGGCTTGGAGCTGCTAGATGCTAAGTATGAAAAGCAGAACTTCTCTCGGCACAGCCACGAAGGCTACACCATTGGTGTGATCGAAAAAGGCGCTCAACAATTTTTCCGCACTGGCGGCAACCACATTGCACCACAAAACAGCATTATCTTAGTTAACGCTGATGAAGTGCATAACGGCCATTCAGCAACAGAGGGGGGCTGGGAATACAAAGCAATGTATCCTGTGCCAGAACAATTTCAAACCTTGGGGCAAGAGCTTGGCTCACCCAATGTCGCGCTGCCTTATTTCCCTCAACCTGTGGTTTATGATCCCGAACTGGCAAGCCAATTGCGCTTGGTGTTTGAGACTCTAGAAAAATCGGACAATCGACTGCTGCGAGAAACCTTGGTGTACGGCACGTTGATCAAATTGGCGAGTAAACACAGCACTCACCGCGCACCACTGAAAGAATCCACCAAAGCGCAACGACAGTTACAGCTTGTAAAGGAGTTTTTAGAAGACTTTCCACAAACCGATGTGTCGCTGGAAGAACTCGCGAAACTGGCTGGGCTGAGCCCTTTTCACTTGCTGCGCGAATTTCAAAAGCAATTTGGCTTTCCGCCTCATGCTTACCAGATCCAGCAACGTTTACGTATGGCGAAAAAGCTGCTCAAACAAGGGCAGAGAATCTCTGATGTCGCACAAGAATGTGGTTTTCATGATCAAAGCCACCTGCATCGACACTTTAAGAAAGCCATGGGCGTCACGCCGGGCCAATATCTTCGCTTTAGCTAAATCCGCAATATCGTACAAGGCGAGATGCCTCAACCACGTTACGTTGATAGCCTGACTTCAAAACAATTAAGAACAAACAATGGATAACACTTTGCCGTTACAAGAAGAATCAAAAACCACTTTATTTTGGCAAGGCACACTCGCAATGATGCCGTTGAGTATTGCCGTACTGCCTTGGGGACTCTTAGCAGGTTCGTTCGCGATTGATACAGGGCTTCACCCGCTAGAAGGTCAAGCGTTATCCGCGATTCTTTTCGCGGGCTCCGCTCAGCTCGTCGCGATGGGAATGATAAAAGCGGGCGCGGGGCTAACCACTATGTTGCTCACCACGTTTTTCATCACCTCACGACATTTTCTCTACAGCGTATCCATGCGCAGTAAAATTGCACCACTTCCGCTTAAATGGCGGCTATCGCTTGGTTTTCTGTTAACCGACGAGCTGTTTGCCATTGCTGGCCATCATTCTGACGAACAATTTAATCGCTGGTACGCACTTGGGGCCGGATTGAGCTTCTATTTGTTCTGGAACCTTGCGACGCTGACAGGCATCGTGGCGGGTAGCCTAATCCCAGAACTGAATGAAATGGGGTTGGAATTTGCAGTAGCCGCAACCTTTATCGCGATTGTCGTACCCACGATTAAAAATGCAGCGGTACTTTCTAGCGTCGTAGTGGCTTTGGTAGGCTCAGTCGCGTTGACCTATTACCAAGTAGAAGGAAGTTTGATGATTTCGAGCATTTTAGCCATGTTAACAGGCTATTTTGTCGAACAAGTGCAGGAAAAACACTAATGATTATGCTGTCAATTTTACTCATGACGCTGTTGGTGTTCACAAGCCGATACTTGTTTCTCGAACCGAAGTTGCCATTAAAGCTTGGCACGCGCACACAAAAGATTCTCAACTACGCAAGCCCGGCCGTTTTAACCGCGATCTGGGCGCCGATTGTCTTCATCCCCGAAGGGGAACTCAGTGTCAGCGTACAAAACCCGTTTTTATTGGCTGCGACATTAGCTGCGTTGATCGCCTATTTGACAAAAAACGTTCTCTTAACGACGGTTGTCAGTATGGTGGCGTTTCTTCTTTTGCGCGTTTGGCTTTAATCAGCCACCCACTCAATTTCTAACAAGGTGACGTCGCCACATTTTAAGCGTCCAAGGAAGACGTCGCCTTGATGGACTTCGCCAACCCCTTGCGGCGTTCCCGTCATTACCACATCACCGTCTTTCAAAGTTGTGTAGCTACTTAGCTCATCCAAAATCGCAAATGGCGGATACAGCATCTGTTGTACGTGGCCTTTTTGCACACGAACACAGTTAATCAATAGTTCTAAGTTAAGGTCATGAATATCAATGCCCTCAAGAGGCACAAAGCGGCTAAAAACCGCAGAACCATCAAATGCTTTTGCTCGCTCCCAAGGCAAGCCTTGCTTTTTGAGAGAAGATTGCAGACCGCGTTTCGTCAGGTCTAGCCCCAAACCCACGGCGGCGTATTGACCATCTTTGATTAGAAAGCAAATTTCCGCTTCATAATGCAAAGGTTCTTGATGAAATGAGCGTAAGATCGTCGATACAGAGGTAGAAGGTTTATTAAACACCACCATTTGCTCTGGAATAGCATTATCCAACTCATGGATGTGCTCAACGTAATTACGCCCAACACACAGCACTTTTCCAACTTCTACTTTCTTTTCTTCAACTTGAATGACGCTCATTGATCTTCCCTGCAAAACAAAAACATCATCATAATCTAACCTTTTGATGGAACAACACTAGAACGCGCTCTGAAGTATCGAAAATAAGACATTCAGCCCGTTTTATGTTTTGTGTCATCAGTTTGAAACGCATGTTGATTCTTCGAAAAAACGAAAAAAAGCCAGCATCATGCTGGCTTTTGAATCGATAACTGTAACGACAATTATAGGTAGTAACGTGCACCAAGTGCCCATTTGTCATCAGCTTTGTATTCAGGTTGGCGACTGTTAGCATCGTTCAAGTCAAACTGGTAACCCACATAACCCACAAACTTAGGTGTGAAGTTGTATTCTGCTTGCAGCGCCATTTCTTCACGAGCCGTTTCTGTCTTCGCGCCTTTCACGTCTTTGCCTTCAACCATTTCGTAGTTGATGCTCAGGTTTAGGCTATTAGGCAGTGCATAAGCGATCAACGCTTCGTACGCGTCGCTTTCAGCTAGACGAGTTTTACCGTCGAAGTTCATGTTTTCGTTCGAGCCGTAAACCGCTGCTAGGTACAAACCTTGACCGTAAGAACCGTATGCCGCAGATACTAAGTGAGATTCAGCTGAATGCTTACCGATGTACGCTGAATCTTGGAAGTCGCCACCGTTGTACGTGTAACCCACTTTTGCGCCTATGATCGCGTAAGAAATTGCAACTTGTACGCGGTCATCGTATTTGTGCGTAGCCGTCGCTTCGTTCGTACCTTGCCAACCTAGACCAACGTTAATTTTGCCTGCTTCGCCAAGTTCGATTGCGTTGCGGTAAGAGATCATTTTCTCTGCGCGGCCAGTGCCTAGGTTGCCGTGGTCGTCATAGATAAAGTCGTTCGCAAATGCAATCGGCATATCTGCTACGCCAGCTACGTCATAGTAAGGTGCCCATTGCGTACCACCCACTGCACGACCGTATGTATCGTGAGTCAGACCTAAGTAACCAAGACGAGTTTTGAATGAGTTTTCGCCGCCATCTAGGTAGTTAAGTGCCCATTCACCACGAGCGTCAGCAGTAAAGCCATTACCTAGATCCTGAGTTGCTGTGAAGTTGATACGTGGAGAGTTTGTGCCTACGTCAGTATCACCTTGCTCTGAACCGTTCAGGTTAACAGACACATGGCCACCAATAGAGAACGTAGTGCCATCGTTATTGTAAAGTTCCACTGCTACTGCTTGAGTACCGAATGTTGCAGCTGCGATTGCTGCCGCTAGGAATTTTTTGTTCATTTATTAAGTCCATGTATTTATTAGTCGGTTAGTCGATTTGCACCTTGAGCATTTGGATTTATGTACGAATAAACGCCAAATGCTTCGGGTGTATACAAAGGCTTTTTGGGGCATCTTTTCCGCCAAAACTGAATTACCTTTGCGCAACAACTGCCGCCACTTTATTTGAAGACTCTTCGGCAACCGAGTGAAAAATTATAAGAAACCGAATGAAAGCAAACGTTTAGATTGCTAACTTATCATTCATTCAGTCGATAACCTTACAAATTGAAATGTTTTGTAACGCGCAAGATCACGAAATCTCATAACCCTCTGAAACTTAAATGATCGAGCCAGATGATTAAGAAATATTTGCTTACATTTGTGAATTTAAAACACCTTCAGGAACTTTTTGGAAAAATTGTGGTCAGTAATCAAGCACGAAAAAGCTAAAAAAAGCTAAAACCCTTCTAGTTATGCACCTTTTCTAAAGAGGCGCTTAAACGTGCCAGAAATAAAAATGCAATAAAATCATAACTTAATAGCAATCTATCTTTCATTTTCGCGGTTTACCTTAGCGTCATCAACACATCGGGCAAGTAAGCCCATCGATTACAACTAGGGTAATAAGAAAATGAAAAAGGCAGCACTAACTACTGCAATTCTAACAGCATTGGTATCAGCACCATCTTTCGCAGCAACAGTTTACAAAAACGACGGCACTGAGCTAAAAGTTGGCGGTCGCGTTGAGTTTCGTGGCGACTTCATCGGTTCAGATGGTGCGGAAGTAGAAGGCTCAATGGAAGACCAAAGCCGCGCTCGTCTTAACCTTAAAGGTAAAACTGACATCGGCAACGGCATGTCTGCATTCGGTGTGTACGAAGCAGAACAAAAGACAGGTAAAAGCGAGTTCAAAAACCGTTACATGTACGCTGGTGTAAATACTGACGTTGGCGCATTCTCTGTAGGCCGTCAAGACATGGCTGCCGTGATCATCTCAGACATGACGGATATCACTGAGTTTTCTGGCATTCAGCAAGTGATTGATTCTTCTTCTGATAAGCAAGACAGCGTATTCGCATACCGTGGTGAGTTTGATGCACTACAACTTCAAGCGACTTACCAAGCAAACTCTGGCGATAGCCAAGACAAATACGGCATCTCTGGTATGTACTCTCTGCCAATGGGGCTAGATTTGGGTCTGGCTTACTCTGGCGGCGACGTAGATAAGAACAACTCTGAAGACCAAATCCTAGGTGGTATCGCTTACTCTCTAGATAACTTATACCTAGCGGGTACGTACTCTCAAGGTTCACTAACAGATTCTGAAGACTTTACTGCTTACGAGTTGGTTGCAAGCTACAAAGTAGCAAGCAAAGTAACGCTAGCAGCACTTTACACGGCACAAGAAAACGATCCAGACAACGGCTCAAAATACGACTCAGTTGAAGGTATCGAGCTAGTTGGTTACTACAAACTAAACAGTAACTTCCGTACTTACCTTTCTTACTACATCAACCAACTTGATGAAGTGAAAGACGCAACATCTGGTCTAGTGACTGAAGGCGAAGATACGCTACGCCTAGGTGTACGTTACGACTTCTAATTCACTCTTGTCCTAAGAGCGAGTCCACTTGGCCGGCACTTTTGTCGGCCATTTTTTGTGGTGCTCACAGATAAAGCAATGAATTTTCATCTTTATTCTGTTACCCCTTCACTGCTCCACTAAAAAATACGAGCCTCAGAGCCACCACTTCTGCCCTCTTTTAATGCAATTTATCACTGACTTAGTGCATACCTTCTAACCTTGGCATCGCCATAAAATAAAAATACTTATAAATCATAAAGATAAAAGTTGGCACGTGTTCTGCAATACTAGAAATGCAAATGCATGGCAGCGTTTGTGCTTCTCGTTCTTTGTACCTGTAATGACAGGCACGTCCTTTGAATTGGTAATGTCGCCTCCCTCTGGGAGGCATTTTTTTATTTGCGCAAAAAGCTTTAGGACGTATTATCCGTCTACCTCTTTCAAACCGGAAATATTCAATTGAATCATCATCCTGTTCAAGGTGCTTCTTGGATGCTAACTGCAGGATTGGCATTCGCCATCGTGAATAGCTTTGCCCAAATCGCAAGCATCCACTTTGGTGTGTCTTCCACCACTTTTGCATTGTTTCAATACGCGATCGCGTTGTTCGTTATTCTTCCTTATCTAAGAACGCTAGGCATTCGACGCTCTTTGAGAACTCAACATTTTGGCTGGCACGCTTTTCGTATTTTTCTCTCTGTTATCGGTATCCAACTGTGGCTTTGGGCGCTCGCTTACCCTGTTCCGATTTGGCAAGGCATTGCGCTGCTAATGACTTCTCCTCTGTTTGCGACCGTAGGCTCAGGGCTTATCTTGAAAGAGAAAGTGGGCACAGCACGCTGGCTTGCCACACTAACTGGCTTTATCGGTGCCATGATCATCTTAGAACCGTGGTCAGACTCCTTCACTTGGGCAACTCTACTGCCTGTTGGGGCGGCCTTCTTTTGGGCGGCGTATTCTTTGATGGTAAAAAAGATGTCGGTAAACGATCCACCGTCTACCATGGTGGTTTACTTGTTGTTACTGATCACGCCTTTCAATATTGTGCTAGCGATACCAAGCTTTACCATGCCTAGTGACTGGACTATTTGGCTGATCCTTCTTTTTGCTGGTGCACTAACAGCATTAGCGCAATGGGCGATTGTGAAAGCTTACGCAGTTGCGGACGCTTCCTTCGTTCAACCCTTCGATCACGCTAAACTGCCTTTAAATGTGCTGGCTGGATGGATGGTCTTTGGATGGGTGCCTCCTGGTCGTTTGTGGCTAGGCGCTGCGATTATTGTAGCGTCGATTGCATTCATCACGCACTGGGAAGCAAAAAAGACAAAGTTAGTTGAAAGAAAAATCTAGCTTTTAAGTTCTATATTTTCAGGAAAGGAAATGAGGAACATTCTATGACACAACCAATCAAAATCACACTTTATCGCTGGGCTGGCAGTTGGGGGCCGTTCAAAGTGAACATCCCATGCGGCGAATGTACGCTAACCAAAGATATTTTAGTGGACACCTTCGCGAACGAATTGGCGGATGTACCAGTCGAACTCGAAGTGAAAGATTGGTTATCTCACTGGTGGGAACCTTTGAAAGTCGGTGCATGGCACGCCCCTATTCTTCTGGTTGAAGGTAAAGTCGTGAGCCAAGGGGAAGCGCTAAACCGAGGCGTGCTCGTGCAATCGGTCATCTCGGAGTGGGTAAAACGTGATGAACTGAAAGGCAACATCGTATACGGAAAAGCCACTTGTCCGTATTGCGTCAAAGCTAAACAGTTACTCGACGATGCTGGTATTAAGTACGAGTATCACGATGTCGTCAAAGACAGCGCTGCCCTGTATAGAATGATCCCAGAAGTTAAAGCGATCATCGGTGAGAAAACACCAGTGACCGTGCCGCAAATTTGGTTAGAGGGAAAATACGTCGGAGGCGCAGATAACCTAGAAAAGTGGTTAGCCGCAAAGGGGTTAGACAAGGTGCCGAATAACGTCGTAGAAATACCAAGCCAATCGGCATAGTCGTTATCGCGATAGAATAAAGACCGTATAAATATTTGGTTGATAGAAACAAAAAGCCCTGATTTTTCAATCAGGGCTTTTCTGCATTAATTCGCCAGTTTTTTCATAACACGAGCAAAAATAGAAGCTTTTTTCTTCTTCGCTTTACCGTAAAGCGCTTTGTGCATCGCATCTTTTGCAATCATCTGGCCAATGTAAGCACCACCAATTTCGTTACCCATGACCTTCTCCTGAATGTATTGACTTAACTATGTTGTAATTTTACACCACAATAAAGCAAAAACAAGATGCCCGTCACATTTATTTTGTAATTTTATTTCAGGAAGTGCTTTTTGATTTTTTAGAAAGCCAGCTTATCGCTTCGGTTGCTGGTAAGTTTTACCTGCAGCCATGTAGGTGTCTTTCTGCTTGATCTCAAAGAAAGTTTCGAAAAACCAAGCTGCAAACTTAATCATGTTGTCGCCTTCATTCATGACATGCTCAACGTATTCTTGCTCTACCCCGGACTCGTCTTCTTGTAGAGTGATGTGGTAAATACGTTTTTCGCCTTCAACTTCTGCAAGACCAAACTGACCAGTTAGGGATTCTGCCGCTTGTGCAACTTCTTCTTCCTCACACGCTTTAAGTAGTTCTAGCGCCTTTGGCATGTTTTCTTGCAAGGTAATTTCTTTTACCAGTGTTTCAAATTCGTTTTGTTGCATTCTTTCACCTAACGATTGGAGAGCGAGTTGTCAGTTTGCAGAAACTACTGCGCTAGCTTGAATCAAAGTACCGCGCCAAACCTTGCTCCCTTGATTGAAACAAGTTCAGCGCGATTGACTCAAGTCATTCACTAAGCCTGACTTAATTTAGCTGCGCATTTTAGAAAGGAGCCACTAACCTTGCAAGTACATTTCCCTTCGCTAGAACATTCAACTGGAAGCTTCCGGCTGCGCAGTCTGACGAGGTGCCCTTCGATATTGGCTAACCACCAGTACGATGCAAGAAATTAGAGCGATAAATAAATAAAAGATGCCTAGCTGATGCTGATCCGTCACCCACTTTTCAACCAAGTAGCCACCAAACAAACCCGCTAAACACATTTGAATTGAGCCAGACAATGCAGACACTGCCCCGGCTTGCTGCTTATGCGGAGACAACAACAAACTTATCGAAACCGGAAAAGACATCCCTTGCGCAAAACTCAAACACGTGAATGCGACCAGTAACGATGCAACCGTAAACGGCGTCACCAACAGTAAACACCCAGAAAGCGCGACAATCGCAAAGCTCATCAACAGTATTTGCTGTGCTTTATAACGGTTATTGATCAAATTGAGGACGACGCTCCCCATCAACAAACCAGCTGATGGGATAATCATCAAAGAACCATAATCAGCCGCGGTTAAGCCCAATTCTTGCTGCATCAAAAATGGATATAAAGACAGTGTCACTAAGCCAGATAGGTAGCTTAACCAGTTATAACTGGCACTCCCGATAACTTGCTTGTTCGTTAGCAAGTAGTAGTAATTCACCATGACTTGCCTTACCTCGAACTTGCGTTTTGGATACGGCAGCGTTTCTGGCAGAACCAAGTAGCCAAGGATAAATATCGCCAACAAATAAAGCAGCACAAAGACAAATACCGCTTGCCAGCTAAAGTGATACGCAATCCATCCGCCAAAAAGAGGCGCGACAATCGGCATGACAGAAGCAGTGACAGAGATATACGACAAAGCTTTCGTTAACTGCATACCGTCATAACTGTCCCGTAGCACTGAGCGCCCTAAAACAGAGGCACTGCCGGCTCCTAATCCTTGCAGCAATCGCCCTGCCTCAAGTGCAGAAATGTTATCGCCAAAGACGATACAAATGACGGTACCGATTAAACAGATGCTTTGTCCGAGAATAAACACCGGTCGTCGTCCAATGGCATCAGAAAGCGGACCGTAAAATAGCTGTGACACACCGAAACCAACCAAAAATAATGTCACCAAACTCTGAATCGAAGGTTGTGGCAAGTTAAGGTCATGGCCAATGAGCGGTAAAGAAGGAAGATAGATACTGACGCCAACCTGGCCAGTAGCAATGATCATCATCGCAAGTAACAACGGTGTTTTACGCACTAGTCCCCTCCCACTTGTATTACAGACTTATTGCAAACAGTGTATATTTGATACTCAACGATGATAATCAGCTAAATTGGAAAGGAATTATTTCCTCGGAGGACTTAATGGATTGGATTCAAAGTGTACAAAGTTACATTCGAGTTATCGAAGAAGGCAGCTTCAATGCAGCCGCACGGAAGCTCAACACGACAAGCTCCGCCATCAGCAAGCGTATCCAGTGGTTAGAGGACAAAATTGGCGTCCAGTTACTCAAGCGTACCACTCGTTCAATAAGTCAAACCGAAGCTGGTGCCCTATTCTACGAGCGAGCCAAAGTGCAACTTGACTCTTGGCAGTCCGTGTTAGATGAAACTCGCTCAGTAAACCAGTCTCCGGCCGGTCTGTTAAAGATTGGCGCAACGTTGGCGGTAGGTTCTAAGTTTTTAGTCCACTACCTTGATGATTTTCTAGAAAAATACCCCGATATCACTCTGCAACTCACCACGACGCTACCCGGTCAACTGCCGGAACTGAGTTTGGATCTCTTCATCAGTCGTCATTTAGAACAGCTCAATTCATTAAGCTTTAAAGCAACCCCGCTGTTCGAACACAAAGCTCAGTTTTATGCAGCGCCGAGTTACTTAGAAAAATACGGCACGCCACAAAATGTTGAAGAGCTGACAAAACACAATATTTTGATTTGGGGAGAAAAACCGGCAAGAGAGATCAAGACCAACCGTGGGAAAAGAGTGAGCTTGTCAGGCAACTTCGCAACGACCAATCCAGAAGCTCTGTTTCATGGCGCAAAACGCGGAATGGGTATCTTGATGACCAACAACGTAATGATCAAAGACGATTTAAAATCCGGGGCGCTAGTGCCTATTTTGCCGGATGTTACAGCCGACGAGGCTACGGTGTATGCGTACTACCCAAAACTGGACTACCAACACACACGCACCCAATTGTTCCTCGACTATCTAAAATCCCGTTTAGAAGAAGAAAAGCGCATCTAATTTGATAGTTTTCTTGTTAAATGTGTGAGTAAGCGACTACTTTGAAATTAATGCCTCAAACTTTGATAACACTCTAGTCTTACTAGACTCACCTATTAGTGTTAATTCCTTGTCTGTTGGGATTCAAAGTTTGAAAAATCTCCTTAAGTAAACGATAGTTTACTTGATGCATATCAAATTATAAGTCGTCGTGTCGCACAACTATCAAAGCACGATATGAAATTAATAACGGCTAGGTAACGTGTTTAATGGATCATGTACAAATCAGTGTCCAAAAGCTTGATGAAATATTGAAGCTCAATGGGAGCGCTATGCTCAACAGAGTGACTTTAGATATCCATCAACAGTTGAAGAGTCATTGTACATGCGTTGTTGAAGTGGCTCATCTTCAACATGCTGCGCACACCATTTCCTTTGCAAGTGGCGGAGAGATCTCAGATAACCTCAGTTACCACCTGTCGGGCACTCCATGTGAAAAAGTCGCGAAAGACATTGGCGAGCACATCTTTTACCAAGATCAGGTCTATAAACGCTTTCCTGAAGACCAGATGTTTCAGGATGATGGCGTTCAAGCTTACCTTGGCCTACCGTTGAAAACACAAAGTGGCGAAGTGCTTGGGATTTTGCTGTCTACTTTTACTCGAAGTATTCACGCGAAAGAAGCACAAGATGTGCTCGAACTTCATCGCTTTTATGCCAATGTGATTATCCATAGCCTTCGTGAAAAATGGGTCAGCGAGCGTTCGGACAAACTCCTAAACCAACTTAGCTACGAAGTCTCTCATGACAACCTCACCGGTTTGTTGAACCGCAGCTGTTTGGCAGATACGCTAGAAACATTAACGCAGCAAGCCACCCGCCCTTTTAATCTGGCGTATCTGGATATCGACAACTTCAAATCGATAAACGACATCAACGGGAACTACATTGGTGACCAGATCATCAAGTTTACTGCAAATGCGATTCAGCAGAGCTTGTCTTCCCCGAATAACGCTTTTCGCGTTGCTGGCGACGAGTTTGCCTTTATTACTTACGATGAAGATCCCGTGGCTGTATGTCAGGAAGTGCTCGATAAAATTGAAGCTGGTTACAGTGACAAATCCAATCGTATTTCGTTTACCGTGAGCATTGGCATTGCACGAGCGCCTGTTCACATGCTCAACAGTGATGAACTGATCCTAAATGCCAGCTTAGCGTTGAAAGATTGCAAAAAACACCGTGACACACGAGTTCAACATTACGACACGCACTTAAGTGCGCTTTATCATCGTCAAACGCAACTGATTGAAGCGATGCGCATTCAATTAAGCACGAGCATTACTGAAAGTCATGAGCTTTACGTGGTGTTACAACCGATTGTTGATGTAAACAATGATCGCTGGGATTACTTTGAAATACTCGCTCGTTGGAACAGCAGTGTGTATGGCAACAT
The DNA here is from genome assembly GCF_043106015.1 of Vibrio sp. GLN_1. Taxonomy (NCBI): domain Bacteria; kingdom Pseudomonadati; phylum Pseudomonadota; class Gammaproteobacteria; order Vibrionales; family Vibrionaceae; genus Vibrio; species Vibrio sp. GLN_1. The sequence goes on from NZ_JBICMD010000036.1 coordinate 1,080,533, forward strand.
CTCCCCTGCGGAGTTTATTGAAGCGGCAGAGCAATCGGGATTAATCATCGAATTAGGTGAGCGAATCATAGAGTTAGCATGTATTGCGAAGCAAGAGTTAGAGGCTCACCTCGGTTATACCGTGAAGCTATCCATCAACTGCTCTGCACACGAATTGGTCGATTCAAACCGCTACATCAACCACCTAACAACCTTGCTCGAGCGATACGGTCATGATGCTTCGGACTTTGTTATAGAGCTCACCGAAACCGTTTTGCTTTCACAAAGTGGACGCGAGCAGATGGTTTTGAACTCGCTTCGCTATCTTGGTTTTAAAGTCGCACTGGATGACTTCGGCACTGGCTATTCGAGCTTAAATTACATTCATAATTACCCTATCGACAGCATCAAAATTGACGCCACATTTGTGCGCAATATGCTCTCGAACAAAACGTCAGAGCAAGTGGTATATCTGATAGCCCAGTTAGCTCAACTGTTGGATGTCGACTTAATTGCAGAAGGCGTAGAAGACGACAGGGCGTTAAATAAGCTTATCGACATGGGTTGCCATTATATTCAAGGCTACTTCTATTCTCGCCCACACAACGTCGATGAATTGGTACACATGATTAACGATAGACAAGTCAAACGCGCATAAAAAAGACCAAGCAATTGCTTGGTCTTTTTGTTTCGATTAAGAGCCTAAACAGCTATAAAACCGCTTTCTCTTTGTTTTTTAGTAGCTTATCCATTTCATCTCGATTCGCGATGAAGGTTGCCATCTCCTTCTTAGGAACAGAGCTCGCCATCGGAATATTCGCGCGCATCGCGTTGACAGGGCGTCCGTACTCGATCAATTCATAATGAAGGTGTGGGCCAGTAACTCGGCCTGTTTTACCAGACAAACCGATACGCTGACCGCGAGAAACTTTTTGGCCTTTCTTCACTAAGATCTTGCTTAGGTGCAGGTAACGCGTTTTGTATTTGTTACCGTGCTCAACAACAACGTAGTTACCCGCATATGGGTGCTTACGGGTCATAATCACAGTACCGTCACCCGTCGACACTACTGGTGTGCCAGTTGGCACAGCAAAGTCAGTACCGTTATGCGGTGCAACACGGCCTGTTACTGGGTGTAAACGATTTGGGTTGAATCCAGAACTGATACGCCAACTACGGCTCACAGGATAACGTTGGAACGCACGCTGTAGGCTTTCACCTTTCGCGTTGTAGAACTGACCATCCGTATGAAGATACGCGGTTATCTCACGACCACGATTGTAGATTTTGATCGCTTCGATTTCATTCTTGCCAGTTGAAACACCGTTGATAGTTTGTGAACGACGAACCACTTCAAATCGGTCACCCGCACGAAGATCACGCCCAAAGTTCACCTGCTCTTTTAGCAAGCCCACCACTTGGCTGATTTCTGCAGAACTCAGACCTAAACGATTCGCAGAAGAAGAGAAACTGCCTTGAATTACGCCAACTAGCGGCTCCTGACGCCAAACACCAGGAATGGAAATATCGGTAAAGTCATAGCCACCATCGCTGTTCAGCTGGTAAACCACTTTATCTGCAATCGAAAATTGCAGTTCCATTTTTTCTAGCTCGCCTGTGGCATCATTGCGCCAAAAACGCAGCGTATTACCAGGCTTTAAGGTATCAAGTGCAAGGTAGTTCAAATCCGTTTCCATTACTTTCATTAATGAACTGTAACCGAAACCGAGTTGGCTAAAGATAGTACTTAAATTATCGCCAGCTTGGATTTGATACTCAAAATTAGGTGGAGTGACGACTTCCGCAGTCGTCGCATCAAGAATTCGTTCAACAACCTGCGATTCTGGCAGATTTAATGCGATGGTTTTAGTTAAAGATGACTCTTTGAGAGAGTGAGAAACACCTATCGCAACTAAAACTGGCAAGGAGTATAACAGTAGCGCTCTACGACTTGTCAGATTCGGCAACCGTTTTGTAATTTCATTTGTAGACACGGGAATTACTATCTCCTTTCAAACAAGGCTCATAGCTTATGCATTCCCGTATAAGAAATCACTATGAAATTTCGAGATCTAGCGCAGAAAACACTTAATTTTTACAGAAGTCAAAAAAAATTCATCACTGTTGCATATGTAGGTTATTACCTACACGGGTTAGAGTGGCTGAATTTGATTGATTTGGCTCATCTGCCATGGATTGACTTTCGCCATGCGTTAGGAATGAAATAGCGATTTTGGTATCCGTTTGCCAATTGATTTGAGCAAATTTAACTCGATCACCAATAAACACGCTGTCTAGCAACACCACTCGGCTCGGGATCGGATCAAACTTAAACAACCCAACATAATAAAATGCCCCTGAGCCTTGAGTCGTAACAATCATCGGCGCCGCAATCCAAAATTCTTTGTTGGTTTTACGTTGAGCGATAAACGCGGTCGGTACCAAAACCTGCCCCTTTGTCGCGCCTGCATCATACTGACCAATCAGGTAGCCATTCTCCTTGTCCCACTCTTCTAAAAAAGAGACGGCATTTTGCTCTGGTACTTGAATTGTCCACGGATTCTTCGCTTGCACTCCCAACACTTCGGCAACGATAGGATTAGATTGCACCTCTGCTTGCGGAAACTTGGCCATGATTTCATCATCAGACAAGCTAAAGCGATACACACCAGCAATGATAACAATCGCTAATAGCACGATAGGAATAAGAAGAATGAGTGGAATTGGCAGAATTCTGCTGCGAGCCATGGCGACTTCCTTGTTTTTGTTCTAAAAATTGTGTTCGGAGTATATACCAATTCCAATAGGATCACCGCATACACTCAAATCTCGATGAACCAAGTATCGTGAAATCACTCGAGCGGATTTAGGTATAAACTGTTTAGTGGGCAATCGATAGGTAATAACGATGACAAACATAATTCACACCGGAGAGTGCGCCTGTGGCTTAGTTCAACTTCGCTGTAAAGATGAACCTCTGCGAACCTCTATTTGTCACTGCTTTGAATGCCAGAAACGAACAGGCAGCGTTTTTGGTGTCCAGGCCAAATTCGATAAGGAGCAGGTCATTTTAGATGGTGACACGACCAACTACACCAGAATCAGCGACGATGGTAATGAAGTGAAATACGAATTTTGCCCTGCTTGTGGCACGACGATGCGACTGTTGTTATCCGCAGCTCCTGAAATCGTTGTTGTTCCCGTTGGAATTTTCAATAACACCGAATTTCATGAGCCAAAAGTTTCGATTTATGAGCAAAGGAAACATGGCTGGGTGAGTTTCGAGTGCACAATGGAACACATTCAATAGAGGGGAATCCCCCTTTATTGGCTTGTTATTATCTGAGCAAAAGCTCTATAAATGAGATTTTTTTGAGAATGATCAACCGAGTTGAACAGGAAAAGGTTTCGTAACTCAGTGTGAGCGTTATAATCTGCTCCTAACATTTGGTGGGGTTTTATTGTGATTTCCAGACTTCCTCGTTGGGTGGAATATGGCGCGTTTCTACTTGCCCTTCTCGCGGGCTGCGTCAATGCCGTTGGTCTTCTCGGCTTTCAACATCAAGCGATAACGCATCTTTCCGGAACCGTAACTCAGCTAGGGAATAGCCTATTAACAGGTATGGATAATTCCATTCACCTGCTCTTTATCGTATTCAGCTTTTTGATTGGCTCTGCGTTTAGCGGCTTCTTTATTGAGAGTAGCGCTTTAAAGCTTGGCCGACGCTATGGTGTGGCACTTTGTATTGAAGGGAGTTTGTTACTGTTAAGTTTAGGCTTCTTGGTCGAGGGCGACTCCTACGGCCAATACTTAGCGTCAGCAGCATGTGGTTTGCAGAATGCGATGATCACCACTTTTAGTGGCGCAGTTGTCCGAACGACACACATGACGGGGATCATTACCGACCTTGGCATTATGATTGGTGAGAGCTTACGAGGACGTCAATTTGACCGCCGTAAAGCTAAGTTGTTTCTATTCATCTTCTTTGGTTTTTTACTAGGCGGGAGCGTCGGCGCTGCCTTATTTATGGCTTATGGCTTGTATGCTCTGGTATTTCCTGCAATTTTAGCCTTTGGTATCGCGCTAATTTACTGGGCTTACCTTTACTCCATCAGTCGCAACCAAAACGCTTAATTTCAAGCAACGGATTCAGCCATCAATGCATGAATCCGTTGCGACTCTGCTTCATTCCAATCCACCTTCGACTGTCTCAACTTTCTTTATATAACACTCACTACAACCTTCTATAGCCCTTAGTACTATTAAGGTTAAGCCTAAAAACCAAGGTAATTTACGTGAGATCGTAATCACATTTGCCCGTCTTTTTATTATTCCAGTCACACTGCGCCCCATAAGAATCTGCACAGCACGCCTCTCGTGCTACAATTTTCTAACACACGCAACATTTTCATATACACAATGGCGTTATTTGGCAATTTATCCGATAAATCGGCTGAATAACTACATGTATTTAATGAATAGTATTGCAATGGATGCAGTTTGCGGGTACCCTCCGCATCACTGTGATTAAATACGGATGTTTAGTGAATATTTATGTCATGGAATATGGCGAGTATTGACTAGTAGTAACACGAGAAAACTATGCATAACAACACCAATGCTACTGAAGCACCTAAGGGCAACTTTTGGATGTTCTTCATTCCATCCCTAATCGGTCTTCTGCTGTTTATGGCGCCTATTTCTTACAATGGCGACCTCACTATCCCTGTTGCAGTCATGGCAAAAGTCATTCCTGCCTTACTTGGCGATGCACTTATTGCTATCGTTACCGCTATTATCGCTTTCATGGCTGTCGCTTCTGTTCTTTGTAAAATTTTCAAGCCAGCAGCGATCCTTCGTAACGGTTTCTTAAACGGACTTTTCAACCCGTCTCCACTTTGGCTTGTTGTTCGCCTAATCGGTGGTGCTGCGGTATTGATGACGTTCTTCCAAGTAGGTCCAAAAGCGATTTGGGAAGAAAACACCGGCGGCCTTGTTTTAACTGGTCTTCTACCAACGCTATTCGCAGTATTCATTTTTGCTGGCCTTCTGCTTCCTCTACTACTTAACTTCGGTCTTCTAGAGCTATTTGGCGCGCTATTAAGTAAAGTAATGCGTCCAGTATTTAACCTACCTGGCCGTAGTGCGATCGACTGTATGGCATCATGGTTGGGTGATGGCAGTGTGGGCATCCTACTGACAAGCAAGCAGTACGAAAACAAGTTCTACACTCAACGTGAAGCGGCAGTTGTTGGTACAACGTTCTCAGCGGTATCGATCACATTCAGCTTAGTTGTTATTGCTCAGGTTCAACTTGAACACCTGTTCCTACCTTTCTACGGAGCTATCTGTTTAGCAGGTATCGTGGCTGCGGTTATCATTCCTCGTTTGCCGCCTCTAAGCCTGAAAAAAGACCGCTACATTGACGGCAGCAAGCCAGCAGAAGATGTAGATGCAGTGCCAGAAGGTCACACGACATTCTCTTGGGGCATGGACTTAGCTCTAAAACGCGCTGCAGAAGTAAAATCTGTTCAGTCTGTATTCAAAGAAGGTGTGCACAACGCTATCGATATGGTGTTTGGCGTACTGCCTGTGGTTATGGGTTTGGGTACCGTTGCACTAGTGATTGCTGAATACACGTCAGTGTTTGAGATCCTTGGTCAGCCATTCATTCCTTACTTAGAGTTGCTACAAATTCCTGAAGCGGTACAAGCATCGCAAACTATCGTGGTTGGCTTTGCAGATATGTTTATCCCTGCGATTCTGGCGGCATCTATCGACAACGAAATGACTCGTTTTGTTATCGCAGCAATGTCTGTTACTCAGTTGATTTACATGTCAGAAGTTGGTGCACTACTACTAGGTAGCAAGATTCCAGTTAACATCGTAGAACTGTTTGTTATCTTCATTCTGCGTACGCTGATTACACTTCCTGTGATTGCTGGTGTTGCGCATCTGATTTTCTAAAATCAAAGCATACACAAAGGCTCCGCTCTGTCGGGGCCTTTTTTACAACTAAAATTTGGCTTACTTACCCACTTAACTTCGCCTCCCAACGTAAACTCTATAATTTACAAAGAAAAAACCTCTATAAACGCTTATTTATAATACATAAAACTTTACTAAACTCCTCAATCAAACCTGTTAACAGCAGTACTCTTTAAGCAATTCCTTTCATTATGACGCTTTCATTAAGATGGCTCACAAATCAGATCAAACTCACAAGTTTTAACTCAAACCACCATTTTGTTTAATTTTGGTTAAAAAAGACAACAAATGGATTCATGTTTTTGATAAAGATGTCGATAAGAAAGTAATCAAACACAACAGGTTTCTTTTTCTGCCGAATTCACCCGAACCCAAAAAGAGGTGGAAGCAGAAGAAAACTATCCGGGAGACTTAGAGGAAAACTCATGAAATTCAGACATAAGGTTGTCACCGCCTCTTCAATTTTGCTGCTAATTACTGTGTCGCTACTATCGACGCAACAAGTTATGACGATTCGTTCTCAAACTCAGGAGCACATCAATTCAAGCGTTAAAGAGATTTTGACCAGTGTGAGCAACACCGTTCAATCCGAAATGAACGCGAAGAAAGATCTCGCACGCTCGATCACAGAGATCATAGAACTATCGCCAAACGACCGCACATACGTAAAAGACATTCTTGAGAAGCCAACTCCGAAATCGAGCTTCCTAGCGATTGGTTTTGGTTACGAAAGTAATGGCTTCGTGATTGAAAACGACGACGGTTGGGATGCAGGGCCTGATTATGATCCTCGCCAGCGCCCTTGGTTTATCGCAGCCAAAAACAAAGGCGATTTGGTGGTTACCGACCCTTATGTTGATGCATCATCTAAGAATGTGATCATCTCTGTTGGTACGCCAGTGAAACAAAACGGCCAGTTCTTAGCTGGCATGTTTTACGACCTAGAGCTAACTACCCTTTCCGACCTAGTTAACCAAGTGAACCTATTTGATGCTGGTTACTTGTTCTTAGTCACTGACGATGGCACGACGATTGCGCACCCGCAAAGTAAGTACAACGGTGAAAAGCTCAATAGCTACCTACCGCAAGTTGACTTAAATAAGGCGACTCAACACATCGAAGTTGATAACAATCCTTACATGGTTAGCCTTACTCATATCCCAAGTGAGAACTGGTACGTGGGCGCCATCATTGATGAAACGGCAGCTTACTCAGTGGTTGGAGAGCTACGTAATAGCGCGATCATTTACTCAATCATCGCTGTACTTGCTTCAGTTATCGCATTAACACTTCTGATCAGAACCCTAATGCGCCCGCTAGATACACTAAACACGGCAATTAAAGACGTCGCATCTGGCAAAGGTGATTTAACGCAACGCCTAGAAACTGACACCGATCAGGAGTTTTCTGAGCTAGCGAAAAACTTCAACACCTTTATGGAAAATCTTCAGCAGCAGATCATTGAATCGAAATCGATCTCTGATCAGATTCTTACTGGCACTCAAATCACGGCAGAAGGCGCACGCGACTCCGCTGGTGCCATTCAAACTCAGCTTCAAGAATTGGAGCAACTGGCAACCGCAATGCACGAAATGTCTGTCACCGCGACAGAAGTTGCGAACAACGCACAAGGCGCCGCAAGCGCTGCGAAAGAAGCCGATCAAGCAACCATTGAAGGCTCATCAGTCGTGAGCGAATCAACACAAACCATTAATATGCTCTCAGACAGCATTGATTTGGCGGTTGAAGAAGTTCAGGTGTTAGAGTCAGCAACAGCAAACATCGAAACGATTCTTAAAGTTATCAACGATATTGCAGACCAAACCAACCTACTTGCATTGAATGCTGCAATCGAGGCTGCACGCGCAGGTGAATCTGGTCGTGGTTTTGCTGTAGTGGCCGATGAAGTTCGCACACTGGCACAACGTACACAGGAATCGACAACAGAAATTCGCAGCATGATTGAACAGCTACAATCTGGCGCGTCTTCAGTGGCAAGCGCGATGCATCAAAGCAAAGGCAGTGCTGTAGAAGCGGTAGAAAAAGCCGATTTGGCGAATGATGCGCTACAACGCATTCGTGATGCGATTCAACGGATCTCAGACATGAACTTACAAATCGCCTCTGCGGCAGAAGAACAAAGCCTTGTCGCGGAAGAAATCAACAACAACACGGTCAACATTAAAGACCTCTCCACTCAAGTTGCTGATTCTGCAAACCGCACTAACGAAGCGATGCAATCTCAACACGACAATGTACGCAAGCAGGATGAAATCCTAAATCGCTTTACGGTTTAGGTCTTTCATCAACAAAAACAGCGAGCCTAGCTCGCTGTTTTTGTATCTATAGTTTTACATGGATATATCGGTCACTTGAACGACGATAATAATGGTCATCCACTTTTAAATACGTAAAGTTACCAATTTGAATATAAGTGCTATTACGAGGAATGCGGTCATAATAGTAGTATTGGTGCCTTGGCGGCCTTGGGTTCACCACAATCACATCATGATGTCGGTGTTTATGCTTGTGCTTACGTTTATGGTGGTGATGGTCATGATGATGCTCGTGTTTATGACCGTGTCTGTGTTTTGGATCTGCCATCGCTTCCGCACTGAACACACCCAAAGACAGCATAACGCCAACCATGGCAACAGATAATTGCTTTGACACAACGATTCCCCTTATCGATATAACTATCACCATATTAGTCAGCATCTGCTTACCACATGTCAGTCGTTTGCTAAGGAGTATCACCTCTCGGTCAGAGCTTATGAACAATTATCAGCACGACGTCAAAGCCGTCATCTCTCGTAAAACTTATGTCATTGCCATTAAAAAAGCCGCTCGTTTTTCAACGGGCGGCTCATGTATTCAATGTGCTTGTATTAGACAGCTTGCGCAAATAGTAGGAAGCAGCCAAACAGGAAGATCATACTCATGCCCATCACACCGCCACCAGCTTCATAAACGCTGTTGTCTTCGACAGGAACACGGCGCACTTTCATTGTCATCGACAATGGAACAAAAACCGCCAAGAACACAAGAATAATGCCTGCGTAGCTTAAAATTGCTAAGAAATGTTCCGGAGCAAATACAGCACCAAGTAGCGGCAGAATAAATGTGGTGACGAATACCACTGGCTTGCTGGTTTTGAGCAAGTCCGCGTTTTGGTCGTAAAGCGCCATTGCCACACCCAAGAATGAAGTTAGCAACGCCAAACCAGTAAACATGGACAGAATAAACTCCAAGCCATTGTACTGTTGACCAAGAACCGAGATCAGTTCAGTGACGTTTGAGTACTGTACCAGCTCATGTGGCGGCAAGTTACCCACAACCGCAAACAACCACAATAGGTAACAAACCAAAGGAATCGTAGAGCCGACAACGATCATGTTGCGCAGCTGAGTTTTGCTCGCTTCTTTGTTGTAAGTCACCAACGAAGGAATGACGACCATAAAGCCAAAACTGGTGAATAGCACAGAACTGGTTTTGATCAGTGCCATTTTGTCGCTACTAACGACTTCGTTTAGGCCTTCGAATGAAACACTAGGAGCAAGGGCAAACAGCGTTAAAACAAGTGCAACAATCATACCGATAAACAGACCACGGTTCAGCTTGTCGACCACACCAGTGCCAGCAGAAACAATCAGACCCACTAAGATAGTAAAGCCAACTTGGCTAGAAACAGTGGAAACAGAAAGGCCGACTGATGCCGTGATTTTTTGCACTAGATCGCCAGCGCCAATGATGTAAGCCATCAATAGACAAACAAGCAACGCGTAAAGCAGACCATTAGTCACTAACTGACCGCCTTTACCAAGTGTTTCGCGGGCGATTGCGTTCATACTTACGCCACCACCGACTTTGCAACTCGCTTCAAGTAGAAGCAAAGCGGCATAAGTCGTTCCAGCCCAGATGAACAACATAAGAAGAGTGCCCCAAAGGAGGCCAAATTGAGCAAGCACCATAGGTATGGCAAGCATACCAGCGCCAAGAGCAGTACCTGCAACGATCAGGGAGCTGCCGACAAGTTTTAGGTTCACGGTTAATACCTCTAAATTCAATCCGTTTATCTCTCGCCTGCTGTGCAGCATCCAAAGCACAGACACAAAACGACCCTACTTCTCTCTTAGCCAGAAAATGGATACAAGAACCCCTGTCACAAGAAACATGCAGCAAAAGGTGGTTAGTTCAATTGCACATGAATGAATCGGGAGTCGTTTTGGGCGATGTTAATGGCTGATGAGATGTGACAACTTTGGGTTCGAAGCAAAATCGTTCATCTGGAATCATCAACCCCATTCTTTATGAATGGATTTGGTTCGAAAAAGATTGTAAGGCATAACTAGGACGATTGAAAAGCAAAAGGTCAGTCTTACAGCGATATATTTTAACAACCCTTTGCTAGAGCAATAGATATGTTGCTATTTTCATCGCTAGTTAGTCTTTTATCGCTTAATGAGAAAAAGAACGTGCTGGAGCGCTCAATTATTGGCGTGTGTACAAATTAATTTACAGTTTAGATTAAGGTATTAGATTCCAAGGACGTAGCCTAGATCAGACAATATCGCTATTATTCGCTGCGTACCGACTCGCTTCGGTTCACATACCTCTAAACACTGATTTACGGTTCGAAAATTTAGGTAAATGAGTGTCCGAATGCTGGGTGTGGTTCCCCAGCATTTGCATCCCTTCTTTGTTTATTATTCCCTTTATTCAACACAATCCAATCGTTGACGATATTGTGCAATGCGTTAGCACGCTCTATCTAGCGCTTCAATGGCATAAGTTAGTTCTGATAGCCCCATATCAGCTATCTGTTTCTCGGTATCACTCATGCTTTCATACGCCAACAGCAGTTCACTTTCGGCTATAGCCTCACGGTGAAGGTAAAGCTCTTTATAGCTCATCAGACGATGCTGTGACTGCCGAGTCAATGTCACAACATTCTCTTTTGAAGCGCGGTGTTTCTCATCAATTTCATTCAGCAGCTGATCTAAAATGCGTTGCATTTTGCGAATAGAGACTTTTTCTGTAATTGATTTATATGACTGATGCTTTTCCATTTTTATAAGAACTGACTGAAATAATTGCACATTTAATTAGAACGCCATTCTTATACCCTTTTTAAAATCGGGTAAAGATAGGGTGGTTAAAGTGGTCCACTTCTTGCGTTGATTAGGTCAAAACTGTCCTATCTGGAGAAGCCATGCACGTAGACCCTATCGTTGAAGCGCTCATTATTAGACGAAAAGAGCACGGTTTGTCGCGTGAACAAATGGCAAATATCGCGGGGATGAGCGTCAAAACCTACCAACGCATCGAGCGAGGCGAATCGGATCTCAAACTTTCGCAATACCGCTCTATTTTGCGCTCTCTAAATCTGACTGACCTCGATATCGCGCTCGATATTAGAGGGATAGAACACGTGACCGCAGAAGATTTGGTGACGGTTGCTCGGATGCTATCACCTGAAGCACAGTCCCTACTGGTGCGCCTCTTGTCTCTAGTGCTTGAACAACGCTCAGATCCTAACGCTTCCTAATTGTTTCGCTCTGTTATACTTATGTTTTGAGCACCCTACTCTCCAATATCAAGGGGAGGCGTTTTATGAACTACATATCAATTTTCAGAGGGCTTGCGACCAGTGTGTTTGTCATGATACTTGGCACAACAACATTACAGGCAAAACCTCATCCGCAACATTCGGTAAAACCCATTACTCAACCGGGCAATAAGCACCACAGTCATCCTGTAAATCGTCCGGAGCGATCGATTCGGCCGCCGCATCGCCCTTCACACGACTACAGACCGCCTTACTACCATCGTCCACCCGTCGTAATAAGACCGCCGCGATACCATTCCTCTTTCATTTATGTGCGACCTGGTTATTGGTATCCACCTTATCGTGGTCGTTATTACTATTACCATAACGATCTGGTTGGCATCGCTACGTTTGCGATTTTCGCTGGGGTGACCTACGCCATTGTGCAAGACGCCTATTATCAACAGCGCGGCAGTCGTTACGTGTATGTCCAAAACCCACCAGCCGGAAATTACACAGTCATCAGTGGTAGTGATGTTTTACCTAACTCAGCGTCAACAACAACGAGCTTAAGTACTGTGACAACCTCACCCAACTCTTATTCTGCCTCTCCTAACCAAGTGAGCACTACGACAACAGAGGCAAGCAAAACCATCACTAGGAAAACCCCAAGCCCTTATAAGCTTGGCGAAATTGTTGACTCACTTCCCCACACCAAGCAGACGATAGTGATAGACGGGCAAAGCTATTTCAAATACCAAGACACATGGTTTGCGCCACTTAGGGCAGATCGTAAATATGTAGTCGTTGAGTCACCTTTGTAAGTAATCAAGTTTGTACATAACTAATACAAACCCCGCCGATTGGCGGGGTCTACTTTTGATTATTCATGCACATACATCAGTAAAACGCGTCGAACTCAGGAATGCGTGGTTTACCTCTGAGTAGTAAGAACTTCAAGAAACGACAGGTTGAAGTCGTTAGGATTTTGTCCTTCTCCACGCCATGTTTTTCCAGCAATTCGATGGCGAGATCCAGTTTTGAAATCTCTTCGCAAAAGTGCGCATCAGAGCCGGTACTGAAATACACGCCAATCTCTTTTCCTAAGGCAACAATTTGGCCACAGCGCGCATCACTGCCCTTTCGGCTCTTGCCTGTGAGAGACGTATTGTTCACCTCAATCGCTACATTGTGGGATTTAGCACAACGCAACACTTGCTCCATATCAAATGGGTAATTGGGATTACCTAAGTGCCCTAACACGTCCACTCTGCCACTTTTAATGACGTTAATTAGCGCGGCAGTGTGCTCCGCTTCGGTTGCGGGTCTAAAAACGGGCTCATGAAAGCTAGCAATTACCCAATCAAGATGTTGATCAGAGGAAAGCGGAAGATCGATCTCGCCTTTGACGTTTAAAGTGTTGGCTTCAACGCCACGGAGAATACCGACCTCATGCAAAAAGCGGGGCAAAATTCTTTGATTGTTGAAGTGCCAGTAGTGAGGGGCTCCTGGCATTTCGGGAGCATGATCGGTGGTACAAAGAAGTTTTAGCCCCTTATTCTTGGCTGCCAATGCGTTCTCTAAAATGGTGCTGTAGGCATGTCCACTGGCAATAGTATGGGTGTGGCTATCAACGACGATATCCATGGTGACCTCCTAAATTGTGGACAAATTATCGAATTTCGAACGAACCGTTTTGATTGAGAAACAGCGTGAGATCCGCTGGAATTGAATGATTTAAAACCTTATCTACATTTACGGCATCTGAGTTTAAATAAAACGCTAATGCGGCTTCTGGTGCGGTGCCACCACGAATCTTACGGTTTACTAAGCGTTTTTGCAGAAACTCAGGCTGTGTATCGACGAAGACGGTAAAATCTGCCAAACGATGCAGTTCATTCCACACCGGTTCATTAAGCAGTAACCAATTCCCCTCAACGACAACAACATTGCGATTCACTAAAATGGCGTCGTCGACTGGATCATGCAAATTGCGGTCGTAGTAAGGCCATTTCGGATCTTTCACTTTGAGCTGTTTGAGCTTGTCGATAAGCTCCGTCAGATTAAATGTTTGATAGGCCCCCTTAATACTGCGCAGAGACACGAGCTCGCCATCTCGTTCAATCGTATTGTTGTCGAGGATCTCATTTGGATAATGGAAACCATCAAACGGCAGCACTTGTAAAGGCTCTTGGCTTTCATCTTGTTCCGACAAGTATTCCCAGAACGCAGCGAGTGTCGACTTGCCACTGCCCGGAGGAGCGCACAAGAACACTACTATACGTTCCTGCTTCTCATGATAGAGGCGAGTAAATTTTTCGATAAGAGGCTGATGGATTCGTTTTACGTCGGCATCGGGAAAGGTTGCTTCGGTTTCAAAGCCACTGACGTTTAAATTCACTTTCATGGTGAACCCTTACTGATTGATTTCCTCTTCGATTCTTTCTATCAACATTTCACACGACAGCTTGAGCACTGTTTTGATGAGAGATTCGTATCTCATTTGCGAAAAGGACTCAAACGAAGAGAACTTTAGCTGATTGATCGACTCAAGATAAAAGCAGTCTTGCTGAGAAGAGAGTACCGCTTGGTTTTTGATGAAGTCATAAATCACATCATCTGTAAACGCGATCTTTTCAGGCTGAGTAACCACATACTCCAATACCTGATCGTACAAGCCAATGTCTGCATAAGTTTGTAATGAGATTTTTCCCATCGCAAACATCAACTTGGAGACAACATCGGTCGTGACCAATGGCCCATCTTCTCTCAATAACGGATCCACAGCATACTCCTTCACTAAGTCGTCTTGGACGAACACACTCGGAAGTAATGCTTTTAACTTGAGGTTAATTATTTTGTTAGAAACCTGAAGAAACGCAGTGGCATTTTCACACTCATCCAATTTCTCCAGTAACTCGTCTTCACGTGACAACGTCTTATGACCTCTCCATTATGTGGCAGCGCAAAGGCTACCACACATGTTCGTTGCAACTAAACCGTTAAGCTCACGTCATAAAACTCAAGTAACGCTTTTTCTGCATACGCGTTCCACACATAGTTGTTCGCGCACAAAATCGCATCGAGTTCCGCAAAGAACGGATCTTGGTCTGCCAACGATAAAAAGTCATCAATCGCCGTCAATGGCAGGTCAATATGTGGGTAAATCAACTTCTTACCGCCCGGAATATCCAACTGATTCAGAATCGTATGTGGCGCTGCTTGTAAACCACCAACATGTGTGATCATGAACGATGGATTGATCTTGCCTTGCGAGGAAAGCTCTATAGATTCCACCATGTCACCCTTTGAACCACCGGACGTCCCTACAATATGGGTTGATTCGTAATGCACGTTGTAGAAGTTAAACGGCACTTTAAAATTCTTATCCGTTGGGCCAGCAAAGAAGTTGAGGCAGCCATCATTGCCAAGTAGCTCATCGGCTTGTTCTAGCACTTGAGCAACCGCCGCGTAGACCATTACATCGTCATAGCCTTTGCCAACGTTGAGTGCTTTGAGATACGCGACCGGATCGTCGATTTGAGCGGTATTCACATAGTGCAGTTCTACGCCCTGCTCTTTAGCTTTTGCAACCGGAATGAGGCTTTCAGCTCGGTCTAAACGCGCAGCGTCGATGTCAGTAACCACCACCAGCGTTGGCTTTACAGGGCCGTTGATCGCATAGTCAATCGCACCAATGCCCATTGGGCCAGCACAAGCGAGTAGCGCTAACGCACCACCTTCTTTAATGCCCATATCGTGTTCGTACACGTATTGGGGAGTGTGGTAACTCGCATGGTACGCACCGATGATGCAAGACATTGGCTCCGCCAGAGACGCATCAGCAAAGTAATCGCCGTGGTAAGGCAGTACACAGCCTAAGTCGATAGCGATTTTAGGAATAATGGAATACGTTGCATTGCCACCAAAGGTTTCGTAGCTGTAACCCGCAGAATAACCACTAGGCAAGCCCATGGCAGGTTGCAAAACAAAGTAGTCACCAGCTTTGAATTGATCTTTTAGATTCTCACCGACTTCAACAATCACACCTGCGTATTCATGACCTGTCATTACGGGCACTTCGTCAATGTTTTCAGGAACGCGTTTGTGTTTGCTACCTAACAATGCTGCTTTGTAAGTGGATAGACAAATGCTGTTTGAAATGTTTTTAACCAGAAGTTCGTCGGCTGAAATGTTTGGTAAATCAAAGGTTCTTAATTGAACGTTTTTCTCACCACAGATAACCGCTGCCGTTGTTTTTACCATGATTTTTCTCCTAATTGGGGCGATACCTGCCGCCCCAAACTGCATTGTTAGGCTGGTTGCTCAGTCGCGACCGTTTGTTGCTTAATCTTATCCATCAGCTCGTCAAGCGCTGGGTCGTTGAGGAAGTTCTTGATCGTTACGACTGGTAAACCTGTCGCGTTGACCGCACGGCTTTCTAAGCTCTCGTGTGTCACGACGATATCGGCTTCACTCGGGACTTTCTCGATGGCAAAGTTCTTCACTTCAATCTCTATCCCAGCTTGTACCAGCTTGCGTTTGAAGGTCGATGCGCCCATTGCACTAGAGCCCATACCCGCATCACATGCGAATGCGACAAATGAAATTGGCTTGCTCGGCTCTTGCGTCGTCGCAGCTGCCGCAACGGGCTTAACTGCGCCTTCTGCTTTCATTTCTTTCATGTCAGAAACTGATTTCTCAAACTCGCTTTCTTTTTCTTCTGATTTGCTTACTTTCAGAATCGCACTTGCTACCAAGAAAGAGACAATCGTTGCACTTGTCACACCTGCGATGGTCGCGATGAAGCTACCTTTCGGAGTAAGAGCAAGGTAAGAGAAGATAGAGCCTGGACTTGGACCCGCGACCAAACCGGCATCTATTAGGTTGAAGGTTGCGATGCCTGTCGCCGCACCAGCAATCATTGCCACAATCATGATTGGTTTCATGAGTACGTATGGGAAATACAACTCATGAATACCACCAAAGAAGTGAATGATGATGGCACTTGGTGCAGAACGTTTAGACAAACCCTGGCCAAACTTCGCGTAGGCCAGCAGCATACCAAGACCAGGGCCTGGGTTAGACGCCACCATAAAGAAGATGGACTTGCCCGTTTCTGCGGCCGCTTGCAGGCCTAGTGGGTAGTAAATGCCTTGATCAATGGCGTTGTTCAGGAACAACACTTTTGCTGGTTCGTTAATGATCGCTAACAAAGGCAGGAAACCCGTTGCAACCAACGCTTCGATGCCTGATTTCACAAACAAGTTTGCTGCGGTGACCGAAGGGCCAACAATCTCGTAGGCGAACAAACACAACAACATACCGACGATACCCAACGAGAAGTTGTTGACCACCATCTCAAAACCAGAAGGTATGCGGTGTTGAATACGTTTATCCACTTGCACCACAACCCAAGCGCTCAGTGGGCCCATGATCATTGCGCCAACAAACATCGGTATGTCAGCCCCGACAATCACGCCCATCGTACCGATAGCCCCCGCTACCGCGCCGCGTTTTTCACCAACAATCTGACCACCGGTGTAACCAATCAAAAGTGGCAGCAAGTAAGTGATCATTGGCCCCACGAGTTCGCCAAAGGCTTCGTTTGGCATCCAGCCCGTAGGAATAAAAAGTGCAGTAATAAAGCCCCAAGCGATAAAGGCTCCGATATTTGGCAGCACCATGGCGGTCAAATGACCTCCGAAGGCTTGCACATTGGCTCGCATGTTTGCTTTCACGTTATGTTCCTTTTAGTATGCTTTTATTATGTCTAGCACTTGTTCTTTGGAAGAGGCTTGTGCCAGTTTTGCAATGTTCTCTTCATCCACAAACATCTCGCTCAACGCTTGAATCACCTCAATGTGGGTATCAGAGTCTTTCGCAGCTAAGGTAATAAGAATATTGGCCGGACCGAGATCCGATCCAAAATCAACAGGTGATGGGAAAATATGGATGCCTAAACCTGTTTTTAAAACGCCAGTTTCAGGTCGGGCATGAGGCATAGCCAATCCAGGGCATAACACATAGTAAGGACCGTTTTCTTCCGTTGAACGGATGATCGCATCAGCATAGTGCTGGGAGACGTAACCTTTATTTTCTAGGTATTGAGTGGTCTTTTTAACCGCATCTTGCCATTGGTAAGCGCGATCATTAATTACATCTACTAGTTCGTGGTCGATTAACTCGTACAGCATATTTAACCCTATCAACAGTTCGTCATCTGATGGGTTAATTATCAATAACAGAGTCCCAACCGCGCAACCGAGCTACTTTTGCGCTTCGAATCACACTTTAAAGCCTGTCAATTTGTTTAAATGGACAGATCTCAAAAATCCCGCACGTAAAAAATCTACAAATTTTATTTGAGCAACAAGTCAATAGACGAATCTTGAATGCAATCACTTTCTCGACAATATTCTTAAAGTTACATTATTTAAATCAGATCACATTAGACCTATTGACTCGATATAATTCGTGATTAATTTCAAAGTTCATTTCGGGCCATTTATTGATAGCTCACGCTCAAACGTAGATAAACATCACATTTGTTGGCTAGAAGAAATAAAAACGTCACTGGCTTTCACCAAACTACAGACACAAAAAAACCGCCACTCAGGCGGTTTTGATCAGTCCGCAGACCAAACGGATCGTATGTCTGGCCATCCCCAGTTTGTGAGTGCGACATCTTCCAAGACCCCTTGAAAACGTAGCGTCTGAGTATGGTGGAACATCGGTGCAATCCAATATTCGCTAATCAAAGTGGACGCAATCGGCTCTAACGCGCTCAGGTAATCTTCAAGCGGTGAAAATGCACGGACATTTTCCATTTGAGCATCCAACCACGCCGCATTTTGCGCCCCTAAGGTGTGGTAAAGCACTGCATTGCTAAAGAAGTTGCTAAACGCAGACGCATGACGGTTATCGTCCAAGTTGATATTGGTGACGACCAGAGTCTCATCTAGCGTGCCGTTTTTGGCTTTCTCGCTCAGTTCTCGGTAGGAGTACATAACGATCTCCACTCGGCTGCCCGCACGCTCTAAACGCGAAGAAATCGCTCGCGCGCACCGGCGTAGCGCCGTGTAATTGTACCCTGCGATGGTGATCAGCTTTGGCAACTTGACCACATCTCCAAAGGGGCGCAACACTGGTTTCCAGTTTGGCAACAAGTTATAAGCAGCGACGCTACCAAAATTTATCTTTTCGCTCTTCATCACTTCGGCTAACTGCTCCGGTCGAATCAAATCACTGATGTATCGGCGCTGAGCCTGAGACAAAGCGTGCTTCGCATGATGGTTAAACAGTGCGAACAAACAACCGTCTTCCGTTCGACTGCGTTTACTCGCTGGGGAGGTTTCACTGTTCGGTGTCGACATGTAGTGACCGCACATGTCATCAACAAGGACTGGCTGTGGTTGCAGAGTATTCGCAGCGAGCGATGGGTTCTCCATCTTTTCATCGTTGACGATCCAGATCGTCACCAAATCCGTTAGTACTCGACACGCGTAATAGCCATCAAACGCTTGTAGTTTCAAACGGTTTTCACTGTGTTCAACGACGGAAAATGGCCCACTCCCCACCACCAACTTGTTGTTCGCAACGTTCACCTGACTCACGGGCTGAATGCCATATTTCACGCCAGAAATAAGCCCAGCAAAACCCAAGTCAGGTCGGTTAAGTGTAAACACCACTTTGAGAGGGTTTGGCGCAGTCACGTTCGCCACATGCGCGAGTTCTTTCTCGTAGTATTCTAGTGAGCTCAATTTGGCAAACAAACTCACCACCGTGTCGGCATCGATTGGGTTGCCATTATGGAAGGTAAGCCCGGGGCGGAGGTAAAACGTCCATTCGAATTTTTGCTCATCGTATCGCCAATGGTGCGCCAGCTCTGGTTTTACGCGCCCGTAATAATCACTTGATACCAAACAGCAATAAATTTGGCGTAGCAAAAAGCGCTCACTGCTTCGCTGCAATTGATGAGGAACAACACGCTCGAACATGCGTTTGTAGGTCAGCTGAATATTGAGCCGCCCCTCTTTTACCGATGCGCCCGACGTTGTTTTGAGGAGTCGCCCAAATGCGGCTTCATCTTCATCCAGAATCGACAGCGCTTTCTCGTACTTACCAAGCTTGATCCGCTCTAGTGCAAGGCTTTCTTTCAGCGCGCTGAGTTCAACGTTTAACAACAATGTTGAACGTTGGTTCCGTCCTGGTTTTGGTCGCCAACTTAACCACGCTATCTCTTGCATCTGCGCCAGCAAACTGCGCGCATGACGAGGCGAAGTAAACAACAAATCGGCGATTTCTTGCAGCGTAGTTTTTGCTTCATTACCAACACCAAAAGAGAGCAAGCGTTGGTAATAACGAAATAAGTTGAGATCAGACACCGCACGTACCTTAACTCTAGGAGGTCATTGAATAGGCGTATTTTACTGAACTTGGCGGCAATAAAATAAGAAAACTTCCAAACACTTTGTTCCCCTTTTACTAGCATTTCGTCCCTATATTGTAGGAAAAACCCACCTATTTGGTCTTATCAGGAATAAAGCGAAGAAATCTACTCTCTTTTTTGCCTCCCCTTTTTTCACCATACTGATTTGGCTAGCAGGAAATATAGAAAATTGCTCACAACCTAACCCCCAAGCAGAACTTAGCTCCTGATACCACACCCCCAATTCGTCGTATCTTTAAGTTCTGCTTTTTTACTTGCTGCCATTTGACCGAATTCTTTGTTAGTCCGCCAAATATTTGCGAGACATCATCCCTTCCCATTTTTTGACGTCTCTTATCTTCAATTCTCCTTTCAACAGTTGCGCCTTAGAAAAAGCACACGTACACTTAATCGTAATTCGACGATTAACTATAAAGGTCTGCTCATGAGCAACAAATGCAACGAAACGTGCCAAATTGCTTTTGAAACCACGCAACAACAACTCGATAAAGAACAAGCACTCGCCGCTCAAGCGAAAGCGCTGTCTCATCCTGCTCGCTTACGCATTCTGCATATTCTTCACACTTTAGACACCATGGGTGGCTGCTTAAATAGCGATTTAGTCTCTGAGTTAGGTTTAGCGCAATCGACTGTATCAGAACACTTACGCATTCTAAAACAGGCCGGGTTTATCAGTGCAGAACCCAACCCGCCAAAGGTTTGTTACCGTATTCAACGTGAAAAACTGAACGCGTTTAACGCTCAGTTTTCCGTTTTATTTAGCTAAGACACGTTGCGCGCTTTCCACGTGCGCAAAGATAAACTATAACTTAATACATCGCCTTTCGACGATAAACGAATAGAGACCACTATGACGACTGAAGTTTTAAATAGTGCCAGTGAAAAAATGAGCTTTCTTGACCGCTACTTAACGGTCTGGATTTTTGTCGCAATGGCCATCGGCGTGGGGATAGGCGCAGTCTACCCGCAAGTAGCAGAATGGAACGAAGCAATGTCCGTTGGTAGTACGAACGTACCGCTCGCCATTGGTTTGATTTTGATGATGTACCCACCACTCGCCAAGGTGAACTACGGTCTATTGGGAACGGTAACGAGAGATAAAAAGGCCATCACGCTGTCTCTGGTTATGAACTGGATCGTCGGTCCAATCCTGATGTTCGTTCTTGCCTTAACCTTTCTTGGTGATCATCCGGGTTACATGGTTGGCATTATTTTGATTGGCCTTGCACGCTGCATCGCTATGGTTTTAGTGTGGAATGATATTGGCGGCGGCAACAAAGAATATGGCGCGGCCTTAGTGGCATTAAATAGCGCATTTCAAATTCTGACTTACAGCGTTATGGCTTGGCTCTTTATCACCGTACTTCCACCGTTCTTTGGCTATGAAGGCTTTGTGGTTGATATTTCCATGGGTGACATTGCAGAAAGCGTATTGATTTACTTAGGAATTCCTTTCCTTGCTGGTTTTCTCAGTCGCAAGTGGTTAGTCGCTGCAAAGGGTGAGAAGTGGTACAACGATGTGTTTATTCCTCGAATTTCACCCATTACTTTGATCGCTTTGCTCGCCACCATCGTGCTGATGTTTAGCCTCAAAGGAGAGATGATTTTACAACTGCCAATGGATGTGTTCCGCGTGGCAGTCCCACTAGCGATCTACTTCGTATTGATGTTTTTTGCCAGCTTCTTTATCGGGAAGAGAATGGGCATCCCCTACGATAAAAATGCCTCCATCGCATTTACGGCAACGGGTAACAACTTTGAGTTGGCCATTGCGGTTTCCATTGCTGTATTTGGTCTGAATTCCGATCAAGCATTCGCTGGCGTAATTGGCCCGTTGATCGAGGTTCCGGTTCTGATTGCTTTGGTTAACGTCGCACTGCGGATGAAAACCAAATACCAAAGCTAAAATGAGAAACATTGAGACCGAGCCAAATAGCAGTGTTAGGTACTAACTGGCAACGGTTTTGATGTACTCGCTGGGCGTTAAACCAAACTTGCCTTTAAAGCGTTGGCTAAAACGCCCTTCCGATTGATAGCCACACAACTGCGCGAGCAACGCAACGTTGTATGAACCATTTTGCATCAGGTAGAGTGCGTGATTTAAGCGCACTTCTGCCAGCACTTCGCGATACTGAGTACCCTCTTGCTTGAGTTTGCGTATCAACGTTGCTCGGCTCATAGCAAAACGCTCAGCCACCCGTTCCAAAGGATGGTCATCGCCCGGAGAGCGTGACAAATAGCGGCTGAGTTTTTCGCTAAATGAGGTATTCGAGCTGGTAAAAAGTCGATGCAACAATCCCCTTTCCGCTAACTGCTGATACAACCCCAACACCCAATAACGTTGCGTCGCTTCACTCAAGCTCTCTTGCTCAAAAGAAAACAGCGCATTCAGCGTTGCTTGCAATGCTTTATCTGTCTCCACCGCAGGTACATTTTCGCCAAGCGCATTGATCATACTCAGCTCCAGCATGTCATCACTCGGCACACAGTGAAAACTGAACATTCGAGAGAGAAAGCGCCCTTGCTGAGGAAGGTTTTCAAAATTCAGCGAAGCGTTTGCTTCACAAAGCATGATATTAGGATGAAGAATATCGAACGCTTCGTCTTTCCAAAACAGACGCTTACTCCCTTTAATGATCTGGATAATACTCGGGGAATGAATCCTGACGTTACGCAGCTTTTGCTGCTGCTCCGCACGAAACAACGTGACTTGATATTGGTGGCTCATCTTCTCCCCTTTCTTATTCAATTATCGTGTGTAAGTGGCGGTTAACTTCGCTTTGTCCAATGCGACACTATTCAACGTGAATCCCACAACCGCCGCTGGCGTGTTCTTATCCAAGTTCAACTTGTCACTTGGCAAGGCCCAAACGGTAAACTGGTAGCGGTGCATACCATCTTTTTCTGGAGGACATGCGCCGCCAAAACCAGTAGTACCGTAATCGATACGAGACTCCTTACCGCCGAGCTTGCTGATATCAACGCCACGAGGCAACTCGTTAACTGAGGCTGGAATATCAAACGCTATCCAATGCCAAAAACCACTGCCTGTTGGTGCATCAGGATCGTACGCGGTAATCGCAAAACTTTTCGTACCCTTTGGAACGTCTTTCCACATCAGTTGTGGAGACTGGTTCGCACCATCACATCCCCAACCTGAATATTCAAATGTCTTCGCCATTGGATGACCTTCTTGAATATCTTTGCTCGTTAGTTCAAAAGCATGGGCAGAGCCGATAACCAAAACGCTAAGGGCCAAAACAGACTTGTGAATCGCTTTCATGTGTTTCTTCCTTTCAATGAGTTCAAATCAAGTCTATTCATCAACCCAAGCCAAGACACATCAATAAGTATCACAAAATATAAAATAATCGTCTATTTTGACACTTTAAGATTCAAGCATAAATTTCTTATTCTCTGAGTTGCATCTGGTTTATGCTAACTAATTGCTCAGAAAACAAGGAAGACAGAATGGAACTGGATATCTACGTCGTTGACGCATTTACAGACACGCAATTTAAAGGCAACTCAGCCGCAGTCGTACCCTTGCAAGAGTGGTTAGAACCAGAGCTAATGCAAAACATTGCAGCGGAAAACAACCTCTCTGAAACCGCGTTTGTTAAAACGATTGGGACGAATCAATATGAAATACGCTGGTTTTCACCACTTACAGAAATCGACTTTTGTGGACACGCAACGCTCGCCGCTTCCATGGTGTTGTTCGATCAACTCGGCGTTACAGGAAGTATTGAGTTTCACACATTAAAAGTGGGCACCTTAACCGTAATTAAGAACGCACTTGGCAAGATTGAAATGACATTTCCGACAAGAGCGCCACACCCCGTCAACGCCATTCCTACGCAATTGATTGAGGGATTAAACTGCGAAATAACACACGTACTGCTTAGCCCACAAGCTTACTTCGTCATCGTGGAAGATGAGCAAACCGTTTTCGGTGTTCAATATCGATCCAACCAACTGAAACAACTCGCCCCTTACGATGTCGTCGTCACATCAAAAGGCAGTCAATACGACTTTGTATCTCGCTACTTTTGGCCAGCGAACGGCGGAGATGAAGACCCTGTCACAGGATCAATCCACGCAAGCTTAGCACCATATTGGGCGCAAGAGCTCGGCAAAGCATCTTTAGTGGCGAATCAAGCATCAGCACGTGGTGGCGTTCTGTACTGCGAAGTCAAAGAGGATTGCGTCAAAGTATCTGGTGATGGTGTGTTGTATATGAAAGGCAAAATTTACGTCTAACTGTACGTTGAAGATTGGCGTTAACTGCTTTTATCCTGAAAGCCTAGCCGCCCGCTAGGCTTTTCTATTTCCTGTTGTTTCAGCGTTAATCGTTACAAAGGTTGTTCGACAATACACACTGGAGAGCCTATCTCACAGTCATAACCCGTTGCAGTAATTTCCCCTGTTTGAGGATGGCGACGAAAGCTCACCACATTGTTGGAATGTTGATTGGCAACCAGCAACCACTTTTGATCATGAGACAACACAAAATCTCGTGGAAAAACCCCTTCACAGTGAATGGCTGCTCGCCTTTTTGGCGTATCGCCAGACACATCAAACACACTGATTTTGTTCTGAGCTCGGCAAGAGACATACAAAAACGTTTCATCTTGCGAAAGACGAATCGCCGCCGCCGCTTGCTGATTCTCTTCCCCTTCTAATAATTCAGTTTGATTCGAGATAAGCCACTTATCTTGGTGCTTAACCAGAACAATCATGGTTTCTGACAGTTCGCAAACCACATACGCTGTCGACTCTTGTTGGTTAAACACCACATGGCGCGGTCCCGAACCTGCGGGCAAATGAATCACTTGCGACAGTGAAAAATCCGGCGGCTGGGCATCGTAATCATAAATAAGGACGCTATCACTGCCTAAGTCTACGACAACCAATTGATGATTGTGCTTTAAAAACGTGACTTGATGAGCGTGAGGAGAAGTTTGGCGCTCTAAATTCGGCCCGCATCCATCAACGTATAAATCCGCCAATAAACCAAGCGGTTTACCATCGCGATCCAATTGAAATACACTAACATTTCCAGAGCCATAATTAGCAACCGCCAACAACGGTTCTTTGATATCCAAATGACACGGATAATCGCCATTAATCGGCAAAGAGACGGATTCACTACCGCGAAAAAACGCAAGCTCTGCACCTTCATTTCTATCCATTTCGCTAAACGTATACAGCCCGTGTTCGGTAGTCGTGAGATAGGACGGATTACGTTGAACTACAACATCGTCAAGCCGAGTCAGTTCACCCGTTTCAGTGTTCAACGATAGACGCGCAATGCCCGTGCTCGTACTCGGTGGGTTGGTGTAAGTGCCAATATAAAAATGCACGTGACCAGTTGTTGTCATGGATGGCCTTATATGAGTGATTCGTATTATTCAACACCTTGCCTATTGTCATGGCAGACCGCAATCCATTTTACGAATCAGCCACTTAAAATGTGAAGCAATTGCTCATTTAAAACCGCAACGACATCGCCATTTGCAGTTAAAGTGGTTTGGCGTTTTAAACAGTATGTCAGCCTTGAGCATGAAAGCCTCGACTTACGGTTACTTTCAAGCGTTATATTAAAGACGAAGAATGTATTTTATGTTCAAGATCTAAGTTTCATTAGCAAACGCTATAATAAGAAACAAAAATCGGGATAAAATAAATAATAATCATGTAACAGTTAATTTTCCTATAAACACCAAATTGAAACACATTATTAATTTCCATTTATTTATAAAATATAATTAATTTTATAAATAACAAGGATTTATTTTAATTATGAACATTTAGATTACGACTTAATTTTATTCACGATAAATTTATTTGAGACATTAATCACACTATATTTCAAATCTCAGTAATAGACTCCGAGCCTTTCAACCCCCCATTATCAGTGAGTCTATGAAACTTTCTAATTTAAGTATCAAGTATAAAATCAGTGCGCTGATTTTGATCATTTCGTTATCTGTTATCGCTCTCTCCGTTTTCTTTACATCTGAAATCAAGATGATAGAAGGAAAGCTTACCGTATTTTCTGAAACCACCGTACCTAGCGTATTGCTCGTAAAAAATACCGAAATTGAACTCGGAATTTTAAGAAAGGATGAATTCTCTTTATTAACCAATGTGAATCACCCTCAATTCATGGAATGGGTGGCCGGATTAGAAAAATCTGAACAGAAAATTGATAAATATCTAGACCAATATGAGAAAGGACTATGGGATCAACGCGACCGAGACGCTTTCAATAAAGTAAAAAGTGCCTGGGTTAAATACAGTGCGTTTAACAATGAATACGCGAAGTTGCTATTGAATAATAAAATCGACGAAGCAAATGAAACATTGTTAAACGGATTTTCTACATTCACACAATTATCCGATGCGATTCGTGATTTAGTGGAACTAAACCAAACCTACGTACAAGAAGATATTGCTAGCGCTCATGAAGCAGTGCGCAGCGCAATCACCTACAGCATTATTGCTATCGTCGCGCTATTGGCATTGAGTTTTACGCTAGGCCTATTCCTAACCAAACAGATCTGCACACCGCTAAATTACGTGGTAAACATGGCGTCGAAAATCGCGTCAGGCGACCTAACTTACCAGCTTCCACGTAACAAAATTGGCCATGATGAGCTTGGCACCTTGGCAGATGCCTGCGTTGATATGCAAGCGAAGTTGCTTACTTTGGTCGACAGTATCTCGTCAACCACAGCTCAAGTAGGCACCGCCATTGAAGAAGTGAGCGCGATTTCCGAACAGACTTCAACAGGCATGGATGAACAACAAGTTCAGCTAAACCTTATCGCAACAGCAATGAACGAGATGCAAGCGACAGTAAATGAAGTCGCCAGCAACACCGAAGCCGCGTCAGAAACAGCAAACAGTGCTTCTCACGATGCGAAAGAAGGCCGCGGTGTCGTTCAAGAATGTATTAACCAAATCCACGAAGCGTCATTGGCGATTCAGTCGGTTGGCAACATGGTGACAGAACTGGAACAAGATGCGTCTAACATTAGCGTTGTGGTTGACGTTATCCAAGACATCGCGGAACAAACCAACTTGCTTGCGCTTAACGCTGCCATTGAAGCTGCGCGCGCTGGCGAACAAGGCCGTGGTTTTGCCGTCGTAGCGGATGAAGTGAGAACGCTAGCAAGCCGCACTCAAGCTTCAACCGAAGAGATCATCACGATCATATCTAAACTGCAAAATTGTTCGAAGAGTGCCGTTTCAGCAACGAACAACAGCAGCGATTTGATTCAAGAGTGCGTTGCGCAAGCACAAAAAGCCGGTGCAACCATCGAACAAATCGAAAAAGGCGCAGATAACATTGCTGAAATGAGCATTCAAATTGCGAGTGCTTGCAGCGAGCAAAGCTCGGTAACAGAAGAGCTGCATCGTAACGTGGAACACATCAACCAGTTCTCTAGTGAAGTGGCCACAGGTTCACGCCAAACAGCAATTGCATGTCGCGATTTAAGTGAGCTGGCGGTAGGTCTACAAGAGATCGTCGGTCAATTCAAAACTGCATAGTCACTCACGTCATTCTTATCTATTCAAGCCCAGCGCTCATCGCTGGGCTTTTTTAATGTCATTTGCCGATAAAAACCGGAGCTTGGTCAAGGTTCTTTAAATTGAGGCCTTCATTGCCCTCTTCCAACGCTAAGCCTCTCTATTTAAAAAGAATCGCTTGTAGATAAAATGCTAAGCTCTAAAAAGAAATCGTTATGGATGGCGGCTAGCGACGGGTTGGCGGGCTCAATCAACACGCTCCCGTTCGCAAGTTATCTATTCATGCATTACTTCTTCAAAGGAAGCACCGCACTATGAAGCGAATCATTTTTGGCACATTGGTTATTGCCCTTTTAAGCGCCTGTTCAAAAGATAACACGCACCAAGCGCTTGGCACCCTAGAGCGTGACCGCGTAACGTTTACCGCCACATCTAATGAGATAATTAGAGCCCTTCCTGTCAAAGAAGGCAGCTTGGTCAGTGAAGGGGAAGTGTTGGTTCAGCTCGATACTAAGAATCAACAAGCAGTTCTTGCACACGCCGTTGCCGAGCAAGCCAAAGCGGGAGCGTATTTGCTTAAATTGACCAATGGTGAACGCCCAGAAGACATTGCTGCCGCATCGGCACGCGTAGCCCGAGCGGAAGCGCAGCTCACCGAAGCGCAGAAAAACTATCAACGCAAAGCAGAACTGGTGCGTAAAAAACTCATCAGCCAATCCGAAAAAGATTCCGCTCTTGCGGCAAGGGACTCGGCGAGAGCCGAATTAGACTCAGCAAAAGAAGAGTTCAGTAAGCTCACCGCAGGTTCTCGCCTCGAAGACATCGAACAAGCTAAAGCCGCTTTAATGGCGGCAAAAGCCGAAGTAGCATTGCAAGAGCAAAAACTGGCAGAACTCACCATCACGGCCACGCGTGACGGTACGCTCGATAATTTGCCTTACAATCTTGGCGAACGCGTACCAGTGAACGGTGTGGTTGCCGTGATTCAAGCCAACCGCGTACCGTATGCGCGAGTGTATGTTCCTGCCGATTATCGAATCGGGTTTATTCCTGGGAAAACCGTGACGGTAAATGTCGATGGCCTTGAGAGTCCATTACAAGGCACCGTACGTTGGGTGGCTAGTGAGCCTTCATTCACACCCTACTTCGCACTAACCGAAGAAGAACGTTCACGATTGATGTATCTAGCAGAAGTTGATTTACCTGAGTCTGCAAAATCCTTGCCGTCAGGTGTGCCTGCCCAAGTAGATTTGGTGGAGTAAGCCAATGACCGAGTATGCAATTCAAGCTCAAAATGTGGTCAAAAAGTTCGGCGACTTTACTGCTATCAATAACATCACACTCAACGTGCCCAAAGGCAGCATTTACGGATTTTTGGGGCCAAATGGTTGTGGTAAGTCGACCACCATTCGTGTGCTCACCGGCCTTCTCAGCCCAAGCGAAGGCAGTGTGGATGTGCTTGGATTAGAAATCCCAAAACAATCCGAACAACTGCGGCTCAAAATTGGCTACATGACACAAAAGTTCTCGTTGTACGATGACCTATCCGTTCAAGAAAACCTCGAATTTATTGGGCAAATTTTTGGTTTAAGCAGCAAGTCGCTGAAAGAGCGGATAGAAGAGCAGCTCACCACTTACGGGTTGGATCAATTGCGAAAACAGCGCGTAAGCGGCATGAGTGGCGGTCAAAAGCAGCGCCTTTCACTCGCCGCGGCGACCATGCACAAACCCGAACTGCTATTTTTGGATGAGCCGACATCCGCCGTTGACCCCGAAAATCGACGCGATTTTTGGGAGCAGTTGTTCGACTTGTGCGATCAAGGTACGACGATTTTGGTCACCACGCATTACATGGACGAAGCGGAACGCTGCCACCGTCTGGCGATCATGGAATCTGGCGAAATTCGTGCCGATGGCGAACCCGAACAGTTAATGGAACAGATGGGCGTTAATATCATTGAGGTGAAAGCCGACAAACTTCGTGAACTCAAAGAAAAGCTGATTCAACGTGACGAAGTTCGCTCTGCGGCGCAGTTGGGGATTCGTTTACGCATCCTTATCCACCAGCATGTCGAGCAGCCGATTGAATGGCTAAAGCAGACGTTTCCCGAACTTCAAAACGCTGAAATGAACCACGCTCGCCCAAGCTTAGAAGATGTTTTTGTTAGCGTGACAGGGAAAGGCCGCCAATGATGAAACCCATCGCTCGCATGAAAGCCGTCATGATCAAAGAGATTCGCCAACTTTCCCGTGACCGAATCACATTTGGCATGGTGGTGATGATCCCACTTATCCAGCTTTTGCTGTTCGGTTTCGCAATCAATACGGACATTCGCAACATTCCGGTAGGTGTTGTCGACCAAAGTGGCAGTACCGCCGGGCGGATCATTACCCAGTCCGTAAAAGTCACTCAAGTGGTGGATATCAAAGAAACCTATGCCACCGCGCAAGAGGCTGAACAAGCGATTCAAGATGGTATTGTGCGCGCCGTGCTGATTTTACCAAGCGATCTCACACAACGCATGATGCAAGGTCGAGAGCTTGGGCAATGGATTGTGGATGGGTCAGATACCATGATCAGCTCGGCAATATTGTCGTTGCAAACCATGCCATTGACCGACTTTGATTTCGAGATTCGCCCAGCGCCAAGCAAAACATTCGAAGTCGCACTCTACTACAACCCAAGTCGGCGTTCTGCGGTCAACATCGTACCCGGCTTACTCGGTGTGATTCTAACCATGACCATGATTTTGTTCACCAGTGCCGCGATTGTACGAGAACGTGAACGGGGAAATTTGGAGCTATTGATCACCACGCCCATCCACTCTATAGAGCTAATGGTGGCGAAAATCGTGCCGTATATCTTTGTCGGCTTAATTCAGGTTTTCATCATTCTAGGGTTGGGACATTGGATTTTCGGCGTACCGATTAACGGTGCAATCAGCCAAATTCTGTTTGGAACCTTGTTGTTTATCGCCGCCAGCTTAACTTTAGGATTGGTCATATCCACCATCGCCACAACACAGCTTCAAGCGATGCAAATGACGGTGTTCATTCTTCTGCCTTCGATTCTACTGTCTGGATTTATGTTCCCTTACGAGGGCATGCCAGTCGCAGCACAGTGGATTTCAGAAGCCCTGCCCGCCACTCACTTTATGCGCATGATTAGAGGCATAGTGTTGCGAGGAGCGGATCTGATGGACTTATGGCGAGATACCCTTTGGTTGCTCGGGTTTACCGTATTTGGATTGGTCGTCGCGTCACTAAGGTTTAAGAAATCACTCGATTAAAGTTGCTCATTTTTATCTTCCGTAGAAACAAAAATAGCCTCGACAATGAGGCTATTTTTGTTTGGAAATTTGAATGCCTTACTGACAATGCTCAATGGCACGATTCGGTTTAGTAATATTCACCAAAAGAACAATCGCGTAAGTCAGAAATGCTGTAATTCTTCAACGAGTTAATTTTGAAGTTAAAAACCACTTCTTTACATACCATCCCGTCTCGGTCGGTATAGGTGATGAACCCTTCACTGTAAGCACGTTTGCCATCAGAGGATTTAACATGCGCGGCAAGCTCTAAATGCCCTTTGTGAGCCTCTACGCGGTTCATCATTTCAAACACATCCATCCACTCTTCGCGATTTGCCATTTGTATCAACATGGATTTGGCCTGTGTTTCCAACTGCTGCGGATACACGTAATAACGGTTGTAACCAAAGTATGCGCACATCAGTAATAGAACGAGTGCAAATGAGGTTGTTCTTGTCATGCAAGCTGCCTCTTGTTGTTATAAAAACTCTGCTTCGTTAATTCAGTATAGGAAGCGAGCAAAGTTTAGGTTATAGAACTTGCTCAAATAACAGAGGATCGTCAGAGACAGTCAATTCTATGACAAGCTCAGCACAGGTTTTACTTATGAAACATGACAAATTCTAAGAGCTTGAACTATGGAATATGCACACCGATCTGGGTTGTCACCATGCGGTGATCTGAGCCTTGTGGTAAAGCAGAGGATTCACGAGAGCAGATGATTCGCTGTCCTTGCTCAGATTTTAGCCACAAATGATCAATGCCTATCATCATCGGCTCTGGCACGTTGATGCCTTTGATGTTAGTTGGCCAGCTCGTCACTGGCGCGGTTTGAAAACTCGGGAACAGCGCAGAAAAACGAGGGCTAACCGAAGAGAGATTGAAATCCCCCACAACCAACACCTCTGGCTCGGGATAAAGCGCGGTCAGCGTTTCTATGGTTCGCACCAGCGTATTTCTTTGATGCCAAAGCTCGCTGGTTCTTGGTGATGGCGGATGAGCCGCAAACAAAGTGATCGGTGCTTGACCTTTAGGCAGCCAAACTGCTCTGATGACTTCTTGTCCATTTGGCGCACGATAAACCGAAACCTCCGTGATCGGGTGTCGGCTAAGAATCATCAAATTTGATGGGTACCCTACGTCACGTTGGCCACCATAATAATGCGGATAGACATCATCCAACATGTGCAAGAGGCTGCCAACACGCGGCGTCAGCTCTTGCATCACCACCAAATCAGCAGGATGCCTCAACAGATAGTTGATGAACTGATTGATGTCTGAGTTTTCGTAAAAAAGATTGAATTGAATGACGCTCAAAGACTGCGAGCAAGACGCCACATGGCTGCGCTGCGGCGGAACAAGTAACAAGACAAACAAAATAGCGACAAAGGCAGAAAATGCACTTTGCAACCATATGCGAGCGATAAAAAACGCCGAGGCTAAAATAACGTAAGTGAACACAATGAGGGCGGGAATCGAGGTAAGATTCTCCGCCCACCAAATATGTTCAATTTGCCTGACCGCCAGCCAAATAAGAGCGGGTAGAAGCAATATGATCCACTTAAAAACGCTCGACACACGCACTGCTCGTTTCGCTATTACATATCATAAGCTTAAATGCAATTTCTCAACTCGCCAGTGCGTGAAGCGTTGATGTTAGACGTGGTGTACCGCCTCCTCGACAGGCTCTGGTTGAGCGGCCGTTTCACTGATTTCAATCTTAACCGCTGCGACTTTGAATTCAGGAATTTTCGCATGCGGGTCCGTTGCCGTAGTCGTCAAGCGGTTGACTGGCGACTCAACGAAATGAAAAGGAATAAACACGACGCCTTTTTGCATTCGCTTGGTCACAAACGCATCAATTTCGATGCTGCCACGACGAGTCGACACTTTTAGGCGCTGACCATTATGGATACCAATTACTTCGGCATCTTCAACACTGATCATCGCTCTTGGCCCAGCAAGGTTATCCAACCCTTTCGTTTTGCGCGTCATCGTACCGGTGTGGAACTGTTCTAGCACACGCCCTGTTGTAAGCACCAAAGGGTACTCTTCATCAGGCAACTCGGCTGCATAACGGAACGGCACGCCCACCATTTGCCCTTTCCCTCGGGTAAATTGGGTTTGGTGCATAATACGAGTACCGTTTGGATTGTTCTTGTTACTTGGCCATTGAACACCGTTCGGCGTGATCGCGTCCCAACGCAACCCTGCATATTGCGGCGTTACACGCGCGATCTCGCTAGTGATTTCAGAAACGCACTGGTAATGCCAATCGCTGCCCATCGCGTTTGCGATCGCTTGAATGATCCACCAATCTTCTTTCGCCTCACCCGGCGCTTTCACTGCCGCATTAACGCGCTGCACGCGTCGCTCAGTATTGGTGAAGTGACCGGATTTTTCCGCAAATGAACAAGAAGGCAATATCACATCGGCGTACTGCGCCGTCTCGGTGAGGAAGATGTCTTGCACGACCAAGAAGTCGAGTGCTTCCAACCCTTCAATCACGTGTGCTTGGTTTGGATCACTCAGTACTGGGTTTTCGCCCATGATGTACATCCCGCGAACTTCTCGTTTGCACGCCGCATCGATGATTTCCGTTAGGGTAAGCCCTTGCTCAGAAGGTAAGTTCGGCGCATCCCACTCAATCGCGAATTTCTGACGAACAATCGGGTTATACACTTTTTGATATCCCGGATAGCAGTTCGGCAAAGCGCCCATATCACACGCACCTTGTACGTTTGATTGACCGCGCAGTGGGTTAATACCACCACCCTCAATACCGATGTTGCCACACAACAATTGCAGGTTTGCAATCGAACGAACGTTGTCGTGCCCTGTTGTATGCTGGGTAATACCCATTGAGTAATACACCGCCGTGCGTTTTGCCGTACCAATCATTCGCGCCATCGCGAAAATATCGTCCGCTTTTATGCCCGTCACTAACTCAACTTTGTCAAGGTTGTACGCTGGCGACATTACCTCTTGAAGCAAGGTATCAAAGCCGTCGACGCGCTCTTCGATGTATTCTTGATCGTACCAACCATTTTTGATGATTTGCTGCATCACGCCGTTGAGCAACATAACATCCGTGCCCGGACGATGCGCTAAGTACAGCTCTGCATGTTCGGCCATGTCCACTCGTTTCGGGTCTGCCACAATCAAGCGTGCCCCGTGATGACGAATCGCCTGTTTGATGTGCGAAGCGATGATCGGGTGCGCAGATGTGGTGTCAGAACCGATAATAAAGATCACATCGGAATGCTTAATGCTTGGAATGTCGTTGGTCATCGCACCACTCCCCAACGATGCTTCAAGCCCTGTCACACTTGATGCGTGACACAAACGTGCGCAGTGATCAACGTTGTTCGTACCAAGTTCACGACGGATGAATTTTTGAAACGCGTAGTTATCTTCGTTAGTGGTTTTCGCTGAAGAGAATCCGGCCAGTGCGTTGCTACCAAAATCTTGCTTGATGGTCGAAAGCTTCGAAGCCACTAGCTGAATCGCTTCGTCCCAACTCGCTGGCTGCAACCAACCATCTTTACGAATCAGTGGTGTCGTTAAACGCTCTTCGCTGCTAATGAAATCAAAACCAAAACGGCCTTTCACGCATAGCATACCTTGGTTAACCGGCGAATCCGCCCCTTTTACATAGCGGATTTTATTTTGTCGCTCATCGACAAACATGGTCAACTTACAACCCACACCGCAGTAGGTACAAATGGTATCGACGGCTTTTAACTGTTCGGTTCTGCCTTGAGAGCGGTCACGGCTGTCCACCATCGCGCCCGTTGGACATGCCTGAACACACGCACCACATTGCACGCATTTTGAATCGCCCATGAGCGTCAAACCACTGCAACTTGCGCCTTTTTCATCGGAGCAGAATCGTGGACGATCATCTGGTCGTAAAGCTGGTCGGCCATTTTTATCCGACACAAAACTCAACACACCATGTACCGCTTGCTCGCGGCATGCTTGAATACACTGACCACAACTGATGCAGCGGTTAGCATCAAATTCAATGAACTCAGAACTGCGGTCTACTTCGTATTTGTGACGAAGATCTTTCGCTCGCAAATCGAGCCAATCTTGATGACCAATCACGCTAGCAGAGGAAACGTCCACAGAAACATCGAAATGTTGCTCGGCATGATATTCCGTCGAGTAATCTCGCAAGGCACAGTCGGTATTCGCTTGGCAACCACACTCTAAGCAGCGCGCCGCTTCTTTCATGGCCTCTTTGTTATCAAAGCCAAGTTCCACTTCAGCAAAACTCTGCTCACGCTGCGCTGGGGTCAACTCTGGCATGATTGAACGAGCAACTTTTTGGATATTTTCAAAATGAAGTGGGTCTACCTGCGCCAGTTTTTTCTCTTTACGAGAGTTGAACGCAGGTTTCGGCATATCCGCCATATCGCCATTGAGGAACAGATCAATCGCTTTTGCCGCAACTCGCCCGTCTCCCACTGCTTCAACCGCTGTCGCAGGACCACGACGAAAATCACCGATACTGAAGATATTGCCCGTACCCGTGTGCATGGTTTGCGAGTCGGACTCAGATGTGTTCCAACGCGTTAGTGGAATAGACAAATCATCGTTTTCTAAGAAGCTGAGATCCGGCTTTTGCGATACCGCTGCAATCACGGTATCAAATGCTTCAGTAAAGAACTCACCCGTTGGTTTCGGGCTACGACGACCAGACGCATCTGGCTCACCTAACGCCATTCGCTCTAATCGAATTGCCTTCACCCGGCCGTTTTCATCCGCGATGTTTTCCGCCGGATTCGTCAAGAAATGGAACTTCACGCCCTCATGTTCAGCTTCGACGATTTCGTAGTCTTCGGCCGGCATTTCGTCGCGAGTTCGACGATAGATCAAAGTGGTATCGGCACCCGCACGACGCGCCGTACGCGCACAGTCGATCGCAGTGTTACCACCACCAATCACGGCAACTTTTTTGCCCGTAACGTAGTTTTGTTCTGTAACATAATCTTTCAGGTAATCAACACCGAGATAACAACCGTCCAAGTCGCTACCAGAATAATTCATTTCTACCGCTTGAGACGCCCCCACTGCCAAACAGACAGCATCGTAGTCTTCACTCAATTGAGACAGCGTAAAATCAACCCCAAGCTTTTTGTTGGTTTCAACTTGCATGCCGTTGCGGCACATCAGTTCGATTTCTTTGTCTAGAATGTCTTTGGGTAGGCGATATTCAGGAATGCCGTAGCGTAGCCAACCGCCTGCTTTTGGCATGGACTCAAATACGGTGACGTCATAACCTTCATTCGACAAGTAATAACCTGCCGTTAAGCCACCGGGGCCACTACCAACAACGGCGATCTTGCGATGCTTCGCTGTTTTTTTCTCTGGGACATACGCTTCATGCGCCGCTAGATCTGCATCTGCGGCATGGCGTTTGAGTTGGCGAATGGCAATCGGCTCATCCACCAAAGAACGGCGACACTCACTTTCGCAGAATGCCGGACACACGCGCCCAATAGACAACGGCATTGGCAGTGTGCGTTTAATAACTTCAATCGCTTTTTGATGATCGTTTTGCGAGATATGGTAGAGGTAAGATTGGATGTCTACCCCAGCAGGACACGCCGTTTTGCATGGAGCTTCACAGTCGGCGTAGTGGTCCGTCATGATTCGGTTGAGCGCTTTTCTGCGGTGCTCACTCAGTTGTTCTGATTGCGTGACGACATTGAGACCGCGGTACACTTTGAGGTCACAGGCGCGCTTAGTTCCGCCACTTTCCACTTCGACAACACACAAATCACACGGAATTTTCTCGTTACTTTTGTTCATTCCGCACAGTGAAGGGATTTCGACCCCACACACTTTGGCTGCTTCCAGAAGGGTTAGCCCCTCTTCTACAATTCTATATTTTCCATCGATGACAATTTCTATCATACAACCCCCGAAGCAGGCATGTTAAACCTTACATTCTATAAGGATAACCCCTACCATGGAAAGTTCGTGTGACAAAAAACTCAATAAAGAGATATTTATTGGCGATTAATATGTCTAACCTCTCCCAAGATGTACCAAATATCTCACGCTTACTTGGGGGTGAATGCTTGACTTTCCCCCTAGGGTAACCTTTATTATTAAGCGGTTACTCGTTATTTACACTCATTTTGACTGGACTCCGTATGCGCCTTAAATCACTGCATACAATTTGGCTAACGTTATGTACAACGCTGATACTGCTGGTATCTAGCGTGGTTAATAGCGCGCCTTTAATGAGTATCAAAATGATGTCGAGTGGCGCTATGATGCCTGAACACATGACAGAAATGGCAAGCGCGAACGATCACTGCGGCTCCCAGAGCATGAGCATGGAGATGGCCTTATCGTTGAGCTCCGACTCTACAGAAATGACCATGAGCTGTGTTGATGGCTCCGGCATGATCCACAATTGCTGCACAGCATCTTGTTCATTCGTTTTCGTCCCGTTACCAGCCCCTGTCAGCCAGCTATCCCCACTGGCTTATCGCGCATCCATTGCCTCAGAAATCACCGCACCAGTGGTACAAGTCACCCATGATTTGTATCGGCCTCCGATAGTTTAATCCATACAAAGTATTCGACCCTGCATCCCTTTGCAGGCAGTTTCTTTGCGCCCAACTGATAGCGTGCTCACCTCAGCTATTCGCTCGTAACTCCATTTGTTACCTGCTATTTAGCGATAAAAAAGTGCGTCATCCGTTTGGCAAATACCAACGCTCTCCCGCTCGGTTCAATCGTTCCCGAAACGCAAAAGAGCTTGGTATCAATTTGGATGTAAATTATGGAATTCAACCCAAATCGCTTAGTGGCACCAGTATGCTCACTGGCTCTGGTTGCCCTACCGGCTTTCAATGTGGTGGCGCAATCGCCAACCAATACGAAAGCACAACAAGAAGCGCAAGCTCAATCAACCAATGAGCTAGCAAACCTCATTAGCGTTGCATTGAGCAACGATGGCAACCGCAAGCAGTTCTATGCTCAATCGGAAGCGATGCGCGAAACAGGCGTAGCCAGCGCAACTTTGATGGACCCGAAACTGAAAGTCGGTTTTGGTGGTTTGCCTGTCGATAGCTTCAAATTTGACGAAGATCCGATGACCAATATCTCCGTCGGTTTGATGCAACAGTTCGAACGTGGCTCGACGCTCGATCTCCAACAAAAGAAAGCCAATCAACAAGCCGATGGTTTGTCTCTGCAAGTTCACGCACGGGAGCTTGAAGTGGCAAACAGCATGACTCAGCTTTGGTTGGAGCTGGGCTATCAGCAGAAGGCAGAGCAAATTTTGCTAGAAAACCGTCGGCTCATGACGGAAATGGAAAACTTCATTCAAACCAATTACTCAATCGGCAAAAGCGAAGCGCAAGATTTACTGAATGCACAGCTTCAAGTGAGTAAGTTGGATGAAAAGCTGCAAGCCAACGCACAAATGCAGCGCCGTTTGGTCTCGCAACTCTCAGAATGGTTGGGCTCTGACTGGCTCAATACCTATACCCAAAACGGACGCTCAACACTTCAAGCCAGCAACACACTGACTTGGGCGTCATTGAACCAAAAGTTGTCTGCAAATAGCGAAACGACCAAGCACTACCAACAGTTGAGTGATCACCCGATGGTGAAAATGGCAGACGTAAGTATTTCTGCCAATGAAACTCAAGTGGACATTGCAGAGCAAGCTTACACGCCTCAATTCGGTGTGGAAGTGATGTACGCTTATCGTCAAGCCAACAATATGAAAGGCGAACCTGCATCGGATTTGGTGAGCGCGTATCTAACAATGGACATTCCCCTGTTCACTGGCAATCGCCAAGACCGCAACTTAGCCGCCGCTCAGTATCAAGTGGGTGCTGCTCGCTCACAAAAAGATACGTTACTGACTCAGATGAACGCGAAGGTCAACACATTGCTGGTTGATCGCGCCAACTTGAGTCAGCGTTTAGAGCGTTATCAATCCACCTTACTTCCCCAAGTTCAAGCTCGTATTCACGCGGTAGAAAGGGGTTATCAAAACAACACCGCACAGTTTAATGACGTGATCATGGCAAGCACAGACGAGCTGGCGCTAAAGCTCGAACAGCAACGTCTTATTACCGATTTAAACATCGTAAACAGCAACTTAGCGGCTTTATTGGGTGGTTTCGAATATCAAGTATCCGCACCCAACATCACGCCTGAAGCAAGCGCGAACTAAAACAAAAACATAAAAGAACCCAAGTTTGGGGACGATGGCGAATGCACACCAATAAACAATCAACATCGCTGTCATGCCTCATGGGGAAAATAAGGAATTAGGAATGAATTCAAATTCAATCAAGATAGCAACCATCGCTCTGCTTGTTGGCGGGGCACTAGGGTTTGGCGTTAATCAGTACCTATCTGGTGCAAACCACGACATGAGCGGCACAGGCGGTAGCACGGCGAGCAGCTCAAACGAGCCCCTCTATTGGGTTGCGCCAATGGATCCAAATTATAAGCGCGACAAACCGGGCAAATCGCCAATGGGCATGGACTTGATCCCAGTGTACGCCGAAGACCTCGCAGGTGAACAAGACAAACCCGGCACGGTGAAAATTGACCCATCAGTTGAAAACAACTTAGGTGTAAAAACCGCTCAAGTCTCTTTAGAGCAACTTTCACCTCGAATTGAAACTGTTGGCTACATCGCGTTTGACGAAAGCCATTTGTGGCAAACCAACGTTCGCGTGGCGGGCTGGGTTGAAAAGCTTTACATCAATGCCGTGGGTGAAAAGGTCAACAAAGGCGATGTGCTGTTCACGCTGTATTCGCCTGAGCTAGTCAAAGCACAAGAAGAGCTGCTGAACGCCTACCGAACTGGGCGTAGTGGCCTAGTGAAAGGCGCGACAGAACGTTTGGTGACACTGGGTGTTGATCGTTCTCAAATCAGAGCCATCACTCAACGTGGGAAAGCATCACAAACTATTGAAATTAAAGCTCCGGAAGATGGCGTCATCGCGAGTTTGAACGTTCGTGAAGGTGGTTACCTATCCCCTGCTCAAGCGGTGATCAGCGCGGGCCCACTTGAAAACGTATGGGTGGATGCCGAAGTGTTTGAGCGCCAAGCTCACTGGATGAAAGCAGGCAGCGACGCCACTATGACGTTGGATGCGATTCCGGGTAAAGAGTGGCAAGGCAGCGTCGATTATGTGTATCCAATTTTGGATCCTAAAACGCGCACGCTTCGTGTTCGTCTTAAATTCTCTAATCCCAATGGCGAGCTGAAACCGAACATGTTCGCCAATATTGCCTTACAACCTGTCAGCGACAACGCGGTGTTAACCATTCCAAAGTCTTCCGTTATCCGCTCGGGGGGTATGACTCGCGTCGTGCTGTCTGAAGGAGACGGCAAATACCGCTCAACGCGCATCGAAGTCGGGCGTGAAGCTGACGACAAAATCGAGGTACTACAAGGCCTGACTCAAGACGATCGCATCGTAACCTCAGCTCACTTTATGTTGGATTCAGAATCGAGCCAAACGGCTGATCTATCGCGCATTTCATCACCGACCGAAGCCACTTCGCAAACGGCTTGGACGAAGGGCGAAATCACTGATGTGATGAAAGACCATCGCATGTTGACCATCAACCACCAGCCCGTACCAGAGTGGGATTGGCCGGGGATGGTTATGAACTTTACCCTCGCTGACGGCGTCGATATGGGCTCGCTGCAAAAGGGCCAAGCTATTGAGTTCGAAATTCAAAAAGCCGCGTCGGGTCAATACGAAATCGTTGACTACAAAGCCGATGACACCGTTCTCGCGACTGACGTTTGGGTAACGGGAGACATCAGCATGCTAATGGCGGATTTTGGCATGATCACGCTCAATCACCTTCCGGTTTCAGAATGGAACTGGGATGCCGGTGAAATGAACTTCTCTGTGGGTGATGAAGTGGATTTATCCGGTTTCAAGGAAGGTCAGAAAGTCCGATTTCTAGTTGAAAAACAAGGTTCTGACTACGTTTTGAAACAAATTGAAGCGATCGAGGGCTAACTATGATTGGAGCAATTATCCGCTGGTCACTCAACAACCGCTTTATGGTTTTGATCGCGACCTTAATGCTTGTTTTAGCAGGACTTTACAGTGTAAAGAATACGCCTGTTGACGCAATTCCGGATCTTTCTGATGTTCAGGTGATCATCAAAACCAGCTACCCGGGTCAAGCACCTCAAGTGGTGGAAGATCAAGTGACTTATCCGCTAACCACCGCGATGCTCGCCGTACCGGGTGCAGAAACCGTTCGTGGGTATTCGTTCTTCGGGGATTCGTACGTTTACATCATTTTCAACGACAATACCGACATGTACTGGGCACGTTCACGTGTTTTGGAATACCTAAGCCAAGTTGCACCTAAATTACCACCAAGTGCAAAACCAACCTTAGGCCCAGATGCAACGGGTGTGGGCTGGGTCTACAGCTATGTATTGCAAGACAAAACGGGTCAACATGACCTTGCCGAGCTGCGCAGTTTGCAAGATTGGTTCTTAAAGTACGAACTGCAAACCGTCGATGGCGTTTCTGAAGTCGCAACCGTAGGCGGTATGGTTAAGCAGTATCAAGTCCAGATTGATCCGGCGAAGCTGCGTGCTTACAACTTAACGCTGCAACAAGTAAACATGGCGATTCAAAACGGCAACCAAGAAACGGGGGCATCCGTAGTTGAAGTTGCTGAAGCTGAGCACATGGTTCGCACCACCGGTTACTTGACCAGCATCGAAGACATTAAATCGCTGCCGCTTAAAGTGACCGACAAAGGTACACCGCTCTTATTGGGTGACATTGCTGACATCAACTTAGGTCCACAAATGCGTCGCGGTATCTCTGAGCTTAACGGCGAAGGTGAAGCGGTGGGTGGCGTGATCGTGATGCGCTATGGCGAAAACGCAAGTGAAGTGATCAGCAAAGTTAAAGACAAGTTAGAAGATTTACAGCGTAGCTTGCCGGATGGTGTTGAAATCGTCGCCACTTACGACCGTTCTACGCTGATCAATGCAGCTGTCGATAACCTTTGGAAGAAATTAGCGGAAGAGTTCATCGTCGTAGCCATCGTCTGTGCGCTGTTCTTGTTCCATATTCGCTCTTCATTGGTTATCGCCCTGAGCTTGCCTGTAGGCATCCTTGCAGCGTTTATCGTGATGCATTCTCAAGGCATTAATGCCAACATCATGTCGCTCGGGGGGATTGCCATCGCCATCGGTGCAATGGTGGATGGTGCCATCGTAATGATAGAAAACGTCCACAAGCACATTGAGCGAACGCCACTCACGGATAAGAACCGCTGGCAAGTGATTGGTAAAGCCGCTGAAGAAGTGGGTGCGCCCCTATTCTTCTCGCTGCTTATCATCACGTTAAGCTTTGTTCCAGTGTTTGCACTGGAAGGTCAAGAAGGCAAGATGTTCTCTCCTCTCGCCTTTACCAAGACGTATGCCATGGCATCAGCGGCAGCACTTGCGATCACGCTCGTGCCAGTTCTAATGGGCTACTTTATTCGCGGTAAAATACTGCCAGAACATAAGAACCCTGTTAACCGTGGTCTGGTTGCGCTGTATCGTCCATTGCTTAATCTGAGCTTGAAATATCCGAAAGCGATGATCGTACTGGCGCTCGGCCTATTGGCATCGGCGTACTACCCAACTAGCCAACTAGGCAGCGAATTCATCCCACCATTGGATGAAGGCGATTTGATGTACATGCCGACCACCTACCCGGGCATTTCCATCGGTAAAGCACGTGAGTTGGTTCAGCAAACCAACAAGCTGATCAAAACCGTACCGGAAGTTAAAACGGTTTGGGGCAAGATTGGCCGTGCAGAAACCGCCACCGACCCTGCACCACTCACCATGATTGAAACGGTAATTCAGCTCAAACCTCATGACCAATGGCGTGAAGGCGTGACCACAGAGTCATTGCGCAAAGAGTTCGACAATCTCGTGCAGTTCCCGGGGCTAACCAACGCATGGGTAATGCCGATAAAAACGCGTATCGACATGCTTGCGACGGGCATTAAGACGCCAATCGGGATCAAAATCGCAGGCCCAGACCTGAAAGAGATCGAAAAGATTGGTGCACAGTTAGAACCTATCTTGAACAACGTTCGCGGCACTTCATCGGTTTATGCCGAGCGTGTAGCCGGTGGCCGTTACGTAACAATCGACATTAAACGCCGCGCTGCCGCGAGATATGGATTGAGCATCAAAGACGTTCAGCAAGTCATCTCAACCGCTGTCGGTGGTATGAATGTTGGAGAAACCATTGAAGGCTTGGAACGCTACCCGATTAACGTTCGCTACCCGCAAGACTACCGTGACTCTGTGGTTAAGCTGCAAAACTTACCGCTAGTGACACCAAATGGAGCGCGTATTGCACTCGCTGATGTCGCTGACATTCGTTACGAAGACGGTCCGCCGATGATCAAAACTGAAAACGCACGTCCTAACGGCTGGGTGTTTGTGGACATTGATGGCCGCGACCTTGGTTCTTACGTGGTGGAAGCGCAGCAAGCAGTGGCTGACCAACTGGTGCTCCCTGCTGGATATTCGCTCGCTTGGTCTGGTCAATACGAATACATGGAACGCGCGAAAGACCGCTTGAGTGTGGTCGTGCCGATAACCTTGGTGATCATCATGATGTTGCTTTACTTCAGCTTCCGCCGTGTGGGTGAAGTGCTGATCATTATGCTGACTCTGCCTTTAGCGATGGTTGGTGGCTTGTGGTTGATGCACTACCTCAACTACAACTTCTCCATCGCTGTGGGGGTCGGATTTATCGCTCTCGCCGGCGTTGCGGTGGAGATAGGCGTCATCATGCTGGTGTATCTCAACCAAGCGTGGCACCACAAAAAACTTCACTCAGAAGAAAACCAACAAGCTCTGCAAATTGGTGATTTAACCGATGCCATTCGAGAAGGTGCGGGGCTGCGTGTACGTCCGGTCATGATGACGGTTCTCACGGTCATCATTGGCCTTATCCCTATCATGTATGGCTCAGGTACTGGCTCTCAAGTCATGCAGCGTATTGCTGCACCAATGATTGGCGGCATGGCCTCTGCCCTACTACTGACTCTGCTGGTGTTACCAGCAATCTTCAAACTGTGGAAGCAGCGAGAAGTCAACAAAACTCAAAACCCAGAGAAATAAACAACAAGCGCC
Organism: Vibrio sp. GLN_1; assembly: GCF_043106015.1. Lineage (NCBI taxonomy): Bacteria > Pseudomonadati > Pseudomonadota > Gammaproteobacteria > Vibrionales > Vibrionaceae > Vibrio > Vibrio sp. GLN_1. The sequence continues at coordinate 1,124,537 of NZ_JBICMD010000036.1, forward strand.
ATTGTACAAACTGCAATGGCGCACTACCTCATTGACAGTAAAGGAAATCAACATGAAAAAGACCCTTATCACTCTTGCTCTAACTATGGTATCAGCAGGCGCATTCGCGCAAATGGATAACTCGAACATGAACCACGACAACATGGATCACGGCAAAATGGACCATGGTTCGATGTCGATGGATAACATGAACATGGGCGAGATGCCGATGGATCATTCAAAAATGGATCACTCCAACATGCAAGGCATGGCAGGAATGTCAGCAGTGGGTATGCCAGCGAATGGGGCGAAACCGGATAAAGTCGTCCATGTAATTTTGAGCGATGACATGAAAATCACCTTCAAGAAAGACGTAAAAATCGAACCGAACGACGTCGTGCAGTTCGTGGTGATGAACACGGGCAAAATCGATCATGAGTTCACCATCGGTTCTGCAGCAGAGCAACTTGAGCACCGTGAGATGATGAAAAACATGTCAGGTAATCACATGCACGACTCAGGCAATGCTGTCACCGTAGAACCGGGTAAAGCAAAACAGATTTTGTGGCACTTCCACGGAGACAACAACGTAGAGTTTGCTTGTAACATTCCAGGCCACGCAGAAGCTGGCATGGTCAAAAAAGTGAAGTTGTAAGGTTATAAGTAGGCTTCGGCTTAAACAAGATAATCTAACGATGACAATACGTTAGACATGAATACAACAAGACAAAAGGAGCTGCACTCAGCTCCTTTTTGTTTCGTTCATCCTTGTCACTATCGCATGACGAACAGCTCTTCATGGTAATGACGTTCGGTATCGACGCGATAAGCATTCAACTCTTTTTTCAGTGTTTGCGAAAAAGCTTCAGGCCCGCAGAAATAGAACTCATAACGCGCTAAATCGCCACATTCGCTCGCGATACGCTCTACGTTAAGTCGAGGAGACACCGCCGTATCAATCACGTTCAGCTTCACTTGCGCAAGACGTGCCATTTTCCACAACTCGTCCACTAAATGACTGTCCAAACCTCGCGTGCAGTAAAACAAATGCACAGGAGGATGCGTTTTTAGCGATTTGAGTGACGCTAAGATGGCAAAGAACGACGCGACCCCAACACCACCCGCAATCCAAATCTGCGGCTTATTGACGTCAAACGCCAAGCGTCCGTAAGGGCCTTCAACCATCACTTCTTCACCAATTTTAACCCTGTGGTACAAATCCGTGGTGAAATCACCCAACTCTTTGATCAAAAAGCGTACCTCTGGTTCATGCTCACCTGAAACAATCGTAAACGGATGCGGATCTTCATTACCAAAACGAACATAAGCAAACTGCCCAGCTTTGTGTCCTTGCCAAGGTTTTCCTTGGCCGTTATTGCTTGGCGCCAAAACCAACTCCATCACTCGTGCTTGAGGGAAGTAGCGAGTCGACACCACTTTAGCGGGATGACGATTCGCTCGTCCGACAAAACCAAGCAAGCTATAAACGGCAGCTGCAGAGCCCATCAAGGCAAAGCCCAAAGCAACGAAATGAATTGGTTCACCCCAGTACGCGTGCTTGATCAGCAAAACGGAGTGAACAGCAATCATCAAATACACAGCAGCCATTAAACGATGCGACAACTTAAATGGCTTGTATTTAACAACCGTCCACAGTGACACCACGAGCAATGCTAAGAGCAGGTAAAAACCCCACTCCCCCAAACCAAGCCCCACATCGCGCAGCTCTTTGACCCAGAGCTCTAAACCGACAAAGTTGTTCCCAGAAGGCCCAACCCCGGTGTGTTTAATTGGTTTTTCGAGCACTCCTGCCGACACTAGCCATTTTGGCACTTTATACGTCAACCAATGCACGACTCCGAGGCTAACCCCCGTAATGCCGAGCCATTTATGCACACGATAGGCCTTATCCATCCCGTGAACCCATTGCTCGATCACAGGTAAGCGCAGCGCAAGCACCATCGCAATAGACATCAAAGCTAACGACAAAACACCAGAATATTGAATAAGCGCGGAACGCCATTGGAAGAATTGGGTCGAGGACAGCAGTTGCGGTTCACTCATCCACCACAACACAGACACGGCGGCAATTATCATCCATACAAAATTTCGTACAGTTTTCATGAACATCACTCTCAAATTGACGACAACTCTAGTTTAGTTTTTCTAGCGTAATGCAACGTCAATATTCGTAAAGTTGAGTAAACCCACAATATACCTAAGGTCAATAACAAACTTGGAGGTATTGCGCAGAATCCTACAGAAAATCGACAGGGATTTAACAGTGGTTAGAGTATTCACTCGTTATAGTTTGCTTAACATCGCCAAAGTGCGAATCAAAACCAAAAGAACGAAGAACTCCACGCATGAAAAAGTTATTCCTGTTGGTTGGGCTGATGGTTTGCTCAACTGTTAGTTACGCCTCCAAATTAAACGAAGACATCTCCCTCATTGAGAAACAAACATCTGGGCGAATTGGAGTGTCAGTCTGGGATACACAAACGGACGAGCGTTGGGATTATCGCGGAGACGAACGTTTCCCATTAATGAGCACATTCAAAACGTTAGCGTGTGCCACCATGCTAAGCGACATGGATAGCGGCAAACTCAACAAAAATGCCACAGCGAAAATCGATGAACGCAATATTGTGGTTTGGTCTCCGGTGATGGATAAACTGGCTGGACAAAGCACACGCATCGAACACGCTTGTGAAGCCGCCATGTTGATGAGCGACAACACCGCCGCGAACTTAGTGCTAAATGAAATTGGTGGTCCTAAAGCGGTCACGCTGTTTTTGCGATCTATTGGCGACAAAGCAACGCGACTTGACCGATTGGAACCCCGTTTGAATGAAGCAAAACCGGGCGATAAGCGAGACACCACAACTCCTAACGCCATGGTAAACACCCTACATACCTTGATGGAAGATAACGCCCTATCTTACGAGTCACGCACACAGCTGAAAATCTGGATGCAAGACAACAAAGTATCGGATTCTCTCATGCGCTCTGTTCTGCCAAAAGGCTGGTCGATTGCAGACCGCTCTGGCGCAGGTAACTACGGTTCACGCGGCATTAGCGCGATGATCTGGAAAGACAACTACAAGCCGGTTTACATCAGTATTTACGTCACAGACACTGACCTTTCGCTTCAAGCTCGCGATCAGCTGATCGCGCAAATCAGCCAACTGATTTTAGAGCACTACAAAGAAAGTTAAGCTCGAACTCGAGCAACCAAGCCCTTCTCATTCAGAGGGGCTTTTTCTTACTTTTTCTTACCTGTTCTCTCAAATGCTTAACAAACCTCTCTTATTCTTGCTGTCTTCGCTACGCTTTACCGAATGGTCACCTCTTGCTAATTAGGCATAAAAATTATCGGTTTAGACATGAGTTCAAGCTCACATTAAGCAACCTGACACTCACAAGTGGCGAGAAATAAACCATACTCTGTTAAAGGAACGTATTTTTCTTGAAAATAGCTGCGTGTTACTTATTGTTTACATTTAGAGGAATGTCTAGGGAGATGGCTATTGAGACTTGAAAGAACTTTTGACCCAAATGACTTGTCGACGCAAAACATGGAAAGCCCAATATGTTTACCGATCGGCTTTGTTCACTTTTTAGCTCAATCACAGACGTTACAGCAGGTGCTCGATACTGTCGCAGAATGGATCAATCGGATTTTTGAATCTGACCGCACCAGCATTACGCTGTACGAAAACAGTGACTACCTCAAGGTCTACTCTTTTTCCGGCAACAAAGCGATTCCTGCCGATTTTCTCGTGCCGATTGATCAAGCCTTCGTCGGGCGTGTGTTCAAAAACCAACAACTGATCATTTGTGACGACGTTTCTCAATCCGACGAGCTAGATTGCGTCATGTTGACCTCCAGCGGTATGGGCACGTGTATGGATGCGCCGCTGATGCATGGTCAAATGTGCTTGGGCACGCTTAACGTCGCGCATCATCAAACCCATTTTTATACCAAGGAACAAGCCGCACAGTTGCAATGCATTGCCAACTGGATAGCGTTAAACATTGCGCTGCATATTCAGATCATGAAAATGGAGCACCTCGCCACCACAGACGATCTTACTGGCATTCCAAACCGCAGAGAGTTCATGCGTCAAATTGAGCATCGTCTTTCTGAATTTCGCACGCAAGGGATCAAATTCCACGTCGCGATTTTGGATTTAGATAACTTTAAAAAACTGAATGACAAGTTCGGGCACGACGCTGGCGACAAATCTCTCATCCATGCTGCCAATACCATTAAAGGGCATTTACGAGAATGCGACCTGCTTGCTCGTGTCGGTGGTGAAGAATTTGCTATCGTCCTGAGAAGCCGCTCTTGTCAAGAAGCAATGGATACGTTAGAAACCATCCGAAATGCCTTAGAAACCACGACGATTCGATATTCAGGGCGTGATATGACATTCACCGCCAGTATTGGGGTAACTCAAGTGTGTGGTTTGGATGACTCTTTTGAGCCGTTAGTGAAACGTGCTGATTTAGCGTTATACAAAGCGAAAGAAACCGGGAGAAATCGCGTAGAAATCAACCACAGCGAGCATCAAGGCGTATCGAATGAGCAATGAGTGAGATGATGAATCAACAATAAAAAAGGTAGCGACTGATGCGCTACCTTTGCGATTCCCAAGTAAATTCAAGATGAGGAGTGATTCACCTTGCGCTGACTTGGGATTAAGAAGTCAGCAAATTGAATTATGCTTTCTTAAGATCTTTAGCAGGGTAAGTTAGCGTCTTTTCGCCAGCTTTAACGTGAGCGTAAAAACCGCCGCTGCTTAAACCTGTAACAACCATTTCGCCTTGCTCGACACCTTTAGTCGCTACCACTACGTCACCGATTGAAAACATATTGAATACCTTGTTTGTTTAGATTAAGACACGAAGTCGTTGCGCGGTATTTAATATGAAATCAGCCTCCCTTACTAATCAGCTTTTTTATCGTCTGGATTAACGAGTATTATTAATAATTTTAGCAACTTACGAAGTTTGACACAGGTCAAATATCCGTTGATACAAATGACAAAGTTGATAAAAATATGCGAGGTGTTTTCCCTAAGATACGTTAAGATTTTCTAGCATCAACCGGGGAGGATTTGCCCTCCCACTCATTGGAGAAACAGGATGAAAAAAGGCCTAAAAATGCGTGCATTAGAACGCTCTGATTTGCGTTTTATCCACGAACTCAACAACAATCGCAATATCATGGCCTACTGGTTTGAAGAACCTTACGAGTCCTATGACGAGCTCGAAGAACTTTACCGCAAACACATTCACGATGACGCAGAACGACGCTTTGTCGTTGAAGACGCTGACGGCATTTTGATTGGTTTGGTGGAACTGATTGAAATCAACTACATCCACCGCAGTGCGGAATTTCAAATCATCATCGCGCCAGACCATCAAGGCCGTGGTTATGCGATGGAAATGATTCATCGCGCATTGGATTACTCTTTCTCCATCCTTAACTTACGCAAAATCTACCTATTGGTTGCGGTTGAGAACGAAGTTGCCATCCATCTGTATAAAAAGTGCGGCTTTATTGAGGAAGGCCATCTTATCGAAGAGTACTTCATTAATGGCAGCTATCGTGACGTGAAGCGCATGTACGTTTTGAAACATCAATACCAGAAGAGTATTGAAGAACAATCGTAAGCCGATTGAACGTTATCACTGGCGTTAATTCATGCTGTGCTATCTCTCGCATTGCTGCTTGAGAATTTCCTCAGTATTCATCGCTGAGCAAGGGCTGAAATAATGTCAGTGACACGCTCGAATCACAGGCTAGCTTGTGTTAACGGACTGGACGTCACAAACGCATTAGCGCTGTGTTTCCATTATTCAAATTGATATTGGTACGATACCGCAACACGCTTGTCTGCTTCATCCAGGTAGGTGTTGTTGTCCATGACAAACGTCATTACGTTAAACGAGTGGCGTTTGTTCACAAGGTAACCAAGGCCGATACCACCAAAGAAGCCTTTGTAGTTCTCTCCTTCACTGTTTTCTGAGCCGTAAGTGCCCGCTGCGAAGCTGATTAACGTCAGTTCTTTGGTAAACGATTTCAGCGCAAATGCACCAACGTAACCGCTGCTGCCTGAAGAGCTCATCATATTGAAGCCATTCTCTGCACTTGGCGTGCCCGTAAAGTTAGGCTCGCTACAGTGGCTACTTTCTGCACCGTCACAAACAGGAACATCACCAGTGTTGTACGTATAGCCTGCCATTGGGAAAATTTGGAAGCCTGCTGGCTCAATCCCGAAATAACTTAGCGGCATAAAGGTACCAACGCTGTAGTTGGTTTGATCCGCGCCGTTTACGTATTCATTTTTACCGAAGTTGAAGTTAACGATACCGACCGGAAACAACCACGAGCCACCAATACGCCACTCGCTCGCATCATCATTGATACGCAGGTTGATTTTGCGCGCTTGGTCAAGCGCAAGTGAGCCCGAGAATGAGATGTTTTGATCATCAAAATCGTAGTTGTTTGCGTACGACGCGCCAAATTTCGTGATGACTTTTGTTGGGTCATCCGCCAACTTGTTTTTATTGTCTTTTACTCGGTGCTCGGCACCATGAGCCAGCGTACTGACCAACAAAGTCGTACACACTAACGCTAGTTTATTTTTCATTTTTTAGTCCTTTGAGATGTTGAATACCCGCACTTAGCTGCGCAGATACTTTTTGAATCATCACTCACTGGATGTGACAGAAGCGCCCTAACTACCTTAGATGGCATGACAGCATCCAGTGCAGGTAGTTAGGGTAGAATGGCCTGTAAGGAAGGCGTTTTAGCGATTAGGAATGATTAGTTTTTCCAGTTGTAGCTCATGCTCATGAAGTACAGAGCAGGCTCATCAAAACCAGCTTGTAAGCGTGGCGTTTCTGACGATTCCATCAAGATCGCTTCAAAAGCGAAACCAATTGAGTTTTCTGAATCCAATTTGTAATCAATGCCTGTACCAATGCGGTATGCCTTGCCAGTAGGAACGGTAATGTCACCGTTTGATTGGCTTTCATACATGCTGGTATCGAATGCAAAACCTGCATTCCACATCATTTTTTCATTCAGTTTGTACTGAGTACCCAATGCGATTTGGTAAGTGTCTTGTGTCTCTACGTTCAGCGTGGTTGTGTATTCGCTCCAGTCTTGCCAGTTCACGTTCCACATCACTGCTAGGTCATCATTCACTTCGTGGTAAGCACTGAAGATCAGTTGTTGCGGAGCAATGGAGTTGCTATTGTCGAATTCAAATTCGGTTTCAGAAGAGTAAGACAGGCCAAGACGCGTGCCTGGTGTTGCCTCATAAAGTACACCTACTCGGCCGTTGAGCTGAGTATCTTGGTCTTCGTCATTGAAGTTCAGGGCTCCCTTCGTTTCCACTTCATACATACCGTACTGAATGCCAAGCGCCGCACCCACAGACCAGTGATCATTGATGCGGTAAGAAGCGGAAGGTTGAATGGTTAAGGCTTGCGTCGTTGCTGTAGGAATATCTAAATGATTATTCAAAAGACCTTCGTACTCGAGGCCAAGACCGTAGTTGCCATACAGACCAATACCCAGCGTCCATTTGTCGTTTACTTGTTGGCTGTAAAATGCCGACGCCATAGGAACAAAACCAATCACGTTACCCGCATCGCCAGTCATCGTGTCTAGTTGCGCGTCACCGTAAAGGCCAATCAGGTTACCAGAGAAAGATTTACCAGAAACATTCGCCAGACCAGCCGGGTTTGCTGCCATTACTGAGGCATCTTGCGCACGAGCCGCCATACCAGCGGATGCCAAACCAATATCCGATGCTGTAGTTTCGTAAAGGTATAACCCACCCGCTTGCGCAGCAGCACACGTCAGTAGAGAGCTCGCTACGACGATTTTTGAAAGATTTTTCATGCTAAAACCTATTATTGTTTGGGGGAACCCACGCTGCGACGGTGGTTGTATATCAATGAAAGGCATTGGCCAATCGCACACAGCGTGGGGGTGTTGTGGAGTCAGTTGAAATCAGCGTTATTGCTCGCTCACCTCAAGTTCAGTGGGTTTCTTTCGCTTAAACTTCTCGCGCAGAGATTGCATCATCACGAAGAACACCGGCGTCAGCAACGTGCCTACAAACGTAGAGAGAATCATGCCGCCGAATACCGCAAAGCCTAGTGAGTGACGAGATGCCGCACCGGCACCCGATGCAATCACCAACGGGAATACCCCCCAGATGAAGGCGAACGCAGTCATCTGTACTGCACGGAAACGGATTCGAGCAGCTTCTTTGGCAGCATCAATGATGGATAAGCCCTTTTCTTCTCGCAGAACTTTGGCAAATTCCACGATAAGAATCGCCACTTTGGCGGACATACCGATCAAGATGACCACACCAATCTGCACGTACAAATCGAACGGTTGTCCCACCAGCAGTAGCGTGCCCATTGCGCCGAGAATCGCGACTGGAACCGCCATCATTACCGCAGCAGGAATAGTCCAACTTTCGTACTGAGCCACCAAGAACAAGTAGGTGAACAGCAAAGACAATGCGAACGCGATTGGCGCCATGTTGCCTGCTTTCATCTCTTGGTAAGTCATGCCTGACCACTCGTACGAGTAACCACTTGGCAAAGATTCCGCAGCCAGTTTTTCAATGGCTTTTACAACATCACCCGAGCTGTAACCTGGCGCTGGCGCACCGTTCACGGTTGCAGAACTGAACATGTTGTAGTTCGATAAGGTATCAGGGCCGAAGATCGGCTTCACTTTCACTAGCGTTGCCAGTGACACCATTTTTCCAGAGCTTGAGCGAACAAACAGATGGTCGATGTCGTCGATGTTGTCACGGTATTGCTCTTCTGCTTGCACTTTCACTTGGTACGAACGACCAAACAAGTTGAAGTCAGAAATGTATGCACCGCCCAACTGTGCTTGCAGTGTGCTGAAGATTTCATTCAACGGTACGCCCATCGAAATCGCTTTATCGCGGTCAATATCGATGTAACGTTGCGGAATGTTCGCACGGAAAATCGAGAACGCACGCGCCACTTCAGGCAGTTGGTTGATTTGGGCAACAAAATCAGCGGTTGTTTTTGCCAACTCTTGTGGAGAACGGCCCAAGTTGTCTTGCAGCACAAGGTTGAAACCATCCACCGCACCCATACCTTTGATTGCCGGCGTCGCGAAAACGAACGAAGCGGCATCTGGCGTTGAGTTCAGCATTTGGTTAACTTTGTTCATCAACGCGCGTTGGTGTAACTCAGGGTCTTTACGTTTGCTCCAGTTATCCAGTTTGATGATCAACATGCCCGAGTTTGGAATCGACGCCATGTTAATTACCGAGAAGCCCGCAACCGAAACCACGTTCTCCACACCTTCCATCTGTTTTAGCTCATCAACGTACTTCTTCATTAATGGTGCAGTACGCTGCAATGCTGCTGCGTCTGGCAAACGCATTTCGACCATGAACACGCCTTTATCTTCGTTCGGAACGAAAGAAGAAGGTACGGTCATGAACGCAAATGCCAGCACCGCAATAAGCGCGCCATAAACACCGATACTCAGCACAATGCGGCGGCTCAAGAAGCCAACTAAACCTTGGTATTTGCGCGTTATTGCTTCAAAACCTCGGTTAAACGCACGCAAAGGCGCAATAGGTTGTGAGTGAGTAGATTTCAACATCAACGCACAAAGCGCTGGCGTTAACGTTAATGCGTTGATCGCAGAGATCAGCACCGACACACAGATGGTGACCGCGAACTGGTTGAACATTCGACCAGAAATACCCGGCAATAGCGCAACCGGTACGAATACCGCCAACAAAATAAGCGTTGTTGCCAATACTGGCCCCGTCACTTCTTTCATAGCTTGGATAGTGGCAGGAATCGGGTCTAAATGCTCTTCATGGATAACCCGCTCCACGTTCTCCACCACGATGATAGCATCGTCCACCACGATACCGATGGCGAGGATCAAGCCAAACAACGAAATGGTGTTGATGGTCATGCCCATCACGCCCATGATTGCGAACGTCGCAATGATGGAAACCGGAATCGCTAAGGTTGGAATAATGGTCGCTCGCCAGTTCTGCAAGAAAACGTACACAACGAAGGTTACAAGAAGTACCGCAATCACCAGCGTCTCGTACACTTCATCAATCGATGTCTCTACGTATTCGGTAGAGTCATACGCGATGTCGTAGACCAAATCATCTGGGAACGATTTCTCGTACTCTTTCATGGCCTCTTTCACGCGTTCCATCACGTCTAGCGCGTTCGCTGTCGGCAACTGGTACAAGGCCAGAACGGCGGCTGGTTCGTTATTCATACGACCATCAGCTTCGTAGCCTTGTGCGCCAACTTCGACACGAGCCACATCTTTCAAGCGAATCAAAGAACCTTTCTTGCTCGCACGGATGATGATGTTCTCGAACTCTTCCGCAGAAGTAAGGCGACCTTTGGTTTGCAAAACATATTGATATTGCTGGTCACCCGGAGCTGGCATACCACCGATCTTACCCGCCGCCACTTGGATGTTTTGCGTTTTAATTGCGCCAATAACATCGCTAGCAGATAGCTTCAAGGTGGCCAGTTTATTTGGGTTCAACCAAATACGCATTGAGTAGTCTTTCTTACCCAGCAGCGTAATGTCACTCATACCTTCGATACGTTTTAGACGCTCAACGATATTGAGATCCGCGTAGTTAGAAAGGTAGATACTGTCGTAAGACTGTTTCGGAGAACGCAGTGTGATAACGCCCAGCATGTCGGAAGATTTCTTCTTAACCGTCACACCGATTTGGTTTACTTCTTGTGGTAGAGATGACGTCGCCTGTGCCACCAAGTTGTTCACACGAACCTGCGCCATATCGCCATCTGCGCCCACTCGGAAGTAAATACGCAATGTGTATGAGCCATCGTTACCAATCACAGAAGACATGTAAATCATGTCTTCAACGCCATTGACTTTGGCTTCTATCGGTTGTGCTACCGTCTTTTTAACCACGTCCGCGTTTGCACCCGGATACATGGTGCTCACCGTAATTACCGTTGGAGAGATTTGAGGATACTCAGAAATTGGCAAGACTTTCAGGGCGATCATACCCATCAATGTCATCGCCAGTGAGATCACCAAAGCAAACTTCGGCCGGTGAATGAAAAATTTACTTAACATCAGTACTCACTCAGCCTTGTTCACTCTGTAGTTCAACGTCTTTCACCGTTGCACCCGGACGCACTTTTTGAAGACCATTAACGATGACTTTTTCGTTAGCCGCCAAGCCAGTCAGCACAGCACGTTTCACACCGTAGGTCTGACCAAGTTCAACGTTACGACGAGACACCACGTGATCATCACCAACCACCATGACGTAGTCACCCGCTTGGTCTTGCTGAACAGCCGCCGATGGGATAAGCAAACCATCAATGGTTTTGTTGCGCAGCTTGATGGTCAAGTTGCCATATTCACCCGGCATAAGCGCGTAAGTTGGGTTATCAAATTGTGCTTCTGCTCGAATTGAGCCTGTTTCTAAATCGATCTTGTTGCCAACGGCGTAGATCTTGCCATCAAGCGGATACAATGAACCGTCTGAAAGCGTCAGTGTTAAATCAACATCCAGTTTGTCATCGTTACGATGAGCCACATCAATCGCGCTTCTTACGCGGCGGTAGAGCTTCTCATCCACATCAAAGCCAAAGCGAATTGGGTCGATTTGAGTGATCGAAACAAGAGGAACGAGTTGAATTTTCGAAATACGGTCACCCACTCGGAAGTTGCTGAACCCCACGCGGCCAGAGAAAGGAGCACGCACAGAGCTAAATTCAAGATCGAGCCTTGCTGAAACCAGCGTCGCTTTCGCCTCTTCTACCGAAGCAATCGCTGCGGCGTGCGCAGCAATGGCGTCATCGTATTGCTGCTCACTGATGCTTTTATCTTTGATGAGTTTCTTCACACGTTCTGCATCACGCGTAGTTTGAACGAGTTGTGCTTTTGCTTTTTGCAACGACGCTTTTGCATACGCCAGTGCCGCTTTGTAAGGACGGTCGTCGATTTCAAACAGCAATTGGCCTTTTTCGACCATATCGCCATCTTTAAAATGAATCGCGGTTAATTCGCCACCGACTCGAGGCATAATATCAACGTCATTTACCGCTTCAGTTCGACCGATAAAAGTATGATAAGGAGTGATTTTTGTTTCGGTTAGGGTAACGGTTTCAACAGAGGGTGCTTGGGCAGTTTTCGTTGCGATATCGCCAGTTTTGCATCCTGATAGTAATGCAGAAGATATAGCAATAGATACCAACGCAAATTTATATTTGGCTTTCATGATAAACCTACTTTATGTAGAAAGTGCCCTAGCCTAAATATTTAAATATATGGATAAACGCACTTTCTATTCTGGAAATAAACGAGGGAGTTAGAATTGGTAGTTAAATTCGATACGGTGATCACCATCACCGAAATTAACGTGCTCATTCCAGTTTGCAAAGTAACGAATATTAGCGCGAGGATTAATTTGATAAGACAACGCAAACTCATGAGTTAAGATATTATCTTCACCCGCGTAATAAGTGTCTTTATATTGACTAGACCCTGACAATGTATGCATATACATTGGGTTGTAGTTAATCCAGATTTTATCGGTTAATTCAATTTTTGAGTACATACCGACAACGGTGAAAGTACCTGGAATTTCATAACCTTTGTCATCATCACTAAAATCATTAGCAATAGTGACACCCGCACCAGCTAAAGGAAATAACTGCAACATACCAAACTTAGGTAGGCCTTGAATAAAGCTGTAAGATGCATCTAATTTATCGTTATCAACATCGTAGTTTACATCCAATTGACGGCCTAGACCTTTTGCGACTTCTACTTGGAAATTACGTAGTCGGAAAGAGTCAATGCTGTCATCAACATTGGCATACATTGGATCGTCATTGTCGCGAATGCCAAATAGCTCACCACCAATGCCTTTCATTTCGATGATGTTCATCGCCATGGTGCCAGGCTGGCTAGATTGGTAAGTTTGACCGATTTTGATGTTCGCGCCTTTGTCAGTAATACCAAAGCCCGCTTGGGTGTAAACCGCAAGTGGGTCAGACATATCTTGTAGTTCTTCGTCATTATTTGTCTGAGCATAAGCAGAAGACGCGAGTTGAAGGGCTGCTGCCATGATAACAACAGACGGTTTCACTAAATTCATAAAACTGTATCCATTTTAATGATTATAAAATTATTCACGTCATGAGGTCATCATAAATAGCAAGCAACACAACTCGCTTTGGATAATATAAATTATCAAAGCAAATTTAATAATGACGAAACATTAGACGTTTTAATTAAAATAAAATAAAGCGTCGTAAAAGTTCAATCACTGCTACTTATATCTTATATAACTTGAAATTTGGTAAGCTTTACAAAGAAGGGAATATTAAAACTTATGAAAATTCAATTATCATTAGAACAAATGATTAATTAAATTTACCATATAAATAAGGAGTGCAATGGTGTTAGGTGATCGCGATCAAGTTTTATTTTTATCGCATATTACTCTTAAGGTAAAGAAGAGAGTTGTAATAAATTGCAAATACCTTAATTTAATTAGCCTTGCGGTCAATTTAGAATAGTTACTCCACAATAAATTGAAAGGAAATCACACTCTGTGATTCCCTTTTATTATCGAGTGCAAAAGCACCAATGCATTTCGTTAACTAAAAACGCAAACGATTCGCACTATTGCAGTTTCTCTATCCCCATATTGAACAGTGCAAAGCTATAAATATCTGCATTTGTCTCAATTATTTTACGCGTTGGTGTGCCAGCACCATGTCCTGCATTGGTTTCGATGCGAATCAAGGTCGGATTTGAACCCGCCTGTTTTGACTGCAACTCAGCAGCAAATTTGTAAGAGTGAGCAGGAACAACACGATCATCATGATCACCCGTTGTAATCAATGTTGCTGGGTATTCCACCCCTGCTTTTACATTGTGCACTGGCGAATAACCTTTCAGATATTGGAACATCTCTTTACTTTGCTCAGCCGTACCGTAGTCATACGCCCAACCAGCACCTGCGGTAAAAGTATGGTAACGCAGCATATCCAGTACGCCGACTGCTGGCAGCGCCACTTTAAACAGATCTGGACGTTGCGTCATAACTGCCCCCACTAACAAGCCACCATTCGATCCACCGTTAATGGCTAACTTGTTTGATGACGTTACCTTTTCATCAATTAGGAATTCAGCCGCCGCAATAAAGTCATCAAACACATTTTGCTTTTGCATTTGAATGCCAGCGTTGTGCCACTCTTTACCATACTCCCCACCGCCACGAATGTTCGCTACCGCGTAAACACCACCAAGCTCCAACCAAGCCGCACGTGTCGGGCTAAAAGATGGTGTGAGGCTAATGTTGAAACCGCCATAACCATATAGGATGGTTGGTGCACTGCCGTCCATCGGTGTCCCTTTTTTATAGGTGATGATCATCGGCACTTTTGTTCCGTCTTTTGAGGTGTAAAACACCTGGCGAGAGTCATACAAAGCTGGATCAAATGGCGCTTTAGATTTGTAGTACACCTCGCTATCACCATCTTTGATGTTCAGACGATACGTAGTGCTTGGCATCTTGTAGTTGGTGAAAGAATAGTAGACTTCGGTTTCATCTTTTTTACCCGAGAAACCGTATGCGCTGCCAATATCAGGCAATTTGATTTCTCGGATGAGTTTGCCGTTCATGTCGTATTGCTTCACCATCGAGATCGCATCAACAATATAACTCGCAAACAAATTGCCACCCGCGGTAGAAACGCGTAACACATTCTTTGTTTCAGGAATCAAATCTTTCCAGTTTTTGGGCTGCGGCTGACTCGCATCCACCGTCACGACGCGTTTGTTCGGCGCGTTAAGGTTCGTAACCAAGTACAGCTTCGTGCCTTGGTTGTCTATTACCCAAGTATCAGAACTGGTGTTATCTAAAATGGTTTTAAGTGGGCTGTTTGGCTTACTCAGATCTTTAAAGAACAGTTTGTTACCCGATGTCGATACGCTGGCTGAGATAAACAAGTAGCGTTCATCATCTGACGTATAGCCGCCAACATAACGGTATTTCTCTTCCTCAAAGCCGCCGAAAATCAGCTGGTCTTCATTTTGTTTCGTTCCAAGTTTATGAAAGTAGAGCTTGTGTTGATCTGTCTTCGCGGAGAGTTCACTCCCCTGTGGCTTGTCATAACTCGAGTAATAGAAACCTTGATTGCCGAGCCAACTGATGCCGCTGAACTTAATATCCACCAGCGTTTCACCGACTGGCTTTTTGGTTTCTGTGTCTAACACAATGACTTTGCGCCAATCGCTACCGCCTTCCGAAATACTGTATGCGACCAAAGAACCGTCTCGTGAAAAGCTCACTCCCGCTAACGATGTGGTGCCATCCTCACTAAAAGTATTTGGATCGAGGAAAATTTCTGCGTCACCATCACCTAACTGCCGATAAAGCACATCTTGGTTTTGTAACCCGTCATTTTTGTAGAAATAAGTGAACTTACCCTCTTTGAACGGTTGGCTTTGCTTTTCGTAGTCCATGAGCTTAGTGATGCGCTCTTCAATCTGCTCGCGGTAAGGGATTTTCGACAGATAATCAAACGTCACTGCATTTTGTGCCTTCACCCATTCTGCGGTTTCTGGGCTGAGATCGTCTTCCAACCAGCGATAAGGATCACTCACTTTTGTACCAAAGTAGTCATCGACAACATCCACTTTTTGTGTGGTTGGATACGTGATGGCTTTCGGGGTTACCTGTTCAACCGACGATTGCGCCGCTTCATTTGCATGCGCCACAGACAACACACTTCCGAGTGCGAGAGCCGTTGCGAACGCTAGGGTGTTCTTTTTCATGAAATTCCTTTTTATTTTTCTGTTGTCTTTTTGTGCAATACATCAGAACTCTACTATATATCGACAAAATGAATCTAATTTCATTAAACGAGTTGTGAAAGCCATCCTAACTCCCTCATTTCCTGCCAGTTCTACAAACTAGTAAGTGGAAGTGTAGAACTTGGGAACAACACTGAAGAGCTACGATGGCGTTTACTCTCTTTCGTCTAAGTCAGCTCGATTTGGCGCAAACCCCCAGACTCAGAAGCGAAATCTTGGTCGTGACTAATCAGAACAAATCCACCTTTGTATACATTTAACGCCTGACTAAGCATTATTTTTGACTCGAGATCGAGATGATTATCTGGTTCATCAAGCAGCAGCAAAGGCTGGGAGTGTTGATGGCTGACGATCAGCATTGCGAGCTTCATCTTCTCGCCACCGCTTAGTACGCATCCCAACCGAAACACAGCGTCTCGACGAAAACCGATCCCCGCCAGTAAGGTTCTCGCTTCACTTTCCGTCATCTCTTGGCAGGTCTCCATTACGTTCTCAAGTAACGAAAGATTTGGATTCACTACGCCAAAGTGTTGGTCGAGATAATACAAGGGTGTATTCACTTGCAACTCACCACTCAGCAACGACAACTCGCCAAGCAACGTCTTTAACAAGGTTGACTTTCCGCAGCCATTTTTCCCTTTGAGATGGACTTTATCGTTCGCAAAAATCTGCAAAGTGATAGGAGTAGAATCCCCAAAAGGCAATATACCTTCTTGTATCGACAACACTTTTCTCGAACGGTTCGGATTATCTGCAAGATAAAACTTTTGCGCTTTGAGCTGCTCATGTCGCGATTGCAACGCCCGCTCTTTGGCTTGTAAATGCGCTTGTCTGAGTTGCTCATTCTTATTGCGATTTGAGGCGCTGGCGGTCGCGCTATCCTTTTTGCCATCAAGCAAAATTTTGGGCTGACTGCCGTCTTTGCGCAGTTTGTTCCCTTGCGCGGCGCGTTGGTCTGCTTTTTCGCGATTTTTCTGGGCTTGCTCAGCTAACCGTTTTTTGTGTTTATCGACCTGCGCTAACTGCCTTTCGACCGCTTGTAACTCAGTGCGTTTTTGCTCGGCATACACATCGTAATTTCCACCAAAAACCTGTAAGCCTAGGCCCGAGAGTTCCCAAATTTCCTCCATTGCTCGAAGCAGCTCGCGATCGTGACTGATGAGTAAAATCGCGCCACCGAAATGCTTCATAGACTCTATCAACCATTGTTTCGCCTCGGTATCTAGGTGATTGGATGGCTCATCGAGAATCAAAAGCTCCGCTTCGTTTTCAAACAATTGCCATAACTGCAAACGCGCCAACTGCCCCCCACTGAGCCGAGCACAAGAGAAATCAGGGTCTTGCGGCAAGCCCATCGCAGCAAGCTGCTGTTTGAGTTTCTGTTCAATATCCCACTGTTCGCCAACCAGTTCGAACCAATGCTCAGAAACATCACCTTGTTCAATCTGCTTCAAAGCATGTAAGACCGAGTCTGTTCCCAGAAACTGGGCGATCGATTGCTGACCTGAAAGCAGATCAGACGGCTGCTGGCGATACATCATGAAAGAAGAGGGAGAAGTCACAACACCGCTGGCAGGCTGAGTTTCGCCCGCCAAAATGGAAGCCAAAAGCGACTTACCGATGCCATTGCGCCCAACCAAACCAACACGTCGTTTAGTCATGTAACAAGAAATAGACTGAAATAGCGTCTCGCCATTATCAAATTGATGGCTAACATTAAAAGCTTGTAAAACTGGCATAATTTGCCTCCTGTATGACAGGGACAACAGCCGTAGCTATGATTTGAGATTGCAACAAAACGCGTGCACAAACGCATTAAGCTCTATGTAAAGCTCGACGATAAACGTCAAATCAAAAAGTCGTCTTGTTGCAAAGAAATATCGGAAAGTGAGCTACGCCTACTAACCCTGCAGATCCAAAAAATAAGTAAAAATATGGATAACAGGTTTAGTTCTTCATGTTGGCGTAATCTCCTAGAGAAATGATGCGCAAAGTGTAGCGGCTTTTTTGTTCAAAAAGCAAGCTTTCTAACCAAATGAGTACAAAGAGAAAGTTTCACAGCAAGTTGTTATATCGTATTAACTTTTTAACAAAACTTTGAACAATTTCGAGATCTTATCAACACAATTTTTGCCCAAGCCATACTATGCTTAGGGTAAAGATAATCCACATAAGGGCGTGGTTATGAAATACAAACATATCCTTGTTGCACTCGAACTGTCAGATGAAAGCACCGTGCTTATCGACAGAGCGGTATCAATGGCAAACTATCTCGACTCCGATATCTCCTTTATCCATATTGATGGTACGCACGGAGAAATCTATCGCGAGCTTGTAGACATTAAAGAGAACCCGGATCAAAGGCCGTTGAATGAGCATTCAATGGAATGTTTAAGAACATTCAGTGATTACATGGACTACCCACTTAAACACTTCTTTGTAGGTACGGGGGATTTGGCTGATAAATTGGAAGTCACCATTAAAGAGCAAGAAGTGGATCTGTTGATTTGTGGTCACCACCAAGATTTCTGGAGCAAGATCATTTCTTACTCAAGACACCTAATCAACAAATCACCCGTTGATATTTTAGTGGTGCCTATTCACGAATAAATTGGCGTGATCATGAAATAGCCCCACGGGCTCAGAGAACTTGTCTCATTTTATAAAACCACCAACTTGTTTGGTGGTTTTTTATTAATACTTCATCAGTTTATCTATTCCTACATGGTAGATAGGTTAACGTTTATGCGTTACATTTTGTAACTGACCGAGACGGACATAGCGCGTCAGTCTCTTCACCCACCTTCTCCATTCGGATAAGGCCATGCTGAAAGCAAGGATCCCTATGACAAATAAAAAAGTACTGATTCTCTTTGCTCATCCTTCCCAGCATCGTTCAGAAGTGAATACTCCACTTTTCAAAGAAGCTCAAAAAATCGAAGGCGTGACATGCGTTGACTTGTACGGTGAGTACCCTCGTTTCAACATCAATATCGACCGAGAACAACAACGCCTTCGTGAACATGATGTGGTGATTTTCCAATTTCCGCTTTACTGGTACTCAACACCAGCGATTTTGAAAGAATGGCAAGATTTGGTGTTGGAATACGGCTTTGCATACGGCACCGAAGGAACCGAACTGCAAGGCAAAACCATGCTGTGCGTGCTTTCTGCCGGCGGCAAAGAAGAAGCCTACAAAGCCGAAGGCTACAACCATTTTACGATTCGGGAACTGCTCGCTCCTATCGAGCAAATGTCCGCACTCACGGGCATGCACTATATTGCGCCTCTTGCTTTGTTTGGTTCGCGTACCGCAGCCGAAGAAGGTCGTATCCCGCGCCATATTGAACGCTATAAAAAGCTCTTAACGGCGCTGGTCGAAGACCGATTGGATGTCGAGGCCGCCGCTTCGCTCATTAAACTTAACAGTGCATTGCCGGAGCTCATCAAGGAGGCGTCATGACAGGAATATTCTTACAAGCCTTTGTGTACCTTGTAGCCGCCGTTATCGCGGTTCCGTTAGCAAAACGCTTAGGTTTAGGCTCTGTACTGGGCTACCTAATTGCCGGCGTGGTGATTGGCCCAATTATCGGCCTAGTAGGCGAAGAGACCACAACCATCCAACATTTTGCGGAATTTGGCGTTGTAATGATGCTGTTCCTTGTTGGTTTAGAACTCGAACCTAAAATGCTGTGGGCGATGCGTAATCGCTTGATGGGGTTAGGTGGCTTGCAAGTTGGCGGCACTGTCGCCGCGATTATGGGTATCGCCTTGTACTTTGAGCAGCCTTGGACGATTGCTCTGGCGATTGGCCTAATTTTCGCGCTGTCATCAACCGCCATTGTGCTGCAAACCTTTAGCGAAAAAGGGCTAACCAAAACAGAAGGTGGTAAAAACGCGTTTTCTGTTCTGCTCTTTCAAGATATCGCCGTTATCCCGATGTTGGCCTTTATTCCATTGTTGGCCCTGCCGGAGTTAGTCGAACAAGCACAAAATGCCGTTCAAACTGCTGCGCAGCATCATGACGATTTAAACCTCGTGGCCGATTTGCCGGGCTGGGCATACGGAATTGTCATCACTGCATCGATTGCAATTGTTGTGGTTGGCGGACACTTTTTAAGCCGCCCGTTACTTAAGTACGTGGCGAGCTCTGGTTTGCGCGAAATCTTTACGGCGACCGCGCTCATGCTGGTGATTGGCATCGCTGCACTGATGAGTTTAGTGGGCTTGTCTCCTGCGCTTGGAACCTTCTTGGCTGGCGTTGTATTGGCGAACAGTGAATTCCGCCACGAGTTAGAGTCCAACATCGAACCATTTAAAGGTTTATTGCTGGGTCTGTTCTTTATTACCGTTGGCGCGGGAATCAACTTCTCGGTTCTATTTGGTGATTTCTGGCTGATCATGGCGCTGACCATTGGCGTGATGGTATTGAAAGCCTTGGTGCTGTTTATTCTCGCGCTGATATTTAGAGTGAAAGGTAGCAACCGCTGGCTGTTTACCCTAAGCTTGGCTCAAGCGGGTGAATTTGGTTTTGTGTTGCTAAGCTTCTCTGTGCAAAACCACGTCATTCCGTTTGAACTCTCGCAAACTCTTGCACTGGTGGTTGCGATTTCAATGTTCCTGACACCAGGCTTGTTCATTCTGTTTGATCGGGTGATTTTGCCTCGCTTTGAAACCCAATCGAATGAACGCGAAAGCGATACGATTGAAGAAACAGGCACAGTCATCATTGCTGGTATTGGCCGCTTTGGTCAGATTGTGAATCGCCTATTAGTATCGAACGGCGTGACAACTGTAGTGCTTGACCATCAAGCCAACCAAGTCGATAACATGCGCCAGATTGGCACTCGTGCCTATTTTGGTGACGCAACCCGACCAGATATGCTGCACACGGCAGGTATCGAGCATGCGGCTGCGTTGGTCGTCGCGATTGATAACCAGGAATCGAGTGTGGAACTGGTGAAATACGTGAAGCACACGTACCCGAAAGTGAAAATCATCGCACGCGCTTTCGACCGCGGTCATGGTTACTTGCTGCGTCAAGCTGGCGCAGATGTGATCGAATCGGAAACTTATCACTCGGCACTGGAAATGGGTGGGCATGCTATGAAAGCGTTGGGCATTCACCCATTCTTTGTTGAACAGCAAAAAGACACTTACAAGCGCGTAGAAGCTCGTAAATCTGAAATGTTATATCAAGCGTGGGAAGACGATTCGGAAGGTGAGCGCTTCGATAACAACTTCCGCGAGCTATTCATCCAGCTCGAAGAGAAAATGGCGGAAGAGATGCGCAAAGATCGTCACGATAAGTTATCGCGTTCTGAACGTGGCTGGACGCCACCGCCAAAAGGTTACGCTGAAAACT
This sequence comes from Vibrio sp. GLN_1, assembly GCF_043106015.1. Classification (NCBI taxonomy): domain Bacteria; kingdom Pseudomonadati; phylum Pseudomonadota; class Gammaproteobacteria; order Vibrionales; family Vibrionaceae; genus Vibrio; species Vibrio sp. GLN_1. Next base: position 1,145,827 of record NZ_JBICMD010000036.1, read on the forward strand.
TTGACGGTGAAAACGTGCAAGATATTACGCCACCAAAAGAAGAAGCGATTTAACGCCAAAACAGAAATACAAAAACCTCCCACCATTGGGAGGTTTTTTGTCGGTTGTACGTCAGCACGCCGCCCTAAATCACCACAGTGACTTTCATCCATAATGAAAGCTACATGAGGTCATTCATCAAAATCTCATACTCTTCATTCGCTTCTTCAACTAAATGAAAAAGCTCTAACGCGTCGGTAACTGCAAGATTGAACTGCCACGGGGTTGCGTCTTCTTTGCCACAAATTCGAGTTTCACACCCACGACTTTCAAAAGATAAATCATCAAACTCGGTCGTATGACGCTCTTCAAGTTCGATAATTTCAACTTCCAATCTTCCAACAGGGTTTACTTTAACGTGCGCGTGTAACTCTGAACTGCTAGACAAACAATAATCTCGATGAACTGCAATCATGGCCGCCTCCTTGTTCTGCCAACTAACAACTCATCAAAGAGTGTAGGAGAGGAAGTTTGAACGTGGGGTGAAATAATAATGAAGATTGATCTGTCTCATTGGAGGAGACAATTTTTGTCATCACAGTATGAGTCGGTATGAAACTCGCCTGAAATCACACAGAGTCAAACCAGAAAAGTTGGCATTCAAGGCGAGTTTCCCTATTATCGGAACACATTTAACGTTGGTCAGTTTAGAGGTCAGTATGGAGCTAGAAGCCGTCGCTAAAGCATTAAAAGAATTAGGGCACCCTACCCGTCTATGCATTTATAAAGAAGTCGTTAAAGCGGGCTACAAAGGCATTGCGGTAGGCGGTGTGCAAGAAAAACTCGGTATTCCTGCATCCACACTTTCTCATCATATTTCCAGTTTAGCCTCTGCAGGACTCATTACTCAGCGCCGTGAAGGCCGCATTCTTTTTTGTGTCGCTGAATACGAATGTTTGGACGATGTCATCGACTTTCTTCGTGCAGAATGTTGCGTGAATGAATGCCAATAACGGCTTTGACGATCCAAATAAAAACGAGCTCCTATTGAGCTCATTTTTATTGTCTTCTGTCGCCGCTTTTATTTTTGCACCAATAACATGAACGACTTTGCCGGAACCTTCAGTTCTATCCCGGCGTTAACGCTTTGATCTGACATCAAATCGAACCAATCACACTCTGTCTTTAGCGATAGCGATTGTGCGCGCGTGGATTTGTTTAGCACTACAATGCCTTTCTCTCCGCGTTTTAGCACTAGCATATCGTCATTCCCTTCCAGTACCGTCATTGATTCGCCATGAGTCACATTGTGGAACGCGATCATCTTCGCCATACGAGGATCATTCCAAGCGTCTTTCCATCTTGGCTTTCCGTTTTTGTTCTTAATGCCGCTGGTATCCAGATCGGTATAAACCAAAGGCACGCCGCCATCGCGACCAAGAATGTAGGCATAAGCGATCCACTCATCCTCTTCATCCATTATCAAGTCGAGAAAGACGTCGTTGTTGGGAATATCATGCGTCACCACAAAAGTAATGGCTCGACCGTTTGAAAGCGCTTGGCCAAAACAGTAAGGGTCAATCAGAGACTTGAAACTGCCTTTTTTTGAAAATGCTTTAAAGATGGTCGAAAACAGCGGGAAATCATACGCACCTAAACGGGTTTCTTGTAAATACGGCTCAAGAAACAGTTGATACTCTTCTTCTGTTGCACCGCCATCGGTAATGATTTCCCCAAAAATGTGCACATCTTGGGTTATGTCGTCTGTCCATACGCGTTTTAGGTGTTCAAGCGTCATGTGCTTCGCGGCATCAATACGTAAGCCTTTCACACCTATCGCTTTCAATGCTTTTAAGTAAGCTCGCTGCTGCTCGACAACATGTTCACAAACGCGAAGGGTTGGTAAACCAGGATCGGTTGGCCCACCTGTAATTCGGCCATTTTGGACCTGCCATTTATCTTTCCAGTCTTTGATGCCAAACGCTTCAACAAAATCTTCTTCACTAAATAGCGGTTTGGATAAATCGCCGAAAAGCTTCAGAGACTGGTATTTCTGTTCGTCTTGTCGGTATTGATCTAACACATCCTGACGAGGATATTGCAGATCACGGCGTAAATGTGCTTCGTTAGCCATGTGGTTAAACACCACATCGGCGTATACCAAAACGCCTACGCGTTCGAGCTCACGAACCATATAGATGAAGTCTTGGGTGTCACCGAGCGCGTTGTCGATAACACGGTAATCTTGTGGTTGATAGCGCTGCCACCAACGTTCATCGTGGGCGCTTTTCATTGGTGGCGAAACCAGCACCGAGCCATAACCTAGCTGGTGGATTTCATTTGCTCGTTGGGCAATGTCAGCGTACTTCCAATCAAAGGCGTGCAAAATCACGTTTGCACCTGCTGATTGCGTTTCCTGTAAGCCACTCATGTTGTTCTCCTACTCGTTTCCACTCACGATTACTTGTTTGGTTGTTTTGTGTGAATGAACTCAATAGTCGAAATTATAAAAGCTATTCGCGATACGCCCTCACCCTTTTGCGCTTAACTCAAGGCTGAAAATCGAGGCGTAGATACGCCCTGCCTAGCACAATGAGAGTCTGTGAATCACCTCCAGTCGATGACAGCTCTTGCCATCCGCAAACAAAACAAAACTAAGTCATTGTTTTTATTTATATAAAATCCAAACACAAATTCCAAGCAACAAAACCTTATGTACGCCCTAACCCACTCGCTGTAAATGAGTAGGTTATAAAATGCGTTGACGTAACAAATAGTTAAGAAAAGCAAACTGGCAACTAGATCACGTTTGGTGAGAAGGAATTAGCGTCGAAAAGTGTGTTGAGGAAACGAAAAAACAAAAACGGCCCTTGGGGTATTGGGCCGTGATAAAGACAACGAAGTAGATTAGCGTTCTGGTGTTTCCAGAAGTTTAACGGCGCAATCCACAGCGTTGTTGATACCTTGACTACTCTCAAGCTTACCTGAACTCGCAGGCCCAAGGGCACAAGAGTACAAAGCCAGTTGCTTATCGAACGGCAGATCCAACTGTTCATATAGGTTTTGTCGGATACGTGCATGTTGTTCTGGTTCTTGGCTTGCAAGGCTAATCAACGTGTCATAAATAAGCGTTTTCATGCCATTCCCTTTAATTTTATTGCACGGGGTGCATATATATTGTATCCGTTTAGAAACCACAAATCAGAAGCTAGGTCACAGAACGCGGCGCTAAAAAAGATTATGTGAGAAGGATATGCCAACACAAAATTGAGACGCTTTCGACAAAAATTGACAGATACATCTCGAAATCATGCAAACGTTTGGCATTTAACACTGTTTGAATACAACCAAAAGCAGGAAAAACGAACACGCCGCCAAAAATGGCGGCGTGTTTTTTTGTGTTACGAAACTAACTTAACGTCGATTAGAAGAAATAAACCAACACCTCTACATCATCACCTTGTTGAAGGGCTTGAAGAGAAAAGTGCACATAGCCCGCTTCAGTCACTGGGATAGCAAGATATTCGTTGCTGCCCGCATAGTTTGATGCGTACTCATGTTGCTCTGCTGTCGGCCAGTGTTTGCGGCTTGCGTACAAGTCCACATTACCTGCACCGTAAGGGTCGTTCGCATTTGATTGGCTCGACATCCAAACGCGTACTTCTTTCACGCCTTCAGGCACATAAACAGCGGCATAACGCTGCTGATGAACCGTTAGCACTTTCGCTTCTCCTGATTCCAAAACCACAGGAGCTAAATCGTCTTGCACTTGTGTTGGTGGCGTTTGCGCTTCAACTTCTAACGCTGCCACAAGGTTTACGGAGTCGTAGCTATCACGCCCTGTTAAACTGATGTAGTAACGGCCAGCTTTAACGTAACCATTTTGCTCTGGCGCAAATTGAATCTCTTCATTGCTACCGTCCGCGTATTGGCTCATTTCGAAGTCGTAGTAATGCGCCACTATGTTGTAGCTCATGTAAAGGTCGGCATCACCCGCTCCTTCAATAGAGACACTAAAGCGAACGGTGTTAGCAGGCACGTCAACGTAGAACAGTTTTTCGCTATATGCTTCGCCACTCAGTTGAAGGCTTTGGTTCGCCGCCAGCTCCGTCACTTGCACTTCAGGTTCTGTTGGTTCGCTTGGCTCTTCTGGGTCCGTTCCTGGTTGCTCCGGTTCAACTACCGCTTCTAACGTATCCAACCAACGCTCAAATTCCGCATCGTATTGTTGACCAAGCACAGTAACCTGCTGCGCCCATTGTGCAAACTGACCTGAACGAGACAACGCCAACAAGCTCTCTACATCTTGAGGGTGGTTTTCTAGCATGAAGCGAACCGCCAAGTAGCCCCAACGGTAAATGCGGTTGCTATCGTGCGAGTATGTGGTGTCAAACACGGTTGAAAGGCTCAGTTTGCCACTTGGGATCAGGTCGATCGCGGCCTTGTAACCTTGTTTGTAATGCATGTATTCCGCAAAGCCTTCCAGCCACCAAACGATATGACCATGAGCTAAGTTGTCGCTGAATGAACCGTATTGGTTGAAACGTGCATCCAAGTAGTGAGTGTACTCGTGCTCAAGGTTCAAAATAGATAGATCTTCGCCATTCGCGTAGCGATAAGCCACGAAACGCGCCGTATTATCGGCTCTTGACGGAGTCCCCTCTAAGTACTGACCACCGTTATCCGTTGTATTGCCAAACAGGAATGAAGAGTAATCAACGTAGCTGTCGTTGCTTGCAAACACCGCGACTTCAACACGATCGTTCAAGTCATCCGCCACTGGTTGATTGCCAGTATTCGCAACTTGATGGAAGTCTGCTTCTTTCGCAGCAAGCACTTCACACGCTTTCGCAGCTTGAGCATCGGTGAGATCTTCAGAGCGAATGATGGCAGGTCCCTGACATTCGAAACGATTTGGCATCACGCGTGCTGCTAGATCTTGCTTCGCTTGCTCTAGGTTTAGACCATTCAAACCCTCAGGCGCGTAGTAACTCATCATCTCAACGGCGGCAAGCCACAGTTTGTCGTGCTCACTGCCCAATGGGTAACGCTGCATCACTTGCTGCATAACAGCCAATGCTTTACGTTTGGTTTCTTGATCTGGGCTCGCAAGTAGACGACCAGTTTCACGTAATGCATTGAAAACGATAAAGTTTGCATCTGTATCTAACGCCCATGCATTGTCAGAAGCGAATCGCGCTAACGTATCAATATGGTGAGTGTTGTTTGCCATGTAGCGGTAGAACGCATCGTTCGCCGCGTGACCTGCCATAGAGCGGAACAAGTTGTTCAGGCCATCAACCCATTGGGTATCTTTCGCGGTGTCACGGTTAAAGTGCATCAACGCGGCCATCATGCTATCCATGGTCAGCGGCAACTGCTTCACGTTATCAACCATCAAAGTCAGGCTCTTCATCGCACCAACTTGTTCGCGGCCTTGATCCAAAGCATGAGGGTTGTTAAGGAACAGGTTCGTTGACTGAGCAAAACGCTGACTCAATGCTTCTGAAAACTCAGGTGTGCCAGTGCCAGCGTTGTAACGAACGTAATACGCCGCACGAACAAATTCGCCTAGATTTTCCAGAACGCGAGCTTGTTCTGCTTCACCACGATAGCGTGCAATTTCTTGATCCAACGCGACTTGAATACGGCTTAAACTTGCTTCGCTATAAATATCATTCAGCGTTGCTGAAGGCGCAGAGAACCAAGCGTGGTAGCAATCATATTCAGCGCCAGAAACGGCAGCGGCCAAATCACGCGATTGTTGTAAATCAGCAACAGCACACTGATTTTGGGCAAAAGAGAAGCTAGAAACACTCGCTAGCATGCAAGCAAGCGCCAAACGATGACGCGGGAAAAAACGGATATGAGACATAACAACACTCATTGATTATAAAAATAAATTGAGTGGGGTTTATATTCCTTACAGCTCAAACAGTGAAATCAGTATCATAAAATTTATGAAACCGATCCCAAAAATAGACTTATTACTCTAATTTAATGGGACCAATCCCACACAGGAAGATTCAATAATTATTAATAAAAACATTAATTTACCTTTTTCTAAATAAGTCAATATGAGTCAAAAGTGACTCAAAAAATGAAATTTATCGCACCAGACCAAAAAGTTAGTTATTAGCTCAACTGAGAACCATTGAAAACGAGTTTTCATTATGAGACATGAACCAAATAAGCATCAAAACACATATCTGAAAGCAATGGATGATGGTAAATTCTCGCCACACGTCGTGCCTAATACTCTATTGCATAATGACATCATCCTTTTTTGTCGAAACGTAATATCAATGAGAGTAAAACCTGCATCGAGCAAATCACGGCACTGAACTAGGACTACATATCCCCTTCCATCACACCAGAAAGAAGTGGGACTTAAAAGGATCAGAAACCATGTCACTTTGGGGATTTTTAGGAGCGGGGTTTGCTTACTTATTAATGACGTTTGCCTTTGTTTTTGGCGGCATTTTTTGGTTATGTGCGGAAGGTAATACATTAAGAGAAACAAAACGCCAATCATCGATAATGTCAGGGATTATTGTTTGCACTATGGGAACTTGGGTGATTGCATTTAGTATTTATATTTACGGTTACTTTTGGGATAACTCTTCTCACTATTATTTTTACTTGCTCGCTCCATGGCCTCTTGCCATTGTAGGCATAACACTTCGTAACCATTGGGTTAGCCAATACGCAAGTGTAAAACAAGAAAAAAATGAAAAGTGGCAAAGGCACTGGAGAGAAATATTAGGCGAAGATACTGAAGATCTTCCACCGTATCGATATGACTACGGGCTCTACTCAGGCATTTGGCAAGCCAATGAAACACTCAGAGAGCAGTGCTTTGCAGCGCTTACTCACGGGAATTCAGTCTATGAGAGAGTAAAGGCTTTTCAAAAAATGACTACTCACGAGCACAACACCGATGATCAAATTTTGCTGAGTAAACTCGCCCAATTAGAGAATGAAATTATCCAAGCACTGGAACAACACTCGCAAAAAAACGTAAGTATTGAAGCAGGCTCTGGTACTTTATGCAAAGAGTCAAAACGCAATGTTTATCGCCATGAGAATGGCCCAACAGAAGAACAACTGTACGACTCAATCAATCTCCAACATGATTTGGATCGAGAGCTACGTAACATTATCTATGACAGGCTTGGTGACGATGGCTTGGATGAATACTTTTTCCTCCGAGCGCCACTCGAAGAGCTTACCGAGAATGAAACCGCAATCAACTGGATGCTCTGGGGTTTAGTAAGCAACCATTTTGACGTTGACCCATACCAAACGGCGTTGGAGCTCAATTTAATGAATGCGGAACCAAGATGGGGACAAGATGAGCGGTTTGTGGTGGTGACAACGGCAGCGTGAACGACTTTACGCGTTGATTACTAGACGCCCTCAAGCTGAAAATATTGCCCTGCCCGATAAACAACCAACTTATTGACTACAAGCTCATTTATCATAATCGAGATAAGCACAACGTTGCTCATCAAGTACTTAGGAGGCGCATTCGTCACGATCTCATCCAGAGCTTTTATCGGCTTCATGAGACATCGTAAAGAACTGTGCTTCCCATTTCTGCGTATATACTTTCTATCAACAGATGCCTTTTCAGAGAGTAGTTATGTTAGAAGAACGACTTTATGAACATTATCTGCCTGGGTACTTAGAAAGTAATAGTGAAGAAGAAAAGCAGCGCCTATGGCAGCAAGCTGACCCTAACACGATTTATCAGCTCAATAGCGAATTACAAAAACTGCACGGTGAGGGTAACGACCTCATATCTTTTAGTGACCCCCATCGTTCACACCTCCCGATCACCGCTTGGCCGGACATGCTATCGGCCGACATTGCCTTTTGGCGCAAGCACCAACACTGGTTGTTGCAAAGTAATGACCCGGTCACTCCAACTAATGAAGACGACTTGAGCGTGAATTATAAAATTCCGCTCAATTACATCAATCAATACAATGGTGAACATTTACGCCTGTTCTACGGGTCTCGCCTCGTTTATGCGAGATTGTTCAGTGCCCTGCACTACATTTTGAATCACGTTAAATCGGTGATCGAAGATTGGAGCCACGATCGCTACCCCTATCAATTACCCATAGAGCTGTACATACCAACGACAAGTGAGCCGCAATCGGCAGTACGAAGTACATATCACCATTTCAATAGTGCTAACTATCAATCACTTAAAAACTATTTCCAGCAGCACTATTCAAGTTGGATTGAAGAGCAATATCTCAATTGGATGTTCGAGCTCAACACACAACTTAATCACCAAACCGCTGCCACTTACATCGTTGAATATGAGGACGAGTTTGGCATTCCGCGTGTCGACTTTATTTGCAAAAACGAAAACACTTTGCGGATGATTCGCCCCGCTCATTTTGTTGAAGACATGCGACAGATGGTGAGTTCGACCGATTATCTTGATCACCAAGTACAACAAGTCGCGCTCAGAATCGAACGGCAATGCCGAGCGAAAGGATGGTAGATAAAGGCAGGAACAACGTTAGGGAAATTCGAACAACAAAAAGCCATCTTCTAAGCTTGATCATTAGAACGAGAAGTTTGAACGGCGAGAAGACTCAACGGATGGATAAACGCTATGCTATCAATAAAACAATTATCTTATGCCTTGGCTGTCTCAAAAACGCTGCATTTTCGTAAAGCAGCCGATTTGTGTCATGTTCGCCAATCAACGTTGAGCACAGGCGTCAGTGAACTGGAGCGTCAGCTAGGCATTAAGATTTTTGAGCGGGACAATAAAAAAGTGCTCGTCACGCCACTTGGTCGTGAAGTTTTAGACAAAGCCAGCAACATTATGCTTCAACTGGAAGACATGGCACACCTCGACCACAGTTGCGGCGAACCTTTTTGCTTTCCGTTGTCCATTGGCATGATCCCGACCATTGCACCTTATCTTCTGCCAAAGTTGTTACTCACCTTAAAAGAGCAGTACCCCAACGCGAAAATAGACATCGTCGAAGAACAGTCGCATGTCCTTGTCGACATGGTTCACAGCGGTGAGATTGACGCGGCCGTGCTGGCCATCCCCTACCCTTGTGACGGCTTGTTAACGTTAGAGTTTTGGCAAGAAGACTTTTACTGGGTCGCGCTCGATGGGCAAATGCACACAGACAAAAGCAGCATTACGTCCGAAGAACTACAAGAAACCAACCTCATGCTGCTTAAAGAAGGCCACTGCCTCAAAGATCATATTTTGGATGCCTGCCGCCTCTCTGAACAAACCTCCAATCAGGAATACCGTGCCACCAGTCTAAACACGTTAATTCAAATGGTAATGAGTGGAATGGGCACAACCTTGATCCCGGAAATGGCACTGGAACAGCTCGTCACGCACTACCCAGTATTATCGGCAGTGCATTTAAATGAGCCCGGCCCTCACCGCAGAATAGCCCTCGCGTTTCGCCCAAACTATGTGGACGTTTCCAGTCTCGAAGCGCTTTCCCGTATCGCGAAGCAATCTCTCAAATAATCTCGAAATCAAAATCGTTTAAACCCAGCAGCATGCCGTTACCTCGGTGTGCTTTGTGTGCTTTGTAGGCGTTGATATTTGCTATAGACAACGCCTTCCATTCAGTAATCAAAATTTCCGAACGTTACATTCATTTTTATCATTTTTACAAATCAGAACATCTATCCAATACTTTTTTTAGTTGTTTGCTGACGGCTTATAAAAAGTCGTGAAACCAGATGGAATGAGAGGAAGCTAGCATGACGCACATCGATATCGGCATTGATAGAGAGCACCGATTAAGCACCGCAGAGGGCTTGAAGCAGCTCTTGGCAGATTCTTACACGCTCTATCTGCAAACGCACAACTTCCACTGGAATGTGGAAGGCCCGAACTTCAGAGAACTGCATCTCATGTTCGAAGAACACTATACCGAACTTGCGACGGCTGTAGACGAGATTGCCGAGCGCATACGCACACTGGACGTCCCCGCACCCGGCACGTTTAAAGAGTTCGCCAAACTCAGTGTGATTGAAGAGGTTGAAGGCGTTCCGAGCGCGACGGAAATGGTCGACATACTCACGCACAATCACGAACAAGTCGTAAAAACCGCACGTAAAGTGTTAAAGCTAGCCCAACAAGCGGATGACGAATCTAGCGTGGCGTTGGTATCGGACAGAATGCGCATCCATGAAAAAACAGCATGGATGTTACGATCGCTGCAGAAATAACGCCGAGCGAAACGACCTAAGGATAATGCTCTGTATTAAAACATCAGTAATTAATAACGGATGCCCGTGTTTGTTCACCAGTTGTAACGACTAGCACTCGCAAAACGCAAGAATGGGAGAATTAGCATGACACAACAAAATGCGCATTCCGAAGGCAAATGCCCCGTAATGCATGGCTCCATGACCACCAATGACAGAACAGAAAAGAACTGGTGGCCGAAGTCGCTCAACCTCGATATTTTGCATCAACACGACGCTAAAACGAATCCAATGCCGAGTGATTTTGATTACCAAGAAGAAGTCAAAAAACTCGATTTCGCTGCACTCAAACAAGACCTCATCGCACTAATGACCGATAGCCAAGAATGGTGGCCTGCTGACTGGGGACATTATGGCGGCTTGATGATTCGTATGTCATGGCATGCGGCAGGGACTTATCGAATCGCAGATGGTCGCGGCGGTGCGGGCACCGGTAATTTACGTTTTGCCCCGCTAAATTCATGGCCAGATAACGCTAATCTCGACAAAGCAAGACGTATCCTTTGGCCGATTAAGAAAAAATATGGCAACCAACTGAGCTGGGCCGATCTCATTGCGTATGCCGGTACGATGGCTTATGAATCCATGGGGTTGAAAACGTTCGGCTTCGGATTTGGGCGCGAAGACATCTGGCACCCAGAAAAGGACATTTATTGGGGCTCAGAAAAAGAATGGCTGGCACCTACCAACAACCCTAACAGCCGCTATTCAGGTGAACGGGATTTAGAGAATCCACTCGCCGCTGTGATGATGGGCTTAATTTATGTCAACCCAGAAGGCGTCGATGGACAGCCGGATCCACTCAAAACCGCGCACGACGTACGAGTTACGTTCGCTCGAATGGCAATGAATGATGAAGAAACCGTTGCCCTAACCGCTGGTGGCCACACCGTAGGTAAAGCGCATGGTAACGGTGATGCAGCCAATTTAGGCCCAGAGCCAGAAGGTGCCGACATTCACGACCAAGGATTAGGTTGGTTAAACAAGACAACCCGCGGCGTAGGCAACAACGCGGTCACCAGTGGGATTGAAGGCGCATGGACAAGCCAGCCAACGCAATGGGATAACGGCTATTTTCATCTGCTGTTAAATTACGATTGGGAACTGAAAAAAAGCCCAGCCGGCGCATGGCAATGGGAACCTATCGACATTAAAGAGGAAGACAAACCGGTCGATCCTGAAAACCCTAACGTTCGGCATAACCCAATCATGACCGACGCCGATATGGCGATGAAGATGGATCCAGAGTATCGAAAAATCTCAGAACGCTTCCATAGCGACCCGGCCTATTTCGCCGACACCTTTGCTCGGGCTTGGTTTAAATTAACGCACAGAGACATGGGGCCTAAGGCTCGCTACATCGGCCCTGATGTTCCGCAAGAAGACCTCATCTGGCAAGATCCGGTTCCTCACGGCAATGCAAACTACGATGCAGACGCGGTAAAAGCCAAAATCGCAGCCAGTGGGTTATCGGTTAGTGACATGGTCACAACCGCTTGGGACAGTGCGCGTACGTTCCGTCAGTCTGACAAACGTGGTGGCGCAAACGGCGCTCGTATTCGCTTAACGCCACAAAAAGACTGGCAAGGTAACGAGCCAGAGCGGCTATCCCGAGTACTACCGGTGTTGGAAAGCATCGCGAAAGATACGGGAGCGAGCGTCGCTGATGTGATCGTATTGGCAGGTAACGTCGGTATTGAGCAAGCCGCCAGCGCTGCGGGTGTTAACGTCACTGTGCCGTTCCTTCCAGGACGTGGCGACGCAACACAGGATATGACGGATGTTGAGTCCTTCGAGGTGTTAGAACCGTTGCACGATGGATATCGAAACTGGCTCAAACAAAACTACGTTGTATCACCAGAAGAAATGCTGTTGGATCGCACCCAATTGATGGGGTTAACTGCCGCTGAAATGACGGTGCTCGTCGGAGGGATGCGCGTTCTTGGCACGAATCACAGCGGTAGTAAACACGGAGTGTTCACTGACCGAATCGGCCAACTTACCAACGATTTCTTCGTTAACCTAACCGACATGAACTACACGTGGGAACCCGTTGGCGAAAACCTTTACGAAATCCGCAGACGTCGCTCCAAAGATGTAAAATGGACAGCGACCCGCATCGATCTTGTCTTCGGCTCAAACTCAATACTCAGAGCCTATGCCGAACTGTATGCACAAGATGACAACGCAGGAAAATTCGTTGAAGACTTTGTCGCCGCGTGGACCAAAGTGATGAACGCCGACCGATTTTGATGTAATCCAAAGCGAAGCCTAATCTAACAATTAGGCATCCTTTCGCTTATATAAAAAATGGCAGGTATCACTTACCTGCCATTTTGTTGCTCAGAAACCTTCGAAGCACATTCTTGTTTTGTCTTATCAAGCTTTGCCCAACATTCTCAGCAACGTTCCGTCCTGCTTAATAAAGTGATGCATAAAGCTGGCACCAAGGTGCAAAACCAATAGGAATGGCAACAACGCTTCACCACTAAACTCGTGGATCTCCTCGCCCAGCTCTTTCAGCATGTGTATTTCTCTGCCAGAACTCACTAATTCAAAACCAAACAGGCTCAGACCGTACCCTTCTCCTACAGAAACCGCGATGCCAGACAAAGGCAATACCACAGTTAAGGCCAGAAGAGAATACATAACCACAGCCGCCGCGATAGACTCAAATTTACTTCTTTCAGTCATAGGTTTTGGCATACCCGCAATGAGTCTCCCAACTAACCTAGGCACGCTCAAGGCTAAGACTAAAAGTCCGAATGACATGTGAGCATTAAAAAGTAAGTTGTTTGATTCATCATCCATAACTAGACCAGAAATGAGTACCGCAATCATTCCAAGCCCGATAACCCAATGGAAAAACATCATTGATTTTGAGATTGCATTGTTCGTTTTCGCGTCCATCTTCTTTCTCCATGTAAAAGACATGGTTATTCTTCACATGAGCCATGAATAAAAGATGAATACTTTATTCAGACAAACCACTCTCAGACGAACTAAACAGGTCGCCGCCCTCTAGTTGTGGTCCGTGTTAATACGATAAAAATAAAAACTTACGCCCATACTCAATAGCCTTCCACACCCTCACTCTTATACTCTTTCCCAAAATGAGTAATAACCATAATAAATTTTTAGATTGAGGGGAAAACAATGGATATCTACCAAGAAAGCATCAGTTTTTTAGGTAACGACGCGAACTTCGATGCAAACGGATTATTTCAATGCGAACTGTCATCGAATACAAATGACCATGATGAAGCGCTTTTCTTAACCATATTTAAGAACGAAACCACCATCAATTTGCACATGTCGTTGACCAGCCCTGTTGAGTTGCCAACACCTCTGCCAGAAGCCATCGCAATTGCTATCGGTGAACACGCGCTAGAACCATTTCGAGGTGGTTTCGGCGTTGGTTTAATGCCGGATAGCCGCAGACTGACCGTTTATAAGGTTATTTCTTTAGCTAATAAGCCTCAAAGTTATGTTCAAAACACATTCCAACAACTGCTAGAAAAAATTGAGCAGTGGCACCTCTTCATTGAACAAACCGATAACGAAGCAGCAATTCCAGAACAATTACCTGCTGGGATTTTCATTTAATCCCGCTAAAAACGACCATGTTTAGAAATGAGTTTATTTTATGTCGACAATTCAAATTAATAGTCAACATCGAGGTAATTTAGACCTCGCAGATATTCAAAATATCAAAACCAATGCCAAAGAAGGCGATACCGTTAAATTTGGCTCTATATTTGGTAAAGAATACAGCGTTACTAAAAGCAATGATGGTGAAATTAGCCTCAAACAAAAAGAAAATCGCAGCTTTTTTAATCGCTTTTTTAGCAAAACAGATTCATCGAAAAACAGCGACTTAAAGCTGAACTTGATGAACCAACAACTGCACAAAAAAGAGAACAACGGCAACGTTAAGGTCCTGACGTTAACGTACAACCAAGCCAACCAAAAGATGCCTGCAGAGACGAAGAACTACTTCCAAAACCTTATCCAAAAGGGTGACTATGATGTGGTCTTATTTGCCGAACAAGAATCGAAATTGCTTGCTAACGACCTAGAACTCGATGGCATGAACCTGCTTAGCCAAAACAAAATGAAAGTCATGACTAAAGGGCTTGGTGAAGGTATCAGCTACACTTCGATGTCTGTTTTTGCGAAAGATGGCGTCGATATTAACGTGAAAAATGAGTCTGAATATCGTCACGGCATCGGTGGACGAAACATGGAATTCTTCATGGGCATCACGGGTAATAAAGGCGGCGTGAAAACGGCTTTGGAGATCAATGGACAACCTTTAAACGTCATTTCTGCACACCTGGATTCCAACAAAGAAGTCAAACGTGAGTTCGAAGGCAACAAGTTGATGGAAGGCATTAATCCAAATGAGGAAGTTCTGATCACTGGCGATCTCAATGAACGTGAGAAGCGCGTTGCTGAAGGCTCTGATGTGCTGTACGACCCAATTGCCCATGATGATACGCACTTAGCGAAACATGGCTTTAAGTTCAAACCACTCGATAGCCATACTTACATGCAGCTAGATAAGCACACTGGCAATATTAAGCAGAAAGAAGGCCGAGATCGCCCTGACTTCGGTGAGCTGGATAATACTGGTTTAACCAACAAAACGGGCAACTTACAGAACCACCAAACCAGTGTTATCACAGATGGTTTTGAGAATGTCAGCGACCATAAGCCAGTGCAGTCAACGTTCGAAGTCAGAAGCTTTTCTCAAAAGTTGATTGAAAACGCGTTTACTCAAAATGCCAATGACTTTAAAAATGATGCCGCCTATCTGAAGCCAGGCACGAACCCAGCTAACGCAACGTTTGATGATGTAACCTCTGCTAACCAAGCACGTCTGGGTTTAGAAAACTTAAACCCGAATGAACAAGCATTCGTGAAAGAGAATTTTGCGAGCTTTATTATCGGTAAAGACGCGATCTTCAGCCAGCTAACTAGCGGCTTTATGGAAGAGATGAGCCAACTTCATGCCTCTGATCTTGCTAAGAACCCAACTCATCTACAAGCGCAGCAAATTGCGTTGAGCGAAAAATACGAACAGCTAAGCGATAAAGTAAACGCTGAGTTTAATAAACAATTCGTGGCAAATCTTTAGCCACAGAGCCGTATTTATCTCTGTTCGATATGGAAAACATAGAAAGTTAAAAACACAAAAAGGCCCTCTTCTCGGGCCTTTTTCATGGCGATCATTTGTTCGGCTTTCCTCCACCTTTTCCGCCGCCCTTACCACCACCAGAACCAGCAACCGTGATGTTATCGCTCCATCCACTCCAGAACAAAGAACCATCGCTTTGCTGAATGGTGCCAACACGATAATGCACTTCGCCATTGACACTGGAATCTTCAAACGTCGTGGCCGTAGGGTCGAGAACATCCCAACTGCTTAGGCTTTGCCATCGATTACGTTTTGCATTCCAACTCTCGCGTTCGACTCTAAAGCCTGCAATGGCATCCTGATCCCCCAAGTAGTTCCAATTGAGAAAGACAATACTATTGGTGATCGAGATAGAAAGAGCTTCTGGTGCCTTAACGACTAGAGGAGGTGGTGGTGGCGGTTCCGAAGGTGTTGCAGTCAGAGCTCCCACCAAATTAAGTCGTCCGTATTGAGAGATGCTCTGTAAATCTTGTCCATCAGCACCTATTGGATCCGCTCCTTGTTCCAACATCATACGAATCATCTGGTTACAAGGTACGCCAGAAGCGTCTTGGCAAGTTGCAGGATCGGATAACTGATCTGCATATTTGTATGCCCAAAGTAACGCAGCTGCGCCAGCAACATGAGGGCTGGCCATGGATGTACCCGACTGCCAATGCAGACAGGCGTCATTATCGTAATCGAAGGTACCACACTGCTCATTTGGCATCGTCGAGAGAATACTGTCACCGGGTGCCATTAGCGACACCCAATCGCTACCGAAAGTAGAAAAACTGGCACGATTGTCATCGTCATCCGTCGCACCTACGGCAATCACGTTGTCATAAGCTGCGGGATAGTTCTTTATCGGGTCTCCGGCGTTCCCTGCTGCGCTCACTAACAACACGCCTTTCCCCCAAGCGTAGTTAACGGCATCATTTTCCGCTTGGCTATAACCGACTAAGCTAATCGGGTTGCCCTCTTCATCGATTTCATCAGAGCCATAACTCATGTTAATCACGTGGTAGCCGTTATCGGCAGCATAGGTGATCGCATCAATGGAGGAAGATAGCGGGCATACCCCCGTCGCTGCGATAAGGAAGCAGCCAAAAAATGGGTCGCAGCTATAAATCAGATATTCGTAGCACGTCTTCAGGTTGCCAACAGAACTGTTAAAACCGACCCCAGCAATACCAATACCGTTATCTGTCTGAGCTGCCGCAATACCAGCAACATGAGTACCGTGTCCAACTACATCCTCTAACGTATCACTTTGATAGTCGGTGACAAATTTCTGTTGCTCGACACATTTCCCATTTCCGAACTCAATGCTACTGACGCTATCCCCTGCCATACGACAATCAATACCGGAATCGAGAATGGCTATCTTGACGGCAGAATTACCTTTCGTCATATCCCAAGCTTCGGGAGCATTGATATCTGCACCAGGCAAGCCAGAGGCCTCATCCAGATACGGACCAAATAGTGGGTCATTCACCACGGTAGAATGTACTTGCCCAGTATTATTGAGCGCCCACTGCTCAGAAAAGTAGTCACTAGCATAGATACTTCCACCGAGACCTTCATTGGGAACATACTGAACAATGTGGTTGATATCAGGTTCTGCATACAACACATTCGGGTTCTGGTTAAAACGGGCTAACTGCGCTTCCACTGTTCCAACAGGCACTTGCAAAACATGCACATCAATGCCGGAAATGACTTTGAGCGATTTGGCTCTGCTCTCACGCATCAACTCCCCTACGTCAGACGCCGCTGCACCGGGACGGAATTTAACGAGAATACGATCCACGGCATAAGCCGGAGGTGGAGTTGTATGAACGGGATGAGGATGACTATCGAGGTAAGCCTGCGGTATAGCAAGGCTTTCTGGAACCGCCGCTTGCACAATCGCAGACGACAACAATAAAATCGGCAAGGATAATGAATGATGCATGGCACTATACTCCGTGTTGGATAAGTCCCTTCCTTGACTGAGGAACTCCATTTGCCAGATGAAACGGCAGCGGGTACGACTCAGCCCCCATCAAAACCTTTTAGCTTAGAATAGAAGTCTAATGATAAATTTACCAATAAGGAAAATATCTAAGGCATGCAATAGACCGATAGCAACGGTGAGAAAATGAACGGAGACTAACTATTTTCTTTGAAAAACCAGAAAATGTTTCTGGTCCGTAAAACACTTTCACCACATCAATTTTGGGAGAGAAGAGCGTTCTAAACGCATTTTTGGACAGAAATCAGTTAGGTCTGCAGCTAACGATTACTCCAAGCACATTAGTTTTTTATTGCGGTTTCATCAATTACCTAAATCTAAGATGAATATAAATGCAAAAGTGTTCTGATTTAGCTGTGAAGAACAGACAAACGTGTACCTCACGCACTAATCACGCAGCAATGCTCTGGATTTGACCTGCCCAACAAGTGCGATGTTTGCGATAACTTCCAGAAGCCACCAATACAACTTAAAAGTTGTCCATCAGCATAAAAACAACATTTTAGTTGTTTATACATGCATAAGTCACCAGCAGCCAAACATTCACATAATTAATCATTAAATTCATATAACATTAGGAGAAATAAACTTTAATACCCCTGCCCCAATTCTTCGACGGCTCGAATAGTCATCATCCGAATGACTAAAAGATCGACAAGTAAGAAATTGTTCAAAGTTCTAACAAAAAACACTCCCTTGGCAAGGGGATATTCGACTAAAATCACATGCTTATCGCAAAAATTTCAAGGACCGGGTATGAATAATCAGGGCTGGATTCACTATTGGCGTAATTCTCTTGCCGATGCCGATAGCGCGAAAGGTGCATTAAAAAAGCAAGACCTGAAAAATTATGTGCGAACGACAACCGACGAGTTCAAAGAAGGTAAGCTTAAACCTGATTCTACATTGCTAGAAGATCTGTTTCGCAATGAAGCAGATACCCTAACCGCCGTACAAATTCATCATCGACCGGTCACCTATTATCTTCGGAAAGTTCATGGGAAAGATTACAGCGGCAATATGCCTGGTGTACTGACACCAATTGTCTGCTCTTTATGGGTCAATCGTGAAGGACTACTATTTCCCAACACCACGCCATTCATACCTCGTGATTTGCTTGCTCCTCAAGGAAATGACACCTTTACTATCGCTGACGTCGATAAGCTCGATGAATTCCTAACAACAAATGAAATTCCAGCGCAGTCTACTGAAAGTATTCCAGCCAAATTCGAACAAGAAGAACAGTATCAGAACCATCAAAAAGATTGGCACAACTACTACGGACTCACCCAAAAACTATTTGCCGATTACTGCGATAGAAACCGAATCAAGCAGTTCTACGAACACATTGAAAGTCGTGGCTTAGTCAACAAAATCAGCGAGTGCTTGGGAGCTTCAAGGCATATTTTAAAACTGTACGATAACCTGAGCAATTCAAGCACAGCCTTGCCTCTGCTTGATAGTTACGCGGCAAAAACAGTAACCAACCACGATGAATGTATTGAAGTATCTCAGACAGTGCATTCGCGTTTTGGCCACTCAAATAGTCAATTCCCGCTAACTAAAGCGCAATGCGATGCCTTGACCCATACCTTAGCCATGCAAGAAGGCGATATTCTTGCGGTAAATGGTCCTCCTGGCACAGGTAAAACAACGTTTGTTCTATCTGTAGTCGCATCACTGTGGATTGAATCTGCGCTAAAAGAGAGTCAGCCGCCGCTAATCATTGCGGCATCGACTAATAATCAAGCAGTAACCAACATCATTGATGCCTTTGGTAAAGACTTCGATGAAGGCGACGACGAACTATCAGGCCGATGGTTGCCCGACATTTTT
Organism: Vibrio sp. GLN_1; assembly: GCF_043106015.1. Taxonomy (NCBI): domain Bacteria; kingdom Pseudomonadati; phylum Pseudomonadota; class Gammaproteobacteria; order Vibrionales; family Vibrionaceae; genus Vibrio; species Vibrio sp. GLN_1. The sequence continues at coordinate 1,165,113 of NZ_JBICMD010000036.1, forward strand.
AGCTATGGTGGCTACCTGCCATCGGCGTATGGAGAATTGGAAGCAGCCAAAAGTTACCAAACTAAGCATTTCTATGAAAAAGTCGAGCAGTTGGATTTTCTCGATCAAGCCCAAGCGCATTATTTGGATAGAGCAAAACAGGCGTTTCCACAACAGAATTTTACTGATGTAACGCAAGTTAAAGCGTATCTCCTTGCCGAATTGCGCCAACATCAAAACCAGTTAGATCACATCCAAAACAATTGGCATCACTACAACCGCCAACTAAATGACATCCATTCTCGGCTGGGGAACAATCCCCAACAAACATTGGCAGATCAACAACAAGCCGTTTCTAATGCGCAAGCATTGAAAGATAACGCCAAAGAACAGTTAACTGCGTGGCGAAGCTACCTCGGCAATGAATCTACATGGTTAACTCTGTTTAAGTGGTTACCGCCAATTAAGAATAAACTTGAACTCCAGCGCAGGAGTTTCATGTATAACCTTATTGAGCACGATGAAGAGCAAATTGAAAATCTGTCATCAGACCGATTTGAGAGCCTACTCAAGCAAGTATTTTCTAGTAAAAAAGACGATTTTGATGATCAAAAAAATCGGTATCAATCTTGGCTAGAGCAGTATCAAGAGTTTGAGCAATCACAACTGAATTGGCTTAATTCTATCAATAACTTTACTGAAGACTCTCCAGAGCAAACTATTCCACAACTGACTGACATCGATTCGGTTTTAGATATCACGACCCGTTTTCGAATGTTCCGCTTAGCGGTCCATTACTGGGAAGCATGCTGGCTGCTCAGTTGCCGAGATTTGGGTCAAGAGTTGAACAAGCAGGCCCGGAAAACAGGTTTGAAAACAGTTCGTCCTCGCTGGCAACGCCGAATGATGCTTACTCCTTGCATTGTATCAACGTTCCATTCTCTGCCTTCTCATATGACTTACCAGTCTCACGTTGGAAATAATGAATTTGAAACTGACTATCTGCTTAATGAAATCGACCTTTTGATCGTTGATGAAGCAGGCCAAGTAGCTCCAGAAGTTGCCGCAGCCTCGTTCTCACTAGCCAAAAAAGCGTTGGTGATTGGTGATATTTACCAAATCCCGCCGATTAGAAATGTGTGCTCATCAATTGACCGGGGTAATTTAAAGCAGCATAAAGTTATCAGCTCTGATGATGAATACACGGTCATTCAAGAGGAAGGCCGAAGTGTAGTGACTGGCAGTGTGATGCACGTAGCGCAACAAGCAAGCCGCTTTCATTATATGCCGGAAGCTGAGCCTGGAATGTTTTTGCAAGAACATAGACGCTGCTACGATGAATTAATCTCATACTGCAATGACCTTTGCTATCAAGGTATCCTGATCCCCAAGCGAGGACAAGCGACCAAAGATAGCCTCTACTCTCCTTTCAGTCATTTGCACGTCGACGGTATCGCGGAATCATTTAGCGGCAGCCGACGCAATAAGTTAGAAGCAGAAACTATCGCTGCATGGCTACATGCCAATAAGGTTGAAATAGAGAATTACTACGGCGAGCCACTGGCCAAGTGTGTGGGTATCATTACTCCATTTTCAGCTCAAGTGAACCAGATCAAGACCGCGTGTGGTGAGTTCGATATCAAAGCAGGCAAGGGGGATGACCAACTAACCGTTGGCACCGTTCACTCTCTTCAAGGTGCTGAACGCAAAATCATTATTTTTTCCCAGGTGTACACCAGACACAACGATGGCGGGTTTATCGATATGGATCCGTCAATGCTCAACGTCGCTGTCTCTCGAGCCAAAGATGCATTCTTGGTGTTTGGTGATTTGGATATCATTGAAGCTGCGCCATCATCTTCTCCACGAGGATTACTCGCCAAGTATCTCTTCACTGACGAGCGAAATGAGCTTGAGTTTAGTGTTGGTCAACGCCCCGATTTATTACAAATATGCGGCCATCCGAAACTGCTAACCAATGCCGAAGAGCACGATGCGTTCTTATCAAAACTGCTGAGGGAAGTACAACGAAAAATAGATATCGTCTCGCCTTGGTTACTGCTAGACAAACTGCAATCAACTGGTCAGTTAGAACTACTAAAAACAGCACTGCACAAAGGTGTCCAGATAACCATACACACCGACAGACATTTCAATACCACGGTCGCAAACCACCCGGATACTAATAAAGTAAAAGCGTTTCAACATTGCTGCGCGACCTTGGAACAGCTTGGTATCGTTATCAATGTGATAAATGGTGTCCATAGTAAAAGCGTTTTTGCTGATGATCGGTATATGGCGGTGGGGTCATTCAATTGGTTTAGTGCAAGCAGAAGCGGAAAATACGCTAATATCGAGACATCATTAATCTATGTCGGTGAGTTAGAGAAGGAGATCAAAACTCAACTCGACTTCTTAAATAGCCGAAGCTGCAACACAAACAAGCAGCCCGTGACGTAGACACAAAGCGTCACTCTTTTGTCCCGAAGTGACTCAAAATCATTTTCAGCATACCCTCAGACAGGTAATTGCTAATTAATCATTTTTAATTAGCAATTACGAAGTGAGTTGCATTCCTTTCAGATGAATTTTATTGGGGAAAATTTGGAACTAGAAGAGCAAGCGATTTATGAGCGAAAATGACAATAGGGCATAAACCAGTTACATCAACTTCAAGTCACCAATTCCAAATGACTAGGGCGCTGAAGTGAAAATTGGCTTCCCCCTCTTTATCGAGTTTAACTCAGCACTAAAGAAGTGAACCAATAATCTTATCTAATATCCGATGGACTTTGGACAAGAGTAGAGTGGGAAAGAGAGAAGGCATAGATAGTTACCATCTATGCCTTTAGAACGAGCGTCTATTAGCTAATTAGAGCGGGAATACCCGGAAGCTGACCAACGACAGCAAGGGAACCTGCGCAAATGATAAAGGCTACGCCAGGGATCAGGTATTTATCTTTACCTGATAGTTCGTTAGCGCGCTCATGGTCACCGATAAGTCCGAGGTTATCCAACAGCATAGTTATTGCCCAGCCGAACACTGGGTTAACGAATGCACAAGCAAAAATACAGATACCTGCACTGAGTGAATCTTTATGCTTATGGATCATCTGCATACCCGCTTCAAGAAGTGGTAAGAACACGCCGACAATTAACGCAACGCGTAACACAGGCTCCCACATCGCGAGATCCATTGGGTAACCAATTACCGCGGCAGCAATACACATTAAGCCAGTTAACAGCGCGCCACCAGGAATTGGACGTTTGGCAATTGCGGCTGGAATCATGTACGTACCCCAAGAAGAAGCTAGGTTGCCGCCACCTAATAGTGAACCAACCCCCTGACGAATAGACGCACCGACCATCGTATCGTCGACATCCATTAGTACGCCTTTCGCTTCTTTTGGGTAGTTAAGTTCTTGAAAAACTCGATGCCCAAGGTAGTCAGGAGACCACATAGCGACGGCTAATAGAGCAAATGGCGTAACAGCAATAAAGTGCTCTAACGTTGGCCAACCTAGTTGCCAGCCGGTATCTTCACCCCACCAGTAGAATGGACTGAAATTAGGCAGGCCCGGCTCCGTGGTAAAAGCAAACTCAGCACCCATCGCGTAAGCGACAATACCAGCTAGCGCAGAACACAGTGGGATAGCCAACCAACGTTTGTTGATTTTGGCTAAGTAGGCATAAACCATAACCGTTAGACCAATGACCACAAACGAGATGTAACCTTGGTCGGTACTTGCAGCCCACGCTTCTGTCTTATTGATTTGTCCGATCAATCCTACTGCGCCAAGGTAGATCAGCAACCCACCTCTAACCCCAATGCCAGTCAGGGTCATGAGTTTTGATCCGCCTTTAGTAAAAGCGAGAATTAAACCAAACGCACAGACCATCAAACCGAGAGCCAGAGGATGCCCGCCTGCGGCGGCAATCATAGGAATCAGCGGTATCATTGGGCCATGAGTACCGGCTAAGTTTGCGTTGGGGTTTAGGATGGCGGAAAACAGGATAACGAACAGAGCACCTGCGATAAGCAGTTCGTAACGCACGTTTTCTGCAACGAACTCCGGAGATAAACCAAACTGAGCGGCAAAGGCCGCAACCATGGCGGTCACCATAACCACTTTGCCTATGGTGGCGGCTAACGCTGGTACCCAATCTTCGATTTCAATACTGTAATCACGCGATGGCAAATGAATACCCCAGCGACGAAAGCTCATAACGGTTAAATCATGGTTTAGAAAGTCTTCTCGGCTTTCAAATTCATGTGGTTTCTTGCGCACATCCCTGTAAAAAGTCTTACTTGAGTCAGACATTGAGTTATCCTTTTTTACGTTTCAAAGCTGAACCATCTCAACTAGAGTTTCGCGAGGTACACAAACCTCGACCAATACGAGACCACACCCTAGCTGCTATCGAGCACCTTTATTGATTTGCACTTATTAAGCATGTGTTGCTACCGGTAGGAATATTAGACATTAGTAAAAGAGCAATAAAACTCTCACTTATTAAACATTAATTTAACAATGCGTTAGTGTGCGTTGATCTTGTATGAGTTGTTTTCTCAAGTTAAGTCAAAGGGAGAACGGTCGTCGCTCCAACTTATATTTGTTAAAGACTAAGTTTTTGGGGAACGTAAGGGTTGCTATTGAGATACGTTGTCTATTTGCAGTCAGCTTGAAGCCATTAGAAATAATGGTGTGAAAGGAATTAATTAGAGTTTCTGACTCTGAATGATTTTGGGCAAGAATAAATGAATCATGGCAAGCCAATTCGTGCTTACCATGATTTCTGCTCGTATGTACTGGCGTTCGAGAAACTCGAAAGTCAGCTCATGAGCTCTGGGTAGAGGCTATGTTCTGTAGAGAACCTTGACCACATGCCAGCCAAATTTTGTTTTGACCAAGTGCGGAGTTAACACTTCACCAGAAAAACAAACTTTGTCGAATTGAGGCACCATTTGACCGCGACGGAACTCACCGAGGTCACCACCACGTTTGCCAGACGGGCAAGTTGAATATTTTTTCGCTAGTGTTTGGAATTTAGCGCCTTTTTTCAGTTGCTTGATGATGTCTTCAGCTTGTTCTTTGTGCTTAACAAGAATGTGCAATGCGGCTGCTGTGTTTGCCATGTGTTTATCTCTCACTATTCTGGTGGCGCAAGTTTACCGAATACACCGGTTTGCGCCAAACATTTCTCCACCTTACCCATTTTAGGCCATGGCTTGCCCCCAAAACACTTGGCTAGATGATGAAAACCTGTGCAACGCGGGTAATATTGACCTCGATTTATAAAGAGATTGCTTAAAAAGCTCACATTTACTTCCTATACGGTTGAAGCTGTCGCTTTATAAGATATGATTAGACACAAATCGGTGGCATTTATAAGGTTATTTCATGGCAAAAGTCGTTAGTAAGGCGAATCAATCTCAGGGTATGTTGATGTTTAAGCTCACCCTGCAACAAAACTTCGCAATAGGGACACTTAAAGTTCGTGAAATTGTACCCTACATGCCAACCACAAAAATCCCGTATTCCCATCACCATGTGATTGGTACGGTGACCATTCGTGATCTCACCGTTCCTGTTATCGACATGTCAGCTGCGGTTGGCTTTCGTCCAATTACGCAAGAAGAATACAAAAACTGCTACCTCATCGTGACCGACTGTTTACGCACTGTGGTTGCGTTTATGGTTCGTAGCATAGAGAAGATCATCGAATGTGATTGGAAAGCCATTGAAACGCCACCAGCAAGTGCTGGAAAAAACATCTTCGTAACGGGTATCACTCGCTATGGCGATCAAACAGTTCAAATGCTCGATGTCGAGCTGCTGCTTTCTAAAATTTATCCGCAGTATGAAAACGCGAATATCCCGATGTTGACGGACGTAGAGCGTGAACGCCTCAAAGCACTGAATATCTTGTTGGTGGATGACTCATCAATTGCGCGTAAGCAATTAAGTGACGCGCTAGATAGCATCAATATCTCCTATCAAATTTGTAAAAATGGCTCAGATGCACTGCAGTTGATGAAAAATGAGGCAGAAGCGAACCGCCCAATAGATATTCTGGTCAGTGATATTGAAATGCCGGGGTTGGATGGTTACGAGTTAGCGTTTGAAGTGCAAAATGACTCAGCTCTTAATCACTCGTACCGCATTCTGCATACTTCACTGTCGAGTGAGATTTGTGTCGATAGAGCGCATCAAGTTGGCGCTCACGAAGCGTTAGAAAAGTTTAATGCTGGTGAGCTCATCGAAGCTATGCTCCGCGGGGCAAAAGAGCTAGAAGCCAATGCCATGGCTTCTTAACGTTTAACTGAACATAATATGTGGCTTTGTGTTCACTCGAATTCGTTATCACTTTGTCGGCATTTCAACGATTTATCGCTGACTATTGATGACACTGCGACGCTTAAGGCACGTGTACTAAAGCGACTTGTTTACAGCGTTTACTTCTTTGGCATAGCATAGCTGCGAGACACAAACTCAGTTTCTTCCACTTGGTAAACATGATTAATGTAAGAAGCCAAGCTGTAAATGACATTGGCCATTAAGTTGGCGTAACGGAACAGAATCGGCGCTGGTTGCTTTTTCCCAGCATGCTCTATCGCGACAAGTGCTCGAACGGTTTTCTTTGCTTGGCAGCGGCATAAATGCAGTTGACTAGACGTAGTATGGCCACCCGGCAGCACAAAACCTTTAAAACCACCGTCTATGCGCGCTTTTATGGCCTCATAGTCTGCTTTAAGCTCTTCAACTTCCGATTCTGTAATCGCTAACTTGCCACGCACCGAACCATTGAGATGGTAAACATTAGGCTGAAGGCGCGTGAGAATATCTCGACTGAAGTCGTCCAATTCCATCGACAGCACCAACCCAATCCGGCTGCACAACTCGTCTGCGGTGATCTCGAAATCGCACACAGGGCTGTCTTCGTAAATAAAGGGATAACAGATCTCGCTCAATTCCTTGCTTACAGGTCTCATGCTGTTGTTCCAATGTAAAAAAGGGAGCCAGTATAACCTAACTCCCTCTTAGTAATCATAAAAACGACGTCCGCATTAGGCGTTTTCGATTTTCTTGTGGCCTTCTTGTAGATGCACAAAATCAACCAAGTCATCGCCTGAGACTTGATACGCTTGACCGAACCCTTTTACGAACAAACCTTTCTCAGCTTTTAGGTTGAACAGTACAAAGTCTTCAAGCTGACTTAGACCGTCGATGATGTCACCGAAACGCGCTTTCATCTGACCAACGACCAATTGCCACATTTCAGTATCACGCTCAACAACCGTTGCTACCGCATCAAACGTCAGACGCTTACGTGCGAAAAGCTGTTTAGATGAATCTTCATCTTCGATCATCATCAGTGAAACGTTTGGATTTTCTAGCAGATTTCGAGCATGGCGAGCAATCTGAGAGATCAAAACGAAGTAACCTTCCTGATTCTGAACATAAGGCGCGTAACTTACGTTCGGACGGCCTTCGCTGTCTACCGTTGCAAGCTGTAAAGTACGGCGCTCCTGACGAAATTCCTTTATCTCTGGCCCTAGACGGCCTTGCAAACGCTCTTGTTTAACTTGTTGATCCATATTGATACCTGACTTTATTTCTATTTATTTGTCCCGAATTCTAGTTCGGTTATGTATGTTCGTGGTCGCGACTTCTCACACCCTTGAATGTAAAAGCCGCGACGACTGGCTGTCTTTGTTACTGATTTAGCTCAGCTTGCATGGCACGAAACGCCGTTACCTGCTCAGCAATAAGTTCGCGTTTTTCATCACGCCCTAAGTACACTTTGAAGATATTGCTGCCGCATTCAGAGAAAAAGCCAAAGTAGTGACTTTCACGTCCCATAAACGGTTTACTGACCAGCGCGATATTTTTCACGTTATCCAATTTGAGGTGACCATGCAGCTCACCTTCTCGCCCCATTAGGTTGTAATAACCACGCGCAACTTTGCCTTTCGGAAAAGGCGCTTTCACCTCGAAAATGGAGCCAAAGGAGTGTACGATCGTCGTCACTGGGCCAAAGCCAACTAGGCTTTCAAGGATTGTTTGCGCTTGTTCGCCCGGAGCAATCGCAACCATCTCTTGTGGCAGTGCAGCGACAACATCAAATTCTGTCACACCTAAACGCTCTGCCATTGCGGCAGGCAGAAGTTGAGGTTCTTGTTCCAATAGAACTTCTACCTGTTGCTTGATTGATTCCATTTTGTTTTCCATCTTTTCTTCAATTTGTCTTCATTAATTATTGGATACTTTTGGCACGCTTTCGTTCATCTCTGATGTCAGTACCTGAATACAGGCTTGCGCTAACGAAACGGCCCAAAAACTGCCCGCTAAAGTAAGCACTAAGCTTTGCTCTTGAAGCTCAACTAAGCCTTTGTCTTGCCATACTTTAAACAGCGGCATGAGAAAATCGAACGTATCGCTACCCATAAACATCGGCAGTTTACTTGCCTGAACAATGCCTCGGTCAAACCCGGATTTTAGCGCTGCAAATAATGGCTCTAATGGGCTGTGCTTCATCATCATCGCAATCGTACTTTGCCCTTCATTCACCGCTTTGATGTAGGTGTCTAAAGTGCGGTGCAGCATCATCCCGTAGCCGCCAATGTTGCCACCAGCACCGCATCCAATCGGTAACACTTCTGCGTACGTCTTGGCTAAGCTGTTGTATAGGCTACGCTCACGGTTATCGACGGCCCAGTGGTTCACGCTCAACTGCTTCATGTGGTGCTTCGCCATAAAGTTCACACCCAGCTCATACATGCCCGCTTTCTCTGGCGTCGTCGCTGGTGGGGGGATCTTGCCTTTTTCAACGAGATTGAGCATTGGCGCGGTTCCACCCACGACCAACTGATACAAATCCAAGCCATGCGCGCCTGTCGACATAAAATCGTTAAGATCTTGTTCAAGTATTTCTTTGGTTTGATAAGGCAAGCCGTACAACAAGTCGATGATGACTGGGATTTTGTCTTCCTTCGCCAGTTCCGAAACGCGTTTAAGTACGTCTTCTCTATCATCAAGACGCTTTGCACTGCGACGAACTTGAGTGTTGAAGCTCTGCACACCAAAAGAGAAGCGATTAAAGCCGCCATCTAACGCACCTTGATACAACTCATCGGAAAAACGATTGATGCGCCCTTCTAAAGTAATTTCGCAATCAGACGCGAGAGGGAAATAATCATGAATGGCCTGCCCCAGCACGCGAACTTGTTCGGGAGAAAGATCGGTCGGCGTTCCACCACCAATGTAAACCGCATGGAAGATGCCGCTTTGCGTCCAAGGCAGTGCCGCTTTCTCCTTCAACTCCTGCATTAAGGCAGCGAAGTACTCATCGACAAGTTTGCGACTGGCCGCATTCTGAAAGAAGTTACAAAAAGTGCAGCGAACACGGCAAAATGGTACGTGAATGTACAAACAGCGTTTGTTGTTTCTCACGTTTTGGTCAGAAGTAATGCTCGACAAAACCCCTGCTTGTTGAGGTGGCGGTACTGGCACATTCGCTCCGCCAGCATGAGCCGAGTGCTTCTTCACAAAAGCAAATCTCAGGGGGTCAGGGCTATCGCTGCCCAGAACTGATTCGTCAAATTTATCAATATCGACGCTCATATATACTCACTTAAACCCCACCACATAAGGGATAGAGGCTAATCTCAAAAAAACTGCAAGGATCATAATTTGACCGTAATGATAATGCAATTGATAATTGATCTTATTTCGATTGTAAGTAATAATCGCCTCAAGTTTTCATAGTACTACCGAGAATAACCCGTGAACGTACAAAGATATGTCATTGCAGGAGGCGCCTCTCTCGTCATTCATGCCGCACTTCTTTTTGTCTCGCAAGAGAACAAAGTGTTCGCAATGCCTGCTGGAAACCCAGCAAGCTCGGTAAGCCTCAACCTTGTATCTGCACCACCACCAACGCTCGAAAAGCCCACACCAGAGAATGTGGTACCACCAAAAGAGCCACAGCCTCAAAAACAACCTGAGCCTGAAAAGAAGGTCGTTAAGAAGCAGGTTGTCAAAAAAGAGGCGGTGAAGAAAAAGGTGGTCGAGAAAAAGCCAGAGCCAATTAAGCAACCTAAAAAAGTGGAACCAACCCAAACGGTTGCCAAGCAAGAAACTCAGCCCAAAGCCGAACCGAAGAAAAAAATTGAACCGGTGAAGAAAGATACGGTTACTCAGCAAACTGCATCAGCGAGCCAATCCAAAGGGGCAACGTCTCAGCCTATTTTGGTCGACAAACCAACGTTTGTGAGTCAACCAACGCAGCCCCGCTATCCAAGGTCTGCGCAAAGACGCGGTATCGAAGGCGCAGCCTTGTATGAGGTATGGCTCGATGAAAATGGCAACCAAATCAAACATGTTTTGCTTGAATCATCTGGCACCGAGTCGCTGGATGCCTCAGCACTGCGAGCCATTAAACAATGGCAATTTACACCACATATTTTAGGCGGGCTAAAAGTGGCTCACCGAGTACAAATACCAGTTCGTTTTAAGTTGGAAGGATAATGGAACAGCTACAAGAATTACAAACTCAGTTCGGTCTTATGACATGGCCTTTGATCATTTGCTCGGCACTCACCGTCATGATCATTGCTGAACGACTCTTCCAAGTATTCATCAGTCTTGGCGTTGGCAAAAGTGCCATTCGTCAACATTTGGCTAGTCTAGACCCAACCAACAGCCGAGATATTGAAGCGCTGGCCGATGAGTTGTCGGGCAAGCGTCCCTTGCTTTATCGCGGTGTAGCAATGCTATTGGCTCACCACTCATTCGCTAAATCGCTGCGTGAAGACGCGGCGGGCATGTGGCTGCAAGAAAAGCGTCATCAACTGCATTCTGGTCTTCGCCTTCTGACGTTGATCGGCGTGATCAGCCCGCTAATTGGTCTTCTCGGCACAGTATTGGGATTGATTGAGATGTTTAAAGGCATCGCGGTTTCAACTGGGAACATTACACCTAACGATTTGGCTGACGGCTTGGGTTTAGCCATGCGGACAACGGCCGCAGGCTTGATCATCGCCCTACCTGCTATTTCTGGCGCACAAATCATCGGTTTGTGGGCTGACCGCGTACTCGCCAAACTTGAGCATACTCTCAACTACGTGAATTTGTGGCTTGAAGGCATTTCCCTGCAGCACGTGTCTCCAGAAAAAACAAAAACAACGGTAAGTGTCACCAAAACGGCTGAGGCAAAAGCTTCATGATCAAAGTACCACAAGACAATAACCGCAACGGCTTAACACCAGATTTAACACCGCTGTTAGACATCATTTTTATTGTGATGGTTTTCTTGATGCTTACCGCCGCAGTCAAACTCGATTCATTAGATGTCGCGCTGCCAAGCACCGACTCTCAGGCCGTTGCTGAGGTCGATAAGCAGTCGATTACCGTTAATATCCTCAAGGATGAGCCTTATTGGGCGATCAACGGACAAACGTACATCGATTGGGAAAACTTCACTCTCGCGCTGCTAGAAGAGAGTAAATCAACCGATAAACCTATTGTGATTGGTGCAGAAAAAACAGCCAATATTCAATCACTTGTTCAGCTTCTTGGCTTTTTGCAAGAAAACGGAATTCAGGCGACTCAATTGCTCACTGAAGAGTCGCCATAACAAGAACATAAAACTGAGAACATTTTCATGAAGAACACATTATCACCAGTGCGCACTGCGTTGACTGCTGCCGCTCTGTTACTTGCAAGCACGAACCTTTTTGCCAACAACGCCCCAAACTCAGAACGCATCGTCAGTGCGGGCAGCGCCGTTACCGAACTATTACTTGCGCTCGATGCGAAAGACAGCTTGGTCGCCGTTGATGTAACCAGTACTTTGCCGCAAGGCATGGAGTTACCCGACGTTGGGTATCATCGCCGACTTTCAGCAGAGGGCTTGTTGGCACTGAGCCCAACCAAGTTAATTGGCTCTGATGAGATGGGACCAACTACCACCTTAAATCAACTAAAGTCGGCAGGTGTGGATGTCGAGATAGTCAATACAGAAGCCAACGTTAACGGGCTTTTGCATCGTATCGACCAGATTGCAACGATCATGAACCGTGAGTATCAAGCAACAAACTTGAAGCAAGAGGTAAAAACGCAAGTCGAATCTTTGCAAGCGAATCAGCCTGCACCTTCTGCTAAAAAGAAAGTGCTGTTTTTGCTTATTCACGAAGGTCGCCCAGCCAATGTTGCAGGCTTGGATACCACGCCAGACGCCATCATCGCGTTAGCAGGCGGTGATAATCCTGCGGCGAAAAAACTGACCTCTTACAAACCACTGTCAACCGAAGCGATGGTAGAGATGCAACCCGATGTCATTTTAGTTAGTGGCCGCAGCTATGAGACCATGGGCGGTGCAGACGCTATTTTAAAGGCGATGCCGTTACTTGCAGCAACACCAGCAGGCCAGACAAAGAACATCATCACCATTGATGGACACGCTTTGGTTGGCGGTTTGGGACTAAAAAGCCTGTCAGAGGCTAAACGTCTCAATACCTTGCTTTACCCATAGAGATTTTCGATGCTGTTACGACGTATTCCTTTATCAACCACGCTGATTACGCTGTCTGGATTTTTAGCGTTTATCGCCATCGCTTCTATAACCGTCGGCCCGATGAACATTAGTTTCACAGACAGTCTGCGCGGCTTAATTGGCGCGCATTCAGAGCTGGCACCACACATTCAACTCGTTATCAATGAGATACGCCTACCTCGTACGATTTTGTGTATGTTCATCGGCGCAATCCTCGCCATTTGTGGGGTGGTCATGCAAGGGCTTTTCCGAAACCCATTGGCAGAACCCGGCATTATCGGGGTTTCTGCTGGTGCGGCGTTGGGCGGCGCTTTTGCCATCGTCGTTTTTGCTGAGTTTAGCCAAAACCATCCTCAACTCATGAACTTAGCAGCGTTGCCATTATTTGCTTTTCTGGGCGGTGCTCTGACAACGGTGCTGGTGTACTGGCTCGGTACGAATAAGTTTGGTACGTCCGTCACGATCATGCTGCTCGCTGGCGTGGCGATCAGTGCACTTTCAGGTGCCGCGATCGGCTTTCTCAACTTTTCTGCGGATGACCAAATGCTGCGCGATTTAACGTTGTGGTCGATGGGTTCGCTTGCGGGCGCAAACTGGGCGGGCATTGGCTTAGCTTCTGTGACTCTCGTGGTGTTACTTTTCTGGTTTCACAAAAAAGCCATGTCTTTAAACGCATTATTGCTTGGTGAATCAGAAGCTCGCCACTTGGGCGTTCCGGTACAAAAATTGAAGCGTCAGCTCATTCTGCTTTCCGCCGTAGGCGTTGGTGTCACAGTTAGTATCTGCGGGGCAATCGGCTTTATCGGTTTGGTTATCCCACATCTCGGACGCATGCTAGCAGGCCCTGATCATCGCACACTGTTACCTATTTCGGCGTTGTTGGGAGCTTTATTGCTGACCTGTGCAGACATGATCGCGCGAGTGTTATTGGCACCAGCCGAATTACCTGTCGGAATCGTAACTGCGCTCATCGGTGCGCCATTTTTCATTTACTTACTGTTCCAGCAAAGAGGGAAGATTCTGTAATGAATCACGTGGTTTTATCTGGCCGGAATATTTCAATGAATTACGGCCATCGAGTAGTACTAGATGACATCAGCATCGATATTCGTGCCGGCGAAGTGACGGCGTTATTGGGGCCAAACGGCGCGGGGAAAAGTACACTGCTTAAACTTTTGTGTGGTGAGATTCCATCACACAACGAGATTGACTATTTTGGCGAGCCTAAAGAAGCCTGGAAACCTGAAGACATAGCAAAGCACCTCGCCATGCTGCCACAGCACAGCACGCTCACTTTTCCATTTTTGGCACGAGAGGTGGTCGAACTCGGTGCGATCCCTTTGTCGCTTTCAAACAAAGAAACGACTGAGCTTGCCCTACACTACATGCAAAAAACCGATGTTCTGCACTTAGCGGAAAGCTTGTACCCTGCCCTCTCAGGCGGAGAGAAGCAACGTTTGCACTTGGCTCGAGTGCTAACGCAACTGCATCAATCTGGTGACAAAAAGATTCTGATGTTGGACGAGCCTACGTCGGCACTGGATCTCGCCCACCAGCACAACACGCTTAAAATTGCTCGTGAGGCGGCAAAAGCGCAGAACGCTGCGGTGGTTGTCGTATTGCATGACTTGAACTTAGCCTCACAATACGCAGACCGACTGGTGTTGCTCCACAACGGCAAACTTGTATGCGATGACAACCCTTGGCAGGCTCTAACGCCCGAACGTATTGAACAAGTTTATGGGTATCGCTCTATCGTGACAAAACACCCGACTCTGGACTTTCCTCAAGTGCACGCTGCGGCATAGCTTAAAGAGGCGCAGAGCCTCTTTAAGAAGCGATGTAAGAGCGCTTTCGAGCACTAGCCAGCTTTGTCACTCACTTGTTTAAATTTCCCCTCAGAAACGCAAAAGCCCCGCTAATAATTAGCGGGGCTTTTTGTAATTTGCGATTATTTGCTCATTTGAATCAGCGAGCGTCCAATCAACCATTCCAGTTCTTTATCTCCACCTGAGCCAAACTGGCTTTCTACCATCTTGTACAGACGATCAATACCATTTGCTGCAAATTCGTGAGCGCTTTCAGACGTAACAATGTGATGGAATAGTAGTCGTAAAATCGCTAAGAATTCAGAGTCTTCTAAAGCTTTAATCCAGCTCTGTGAAAACGCATCTAAACCTTTTTCGAACTCTAGATGTTCGATAAACATTTTAAAGATACGACCATCTAGTGCTGCGGTGAAGTCCGTTTTCTTAGGAAAATGGTGGCTAATACCTGTACGCGATACACCTGTCTGCTGACTCAACGTCGTGTACGACATTTTGTCGTAACCAAGTCTTAGCAATTGATCAACAACGGCATCCATGATCTTCTGGATAGTGATTTCGGTATCTTCTTTACTACGCTTTGGCATACTTTAAGCTCTTCTCTTTGTAAATCCATCTAACTCACAATTAAATGAGGCCAGAATGAAATCATCCTCAGCATTATGTACTGTGCTTTCCTAACGTAACGTTAGGCCCTCAATCATAACGAAATTGCACTGCGTAACGTGCAATTTACGGTGATATTTGTGTCAATACACGTCGCTTAAAATCAGGCGAAAAGTGAATTGCATCAAAACCTTGCGCCAAATTATTCATTGAAACTATTCAAAGACCAAGAATGATAATTATGTAGAAATAATCAATCAAGAAATAGTCTTATAAATTTACCCCTAGTTCAACTGGCCTGACCCAAATCTCGTTAGTATGTTGGTTAATTGCTCTTAAATGTTGATACATATCACATTAACGTTATTGTTGACTTACTCACCCAATCGTTAACCGGCAATTAACAAAACAACATACTGTTGTATTTTTATACGAAACTGCTCATTTTTGTAGATACAGATCAAATACCTGCTAGAATACCCTTAGTTTTTACAAGAGGATTCGTTATGAGTGTCGAATTAGAAGAAAGCCAAGTATGTGAAGCTTGTGGCTGTGCTGGTGAGATTGGTTTCATCATCAAAGAAGGCGACGAGGTTGCTGACGTAACGATTTTCGCAGAGACTAAAGATGCATTAGAGTCTGAGTTAGCGAAATACATCGAACTAGCTAAATCAGTCTGCGCTGGCGTTGAATACAATGTGTCAGAGCTGACAGAAGAATCTAAAGAGCTAACCGCTCGATTCAAGTTTGAAGTAAGTGCAGAAAAGCTTATTTTTGAACTGAAAACTCGCTCTCTAGCGCGTTAATTCAATTTAAAGCGAGCAACGAGCTCGCTTTATTCTTATCTAAATCACTTCTTTTGCTTCAACACGACCCACTTTAACGACCCATTGGTTTCGTAGTCATTTTCATCAGAGCACACCAAAAGCACATCATCGACTTTGATTACCGCACCAGCGGTATAGGCTTTATCTTCGTAGTAACAAATTCGCTGGCCTATTTTACCATCAGCAACCACCAAAGCCTTTGACTCCGGCGTGCTGTAAGATTTGGCAAAAACTGAACCAGACAATAGCGCGACCATGGCGCTCAGAGTAAAAATAGAAACTCTTTTAAACTTCATGAATATCCCCTTATGCCCGAACAATACTAGCAAGGAAGTATTTCAGGTTCTTGGCAGAATCTCATATTCTAGCAATTTGTTCTTACTTCTAATTCTCAGATATTCCTCCACGTCGTTACAAACAACGGCGAGTTAGGCTCAGGCCGATATAGCCGTCACTGACTCTTTAGGTTATGCTTTTATCGTTTTTTATTGGAAAGTAATCGTTATGCGTTTCATCCCTTTCGCCCTCGCGTTAATTACATTTAGCTCGTCTCCTAGTGCTTACGAGCTCGATTACTATTCCAAATTTGGCCACATCGACAACTATGGCAATCTAGATCTTCGAAACAAGCCATACACTGAACTCCCATCTGGCTTGGTCATAAAAGGGAACGTGGACATTTCCCAAACGCCAATTACTCAGCTGCCTAAGGGCTTAGACGTTGGTGGTAGCTTAGACGCGAAAAATAGCGCCCTGAAAACAATCAAGTCGGGCGTAAAAATCAAAGGTTACGCTAACTTACTTGGTAGTAAGATTGAAAGCTGGCCCAAAGGGGTAAAGCTGGGAGGGTATTTGAACCTGACCGATACTCCGTTAAAAACACTTCCGGCAAAACTTCGAGTAAAAGGTGATTTGAGTGTGATCCGAACGCCACTGAAAGCGCTGCCAGAAGGATTGGTGGTCGATGGCAACCTCTACATTGGTGGTTCGGCCCTGACCGAGTTTCCCGACACAATGACGGTAAAAGGCAACATCTTTTTGGGTGGCAATAAGATAACCAAGTGGCCAAAGAATCTGACCTTAGGTGGCGCAGTCGCGCGTTAATTGGATAGACAAAAAGAGATACGCAAAGACAAAAACACCTCGTTCAATACGAGGTGTTTTTCATTGGATTAGTTGGATGCGCCTAAATCATTTGGGCAGCATACGCAGCGACTAATCTTGGTTATTTACTGGGTTAGCGTAGCTCGCAACAAGATACGGTCTTGCGCCTTCTGGTAGCTGTTCTAGCTTATCAGCAAGCTGACGTTTCACCGCTTCTGTGATAATGCTTGAATCTTCACGACCTGCAGCGAGCAAGTTGATCGGATACAACTTATAGTTCTCGTGGATCTGACGGTCGATTTCATTCGCTAGCGATTCAGGCGTTTCAAACTCTTGCTCAATCACATCACCAAATGCCACATGAACACGGCCTTTGTAGCCAACAATACCTTGGATGATGCTTTCGATGTCTTCAAACTCGCCTTTTTCATAACGGCCGTTTTCTGCTTTCTCAAATAGCTCTTTTGCCTTAGCGATGTCACATGGATCGTTCTCGTAAGCAATCGAGACCGGCACAATTTTTAACGAGCGCATGTACTCGCCAAACGCGACCTTTTGCTTGCGACCTTCAACGTGGAACATTTTTAAGATCGCAGGATCTGTAAAGTCGTTACCGTCTTTTGCGCGCCCTTCTTTTTGAGCAATCCAAATAGAGTTACCCGTATCCAGCGAGTGTTTGATGTAGCCAGACAACTGTCCAAGCGCTTTCATCATCTCTCGTGGAGCTTTTGCAGAACGCTTAACAATAAAGCTCTTGTTCAAACGCATCAGCTCTGTCGCACACGGTTTTTTCAGCAAATTATCGCCGATTGCAATACGCACAGTGCGGTGACCACTTTGGTACAAACCGTAGTTAACTAAAGCGGGATCCATTGCGATATCGCGATGGTTAGACACGAATAAGTAGGAGGTGTTTTTATCCAGTTTGTCTAAACCAGAGAACGTGACGCCATCCGTTGTCTTATTCAACGTATCTTGAAGGTATTTTTTCACCTCGATTTGGATCGCTTCTACGGAGTCAAGTTTGCTCCACTTCGCTTTTAGGTAAATGCGAAGGAACGGACTCATGAGCGTTTTGAACCATTTCGCTTTGTTTTCAAAACGGTGATCGAGAATCGCAGTGATAAATTCATCATCTTGGATTAGACGATCCAGCGCTGCTGGAATTTCTTCGTCATTGTAAGGACGAATTTCAATATAAGGATCGGTATTGGCAGTCATTATTCATTACATATCAAAAAAAGCTGGCACATTTTACGCATAGTTTTGCTGTCTCGCAGCATTTCAACCCATACTTTTAACATGGTCATACCAGTTAGGCTACAATTTCTCATGCTAAAAATTACGGTTAGCTGGTTGGAATCGTTTAGGTTTAGCGTTACCCTTAGCGCCCCAAAAACACTGGTGATCATAATGAACTACGCTATTGAATTTCACGACGCTAATTACCCTTTTCTGAACGTTGCCGCGCGTAAAAAATCGCTAAAGCACAGTTTACTGTCTGTCGTAAGCGGATTAGCGATCATCAAATTGGGTAAGCAAGAGTATGCCATTGAACCCGGCCAGTATTTTTGGATTCCTCAAGGATGTTTGAGCTCACTCACTTTTTTACCTAACACTCATGTCCATCGTTGTGATTTTTCTGTGCGTTTGAATGATGCATTTGCTCAACAGGCCGGTTTTATCAAACCATCGATTTTGCTGAAAGCCTTAATTGAAAAGTTGGTGAAGACCGAGACGCGTTCTGATATCCAGTTAGATTTGCTCGCTGTGGTTAAACACGAAGTACTGGCGATTTCACCAAATCTATCAAACTCGGCACTCAGCCAGGCAATCAATCAGTGGAAGCCAGGATGCGAAGCTCGCATTTCGAGAGAGCTTTGTTTGGTGCTTACGCTGCGCGAAGCAAGAAAAATGAAGTTGTCTGGGAAAAAGGAATCTCAAATTGTTGAGCACTTGTTTGCTGGCAACACAGAAGAATACGAACAGCTTTGCTTTTTAGTGTTTGGTGAGGCGCTATAAGTCAGCGGTGTATAGCGTTTTCTCACACGAGACTCACACAAGATCGAAAAGGGCGTACTTTGCGGTACGCCCTTTTCTTATTCTTTGCCTCACGTAGGGTCACATATTTCCCCAAGTAAACCCAAGCACGACACACATCGAACGATTGGTGAAAACGATGAACTAAAATGGCACTTCAATTTGCATCATCCAGTCGGCGTCGTAATACTCGTGCCAACGATAGTCGAAGCGCATTCTTGGCTCACCATCAGCTTTATTACCAAAACCGATGCTGAACATGAGACCATGGCTGCGAAGCCACTCTTCTGTGGTCATTTTGTTTTCTTCTTCACGTAGCTCTTCTGGCATCCAAATACCAAGACCAAAATAGTTTTTGTCTACGTTTTGAGTAAGAAACGGAATGTCTTGCGATTTGATTGCCCACTCTTCCCAGTAGTTTTCTGTTGGTCCTTCTGCTGTCGCTTCAGCAGCATACCAATCTAAGGTATCGGTACTAAGCACACCAACAGTATCAAAAATTTCTTCACAGATGGGCATGGTGTTGTCTTCAAACACCACGGAGCGATCAGAAAGATAGTTACATGCGGAGTTAGCTTGCGTCACCACAAGCAGCGCACATGCACTAAATACGGCTACTCTGACCATGAAAACCGACCTCTTATTTACCAGATAATGTTTCTCTATATAAGCCTTCGTTGAGCAACAGTTCACTGACAGTTGGTGTCGTATAGGTGCTGATATCTTTGCCTTCTATGAGTGCATTGCGGATATCCGTGCTTCTAATTTTAACTTTTTCTGGGCACGCCATGACAGTCCAACGTTCCGTAATTTCTTCCGCCTTATAAAATTTAGCAAATTTGAAGAAATTATCCGGACCAATGACAAAAGTTATATCGGCAGTTGGGTAGATTTCTTGAATTTTTTCTAATAACGCATAGGTCGTCACACTTTGTCCCGGTTGGTACAAAGCTTGCTCTAGGTCAGAGCGCTGAACATTAGAAAACCCCATGTCCTTGATAAAGGCATCAACCAGTTTGCACCGAATTGGGTAATCCAACATATTCTTGCCCCATGCATGTGCAATGCTAGGCTCGAGTAGCACGAGATCGAAGTGGCTCAGAGACTCGATAACGCTCTTGTGACCTAAACTAGGAGGGTTAAATGCGCTACCAAAAATGGCGATTTTTTTCATATCCGGTGATTACCTGGTTGAAGAGAGTTTTCTAATCTGATGAATTCGGTATGATACTACTAATCTTTAGAGCTTTTGACACTAAAGCGACGTTTACGAGCCTTAATTGAATGGTTTATCACCATTTTAGCTCGATAACGACGTCACACTGTTTGATCTTTGGTGAATGACCACTCGAAGCAGTTTTTGTGTCTAAGATATTTGCAGGAAAAGGAACCCTAAATGGAACAATCCATCCGTGATGAAATGCGTGTATTGCCGTCAATTGACCCGCATTTCGAAATTGAACGCCGTATTGCTTTTATTAAGCGTAAGCTACAAGAAGCAGGTTGTAAGTCACTTGTGCTTGGCATCAGTGGCGGTGTTGACTCAACCACGTTAGGTCGCCTTGCCCAACTTGCTGTAGACCAACTTAACGAAGAAACTGGCAGCAACGATTACCAGTTTATCGCAGTACGTCTGCCTTACGGTGAGCAAAAAGACGAAGATGAAGCGCAATTGGCGTTGTCATTCATTAAACCTACGCATTCTATCTCTGTGAACATCAAACAAGGTGTTGATGGTATGCATGCCGCTTCTAATATTGCACTAGAAGGCACAGGGCTAATGCCAGAAGACGCGGCAAAAGTAGACTTTGTAAAAGGTAACGTAAAAGCACGTGCTCGCATGATCGCTCAATACGAGATCGCTGGTTACGTCGGTGGCTTGGTGTTAGGTACTGACCACTCTGCAGAAAACATCACTGGTTTCTACACCAAGTTTGGTGATGGCGCGTGTGACCTTGCCCCTCTATTTGGTTTGAACAAACGTCAAGTGCGCGAAGTAGCCGCAACGTTGGGCGCGCCAGAGGTGTTAGTGAAGAAAGTGCCAACCGCAGACCTAGAAGAACTGGCTCCGCAGAAAGCAGATGAAGATGCACTAAACCTAACTTATGAGCAGATTGACGACTTCTTGGAAGGTAAACCAGTTTCTCAACAAGTTGTCGATCGTTTGGTTTCGATTTACAAAGCAACTCAGCACAAGCGTCAGCCAATCCCAACGATTTACGACTAAGTGATCTTTTTTGCTCGCTTTTAAAACTCCAAACGCTGCTAAAATTAGCAGCGTTTTTTGTTGGTTAGTGACTGCACCTTCTCGGTTATTCCGTTACCGTGACATCCGTTTCTGGAATCGCGCAACACGCCAATACCGTTCCCATTGCGCGTTCTTCATCCGTCAAGGCTGGTACATCTGGGTGATGAACTTGTCCTGATGTGAGCTGTACCTTACACGCACCGCACAAGCCAGCACGACAGCTATTGCTCACTACTTTCCCTGCATCTTCAATTTGATCCAAGAGCGTTTTTTGATTGTTGCCTTGGATCTTCAAGCCATTGAATTCAATCTCAACCTCTTTTTCTGGTCTTGCTTCCACAGCAGAAACACCAAAGGCTTCTTGATGATAATGCGCCTCTGGCAAACCTTTCTTCAACAATAAGTTCTTGGCTTTTTGCATGAAACCGTCGGGCCCACAAACAAACACTTGGCGTTGTTCAACGTCTTTGATTTGCTTGATATGAGACAGACTTAAACGCCCTTTAAGACCAAACCAATCCACCGCTGGTTGCGTTAAACAGATTTTCACTTCCAGCCCTGAATGTTCGCGTTTTAATTGCTCTAACTCTGAGCGACATGGAATATCGTGCTCAGTACGGCATTGATGATAAAACACCACGTCATTCAGTTGATTGTGGTCTGCAAGATAGCGCACCATCGACAGCATTGGAGTAACACCACTGCCCGCCGACAGCAATAGTAGCGGCTGCGCATCATGCGTTTTAAGGTGGAACTGACCATCTGGGTTTTCTGCCTCTAATACATCACCGACTTGTAGGTTGTCTAACAAAGCATTCGACACGCGGCCACCCGCAATACGCTTAACGGAGATAGCATAGCGACCAGGGCGAGATGGGCTAGACGATAAGGTATATCGACGACCAATTTTCTTACCATTGATATCCACCTCAATCGGCAAATGTTGGCCCGGTAAGTAGTTTGGTAAAGAACCGTTGCTCGGTTCTAGCCATAAGGTCACGAAATCTTGAGCAATCTCTTCACGCTCAACACACGTCAGCGTCATGCGCACAGGTGAGTTGTCCGGATAAAATTCCGGCTCTTTATATTCGAGCACTTCAACTTTATCGCCTTGGCGAATAATGCCCTCATTGCGCGCCACAAGGTTTTGTCCAAAGAACACACCACCTCGTTCATTGGCGCGGAACTGTTGCAACGTTTTGAGCGGCTCTTTGCTTTCACGGAAAGTGCCACGCTGAGTATTGATCGTGGTAAGAATACAACGCTCACAAGGTTTGAGAGATTCGAACTCCACTTCCCCTATTCGGATGAGCTTCCAAGAATCTTCTTCAAATGGCTTGGTATCAGATACGACTAAGTTTGTGCGGAACTGATCCATGGAGTGTTGCTCAGAACTTCTTTTGTTCAATTCCTCTAGCGAAGCTTGGCTGATCACCAACACTGGATAGCCGTCAGCAAAACTCACATTTTGTCCCAGGCTTTCACGGACACGATTGGATTGTTCACCGCTAAAAAGCAACTCTACGCGCTGTCCCAATACCTGACTAAACCAATCATCCGCATCATCGGTAGTCGTGTAAGCGGTGAAGGTATCTTTCCAAACCGTTGCGGGTGTTTCCTGCATTTTGAAATCTTGATAACGGATTTTAAGTGGTTCCATTCCCAAGCTACTGAACACCACCCCATCGGCAAGCAACGCTGATTTCACGGTTACCATTTGAGGGTACTTTCGCGCAGTGATCATCGAACCATCGGCTTTGGCGATCATAAAACGACGGTCAAAACTCAACCCTTGTTTTTCTACCCATGCGGACGAAAGCGACACACCTCCGACTGATTTAACCGGAAAAACATTGATTTGGGATAAAACGGGTTGCGACATAGCCTTCTTCCTACGGGTGATCTTTATTTGTTGCAGTATTGTATACCTAAATGACATTAAGATGCAGATTCACGCATTAGCATTTATCCCAAAATCAAACCGTTAAGAGAGAAAACGACTTGGATTTACTGAGATGCCTTTACTACACTCAGAATTCACATTTTTTAACACTGCTCTGACCAAATACCATTTGATAAAGTGTGATACGAAACACATAATGCGCCATATTTTTGACGACATCCATTCATTGACTTGGAGCTTTACCCATGGATACAAAAAAACTGATTCTAATTTTGCTGTGTATCTTTCTTCCACCGGTAGCGGTTTACATGGAAAAAGGTCTGAATAAAGACTTCTTCATCAACTTGATCCTAACTTTCTTCTTCTTCCTACCAGGTACGATTCACGCACTTTGGTTAACGATGAAGTAACCACTTACACTCCTACTCTGTAGAAAAGTGAAAAATGGGATGAAATGTGAGGGCAATTCCTCTATCATCCTGTCGCCTAAGCGCAAGCGTTTGCTCCAAAAGGCAAATGCAGCGTTTAGGCTCCAATCAGACAACTTTTCAATGGTGGGAGCAATTAATGACAACACTGACTATTACTCGTCCTGACGACTGGCACGTTCACTTACGCGATGGTGAAGTTCTAAAAGACACCGTTCGCGATATCAGCCGCTACAATGGCCGCGCGCTGATCATGCCAAACACCGTCCCACCTGTTACCAATACCGAAATGGCACTTGCCTACCGCGATCGAATTCTGAAAGAGCAGCACGGCGAGCAATTCGAACCTCTGATGGCGCTTTACCTAACCGATAACACCACGCCAGAAGAGATTCGCGCAGCAAAAGCAACCGGTAAAATTGTCGCAGCGAAGCTTTACCCTGCAGGTGCAACAACTAACTCAGATTCTGGTGTGACCGATGCGAAGAACATTTACCACGTTCTCGAAGCCATGGAAGAAGTCGGGATGTTGCTTTTGGTTCATGGAGAAGTCACTCATCACCACGTTGATATCTTCGACCGAGAAAAAGAATTCCTTGATACCGTCCTCGCTCCTATCGTTAATGACTTCCCAAATCTTAAAATCGTTCTAGAACATATCACCACCGCCGACGCAGCACAGTTCGTTAACAACGCGTCTGATAATGTTGCCGCTACCATTACTGCTCACCACCTTCTTTTCAACCGCAATCACATGCTTGTCGGTGGTATTAAGCCTCATTTCTACTGCTTACCGATTCTAAAGCGCAACACCCACCAGCAAGCGCTAATCGAAGCCGCAACCAGTGGTAGCAAAAAGTTTTTCCTAGGTACCGACTCTGCTCCGCATGCAAAAGGCGCGAAAGAATCGGCTTGCGGTTGTGCAGGTTCTTACACTGCGCACGCGGCGCTAGAACTTTATGCAGAAGTCTTTGAAAAAGAAGGCAAGCTGGAAAACTTGGAAGCGTTCGCAAGCTTCAACGGTCCTGATTTTTACGGTATTGCGCGCAACGCAGATACGGTGACGTTAGAAAAATCGGCTTGGGATGTTCCTGAATCTATGCCATTTGGCAACGACATCGTTGTGCCTATTCGTGCAAACGAACAAATTGAGTGGAAAGTGAAGTAATCGCTTCACGTAAATAACGTGCATAAAAAAGGGCCATGACGTTCTTCGCATTAGAGACAGCATGGCCCTTTTTCATTTTATATGTGGATTATTTACCGCGAAGCTTTTCTACCACCGTCCATACAGCAACCACAATCAAGCCCGCTACAAAACCGATAATGCCGTTAAGCAAAATAGGCAGAATCGCTGTAGCAACCGAATGACCACTAAAGTTCATAATAATCGGTTCTACAAAGTGGTGAATGGCTGGCACGTTATGCACTACAATCCCGCCACCGACTAAAAACATCGCCGCAGTTCCCACAATCGTTAACAACTTCATCAGCTTTGGTGCAAAAGCAACTAAAGCACTGCCAACTTTCGCCATCCAGCCCTTACCTTTTGAGCGAATTTCAAGGTAGAAGCCCAAGTCATCCAATTTCACGATGCCTGCTACTAAGCCATAAACACCAATGGTCATGATGACCGCAATTAAGCTCACCACTAAGATTTGCGTCACAAGACTCGCCCCAGTCACGGTACCCAACGCAATCACAATAATTTCCGCTGAGAGAATAAAATCGGTTCGAATCGCACCTGCAACTTTTCGCTTTTCGTAATCCTCTAACGACTCGCCCGTGTCCACCAACTCTTCTTTTTCTTCATGGGGATGTGAGCGTGGAAACAGTTTTTCGAGTACTTTTTCAGCCCCTTCAAAACAGAGAAACAAACCGCCGATTAGTAGCAATGGCATGATCAACCAAGGAATAATTGCGCTAATCAATAATGCAGAAGGCACCAAAATCAGTTTGTTTTTAAATGAACCTTTGGCCACCGCCCAAACTACTGGAATTTCTCGCTCAGATGCGACACCCGAGACCTGCTGAGCGTTTAACGCTAAATCATCACCCAATACACCTGCGGTTTTTTTTGCCGCCATTTTTGACATCAACGCAACATCATCCAATACCGCGGCAATATCATCCAACAGTGTGAGTAAACTTGCTCCAGCCATTTTTTATCTCTTATATGAAATTGAGTAAGTAACAAAATGTAACACCATTAAACCCCTTGGCAAAGTGATGATTTTGCAAAGAATACCGTCACAATTGGTGTTTTGTATTGCCGATAAGATAAGACAGGTCTAGTCTTGTCATACCTTTCAGCACACAAAAGAAAAAGTATAGATGAAAAGCGGATACTCTTACCCAATCGGTACCCCAGGCCAACCTTGGGGCGAAGCAGAACGTAAAGCGTGGCTGGCACAGCGCGAAGTAAAGCGCAGCTACCAAGAAGAAGTAGTCAGCAAAATTGATGCGTTACGCGACCGTTTCGATGTAGAACAATATGGTGCGCTTTCTTACGACCAAGCTCGCTTCCCACTGTTTTGCATCAAAACACGTAA
Organism: Vibrio sp. GLN_1; assembly: GCF_043106015.1. Classification (NCBI taxonomy): domain Bacteria; kingdom Pseudomonadati; phylum Pseudomonadota; class Gammaproteobacteria; order Vibrionales; family Vibrionaceae; genus Vibrio; species Vibrio sp. GLN_1. The sequence goes on from NZ_JBICMD010000036.1 coordinate 1,191,184, forward strand.
CTGGGACTCAGCAAAACCGATTGTTCTTGTAACTGGCGGTGTGCATGGCTACGAGACCAGCGGCGTACACGGCGCGCTAAAATTCGTAGAAGCAGAAGCAGAGCGTTACGCAGAGCACTTCAATATTGTGGTGGCACCCTGCGTGAGCCCTTGGGGTTACGAAGTGATCAACCGTTGGAATCCAAACGCGATTGATCCAAACCGCTCTTTCTATGCAGATAGCCCAGCGGAAGAGTCAGCCAACTTGATCAAGCTCGTATCGACATTGGGCGACGTGTTAATGCACATTGATTTGCACGAGACGACAGATTCTGACGAAACTGAGTTCCGTCCTGCCTTAGCAGCTCGTGATGGTATTGAGTACATTGAAGGTATGATCCCAGATGGCTTTTACACCGTGGGAGATACTGAAAACCCTCAACCTGACTTCCAAAAAGCAGTCATTGAATCGGTTGCAAAAGTGACTCACATTGCACCAGCAGATGAACACGGCGAGATCATTGGTTCACCAGTCGTACAATTTGGCGTTATCAACTACCCAATGGTGAAACTGGGTCTGTGTGGCGGCGTAACAAATTGCGTTTACGGCACCACCACAGAAGTTTACCCAGACAGCCCGAAAGTAACGGACGAAGAGTGCAATGATGCACAAGTCGCTGCTGTTGTGGGTGGTCTGGATTACGTCCTCGCTCAGCTATAACAAGCGATTCTTATATTGCTCCGGTGTCATGCCGGAGTATTTCTTAAACATCGCGATAAAAGGGCTGGCTTGGTTATAACCTAACGTCAGCGCGACTTCTTTTACGGTTTGCCCTTTGCGTAGCAACTCCATCGAGTGTAAATACCGCACACGTAAACGCCACTCAGTAAAGCTCATTCCTAACTCACTCTGGCAATGTCTCGCTAACGTGCGCTCTGTGGTATGCACTTTTGCCGCCCACTCCGCCAAGCTGATTTCATCGGTTGGCGATTCTTCTACCGCTTTTAAGATTGGCTGAAGATATTTGTTGTCGGTTGTCGGTAAAAAGTGATGTTCCACTTCTTGTTTCGCCAGTTGATCCAACAACACTCGCACCAAGCGTTTGTCTTCATCGCTCTGCGCGATGTTAATGTCACGCTGACGAAAGTCCTCAATGATGGCAGAAACGATGGGTGTGACTTTAATTAAACTGGTTTTGGTTGGAAAATGCGCCGTCAGCTCTGGATCAATATTCAATGAGCAATATTCGATTGGTTTTCGGTTGTAGCTGGTATGACGAATGCCCGCTGGCACCCAAATTGCCAAATGAGGTGGCGCTAAAAATCGTGTGTCCTCCGCATCCATTTCCAAAATCCCACCGCTGATCAGCTGCACTTGCCCCCAAGGATGGCTATGAATCCGGGTTTCCGTGTTGGAAAGAAACGCTTCAAAATTCATAAAAACATCCGATGGCGCACGATCAATTGATAATGAAGGATGAAGATTTCTCGCACTCTTTTTCAAAATTGTCTTCCTATCGCTTACGATGTCTTTTAAGAGATACTTTTCATTATAAAGACCTGTCAGACTAGCGCCATCAATTATTGTGCGATGAGGTTCTCATGGTTTATTTGCTTCCGTTTTTTACTGTCATGATTTGGGGTGGAAATTCTATCGTAAACAAAATGGCGGCAAGCACGATTGAACCTAGCGCAATGAGCTTCTATCGTTGGTTTGTTGCGATAGTTCTTCTAACGCCATTTTGCTTGCCAGCCGTAATCAAACAGCGTCATGTGATTCGCCCATACCTGACTAAACTGGCATTTTTAGCCCTACTCGGCATGGTACTTAACCAGTCGTTAGGCTACTACGCAGGCTTAACTACAACGGCTTCAAACATGGCGTTGATTACGTCATTAGTGCCTTTGATCAGCGTATTTTTAAGCGTTCCTCTATTGGGTAAATCGGTTTCTATGTTGAGCATTGTCGGTGGGGTAATTTCACTTGGTGGTTTAGCGTTTATGCTTGGGCACGGTGACGTCACCTACTTCTTGCATCAAGATATGACGCAAGGCGACAGCTTAATGTTACTGGCCGCGTTAGTTTATGCCGCATATTGTGTGCTTTTAAAACGTTGGAAGATGCCATTTAACAGCCTAACATTGGTTTACATGCAAGGCTTCTTCTCTGTCATCATGCTGACTCCACTGTGGCTTTCAAGCGAACAACTGCTTCCTAGCCAAGCGGCGCTTCCACTGATCGCTTATGCTGGTATCGCAGCGTCTATTTTCGCTCCATTGATGTGGGTAAAAGCAATAGATTTGATTGGCGCAGACTCCAGCGCCATGTTCATGAACTTAATGCCTGTGGTCTCTGTCGCCTTAGCGTCAACACTGCTCGGTGAAGAAATTCATGTGTACCATATTATCGGCGGCTTGATGGTTATCTCCGGCGTGATTCTGTCGCAGATAAAAGTACGGAAGAAGCAAACTCTTGCTGGCCAAGAGCTACCATCAACTTCCGCCTAACAACAAAGAGAAAAGCCAAGGAGTAGAGCCGTGGCTTTTTGGTATCAACACCTCAAACAAAAGTTAATGTTTTGTTGCTCGCCCTATTCCCGTCACAAACGCTTGCTGCTACATTGGGAGAACAATAACTCACAAAGGAATGACAGATGAGCAGTGGTCAAAGAGATATTACCCTTCGTTTTTTAGCTGAACCTGGCGACGTTAATTTTGGCGGAAAGGTTCACGGCGGCGCTGTAATGAAATGGATCGACTTAGCCGCTTATGCATGCAGTGCCGCTTGGAGTGGAAAATACTGCATTACTGCCTATGCGGGTGGGATTCGTTTTGTTGCGCCAATTCATGTTGGCAACCTTGTGGAAGTAAGCGCGAAAGTCATTTACACCGGTCGAAGCTCAATGCACATCGCCATTGATGTTCAAGCTAGTGATCCAAAACAGATGAAAAATCGTTTAACTACGCACTGTATCGTGATTATGGTAGCCGTAGATGAAAGCGGTAAACCTACCGATGTACCGAAGTGGATTCCTGAATCTGATGAAGACAAGGCTCTAGAGCAATCGGCTATTCGCTTAATGAATATGCGTAAAGAAATTGGCGAAGAGATGGAAGCGCACGTTAAATATCTTAAGTAATTTTCCTGCTTCGAAAGGCCCTCTCTACCCCTCTTTCCAACTCAGAGTGTGAAGCAACATCATGCTTCGGCCATTTGCTTCACACTCGTGACACATTGTCATAATTCCGTCACCTTGTTTTGCTTAAATCCACCCTGTATTTTGGAGCTATATAGAGTTTGGATCTTGAGACTAAAGCAAACAACCTTAAGTGAAGAGACGTTGACCAATTTGAAAGCGGTCGAATATCAATGGGTAAGAACCATGTACGTCGAGGGTTATAACGAATCGGAAATTAACCACTATATTCAGACCTGTTTCGGCGGCGATACCACTTTTGCCAACCTGTTTCGTCGCGTAGCGCTACAACAAGAGAGCTTGTATACACTGCTACAATACGTTGGCTGTGCACCATCTAGCCGCGAGTTTTAAGTACCTCGGCATTTCCCGTCTTCACCTCGTTAAAACTGACGCCCTTACTTGTAAATTCGTCCACGACACTGCACATTAGTAAGACCTAAACCTCATACTTTCCCGTCATCACAGGTATTTATGTGAAGTGATTCGCAGGGCACCTCGGCGTCCCTGTGTAATCCATTGCAAAGCCGCTACTCTTTGTGTGTTTATTAAGCATAAAAAAACCTGAGTCAAGACTCAGGTTATGGTTACAAAAACTGTTAGTGATTGAATCGTAAGGAACTAAGCTAACAGCCAGCTATGCGTAACGCCAATAGAAGCAGGATATTACTGATCGGCGGCCAAACCAAAAGTGTAATATCGATGCTAAATATAAGGGCGACCATATGGTCGCCCTTTTCTAGTTATTCTTGTCAATCTCAGACCACTTGAGATTATCCTTTCACACCACCAGCGGTTAGACCACCAACCAACCAGCGTTGAGCAAGTAAGAATACTGCAGTGATTGGCACTGCTGATAGAACTGCAGCAGCAGCAAAGTCACCCCACAAGTAGTTTTGTGGATATAGGTATTGCTGCATACCTACTGCAAGTGTGTACGAGTCTACATCAGAAAGTAGTAGCGATGCTACAGGAACTTCACCAATTACCATGATGAACGACAAGATGAATACTACCGCTAGGATTGGCACTGACAGTGGCAGTAATACCAAACGGAACGCTTGCCATGGTGTCGCACCATCCAGTGCTGCCGCTTCTTCCAGAGATGAATCGATACTTTCAAAGTAACCTTTAATCGTCCAAACGTGCAGTGCGATACCACCTAAGTAAGCGAAGATCAGACCGCCGTGCGTATTCAAACCAAGGAAAGGAATGTACTGACCAAGTTTGTCGAACAACGCGTATAGAGCAACCAATGCCAATACCGCAGGGAACATTTGGAAGATCATCATCGCTTTGAGGATGGTGTTCTTACCTTTGAACTTCATACGCGCAAACGCGTAAGCCGATGTTGTAGACAGCGCCACAATCAAGATTGCAGAGATGCCACCAACTTTTACCGAGTTCCACAACCACGTCATTACTGGGAATGGAGGTGGTGTTACGGTGCCATCTGCGTTCGTAATTGAGAAACCAAGCGCTAACTTCCAGTGGTCAAGCGTTGGGTTGTCTGGGATCAAGCTACCCGTTGCGAAGTTACCTTCACGGAACGAAATCGCGATGATCATCAATAATGGGAAAATAATCAGTGCTAAGAATGCCCACATAGCAATATGAGTAGCCCAAACACGATACTTTAATGACTTACCTTGTACCATTGCCATTGTAATCTCTCCTTAGTCTTGAGCTACTTTAGTTACACGTAGGTTGATAAGTGCCAACGCGCCAACCAATAGGAAGATAAGTGTTGCTACTGCACTTGCTAGACCGAAGTCTTGACCGCCCGCACCTTCGAATGCGATTCGGTAGGTGTAACTTACCAATAGGTCTGTGTAACCCGCAGGTTCTGATGTACCGATCATGTTTGGACCACCACCTGTCAACAACTGGATAAGTACAAAGTTGTTGAAGTTAAAAGCAAAGCTTGCAATCAATAGCGGAGTCAGCGGTTTCAGCATCATCGGCATTGTGATACGCGTGAAGTTGGTGATGAAGTTCGCACCATCGATAGCCGATGCTTCATAAAGATCATCCGGAATCGCTTTTAGCAGACCCATACATAGAATCATCATGTAAGGGAAGCCTAGCCACGTGTTCACAATCAGGATCATGGTTTTCGCCATGAATGGGTCAGAGAACCATGCCGGGCTGATACCAAACAAACCTTCCAGAAGCATGTTGATCTCACCAAAGCTCTGGTTGAACAAACCTTTAAAGATCAGGATAGAAATAAACGCCGGTACCGCATAAGGCAGAATCAGTAGTAGTCGGTAGATTGAACGACCTTTCAACGCTTCCCACTGAACAACGCTTGCTAACACTAAGCCGATAACCAATGTGCAGACTACGGTTAGCGCAGAGAAAACAATAGTCCAGATAAAGATGCTGATGAATGGTTCTTTGATGCCATCATCTTTCCACACACGTTCAAAGTTGTGCGTGCCAATGTTCACTACGAAACCTGGAGACACTGTGCTGCCAACAAACTGACCGTTTTCATCCACTGGTTGGTAGTAACCCACTTCCATATTTGGACGCAGTGTTTCTTGGGTACGGTTGTTGTAAAGGGTTTCGCCGTCTTCTTGCAACGTGTAGAGCGGAACCACTGCTGCGAACTTACGCAAGCCGCTCATACGGATATCATCACCGTTCGGAAGATGCAGGTCAACGCTACTTAGCGCAGTGCGGTTCTTCACGATGGTTTTGATTGGCTCTTTATCGCCTGCCGCCTCTGTAATAGGCGCAAGGTCTAAGTCTGTCTCTGAGAAGCCTTGAAGTTGGAAAACAGGAGTTGCTAGTAGCTCGCCATCTTTCTCAACCACAATTTGGTGGCCCTGCTCGGTGTTGTACAAAGTGAATGGATAGCTATCACCACTTTGGTAAGTTCTGTCTAACAGGACGCTCTGAGCACGATCAAATGAGAGTTGGTTTTTCGCGCTGTAGTTAGTAAACGCCAAACCGATGGTATATGCCAAAGGGAAAAGGATGAACAAAATCATCCCTGCAATACCAGGGTAAATGTAACGGTGTGCGTACGTCTTTTTACTACCGAAAATGAACAACGCTAAAGCGGTAAGAATGATCGTAAGTAGTGCAAACGCAATCTCACCGCGAGAATACATAAGGATTGTTGCGTAGCCATTGAGAATGCCGACTGTGCCTAAAAGTGACCATTTGATGAACACTTTTTTGCTGCTCGGAAGGCTGGCTTCTGGTGCTGTCATAGCATTTGTACCTTGAACTGACTGCATAGGGAACCTGCTAGCGAATATAGAATAAATATAGAAAAGTAAGGAGGAGTTGCCCCCTCCTTAAAAAAGTATTACTGAATTATTTAGTCATTTGTTTTTCTGCATCTGCAAGAGCTGCATCTACAGTTTGACGGCCGTCAACAACGTTGATGATTGCGTTCTTAGCCGCACCCCAGAATGCGTTCATTTGAGGAATGTTTGGCATGATTTCGCCGTTCATCGCATTGTCCATTGTCGCAGCGATACGAGTATCTGAATCTAGCTCACGTTGGAACGAGTTAAGCGCTACCGCACCTAGAGGCTTGTCGTTGTTAACCATACGTAGGCCATCATTTGTTAGTAGGTAGTTCTCTAGGAATTCAACCGCTAGGTCCTTGTTTGGAGACGCAGTGCTGATACCAGCAGTTAGTACACCAACGAATGGCTTAGAAGACTGACCTTGGAACTTAGGTAGTGTTGTTACGCCGTAGTTGATGCCAGACTTCTCGATGTTGCCCCAAGACCATGGACCGTTGATAGTCATCGCAGCTTTACCTTGGTTGAACGCAGACTCAGAAACTGAGTAGTCCATATCCGCAGAGATAACGCCTTTGTCTACCAAGCCTTTCACGAAGTTCATCGCGTCTTTCACGCCTTCTTTCGCGATGCCTGCGTCTTTAACGTCGTAACCTTCAGAAGTGTATTTGAACGCGTAACCACCGTCAGCAGCCATTAGAGGCCAAGTGAAGTACGGTTCTTTTAGGTTCCACATGATTGCAGACTTGCCGTCTTTTTTAAGTTTTGCATCTAGCGCTGCAACTTCTTCCCAAGATTTTGGTGGGTTTGGAACTAGATCTTTGTTGTAGATCAGAGATAGAGACTCAACCGCAACAGGGTAGCCAATCAGTTTGCCGTCGTAACGTACTGCATCCCATGCAAAGTCAACGATGCCTTCTTGGATTGCTTTAGAAGGTTTGATTTCTGCTAGTAGGCCAGCTTCTGCGTAGCCACCGAAACGGTCGTGAGCCCAGAATACGATATCAGGGCCATCACCTGTTGCTGCTGTTTGAGGGAATTTATCTTGAAGGCCGTCTGGGTGAGCCACTGTTACTTTGATACCAGTGTCTTCTTCGAATTTCTTACCAACTTCAGCAAGGCCGTTGTAACCTTTGTCGCCGTTGATCCAGATAGTAAGTTGTCCTTCTTCGATGGCAGCATTAGCACCAAAAGAACCCAAAGCAACAAGAGTACCTAGTGCTACAGCGCTTAACTTTTTCATGTTCGTATCCTTTTTATATTTTTGATGTAGGGCTAGTCCATTGAGGTTCAGCCGTATTTCGACATATATCATCTGAAATAATCCAATATGTCTCATCCTCCTAATCCCTACGCCCTTACAATTATGACGTATTTTCGTGATCTAAATCGCCAAGGGTAAGAGACTCAAATCACAAAATGAATACTTCCTGTGATCGGTTTCAACTTTAGGCGGTGCAATAATGTGATTTCCGCCCAACTGTTTCATTACTCCTCCTTTTTTACTCCTCCCCATCTACTCCCCCTACAATTATTTCGATTAGGAGGATGTAGCAGTTAGCACAATCTTAGAAACTGCATTCATCCAAGAGTGGATGGTAAGAACCCTTTCCCAGCAGTGCCTATTAGCTAGGTAAAAAGATTTGCTGGTTTTGCATTGCCAGACGAGTGGAATGTCATTATTGGTGTTGTTTGTGGTAATTATTTCACGGGGGAGACAACACGAATAATGTGGGGGAGAGAAACTCGTACTTGGCTATGATGGGTAGCACTTCTATTTAGGACATTTCATTGAAGTGCTACCCTACTTTTCTTACCAACCGCAATAACTTACCGATTCCTACTGTTACTGCTCGCTAGATAATTCATATAATGATGAGCGGTGAATAATAAAAAAATTGATCGAGGACGAGCTACATGGCGAGTGTCACGTTAAAAAATGTTTGTAAAGCGTATGGCGACGTACTGATTTCTAAAAACGTAGACCTACAGATTGACGAAGGTGAATTTGTTGTTTTCGTAGGTCCATCTGGTTGTGGTAAATCTACCCTTCTACGTTGCATTGCCGGTCTTGAAGACATTACTTCAGGTGATTTGTATATTGGTGACCAGCGCATGAATGACGTCGAACCATCCAAACGTGGTGTTGGTATGGTTTTCCAGTCTTACGCTCTATACCCACACCTAAACCTATACGACAACATGTCATTTGGTCTGAAACTGGCTAAAGCAGACAAGGCAGAAATCGACAAACGAGTTGAACACGCAGCAGAAATCCTACAACTGGGTCACTTGCTTGAGCGTCAACCGAAAGCACTTTCAGGTGGTCAGCGTCAACGTGTGGCTATCGGCCGTACACTAGTATCGCAACCAAACGTATTCCTTCTAGATGAACCTTTGTCTAACCTAGATGCCGCGCTACGTGTAAACATGCGTGCGCAAATTACCAAACTACAACGTCAACTTGGCTGCACCATGATCTACGTTACACACGATCAGGTGGAAGCAATGACCATGGCGGATAAAATCGTCGTACTAGATGGTGGTTACGTTTCTCAAGTTGGTAAACCTCTTGAACTTTACCACTACCCACAGAACCGCTTTGTGGCTGGTTTCATCGGTTCTCCAAAAATGAACTTCATGAGCGTGTTCATCGATGAAGTAGAATCAGAACGCGTTAAAGTTCAGCTATCTAACGGCGTATCATTCTGGATTCCTGTAGATGGTACAACCGTTAACCGTGGCGACCGCATGTCTTTGGGTATTCGCCCAGAGCACCTACTTTCTGCAACCGAAGCTGACGCAACCATTCACGGTGAAGTGATGATCGTAGAGAAGCTTGGTAACGAAACTCAGGTATACCTAAACCTAGAAGGCGCAGACGCGGATGTGATCTATCGTCAACCAGACACGCTAGCTGTCGACACGGGCGATAAATTGGAAATCGGTATTCCTGCTCACCGTTGTCACCTATTCCATAGTGATGGTCGTGCTTGTAAACGTCTATTTAAAGAAAATGGCGTAGATTTCGAATAAATTATTCACCTATAGTTGTTATAAATCCCTCTCTCCTGAGAGGGATTTTTTGTATCAAAACCACATAAATGACCGACATCACTCGCTCGTTGGACTCATCATTCATACTCCGCACCCAAGACTAAATCATTAACTTCCCTGTAAATAAGTCATCCGTTAGACCATCAAGAAATTAAACCTTAGTTTTTATAATCAAACTCGCTTCTTAATACTTTTCCTCATCCCTGCGTAGCAAGTACCAGCTTTTTCCTAAACAGCAAAACTTAGCCAAAGGTCTAAATTTCATTCTTATTTCCACTTACCTAAACAACACGAATTTTTAAACTTACCTTCGAATTTATGCGTTACAGAAATTCAGAAACATTCATAGAAATGTCTCTGCTCATCAATTAAAACGTTCGCGACACGGCTATTGGGCAATCACCCCAATGGCGGTAGCGTGCTAGAAGGGAAACTAGGTCATGAAACACAAAGGACTAATTCGTTCTTATGAGATGGAGTTCGCTTTTTTATATCGCCTCTCAGATCTTGCTGTCATTGTCACCTTTATGCTGCTCCTAGTATTGAAAGACACAAATACCTCGATGGATAAGGACTACGTCATCTTGTCCTTCGTCGGGGGGATTTCATTTTTGTTTATGGCGGAGAGCGGCAACCTATATCGCTCATGGCGGACAAGCTCATTTAGAGAGCAAATGTTCATTGTTTGCATGTCGTGGTTAATGACAAGCGCCCTACTTTTCATGGTGCTTTACTTTTCCGAAGTTTACCCTTTGTTTGACCGCAGTATCTTAGCGTTATGGGTTACTATTACGCCGGCATTACTGTTGGCGTGGCGAGTGACCTTTCGTACCGTTTTGGCCTATTTGCGAAAAATGGGCTTCAACACACGCACCGCTATCATCATCGGCCAGACCCCTCACGGCATCACCCTTGCCAACGAGATTCAAAACCACACCGAGCATGGTGTTCTATTTGACGGCTTCTACGACGAACGCTCTAGCGACAGATTGCCTAGCTCCGAATACCCAATCAAAGGCGCGGTAAACCAAGCGTTAGAACGGGCAAAACGAGGAGAAGTCGATTACGTATACATTGCGATGCCAATGCATGCTAAAGAGCGCATTGCTTCCATCCTGAACCAGTTCTCCGACACCACAGCGAACACCTATCTGATCCCGGATTTCTTTACTTACAACCTGCTCCATTCTCGCTGGGATCAAATTGGTCAAGTTCAAACTCTCAGCGTGTTCGATACGCCTTTTGCTGGCGTTTCATCCTGGATTAAACGCTTCGAAGACATTTTGTTCTCTAGCATTATCTTAGTGTTGATATCACCAATCCTGCTTGCTATCGCCATCGGTATTAAGTTGACGTCAAAAGGCCCTGTAATATTTAAGCAGCATCGTTATGGTTTGGATGGTCGAAAAATCGAAGTTTGGAAGTTCCGCTCGATGACGACGATGGATCAAGGGCCAAACATCAAACAAGCTACGAAAAACGACCCTCGTATTACTCCGTTTGGCGGTTTTCTACGTCGCACCTCATTAGACGAACTGCCGCAGTTTATCAACGTATTACAAGGCACTATGTCGATCGTTGGCCCTCGTCCTCATGCCGTTGCGCACAACGAAGAATATCGTCAGATTGTCGCCCGCTACATGTTGCGCCACAAAGTCAAACCAGGCATTACAGGTTGGGCTCAAATCAACGGCTATCGCGGCGAAACCGACACGCTCGATAAGATGGAAAAACGCGTCGAGTTTGATTTGGATTACATCCATCATTGGTCGGTTTGGATGGACATCAAAATCATCTTCCTTACCGTGTTCAAAGGCTTTACTGGCTCCAATGCGTACTAAGGCGGCGATGATGAAAACAACAACTCCAGCACTTGCGCTCGCCCTTTGTTCAACAGCTGCATTTGCAGAGCCAATGGCGTATCAAACTGAATCTGGCATTGAGTTTATCCCATTGGTCAAAGCGTTCTACGAAGGTGACGACAACATAAACAAAGCGGAAAAATCTCAAGATATAGAATCCGTAAACATTTGGGGACTAGAGCCTAGCTTGTTGGCACGTATCGAGCGCAATCAATATCGCGCAGATATTCAGTACAAGCTAAAAGCGGGCTTTTCTTCGGACGATAAGAATGATTACGATGACCATACCTTTCAGTTCACCAATTTTTTTGAATTCAATCATCGTCATCGTTTAGTCGTGGATTATCGTTTTCAGGCATTGCATGAAATCCGCGGTGAAGACATCACTGAAGGACAAGGTAACCTTCTCGATTCACCTATCGAGTTTTACCGCAATGATTTGAAAACCAACTACGTGTTTGGCTCTGCTGGTGCGAAAGGACGATTCGAATTTGGCTTAGGCTACAGCAATAAAACTTACCAAAATTATCGTAACGGTTTACCTGGCAAGCCCAACGCAAAAACTAAGTACAACGACTTCCGCGCCCCAAACGTCCACGTGGAGTTTTACCTTAGAGCGACTCCTAAAACCTATTGGTTAGTTGGGACGAAACAAGTCTTCACCGAGTACCTTAATAAAAACCCTCGCGCTGCATCAAAAGACAGCGACACCGGTTTTTACTACACCGGTGCTGAGTGGGAAATATCGGGGAAAACCCAAGGTATCGCAAGGCTTGGCTATCAAGTTAAAGACTTTGATAGCGAACAACGAGAAACCTTCAAAGGCTTTAGCTGGGATATCGGATTTGAATGGCTACCACAAGAGCAAACGCTGGTGACGGTCAAAACTACCCAAGCAGCCGTCAACCCTGACCAAGATGGTGACTACAACTTACAGACTCGTTATCGCCTAGATATCAAACACGATTGGAACAGCTATTTAGCCACTCGTTTAGGTAGCATTTATCAAGAAGATGATTACACCGGCATCACGAGAAACGACGAACGATATACCCTTTCCGCTGGCGTTGATTATCAAATTAGACGCTGGATTCAATTGAAAGCGGATTGGCAATATCAAGACAAAACATCCAATCGTTCAGGTTATAGCTACGACCAAAATGTCTGGACGTTAAGCGCGCAATTTTCGTTGTAACAAGGAATGTTAATGAATCCATTATTCAAGTTAATTGGCCTAGCTCTGCTACTTTTCAGTACTTTTGTTAGCGCAAATTCAAACGAACAAGATTACCTACTCGATACTGGTGACACTATTTCAGTGCAAGTTTACGGGGAGGAAGATCTTTCTATTAAAAACATCCTCATCACGTCAGATGGTTACTTTGATTACCCTTACCTTGGACGAATCAAAGCGATCAATAAAACGCCCAAACAGCTCAAGTACGAAATCGAAACGGGCTTAAAAGGTGATTATCTGATCAACCCGAAAGTCATGGTGACAATCAATTACTTCCGTTTGTTTTACGTCAATGGCGAAGTTCGTAAACCCGGAGGATTTGAGTATCGACCAGGACTGACGATAGAAAAAGCCATCGCACTAGCTGGCGGGCTCACCGATAGAGCTTCACGTAAAAGCATTAACTTAACCAAACACAAAACTGGCAAAACCGTAGAAGGCGTAAGTATGCAGCGCACGGTTGAACCAGGTGACATTGTCTTTATTGATCAGAGCTTCTTCTAGTGACAGGTAATCAAATGAACGGAACTCATCCCAACAATTTCCAGATGAACAAAGTGGAACTGATTCGTTTTGGCCATCACTTTAAAACGCTGAAAAAAAACTGGCTTAGCATTGCTGCGTTCACGCTTATATTCTCATTGACGTGCACATGGTACATCTACTCCAAAACATCCATTTACCAAGCAACAGCGACGTTATTGATTCAAGAAGAGCAAAAAAGTGCGCTGTCGATTGAAGAAGTGTATGGCGTAGATACGACCAAGAAAGAGTACTTTCAAACACAAATCGCTATTCTGAAATCCAACCACATTGCCGACAAAGTTATTAATGAACTGAATTTAACTCAACACCCTGAATTTACGAGCTCTGGTGGACTAAAACAAAAAATCGACGACATCAAAGCAGTCCCAATAGTACAAGATTTATTGAATGTTTCTCCTAGCCCAAAAGAGACATCACAATACTCTGAGTCTTACTATCAAGCACTTCAAACCTTCAAAAGAAAGCTTGAAATTGAACCTGTTCGAAACACACAGTTAGTGCGAATTAGCTTTCGTTCTGCCGATCCAAAGTTAGCAACAAGAGTCGCGAACGCGGTTGGTCAGGCCTATATTGATGCCAACTTCGAAGCCAAGCTCGTAGTGACTCAAAATGCAGCAACATGGCTGACTAATAACTCTCAAAAACTCGAAGAGCGCTTAAAAAAATCAGAGCATGCTTTGCAAGAATTTTTGCTCAAAGAAGACCTGATTGATATCAACGGCATCGACGACATCTACGCCAACGAACTAGAAGAGCTTAACCGTAAACTCAATACCGCTGTCAATAAGCGCATCGAAGCGCAAACCTTGATCCAACTACTAAAAAGAAAATCTTCTCAGAATCTTGATAGCCTGCTGTCCATTGACGAGTTTGCCAATCAAGCTCAGATTCGTGATTTAAAACTTTCCGAAGCCCAAGCTGCGAAGAACGTTTCTGAACTGGCGCAACGTTATGGACCAAAACACGATCGAATGGTCCAAGCGAAAGCGCAACTCGCCTCTATTCAAGAGCGAACTCAGCAATTGATTCGCGAAATCTCTTTTAGTAAGCAACAAGACTTACTTGCAGCGAAAGCTCAAGAAGACATGTTGCGCGAAGAACTGGACAGAAAAAAATCAGATTTCCAATCATTGGGTTCGCAAAAGGCGCGCTATGAGCAATTGAAACGAGAAGTAGAGTCAAACAAAGACCTTTACGAAGCTTTCTTAAATCGAGAAAAAGAAACCAGCGCTACTAGCGATTACAAAAATGTGACCGCTCGCTTTACTGATAAAGCGATCATTCCACTGTTTCCTGTCGCGCCACAACGAATGAAACTGGTGCTTATCGCCACATTCTTCGGTTTGGCTATCGCTTGTGCATTGGTGATCATTTTAGAAACGTTGCGAGAAGTCATCCGCACTTCAAACGACGTTCAAGATAAGCTAGGCGTGACATGCTTGGGGGTTATCCCAATGGTGAAAAAACGTACCCTGCGAAAAAATGGGGTAAGTTATACCGCCTACTTAGATAAAGATGAAAAACTCTTTAGCGAAGCTTGTCGCTCTGTTCGAACGTCGTTGCTATTAAGGCTGACCAACACTAAGCAAAAGATCTTACCTTTTACTTCAGCGATTCCAGAGGAAGGCAAAACCTCCACCAGCATCAATATGGCGGTGTCCTTCTCGACTATGGAGAAAGTGTTGATTATCGACTGCGACTTGCGTCGTCCATCTTTAGCCAAACGATTCAATATTCCTGATTCCCAGCCAGGTTTAACCAACATATTGACGATGGATACCGCAATAAAAGATTGTATCGTTCGCATCGATGACGCTAATTTAGATGTACTACCTGCTGGGCTGATTCCACCCAACCCACAAGAGTTGCTGGCATCCAATCGCTTCAAAAAACTACTGGACCATTTTCAAGATAAATACGATCGCATCATCATCGATACACCACCACTGTTGTCGGTCAGTGATGCGCTCATCTTAGGCCAATATGCGAACGGACTCATCACAGTGATTCGTTCCGAGTCCACCAAAGCATCACTGGTTAATGTCGCGTTATCTAAACAAATACAACACTCAATACCGTCTCTTGGCGTGCTTATCACTCAAGCAAAAGCTAAGGAAGGAGAGACTTTATATGTCCAGAAATACGCCTACTAATCAACATGCGTCTTGGTATCAGATATTAAAAAGCCAAGAACGCCCGGTGCTGATATATCAAATGGGTAAAGTCGGCTCGAGTGCGTTAGAAAAGTCGATTCCTAACTCGATTCATTTGCATGACCTTATGGCGATTGATGCTAACAAGCAGATCTCTCCAGTGAGAGCGAAGCTGCATCAACCAAACAAGCATTATGTAAAACGTCTGCTCAAGCGAAGCGTTATGAGCCACATGCTCAAACGTAAACAAGACGTGCGCATCATCTCATTGGTGAGAGAGCCGATTGGTAGAAATATCTCGATGTTCTTTCAATCGTTACCTTTCTGGATGGCAGAAAAATACCTAAATGACGACAGTGCAATTCGCTCTGAGCGTCCGCAATTGTTGCAAGAAGCTTTCGAAGAGCACATGAATCACCACTACCCTTTGGAGTGGTTTGATAATGAAATCAAAACGCTAACAGGGATCGACGTGTTCAATAAACCGTTCGATCATGAAGCTGGTTACCAAACCTACCAACAAGGCAACTTTTCTCTGCTCGTAATTCGAAGTGACAAGCTGAAGCAATCACCAGCTACCGTTGGCGAGTTTCTCGGCTATCCAGTTGATGTGGTCCACGACAACCAATCAAACAACAAATGGTACTCCTCGCTGATCAATGACTTCAAAAACAGCTATCAACCTAAACCTGAGTTTATTGAGGAAATGTTGTCATCCAAATTGACGACCCACTTTTTTACTTCAAGTGAAATTTCCGAACTCAAACAAAAGTATCAAATGGCGCAATGATGAAGACGAAAATTTTACACATCATCAACGACCTATCTCAAAATGGTGGGGCGCAAAAGTTCTTAGTGGACTTGGTGCTCGAGCATAATCCCGAGTATGAAATCAAGATCCTCGTGTTGTGTGCTGAGAACGACTATTTGGAACAACTCTCCGCACAGGGAATCCAATGCTTTAACTGGCAGACACTGTCTCTATCGGAAAAATGGTCACTACTACGCTGGCCAGATCTTGTTCACGGACACCTGTATCCGTCTATTTATCTAGCGCTGCTTGCGATCGGGAAAAAACGCATTCAAACAGAGCACTGCTCTTACAACCGACGCAGAGATTACCCTCTGTTTAAGTTCATCGAATATGTCCTCTATTGGGGTCACCACTATACCGTTAGCATCAGTGAAAAAGTTCAAGAAGAATTGGTGAAGTTCATGCCTCGGTACCAACACAAGTATCGAGTTGTACATAACGGCGTCGACTTAAATCGCTTCCCAATGGCGGCTAAACAAGCCCACGATATCAGCGAGAAAGCAACCATCAACATTGGTATGGTTGGCCGACTACATGAACACAAAGATCACGAAACGTTAATTCACGCCATCGCAAAACTGCCTGAGTGCTACCACTTACACCTTGCCGGAGATGGAGACAGAAAAGCCTCGCTTCAACGACTTGCTCAATCGTTAAACGTTTTACCTCGCGTGCATTTTCACGGAGTCGTATCCGATATCCCTCGTTTTCTCAGCGATATGGATATCTACGTGCAATCTTCCCACGTTGAAGGATTTGGGCTCGCCGCCGTAGAAGCGATGGCAGCAGGTTTGCCCGTACTCGCGTCCGATGTACCGGGATTAGATGAGGTTACCGGCAGCTCAGAATATCTGTTCGAAGTCGGTGATAGCAATCTGCTTGCACAAAAAGTTGCAGAGCTATGCGAAGACGCGGCTCTTTACAATTCGGCAAGTCATTATTCCGTCAACCGAGCCAAACTCTACACCATCGACAAATTTCGAGAGGGCTATTATGGAATCTACCAACAGCTCTGTACCGATAAGTAATACCGTTCCACTCCTTGCAGCCATTATTCTGGCACTGTTTTTTGTCCCAGTGAAATTCGCTGTAGGTGGCGTGGCACTTGCGCCTTCCGATATCGCAAGTTTGCTTTCTGTTGGCTTAATCGCCTTGATCATTTTAGAAGGAAGAGCAAAGCAACTGTTGCACCCATGTATCGGATTCTTGGTGCTGTTTACTGGATATGTATTTATCAATGGTTTGTTGAACAGAGTGCCTTTGGCCCCACTATTGATCGAAACCGTTCAGTGGCTAGCCATTCTTTGTCTACTGAGCTTACTTTACGCTTACGGAGCATTTGATGATGAGCGAGTGATGGTCTATTTCACCTACCTACTTTTTATCATCTGTGCTCTAGTCGCAGCATGGCACTTCGCCCAAGGCTATCAAAGCGGATTTAAATTACTCGGGGTCAGTAAATACGGATTTGGAGTGTTGTGCTCGCTACTCTATTTGTATCGCGACAAAATTCGCCTGTTCCCTTTTTTGATGCTAGTTGCATTTTCGCTACTCGTGTTATCTCAAGAACGAAAAGCTCTGCTGGGCTTTTGTTTGCTGTTTTTTCTCGATCAGATTTTTATTAAAAACTGGATGCGAAAAACCATCAGTGAAACCTATACATGGATGCTTCTCTTGGCGTTGGCATTTGTGGTTATTGGAACAGTCTCTACCACGCTCTACGTCGGTTTTGATGCTCTTGCCGATAAACTGGAGATCACTCAAGAAGACATTTTGTTTGCCAACCAAAGTGAAGCGCGATGGGTGTCCAACTTGCATCGTAAGCTGCTACTCGCAAACGGCATGGATATCTTAACGCAGCATCCTATTTTAGGCGTGGGCGCAAAAATGCTGCCCAACTTTATGATCGATTACTTCAACTACGATGAACTAGCGATTTACACCCACAACTTTGTGCTTGATACCGCCATCGAATACGGTTTGCTTGGCATTGCTTTTCTGTTTGGAGGCTACTTTCTTTTCATCAAATTTTGTTTTCGCAGTATTGATGACAACAGAAAAAGTCTTTTACTCGCGGTTTACGCCCTCATCATGGTGTTCTTCGTTGCCGTAAATACCACCATCATTTTGATACTTTTGTTGCCAGTTATGATCAGTCGAAAACGAACACCAGAACCTCAGACAGTCATCCATTCGCTGCCAGTCAATAAAAGTCACGAATTTTAATAATCAAGGATTTGATCAATGAAATACTCTATCGCTCGACAATTTGAAAAGAACCGAGAACTTCGGGCTGATAACTTCGTCTTGGTGTATCAAATGGGGAAAGTGGGCTCATCGTCTATCGAGCATACTTTGGAAGCGCGTAATATTCCGAGCTATCACATCCACACGTTTGACGATCATGAAGAATTTCACATGTACCACAACAAAAAGGATGTGAGTAAATTCTTCGATTTTAAAAATCGCGCGATGTACCGTTTGGTTCTGAATCAACGCAAGCGCATTTTGCAAAAGCGCGAGCAAATCAAGATCGTTACATTAATCCGTGACCCGATTGCGACGGTTTTCTCCCGTTTTTTCCAAGATTTACATCTGCAATTTATCGAAGGCAAAAAGAATGACGCCATCCACCGCGACATGGAAGTGACCTACAAGCATCTCGAGCATTGCTTTGATAACTACATCAACCTGAACTACTTCGCAGATTGGTTCGATAACGAGCTAAAACGTAACTTCAACATCGATGTCATGCGCCAAGAGATCGATAACACTCAACCATTTTTCACGTTCAACAATGACAAAGCCAGCGTCATTCTCATTAAGTGCGAGCAACTGAGTTCCCTCGACAAAGAGATTGGAGACTTCCTAAATGTCGACAACTTTGTTCTGAAAAACAGCAATGAAGCAAAGAACAAATGGTATTCCAACATCCACCAATACTTTAAACAGCATTACGATTTTTCTAAGTTGTTTTACATGTATGACTTACCGCTTTATCGCCATATTTACTCGCAGCAAGAACGAGAAGACTTCAAAACCAAGTGGTTAAAAACTCCAGGGACAAAGTCAGCATGAAAAAAGTACTGCATATTACCGAAGCCTTTGGTGGTGGTGTTCAAACCGCACTGTACAGCTATGTACATTCATCTCGACATGAACCGTATGAACACTTTTTGCTTGCTAGAGCGCGTCACAATGATTTAACCAAAGACAGCAATCACGATGTTTTTGCTCAAACGAAATGGGTGGAAGGTGGGCTTCTGCAGTTTGTGCGAGACGCCAATCAAACCATCAATGACATAAAACCCGATATTGTGCATTTGCACTCTAGCAAAGCCGGTTTTTTAGGTCGATTTTTGAAACTCAACCACGCCCGCTTGGTGTATACCCCGCACTGCTATGCGTTTGAACGAGAAGATATTTCAGGCTTCGCTCGCCAACTATACAAAGCTTTAGAAAAGGTGATGCTCAACAAAATTGACGTGGTGGCAGGCTGCAGTCAGCGCGAATGTGATTTAGCCATTAGCATTGGAGCAAAACGAGCGGAACTGCTGAACAACTACGTTTCTTATCAAAGTGCGACGCGTGTCGGCCGAGACCATCAAGCTGCATTGAACATTGTTGTTTTAGGGCGTGTCGCACCACAGAAAGACCCTCAATTTTTACTTAACACACTCCGTTGCTTGAATCGATTTGCGCTCAATCGCCAATTAGACATTACTTGGATTGGAGGAGGAGACAGAGAGCTAGAGCAAGCGTTAAGAGCTGAAGACGTACAAGTAACGGGTATGCTTCCTCGCGATGAAGTAGTTAAGAAACTGCAGGCCTCCGATCTCTATTTACATACCGCCGCATGGGAAGGTATGCCTTTAACGATTCTAGAAGCCGCGAAGCTGCACCTCCCTATGGTGATTCGTTCCATTGGTGCCACAAAAGATCTCAACTATCCTTTTTTGGCGCAAACACCGGAAGACATGGCAAAGCAAATGACACATTGCATCAATCACTATGATGACATTGATTTTCGCCAATACACCACCGAGTTGAATGAGACGTTCAGTGAAGAAAAACAACGCCTCGCTCTAAACAACATTTACAGTTAGAGAAATAGAATGTTTCAAGCCATTCAACAAAAACTGCTACTTATGCCGAGTGGTAAAAAGAACTTGCTGTCACTCGGCATGAAAACGGCAATCACGCGAGTTTTCAGTGCATTATTTGCCTTTTTGCTTACGCTCATCGTGTCGCGCACAACCGATGCATCCACTTCAGGTCAGTTTTTCTTCTTATTCAATCTCGTATCGCTCACAGCCATTATTTCTCAGCGAGGCTTTGACGTTGCTTTAGTCCGATTCAACGCTATCGCGTTTAGCAACGGAGATATTCAACAGCAAAGTGACAACTATTGGACGGCTTTAACTCGCAGTATCACATTTTGTTTCATGGCTGCCGTTACTCTATTTGTCGGCTTTTACCTGTTTCCAAATCAACTGAATCAAACCAACAGTCCAATAGTGGCGACTACGCTCGCGCTGATGTGCGTACCTTTCCTCGTATTAGGGCAAACCAACAGCCGTGTTTTACAAGCAAGTAAAATGGTGGTGCCATCCCTATTCGCGCTTCAACTCGGCGTCAGTGTACTCATGGTTTTGTTCATTATTGGCCTGAGCACACTGCACTTACAAAACATCAACAGCCTAATGGCGGCATTGCTGCTGGCGAGTCTGATCGTCAGTATTGCTTCAACGACTAAATGGTTTAGCTCTGGTCAATATCAAAAGCCGACCCCGACAACAAATATCGAACTGATCTCCTCTGCGAAGCAAGTGTGGATTGGCAGCATTTTCACCAATATCCTCCAATGGGGAAGCATTGTTATTGCCGGTTTTTTCATTTCTACCACGGAGCTAGGGTTGTTAGCAGCAGCGCAACGAACATCGCTACTGATTGGCTTTGTACTGATTACCATTAACTTCGTTGTTGCCCCAATGTTCGCCTCTCTTTTTAAAGAGGGAAAGCTGGATAAACTGCGAAATTTAAGTCGATGGGCTTGTCGCGCAAACATTGGCGCAGCTTTACTTCCTGTCTTGGTTTGCACCCTATTTCCTGAATTCGTCATGCAGCTTTTTGGTGATGAATTTCTTGCGGCAGCTCCGCTGTTAGTTGTCCTTTCTTTAGGGCAGCTGGTCAATATCGCCACTGGCTCGGTAGGATTTTTATTGCTAATGAGCGGCCATGAGAGAACGATGAAATACATCACGATTTGTTCAGGCACTATTTCCATCGCTCTTTTGGTTTTTCTTAGCCAAAGCTACGGCGTTCTGGGGGCTGCATGGGCAATGGCGATCGGCATGGCGATCCAAAACCTTGCCGCGCTCTATTTTGTAAAACGCTATTTAGGCTTCTTTCCTGTGGGGTAACGATGACTTCGACGATCGCACGTTTAGGTTTTATTTCTATATCTCTACTGACCATCGGCCTTTCTTTGTGGAAGAGTTCAGAGCTAAATCATGCCGTTTATCTGAATATGGAGAACTATGTTGGAGGCTCAAGCACGCTGCATTTTACGTTTAGCATGTTGATTGGTTTTCTTGCTGTGTTTACCTTCCCTCGCTTTACCCACGCAACCAAAATGGATGCGTTCGGGATTCGACTGCTGTTTTGCTTACTATTGATCATCTCGGCGGAAGAATTTAGCCAGTTGTTTATTGAAAGCCGTTCATTCAGCTTTGACGATTTGAGTACCAACTGGATTGGTATGATCCTTGGGTATTTTGGTGCCAAAGCGATTACCCTCTTTCGAGCATCTCGCTCTCGTGCATAAACTCTCCGGCAGGTGACGCACCTGTTGTTAGGCAAACACCTTTGGGTTATTTGGGTATATAATCTTGCCAAATAACCCGGAGAAAAGAGAGCCTCATGTCATCTCATCCAACAAAAATTACCTTTTTCGAATTTCTCACGCCATTGATCACTTCTGGCCAAAAGACCATCACTATTCGTGACGAATCAGAAAGTCACTATGTACCGAACACAGAAGTAGAAGTATTCACTTTGGAAACTGACCGCAAGGTTTGTGATATCAAGATCTTGTCTGTTGAGCCATTAAACTTTGATGAAATCAACGAGTTTCACGCAGAACAAGAAGCCATCGAATTGCCAAAACTCAAACAGTTGATTCGAGAAATCTATCCGAATATCGATAAGCTGTTTGTTATCGAATACGAATTGATCAAAAAGTAGACCACAAAAAACTAGACGACTGGTCTAATTCATCTTATAGTACCGCCCATGAACGCAAAAACAAATGACACACGCCAACACATTCTCGACGTCGGGTACGAATTGATTGTTACCCGAGGGTTTACGAGTGTTGGACTTTCAGAGCTATTAAAAACGGCCGAAGTGCCAAAAGGCTCGTTTTATCATTACTTCAAATCTAAAGAGCAGTTTGGTGAGGCAATGATTCAAGATTACTTTAACAAGTACTTTGAACAATTGACTGCCCGCTTCACTAATACCGAGCTCAATGGCTACCAACGCTTAATGAGCTACTTTGAAGAAATGGTAAAAGTGGAAGATGATGTCTGCAATGCAAACAAATGTTTGTTAGTGAAGCTAAGCGCCGAAGTGTCAGATTTATCGGAGCCTATGCGTATCGCACTGCGTCGAGGCGCTGATAAGACCATTCAAGCTATGGCAGAGTGTATTGATGTCGGTATTCAAGATGGCTCTATCCCAAACGGTGATAGCGCATTGTTGGCCAGACAGATTTATTATCTTTGGAATGGCGCAAGCTTACTGAACAAACTGTATCAAGATCAGGAAGCGCTCACGCAAAGCCTGACCTATACTCAACATCTACTGCAAAACACGCGTACTTGCCCATAACAAGTAACGTTAAAGTAAGATGAATACCCTACACGTGTTTCATTTGGGCTATTAACCTTTTGGAACACACTAAATCTTCCCGCTCTAAGAGCGGGATATTTTGGAACGAACACTAGACGACCGGTCTAATCTATAAGTGAGATAAACATGACTAACGCAACCAATCGTAGAATCGTCCTAGCATCACGCCCACATGGTGCTCCTACAACTGAAAACTTTCGCCTAGAAGAAGTAGCAAAACCTGTTCCACAGGCAGGAGAAATGCTTCTGAGAACGGTTTACCTCTCTCTAGATCCATACATGCGCGGTCGCATGAGCGATGCAGAATCTTATGCAGAACCAGTAGCACTAGACGATGTGATGATTGGCGGCACCGTTTGTCAGGTAGAAGCATCCAACCACCCGGACTATGAAGCGGGTGAATGGGTACTTGCGTACACAGTGGGTTGGCAAGACTACGCAATTTCTACCGGAGAGATGGTGATTAAATTAGGCAAAGAGCCACAAAACCCATCATACGCTCTGGGTGTTGCAGGCATGCCTGGCTTTACCGCATACATGGGTTTGTTGGATATTGGCCAACCAAAACCAGGTGAAACCATTGTAGTTGCTGCAGCAACGGGCCCTGTCGGCGCGACAGTTGGTCAAATCGGTAAAATCAAAGGCTGCCGCGTAGTTGGTATCGCCGGTGGTGAAGAAAAATGTCGCTACGCAAAAGAGGTTTTAGGCTTTGATGAGTGTATCGATCACAAAGCAGATGATTTCGCACAGCAATTGAAAGAGGCATGCTACAACGGCATCGATGTTTACTTTGAAAACGTAGGCGGCAAAGTATTCGAAGCTGTCATGCCACTTCTCAATACCAGTGCACGTATCCCTTTATGTGGATTGATTTCTCAATACAACGCAACAGAATTGCCTGAAGGCACAGACCATCTACCTCTGCTAATGGGTAAGCTACTGACGAAACGAATCAAGGTACAAGGCTTTATCATTTTTGATGACTACGGTCACCGTTACGGTGAGTTCGCTCAAGATATCAATCAGTGGTTGGCTGAAGGAAAGATCCAATACCGCGAGCATCTAGTAGAAGGTCTAGACAATGCGCCAGAGGCATTTATTGGTCTGCTAGAAGGCAAGAACTTTGGCAAGCTTGTTGTAAAAATCAACGACCCACTATAACAACCCGCAATAAGGAAGGGATAACAAATGATAAAACTTCATCATCTGAATCAGTCACGCTCTAAGCGTATTATCTGGTTACTTGAAGAACTCAACGTGGATTACGAAATCGTGCCTTACGTTCGTGACAAAGTGACTTTCATGGCACCGCCAGAACTAAAGAGCGTTCATCCACTTGGTAAGTCGCCACTCCTTGAAGACGATGGTGAGTTTATTATTGAATCAGGAGCCATGACTGAATACTTGATTGAAAAGTACAGTGATGGAGCGCTTGCCCCTAAGCGTGGTACAAAAGCGCATACTGAATATTTACAATGGATGCACTTTGCAGAAAGCTCCGCTATTTTGCCGATGCTATTGAAAATATTCATCAGTAAAGAGCCGAACTCGATGGAGTTTTTGCCTGCATACGCCGACAAAGAAGCAATGAATGTATTGAGCTACTTCGAACAAGCGTTAGAAGGAAAAACCTACCTCGTAGAAGAGCGATTGACGGGTGCAGACATCATGATGTCTTTCATCGTTGAGTTAGTACAGATGTTTGGCCTAGCAGAACAATTCCCGAATATGGTTCGTTACGGTAAACAACTTGCGACGCACCCTGCTTTCGAGAAAGCCGAACAAATTGAAGTGAACTACGCTTAATTTAATCGTCCCTTTGAGGCTTGGATTGAAGACAAATAACGTTGTCTCAATCGCATCAAAGGGACGTTTTTTATCGAAATAGAGCGCAAGTATTCATTTATAAATTCAATCATTCATACCTCTTCTATCCCTACCAATTATTCTTGATTGTTACTAATAAATCCTAAGATAAATCAACAACTAAAATGTAGTCCAATTCTGATTTCTGTGACTTTTCGGCCATAGTCACCACCTATTGAATTGATAAGCATTATCAGCTTTAACCTCATGACTTTCCGTAATAATCTTCCTTTCAGATTCTAAGGTTTTGATGAATCCCTGGAGGGAAATAAGAATGACAAACAAAAAGCTAACGACTGCGGCAGGTTGCCCAGTTGCTCATAACCAAAACGTGATGACAGCAGGCCCACGTGGCCCTCAACTCCTACAAGATGTCTGGTTTCTAGAAAAGCTAGCGCACTTTGATCGTGAAGTGATCCCTGAGCGTCGTATGCACGCAAAAGGTTCTGGTGCCTACGGCACATTCACCGTGACTCACGACATTACAAAATACACTCGTGCAAAAATTTTCTCTGAGGTTGGTAAAAAGACCGAGCTATTTGCTCGCTTTACGACCGTTGCTGGTGAGCGCGGCGCAGCGGATGCAGAACGAGACATCCGTGGTTTTGCCCTAAAATTTTACACCGAAGAAGGCAACTGGGATTTAGTCGGCAACAACACGCCAGTCTTCTTCTTACGTGACCCGTTGAAGTTCCCTGACCTCAACCACGCGGTGAAACGCGATCCACGCACCAACATGCGCAGCTCGACGAACAACTGGGATTTTTGGACATCACTCCCAGAAGCGTTCCATCAAGTAACCATCGTCATGAGTGATCGTGGTATTCCTGCGTCTTACCGTCACATGCACGGCTTCGGTAGCCATACATTCAGCTTTATCAACGCTGAAAATGAACGCTACTGGGTGAAGTTCCACTTCAAAACTCAGCAAGGTATTAAGAACATCAGCGATGAGGAAGCACAACTGCTGGCGGGCAGAGATCGTGAAAGCCATCACCGCGATTTGTATGAGTCGATTGAGCGTCAGGATTTCCCGAAATGGAAAATGTATGTACAGATCATGCCAGAATTAGAAGCCGACGAAGTTAACTTCAACCCATTCGACCTAACAAGAGTATGGTCTCAAAAAGATTATCCACTTATCCCTGTAGGTGAGTTTGAGCTGAACCGTAACCCAGAAAACTTCTATGCAGAAGTTGAGCAATCCGCGTTTAACCCGGCAGCTATCGTTCCTGGAATTGGTTTCTCGCCAGACAAAATGCTGCAAGGCCGTTTGTTTGCATACGGAGATGCACAGCGTTACCGCCTAGGTGTAAACCATCACCAAATTCCAGTCAATGCCCCTCGTTGTCCGGTACACAGCTACCATCGTGACGGCGCAATGCGAGTTGACGGTAACTTCGGTTCAACACTAGGTTACGAGCCAAACTACAAACAAGAGTGGGCCGAGCAGCCTGATTATTCAGAGCCACCATTGCGAATTAGCGGCCATGCTGACCATTACGACCATCGTGTTGATGAGGATTACTTTAGCCAAGCAGGTGACCTGTTCCGACTAATGAACGAAGAGCAACGCCAAGCGCTGTTTGATAACACCGCACGAGCGATGGATGGTGTGCCAGACTTCATTAAAGAACGTCACGTCACCCACGCTTACCAAGCGGACGAAGCCTACGGCAAAGGCTTAGAACTGGCGTTAGGTTTAGCGAAATAACCCACAGCAAATATTCCATAGTAAATAAAAAGGGAGGCGCACGTTGCACCTCCCAGTTAAGAGGAATTCGATATGATCAATTTAGACTTTTTCAAACTCTTCGATACCAAAGAGTTCTTCATCTACTACTGATTTTTGGCTACAGCCTTAATCAGTACTGACGTATCCATACGACCAAGCCCTTCACGTTGAAGGCCTGCGTACTGCTCGTCGACCATCTTAGTCAATGGAAGCTCAAGCCCAACACGCTCAGCTTCTTCCAAACAAAAGCCAAGGTCTTTGCGCATCCAATCAATCGCGAAGCCAAAATCAAACTTGTCTTGCGCCATGGTTGTGGCACGGTTTTCCATTTGCCATGAACCAGCAGCGCCGTGTTTCAGCGTCTCGACAACCTGTTCAATGTCTAAGCCAGATTTTTGCGCAAGCAAAAGTGCTTCACTCAAGCCCTGCAAAATACCACCGATACAGATTTGGTTTACCATTTTACAACGCTGTCCCTGACCATTTTCGCCCAGCAGAGTGATTTGTTTCGCGTACACATCCATCACAGGCGCAACATGGTCAAATACACTCGGTTCACCACCGCACATGATGGTCAACACGCCATTTTCTGCGCCCGCTTGACCGCCCGAGACTGGCGCATCGATAAAGTGATTGCCCACTTTTTTACACGCATCCGCCAGTTCCACAGCAAGTTCTGCCGAGGTTGTTGTGTGATCAACCAAAACCGCGCCCGCTTTGAGACCAACTAACAAGCCTTCTTCACCATACACCACGCTGCGTACGTCGTTATCATTACCAACACAAGTAAATACGATATCGCAACCTTCTGCCGCTTCTCGCGGTGTCTCGCACGCAATGCCATTGTATTCTGCAGCCCATTTATCAGCTTTGGCTTTGGTGCGGTTGTATACTTTGGTTTCATACCCCGCTTTGCTCAAATAGCCCGCCATTGGGTAGCCCATGACACCCAAACCAATAAATGCTACTCGTTGTTTTTCCATTGCACGCTTCCCTTAGTTCACCTGACTGAAATGTTTTGTAACATGCTACTAAAGAATTGAAAACATTACTCGTAATTTATCCTTCACTCGCGGCACAAATAAAAGCGGAGCACGATGTTGGAGTAAAAACCGAAGCAGTCAGCAGGGTTATTAAGGACAAATTTCTCAGAAGTAAAATGCTAAGACACTCTACGTGCTTGCAACAAAGCCGTAGCGTTCAACATGGCATCCTTGGTCGTCACATCCAACACTTTTATTTTTCGAAAACGTTCCGGTTCTTTGATCGCGACATCATGAGCAAAGATCACAAACTTCGCTTTCTCGATGTCTTTCTCGGTAATTCGGTTGATGACGCCATTCGCCCCTTGGGTTTCGACTTTAATCTTAATGCCGAGTGCACAAGCCGCTTTTTCCAATGACTTCGCCGCTAAGAACGTATGTGCCACACCTGATGGACAAGATGTAACCGCCAAAACATCCGCCTCACCTTCGCCTTGAACAGAACCATATACTTGAGAATGACCTGTGTAGCTCTCATCTTCGGTGACGGTTTTCTTTAGTGCAATCACGATCAATGCCGTGGTAACTGAGCCCGCAATCGTGCCGATGATGTAACCAATTTTTCCATCCACAACAGGGAGAACAATCCAACCGCCCCATGGTGCATGGTTCATTACGTGGAACATAAAGCCAATCACGTTACCGACAATGCCACCAGCCACAATAGCGGGTAACACTCGTGCAGGGTCGCCAGCGGCAAAAGGAATCGCACCTTCGCTAATACCGATCATCCCCATAATACCTGCGGCTTTCCCCGCTTCGCGTTCATCTCGCTTGAATTTACTCGGCGCCAAAAACGTGGCTAGTGCCATACCCAATGGCGGCGTACAAATCGCAATACCGACCCCGCCCATCAACCATGGTTGCGTGTTCACTTGGGTTTGAGCAAACAACGTCGCCACTTTGTTAATTGGGCCGCCCATATCAAACGCGGTCATTGCCCCAAGCACAGTTCCGAGCATTACTTTGCCTGAGCCCGCCATGCCCGTCAGCACTTCGTTCATGGTGGTCATTGCGCTGGCAATCGGAGCACCTATCACCCACATCACCGCGCCACAAGTAACAAACGTCCCCACTAGCGGATAAATAAAAATCGAGCCAAGCGAACTCATGCTGTCTGGTAGCTGAATTTTCTTTAATAGCCAAACGACAAAGCCAGCAAAAAAGCCGACCACAATTGCACCTAAAAAACCCGTATTGTAATGACTGACCGCAATCCAAGACCCTATCATACCCGGTGCAAGGCCCGGCTTGTCGGCAATGGAATAAGCAATGTAACCGCCAAGAACAGCAGTAAACAATGTCAGGCCAGCAATCCCCATTTGGGCAATATCGGCCAAAATTCCTTCTTGTGGTACACCACCGTGACCAGAGATCATCACCGACAATGACAACAACACACCGCCCGCAACGATAAACGGGATCATATGGGATGTGCCAAACAGCAAGTGCTCTTTAATGCGGCCAAGTTTTTGCGCCCAAGGGCTCAGGGGTTCTGATGCAAATTCTAAAGAAGTTGGGAGAAATTCATTGGATTGGGTTTGAATATCAGTCAGCATCTCAAGCGCTTCTTCTCGCGATTGAGCCAACTTGAGCTTTTCAACAAAGCCGTCTTCGATAATTTTGGTGGAAATTTGTGCCAATACTTCAATGTGATGATGATCATCACCATCTGGGGACGCCAGCATGAAAAACACATCGGACAGCTCGCCATCTTCGGCGCCATAATCAATCCCATTACGGCTGATCCCGACCGCGACAGCCGGTTTCGCTACAGCATCACTTTTGGCATGAGGGATCGCAATACCATCATCAAATCCTGTGTTACCGATCTCTTCTCGTTTCCAGATATCTGCCAAGAACTGGCTTTGACTATTGAGCTTGCCGGCGGCCTCTAACATCTCGACCAGCTCTTTGAGCGCTTCATCTTTGGTTTGAGCTTTTAGATCTAAACATATCGTTTCCAGCTCAATTAGGTTTGTGATGTCCATTGTTTTACCTTCCAATATTCACGCTCGAATATATACCCAAGTGAGTTTGAGATACAGGGTCCCCTGGCTCGTATGCGTTCCTACTCATTTTATTTGGGCATAGATTAACCAGTGCCTACCCTTTGATATATAGGACTAAAAGTGCATTAACTGGATTAATGTAACATGAGATTCAAACTGTGATAGAGCTCTTGCGTTAATCCAGCTCAAATCAATTCAATCTGCGGTGGCTGTGCTAATATCCACAAAAAATAAAATGGATAGAACATGAAAATCGTAGCGGTGACAGCATGCCCTACAGGCATCGCTCATACTTATATGGCGGCAGATGCACTAATGAAAGCTGCGCCAAAACATAACGTGCAAATTAA
Organism: Vibrio sp. GLN_1; assembly: GCF_043106015.1. NCBI lineage: Bacteria > Pseudomonadati > Pseudomonadota > Gammaproteobacteria > Vibrionales > Vibrionaceae > Vibrio > Vibrio sp. GLN_1. Next base: position 1,221,216 of record NZ_JBICMD010000036.1, read on the forward strand.
AGTAGAAACGCAAGGTGCGATGGGGATAGAAAATCAGCTCACTCCGCACGATATCGCTCAAGCGGATCGGGTTTTGATCGTGTCGGATATTGAGATAGAACAACCAGGCCGATTCGAAGGGACGCGCAAAATTCAAATCCCCATTGAAGAGGTTTTGCTGAACGTCGACAAAGTATTCCTCGTCCACTGCCGCGACTAAATTTGCAGATGAACGAATACCAAATCACCTTTTTCGTCGATAATGCAAATGCCAGTGCGCACCTTGCTCAGCCACTCAATCGAGTGGCAAAGAAGTTCAAAAGTACCTTACATATCATTAATGTAACGCAAAATCGTGTTGCGGAACTCACCAAGTCCGTGGCGATTTTTCAAGCAGGTCTACAACAAGGTGATTTGTGTCAAATCACAGCGATTGGCATTGACGCAGAGCTGGCCTGCTTCGTCATCAAAGACATGATTGCTGAACACTTTACGGTGGTGGGATCTCATATCAACTATGAGTTTTCTAGCCAACTGGCCGAGCGTTTACCGCAAATTTGCCCACCTTGTGAAATCAAATGGCACTACGCCAAAGCACATACCGAGCTCACCAAGTTTGAATGCCTTAAAGGATTAGCTCAGCTGATCCACCCCATTCATCCTGACGAACTGATCCTTGCTTTTATTAAACGTGAAGAACGTTCATCAACTTGCGTGACTCCGGGGATCGCTCTACCGCATGTGATGTTTTCAGGTGTTGACCATATTTCTATTGCCGTTATTGCAAATGACAAGTCGATGGATTGGGCTTCAAAGATGGGTGATGTTCATCTGGCTATAGCACTGGTGATGCCAGAAAAGCCGACCAGAGAACAGATCATTGCGGCCACTAACCTCACACGAAATCTGCTTACCGATCAAATGGCGGAACGCCTACTACTAACAAAAAGCAGCGTCGACTTACAAGCGCTGCTGATGTACGCCATGTCGAGGCTGCTCGCCTAAACTTCTCTATGATTTACGCACTCTGACTGAAGGTTTAAATCGAACCACGATATTCCGTCGGCGTTCTGCCTGTACGGTTCTTAAATACTCGGCAGAAATAGTTCACGTCTTTAAATCCACAGCGCACTGACACGTCATTGAGTTTGAAGTTGTATTTCTTGAGCATAAACTTCGCACGATCCACTCGTACCCAAGTAATGTAGTCTGCCAAGGTCATGTGCCCCTGCTGACGGAACAAGCGCGACAAATGGTTCGAGGAAATACTGAATCTCGACGCAATGCTGTCACGTGTGATTGGGCGATGGAAGTTCTCTTGAATGTAGATGCAAATCCCTTGATAGAGATCTTGCACACGGCTATGTGACTGCTGCTCGACTGGTGCATCCAACATCGTCTTCGCGTATTGCAGTAATGCTTGCAGTAAAAGCTCATCCATTGGTTTTTTAGTATTCTCACGAGCCAGTGAGCTCAACGCTTCTAAGATGTTATCTATCGCAAATCCTGAGCGTGTTTGGATGCTATGCTTTTGAATATCGTAAAAGTTTGCCTCACCTTTGCGTTTGCTCACCAAACTTAACCCAAGTTGTCGACGCCCAAACAAAATACTTAACACTGAGCAATCGGTATCCCAGTCTGGTTTATTCCAACAGTTAGGTGGAATAAATATCGCGTCGCCTTTTTTAGCAACGATGTGCGTTACTTTTCGATCATGACTTTCCATTTCATTAATATATTCCCCATCCAGAACTAACTCTAGGCGAGGGAAATTAACTTGATAGCTAAATTCAGGCGGCGTATGAAAATCTCCTGCAAACCAAATATTATGAAATGGCTCTCTTTCATTTAATACCGCTGAAATTAAATCATGAAAAATCATTGTCTCACACTCTATATATGCATCAATGATGCTATTTACTATAGATATACACCGGACTGGACTTTTGTGCTATTGAGCAAAATCACACTTCCATTTTTATGTTACAAAAATCCAGTTAACGCATCAATTTTCCAGTAACAAAAACTCTATCAATAACACTCAATCCCTTTTCAAATGGGAGCAAAGCCACATTTCACTTATCGTTTGGCTTCTTATCCATCATGTCACAGATATACAGCTAGATTTGTCCAGTGAACGATCTAAATCACACTATAGTTAGTCGGTTACAATCCTCCAGTAAATGCATTTTTTCTTCACTACAGTCTTTTCATCAGTAATTTAAAAATACCCCTGAAATAAAAATTATATTTATAGGGGTTCGACAATGATCACCAAACTAATAAATGAAGACTTAATTAAGCTTGATCTTAAAGCGTCTTCAAAAGAAGACGTATTTAAAGAACTGGTTGCCGTTCTTCATGCCCAAGGTCGTATTTCTGACCAAACACAATTTCTTGCAGATATAAAAGCACGTGAAGAATTAGGAAATACCGGATTTGAAGATGGCGTGGCAATTCCACACGCGAAAAGCGCCGCTGTGATTGAACCGGCGGTTGTGATCGGCGTAAGCAAATCAGGTATCGAGTACGGCGCAGAAGACGGTTTACCTTCAAAACTGTTCTTCATGATCGCTTCTCCAGACGGTGGCGATAACCACCACATCGAAGTACTTGCAGAACTGTCTTCAAAACTGATTGAAGATGGTTTCATCGATGCGTTCTTAGACGCAGCAAACAGCCAAGACGCACTGGCACTCCTTCTTGCTAAAGAAGAACCGCAACCAGTGACAGATGCTCCAGCGAACCAAGGTTTCATCATTGGTGTTACTGGTTGTCCTGCGGGCGTTGCTCACACCTACCTAGCAGCAGAAGCGCTAGAGAAAGGCGCCGCGGCGATGGGTTACGAAATCAAGGTTGAAACGAACGGTTCAATCGGTGTGAAAAACAGCCCAACCGCAGAAGAAATCGAGCGTGCAGATGCCATCATCGTCGCATGTGACAAGCAAGTTGACATGAACCGCTTCGCGGGAAAACGCGTGGTTAAAACCAACGTAAAAGCCCCAATCCGCGATGCTCAAGGACTGATTAATGAAGCGTTAAACGCACCGACGTACCAAGCTGAGTCCAATGGCAATACGCAAGCGTCGGTTGCCGACAAAGCTTCTCAAGCTCGTTCTGACTTATATCGCTACTTGATGAACGGCGTATCACACATGATCCCATTCGTCGTAACCGGTGGTCTGCTGATTGCCCTTGCTCTTGCTGTAGGCGGTCAGCCAAGTGAAGCGGGCATGGCGATTCCTGAAGGCAGCATGTGGAACCAAATCCTCAATGTCGGTGTGGTTGCCTTTACCCTGATGATCCCAATCCTTGCCGGTTACATTGCTTACGCGATTGCTGACCGCCCAGCTCTAGCTCCTGGCTTGATCGGTGGTTGGATTGCAAACAACGGCTCATTCTACGGTGCAGACGCTGGTACAGGCTTTATCGGTGCCATCATCGCCGGTCTGCTTGTGGGTTACTTCGTGAAGTGGATTACGTCGATTAACTACCACAAATTCATCCAACCTTTGGTGCCAATCATGATCGCACCAATCACAGGTTCGCTATTCATCGCTGGTCTCTTCATCTTCGTTATCGGTGCGCCAATCGCAAGCCTAATGGACGGTCTGACTGCGCTACTAACTAGCATGAGTACAGGTAACGTCGTTCTACTGGGTATCGTGCTTGGTGGTATGGCTGGCTTCGATATGGGTGGTCCATTCAACAAGGTCGCATTCCTATTCTCTGTGGGCATGATTGCGAGCGGTCAAACTCAATTTATGGGTGCGATGGCGTGTGCAATCCCTGTTGCTCCTCTAGGCATGGCACTGGCAACGGCGCTTGGTCGTAAGTTCAACCTGTTCGAAGAATCAGAAACCGAAGCGGGTAAAGCAGCAGGTGCAATGGGTCTGGTTGGTATCTCTGAGGGTGCTATTCCATTCGCGGCGCAAGATCCAATGTCAGTGATTCCTGCAAACGTACTTGGCTCAATGGTGGCGGCAGTAATGGCGTTCTCATTCGGCATCACCAACAGCGTTGCTCACGGCGGTCCCGTGGTCGCTCTACTTGGCGCGATGAACCACCCAGTCCTTGCTCTGATTTGTATGGCAGCTGGCGCAACGGTTACCGCAGTAACGTGTGTAACGTTGAAGAAAGTACGTAAAGCAAAAATGATGCAAGCAGCTGCTTAATCCCCCCTCCCCCAAATGGCTCCTATGGCTTGGGCAATGTCGCCCAAGCCATGATTTTCTCTCATGGTGACACTCTATGTCTGATTTAACGATGTCCGATACACAAACGATTCAAACTCAAGCTGCGCATCCGACGTTTTTCCTGATGAACAACGTGATTCAAAACTACGCTTGGGGCAGTACTACTTCTGTTAACCAACTGTTTGGCATTGAAAACCCAACGGGCGAACCACAAGCAGAAGTATGGATGGGCGCGCATCCAAACGGTTGCTCAGTGGTGATGGTAAACGGCAAGGAGACCAAACTCTCTTCACTGATTGCTCAAGACATGAATGCTTTTCTGAGTGAAGAAGTCGCAAACCGTTTTGGTGAACTTCCATACCTGTTTAAAGTGCTTGCCGCCGAGAAAGCGCTGTCGATTCAGGTGCACCCAAACAAGCAACAAGCAGAACTAGGTTTTGCACTGGAAGAAAAACAAGGCATTCCCCTAACCGCTGCAAACCGTAACTACAAAGATCCAAACCACAAACCAGAATTGGTTTACGCGCTAACCGAATACCAAGCGATGAATGGCTTCCGCCCAACAAGTGAAATCATCAGCTTCTTCTCTGAGCTGGCGATTCCTGAGCTGCAAGGCTTGGTGGATGACCTTATCGACAATCAAACTTCCAAAGGATTGGCGAGCTTCTTCTCCGGTCTATTGTCACTGGAAGGCGAACAGAAAGAGATGGCGTTGACGGTGCTATTGGCACAAGCTCGCATCACCGACTTGCCTCTGTTCAACCTGATCTTGGAGTTAGAAACGCAATACCCGGGCGACATTGGTTTGTTTGCACCCTTGCTACTCAACGTTATCACGCTGAAACCAGGCGAAGCGATGTTCTTGGATGCAGAAACGCCACACGCGTACCTGAAAGGGACGGGGCTTGAGATCATGGCGAACTCAGACAACGTACTACGCGCAGGTTTAACACCGAAGTATATGGACGTAAAAGAACTCGTTGCATGCACACGCTTCGAAGAAAAGCCATTCGACAACCTACTGCTTGCGCCAATCGAAAACGACGACATGTTGGAATACCCAATTCCCGTCGACGATTTCAAATTCGCGATTGTAAAACAAGCCAACCAACGAACGCTTGATGTAAGAACCGCAGAAATCCTGTTGCCGCTAGATTCCCCGCTCGTGATTACACACGCAAGTGGTGAAACGTGTGTAGTAGATAAAGGCCAATCTGTTTTCATCCCAGCTTACGCCAAACAATACACCTTGAATTGCGAAGGTCGCGTTGCACGGGCTTACAGTTGATTCAAATTGAAACAAAAACGCCTCGCAATTTAAGCGAGGCGTATTCTTTTTCACTCGAGCGATTTTTGTGGCGGTGATAATTAATTAAATATTTTCGGCATCAAACAAGAATTAATCTCGCTGTTGTTGTAGTTCAAAGTGTCCAGTAATTCACCTTGCACAGTCAGGTTCTTAATTCCCATGTGCCGCATATCAGATTCAGTGTAATACCAACCATTCGCGAGCGTTGAACGTTGACATGTATTCGTTCTCGTATGCCCATAAACGGTAATATTTGGATCCACTCCTACTTTGTTGTAGAACTCCGCTTCTTTAATTCGTAAGCGAGTAAGATAGCGATAAAACTGCTTTTCGTATTGCGAAGGAACCGATTGATCCCACATCTCGTCACTCTGATTCGCGCCACCATGCCACCCAATAAGCGCATCTTTTCCAATCACCACACTTTTCGCCGCAGGCAATATGTAATTCGCGCAAGCAGAAAAACACAATTGGCTGACGATCACATCCATATCGTTGTTTTTTATGAAGTGACCAAACTCGATCCCGACGCCAATATCACCACCACTACTGGTAATACGTAATGTTGTCACTTTCTGGTCACTATCATTCACAATTCTTATGGCTTCAAGCACGGCATCCCCGGTAATCATGCCGTCGTACACCAGCGTATTGCCTGTAATGGTTAATTGGTTTTGTGTCGGGAAAGCCATTTTTTGAGTCGCGCACCCAGATAACAAAATAGCTGCGGATATTAAACCGATTTTAAACTTCATCCTTAAACTCCAATACAAACCATTCACTTCGGACTTCATTAAAACGCTCTGTACTTTTTAAGCTTGAAGGAATAGTTATCGAGACATTCATATCTTAAACAACACTATTGTAGTGATAAAAAAACCATTCAACTCAATAACCTAAAAACCAAGTAATGAATTACGACAAGTTTCACGCTTTAATTAGAGATAGTTTTTATAAAAACTCTACGGGAATAATCCAAAACATTTAAACAATCAATATTTACAATAAATTAACCACGAAAACATAAACAGTACCAATAAAAATAATATTGATTAATTAGAATGATATACGCTGCGCTGTCACCATTTTTGTTTTAGAGCCATAAAGTCACCCTATCGAATAAGACCGCACCCGATTTATACAGCTGCGACAAACAGAAAAGTAAATTTCCGAGAAAATTACGTCGGCTTATGCCAGAATGTGTTCCCTCACTCAACAAGCCTGTAATGTAATGAAATACCAAGCTGCTATTTTTGATATGGATGGTTTACTTCTTGATACTGAACGCGTCTGTATGCGTATTTTCCAAGAAGCATGTGAAGTACAAAACCTTCCGTTTTATGAAGATGTTTACCTATCGATCATTGGCCGCAATGCGGCAGGAATTGAGACGATTTTCCGCAAAGCCTACGGCGAGAATTTAGACCGCCTGCATCTTGAATGGCGCACTCGTTACAACGCAGTTGTCAAACACCAAGCTATCCCTGTAAAAGATGGCGTTGTTGAGTTGCTGGAGTGGTTGAAAGCACAGGGCTTACCTATCGCAGTCGCGACATCTACCGCGAAAGAAGTGGCAAAAATCAAACTGGAATTAGCAGGGTTGAGCAAATACTTCGATAACCTAACGACAGGCTGCGAAGTGAACCACGGCAAACCCGACCCAGAAATCTATTTACTAGCAGCGAACCGTCTGGATGTAGAGCCAAGCCGATGTTTGGCCTTTGAAGATTCCAATAACGGTGTTCGCGCCGCTGTAGCGGCAAACATGATTACTTATCAAATTCCGGACTTGGTTGAACCTTGCGATGAGGTAAAACAATTTGGCCACGCTATCGTGCCTTCACTGCACGAAGTATTAGCCGAGCTTAAACAGACTCGCTAACCCTCCTCTGAATACGTTCTAAAGTCCAACGTCGACGTTGGGCTTTCTCTTAGTTTCTTACCCATCTCATATTCCCTCTCTTAATTGAATCGACTCCCTCAACCTACACGAATTAAGAATTGAGCCAGTTCACGCCACGAAAGAAAATCAGGTTGTTCAGTGATCAATCAGTGGAACGAACCAGTACAAGTTTGCAACAAATCGTCAATATACCGATTGAAGCACGTTTTTCGGGTCAAAACTGGCTGATAATGAGAACTATTGGACAAAAAAGTCCAAGTCAGCCCAAAACAACAAAATGGAGAGTGTTATATGTCTTTACGTATATTAGCAGCAACCTTGGCACTGGCAGGATTGAGCTTCGGCGCACAAGCCAGTGCCGAGTGTGAGGTTTCTATTGATGCTAACGATATGATGCAGTTTTCGACCAAAACATTGAGTGTTCCAGCAACTTGTAAAGAAGTAACGCTAACGCTCAACCACACTGGTAAAATGCCAGCGCAATCTATGGGGCACAACGTTGTCATCGCAGATACAGCCAACATCCAAGCGGTAGGCACTGACGGCATGTCTGCTGGTGCAGATAACAGTTACGTGAAGCCAGACGACGAGCGCGTTTACGCTCACACAAAAGTCGTTGGTGGCGGTGAAAGCACCAGCATTACATTCAGCACGGAAAAAATGACGGCTGGCGGTGATTACTCATTCTTCTGCTCATTCCCTGGTCACTGGGCGATCATGCAGGGTAAATTTGAGTTCAAATAATCGTTGAATTCAATTTGAGTGTGACTAAAGGGAAGCGCGTGCTTCCCTTTTTACTACGCGAATCGGGTCATGCTCTCTCATCCGATAAGTCTTGTCTCGGCATCGGTTTGGCCAGATAAAAACCTTGTACTTTGTCGACGCCACATTGCGCGACGAACTCGTATTCTGCTTGAGTTTCTACGCCCTCGGCTACGACTTCGCAGTTGGCAATGTGCCCGAGTTTAGCCACAATTCGGTATAACTCGCGCCCCTTTTCATCTGTGGCATCAAGCAGTAATGAACGGTCGAGTTTGATCTTATCAAACGGATATTTGAGCAAATGCGGAAACGAAGCATAACCCGTTCCGAAATCATCCATTGCGATGCGAATACCACACGCTTGCAGCGCGATCATCGTATTGGTCAACGACACTTTATCGTTTAACACCGCCTCTTCGGTTATCTCGATTTCTAACCAATCTGGGGACACGCCATAGTGCTCAAGTCGTCCTTGTAAGTGCTGAACAAAATCCGCTTGTTCGATCGTCGAAACCGAAATATTGATCGCAACTCGACGTGACGGCGATAACGACATTGTTTTCATGTCCGACAGCACTTTTTCGATGACCAACTTATCAAGTAGCGGCATGGCATCAAGCATTTGGAAATCACTGATGAACGTTGGAGGGCACAGTTTTCCCTCTTTGTCGATGTAACGAATCAGCGCTTCATAGGAGAACACTTTCTCATCATGAGTCGATTGTAGCTTTTGATAAAACATCACCAGCTCCCCTTCTCGCAGAATTGAAGTCAAACGCTTCTGAGCTGATGATTTGTTGATACTGTATATGTTTGAATCTTTCACGCTATTAAGCAGAGACTTAAACAGCGATTGTTCAATACCATTCAAAGCATTGTTCAGCCCGAATTGACTCGCGTGTTTGCCAGCATAAGCAAGATAAAAAGGTCGATAGATCAATACCCCTGCCGCGATCACTATCAGTTGAAGTATTGTGCCTTGAATATGATTTCCCATTGCGACATATCCACTGATTAACGGCGGCGTCATCCAGTTTACTATCTTCTCGACAGGATCAATGATACCCGACGCAATGCTGGCATAAGTGATCACGAAGCTCACCAAAGGCACCAGTACAAATGGGATGATGAGAATGGGGTTGAAAATGATCGGCAAACCAAACAGCAACACTTCATTAATGTTGAACATCACCAATGGCGCAGCCGCCAACGCCAACATGATGTGGTTGCGCTCTCTGGCAAAAATCAGGATACACAGAAGCAAACAGACGCTGTTTCCTGAACCACCCATAGACAAAAAGGCGTCGTAAAAACCTTGGCTGATAACGTTAAGCGACGCTTCGCCAGCTTGCCAAGCGCCCATGTTGGCTTCGGTCGCGGCGTATATCTGCTGCTTGATGGCAAACAACATGTTGTGAGCATTGATGCCCGTCGCCCCTAGCAACCCCAAAACGGTTTGATAGATTAAACCGCCTTCAAGCGTTAAAGGATCGACGCCGATACTGCGCACTGCGCCACTAAACCACACCATGATCGCCGCAGTGACGTGAGACAGGCTTACCGCGACAAGAACAAATACGAAAAAGTGCAAAACGTCTTTAAACAGCCGAGAAGTAAAGTCCAGTGCTTGGGGTTCAAGCAATTGAATTCTCAAATGTTTGCAGTACAAATACGACATCATGGCGCTGATCAGCGCCAACAGAGAGTTATTGGGCAACGTATACGTGGCGGATAGGCTTTCATTTTCTATCGACACCAAATAGAACATGATCAGCGAATAAATGATAAGCACCACGCTCGATACATTGGCTTTGTGCGACAAATAATATGCAGCAACCACGCAAAATGCCGTGGGATATAGGTTGATCAAAATGTCGGAAAGGTGGAAAAGCAGTAAGGAAACATCCCCCAAGCCCGCCACTCGAAATGCGTGACCAAGTAGAATAGCCAGCGCGTTGGATAATGTCAGTGGGAGAAGAAGTAACGCGATTGAAGCTAAGTCTGTTAAGTAAGATTTAGACCCAGCTCGCCATTGCTCTGCGATTACAGCCAGACGCTGAAAAGGGGCAAAGAAGAGTTCGCGGCGAGTTTGCATGGAGAGTTCTTTTGTAAAGTAGTTATCTTCAACTGCAGAAAATGCAGCCGTTAATACAACAGCCGAAACTCAGGCAAACATTGTTGATGGGTAATGTCGTTTTTCGTATTAAGGTCAAACAATGGGTACTAAATGCCAAAAACAGCACGGAAAAGTTGCCAACTTAATTTAGCGACTATACATCGCTCGATCCAATGAGATTATTGACCTTCACGACAAACAAAAGGCATACATAACTTATGGTTATTACAGAAATTACCACTTACTCATAAAGCTCATTTGTTCCTCTTTTTATATAACTTTCGATGAACAACTTAGTAATAATGCTAAGCACAAGCAAGCAGCAAAGCATGCCATCCACATGCTTTGCCGCCGCATCGGTTTCATCATCCTATTGCCAGTTTAGTGCTCGCGTAACGCGCTTTTTTCTTTCTAGGACTGGCTAAGAAGTACGCCAAAGTAAGGGGGCCTAATCGTCCCATAAACATCATGAAGATGATCACTAACTCACCCGGTTCGGACAAACTGCCCGTTAAGCCTCGCGACAAACCAACCGTACCCAGTGCCGAGACCGCTTCGAACATAATGTCTAACATAGACGCTTTCTCTGTCAGTAACAGCGTGAAGATGGCAAACCAAGTCACCCCCACCGAGATCAGAGTCAGCGCCAATGCCTTGCTGATGGTCTCTTTAGGAATCTCGCGTTGAAAGGCATAGGTTGCTTCATCACGACGCAAATAGCTGTAAGCTGCCAAGACTAACACCATAAATGTCACAACTTTAATACCACTTGCCGTGCTCAATGATCCACCGCCAATAAACATCAACACCAGAATGATCGCCGTTGTGGCATCTTCCAACTGATCGATAGCTAAAGTGTTGAACCCTGCCGTTCTTGGCGTCACCGCTTGAAACCACGATGCCCACCATTTCCCTGCTTCGCTCAACGGGGCAAGCGTGTTGGGGTTGTCATATTCAATCAGGTAAATCGCGATAAGTGCCACCACGTTAATGATCATCGTGCCTAAGATCATCATTCGACTGTAAACGGTGAGTCGGTGCCAACGGCGATTGCGTTTTAAGTCAATCCAAACCGAGAAGCCTAAACCACCAATAATGAACAAACTGGTAATGGTGAAGTTAACGACCGGGTCGTCCACGTAAGGCATTAAGCTATCGGCACTCAATGCAAAACCTGCATTGTTAAACGCACTGATGGTGTAGAAGAAACCATGGAACAAACTGGTTTTCCAACCCAGCTCTTCACTCCAATAAACGCTCAAAATAGTGAAACCAATAAGTTCAACGAGCAGAGCGAACATCAATACAGATTTAGCAGTGGCAATGAGTGTCGATGAGTCAGTTTGGTTGAACGCCTCTCTCGCGACTGCTCGCTCCAAAAAGCCAATTTTTCCGCCCAGAGCCAGCAAGGTCACGATGGCAAACGTCATTAAACCTAGGCCACCACATTGAATCAGGAAGGCAATAACCACTTGCCCAAAAGGCGTAAACGCCGTGCCCGTGTCCACCACAACTAATCCCGTCACCGTGATGGCTGATGTCGCAGTAAACAGGCTTTGAATCCAAGTGATGGGCTCTGTGGTGGCAATCGGCAGTTTGAGTAAGACAGTGCCGAGAATGATCAAGCACGCAAAGCTGAGGCTAAGTATCAGCGGCGGTGCGCCCAACAGTTTTTTGCCCGCTTTGGGTTTTCGCTCGATTGGGATAATAGAGGGATGCCACAAAACCATGTTACACCAACCTTGGAGCGACGTATTTCAGCTCAGCGCGACTACCGCAAAGCAACAGCGTGTCGAACTCATTAAGCACAAACTCATCATTGATATTGGTGTAGACGGCTTCTTCGCGCTTCACCAAGATAGGCTGAATGTTGTAACTGCCTCGGCTGATCAACTTAGAAAGCGGCGTATCGTGCAGATTGGATTTAACGTGGATTTCCACCACATACAAGCCATGCCCCATTTCCAAATAGTTGTTCACCATCGGATAGTTGAGTGCCTGCGCGACTCTTACGCCCATCTCCTCTTCCGGATGAATAATGCGTTGTACACCAAGCTTAGACACGATGGTGTGGTGTGCTTTGGTGCTCGCTTTGACCCAAATGGATTTCACACCCAGATTTTTCAGCGCCAGCGTACACAACAAACTGGCTTGCATGTCTTCGCCAATCGCCACCAACACCACATCACTGTTCGCTAGCGCTAACTCTCTGAGCGCACCTTCGTCTGTTGCGTCACATATGACCGCTTGCGTTAACTCTTCGACGTATTTTTCGACGATTTTCGGGTCGCTATCCACCCCCGTTACCGTGTGTCCAAGATGAATAAGTTCTAAGCTGGCGGCAACGCCAAATCGCCCTAAACCAATTACTGTAAAGTGAGCCATATCAATCCCTAACTGTGTTTTATGTATAGAAAATGCTAATGCGTTAAGGGCTAGACTGATTTTCCGTCACGGAAAATAGGCAACACGAATCCTGTTCGAGTGCCGATAACCAGCACTAAACCTTGGCATTAACGTTGATTAAATTTGGAATTTAGTGGTGCTTGGACGTCTCAAGCACTAAACGATAACCCAGCCCCGGCTCGGTTTTTAAAAGTCGCTGTTCGTCAGCGCTATCGTTCAGTTTTTTGCGTAGTTGACTCACTAGTACGCGTAAGTAGTGAGTATCTTCGACATGACTTTTTCCCCAAATCACCGCTAGCAAATGAGTTTGCTCAATGAGTTTTCCCGGCTTGAGAATCAACTGTTCAATGAAAGAAAACTCTTTCTTGGTGAGTGGAATTTCCCTCTGATCCAACCAAAATTGGTGAGTACTTTTGATGATTTTGACTCGGCCAGCCACCAGCTCATCAGCGATGGATTGCTCATCCACCAAATCTCGAACCAGCACTTTGATGCGCGCGATGAGCTCTTTTACGCCAAAAGGCTTGCTCAAGTAATCATTCGCGCCCGCTTCTAAAAGGCGGATTTTTTCCTCTTCTTGATCGCGAGCTGTCAGCACTAGCACTGGCGTTTTATGCGTCTGACGAAGTGTAGTGAGAAACTCCGTCCCATCGCCGTCGGGCAATCCTAAATCTAACAGAATGACGTGTGGCGAATGCGCTTCGAAACACGCTTTGGCTTCTGCAATGGTACTCGCGCCAATGTAATCAAACCCTTCAGCAGACAGCGAAATTCGAATAAAGGTATGAATGCGAGGCTCATCGTCCACGACTAAAACTTTGTAACTCACGCCTGCTCTGCTCCTTGATTGAGTGGAAGTCGAATGCGGATCAGCGTCCCTTCTGATACCGGCATAGATTGAATCTCTCCTTGGTGCGCGGTGATGATGCCTTTGGCAACCGCGAGTCCCATTCCGGTGCCTGAATCGGCCGATTTGTTGTTCGCGCCGGAATAGAAAAGGCTGAATATTTTTTCCGCATCTTCAGCTTTGATGCCAATCCCCATGTCCCGAACATCAATCACGCACGACGAACCCTGCTTAGAAAGAGAAACCTCAACAGATTCATTCTCTGGCGAAAATCGCATGGCATTATCCAGCACATTAAAAATCGCTTGTTCGATGAGCGAACGACTTACTGACAAATAGCCAACGGAATCATCCATATTCATGGACACTTTCTCGGTGTAATTCGGCAAACGAGAAACCGCATCCCGCACAATATTCGCAATAGGCTCATCTTTTTTGGTAATTTTTAATGTGCCGTGTTGGAGCTTAGTCGCCTGTAAGAGGTTCTCTATATATTGATGCAAGCGGTGGCTTTCTGAAGTCGCACTGTCGAGCAATTCTTTGCGCTCTAAGTCATTGAGCTTGGGCATGTACTCGTTGAGTGTGGTCAGTGTTCCAATAATGGTTGCCAGCGGCGTGCGTAGGTCATGGGACACCGATAGCAGGATGCTGTTTTGCAGCTTGGTTTGTTTTAACTCGCCCTGCTGCCGACGATAAAGATCCGCAAAGGTGCTGGTGATAAATGCCACCACCATAAACACGACTAGATTAAAAATGTCTTCCGGACGAAACATCTGCAAAGAGTAACGAGGCGTCGTGAAAAAGAAGTTGAAGCTCAGCGCTTCGATCACCGCCGCCGCATAAGCGAATCGCGAGTTGCATTGAAACGCCACCACCACGACTGCTAACTGCAAAATCAGCAGGACGGCAGCCGTAGAGCCAAACAGTTGGTCTAACAGCCATGAGGCCACAACCGCGCCAACAATCACGATGGCAGAAAAGAGAAATGTGTTATCTCGCCAATGAGCAAACATAAAGTACATCAACCAAAATTCGATGCAGAAACTTTAGCAAAAGCCCATTCGGAGTTCGCGTAAAAAAAGCGTAAAAAATTCAATAACGACAGACAGTTATAAACATAACCATCACTAAGTTGGTCTAACTCAATGAATAATCACAAGTTAACGTTACCCATTGACGCCACCCACTCGGTATAAACGACAGACACAAAAAAGAGGAGCATTTGCTCCTCTTTCGTTTAGTCTCATTTAGATGCAGCTGTTTGGCAGCATCTTACTCAGACAAAAAACCGCCGGTTTGATGCTTCCACAACTGAGCGTAAACACCACCCAATTGCAGCAGTTCGTGATGCGAGCCTTGCTCAATGATTTTGCCGTCATCCATTACAATCAAACGATCCATCGCGGCAATCGTTGATAAACGGTGAGCAATCGCGATCACTGTTTTTCCTTCCATCAGAACTTCAAGGTTTTCTTGAATTGCCGATTCCACTTCTGAATCAAGTGCAGACGTTGCTTCGTCCATGATCAAAATTGGCGCGTTTTTCAACAGCACGCGAGCAATCGCCACACGTTGACGCTGACCGCCAGACAACTTCACGCCGCGCTCACCCACTTCAACGTCGTAGCCAGCATTGCCTTGTTCATCTTTCAACGTTTGGATGAAGTCATGCGCGTGTGCTTTTTCAGCGGCGTTAATCACAGCCTCCATTGAAGCGCTTGGATCACCGTAAAGAATGTTCTCTTTAATTGAGCGATGCAGCAAAGAAGTGTCCTGTGTGATCATACCGATATGTTGACGCAGCGACTCTTGTTCGACTTGCGAAATGTCCTGCCCATCAATACAAATCTTACCCGTATTCACATCGTAAAAACGCAGCAACAGGTTAACCAACGTGGATTTACCTGCTCCAGAGCGACCGACGATACCGACTTTTTCGCCCGGTTTGATGGTCAGGTTCAAGTTCTCAAATACCGCCTTTTCGTCACTGTAGTTAAAACCTACGTTGTCGAAACAGATCTCACCTTGCGAAATTTGCAGAGGCTTGGCATTTGGCACGTCTTTCACTTCAACGTCGTTTGAAATCGTATTGATGCCGTCTACTACCGTGCCAATGTTTTCAAACAGCGCGCTAACTTCCCACATGATCCACTTCGACATACCTTGCACACGCAACGCAATACTGATGGCAATCGCAATGGCACCAATCGTCACAGCCTCGTCTAACCAGAGGTATACCGAGATAGCACTGATAGACAGAAGCAATAAATAGTTGATGGCATCGACACTGAACAGCAAACAAGTCACCATGCGCATTTGGCGGTAAACCGTCACCAAAAACTGCTTCATGCTGCTTTCTGCGTATTCCAACTCTCGTTGCGAGTGCGCGAACAATTTAACGGTAGAAATGTTGGTGTAAGAATCCACAATGCGTCCGGTCATGACCGAGCGAGCGTCCGCTTGATCTGTCGCAACCTGCTTCATTCGTGGGATAAAGTAGAACTGGATCAGAACATAAATGCCTAACCAGACCACAATCGGCAGCATCAATAAGCCATCTGCCTCACCCATCATCCAAATCATCGACAGAAAATAAACGCTGATATAAACCAGTACATCCACCAGCTTCATCACTGTTTCTCGTACCGCTAACGCGCTTTGCATCACTTTGGTCGCGACTCGGCCTGCAAAGTCTCGTTGGAAAAAGCCAACCGCTTGTTTCAGCAAGTAACGATGTATCAACCAACGGATAGACATCGGGTAGTTACCCAATAACGTTTGGTGCATCACCATCGAGTGCACAAAGCCTAAACACGGCATCACAACGACAACAAGCAACACCATCATCATGCGATCGCCTTGATCCACCCAGAATGTTGCACGGTCTTGGTTGGCAAGAATATCCACCAATTCGCCCATGTAACGTAAGAGCGTCACTTCCGTTACAGCAATCAATGCACTGAATATCGCCATGACAAGTAAAGGGGCTTCAAAGCCACGAGTGTAAAAGCGACAGAAGCCAAAAAGCGTCTTCGGTGGCTTTTCGGTTTCCATCTGGGGAAAGGGTTGGGTCAGTTTTTCAAACCAATTAAACATAACAACTACTTTGGTTACCGCGAATAAATTTGCGGACGTTTTACTATCTTTTGATACGAAAGTCAGTAAAATACCGAAACAAAAGTTCAAATGATAATAATTACAATTAAGCTTCTTGTTAAATATAATTGTCGGGAATGTATTTATGACGAAAAATAACTTACTGACCGTTGCGATCCGTAAAGCAATGGTTTGCGCGATTGCGCCTACAGTAGCAGTGGTTGCGCTTTCAGCGAACGCACAAGATGACGTTACCGCGATGGAAACCATCACCGTCACAGCACAAGCGTTAAAAGTAGAAACACCAGCGGCAGAAACACCACGCAGCGTTTCTATTATCTCTGAAGACGAACTTCGCGTTCGTGCACCGCAAAAATTGGACGAAGCATTACGCTACACATCTGGCGTAACCGCTCAGCCTTATGGCGCCGACAACGACACCGATTGGTTCAAAGTTCGCGGTTTTGATGCTGCGACTTACCTAAACGGCAACCGCCTATTCCGCGACGGTTACTACACATGGTTAGTCGAACCTTACGGCCTAGAAAGTGTGGAAGTGGTTAAAGGCCCATCAGCTATTCTGTTTGGTGAATCGGCACCAGGCGGTATCGTGAATGCAGTACAGAAAAAACCAACGTTTACGCCTCAAGGCGAAGTAAAAGTCGAAGTGGGCAACAACCAACACCAGTCTGTGGGTTTTGACATTGCTGATGAAGCAAACGACGATGGCACAATCCGCTACCGTTTGGTTGGCCTGATGACAAGCCAAGATGGCGAACTGGACGGCACCAACAACGAGCGTTTTTATCTAGCGCCAAGCGTCGAGTTCGACATTTCTGACCGCACAATGCTGACCGTTTTGGCCACTTACCTTCGTGATGACGGTGTGCCAACCAACCCATTTTTCCCAGCGGCAGGCACTCTGATTGGTTCTAACTTTGGCAAAATCGATCCTTCGACTAACCTTGGTCAGCCAAACTACGATAAATACGAACGCACGCAGTTCTCTCTAGGTTACTTGCTAGAGCACGACATCAATGACACGTGGTCATTCTCGCAAAACCTCAACTACGGTTCGAATGAGTTGTACTTGCGCAGCTCTTACGCGTTCTCAAACAACGATCCAGCGAAAGAAGAATTAACGCAAGGCATCGTATTCCGTGACGGCAAAAACCAGAGCATCACGTTCGATAACAATGCTGTCGGCAACTGGATGACAGATAACGCAGAACACACTGTGCTTGTCGGTATGGATCTGCAATTCCACAAAACCGATGGCGACGAACAGGACAACTACGCGTTTGGCACCATCAACCCGTGGAACCCAGTTTACGGCAACTTCAATCCACTTGATCCTTCAAAGAACGTGAAACGTGAGATTGAGAAATCTCAAGCAAGTGTCTACTCACAATACCAATTGAAACTGCATGAACAATGGATTGGTAACGTGGGGGCTCGTTACGACTGGGTGAAAACAGAAAACTCTGGCAAAGGCGCAGGCGTTGATCAAAACGAATCTCGTGATGATGGTCAGTTGTCTCTCAGCGCGGGTGTGATGTTCCTTGCAAACAATGGTTTGTCACCTTACGCAAACTACTCTCAGTCGTTTGAAGTGATCAGCACCATTGATGCGGCAACCAATGAGCTTTACAAACCGCTAGAAGGCGAGCAAGTAGAAGTGGGTGTGAAGTATGAGCCAAGCTTTATGGATGGCTTTATCAACCTAGCATGGTTCGACATTACGCAAAAGAACGCGTTGGTGACCAACCCATCAACATGGATCGCGACACAAACGGGTGAAGTGACTTCTCAAGGTATTGAGCTTGAAAGCACGGCGCAGCTAACCGACGATCTAAAACTGATGGCAAGCTACACCTACACCAAAGCGAAAACAGACGAAAGCTTTGGCAAAGGCAAAAAACAAGCCGCGCTTATTCCTGAACACCAAGCTTCGGCATGGGTAGACTACAGCGCGTACAGCCTAATTCCAGGCCTAAACATCGGTACTGGTGTCCGTTATGTGGGCGAATCTAAAGATAACCCTAAGAGCTCGAACCTAACCGTTCCTTCAGTGACTCTTTGGGATGCATCGGTCACTTACGACATCACTTCACAGTGGCAAGCACAGCTAAACGTGAACAACATTCTGGATAAAGAATTTGTATCAGGTTGCGATTACTGGTGTTACTACGGCCAGTCTCGCTCTGTCATGCTAAACGCAAACTACCGCTGGTAATTGAACTTTCTACTCCCCTCTCTTGAGGGGAGTTTTCTCCTGAGAGCCATCCATGTTTCAACTGTCTAATATTGAGATCGTTCGAGGTGGACGTCAGATCCTCGGCATCGACCAACTTAACATCCCAACGAATGAACTGACTGTCGTTTTGGGCCATAACGGTTCAGGCAAATCGACACTGGTGAACCTGCTTTCTGGTCAAATGTCACCAGATAAAGGCACGGTAGCATTAAATGACACTTCCCTTTCATCACTCAAAACCAAAGAGCTGGCAAAGCAGATAGCCTATTTGCCACAAAAGCTGCCCTCCTCGGCTGGTTTAACGGTAGAAGAGCTAGTGCGCTTAGGCCGCTTTCCGTGGCGTGGCGCACTTGGTCGTTGGAAACCTGAAGACAAACAGATTATCGCTGAAGCCATGGCTCGCACTGGCGTAGCTCCGTTTGCTCAAGCATTAGCGGACGATTTATCGGGCGGTGAGCGCCAACGCGCTTGGGTGTCTATGCTGTTGGCTCAACAATCACCGATTTTGATCCTAGATGAACCGACCTCCGCGCTCGATGTTCACCATCAATTTCAACTGATGGCGCTACTGGCAGAGCTGAATCGAACCGAGAACGTAGGCATTATCGTGATCCTGCACGATTTGAACTTAGCACTGCGCTACGCAACCCACATAGTTGCGCTCAAAAAAGGTCAAATTGCCTTTGAAGGCAACGCCGAAATGCTACTTGATGAAGCGCGTTTGTCTGCACTTTACGAATCACCAATTAAGCTCATTGACCATCCAACGCCCGCGGACACACTTGCTAGCCAGAAGGTGGCGGTGGTATGTGCATGATGGTTCGATTTCTCAAGCAACTAAGCTCCACGACTCTACTTTTTACAATGATGATTGCACGTGCGAACGCAGACATTACCGTTCATGATGCGTACGGAGCGGTGACTTTTGAGCAAGTGCCGCAACGCGTCGTGGTTCTCAACTGGGACATTTTGGAGCAAGTGCTCGCGTTGGACATCGAGCCCATTGCTGCGCCTAACTTGCCGGGTTATCGCCAGTGGGTAGTGAATCCTTACGCACCAGAATCCATTGAGGATATCGGCACTCGCGCCGAACCTAATTTAGAGAAAATCGCGAGTTTGAAACCCGATGTGATCCTAGCAGCTTCTCCCCAGCAAGATTTGATTCCCCTGCTCAGACAAATCGCGCCGGTGGTGTATTTGCCGAATTTTTCGCAAAACGAAGCCGCGGCTCAAACCGCAATCAAGCATTTTCGTACGCTAGGTGCGCTGTTTGATAAACAAGAGTTAGCGGAACAAAAACTGGCAAAACTCAATGACTCATTCAAACAACTGCGTGACAAGATTCGTCAGCATTATTCTGCCCCATTAGACGTGTTGGTAATGCGCTTCTCGACACCCAATTCTGTTCTGCTATCAACGGAAAATTCGACCACTGACTATGTGGTTGAGCAGCTTGGGTTAACCAACCCTATCCAAGTTTCTGCGCGCGCTTGGGGCATCAAACAAGATCGCATCAACCGCTTACAAAACCTTAAACAAAGCTACGTACTTTACGTGCAGCCTTTCCCGCAAGAGAGCAAGTTGAACAGCTCACCACTTTGGCAAGCGATGCCATTCGTGAAAAAACAGCGCGTAAATTCGGTAAGAGCGGTGTGGGCCTACGGCGGCGCGATGTCTTTGCAATACATGGCAGAAGCCATTACCGACAGCTTAATTGAACTGGCACCAAAACAATGAGAACGAAACCGTACATTGGCTATGTCGCGCTGATTGCGTTGCTTAGCCTATTGAGCTTACAAATTGATACGAGCTTGTCATTGAGTGAACAATGGCAGGTGTTCACTCAACCAGAAAGCGCCAGCGAATTTCGTGACGTTTTCTTTATGCAGTCTCAGTTACCTCGATTGAGCATCACGCTATTGGTTGGTGCAATGCTCGGGCTGACTGGCAGTTTGATGCAGCAGTTAACGCAAAACAACCTCACCTCACCGCTGACCTTGGGCACCTCTTCCGGTGCTTGGCTTGCGCTGGTCATCGTTAACATTTGGTTTGTTGACTGGGTGGCCGACTATTCCGCTTTCGCTGCAATGGCAGGTGCTTTGGTCGCGTTTGGTTTGATCATTTCGATCGCTGGTGTGCGCAATATGACGGGGTTACCCTTAGTGGTCTCCGGTATGGTCATCAACATTTTGCTTGGCTCCATCGCGACAGCTCTAATTATTCTCAATGCACAGTTTGCTCAAAACATCTTTATGTGGGGAGCGGGCGACCTTTCACAATACAGTTGGGATTGGTTTGAATGGTTGCTGCCACGTTCTACTATCGCAATCGTCATTTTGATTGTCGCACCACGTATTCTGACCTTAATGAAACTGGGACAAGAAGGCGCAGCAGCCCGAGGCTTAGCGGTATTACCCGCGTTTGGGGCGTTAATGGTGATGGGTATTTGGCTAGTATCAGCCTCAATCACTGCGGTTGGTATCATCAGTTTTATCGGCTTGTTAACACCAAACATCGCCCGCGCAATGGGAGCGAGAACGCCACGCGATGAACTCATCAGCAGCATGTTGCTTGGCGCTGCGTTGCTGCTTATCACCGATTCTGCGGCGATTTATCTCAGTTTGTTGTTAGAAGAAACCATCCCAAGCGGTGTGGCGGCGGCGGCCATTGGTGCACCTGCGTTGATCTGGTTTACTCGCAAGAAACTGACAGCTACGGATCAGCTGAACTTGTCGATGAGCCAAGGAAAAACGGCTCTATCGAACGCAGCAGTTTGGGGCATTGCAGTAATGGGGATCATCGGCATTCTGGCGTACTCATTTGTTACGCACGGCATTAGTGGTATTGAGTTTGCGATTCCTGGCGAGTTCCAATGGCAACTGCGGTGGCCACGCATGATCAGCGCGATTTCAGTAGGTGTTGCCCTTTCCATTGCAGGGATCATTTTGCAGCGCATCGTGTACAACCCACTCGCGAGCCCAGACATTCTCGGTGTGTCATCCGGCGCAACCTTTGCCATTATCATCACTGGTGTGATGGTTGGCTCTGTACTCGCCGCATTTAACTGGGGCGTCGCTTTTCTGGGCAGTCTGACCGTATTGATGCTGCTGCTCATTATCGGGAAACGCAGCCACTTTAACCCTTCTAATTTTGTACTCTCGGGTATTGCCCTTAGCGCCCTATTACAAGCTCTCGTGCAGTTTGCGTTGGCGCAAGGCTCTGGGGAAAGTTACAAAATTTTGCTCTGGCTCACGGGCTCAACGTATCGCGTCACCAGTACTAGTGCATTGATGTTGCTTATCGCCGTGTTGGTGCTTTTAGCGATTGTGTTTGCGTTGTCACGTTGGCTAACGCTGATTTCTATTGGTCGAGCGTTTTCTAACGCGCGTGGGCTGAATCCATCTTCTGCGAACACGATTTTGCTTGTTATCGTTGCTCTGCTGTGTGCATTTTCAACGGCGACGGTCGGCCCCGTTTCCTTTGTTGGCTTGGTCGCACCACACATGGCGATGATGCTAGGAGCAAGAAAGATCAAAGAACAATTATTCGTTGGCAGTTTAATTGGTGCAACGCTTATGGTTTGGGCGGATTGGTTAGGGCAAATCGCCATTTACCCGAGCCAAATTGCAGCAGGTACGTTAGTCGCGATTATCGGTAGTACCTACTTCTTGTTCCTGATGCTCAAAAGCAAGTTCCGATAGCTTGGCGTAAAGATAAGCGAAAAAAGAAACCCGCTCTTTGGGAGTTTACTCCGAAGCAGCGGGTTTCTTTTTAATGCGAGTTAGTTGAAGGCAGCGTCGTTCGATTCATCATTCGAAGCAGGAAAACGCTGCTCGTAAAGCTCCATAAAGTCCTGACGAATCAAATGTTCTAAATGGTTCGCCTTATCTGTCGGGCAGAAGATCATCACATGCACAATCTGCTCACCATTAATATGACTTGAAATGTGGATGTGCGGCTCTGCACCCGGCAGATCGACACCGGCATGCTTCTCGATCATGGCATTGTAACGATGTGCCACATCATTAAAGTAACTGCAATGCTCATCAATTTTGTCCGTTAACGGTGTCAGTAGCGGATACAGGTTGACGAAGTCTTTCACCACAATCGTGAAATTATGGTAAACATAACGCTTCATGAAGTTGAGGTTTTTAACCGGATAGGTGAAAAACATACTATTCGGCAACGTCGCGGTTTTACCCGTGTAATGGTATTGCCCGTGATGCAAATCGATCTCTTGAATCACCGTCGCCATCATGTTGTGTTCGATCACCTCGCCACACAACTTCCCCACTTCAATCCAATCACCCACTCGAAACGAGCGCGAACTTGCACGTTGAATCGAGCCTGTAAAACACAAAATGATCTCTTTCGATGCCACCACAATAGCAACCGCAATCGCTGTAACACTGAGCGCGAACTCACTGATTTCTGATTGCCAGAGGATAAACAGGATCAGCAATGTGAACGCAAACGTACCGTTTTTGGTTCTCGACATCCAACTGCGTTGATCTTCGGTTAAAAAGGCATGATCACCGCGAATCATCGACAAAATTGAACGACGTACCAACCACATAAAAAACAAAATTAATGTGGTAAACAGCATTTTGTGCGTGAGAAGAAAATCGACGACCAACTGCACTTTCTCCATTACCCAGCTCCCTTGTTACAGACTTATTATCTTTCGAATAGTAATGGGTAACCATAACAAATTATTCTGTCAGTTGTCCGTGTTCACTCTCTTTAAATACGATAAAGGCACGTCGATTCAGTGCGTTTGCTTCCGAAGTCGTTTGATTTATGACCGGTTGCAGTTCACCAAACGCTTTGACCTCCCAAACAAGCCGCGACGCATCAAGTTTGGTCTTGAGATATTCGACCACAGTTTGAGCTCGTCGCTCTGCCAATTTTTCATTGTAAGAAAGCGAGCCGACTTGATCAGTGTGTCCTGCAACCAAAATGCTGCCTTCTAACCCTTGTAACTGTTCAATGAAATCATCGAGCTGAGTGAGATCTTCAGCTTTCAACTCTGACTGATCAAAGTCGAAGTGTGGCGTCATGGTCATATAAACCTTACGCTCTGGCTTTGGAGGTTCGCAGAATGGCATCTCATCATATTTTTGCGCCTCCTCAAACATGACGTACGCTCGGCGGTTTTCAGCACGCGCTTGCTCTGAAGTATCGAGCGTAAGCGGTTGAGTCTCGCCAAAGTGCTTGATCTCCCAATCATAAAAAGTGGGATCAAGCTGCTGTTTGAGGTACGCCGCAACGGATTGTGCTCGGCGTAGAGAAAGCGCGTCGTTGTACTCGTTTGAACCTTTGTAATCAGTGTGACCGACAATGGTAATGCGTCCGCTTAAACCTTGAATATCGCGAATAAACGCATCCAGACTTGTCGCATCTGCTTCACGGATCTTGAATTTGTCGAAATCAAAGTGCTCTGCAACGGCAATATGAATTTCTCGCTGCGGCGCCAAACACTCACTAATAAGAAATTTAGAGACATTCACATCGGAGAATTTCTCTCGGTTTTCTTGGCTCACGTAAGTCTCGGTAGCGCAACCTGCTAACAATGCACCAATCATAATACCGCTCAACAAGCGAATCGTCGTTTTCATGTGACCCTCTTATAACTTGCCAACTAGGTTAATGAACACGCCTGATGCGTCGTAGTCATCATCATTCGCAAGGTTGCTGTCAAAGCCTGAGAAGTTATAGCCGACGCCGACTTTGAAGTTATCACCAAGATGTTTGTTCACCGAAATCAGCGCACCTTGCTCTAACTCATCGTAGGTCGAATCGGTCTTCCAATGGTACTCGCCTGTCACGTCCCACTCTTTCATCACTCGGTAAGAAGCACTTAAGCCGTACAATGAGATTTTGCTGTCAACCAGAATGTCTTCACCCGATTGACGAGTGAAGAGTTCATGCTTGTTTTTGAATGCGTATTTCGCGCCTAAATCCCAGTTGGCATCAAGTGAATAGATACCTTCCACTTCAATGATATGGCTTTCTTCATCTTTGTAATCCACATCGCGATTGAGTTGGTCGAAGTCCACTAAGTAGGTGTAGCGCGACAACAAATTCAAACGATCGTTGTAAATTGGGCGATACGCCAATCCAGCGGTCGACTCAATAAAACGAGCCAACATTTTGTCGCTCGATTTGCTTTCTGAGCGTGAGTAATTGAACTTACCGAATAAGGTGTACTCTTCCGTCAGATGATGAGTGTAACGGTTGGTCGTCACCCATTGGTCGATGCGTTTTTTGTCTGGGTCAGCAGAGTCATCTGTCTTATCGACACGATATTCCACTTTGTTCTTGAACAACACATCATC
This sequence comes from Vibrio sp. GLN_1, assembly GCF_043106015.1. Classification (NCBI taxonomy): domain Bacteria; kingdom Pseudomonadati; phylum Pseudomonadota; class Gammaproteobacteria; order Vibrionales; family Vibrionaceae; genus Vibrio; species Vibrio sp. GLN_1. Next base: position 1,246,425 of record NZ_JBICMD010000036.1, read on the forward strand.
GACATCAATCGAGGTGCTTACACTCACCGCTTGGCGCTCGGTGGTGATGTTTTGATCATCCTCGATTTCGCCTTTCTGATAGCCGATACCCATGTCGATGTCGTCGTTCATGTCGTAGCCAAAGCCGAATGAATCGATGCGACCTTTGCCGTTGTTCTCATCCACAAATTGGTTTTCTTGGTAGAAATCGACCGTAGAAGTCAGATCTGCACGTTGACCGACAATCACGTTGTTTTTGCCTTCGTAGCTGTCATCGACATAGGTTAAGTAAGTGCTGTAGTCTTCCGTCACATCATAAGTCACGCTGGCTTCAGCCGCATCGCCACGATCGCCCGTGGTGTATTCTGCGCCGACGACGAAGTCTTCTAAAATACGCGTTTCACCACCAATAGTGACGCTGTCGTTCTCATCGTACTCATCGGTTTTTCCAACGGTTTTTTGCCCTTTGATGTAAACATTGTTGTCGCTATCCCAAATGTAATCGGCACGCAGGCCCGCTAAGGTGCCTTTGCCTTTTTCGTCTTCGTTGTTTAGCTCTTCGACCTGTTTACCTGCTGCGGAAATCTTAATGTGTTTGGTCACTTTGACCTGAGTTTCCAGTTCTGCCTGTTGAGAATCCGTTCTTAGTGTGCCGTCGGACTCACGCTCTTCCATCGAAGTAAATCGAGTTTTCACCGCAACACGATCCGTTGCTTGAAGACGGATTTCCGTACCATAAGATTCTTGTTCTAAATCGTCATCTTGGCTTGCGTAGCTGTAACCTGCATCTTTAGATTTGTACCAAGCTTTAACATCGTTACCCACAGCAGAAAACACGCTCGGGGCGATATCGTAGAGGTTCATCACACCTTTCACTTGATAAGAGTCACCTTCACGATCATCCGCACTGCCACCAATAGGCGTAAAGGTTAAACCGCCATCGAAAGAGACATAGTTAGAATCGGTTTGACGACCTTTACTGTGGCCGAACTCGGCTTTCAAATAGGTGCCTTCTGATGCTCGTAGCGTTAAGTCTGTGCCGTACGCTTCATAGTCTTGGTTATCTTTTTCTTCGGTTTGATAGTTTGCACCTACACCGATGTAGTCGTTTACCCAACCTTTGACGCGTCCACCAGCGGTCATTGCACCAAGCGCTTCACTGCCTTGAGGCACGTATTCATAATCGACAGCAAGATAGTTGTCATAACCGTCAGCTGGGGAGTCGTTAATGACCGAGCCAAAGTTGTCAGAAATGATGTTGTTTAGTGGTTTGGTTAGAATAATTCGGCCTTGGTATGGGTCGACTTCATAGTCACGTCCCGACTGCAACGGCAGTTCTTGCAAGGTGATGCCGCTGTTTGGGTCGACCACCTTAACCATCACTTTGTCGCTGCCAGGTACAACTTCGCCATGGCGTAAGAAGTACAGCGAACCGCCAGTACCTAAAAATTCATCGTGCGCAAACAGCGAATCCGATTCGGCGGCAAAGCCTACGATGTTAAGACGATCTTCACCGAACTTGGTGGTAGAACGTGTGCGATAGTCACCTTTGAAACCATATAGGCTGCGGTTGTAATCGTTGTTGTCAGTACCAGTTATACCTGTGTTGTAGTTCCCCCACAAAACGTTGGATTTGTCGTATTCAACGTTGAGATACACTTTGCCTTTGGTGTTGACCACTTTGTAGATGTTCGAGCTGTCACCGTAGTTGCCGTAATACATTTCATCGTCGTCTTCGAGAATGTCGAATACGCTGGATGAATCAGAGGCAAACGGGTGCTTAAACATGTCTCGCACGTCACTCTCTTTGGTATCAAAGTGGGTGGTGATTCGGAGTTTGTCACCAAACTTACCTTGGCCAAAATACGCTAAGCGACCTTGGTTATAGATATCATCTTGATATTGGTCATCAACTGCCAATGCTGCCGAATTACCTGTGACTTTGTTTTTACCAATGTAGAAATCCGCCAAACCCGCTTGTACCCAATATTCATCCGGAATACGCACGTACAGTTGGTAACGTCGCTCTTCACCGCTATCAAATACCACACGAGTTGGGAATAGATAGGCGTCGGCTGGCAAGTATTGCTCGGCGTAAAGCTCGCCCTCTTCTACATCAAATTCATCTTCACCTATCACCACCTTGTCGACACCTTTTAGTCCCGTCCCCATAAACCTTGCCAGACCAGCCGAGGTAGGAATGTTGTGGCGCATCAACTGAGCTTTGCCAAGCTTACGGCTTTGATCTTCTTCACCATCATGCTTGTCGATGTCGACTTCAGAATCGGGTTCAACAAGATCGATCACACCGACACTTGTCACGTCCATGTTGCCGTCTTTATCAAACGCTTTTAAGCGAAACAGAAGCTGCGTGTTGGATTCAAATTGGTAGTCTTGATCGGTCTTGCCATCCCAAACGATGTTGAAATCGTTGGCAAATTGCTGACCTTCCACCACCGCCAGCGGAGACACCAAACCACGATCGCCACCGCGATACACTTCTAATTGGTAATGATCCACGTAGTAACTGAAGTTGGTGGTGATAGCAAAACTCATCTCTTGCAGAGGTTTGCCGTTTCTGACTTCCACATTGCTGCTGATGCTCAGATCCAGCACCGGGTCAAAGCGCATGATGTCACGGCTAACCCAAATCGCACCTTGTTCCAGATAAATACGAGAATTGTCGGTTTGTTCATGCGTATTAACTTCAATACCCAGTGAGTCACTGCCCAGTTTTTCTAACTGGCTGGTGTCTTTTGCGTACGATAGGATCGGCAACGCCGCCGCGATACATATCGTCAGTTTTGATTGTCTAAATCTAATCATAATTTTCTTGCTTAACCGTTGCAGTCAATGGCTGAGAACAAGCCCAGCCAACGTGTAAGTTACGAACGGTTAATCATCCCCACTGCTTTGAATACTGAAGTTAAATTTCGTCAGTTTGTTTGGTGTGATTCGTTGTACTTTCGGGTTTTCACTGATCACTTTCATACCCGTTGGTAGCGAGTCTGTGTCGACTTTGACCAAGAACTGCTTCCCTTTCTTATTCAACACCCACTGATCTGGAACATGGTATCGACCATATTGGTCGGTCTCGATAATGATGCCTTCGACGGTAAGTAGTCGAACGCCCGGAATACCGTCTTCATAAAGCCCTTTGTTCTCAACGACGATCTCCCAAAGGTACTCATCCCCGTCGCGATAAAGGTTTCTCTCGACATCAATGTGCTCTGCCGACAGGCCTTTTTGCTTATCACCTTTATGCTTGGTAATCGCATTGCCTTGTTGGTCGAACTCGATGTGCGTGCCGTTATCGGTGGTCACCTTGAATGAGAAGCCTTGGCGAGTGCGTGTTTTGAATTGGAACGCCACTTGGTTGCTCTGCTTAAGCGTTCGGTTACGAGACAAGCCATATAGCTCATCCACTTCGTAGCCTTTATCCATTCTCGACATCACTACAGGTTGACCTTGCAGTTTACCCGTCACATCTTTGAGCTGAGTTTCTACGCCATCTTGGATAATGAAGGTCGAGTTCGGAACGTAATCACCTAGCGCAAGGTCAATGTCGATGAGAACATCGTCCGCGGTTGCATCGGCTTGGAAACCATCACCATTGTGGTCTTCGAACACCTTTCCGATGATAGAAGCGGTATCGAATACTTTGTCTGGCATCACTTCGACGGTTGCGCTCGCTAGGTTCGATTTCACCACGTAGTTAGTGCTGGTGTTCTGTGCCGAGAAGCTTTCAGCTGGTGGCGCTTCTGCCCATGCAGTGTTGGTGTAGACGCCAAAGGTAGCACCGACACTGACGCGCATTAGGTAACGAATGCGCACAGCATCCGCAGTTTGAGAATCGCCTTTACCATAGATATTCATGTCACCAACATCGAAGAACAGCTGGTTTGTCTTGGTTGGCTCGACCGTGATTTGAATATCGTCTGAGGTATCAAATACGCCATCAGGGCCGCTATTTACCATCTCGGTAGAATCAGGAATGTAAGCAAAGCCACCAGGATAACGGTCGACCAAACGCACTCCTGAGAATGGGTTGTCGTTTTCGTTGGTGATCACCACTTCATATTCAACGACTTCACCGACACTGGCTTCCGATTTGCTTGCCACTTTAGTGACTTTCAGCATGCCTTCGTTGTAAGCCTGCTTTTTCACTTTGATCGTGACATTCGCAGATGCCGTTTCGCCCGTCGATGCCGCCGCCGTGAAGACGTTGGTAAAGTTGTCATCAATGCCTTGATTGATCTCACCTGTCACGACGATTTCAAACTCGTTGCCTTGGTATGCTTTCAAGGTATGGTTGGAATTGACGTTGTTATCCGAATCCACAGAGACCACAACGCCAGATTTCAGCTCTGTAATAGTCGCTTTCCATGTCGTGAACAACGCATTACCGTTGCTACCAATCAATTTGTCGATTTCATCCAACAAGTTCACGCTCTCTGCATCACCAGAACCACGGTTGGTCGCCGTCATCGTGAACGTGATTTCTTCGTCATCATTGGTGTACTCCGCTTTATCGGCCACTTTGGTCACCGATAAGATGATCGGTTGCGGTTTGATAATGGCGACATCTTCTGCCAAAACATCGCTTTCCGATTTGTCGTATGCGTAAGCATGGTTGGTGATTTCGCCCATCGCGTCTGCATTGACCACACCGGTAATCTCAATGTCTAACGTGTCGTTTGGCGCAAGAATCACGCGACTGTTTACATCCAGATTGTCGCCCTGAATTTGCGGCAGAACGATGGTTCGTTCATCGTTGTATGAACTGGTCATACGCCAACTGGTAAATGCTTCAGCTTGAGTGTCGTTGATGGTGTTGACCTTGAGTTCTGAGATCAGATCTTTCAGTACCATCTCTTCAGTAAATGAACCCGATTCATTCGTTAACACCACGTGGTAAGTAACACTCTCTCCCGGACGGTAGAACTCATCGTCAACGGTTTTTTCAAGTTTGACCGACTCCGGCATCGCCAGCAGTGTCGCTGTTGAATCTTGCGTTTCACCACGGAATGTGGCGCTGGCGGTATTCTCAATTTCGCCAGTAGCGTATTGGTTCACTAACCCTGTAATCACAAACTCCACTTCATCATTCGCAGCAATCGTTAGCGTTGAATCAATGTCGGAATTCACGCCCGGCATGTTGGTGATCTCTGTTTCCGCATTCGCTTTATTCACCTCAATGCGCCAAGAGTCGAATGCTTTTACCGATGTACCATCAAGACGCACGACTTCAAGGTTGCTAATGGCGTCTTTTACAGCCACATCTGTCGCAGGGACTGTGCCTTCGTTCTTCACTTTGACGCGGAACGTCGCTTCTGCACCCGGAACGTAATATTGGGTGTCTGCGGTTTTCTCAATCGAGATCCCCTGAGATTGAGGCTGAACAGTGGCACTTGAATGCTGCTGCGTACCGTTGAGATCCGCCGTTGCCGTGTTGGTGATATCACTCGCGGCTAACGGGTTAGTCTTCGCGGTGATCGTGAACTCCACAAGGTCATGCGGTGCTATATCGATCATCGAACGGATATCCTGATTATCGACAGGCATCGGGGTAATGGTGGTGCGGCTGTCGCTGCTCGTCGTTTCAATCGTCCAACTCTCGAAAGCACGCTCACTCACGCCATAGATGTTGGTGGCTTTAATGCCCGACAAAATATCTTCTAACGCGATGTCGTTATCGAAACCATCAGTTCCGTTGTAAACGCGAACGTGGAATACCGCATCTTCTCCCGGAATATACATTGGCGATTCGGCTGTTTTCTCAATCCACACTTCTTCAGGCAGCGTTTCTAAGGTTGCGGTTGCTTCTGTCGTTGCACCTGCAAACTCAGCTGTTGCTGTGTTAATAATGTTGGCAACCGCTCGGCTGTTCACCGTGCCTGTAATGGCAAATTCAACCGTATCTCCTGGAGCAATATCGAGATTGGTCGAGATGTCCGAATTTGGTCCCGGTAAGGTTTCGATATTGGTGCGAGGATCACCTTTGCTGGTCACGATCGTCCAATCGTTGAATGCCGCTTCCATTGCGCCACCAGACGTTTCAACCTCTAATGCAGAAATCAAATCCTCCACTTTGACATCCGCAGCAAAACCAGAGCCATTGTTCGTGACCTTGACTCGGAATGTCGAGAACTCTCCCGGCTGGTAATATCGTTCGTCAGCGGATTTTTCGATAACGACATCGCCCGGATAAGGTTTTAGCGTTGCAGTTGCGAGAATATCTTTGCCGTTGTAGCTGAGTGTGGCTTGGTTAACGATGTCACCAGTTGCTTGTGCATTCACTAAACCAATCACGTACAACGTAATGCTGTCATTTGGTGCTAGGTCGATGTTGTAGTCAATATCTTTATCCACCACCAGAGAGTTCGCATCGACCGTAGTTAATGCACTGCCCACCACATATTGAACGGCCCATTGCAACAATGCTTGGTTGGTTGAACCATCAATCGTATCGACAGTTAACGCGCCAATGGCATCTTTCAAATTGATATCGTTCGCGTAGTTGTTGCCTTCATTGACAATGTTGAGAATGTAACCCGACGCTTTGTTTGGGCTGTAATGCTCCACCATCGGCGTTTTCGTAAACGTTAGTTCGGGGATCTTGGCCGTGCTGGTCGCTTCTGCCGTTTTTGTGGTGCCGTTGTAGGTAACATCAACGGTATTGGTCACCTCACCAACGACTTGCGAGTTAAGCTCACCTTCTACGGTGATGGTCACCACATCATTGGGCGCAATATCAATACTGCCATCAATGAACTCGTCATTGGCTGCGGGGAACTTAGTGGCTCCGCTCAGAGACTCAGCATTCATGTAAATAGTCCCAGACTCAAACGCAATCACATCCGCACCAGTCACACTAGCCGCCGTAATTTTGTTTACGAAGTCTTTAACTTGGACATCGTTCGCCCAGTTCGTCGTGGTGTTTTCAATTTGAATCGTATACGTCAACGTATCGCCAGACTCATACTGAGTTTTATCGACGATTTTTGTCACATTCAAATCGGCGGCAGCTGCAACATACGTCGCTTGCGCGGCTTGTTTACTCGTCGCGTCACTGACTTCGACCACATTTGTGATATCACCAACCAGATCGGCTTTGACCACACCTTCTACATGCAGCTTGACGCTATGATCAGGGTGAATATTGTAACGAACTTGATAACCGTTATCGCCCGTTACTTCTGAGCCCGACACAGCTTGAGTTAAGCTCGGATCCGTTCCATCTACGCTAACGCTGACATCCGACCAACCCTCAAAGGCACGAACAGGCAAGGCAGAACCCGCTTTTTCAGTACGAATGGTTTTCCACAAATCCGCAATCAATACGTCAGTTGCATAGCCGCTGCCAGTGTTTTTCACCTCAATGTCGTAACCAATAGTGTCGCCCGGATGGTAGATAGCCGCTGGATCGGTAGTGATTTTCGTGACGGCCAAATTGCCCGGTTCAGGAACGATCACTTTTTCGCGTAAGTTATACGTCACATAGCGCGAGCCACTGCTTAACTTCCCTTGCAACTGGTTGGTAAACTCGCCAACCGCGTCATCACGTACGTGCCCTACCACCTCAATGAGAATCTCGGTATAGGTGTCATCTGGCGCTTTGCCACCCATCTGAATGGTGGTGTCGATGTCGGTATTATCCGCAATGAGATTTAAGTTGTTGATGTCGGTGTACGCCGGGTTACCGTCAGAGATAACGCTCGCGCTTACACTCCAATCTTTCAGTGCGACTTTTTCAGTGCCGTCCGCGGTCTCAACCAAATAGCTACTAATGGTATCGCGCACATCCACCAGCTCATTATTGGTGGTTACGTTGCGAATTCGCATCTGATAGCGCACTTCCGAGCCCGGCGTGTACGTCGGAGTGTCCGTCGACTTTTGCGCTAGCAGATTCGAAGTTCCCGGATCAAGCACGACAGCATTACTGTCCACGCCTGCAACTTTTGCGACGTTAGTTATTGCGCCCGTTGCATCCGCCGCAACCGTACCATCAATTTCAAAGACAACGGTATCGCCTGGCATCAGATCGAATGCTGCGTTTAAAGGTACATTACCTTGATACTGACCATTGATGGAGAAGCGGTCTGACGTCGGTGCACTGACAATCGCGACGCTGTAATCCGTAAAAGCTGGTTTGCCATCAGACGTGTTAATCTTGTCCAGTTCATCCACAATGGTGGCACCATTAGTGGTACTTTCACCTACGTTGGTGACTGAGACTTGATACTGGATCTGGCCATTCGGATTGTAGTGACAATCAGTGCCCGTCGAAGATGGGAACGTACACGTACTGCTGTCGGCGGTCGTGTTCAGCACCAGTTTTTGGAAATCTAAAACAGGTGTGATAGGAGGAATGGTTTCCGTTGTGTCACTCTGGTTGCCGGCTTTTGCGGTGTTTCCATCGATATCACCAACAGCATCAGCGCGAACTTTCCCCTTTACGGTAAATTCGATCACTTCTTCAGGCGCAATATCGACCACCAAATCCAGATCATCGGTGGCATCGTATGGTTCGATGTAGGTGTCTTGCGTGCCACTGGTACCAACAGAGGTAAAGACGTGGCTGATTTCAGATTCTGAAAATGCCGATTTCGTTGTGTCACCAATAACTTCAACGCGAACATTAGAGATGATGTCTTGAATCGCGGCCTCATCACGCCATACAGGTTCGGTGTTGGTCACCGTAAACTTATACACCACCTCATCTTCTGGTTTATAAGTATCTCCCGCTGCGTAAGGTTTACCAGCAATCGAAACGATCTCTTTGTTAACAGCTAGATTGCTGCCTTCCGGTGTCACGCGAGCTGTCGCGAAGTTCGTGCCGTCGTATTTCGGCGTCGAAGCAATTTGATCCAAAGCGTCTGGGCGAATACGTGACTTCATCACAAACTCGATCCAACCGCCCGGCGCAATGGATAGAACTGGAATATCGATATCCGCATTTGCACCACCAACAAAGCCGCCGATATCCGTCGTTGCTTCACCAGAAGTGTTCACGCTCACTTCCCATCCGTGCGCAGCAAACGCAGGTAAACTCTGCGCGTCTGATTCTCCAGCCGCATTTTGTGCCACTCGGACTTTGATGCTAGAGAATAACTCTTGCAGTGATTTGTTGTACTCCTGTCCTTTACCATTGTTTTGGAGGCGCAGACGGTACACGATATTTTCACCACTAGACGTGTGATTGTACGTCAGCTTTTCGCTTGATAAAGACGAATCCGTGTACGCTTTATGGGATTTGCTTACCTCAGAAGGCAGCATGTTGGCTGGCTCAGCAACTAGGTTATGACTGTTATCGATAACCGCCACGTTTAAGATTTGGCCAACCGCTTTCTCGCTGATCTTTGCTTTCACCGTATATTTGATGAAAGTGCCGCCAACAGCGAAACTATTTGCTGCAAGGTTAAACTGGGTGTCAATATCGCGGTTATCCGTGACCGACCCCGGCTCACTGATACCACTGGTATCGGTTTGAGTCGTGATGGTCCAAGAGTCAAACGCAGCACCCATCGAGCCATCTAAGTATTGGGTTTTGATTGCGCTAAGTTCATCCTTAATCGGCATGTTTTGCATGTGCACGTTGTTAAGGTTAACGAGCGATATTTCATACTCAATGTAGCCGCCCGGCGTGTAACCGCCGCTCAATGAAGTAACACCGTCTTGATCTAAGAAGCGGGTAATGTGTTTTTCGAAGTCGTATTTCTCTGCCGATGCTTTCGTCTTCGCACTGACAGTATCGCCGTCAACGGTCAACAAGTTGAGGATTTCACCGACTGCATTGTTGTTTACCGTCGCCGTCACTTTGTACTCAATTGTAGTGCCCGCGGGGATGGAGGCATGCGTGTCGATATCTCGATTATTTTCAACTGAACCATCAAGATCGAGAATGGCTTTATCGCTACCACTGACGATGTTCTGCTCGATAGTCCAGCCCGAATCAAACGCCTTTTCACTTGTTCCATCAACAAGTTCCACCGTGATGTTGGATAAGCGATCCACCACAGGAATATTGTACGCGTTCCCCTTACCATCGTTTTCAATCGTTAGGCGATAGACCAATGGCTGACCCGGCTCATAGCTTGCTTCATCCACGGTTTTGCTGAATGAAAGATGGTAGCTGTTTGGAATAACGGTGATACCGCCGATGGTAATGTTACCTACCGACTCTTCACGAACGACGCCTTCGACTTGGTATGTGACTGAGTCCCCACCCGCCACATCAATAACGGTTGAGATGTTTTGATTGTTTGCTACCGTGCCATCGAGCGTACCATCGGTTGTGCCATCACCGCCGTGGGCATCGCTTTTCGATACATCAACGGAAAAACCAGACGCGAAGGGCGTTGCAGTTGACCCATCGAGCAATTGTGTCGTCACGTCAGTGATGTTTTCTCTCACAGTATGGTCGTTCACGTAACCTGTTTGAGACGATACCGTCACTAAATAGGTCAACGTATCACCTGGTGAGTAAAAACGAGATTCGACTCCATTCACCAATAGCTTGCGCGTGACATTCTCGCCGTTGTATGCCTTTTTCATTTCATGGTGTGAAATGTGAGAAGTTTCCGTTACCTCACCAAGATCGCGATAGATGTATGCATCATTGGCAATTTTATCGTTGAGATTCCCCCCTTCATCTAGCGAACCAACGACGTTATCTTTTACACGCGCTTTAATTTTAAACGTACGCACTTCGTCCGGTTCCAAACTCATTGTTTTGGAAGCGTCCCCTTCGGGATACACAAAGTTCTCCGTCGTTACAGAATGAAAACCGGCACCGTCGTCATAGTCAAATTGCCAATATTCGAACGGGCTTTGGTCCGGATAATCTTGATACTGATTGTCTTTGTCGTTCGCTAATACAGACAAAATATCTTGCAACTTATCAACGACTTTTAACCCGGTTTCAGTGTGCGAACCATTGTTGAGAACTCGGATTTCGTAGGTCACATCTTCGCCCGGAACAAAGCGGACTTTATCGGCAGTTTTTAAGATCGATACATTAAGCTTGTCGCTCGAACCATCACCAATTTGTGCAGAAGACGACTGGTTCAAATTGGTTAAAGGATCATAAGCTTGCGCCGTATTAGAGATCTCTTGCTTGGCATAATCGTTCTTCACTCGACCATGAATAACGTAAACCACCGAGCCTTTCTCACTACCCACTTTAGGGTCGATATCAATACGCGAGTCAATATTTCCATTGTTTGGGTAACCCGATTTAGGCCCTGCGTAACTGCCTGTTTTGTATGGCGAGTTGTTTGAATCAATCGTAGCGTCTATGGTCCATTCAGAAAACGCATCCAGACCCACAATATCGTCCGTTACATGAACTTCGTTCGCATAACCTTCACCAAAGTTGAAAATGGAGACCGTAAATGTGACCCAATCACCGGGGATAAACTCGTCATCCGGTGTGGTTTTAGTCACGATGATCTTAGGTTCTTTTGGATACACCGTAACACTGTCTGATGCTGATGACTGGACAGTAGAATCTGGCGTTTTAACCGTCGCGGTATTACTGAATTGAGAGTACAGAATTTGATCCGGATTTGAACGGTCAATCTGAGCGACAATTGTGTATACCACTTCAACGTTCGGCGGAATTTGAGCGTTAGTATCTAAATCAAGGTTGTCTGAAAAGCTGCCGACATCGGTGTAAGCAGGATTGCCGTTCAACAAAGGATCGTCAGACTTGATTTCAGCACGAATAGTCCAAGCATTGAAAACTGGCTTAGTGACGCCATCTGGCTCCAAAATTTCAGCCGTGATGGTTGATATCGCATCTTTGACTTGCACATTGGTTGCATAGCCGTTTTCTTTCGCATTTTTCACACTGATTTCAAACGTCACTTCGTTGTCCAGCTTGGAATACGAGGTTTGCTTGGTATCAAAACTGGTATCGGTGTTCGTTTTAACACGCTTGTTAACCTCGATCGCGAAATCACGCGGATCAGAACCTCGGTCGGCGTACACAGTGCCATCGACCGTCACTTGGTTTTGAATGTGCCCATTCGCCATAGGATGAGTGTCTGCCACGATGGTGTATTCAATGTAGGAATGTGGCTCAAGCGTCGCAATCACATTCAGGTTGTCGGGATACTTTACTGCCCCAACAATACCAGTGTTGGAAGCCGTCGCGGCTGTACCGTCTGCTTTATATGCGTTTGCAGTAATGGTCCAATCCGAATAGGCGTTGATCGTATTACCATTAATGTCTTGAGTAGTGATCGCCGAGAGTTCATCCAAGACCTGAACTTGGTTTGCAAAGCCATCACCATCGTTAGTCACTACGATGGTGTAAGTGAGTGTTTGACCCGATGAATAGTAACGACTGTCGACATCTTTACTAACACGCAAGTTGTCGTCAGGAGTTTGAACCCCTGAACCACTTTCGGTCACGTTGTCGTTGGCGCAGCTCGTCGAGTCATCCAAAATAACGCCCATGCTAGCGTCATTGGTTTTTGCGGTAAGTTTGTATTTAACGGTTTTTCCTGGAGCAAGATCGGGCGTCAAAGCAATTGGATTTGAGCTCCATGAGCCATAGCTATACGAACCCGGATCCGAGCCAAGCGAGTCCTCACCCGAAATGACTTCAACTTTCCATTCTTTAAACGCTTGCGCATCGCCTGCACCGCCTGCTTGCTCCGTCATGACACAAGTTAAGTTATCTTGAATCAATAAGTTATTGGCAAAGTACTTAGACGAACCGTTGGTTACCGTAATTTCATATTCGATGTTTCCACCGGGCACATATTCTGATGCGGTGGTTGTTTTAGAAATGGCGATCTCGGAATCAGAAACGTTCAGCACTTTTTCTGCATTGACTGTATCTGCGACGTTTGCGCTCTGAACTAATGAACCTGATTCATCTTTGACGGCAGCAGAAAAGCCTTGAAGCGTACCAATGGTGATTGGCGTCAGTGTAGCTTCAACTAGGTAAGTGATTGACTCACCGGGGTAGATCGACACCGTATCGTCAAAATCGACATCAGTTTGAACTCCACTAGCTTGATAGGCAGATAAGGAGTTAGAGCCAATGTTGTTGACCGTTACAGTCCACGTTGAGAATGGATTTCCGGTCACATCGGTGTTGTTAAAAGCAGACGAGAGATCGTTCGCCAAGCCATTGTTGGTAAGTGACGTGTTGATGTTCTGCGTAACGTGGTAACCATGTGCAATCGCACCACCGTTGTTACTGACTTTGATTTCGAAATTGAGCTTACCGTTTATTAAATAAGGTGTCGAAGACAAAAGTGTATGGGTAAGCGTAACGTTCGGCGTCGCTGGCGGCGTGACAAGAACATTGCTTTCTACAGGGCCATCGCGCGTTAACGCCGACGCCTTAGTTGTAATGTCAGAAACCAGATCATTCGCAACGGTCGCTTTGATGGTGTAAGTGATGTAACCACCCACGGATAGCTCCGCATTCTCTACCGACAAATCATCTGCTTTCGAAAATGTTCCCGTATTACTCCCAGAAGAAGCGACAGCACTGATCTCGACATGACTAAAAACTGGAGCGTTGGCACCGCTTAGAACCTCACCAGTAAGAGACAAAAAAGGTTGGGTTATGTCTAAGCCTTTTACTGCAAACAGGCCAGTATTTTTTGCGGTGAGCGTGTACGTCAAAACGTTTGCGACTTGATATTCAGCTGGCGTTACCGCTGCATCTAGCGTGTATTTGTATTCTGCAGGTTCAAACGTGACGCTGGTTGTATCAACGAATGTATTCTCTGCCCCAGCAATCATCGCTTTTACTTGTGCGCCACCTAATACGATGTTTTCAGCACTCTCATGAGACACTGTCGCGCTAACATGATAAGTAACTCGACCAAATGGCAGCAATGTCGCGCCAGTCACTTCTAAGTTCGCATTGCTAGATGCGTAACTACCAGCGATTGAACCTAGACTGTGAGTGTCTGATATCGATACGCTCTGAAAGGCTTTTTGGTCGCCCGACATGACATCCCAAACCGCGTTTATCACTGAGACATCTGCAATTGTGTCCGCCGTTGTATTTTTTACCTCAATCGAGTATGAAATTTCTTCACCATTTTCATAATGACTCCCAGAAGCAGGACTAAATGAAATTTCCACCTCTCCTGCTGCTAGAGCGTTTGCAGAGGTAAATAAGGCAACTAAGAGTAAGGTAAAACAACGCTGAACCATCGACACAGTACTTTCCAATTTATATAAAATTCTTATGAATTACCGAGAGTAAAATGAACACAAAATCGTCAAAATTTTGAGGCGACGAATTTTTGACGACAATTAATCAATAAATGTCACGATATGGTCAATTTTTTATTTAATAACCATAAATAGGTAGATATATAATCTTATGATTGCACATCCAATAATTTATAACGTTCGAAAACCATAGGATCTGGCTATATCGTTAGATTTAAAACATGAATTAGTAGATAGGTGAAAGGTAACTGATTATGATATTTAAATTTATATGAAACGACGGTTATCAGAATTATCTGACAACAACTTCAAACTAGTAACACAGCGTTGTAGATGAAAACAATGATGACTACTAGATAAGTCATCATTTTATCAAACCAAGCCAAAATAGAAATTATCCATTAAAAATCAATAAGATAAAACAAAAATCAAGAAGCAAATCGTAATCCACACCATTTAATAGACATTATTTTCAAAAAACATTAGGAATGATTCGACGCATTATGATTTATAGCGAAACTTAACCATTCTCGATCGCAAAAATTGATATATAAGAAAGAAAATTACCGATCTTAAGTAATACAAAACCTACAAAGCAGGATAATTCCTACAAATAACCAAGAAAATATCATTCGTTTTCGATTTGGATTGTTAAGCCCCTCAAAAATACCGATAAAAAAAACTGACAAATCAACACATCAGAGTGTTGATAATTAAAACTGTCACTCGAAAACCATCGGTAGATTGGTTCAATCTTAGCAACATATATCCGATTCAAATACGCTATTTGAAAAAGAAAAATGCCCCGCTAGATCTATATCCAACGAGGCATGTAATTGGCGAGAATACGCTTCTTCGAAGACAGAATACCTATTCTTCTCGAAATGCTCGGTTCATGCTTTCTGTCAGTGGCTTAATCAAATAACTCAGCGGTGTTCGAGGCTCAGACAAAATGAGTACTTCGGCGTTCATTCCGGATGTCAAACGGTACTTGGCAACATCATCTTGAGAAATTGAGATTCGTGCTAGGTAATAGTCATCTTGGTTTTCTTGTGACAATTTATCCGCAGAAACAGTCAGCACCGTACCATCGAGAGGAGCCAATGTTCTTGCATTCAGAGCGGTTAATCGCACATGCGCTTGTTGTCCTGGATTAATCAAGTCAATGTCTTGCGGATTGACTCTTGCTTCAACAAGCAACTTATCATCTTGAGGCACTAACTCTAACAACGTTTGTCCTGAACCAATAACCCCCTTTTCAGTGAACACTTGCATGTTCACTACGCGGCCTGAGATTGGCGCATTGATTGAAGTTCTAGCCACCACATCTTGAGCAGATCTATACTCTTCACGAATGGCAACGACTTCTTTTTTGGTATTCCGCAACTCTTCGACGATTTCATTCAATCTTTCGAGCTTTAACTCTTCTATCTTGGCTTGGTTCTCGTCTAACCTTTTTCCAACGGTTAAAGATTGCCGATCAAGCTGACTAAGAGTACTGCGAACCTCTGCGGCAAGCCGTTTGAGTTGCAACAAAGTGGATTTACCAGAAAACCCCTTCTGTACCAAAGCTTGGTTACTTGCAATTTCTTCTTCAATAAAGTTGAGGCGTTCTCTTTCGATGACTTTGGTTTGCTTAAGATTTTCGAGCTCTAAGCTCGCACCAGAAATACTTTGTTCAATAATACTAAGTTTGCTCTCAAAAAAACGCTTTCTGGCAGTAAAGATTTTGTTTTGTACTAACTGTGCTTCTTTTACGATGTTTACACGAGGAATCGCTTCTAGATCACCAGACCACGAGATATCCGCTAATTCATCCAATTCGGCACTCAGCCGATTTTCCTTCGCTAGCGTGTGAATGTACTGACCACTAACTGCATCTAACTTGGCCATTGGCTGACGTTGCGACAATTGAACAAGCGGCTGGCCTTTCTTTACCAAATCGCCCTCTTGAACATACAGCTTTTCAATGATACCGCCTTCTAAATGCTGTATCTCTTGCCGCTTGGTTAGAACAGACAAATCTCCATAAGCGATAGCAGCACTCTCTAACTTTGCGGTAGCCGCCCAATATCCTAAACCGCCTAGGAAAAAGCTTAACGTTGCAACTCCGAGCAAAATTGGCTTTTTGAAACTCAAGTTAGCATCTGAACTGAAACGGTACACTTTCTCCGCGGGAAGTTCGTTAACGACTGGCTGCTGATTGCTCATTTTTCACCCTTGGAATATCCGTTCTGTCCTCACCCATTAAACGCTTCAACACTTCATCTCGAGCACCATAAAGTTTGGCGCGGCCATCAGCTAAATACAGCAATCGATCCATTTGCCTCAATGTGCTTGGATTATGGGCGATAACCACAATGGTCGAGCCCTGAGATTTTAGATGAGCGATAAGACGCTGATACGCAGCCTCACCTTCTCCGTCTAGATTGGCGTTTGCTTCATCAAAGACGACGATAGAAGGATCACCATAGACAGCTCGTGCTAGCGCAATCCTTTGTCGTTCACCACCCGACAGTCCACGACCATTTTCGCCAATAACGAAGTCGTAACCTTTGTTCTTTTTGAGGATTAATTCGTGACAACCCGCTAATTGTGCAGCTTTGATCACCTTCGCTGGATCTTCTTCTTTAAAACGCGCGATGTTCTCACGAATGGTTCCTGGAAATAGCTCCACCTCTTGGGCCAAATAGCCAACGTGAACACCTCGATCTTCAGATGCCCA
The DNA here is from genome assembly GCF_043106015.1 of Vibrio sp. GLN_1. Classification (NCBI taxonomy): domain Bacteria; kingdom Pseudomonadati; phylum Pseudomonadota; class Gammaproteobacteria; order Vibrionales; family Vibrionaceae; genus Vibrio; species Vibrio sp. GLN_1. The sequence continues at coordinate 1,263,340 of NZ_JBICMD010000036.1, forward strand.
AGTCGACACTTCCATGCCATCTAAAGTCACCTTTCCAGCTAAAGGCCGAATGTTACCAAGCAATAAGCGAGCAAATGTCGATTTGCCAGTGCCAGAAGGGCCAATTACTCCGACGGACACACCCGGCGGGATTGATAATGTGATAGAAGACAGCACTGGCTCATTCGCACCCGGGTGACGGTAAGTGAGCCCGGTTAACTCATAATGGCCTTTCGGTTTAGGTAACGGCATGTCAGATTCGTCTTGACGAACAATCGCATCAATCTCCTTTAACCGTTTATAAGCCGTTCGCGCAGACATAGCGCTGCGCCATGTTCCTATCGCTTGCTCCATCGGCGATAATGCCCTGCTCATCAGAATAGAGCTCGCGATCATCGCACCCGCCGTGATTTCATGCTGAATAACCAACCATGCACCACCTCCGAGTAAAAATATTTGCAAAGAGCCACGAACAAACTTAGAAAAGTTAGCCATATAAATCGATTTTCCGGCAACTCGCTCTTCAAGCACGCTGACACTCTGCACTCGCGATTGCCACTGCTCTAAAAATGCGTTCATCATCCCCATGGCTAAAATAGAGTTGGCGTTTTGTGTCGCTAACTCTGCACTACTAATATGAGAAATGGCCCTAACTTCACTTTCTTGCATCGTCTTTCTCGTCATCAACTCGTTGATCAAACCTAAGCTAAACAGAACGACAGAACCAAGCAACGCAATGTGCCCAAGCAAAGGATGGAGTAGATAGACGAACAAAATAAACAGCGGTGTCCAGGGAGCGTCTAACAAAGGATAAGGGGCTTGGCTGCTCAAAAAGCTTTTTATGGTTTGAATATCTCGAAGAACCTGAGAGGTGTAACTCTTTCCAGTATGCGATTGATACTGAATGCTTCGTTTAAGCATGAACACTGAAAGTTTCGCGTCCATCCAAAATCCGAACGATTTACTCATCTGTGCACGAGCAATATCGATAATGGACATAGTAAACAAAGCCGCCAACACGATGATGGTAAGAAGCAACAAGGTGTCAGTCGAATAAGATGAGATGACTCGGTTGTACACTTGCAACATATAAAGTGGGATAGCAAGTACGAGTAAATTAATGAAGAGACTAAAACCGATCAGCAAACCTGCAAGCGTGCATAGTTTTTGTCTGACTTCTTTGAAAACTGTTTTCTGCACGATTACTTCCACTTTAATCGAATGATGTAGGCGCTAGATGACTAGCGCCTTAAACTAGATTTTAAATAACAAATAAATCGGCACCGTAGGTGTTAATATCTGTTTCAGTAACACCAATCAGCTTAACGGTTAAATCTGCGCCGTCAGTAAATACTGCATTGCCAGCCGCATCGTAGCTGAAAGTTAAATCGCCAAACTCTGTCACGGTGTCACTAATGATGTGAAGCGAGTCTTCACCGATAGTGAAATCCACTACCTTCGCTTCACCATGACCACCAAACTTGTCAGTGAACACAAATTTGTCGCTGTCACTGCCACCAACTAAAACGTTATCACCTGAACCTGCGACAAGGATATCTTCCCCGACGCCGCCGTTCAGTTTATTGTCGCCGAGAAGACCTAGTAGCAAGTCATTTCCCGTACCTCCGCCAAGATAATCATTTCCCGTACCAGCTCTCAGGACGTCGTCACCAGCACCACCGGTTAGACGATCATTGCCCGCGCCGCCAATGATGTAGTCATCACCGCCGCCACCAACAAACGAATCATTACCGCCATAACCGATAAACAGATCATCACCGCCATCGAAATCAGCGATATCGTTGTTTGCGCCTGCATCGCCTAAATACGTGTCATTGTCACTTGTGCTCATTTTTATTCCCTCTTGGCTTATTTATTGAATAGACCTTTTATTCCACGTCTGATGAGATTCGTTCCAGACATGAGAAGTCTAATAGCCAATCCGATAGGAATAAGTTTGAATATGGGATGATATTTTTGACTGACCTTATTATTATAAAAATAAAACTTAGTACTTTATCTATTATTTTCTTTTTATTACATGTAGTTATTCCTAGTACTAGAGGTTTCTTTTCGCCCAACTTGTGGCTTGCGTCCTATTTTTTACTTCTAACTTTCTAAAAATATTGTATAGATGCGATTTAATCGTATGTTCGCTGATAAATAGTGAATCAGCTATTTCCATATTTGAACCGCCTTCTTTCAACATTTTCAGAACTTGTATTTCACGCCGTGTCAGTTCTACTTCAATCGCAGGCTCTACAACGTTATTCGATTCTTTTCCTTTGTAATAATTTACCAATTGATCCAGCAATTTTCTTGATAGCCAATTATCTCCTTTAATAATGGCACTTAACCCTTGGCACACTTTCTCCATTGAATCCCCTGGGCCAAATATACCTTTTACATGAGGCCAAGATGCAAGTTCTTCAGTATCTAAGTCGTAACCCAGATTAAGCATGATTGTACCTAGCACTTTGCGGCTATCCTTCAAGTAAACTAAAGTATCAGATGGCGTATCAACTGAGAAATCAACCAATAAAAAATAACGTTCAGGGATGAGTTCATGGTAGCTAGGGTTTTTAGCATCGATGATCGTTATCTTTGTTCCTGTATTTCTAGAAAGCATTTCCTTAAAGTTTTCACTCTGTAAACTTTGTTGAGTGAGCATTAGGATTTCAGGCTTTTCCGTGTACTGTTCCATAATGTTTCTCATACTTTCATTAACTTAACATTATTAAATTCGTAGTTAATCGTCAGCACTCAAGTTCATATCTAAGTGCTAGACAACAGAGTAAAGTTATTTGCTACTTTTTTGAATTATTAATTTATTAAAAATAGAAACAAAAAAAGTGTTTCTCATAAAAGAAACACTTTTAACATGATCTATTTTTTACTAAATATGAGTATGCACTAAATTAGTCAGACATCGATTTTTATAAAATCAAACAACTACTATAGATTGTTCTGATATATTTTCTTTCGCCCAAATCAGCGCTTGCACTCTGTTTTTTACATCAATCTTTTTAAAAATATTGTGAAGATGCGTTTTAACCGTATTTTCGCTTACAAATAACTGCTCAGCTATTTGTTGATTAGAGGCCCCCATAGATAAAAACGTAATGATCTGTTGTTCCCGTTTGGTCAATATTGCCGGAACGTTCTTATTAATTGGCCTGCTATGACGACGCAGGTGAGTAATGTACTGCTGTGCGAATTTACGACTGAACCACATATCGCCTTGGAGCACCTTGTCAATGCCTGTTTGTAAGGTTTGTATATCGTCTGAGGTATAGAAAATGCCGGCAAGTGAACGCCAGACAAAGAGCTCATCCGTTGAGATAGATTTGTCGCAGTTGATGAGGATTTCAAGCGTTCCAGTTAAATTGGGGGTTTTAAATTCCATATAACGAGCAAACACTTCATCTGTGATAACGCTGTAATCTAGGACAATCGCTGATATAGGTCGATTTCTAACAAATGGGCTAGCAAGATTTTCGGGAGTGATCAGTAGAACGTTAATACCGAGCTTCGTTTCCAAAACATCCTTTAAGAGAGATGACTGTAGACTGCCCTCCGTAATTAAGATGACATTCCTTGTAGTTTGATGCTCCATCCTGCTCGCATTCCTTTAGTAGTTTAGATTGAAATATGCAATAGAGTAGATAGAGCGGGAGCATTGTCAAGTATGAAAATCCCTAGTACTAATTAGTAAACTATTGAAGTGTCAATAATTTTTAAGTCACAACATGATGTAGGGAGAAATGGTAGAGAAAAGCTATCCGATTAGAAAATGATGAGTAGAAGTCGCGCTTGTGACTTAGTAAATTGAAGGAATGATGAATTTTACAAATAAAAAAAGGGAGTAAACACTCCCTTTTTATTAATGAACCGGAACAGAATTTTTCTGATTAAACTTGCCGAAGTATTGCTCCAAAATTTCTGGCGTTAACTTGCCTTCTGCTTCTAGCTTTTTAAGCTCAGCCGCAATAGCTTTTTGCTCTTCTAGCGAAGGTAGCTTTACTTCTGGCTCCTCTGCAGCTTCTTGAGAAATCTGCGCTAGTTCTTTTTCGAAGTCGTTCATAGTACTTACCTAAATATAGTCATTAAACTGTTCAACTTCGTCTATTCTATCCAACTCTAGAGTTTGAAGCTACCAACCATCTTATCTAGGCGAGATGAAAGCTCTTGAAGATCGCGGCTTGCGCCAGCCAACTCTTCCGCCGTTGCAGTTGTCATCTCGTTGATTGCGTTGATTTCTTCAATATTCTGATTGATCGTATGAACCACGGTAGATTGCTCTTCCGTTGCCGTCGCAACTTGCGTGTTTCGATCGGAGATATCCGTAATGCGTTCAGAGATATTCACCAGCACTTCTACCGCTTCATCCGTCGAAGCCACACCCTCAAATGTGACCGCTTTGCCAGCTTCCATCGCGCTTACTGCGTCCTGAGCATCACTTTGAAGCTGGTTGATCATACGTTGAATCTCTTCCGTTGAATCGGCAGTGCGCGACGCTAGGTTACGAACTTCATCTGCAACCACCGCAAAGCCTCGACCTTGCTCACCTGCGCGTGCCGCTTCAATCGCTGCGTTCAGTGCCAACAAGTTTGTTTGCTCAGAGATATCGCGGATTACACCAAGGATAGAGCCGATATCTTTCGTTGTAGAAGCAAGCTGTGTCACAACGATGTTTGTCGTTTCCACATCGTCAGCAAGACGGCTAATCACTTCTTTCGCTTTCATCACAACTTCACGACCCGTCTGAGTATTATCAGACGCTTGGTTTGCAGTATCGGCTGCCGTCGCTGCGTTAGACGCAATTTCACTGATCGTCGCACCCATTTGGTTGATCGCTGCAACTACTTGAATCGTCTGGTCACGTTGCTCTTGGCTATTGTCGTACGTTGACGTTGCTTTGCTCGACACGCTGTCTGCCGCTTGACTCAGTGCACCGCTCGTCAAAGATACCTCTTTCATGGTTGCGTGGATTTTCTCAATAAATCCGTTGAAACCTTTAGAAAGTTGCGCGATTTCATCATTGCCACGAATTTCAATACGCTGTGATAAATCACCTTCGCCTTGACCAAGATCGGTAAAGCGATCTGCAATCAAACGAATTGGCTTAGTGATACTGTTTGCAAGCAATACGCCCATCAAAATGAACACCAACGCCACTACAATGGTTGTGATCATCATTTTTTGGCCAGTTGCATTGAGGTCAGCAAACACTTCGTCAACAGGCACGACGCCAACAACAAACCAGTTCATGGACGGCACATACAAACTCGCGACGAAATTGTCCTTACCTTCAAACTCGACATTAATTAGGTTGAAGCTGTTTTTGTTCAACAGTTGATTCGCGTTGCTGCCAAAAAGCTGCGCAATCGACGTTTTGTTTTTGCCTTGTTGACGATGAATTTGAATGTCACCTTTTTCATTCGTTAAGAACACGTAACCTGTGTCCTCAATTTGGAAGCTGTTTAGAAGTGACACCATGTCATCCATCGACTTAGATAGACCCGACATCGAGATACCGTTTAAGTCTTGGTAGTTAGTGAACATTTTCACTTCACCATTAGCTTCTTGGAAAACACTCACTGATGTTTCGCGACCCGAAGAGGTGAAACCAAAGAACCACGCGTCTTGCGAATGGTTTAGCTGACGCAAGAAACCATTTTGGTTCCAGTAGTACGCCGTTTTACGGTTTGCGACCGATGCGTCATTCAATCCATACTGAGATTTGATGTTGTTTAGCTGCTGAACAAGCTGCGTTTCAGAAAACTGTGGGTGATCAGTATTTTTTAGCGCTTCGACAACAAATTCGTTTGTTGCTAGTTGCTTCGCCGCTTGCTGCATTTGCACAACTTCGCGGTCAATTTCAGTGTTAATTTGTTGCAGCATGGCTGGCAACTCAATATCAATCAGGCGGTGACTTAACACGTCTCTCGCATGGCGTTGAGCCATCACACCAACGATAATGGTTGATGCAAGAACAGCAAAAGTAATACCAAGTACAACCTTTTGTTTGATACTCAGAGAATGAAGTTTCAACATATTCGGACCTTTTAAAAGAATCACTTGTTATTGGCATCCTAGATAGTGGCTATCAGGTGCATATCTCTGTGACATACACAGCGTGAAACCTATATCGACCTGAGCAAACAAAACTAGAGGTATTTCTCACTATCTTATGCAAAATAAATGTAACACCCTGTCATTCAAGCACTTTCAGCGTTTTTCTTCGCTTGCAATCCTTTTCTTTGCCCCAATATTGAAAAGATAAATTTCGAGAGCGAACAGGAACTTTTTCCTGATTGGCAATGACCAATACTCAAAACGAAAATCAAATGGATATCGAGAGTCCAAAGCATGCATAAATCAAACTTCGAAACTCTTCAGCACTATTTAGAGTCTCAGATCATTGGCCAGCATGATCTGGTTAAACAACTGTTGATCGCCCTTCTTGCTGACGGGCATATTTTGGTTGAGGGTCCTCCGGGACTTGCTAAAACTCGCGCCGTAAAATCACTGTCTGATTGCGTAGAAGGCGACTTCCATCGCATTCAGTTCACCCCAGATTTGCTGCCTGCCGATTTAACCGGTACGGATATTTTCCGCCCAGAAACGGGCGAGTTCACATTCCAATCTGGGCCGATTTTCAATTCACTCATTCTTGCGGATGAAATCAACCGTGCGCCAGCCAAAGTACAAGCCGCAATGCTTGAAGCGATGGCAGAAAAGCAAGTCACCGCAGGTCGCCACACCTACGCACTGCCTGAGCTATTCTTGGTCATGGCGACACAAAACCCGATAGAACAGGAAGGTACTTACCCTCTTCCAGAAGCTCAGCTCGATCGCTTTTTGCTTCACTTAGAAGTGGATTACCCAGATGCAGAACATGAATTAGCGATCTTGCGGATCAATCGTGGTGAAGCAAAAGGTGAATGCTCTATTGAGCGCCCAAGCTTGAGTCAGCAAGACATCTTCACCGCGCGCCAAGAAGTGCTCGACATCCACATGGCAGAAGCCATTGAGCAATACATTGTGCGTTTGGTGATGGCAACACGCCAAGCAAGCGAATACGACAGTGAGTTGGATAAATGGCTAGCAATGGGTGTCAGTCCGCGTGCAACCATCGCCCTTGACCGATGCGCTCGTGCTCATGCTTGGTTAGCAGGTCGTGATTTTGTCTCTCCTGAAGATGTCCAAGCAATGGCGTACCCAGTGTTACGTCACCGATTATTGCTCAGCTACCACGCTCAAGCAGAAGGCGTAACGGCAAATCAAGTCATCGATAAGTTGCTAAGCTTGGTTGGCAGCGCATAAAGCGGGTGAGTGACATGTCTGCAAACCATCCATTACCGCCTCATGCGAATGGGGTGACATTAACACTGGAAGAACTGCTTCAATATCGCACGCAGTCGGTACGTTGGTTGCCACCGGCACAAAGCATTTGGTCGCAGATGAGCGGCAACCATACGAGCCGACAAAAAGGTCGTGGTATGGACTTTATGGAAGTGCGCCAGTATCAAGCCGGAGATGACATTCGCAGCATCGACTGGCGAGTCACAGCGCGCACCGGAAAAGCACACACTAAATTGTTTGCGGAAGACAAAGAACAAGCGGTGATTTTGTATCTCGACCTCAGCTCAAGCCTTCACTTTGGCTCAAAGTACGTATTGAAGTCCGTACAACTCGCTCATTTCGCCAGTGTTCTTATTTGGCTCACATTAGCCAAAAAGGATCGTATTGGCGCAGTGATTGATGATGGACACCAATGCTTAGAATTTCGCCCTTCCTCTTTGCAAAAACAGGGGCTACGGATTCTCAATGCGATCGTTGATACCCATAACGCGCAGTTGACTCAAGATCCAAATCATGAGACTCGCACAATGCCATATTCGCAAGTGTTAGAAACACTCCACACATTCACGCCAAAAGGCAGTGAACTGATTCTACTCAGTGACTTTGCACATGTAGAAGAAAGAGAGCTAACGCAACTGCGTCGCCTTAAACAACACAACAGCGTGAGAGCCATTCAGTTTTACGACCCATTGGAAAGAGGAGAAACCGACTTTCGTGGCCAAGCAAAAGCCTCTGATGGCCGTCGTAGCCAATGGTTCAACTTCGGCTCAACAGGACAAAGAAAAGCGCTCGAAACACACTTTACTCAACACCAAGAATCCATCAAACAACAGTGTCATTCGATGGCTATTCCATTTAACACACTATCAAGTGGTTGGCCTTTGATTCAGCAATTAAGCTAACAGGCCTTACAAAGCAGTTTTCAATAAAGCAGTAATAATAATGACAACAAACAACCAAAGCCTAAACCTTGAACCTTTGATTTTGCCGAACGCTCCGGACTGGTTCCCACTTGCGTGGGGATGGTGGGCAATGCTTGCGGCGATCGTTCTTTTTGTTTTAGGTGTATATTTGTATGCAAAATGGCGTAAAAAGCGCTTACTTGCCAAAAAAACGGCATTAAAGCTTTTGACTCAATCCGTCACACCTCATACGCCTTCCTCTGCTCTGGAAATTCTGCGTCAAGCAGCATTGAGTTACTTCCCACGTGAAGACATCGCCCCGTTAACTGGAATGGCATGGTATGAATTTCTCGACAGTCATACCAAAGAGACTCGATTCGTAGACAAACAACAACAGTGGCAAGCCGCGTTATATCAAAAGTCGCCTCAAGAGCAACATCAAGATTTGATCGACGATTGTGCCTTTTGGATAACTCACGCTTTGCCACCGAAGAAAAAGGCAAACACCCGTGACTGAGCAAACACTCATGACAGACCTTTCCCAATGGTTAAACATTGAATTTGTCTGGTGGTGGGCACTTTTTTTGTTGCCCTTACCTCTGCTGATTTACAAGCTTCTTCCTGAAGAAACTCGACAAGCAGAAATCAAACTGGCGTATTTGCCAAAAAACAAAGACAACCATAAGCCTAAACAATGGCTACAAAAATCGTTAGCTGTAGGCGTTTGGACATTATTGGTCGTCGCTTGTGCGAGACCAGTTTGGTTTGGTGAACCTGTCGAGTTTCAACCTAAGTACCGAGACTTAATGCTGGTGGTTGACCTTTCAGGCTCCATGCAAAAAGAGGACATGAACTTAGATGGCGAGTACATCGACCGACTCTCTGCCGTGAAAAAAGTCCTATCAGATTTTGTCGCGAAGCGAAAAGGTGATCGGCTTGGAGTAGTTCTATTTGGTGACCACGCGTACTTACAAACGCCACTGACGGCTGACCGACAAACCGTTATCCAACAAATCAAGCAAACCGTAATTGGCCTAGTTGGTCAACGAACCGCAATTGGCGATGGTATCGGCTTAGGAACAAAAACCTTTGTCGATAGCGATGCGCCCCAGCGCGTGATGATTTTGCTCAGTGACGGCAGTAACACCGCTGGTGTGTTAGATCCAATCGAAGCGGCTGAGATTGCGAAGAAATACAATACCACTATTTATACGGTCGGCGTAGGTGCTGGCGAAATGATGGTGAAAGACTTTTTTATGACTCGTAAGGTCGACACCGCAGCCGACCTTGATGAACAAACGCTCACGAAGATTGCAGAAATGACTGGCGGACAGTACTTCCGTGCGCGAGATGCCGAACAACTTAAAAAGATCTACGACACAATCAACAAACTGGAACCTGTATCAAGCGATACTCAAACTTGGCGGCCTCAGTCCGAATGGTTCCCATACCCATTGAGTGCCGCTTTAGTGCTTTCTATGTTGTTGTTCCTACTAAGGAGAAAACATGGCTGAGTTTACTTTCCTTAACCCATATTGGTTACTGGGACTGATAACAATCCCCTTCGTACTCCTGATTAATCAAAAATTTAGAGCGAAAAAATCCGCGCTGATTGCCCCGCACCTCGCCAAAATGCTTGGGAAGACCATCCAGTCCAAACCCTATTTTACGATTTGGTGCTTGGCTTGGGCGATTGCCTGCGTAGCGCTCGCTGGGCCGAGCTGGCAATCAAATACACGTCCAAGCTTCGAGCTAAGCCAAAATCGCATGCTAGTGCTAGATATGTCTCGCTCGATGTACGCCAGCGACATCAAACCCAATCGCCTTACTCAAACACGTTACAAAGCGTTGGACTTGTTGCCAAAGTGGAAAGAGGGGGCGACTGGATTGATCGCCTATGCAGGCGATGCCTACAGCTTGAGTCCGCTAACGACGGATGCTAGTACGCTAGCAGGTATCATCGAGAACTTGTCGCCAGAGCTGATGCCATTCCAAGGCTCGAACCTCCCTGCAGCGATCGAATTGGCGTTAAGTCAATTTTCACAAGCAGGTGCAAACCAAGGAGACATTGTGGTTCTTGCCGATGATCTTGATGATTCAGAATTGGCACGCTCTCTGAATTTAGTTAAAGGTAAAAACATACGAGTCTCGGTTCTTGCAATCGGCACGGCAAACGGCGCACCGATTGCCCTACCCGACGGCTCGCTTCTTAAGACCACGCAAGGCTCGACCGTTGTTGCCAAAACACACCTGAAAAACCTACAAACGCTAGCCAACAAAACGGGCGGTATGTTTGTTCCTATTCAGCACAACAACCGAGACGTGGATAGCATCGCAGCGTACACGAATAATACTGGGAACAACTTGGCAGCAAAACAGAATCAAGAGGTCAAAACCGATTCTCGTTTGAATGGTGGATTTTGGCTATTGCCTCTACTGCTACTGCCTACCGTTTTCCTGTTCCGCCGTGGTGTAATTTGGGTATTTATCGCTGCGCTGCTTCCAATAACTTGGACACCAGACGCACAAGCCAACCCATTCTTAAATGCCGATCAGAAAGCGGCTAATCTCTATAAACAGGGAGAATATGAACAAGCCAAAAACCTGTTCACTGACCCAAGTTGGCAAGGCGCGGCAAGTTACCAAACTGGCGATTACGAAGCGGCCATCAAAGCGTTTTCGAATGACCCATCACAAACCGGCCGCTATAACCTAGCGAACTCGTTAGCACAAAATGGTCAGTTAGAAGACGCAGCTGAGCAATACAAAAAGCTGCTTAAAGAAAATCCTGATTTTGAAGCAGCGAAGAAAAACCTGTCGGTTGTGGAGGAGAAACTGAA